>CAVSPL010000008.1:0-621282 GCA_963729765.1 uncultured beta proteobacterium | reverse complement strand
CTCAAGGATAGCTGGGGCAAGTAAGCATCGGTATTGCCGCCAACACATCCCGCCCCGGAGCTTTCCGCGGCGGGATTTTTTTTATCCGATTTCCCAGACCGTCAACTAGCAGAGGTGCGAGGTTTCAGCCAGAGCGGCTTGCGCGATTCTGATGCAAATCAAGCAAAGCATCTGAGACGGAATTGGACATGGGGATCACGGCCAACAGCGTCACGAAAATCAGATCGATCAAGCTCGGCTCCTGGTTGGGCGCACTGCTCTCGCTCAGCGTCGGCGTCGCCCTGCACTTCATCACCAGCGAGGCGGTCGAAAACGACGCCCGCAGCCGCTTCGGCCATATGGCGCGCAATGTCCAGTTGACCCTGGAAAGCCGCTTCAAGACCTACGCCGATTTGCTGCGAGGCACCGCCAGCCTGTTCAGCGCATCGGGCGAGGTCACACGCGACGCGTTCGGCCGCTACGTCAACGCCCTCGACCTGCCCCACAATTTCCCCGGCGTCGAGTCGATCAATTTCGCCCGCTATCTGCGTGACGCCGAACGCGGCCAGTTCGAAGCGCAGATGCTGCAAAACATCGACGGGCGCGGGCGCAACGCGAGGATCATGCCCGCGGGGCGGCGCGCCGAGTACACGGTGCTGACCTTTGTCGAACCGGGCGCGGCCTGGATCAGCCGGATCGGCTTCGACATGCAAACGGTGGCGGGCGGGGTGCGGGTTCTGGGGCGTTCACGCGACACGGGCGAACTGTTGACCGGGGGCTCCCCGGTGAAATCCGGATCGAAGATGCTGGGCCTTGCGATGCGCTTGCCGGTGTACCGCGCCGCCATGCCGGTGCAGGATGTGACCCAGCGCCGCGCCGCTTACCTGGGGACGGTCGGGGTTGGTTTCAGCGTCGATCGTCTTGCGCACGGCGTGCTCGACACCATGCCGAAAAACGCGACGCGGCTCGCCATTTTCGGCATGGCGCCGGTCGAGGAAGCCGGCAGATCGCCGACGGTGTATCGCCGTGTCGTGTATTTCGACAACCGGGCGGGCGTGGAGCCCGATGAGCGGACCGAGTTTCATGCCCTGTTGCCGGTGGGCGCAGACGGACGCGGCTGGGACATCGATTTCAGCGTCAAGAAGCGAAGCCTGTATTCCAGCATCGACAACGTCCTGCCCTGGGTCGCGATGCTGGCGGGGATGACCAGCACCGCGCTGCTGTACGCGCTGTTCCAGACGCTCTCGTTCCTCGCGCCGGCGCGCCATCGGCATTGCCGAGGCGATGACCGGCGAATTGCGCGACAGCCAGGCCAAGCTGCAAATATCGCAACGACAACCTGCGCCGCCTGGCAGCGCACGCCGACCAGATCAAGGAAAGGAACGCAAGCGCATCGCCCGCGAAATCCACGACGACCTCGGCCAGAACCTGCTGGCGCTGCGCATCGAGGCCGACATGCTCGCCTCGCGCACCGCGACGCGCCACCCACGCCTGCACGCGCGCGCACGCTGCACGCTAGACCAGATCGACGCCACGATCAAGAGCGTGCGCCAGATCATCAACGACCTGCGTCCGAACGTGCTCGACCTGGGCCTGAACGCCGGCGGTCGAATGGCAGATCGCCGAGTTCCGCCGGCGCACCGGCATGGTCTGCGAGCTGATCGAGCACAACACGACATCGACGTCGACGACCACTGCGCCACGGCGTTCTTCCGCATCCTGCAGGAATCGCTGAGCAATATCTCGCAGCACGCCCGCGCGACCAGTGTCCGGGTCGAACTCGCCATCGAGCCCGGCATGCTGATCGATGACCATCAGCGACAACGGTATCGGCCTGCGCCAAGCGGCCGCAACAAGCCGGGCTCGTTCGGTCTGGTCGGCATCGAGGAGCGGATTCGTATCCTGGGCGGCAAATGCGTGATTGCCAGCGGTCCGCAGGCCGGCACCACCGTCCACATTTCCATCCCCTCAGCCAACAATCTGCTGTCCGTCGCCGATTTACCGGCGGCCCCTTCCGTACCCCTATCCCGCCCTGGATGACCTGTAGTCGCAGAAGCATGTTTCTTGTAGGCCTACTGCCCGCCGGGTTGTAGGCGTTTTTGAGACAAATTTTTGTTGACGCGACTCAACTTGCGGAAAATCAACGATTTTAAGGCGCTTGACGTAGAGAATTCATCTCAGTGCTTCACATCAATACTTACGAGATGGCCCACCTGGAGGAGGACTAACCATTTGCCAGCACCACTACATCGATAGTCAACAACCCAACGCAAAATAACGATGCAGTAGCCAAAACAAAAGGATAGATCATGATCTCGAATAACGACTTCGCCCTTATCGCCGCTCTGGATTTGAACCCAATTAAAACAAACTGATGCACAAGGAATCCGGCGAAGGCTGGTCCCTGGACCACGCCAATGCCATCGAAACCGAATATCGCCGCTTCCTGTACCTGATGAAGGCGTTCCCGCATGTGCAAACGGCGCCGCTGGTGGATGTCGACACCTTCTGGCACTACCACATCCTGGATACGATGAAATACGCCCGCGATTGCGAACAGGCCTTCGGTTACTTCGTGCACCATTATCCCTACCTCGGCCTGATGGGCGAAAACGACGCCGAGCTGCAGCAGCAGGCGGGCGAGCGCATGCGCGAGTTGTATGAGTCCACGTTCGGCGTATCGTATGTGCGTCCGCTGAGGACCGACGGCGCACTCGAAGCTGCCGATGTGCAAACGGCCTCGGATCCCGCCATGCGCCAGGCGGCAAACTCGGCCTGGTGCTTCGTCTCGCCCGGCATCTGTCAAGGCGCGGCCGGATCAGGCGTGCCAGACCGCCTGGTGCGTCTCAAGCCCGGGCAGTCGTCAGGGCGAAGCCGACGTCCAGACCGCCTGGTGCGCTCTGCGCCGGGCATCGTGAAGGCGGCCGACGTCCAGACGGCCTGGTGCGTCTTCGCCGGGCATCCACGCAAACCGCATGCGGCTCTGACACAGGCTCACAGCAGCTACGTGTCGAACTTGCCCGCCCCGGCCTTGCCGGGGCGGCTTTTCTTGCACTGCGAATGCGGTGTGGCGCAACTCATCAATTTCAATAGTTGCAGCCAATCTAGTATCGGGAACATTCTGATTTCCATCAAGCGCACCTTGACAGGAGCCTGTCAATATCGGGAACATCTGAACCCGTCATGCCAAATCCGAACAATAATGCACTGACCAAGACAAAGGATAGACCATGTTCTCGACTGACGACTTTGCCCTCATCGCCGCCCTCGACCTCACTCCGATCAAGATCAAGCTGATCCATGTGGAATCCGGCGAAGGCTGGTCGCTGGAACGCGCGGAGGCCGTGGAAACCGAATACCGCCGCTTCCTGTACCTGCATGAAAACCTTCCCGAAGGTAGAGATCGCGCCGCTGAAGGACGTCGACACCTTCTGGCATTACCACATCCTCGACACCATGAAGTACGCCCGCGATTGCGAGCAGATCTTCGGCTACTTCCAGCACCATTCCCCTTACCTCGGCATGGAGGACGAGCATGGCCGGGAGATTCAACGGCAGGCCGGCGAACGCATCCGCGAGTTGTATCAGGCGACCTTCAACCTGCCCTATGCGCAGGAAGCCGACGTCCATCCCGCGCCTGGTGCGTCGGCCCGGACATCGCCAAGGCCGGCGATACGCAAACCGCCTGGTGCGTCGGTCCGGGCATTGTCAAGGCAGCCTGATGCAAGCGGCTGAACACAGGCCGCAGACTCTCCAGAGACCCGCCGGGACTTTCCGCGGCGGGATTTTTTATCCAACTTGTCTCCACGTCAACTATCAGGTCTGCGAGGTTTCAGCCAAGGCAGCTTGGGCGATTCTGATCCACATCAAACAGGATCATATTCCCGGACCCAAACATGGCGATCACGGCCGGCCCGCTGGCACGAATCAAGGCAATCAGGCTCGACTCCTGGCTGGGCGGATTGCTGTCGCTCGTCGTGGGCGTGGGTTTGTATGTCAGTACCGAGCAGGCCATCGAAAACGATGCGCAAAATCGCTTCACGTACATGGCGCGCACCGTCCAGTCCACCCTGGATGGCCGGATCAAATCCTATGCCGACTTGCTGCGCGGCACCTCCAGCCTGTTCATGACGACGGGCGAGGTGACGCGCGACGCGTTTCGCCGCTATGTGGCCGGCCTCGACCTGAGCCAGCCAGTTTCCCGGTATCGAGACGATCAATTTTGCCGCCCATGTCGTCGATGCCGAGCGCGACGAATTCGAAGCCCGGATGCTGCGCAATGTCGACGGACGGCGCAGCTTTTCGATCCTCCCGGCCGGCCGCCGCCCCGACTACACGGTGCTGACCTTCATCGAACCGGCCACGATCTGGGCGGACCGCATCGGCGTCGACCTGCAGGCGCGTCCCGCAATCGCACTGGCGCTGGCGCAGGCGCGCGACAGCGGCGAAGTGTCGACCTCGGGAACCCTGGTACGGATCACCTCCACCACCACCGGACTCGGCATGCGCATGCCGGTCTACCGCACCGCCATGCCGCTGCGACGACGTGGCCCGGCGCCGCGCCGCCTATATCGGTTCGGTCGGCATCGGCTTTTCCGTCGAGCGCCTGGCCAAGGGGGTGCTCGACAATATGCCGAAGGGGGCGACGCGGCTCATCATCTCCGGCATGAGCCCGACCGAGGATCCGGGCGGACAACCCGGCGTGTACCGGCGCGCCATTTACTTCGACAACCAGGCCGGCGCCGTGCGCGACGAGGCGCAGGTGTTCCGGGCGCTGCTGCCGGTCGGCGTCAGCGGGCGCGGCTGGGACATCGATTTCAGCGTGCGCAAGAGCAGCATGTATTCGGGAATCGATACGGCCCTGCCCTGGGTTGCCATGTTCGCCGGCATGATCGGCACGGCCCTGCTGTACGCGCTGTTCCAGACGCTCAGTTCGTCGCGCCGGCGCGCCATCGTACTGGCCGAGGACATGACCAAGGAATTGCGCGCCAGCGAAACGAAGCTGCAGCGAACCAACGAAAACCTGCGGCGCCTGGCGGGGCACGCGGAAAGCATCAAGGAAGGCGAGCGCAAACGGATCGCGCGCGAGATCCACGACGACCTCGGCCAGAACCTGCTGGCGCTGCGCATCGAGGTCGACCTGCTCGCCTCGCGCACCGGCAAGCGCCACCCGCGCCTGCACGCGCGCGCGCGCCTGATGCTCGAGCAGATCGATGCGACGATCAAGAGCGTGCGCCAGATCATCAACGACCTGCGTCCGCACGTGCTCGACCTGGGCCTGACGGCGGCGGTCGACTGGCAGATCGCCGAGTTCCAGCGGCGCACGGGCCTGGCCTGCGAACTGGTCTCGCACGATCCCGACCTGCATGTGAGCGACCGCTGCGCGACGACGCTGTTCCGCATCCTCCAGGAATCGCTCACCAACGTGTCGCGCCATGCGCACGCCACGCACCGTGCGGGTCGAACTGGCGGGCGATGCCGATTCGATTTCGATGACGGTGAGCGACAACGGGGTCGGCCTGCCCAGGGCCGGCAGCCAGAAGCCGGGCTCCTTCGGCCTGGTCGGCATCGAAGAACGGGTCCGCATCCTCGGCGGCAAGTGCCTCGTCACCAGCAGTCCCCATGGCGGCACCACCGTCCATATCCTGATTCCGTCCGCCGACAACCTGCTCGCCGCAACCCCGGCCCGGCATCGGCGACGCGAGCCCGCGCCTGTCTACGACCGCATGCTCGATGCGGTGCCGAACCCGGTCGATTTCTGATCAGGATTTCTTTTGACGTGCCCGCAGCTGTTGCCGTTCCTGCGTCTGCTGCTTGTTCTGCTTGGTCTCGAACAAATGGGTCGCGTCTTTTTTTGCCTGCTCGACCGTACGCATTGCTTCGTGATCGTCGTGCGCCACGAAATAATCGTCGGCCTGGGCATCCACGACCAGCTTGATGGCCGCTTCGTCGTCCAGTTCGTAGAGCTCGGTCAGCAAGGTCGTTACTTCGTCGAGAAACGCTTCGTAGGTCAGGGTCGTCATGGTGTTGGCACTTTCTAAATAGGGATGCTCGTCGGGCGGGGCGTCATTCTACCAGCGACCATTGCGCCAGCGCGTGCCCGACGTCGGGATAGCGCAGGCGCACGCCGAGTTCGCGCCGCATGCGCGTGTTGTCGAGGCGGCGCGATTCCGACATATACGACATCAACAGCGGCGACACCACGTCGCGCAATGCGGCGCGCGGCAGGCGCGGCGCACGCGGCAGGCCGGATGCATCGGCCACGGCGTCGAAATAGTCCGCCATTTTCAGGCGCGTGTCGTCGGTCGCATGGTAGACGCGCCCGGGCCGCGCGCGAAACAGCGCCAGCGCGATGATGCGCGCCAGGTCGTCGGCCTGGATGTGGTTCGTATACACGTCGTCTTCCGGGCGCAGCGCCGGCGTGCCTTCGCGCAGGCGTTTCAAGGGCAGGCGCTCGCGCGCATAAATGCCGGGCACGCGCAGGATCGCGGCGCTGCCGCCGGTCGCATGGCCCAGGCGCGCAGCACGCGCTCGGCGTCGACGCGGCGTGCGGCGCGCGCGTTTTTCGGCGCCACGGTGCGCGTTTCGTCGATCAGCGCCCCGCCGCAATCGCCGTAGACCCCGCTGGTGCTGACGTACACCAGGCGCGCCCCCGCGGGCAGGACGGCGGCCAGGTTGCGGGTGCGCACATCGAGCATGCCCTCGGGACGCGGCGGCGCCAGGTGCACGACGTACTGCGCCAGGCCGCGCAGGCGCGCCAGGCTGGCGGGCTGGTCGAGGTCGGCCACGATCGGCATCGCGCCGAGCGCGCGCAGCGCGGCGCAGCGCTCGGCATCGCGGGTCACCGCAAAGACGCGAAAACGCGCGCACAGCAGGGGCAGCAGGCGCATGCCGACGTCGCCGCAGCCGATCAACAGCAGGCGCGGACGGGCAATTCGGATTGGATGGTTGAGCTTCATGCCGCGATTGTAAGCAAAAACGGGACCCGGGCGCGCGCTTTCCCGTGATGGCCGACCTTGGCGGGGCGCGGTAAAATGCCAAACCTGCTCTAGCATAAAAATCCGCCCGATCGACGATTCGGCTTCTGCAATGATTTACTAATTAACGTAACGCATGACTTTCCTGATCACTGTCCAGCCCAGCGGCACCCAATTCACTTGCGAGGACGACGAAACCGTCTTGTCGGCCGCGATCCGCGCCGGCGTCGGCCTGCCCTACGGCTGCAAGAACGGCGCCTGCGGATCGTGCAAGGGCAAGGTGCTCGATGGCGCCGTGACCCACAAGCCGCACCAGGCGCGCGCCCTCTCCGAGCAGGAAAAACTGCAGGGCATGTCGCTGTTCTGCTGCGCGCTGCCCGACGGGCGACGTCGTGATCGAGGCGCGCGAGATCGGCGGCAGCAGCGACTATCCGATCCGCAAGATGCCGACCCGGGTGCAGTCGATCACGCGCGCCGCGCCGGACGTCGCGATCGTCACGCTGCAGCTGCCGGCCAACGAAGCGCTGGCCTACCGCGCCGGCCAGTACGTCGAATTCCTGCTGAAAGACGGCAAGCGCCGCGCCTACAGCATCGCCTGCGCGCCGAGCCTGGAGCGCCCGCTCGAACTGCACATCCGCCACATGGCCGGCGGCCTGTTCACCGAGCACGTGTTCGGCGCCATGAAGGAGCGCGACATCCTGCGCTTCGAAGGACCGCTCGGCACCTTCTTCCTGCGCGAGGAATCGGACAAGCCGATCGTGCTGCTGGCCTCGGGCACCGGTTTCGCGCCGGTGAAAGCCCTGGTCGAACACCTGATGCACCTGAAGTCGACCCGTCCCGTGCGCCTGTACTGGGGCGGACGCCGTCCGCAAGACCTGTACATGGACGAACTGTGCCAGGCCTGGACCACGACCATGCCCGACTTCACCTACGTGCCGGTGGTCTCCGACGCCCTGCCGGAAGATGCCTGGACCGGGCGTACCGGTTTCGTGCACGCGGCCGTGATGCAGGACATCCCGGACCTGTCGGGCTACCAGGTGTATGCCTGCGGCGCGCCGCTGATGGTCGACGCCGCGCGCACCGAGTATGTGGCGCAGTGCGGCTTGCCGGCGGACGAGTTCTTTGCCGATGCGTTTACGACCGAGGCGGATCTGGCGCAGGAGTGATGGGGGGCGGTGGGTGGCGCCGTGTCCACCCAGGGCACTCAGCAGGGAGCCGCTTATATCAGGCACAATTGACAGCTTCTCGCCAGTCGATTGCCCCTTCATGTCCCTGCTTTCCTCGTCCAGCGGCCTCGGTGTCCTGCGCAACCGTAATCTTTCCTTTTATCTCTCCGCACGCTTTCTCGGCACGCTTGCCGTCCAGATGCAAAGCGTGGCGGTCGGCTGGCAGGTGTACCAGATCACCGGCAGCCTGTTCGACCTCGGCCTGATCGGCCTGGCGCAGTTCGCGCCCTTCCTGGTCCTGATCCTGTGGGCCGGCCACGTGGCCGACCGCTACGACCGGCGCAAGATCATCGTGTTCTGCATGCTGACCCAGCTGCTCGTCAGCGCCCTGCTGCTGGCCTTCACCGCCAGCGGCAGCCGCGTGGTCTGGCCGGTGTTCGCGGTGCTGGTGCTGTTCGGCAGTGCGCGCGCCTTCATGATGCCGGCCTCGCAGGCGGTGCTGCGCAACCTGGTGCCGGACAAGGATTTCGGCCAGGCCGTCGCGCTCGGCTCCTCGACTTTCCACGTCGCCGTCATCGCCGGCCCGGTCCTGGGCGGCGTGTTGTATGTGTTCGGGCCGACCGTCGTGTACATGGTCGCGGCCGCGCTCCTGTTGATTGCCACGCTCCTGATGGCCTCGACCACCAGCGCGCCGCAGGTGCGCAGCACGGCGCCGGTGAGCTGGCATACCTTGCTCGAAGGCCTGCGCTTCGTGCGCTCGCGCCCGATCGTGCTGGGCGCCATTTCGCTCGACCTGTTCGCGGTGCTGTTCGGCGGCGCCACCGCCCTGCTGCCCGGCCTACGCCCACGACGTCCTGCACGCCGGCCCGACCGCGCTCGGCTGGCTGCGCACCGCGCCCGGCGCCGGCGCCGCCCTGTGCTCGATCGCGCTGGCCTTCGTGCCGATCCGGCGCCATGTCGGCGCCTGGATGTTCGGCGGCGTCGCCGTGTTCGGCGTGGCCACGCTCACGCTCGGCTGGACCAGCAATTTCAATATCGCCCTGCTGGCCCTGTTCGCGCTCGGCGCCGGCGACATGGTCAGCGTGTACGTGCGCCATCTGCTGGTGCAGTACGAAACGCCGGACGAGATCCGCGGCCGCGTCAGCGCGGTGAATGCCGTCTTCATCGGCGCCTCGAACGAACTGGGCGAATTCGAGTCGGGCGTCACCGCCGGCTGGTTCGGCCTGACCCGGGCCATCCTGCTGGGCGGCGCGGCCACCCTGGTGGTGACCGGGCTGTGGACGGTGCTGTTCCCGGTGCTGTCGAAGATGGACCGCTTTCCCCATCACAAGGAAGAGGCAAAACTCGGCCTAACGTACGGGACGCGGCAAAAATGGCAAAAAGTGTAAGATCGGCTTCAAGAACTTTGATAACGGGAGCCATCTTTATGCAAATTAATGTCAACACTGACCGTACCATCGAAAAACACCAGGGTCTGGACGAGCACGTCGCTTCCGTCGTGGAGAGCTCGCTTGGCCGTTTCGCCGAGCAGATCACCCGCGTCGACGTTCACCTGAGCGATGAAAACAGCCAGAAGCAACTCGACGGCGGCAACAAGTGCATGATGGAAGCACACGTCGCCGGTTACGCGCCGGTGGTCGTCACCGAACACGCCGTGAACCTGCACCAGGCCATCACCAACGCCGGCAACAAGCTCAAGCGCGCACTCGACAGCGCCCTGGGTCGCCTGGCCGACAAGGGACGCCGCGAACCACTGCCGCTCGACGTGATCGACATCGACGACGAACTCGAGCCCGAGCAGGAAAAGAACCTCACCAGCCGGCGTGTAATCACGGCGCGGGAAAGAACGAGCGCGGCCTTGGCCGCGCTTTTTTTATCCCTCGAGCATCTTGCGCAGTGCGCGCAGATAGCGCAGCCCGGCCAGCGCCCGGCTGCCATACCAGGACATCATTTCCCCATCGACCAGGAACACCGGAATGCCGAGCTGCTTTTCGAGCGCGTCCGCATGCGCCTCGGTAAAACGGTAGGGTTCGGTCGACAGCAGCACCGCATCGAGCCCGGCCACCAGTTCGTCCGACCACGCAAAACGCGGATAGCGGCTCGCGTCCGGCAGCGCCGGCACCCGCCATCCGAGTTCGCCCAGCATGCGCGCAATATAGGTGTCGCCCGACACGCTCATCCACGGGTCTTGCCAGATGCAGTAGAGCACGGTGCGCGCGGGGCTGGCGGCTTGCCGACTTCAATGCGGCGTATTCGCGCTCGAATGCGCGCGCACCAGCGCTCGGCCTGCTCCTCGGCGCCGAAGATGCCGCCCATCAAGCGCGCCAGCGCCAGGTTGTCGCGCGGCGCCAGCGGATGGGTGACGACCATGTGGGGCACGAATTCGGCCAGGGCATCGAAGGTCGGCTTTTCGTTCTCGTCGATGTTGACGATGACGTGGGTCGGCGCCAGGGTGCGGATCTTTTCGATATTCACGTCCTTGGTGCCGCCCACTTTCGGGATCGCGGCCACCGTCTCGGCCGGATGGATGCAGAAACCGGTGCGGCCGACGAGCTGGCTTGCCAGGCCCAGGTCGCACAGCAATTCGGTGATCGAGGGAACCAGCGAGACGATGCGCGCGCCGGGCGCCGGCAGGTGCTGGGCGCCGAGGGCGTCGACAAGGGGATGGAGGAAGCGTTCATGGCCCTCATTGGAACACCGCCGTTTCAGAAACGCCAGCAGGAACCGGACAAACGGATGGTTTATCATGCATTCTTGAAGTGCCCACAGCCACCACGCGGAGAACGTTTTGAAACTTATCGGACCATTTCGGGATTCGGGCTACACGGTCGACAACCTGGAGCTGTTTCGCGACGCCGACACGCTTGCCGCCGCCATCGCGCTGGCCGATTGCGACGTGGTGCAGCTGGCGGCCGGCGAACCGATCGAGGATGCCGTGCGGGCGCGCCTGTATATCGTGCTGTCGGGCATGCTCGAGGTGGAGACCGATGGCCATACCGGCAGCGCCGACGGCAACGTCAACCGCATCATGCCGGGCGAAAGCGTGGGCGAGCAGTCGGTGCTCGACGATGCCGCCAACCTCGACGCCGTGCACGCGGTCGAAGAAACGCGCTTGCTGGTGATCGAATCGAAACTCGCCTGGGAACTGATCGACCACTCGAACGCCGTGGCGCGCAACCTGCTGCGTTTGATGTCCTTCCGCATCCGCGCCGCCAACGCCCTGCTGCGCCGGCGCCAGAAGCTCGGCGAGTTCTACCGCCAGCTCTCGCTGAACGATACCCTGACCGGCCTGTACAACCGCACCTGGCTGGCCGACATGCTGCCGAAACTGGTGGGCCGCGCCCGCGCCCAGACCAGCCCGCTGGCCCTGCTGATGATTGACCTCGACAATTTCAAGAAGTTCAACGACACCCACGGCCACCTGGTCGGCGACGCCGCCCTGTGCGCGGCCGCCAACGTCATCCGCGACGGCTTGCGCCCTTCCGACTTTGCAGTGCGCTATGGCGGCGAGGAACTGATGGCCGTGCTGCCGGAGACCACCGCCGAGCTCGCCTGCATGGTCGCCGACCGCCTGTGCCAGCAGATGCGCGAAGTCGTGCTGTTCTCCGACATGCGCGTACCGCTGCCGCACCTGACGGCCTGCTTCGGCGTGGCCGTGCTGGGTCCGGAAGGCGACGAAATGAGCCTGATCGAAGCGGCCGACGCCGCGCTCTACCGCGCCAAGGAAGCCGGCCGCAATTGTGTGAGCGTCTGATTGACGGAACGCGGCCCCGCCACCGACAATCCGTGCCATCCTTGATGCTTCGTCAAGTCGGCCCCACACAATAAAACGATGAGCACACACACTTTCCTCTGGCACGATTACGAAACCTTCGGCGCCCAGCCGCGCCGCGATCGCCCGGCGCAGTTCGCCGCGATCCGCACCGATGCCGACCTCAACGAGATCGGCGAGCCGCTGATGCTGTTCTGCCAGCCGGCCAACGATTATCTGCCCGATCCGCAATCCTGCCTGATCACCGGCATCACGCCGCAGCAATGCCTGGAACTGGGCGTGCCCGAACACGAGTTCGCGCGCCAGATCGAGGCGGCGTTCGCCGAGCCGGGCACGGTCGGCGTCGGCTACAACACGATCCGTTTCGACGACGAAGTCACGCGCTTCCTGTTCTGGCGCAACCTGCTCGACCCGTATGCGCGCGAATGGCAAAACAATTGCGGCCGCTGGGACCTGCTCGACGTGGTGCGCATGACCTATGCGCTGCGTCCCGGAAGGCATCGAGTGGCCGACCCACCCGGACGGGCGCCCGAGCTTCCGGCTCGAAGACCTGACCCGCGCCAACGGCCTGTCGCACGAGAGCGCGCACGATGCGCTGTCGGACGTGCGCGCGACGATCGCGCTGGCGCGCCTGATCCGCGAATAAACAGCCGCGCCTGTTCGACTTCTGCCTCGAACTGCGGCGCAAGGACAAGGTTGCCAGCGAAATGGGCCTGCACCTGCAGCGCGACCAGCGCCCGCCTTTCCTGCACGTGTCGGGCATGTTCCCGGCCGAGCAAGGCTGCCTGGCGCTGGTCTGGCCGCTGGCCCAGCATCCGAGCAACAAGAACGAAATCCTGGTCTGGGATTGCCGTCACGATCCGTCGGAGCTGTTCGGCCTCGACGTCGAGACGATCCGGCTGCGCATGTTCACGCGCAGCGCCGATTTGCCGGAAGGCGTGACGCGCCTGCCGATCAAGAGCGTGCACCTGAACAAGTCGCCGATGCTGGTCGGGAACCTGAAGACCTTGAGCCCGGCGATGGCCACGCGCTGGGGCGTCGACCTGGAGCAGGCGCGCGCCCACGCGCAGCTGGCGGCGAACGGGCCCGACATGGCGGCCACCTGGGCCCAGGTCTACCAGAAGCCGGCGTGCGGCCGCGCTCGACGTCGACGAGGATTTGTATGGCGGCTTCGTCTCCAACAACGACCGCCGCAAGCTCGAATCGCTGCGCATGCAGACGCCGGCCCAGCTGGCTAGCGCCCGTCCCTCCTTCGAGGACGAGCGCCTGGCCGAACTGCTGCTGCGCTACCGCGCCCGCAATTTCCCGGAGACCCTGAGCGAAGCGGAGGCGCAGAACTGGGAAGAGCACCGCGCGGCGCGCCTGTTCGACGGCGCCGGCGGAGCGCGCACGGTGGACGAGTTGTTCGGCGAGATCGATGCGCTGTCGGAGACGGCGGACGAGCGCGGGGAGGAGATTCTCGGGGCCTTGTACGAGTATGTGGAGGCGATTGCGCCGAGCAGGTATTGAGCTCGCTCTAGCCTCGATCCGCCGATACCGATTGATCTCGTCGCGCGTCTCGCGCGCCACCCGGCGCGCGGCCGCGGCGAAATCTTCGCCCTCACCCGGCGCCGCATACAAAATCGCCCGCGACGAACTGATCATCATCCCGACGCCATCGGCCGTGCGCCCTGCGCGCACGGTCGCTTCGACGTCGCCCCCCTGCGCCCCGATGCCCGGCACCAGCAGCGGCATGTCGCCGACGATCGCCCTGACCTGCGCCAGTTCCTCCGGATAGGTCGCCCCCACCACCAGCGCGCACTGGCCGTTGCGGTTCCATTTGTCGGCCACCAGGCGCGCCACGTGCTGGTACAGCGGCTGGCCGCCGACATCGAGGAACTGCAGGTCCGAGCCGCCCGCGTTCGAGGTGCGGCACAGCACGATCACGCCGCGGTCTTGCCAGGCCAGGTAGGGCTCGACCGAGTCGAAGCCCATGTAGGGATTGACGGTGACCGCGTCCGCGCCATAGCGCTCGAAGGCTTCGCGCGCGTACTGGTGGGCGGTGGCGCCGATGTCGCCGCGCTTGGCGTCGAGGATCAGCGGGATGTGCGGATAGCGTTCGCGCAGGTAGCGGCAGATCTGCTCGAGCTGGTCCTCGGCGCCGAGCGCGGCGAAGTAGGCGATCTGCGGCTTGAAGGCGCAGGCCAGGTCGGCGGTGGCGTCGATGATGGCGGTGCAGAAGCGGACAATGCCGTCCGGTTCCGACTTGCAGATGGGCCGGCAGGCGCGCCAGGTCAGGATCGAGTCCGACGCACAGCAGCGAATCGTTGCGGGTCCAGGCCGCGGAGAGTTTGGAGATGAAATTCACGTTGGGCCCCTTGTAACTAGTGTCATTGCAAACCCAGTATTGTACGCGCCGCGCCGGCACGCGCCCCGCCGCGGCCACGACTGTGCGACCCGTATTGACTGACTGTTGTATATTTTGACTATTCGACAACTCGCAATGACAGGGACATCATGACCTTCTCCGTATTCTCTCGCTGGACCCGCCTGCTGGCGCTCGCAACGCTGGCAGGCTCGCTGCTGTCGGGCTGCGGCTACAACGAATTCCAGACCAGGGACGAAGCCACCAAGGCAGCCTGGGGCGAAGTGGTCAACCAGTACCAGCGCCGCGCCGACCTGATTCCGAACCTGGTCAACACGGTCAAGGGCTATGCCTCGCACGAACGCGAGACGCTCGAAGCCGTGACCCGCGCCCGCGCCTCCGCCACCAGCTTCCAGATCACGCCGGAAGTGCTGAACAATCCGGAAGCCTTCAAGAAGTTCCAGGCTGTCCAGGGAGAACTGTCGAGTGCGCTGTCGCGCCTGATGGTGGTGGCCGAGAAATATCCTGACCTGAAGGCCGACGCCAGCTTCCGCGACCTGCAATCGCAGCTCGAGGGCACCGAGAACCGCATCACGGTGGCACGCCAGCGCTATATCGCATCGGTGCAGGAATATAACGTCCACGTGCGCAAGTTCCCGACCAACCTGACCGCGATGATGTTCGGCTACGAAGCCAAGCCATCGTTCACGGTCGAGAACGAAAAAGCGATCTCGACCGCGCCGACGGTCAACTTCGGTAAATAACGATGGCGCGTGTTGCGCTCATTCTGGCTGTTGCTGCTGGCCTGCATGCTGGCCGGCCCGGCCCAGGCCCAGTTCAAGGCCGTGCCCACGCTGACGACCCACGTCACCGACGAGGCCGGCATGCTGGACGCGACCCAGCGCCAGCGCCTGGAAGCGATCCTGGTCGAGCAGGAAGCCAAGACCGGCAACCAGATCGCCGTGCTGCTGGTCAAGTCGACCGAGCCGGAAGCGATCGAGCAATACGGCATCCGCGTGGCGGACGCCTGGAAGCTCGGGCGCAAGGGTGTCGACGACGGCGTGCTGCTGATCGTCGCGCGCGACAACCCGAGTGCGCTGCGGCGCTTGCGCATCGAAGCCGGGCGCGGGGTGCAGGGCGTGCTGACGGATGCGCAATCGAAGCGCGTCCTGCAAGACGTCATCGCCCCCCATTTTCGTCAAAATCATTATTACGAGGGCCTGGTCGCAGGCGTGGGCGCGATTGCCACCGTGCTGAACCGGGAACCATTTCCCGCGCCCGCGCCGCAGGTAGCCCCTGCAGCGCCGGCGAACGGCAATGAAGACTCTGGAGGCGGGATCGGTATGTTTGGTATTTTGATGCTGGTATTTGGTTTCATGCTGGTGCGCTCGATTTTCAAGCCACGCCGTTCGCGCCTCTCGCGCGGCGGCTGGGGCAGCGGCGCCACCGGTTTCATCCTGGGCAATATCCTCAGCAACGCGGGACGGGGCGGCGGCGGCTTCGGCGGCTTTTCGGGCGGTGGCGGCGGCTTCGGCGGCGGCGGCGGTTTTTCCGGCGGCGGCGGCAGTTTTGACGGCGGCGGCGCCTCGGGAGACTGGTAATGGCTCACACGACTCACGAATCGTTCGGACAGCGCTTTGGACGCGTCATGAAACACTGGCGCAGCAGCCGCGCCGATGCCCAGCGCGCTTTCCCGGAATCGACCCTCAACGCGGCGGCGCAGGCGATCACGGCGGGCGAACAGACCCACCGCGGCGAAGTGCGCTTCATCGTCGAAAAATCCTTGCCGACCGACGAGGTCTGGGACGGCGTCACCAACCGCCAGCGCGCGCTGGCCCTGTTCGCCGACTATGGCGTCTGGGATACCGAAGACAATTGCGGCGTGCTGATCTACGTGAACCTGGCCGAACACAAAGTCGACATCGTGGCCGACCGCGGCATCGACCGCAAGATCGACGAAGCGACCTGGCAAGCCGTGTGCCGCACGATGACCGAAGGCTTCAGGCAAGGCAATTTCCACGACGCCACGCTGGCCGCCATCGAGCAGGTCAATGCCCTGCTGCGCGAGCACTTCCCCGCCACCGGCGCGCGTCCCAACGAGCTGCCCGACAGCCCCATCATGCTGTAAGTCCGGGCGCTTTCACGAGGCGTGGCCTGCCGTTACAATGGCGGCAACCAACTTCGTGAAAGCCCCGCCATGAAACTCGCCGACAAGATCGCCCTCGTCACCGGGGCCAGCCAGGGCATCGGCCTGGCCTGCGCCCAGCGCCTGGTGCAGGAAGGCGCGCGCGTCATGCTGGCCGACGTGCGCCCCGAGGTGGCCGAGGCCGCCGCGGCGCTGGGCGACGCCGCCCGCTTTTTCGTGGCCGACGTCAGCCAGAAGTCCGACGTCGACGCCCTGTTCGCCGCCACCTTCGACGCCTTCGGCCGCGTCGACATCTTGGTGAACAATGCCGGCATCACCCACGCGGCCGACTTCCTCGACCTGCGCGAGGAAGACTTCGACCGCGTCATGCGCGTCAACCTGAAATCGATGTTCCTGTGCAGCCAGGCTGCCGCGCGCGACATGGTCAAGCGCCAGCGCGGCTGCATCATCAACATGTCGAGCGTGAACGCCGAACTGGTGATTCCGAACCAGGTGCCCTACGTGATCTCGAAAGGCGGCGTCAACCAGCTCACGCGCGTGGCGGCGATCGGCCTGGCCCAGCACGGCATCCGGGTGAACGCCATCGGCCCCGGCACGATCCTGACCGAACTGGCGAAACAGGCGGTGCTGGCCAGCCCGGAAGCGCGCCACACCATCCTGTCGCGCACGCCCCTGGGCCGCTGCGGCGAGCCGGAAGAAGTGGCGTCGATTGCCGCTTTCCTGGCCAGCGACGACGCCTCCTACATGACCGGCCAGACCCTGTATGCCGATGGCGGGCGCATGCCCTTGAACTACACGGTGCCGGTGCGCGAGTAAGCGCGCCGCTGCAGGCGAGCTGAGCAATATTCACGGTTCATATGTCTGGTATCTGATTTAACAATTAGACAAATATATCGCGCCGCAACATAATGAACCTGTCTCCACTATTCTCCTCCAAGAAAATAGTTTTAAGCCCGCTCATGAAGCGGGCATTTTTTTGTCCGCATGCAGCAGGCTCTTCCCCACATTGATAGATCGCAGCGCCGTCGAATCGTTCGCCGCTGAGCTTGAAAACTTGCGCTAGGTCATACCCGCGTCACAATCGCTGCCTATACTGGGTTCATCTGCAGTACACGCAACCGATATGCCTGACTGCAGACAGGTGTGCGGCGCAAACGCGCTGCACACCCACCGAACAACGTCTCTTGGCCCGATCTTGGGTTGTGCCCACCACTCTCCGGTGGGCATTTTTTTATCCCAGCAATTATCCGTATTGTATAAATGTGAAGACGCGCCTTGCGGCTTGGGCGCTTTTGACTATGATGGAAGTTCGTGCCCCCGCAAGCAGGGTTGCCGGCAGACCCCAAGGCGGACGATGTTACCTACCAGACAAAGGGAGTCGGACCGATGAATCTTCAAACGCCTGAAAAACGCACCGAGCATGTCTTCCGCCAGCCGCCGCCAGCATGAAGAAGTCGATTGCCTGGTGCTCCGCGAACTCAATCCACTGGTCGTGGTCGACCACATCGAGGGCGAGCAGAACACGCTGACCCTCCTCACTTTCGGCAATGTGCGTGAAGCCTGCCCGAAATGCCAGCGCACCAGCCTCAAGCTCGTGTTGCGCCAGACCTCGGTGCGCATGGCCCACCTGTTTTGCGCCGAATGCGAAAGCTGCTACGACGCGCAGTATGCCGACGGCGCCCCGGCGCTGACGATTTAAGCGTCATCCGATGCACACCTGACCGTGCAAGCGCACGGTCGCATGCCGTGGTATGGTTGCCGTTTTGCCAGCTCGTCAGCCATGCCGCAATCCCTCTACTTTCTCCTGCTCGACCCACGCCTGAACCGGCTGCGCCATGGCGCGGCGATCATCCTGTTCCTGGCCATCGTGATCGCCGGGTCGATCCCGGGGGCGCGCGCCGACATCGGCCAATACGCGCCCGGCGTCGTGCTGCACTCCTGCGCCTATTCGGTACTGGCACTGCTCTGGTTCACCGCCAGCCGCGGCAGCGCCGCCAGCCGCTCCGTCGCGACCGTGCTGGCGATCGCCGCTGATGGGCGCCATCGACGAATCGGTGCAGAGCTTCTTCCCCTACCGCGGCGCCGCGGTGGGCGACTGGATGGTCGACTGCAGCGCCGCGCTGTTCGTCTGCGCCTTCCTGTGGATGGTCCTGCCGCGGGCGGCCTTGCAACGCAGCTGACGCGTCCGGCGCTTCGCCGGGGCAGTTTCCCCGAAAACAGCCCTGCTTGATCTGGCTCATGCTCCGCACGAGTCAGCTGGAACGTCGTGCCCGTTTGCGCCTCTTACCGAAGTGGCAGACGTCATCGTCACGCATACCCACTGACAAAATCAACGGAGGATCCATCATGAAACAACAACACCAGAGCGTGGTGCTGGCGGGCTTGCTGGCCATGGCGCTCGGCCTGTCGGGCTGTTCGTCCATGCGCGGCAGCAGCGACACGGGGACGGGCAGCAGCAGCGCCAAAGGCAGCAGTTCGTCCGGCGCCACCAGCGGCAGCGAGGCCGGCGGCGCAATCGGGCGCCAGTAGCGGGGCGGCGTCGGGCGCCGGCACCAGCTCGGGCATCGTCCGGCACCTCGGGCACGACCGGCACCTACGAGCGGCTACGCACCAGTCCGCCACGCTGCCGGCACGGGCAGCACGACCGGCGCCACGTCCGACCCGCCAGCAGCAGCGCGCAAGGCGCCTCCAGCGGCGGCAGCGCCACCGCATCCAGCGCCAGCCCGAACGCCACCGTCGTGTCGATCGAAATGGTGCCGCGGCCGGCCGGCGGCATCAGCGGCGCCGGTTCGGTGGCCGGGGCGGCGGTCGGCAGCAGCGGCAGCGGCGCCACCGGCGCCGAGCTCGGACCGCGTCTACCGCATCACCCTGCGCCAGGACGACGGCAGCACCCAGGTCATCACGCAGGAAACCACGCCCGACTTTCGCAGCGGCGACCGCGTGAACCTCAGCGGCGGCGCGATCCAGCGTTAAGCCGCGGCAGCCAGTTGCGGCCGGCCCCGATGCCGCAGTGCGGCGAATGGGGCCGCATGATTGGGCCACGCCACGATGCATGATCAATACACCCATTCCACCAGATAGCCGCGCTGCGCCAACAATTGCGGCAGGCCGTTCTCGCCGAGCAGGTGCAGCAAGCCAACGCCAACGAACAGCACGCCGCCCTCGCCCATCAGCCGGTCGATCCGGGCTGCCATGTCCAGGTTGCGCTGGCCGAGCAGCTTGCGTCGCGTGAAATCGGCCGTTTCCGAGCCGCCGGCGGTGGCCTCGCGCAGCACCGCGTCCAGGGCCGCGGCATCGCCCGAGCGCCAGGCCTCGATTGCCCGCCGGGCCTGGCGCACGATGCTGCCGTCGAGCAGGCCGCCGAGGGTTTCGCGCAGGTAGCGTTCGGCCTCGACCGGGCTCATGCTGTCGAACAGCGCCAGCTGGAACTCGGCGCTTTCCAGCTGCGCCACGCGCGCGCCGCGCCGCTGCGCCTGGGCCAGCAGTGCGCTCTCCACGCCCTCGCTGCGGCGATAACCCTGCCTTTCCAGCGTCATGCTCAGCAACAGGTTGGCCACCAGCCAGGGTTTGAAGCGCACCATGCTCGCCATGCTCACGCCCTCGCCATGCAGGGCGGCGCGCAGGCGCTGCGCGGTGTCCGGGGAAATGTGGCGGGTGATGTCGTCGTCCGGCGCGTAGCGGCCGTGCTTGTCGAGTGCGCGGAGAAAATCGTCATTCTTTCTCGTATCGAGCTCGACCACGACGTGGTCGGCCGCGCCGAGTGCCCGTTCGGCATCGGGCGCCATGGGATAAAGGAAGGTCGCCGACGTGGACGGTGCCGAACAGGTAAGCCACGCGGCCATGGCCGCTGATACGGTAGAGCCCGCCGTGATGGTGCGCCGCCACCGGCGCCGGGCCCGGCAAGTGCTGCCCGGCCGCGTATTCGCTCGAGCGAGCGGTCCGCCGCCAGCGGCCGGCAGCAGCAGCCGCACGCGGCCAGCGCGGCGGGCAAGCATCGTGACGCGCAGGTGCGCATGGTGCAGTTCGCTTCCGGGGCGCTGCCCCGCAACAAGACCGGCACGGCCGTCACGCCGCGCCGGACTTTCTGCCGGTCAGGACGGATCGAGATCCACACCGCCCCCGGCCTTACGCTTCAACTGCACATTGCGCGTCAGGGCCGAGATCACCTCGAGCGGCATCTTCGGCGTGCGGTCGGCGTTCAGCAGGCCGTTGGCTTCCTGGAAGGTGTCGGCGAACTGGGTGTAGCAAAAGCCGCTGAACATGAAGGTGTTCGTTGACCACCTCCAGCAGGCCGCGGTACAGCGTCGTGGAAGCTCTCGGCCGTGGTCGACGCGCGAATAGCCCCAGGTGCCCTCGTCCGGCGTGCCGCTTGCGTGTCGAAGGCGATGCCGCCGAATTCGGTCAGCACGATCGGCTGGCCGCGGTGCGGGAAGCCGTCCAGGGTCAGGATGCGCCCGCCCGGACGCCGCTGGTCGAACAGGGTGCGCACCGGATCGGTGACCGCGTAGCGCGCGCGCGAGCTTTTCCGGGTCGCAGTCGTAGTCGTGGATGCCGAGGATGTCGGTGGCCGAGGCCTCCCAGCCGTCGTTGCCGATCACCGGCCGGGTCGGGTCGAGCGTGCGCGTCAGGTGGTACAGCGCCTCGACGGCATTGCGGTGCGCCTGCGTCAGCGTCAGGTTCGGCACGCCCCAGGATTCGTTGAAGGGCACCCAGACGATGATGCAGGGATGGCTGTAGTCGCGCTCGATCGCCTCGGTCCATTCGCGCACCATGCGCGTGATCGCGCTCGGCGCTGAAGCGGTAGGCCGAGGGCATCTCTTCCCACACCAGCAGGCCCAGCCTGTCGGCCCAGTACAGGTAGCGCGGGTCCTCGATCTTCTGGTGCTTGCGCACGCCGTTGAAGCCCATCGCCTTGGCCAGTTCGACGTCGCGCCGCAGGGCCTCGTCGGACGGCGCCGTCATGCAGGGTGTCGGGCCAGTAGCCCTGGTCGAGCACCAGGCGCAGCGGTAGGCGCGGCCGTTGAGCATGAAGCGGTCGCGGTTGATCGCGACCGAGCGCAGCGCCGTGTACGAGCGTGACGCGTGTCGAGCACCTCGCCGCCGCAGCGCAGCGTCACCTCGGCGTCGAGCAGGGTCGGGCGCTCCGGGACTCCACAGCAGTTCGTTGCGCGAGTCGTCGATGCCCGGGTCGGACAGCGCGATCTTGCGGTTCGCTTCGCGCGCCCAGCAGCTTGTAGTGGTCGTCGGCCAGCAGGTGTTCGCCGTGCCAGATCTTGACCTCGACGAACAGGTCGTCGTCGATCTCGCCGGCGGCGAAGACCTCGCAGCCGATCTCGTAGGTCTCGAAGATCGGGCGTCCAGCGCAGCCGCTGCGATGTAGGTCGCGGCGACCTGCTCGAGCCAGACCGTCTGCCAGATGCCGGTGGTGCGCGGATACCAGATCGAGTGCGGTTCGAGCAGCCAGTCCTGCTTGCCGCGCGGCTTGGCCAGGTCGGGCGGATCGTCCTCGACGAACACGGTGACCGTCTGCTTGCCGTCGGCCTTCATGGCGCGCGGTGATGTCGGCCGAGAACGGCGTGTGGCCGCCCTCGTGCTCGGCCACCAGCTGGCCGTTGACCCACACGCGCGCAGCGTAGTCGACCGCGCCGAAGTGCAGGATCGTGCGCCCGTCGGTCGGGCAGTCACGGTGAACTCGCGCTCGGTACCAGCAGAAGCGGTGGAAGCCGGTGTCGCCGATGCCGCTGGCAGCTTGGTTTCGGGCGCGAACGGCACCTCGATTTCGTGGGTCCACTGCCGTCGACCTCGTCCGGCACGCTTGCAGCGCATGCTCGTCGTCGAACAGAACTGCCACGTGCCGTTCAGGCTCATCCAGTTGTCGCGCACCAGTTGGGGCGCGGGTATTCAAATTGACTCATTGTTGTCCTTTCCTTCAGTTGGACCGGCGGGACCGGGATCAGGATGCGGCCCTGGCGTCCGTGCCTGTTGTATGCGCGCCAGCGCGGCTGCGGCCGCCGCTTGCGCGCGGCCCGCGCGGCACAGCGCCACGCAGGCGCCGCCGAAACCGGCGCCGGTCAGGCGCGCGCCGTACACCCCGGGCTGCGCGCGCAGCAGTCGCGCACAGCTCGTCGAGCTCGGGGATCGACACTTCGTAATCGTCGCGCAGGCTGGCGTGCGAGGCGTTCATCAGCTCGCCGAAGCGCGTCGGCGGCGACGCCGCGCGGCCGCTTCGAGCACGCGCAGGTTTTCCTGCACCACGTGGCGCGCGCGCTGCGCGCAACGGCGCCGGCAGGCCTCCACCGCGGCCGGGTCGGCGCACGTCGCGCAGCGCCGCCACGCCCAGCATGCGCGCGGCTTCCTCGCATTCGGCGCGGCGCTCGTTGTACTTGCTGGCGGCCAGCGTGCGCGCGCACGCCCGAATCGATCACGATCAGTCTCGCT
This sequence comes from uncultured beta proteobacterium, assembly GCA_963729765.1. GTDB lineage: Bacteria > Pseudomonadota > Gammaproteobacteria > Burkholderiales > Burkholderiaceae_D > Telluria. Next base: position 598,460 of record CAVSPL010000008.1, on the reverse strand, counting down.
GCCGGCCGGCAGCGGCAGCAGGCGGTGCTCCAGGTGCGCGCGTCGATGAACAGCATGTGCGGCTCGTCGGCCAGGCTGCGACGCCATCTGGTCCATGATGCCGCAGTTGACGTGGGCGTAGTCGATCTCGGCGCGCTGGGCCATGCGCGCCAGCTCGACGTCGTCGAGCTCGAACGCCGAGCAGCTGGCGCAGCGCGCGCAGGGTCGCCACTTCCAGCGCGGCGCTGCGAGGACAGGCCGGCGCCGACCGGCACGTCGGTGCGCGACGTAGACCCGCAGCGGCGGCACCGTCGACGCCTTCGGCCTCGCACCAGGCGGATGCAGCCTTCGATGTAGCTGGCGAAGCCGGCCGGCGCGCTGGCCGTCGCGCGCAAACGTCGACGCTCGCGTCGAGGGTGGCTCGAATACACATGGAAATGGCCGTCGCCGCTGGCGCCGAGCGCCACCGTCGGTGCGCTGCGGCGTGGCCACCGGCAGCATGAAGCCGTCGTTGTAATCGGTGTGCTCGCCCAGCAGGTTGACGCGTCCGGGCGCGGATGCGTTGCACCTGCGGGCGCGCCGCCGAAGAAGGTAATCGGTCGTCAGCATGCAGTTTGCCTCCAGCCAAAGCGGCCGCTGGCGGCCATGTACAGTCGACGGCCGGCCAGTGCGGGTCGAACGTCAGGTTTTCCAGTCCCTGCGGGCCGAGCAGGAACGTGTCCTCGATCTTTCAGGCCGCAAAGCTGGGATTGAATGCGAACGCCATGCCTGCTTCGAGTTCGAGTCGCGGTGCTCGGGGTGGCGACGATTTCGCGCGCCAGGTAGCCGGTGATGCCGCCCTGGTGGTGTTCGTCGATCGCGTCGCGGCGGTCGGCGTGGCTGTAGGCCGCGGCCAAGGCGTGGTACACCGCCGACAGCGATTTGCCGGGCGTGCACGGCGGCCAGCCCGGTCGCCTCGACTGTCCATCAGTTCGCGCCTGCTCCTGCGGCGCGCGGCGCCGAAGCTGACGAAGCGCGTCAGGTTCGCATACAGGCCATGGCGGCGCGCGCAGAACACCAGCATGGCGCGCGCGCCGATCGGTTCGTGCGACGGCGTCGGATGGCGGTAGAGCGGCAAGCGCCGTGCGCCGGCCGCCAGCACCAGCGCCGGATGGATGCCGCGCCGCCAGAGCGCCGCGCGCGCCGGCGCCGGCCAGCTCGTATTCGGTCCACTCGGGACGCGCCGCGCGCATCACCTCGGTCATCGCCTCGGCCGCTTCGCGTCCCAGCAGGCGGTAACGCGCCTGTTCGGAGTCGCAGCAGGACCAGGCGCCGCTGGCGCAGGGCGTTCGGCAGCGGCCTGCTCGTCGCCGTGCGGCCGGTCCGACAGCACCAGGCCGTCGCCGGCCACGCCCAGCACGATAGCGTCGCGCGCAGTTCGACCTGGGCCCAGGGCGTGACGTGGAAGGTGAATCCCGCCGGGACCTCTTCTTCGCGCAGGCGCGCCGCTTCGATCTCGTCGGTCAGGATGACGGCTTCCTCGCGCGTGACCAGCACTTCGGCCACGCCGAGTTCGGCGGTGTGCAGCACGGCGCTCGAGCCGCCCGCCGTGACCCAGGCGAACCAGTCGATGCCGCGCAGGCAGATCGCGGCCGGCGCCGCTGCGTTCCAGGCAGTCGCGCAGCGAGTGCCAGCTTGGCCGCCACTTCGGCGGCGCGTTCCAGGGAACTCATGCGGCCTCCTGCAGCGGCCGCTTGCTGTAGCAGGGTCAAGTGTCGTCCGTCAGGCTTTGTCAGTTTTTTACTGTGCATGGCATCGCTTTATGTCGGCAGATCACAAACGCGCGCAGGCAATACGAATCCCCTGCGTTCGTGGCTAGGGAGTGATCCTAACATGGCGTTTACGCCACAGTTTCAGCTCAGAACGTATGTATTTTCCAACAGTTAATGCGGCAGCTCAGCGGCTGGCGTGTGCAGTTGCAGCAGGGATGCATCTCTCCTATGAAAACGCTGCGCCGCGCGCGCATCACGGCCGAGCGCGCCCATCAGCTTTGTAGGCCCAAACCTACAAAACCAGTAGAAGTATTTACGGGGTTTGGCAAGACAAACACTGACAAGCCCAACCGGAGCCGCGCCAGCTGGAATCGCCCATTGCGGGCGCTTGTGGTAGAAGGGAAACGCCGGCACTACCGCGCCGGCGTTGTGGTGCGCTTATTTCGCCAGCTCGGCCAGCACCGCCGTGTACATCTGCAGATTAAGCAGCAATTGTTTCAGCGTGATGAATTCATGCTCGGAGTGTCCGGTGTAGACCTTGCCCGGCATGCCGGGACCGAAGCTGACCGCATTCGGGAACAGGCGCGAATTGGTGCCGCCGCCGATCGCCACCGGCTTCGGATCCTTCATGCCGGTGAAATAGGAAAACACATTCATCAGCACCGGCAGCTGCGGCACATCCTTGCGCAGCCAGGGCTCGCTGGTGCGCACCGTGATGTTCGCCAGCGCCAGGTTGCGGCCCTGCCAGCCGGCCAGCGCCGCATTCACCTCGCCAGTCAGCTGGTCGACGCTCTTGCCCTGCGGACGGCGCAGGTTGATCGAGACCTCGATGCCCTCTTCCTTCTGGCGGATCACGGTCGGCGACACCGTCATGCGGCCCATGAAGCTGTCGCGGTAGGCGATGTTGCCGAATTTTTCGCCGTACAGGCCCGTGCCCACCATCTGGTTCAGGTAATTCACGGCCGCGCCCGCGGTCGTGTTCGGCCAGGGCTGGACGGCCAGCGCATCGGCCAGCATCGCCACCGCGTTCACGCCATCCTCGGGTTTCGAGGAGTGCGCCGAGACGCCGCGCGCGCGCACCTCGAGGTCGGCGCCCTTGCGCGTGAACGTGTAGCGCATGCCTTCCTGCTGCGCGCCGCGCTCGCGCACCTGGGCCTCGATGGCGGGGCTGGCGTTGGCGATCGTCGCGCTGGCGTCTTCCGGAATCTGGCTGCCGAAGAAGCCGCCGGCAAAGGCGGCGATGTGCGGCTCGCCCGCCGCCGGCACCACCGCGCCCGCCTTCGGGAAGGTCACGGCGATCGTGCCCGAGGCCTTTTCGGCCACCACGGCCGGATACTCGGCGTCGAGCGTGATGTTCATCTGCGGCGGCTCGTTCGTTTTCAGGAAGTCGACCAGCGGCTGCCAGTTCGATTCCTCGCCCATGTACACATACAGCTCGATCCGTTTCGAGAGCGGCAGCTGCTGGTCCTTCAGCGCCTTCATCGCGTACAGGGCGGTGGCGATCGGGCCCTTGTCGTCCTCGGCGCCGCGCGCCAGCAGCTTGCCCGGCTCGCTGGTCTGGTCCAGCACGAAGGGCGACTTCTTCCACTTCGACGGGTCGACCGGCTGCACGTCGCCATGGGTGACGACGCCGACGCGTTCATCGCCCTTGCCCATGCCGATGACGACGACCCAGCCGTGGTCGGCGAAGTCGAAACCGAGACGGTTTGCCTCGGTTTTCAGGTAGTCCTTGAAGGCGATGTGCTGCGGGTCGCGGTCGGACGGGACATCCGGATTGGCCACCGTGTTGAAGCTGACCAGGCCGGCGAGCGTCTTGACGACGTCGGTGCGGTAGGTCGTGACCGCGTAGCTGGCGGCCTTCACGGCGGCAGGGCTGGGCACTTTACTGGACGGGGCGGGCGCGGCGTGGGCGTGCACCGCGGCTGCCAGCAGCAGGCTGGCGAGGATGGTTCGTTTCATGGTGTCGACTGTCTCCATTGCATAAGCGCAACGAGTCTAGCATAGCCCTCGCCGGCCGGCCGGGCAGCCCGAATGCGCCGACATTCCGGTATCGTTGCAAGCGACAACCGACAAGACGAACGAGGACAAGCATGACTGACAAACTGGTGCGCCGGATTCACCCGGCCATGCGCGACGATATCGGCGACCTGATCACCCAGCGCCCCGTGCCCAGCCGCCACCTGGAGCAGGTCGATCCCTTCCTGTTCCTGAACCACCACGGCCCGCAAACCTACCCGCCGCACAACGGCGGCCTGCCCTTCGGCCCGCATCCGCACCGCGGCTTCGAGACCGTCACCTTCATCCTCGAGGGCATGCTGACGCACAAGGACAGCGCCGGCCACGAGAGCATCATCCGCGCCGGCGGCGTGCAGTGGATGACGGCCGGCAGCGGCCTGATTCACGCCGAAATCTCGCCGCGCGAATTCCTCGAGACCGGCGGACCGCTCGAGATCCTGCAGCTGTGGGTCAACCTGCCGCCGCACCTGAAAATGACGCAGCCGGCCTACACCGGCCTGCAGAAGGAAGACATTCCCGCCCTGAGCCTCGACGGCGGCCGCGTGACCATGCACCTGACCGTCAGGCGAATGGGAAGGAACGCGGGGACCGGTGCAGTCGCTGACCGGCGTCTTCATGAGCACCATCGAGTTCAAGGCCGGCGGACGCCTGCGCGTGCGCGATCTCGCCGACCGCAACGTCTTCCTGTACGTCGTGCGCGGCGCGCTGCAGGCCGGCGTGGCGGACGACCGCATCAGCGCCTTCCACCTGGTCGAACTGGGCCACGAAGGCGACGAGGTCGAGATGACGGCGCTCGAGGACAGCGTCGTCCTGTTCGGCCACGCCGAGCCGATCGGCGCGCCGGTGGTGTCGCATGGCCCCTTCGTGATGAATTCGCGCGCCGAGATCGAGCAGGCGATCCGCGATTACCAGGCCGGGAAATTCGGCGCACCGATGTAATGGCGGGCTGCAGGCGTGGCGACGCGTTCGGCACGCCTGCATTACCCTCATGCGATCGACCACTCCACGAGATCCGCAGCATGCAAGCTGTTCCCCTTGTCGCGCACCACGCGCGGCTATCCCTGACACCGGCTACACCATCGAAAACATCCACGCCGGTTCGATCGCCGTCGTCGATCTCGATGGCCGCCTGCTGGCCTGGGCCGGCGACCCGCACTACCAGACCTTCACCCGCTCGGCCCTGAAACCCTTCCAGGCCCTGCCCTTCCTGCTGTCCGACGGCCCCGCCACATTCGGCCTGCTTGAGGAAGAAATCGCGCTGCTGTGCGCCAGCCATTCGGGCGAAGAAAAACACCTGGCCGGCGTGCGCTCCATCCTCGGCAAGATCGGCCTCGACGCCGGCCGGCTCGAATGCGGCTGCGGCGCGCCGCTGTACTACGAGACCAACAACCTGCCGGTGCCGCAAGACCAGGCCTGGACGCCGCTGCACCACAACTGCTCGGGCAAGCACAGTGGCTTCCTGGCCTGGTGCCGCCAGCATGGCGCGCCGACCGGCGGCTATGTCGAGCGCGATCACCCGCTGCAGCGCGCGATCCGCGCTGCGTTGGCCGATGCCGTGAACCTGCCGGAGGCGCAACTGCCTTCCGGGATCGACGGCTGCTCGGCGCCGAACTATGCGCTGCCGCTGGCCAGCCTGGCCCATTTGTATGCGCGCCTGGCGCAAGGCGCGCGCGACGCGCGCCTCGGCAGCGCGCTCGGGCCGCTGTTCGACGCCATGACGCACCGGCCGGACATGGTCTCCGGGACCGAGCGCAGCGACCTGGTGCTCATGACGGCGGGCGGCGGCGACTGGGTCGCCAAGATCGGCGCGGACGCGGTGCAGGCGATCGGCATCCGTTCGCTCGGGATCGGCATCGCGATCAAGATCGCCGACGGGAATAACCGCGGGCTGCACACGGTGACCTATAACGTGCTCGATCAACTGGGCCTGCTCGATGACGGCAGGCGCGCGGTATTGGAGCGCTTCCGCCAGCCGCTGATCAAGAATGCGCGCGGGACGGTGGCGGGGGACATTCGGTCGATGTTTACGTTGCAGCGGGCGTAATCCATACGCTAGGGTGGACTCAGGAGCGGTTCGCCGCCCGCTCCAGCCCTACGCGACCAGTCGCCGCAGCATCGTCGCCAGCGGTTCGAGCACCTCGTCATCCTGCCAATAGCTGTTATGCGACAGCGGATTCCAGCTCTTGAGCAGCCAGTTCACCGCGCCGCGCCCGGCATTCAGGGTGCGGTCCTCGACCAGCGTGCGGTAGCCCTCCGACAGCGGCTGCAGCGGCCAGCCGAGCACGTCGTCCGGGTCGTACAGGTTCAGCCAGCGAAACAGCGGCGTCGGCGGCGCGATCGGCTTGATGTGCATTTCCTTGTGGGCGGCGACGAAAATCGGGATGTTGCAGCCGGTCGTGACGAGCGCGCTGCAGGTGCCCGCCGCCAGGTAAGCCTTCTCGCGCGCGCTCAGCACGCGCCCCAGCGCCGGGCGCGACCAGGCGTCGATGTCGCGCCAGATGCCGGCTTCGACCCGTCCGCCCTTGCCCGCCTTTTGCGCGTCGTAGATATAACTCGACAGCACCTGGCAGCCCAGCGAATGCGCGAGGAACACCACCGGCATGTCGGGGTTGGCCGCGCAGGCGGCCAGCAGGGCGCGCGCGATCTGGCCCTGCGCCAGTTCGTAGACCGAGCCCGGATCTTCCTTGCGGTTTTCCAGCCCGGCGGCGTCGGCAAAGCCGAACAGCATGAATTTGCGCAGCGCGTCGTAATGGACCTGGCCGGCGCCGTCGACCCGGTCCCAGACGGTCTGCTCGTTCTTTTGCAGGATGTCCTGGTAATACACCGAATAGAAGGCGGCGCGCTCGCGCAGCGCTGGCCCCAGCCGCGTGCGCATCTCGCCGAAGACGCCGGCGGCATAGTCGCGCGGCGTTTCGCCCATTCCGTGAACCGTGATCAATGCAACCTGGGGCATGGCGACCTCCGTCTGGTGTCAGAAACGGCCTCATCCTTGAAGCAGATTCCTAACCTGAAGCTTACCACCAGACGCCCAGTAGCACCCATCTTCGCTTTACTGCATTTGTTGCAGGAACTATAATTTTCTTAAATATAACTGCATTTGCCCAATTGTATTTACAAACGACCCTGCCCATGCCCCCGCTGCTGTTTCCGGATTACGCCGACGCCATCCGCGAACTCGACCTCGCAGCGATCGGCTCGCCGCACGCCCTTCCCGAGCGCTTCCTGCTCGCGCGCGAAGGCCGGCTCAGCATGCATTACATCCCCTTCGAGTATGTGAACACGGACGCGCGCATCGTCGTGGTCGGCATCGCGCCGGGCTTCGCGCAGTGGAAAAATGCGATGGCACAGGCGCAGCGCAGCATGGCCGCCGGCGCGACGCAAAGCGAGGTGCTGCGCGCCGCGCGCCTGGCGGGCGCCTTCAGCGGCGCGATCCGGCCCAACTTCGTCGCCCTGCTGGACGCCATCGGCGTGCAGCGCTGGCTCGGCATCGCCAGTTGCGCCTCGCTGTTCGACGCCGATGCCCAGCTGGTGCAGATCAGCGCGATCCTGCGCCACCCGGTATTCGTCGATGGCCGCAACTACAGCGGCACGCCCGGCATGGCGAAGCTGCCCTTCCTGCGCGAGCAGGTGCTGCGCTATTTCGCCCATGAGGCGGCCCAGCTGCCCGATGCGCTCTACATCCCGATGGGCGGCAGCGTCGCCGAGGGACTCGACTGGCTGGCGCGCGAAGGCGTGATCCGGCGCGACCGCATCCTGCATGGCCTGCCCCACCCGTCCGGCGCGAACGCCGAACGGGTCGCCTATTTCCTCGGCCGCAAGGAGCGCGCCGCGCTGTCCTCGCGCACGAATGCGCGCCAGATCGACGCCGCGAGATCGACCTTGCTGGCGCAGATGGCAGGGCTCAGCGAGCGCGTAGGCGCGCTGGCGACGGCTTGCAGGATGCGCAGCAAAGCCGCCATGTCCACCGGCTTGGCCAGGTGATGCGCAAACCCCGCCTCTTTCGCCCGCAGCGCGGTCGCGCTCCTGGCCATAGCCGGTCGCCGCGATCAGCACCGCGCCGCGCGTCTCGGGCTGCGCGCGCAGCATCGCCGCCAGCTGGTAGCCGTCCATGTCGGGCAAACCGATATCGACCACCATCGCGTCCGGCGGCTCGCCAGGGCGCGCTGCAGCGCGCCGCGTCCCGTGTAGTCGACCAGTCACCGTGTGGCCCTGGGCCCGCAGCAGCATGCCCAGGCTGTCGGCGCCGTCCTCGTTGTCGTCGACCACGATCACGCGCAACGGACGGTAGGCCTGGGCGCCGGCGTGCAGCGATCCAAGCGCCGTCGGCGCGCATCGTGCCGCGGCGTGAGCGGCAGGTCGATCGCGAACACGCTGCCCAGCCCGACGCCCTCGCTGTGCGCACTGACTTCGCCGCCGTGCAGCTCGACCAGCTTCTTCACCAGCGCCAGGCCCAGGCCCAGCCCGCCCTGCGAGCGCGCCAGCGTGCGCGCGCCCTGCGTGAACAGCTCGAACACGCTCGGCAGCAGGTCGGGCGGCATGCCCGAGCCGTTGTCGCGCACTTCGCAGGCGCGCGCGGCCGCCCTCGCAGCGCCAGCGAGACGCGAATCAGGCCGGCCGGCGGCGTGTACTTGGCCGCGTTGTTGAGGATATTCGCGATCGCCTGGATCAGGCGCGTCGCGTCGCCGCGCACCTGCTACCGGACAATCCGGCAGGGCGAGGTCGACGCGGTGCGATTTTTCGTCGATCAGCGGGCGCGCCTGGTCGAGCGCGCCGCGCACCACCTCGCACAGGTCGATCTCGGCCACCTGCAGCGTCACCAGGCCGCGCGTCACGCGCGAGACGTCGAGCAGGTCGTCGATCAGGCGGCTCATGTGCCTGACCTGGCGCCCGATGATGGAACTGGCATTGCGCACGCGCGGCTCGTCGCGGAACTGGATGCCGAGCAGGGCCGCCGAGCTGCTGATCGGCGCCAGCGGATTGCGCAGTTCGTGCGCCAGCATCGCCAGGAATTCGTCCTTCATGCGCGACAGGCGCTCGGCCTCGACCCGCGCCGCGCGCTCGCTTTGCAGCAGCGCGTCGCGCTCGAGCGCCGACTTGCGCGCCGCCTCGTACAGGCGCGCATTGTCCATCGCCACCGCCGCCTGCGCCGCCACGCCGGCGACGATGCGCTCGGTGCGTTCGTTGAACATGCCCGGCTCCGGATGGCCGAAGAACAGGCCGCCGAGCACCGCGCCCGAGCGCGCGACCACCGGCACGGCCAGGTAGCTGCGCACCGGCAGGTGCCCGCGCGGCATGCCGAAGTGCGGGCTTGATAAGCCGTAGCGCGGGTCGCGCGTGATGTCGTCGCTGCGCACGATGCGCTGGTCGTGGAAGGTCGGGTGGAAGACCGCGGTCGGACGCGGCTTGCCGAACTGTTCGAAGGCCTCGCGCGGCGCGCCCGACAGCGTGTACAGCATCAGGTTCTCGCCGCGTTCGTCCTGGCCGCTGTAGAAGAAGGCGCCGAAGCGCGCGCCGCTCAACTGGGTGCCGGCGTCGGTGATCGCCTGCAGCAGCATGTCGCCGTCGAGCGTCGAGGCCAGCGCCTGGCCGGTGCGGTTCAGCACTTCGAGGATGCGCGTCTCGTCGCGCAGCGTTTCCTCGACGCGCGCGCGGCGCACCGCCTCGCTGGTCTGGCGCGCCACGTCCTCGGCCAGCGCCAGTTCGCGCGCGCTCCAGCTGCGCGGCGCCGCCTCGTGCAGGTAGAAGACGGCCGCCAGGCGCCCCGCCTCGATGATCGGCACCACGACCAGCGCGCGCACGCCGATGCTCGCATACCCGGCCGCATACGGCGCGGCCAGCGGATCGGCGTCGACGTCGTCGAGCTGCAGCACCTGGCCCAGGCGCAGGCGCGCGACCAGTGCGGGACCGAAGCTGTCGAGGCTGCGCGTTTCGCCGGCCAGGCTGGCGACTTTGCCGTCGGTCCAGTCGCGCTCGACGCTCAGCGTCTGCCCGCCCGCGTCGACCTCGCCATAGCCGGCACGGCCCACCGCCAGGTGGCGGCCGACCAGGGCGCTGGCCGCCGCCATGATGCCGACCGGGTCGAACAGTTCGCGCAGGGTCACGCCGAGCGTGAGCTGGAAGCGGTGCTGCTGCTCGGCCAGCACGCGCGCCGTGGTGTCGGTCAGCACGCAGACCACGCCGGACTCGATTCCTCGCGTGCGCGCGCAGCGGCGAGGCCGACAACGTGACATAGCGGCGCACGATGCGGCCCTGCTGCGCGACCTCGAGCGGCAGGTCCTCGGCCAACGCGGCCTCCCCGGCCAGGCTGGCCTCGAGCACCGGCATCATGCCGGCCCAGGAATCGGCAAAGGCCTGCATCAAGGGCTGGCCGAGGGCCGCCGGATGGCGCTCGCCGAGCAGCGCCACGCAAGCGTCGTTGTAGACCAGGCGCAGGTCCGCGCCCCAGGCCGCGAACATCGGGAAACGCGAACCGAGCATCAGGTCGACGACGGCGCGCAGTCCCTCCGGCCAGACCCCGCCGCCGGCCGGCAAGGCCGCGCGCAGCAGCGCGCGTACGCCTTCGCTGTCGGCGTCGAGGGGGCAGGCGCGCATCGCTCGGTTCATGTCTGGACAATCCTGCTCTTGTCGGCGGTCGAATCAGCCGATTATAGCGGCCGAATGCATGCCAAAACAGCATCGGCACGCCTGGCGTGCCCGGTTCATGCGCAGCGAATGAAACCTATGCGCCGCGCATGAAAAACGCGCTGGCCGGCTTCACGGTTATCGACCGAGAAGCGGAAGACGCGACTCGGTCGCGTAGACCTCGCCCGGACGCAGGATCGTGTTCGGGAAGGCCGGCTGGTTCGGCGAATCCGGGAAGTGCTGCGGTTCCAGGCAAAAGCCGCTGCGCCAGGCGTAGGCGCGGCCCTTGCCCGCGAGCGAACCGTCGAGGAAGTTCCCGCTGTAGAACTGGACGCCCGGCTCCTGCGTGAACAGTTCGAGCACGCGGCCCGATACCGGATCGCGTACGCGCGCGGCGCGGCTCAAACACGCCCGGCGCCGGTTTGTTCAGTGCGAAGCAGTGGTCGTAGCCGCCGCCGTGCGCGAGCTGTTCGTCGGCCTCGCCGATGCGCGCGCCGATCGCGGCAGGCGTGCGAAAGTCGAACGGGGTGCCGGCGACCGGCGCCAGGCGGCCGGTCGGGATCAGGTCGGCGTCGATCGGGACAATATTGTCCGCATCGATCGTCAGCTCGTGGCCGAGGATGTCGCCGCCGCCGGCCAGGTTGAAGTAGCTGTGCTGGGTCAGGTTGACCGGCGTGGCGCGGTCGGTCACGGCCGAGAAGCGCACGACGATCCCGTTATCGTCGTCCAGGCGAATAGCGCACCGTCGCATCGAGCGTGCCGGGATAACCCTGCTCGCCATCAGGGCTGCGGTAGTCCAGCACCAGTTCGTCGTTCTCGACACGCGAGCGCCACAGCACGCGGTCGAAACCGGGCACGCCGCCGTGCAGGTGATTCTTGCCGTTGTTGACCGGCAGCGTGTAGGTCTGGCCGTCGAGCGTGAAGCGGCCGCCGGCGATGCGGTTGCCGTAGCGGCCGATCAGGGCGCCGAAATACGGGCTGTCGCCGCGGTAGGGTTCCAGGGTGTCGAAGCCGAGCGCCACGTCCGCAAAAACGCCGTCGCGGTCGGGCACGTGGATCTCGGTGATGATGCCGCCGAAGTCGAGGATCCTGACGGTCATGCCGGCCGCGTTCCTGAGCGTGAACACGGTGACCTGGCTGCCGTCGGGCAGTTGGGCGAAGGGGGCTTGTTCGATTGCGCTGTGCACCTTGTCGTATCCTTTTCCGGGCTGTCGTCGATGACATGATCCTAACACGGGGCATCGCGCGCACCTTTCGATGGCAGGCCGCGCCCGCCTCGATCTGCTACAGTCACGCCAGAATCCGTTACCATGCAGTGTGCATACGCGCCAGCCGTATCAGGAACAGGAACCAATGCCAGCAGCCAGCCATCCGCCCGACGAAATCGAACGCCAGCAGTTGCTGCGCTCGCTCAACCTGCTCGACACCGAGGAAGAGGAAGTCTTCGACCGCGTCACGCGCCTGGTGAGCCGCCTGCTGAAGGTGCCGATCGCCCTGTTCTCGCTGGTCGACGAGAACCGCCAGTGGTTCAAGTCGCGCGTCGGCCTGGAAGTGCGCGAGACGCCGCGCGAATATGCCTTCTGCGCCCACGCGCTGCTGCAGGACCAGCCGCTGGTGGTCGCCGACGCCAGCAGCGACGCGCGCTTCGCCGACAACCCGCTCGTCACCGGCGACCCGAACATCCGCTTCTATGCGGGCGTGCCGATCCGCACCAGCGGCGGGCTGGCGATCGGCACCCTGTGCGCGATCGACGAACGGGTGCGCGTGCTCACCGCCGACGAGCTGTGCATCCTGATCGACCTGGCCGACATCGTGCAAAAAGAGGTGCAGTACCGCGAACGGCTGGCCGTCGCCGGACGCCACATGCTGCGCTCGGAAGCGGTGCTGAGCGCCAGCGAGGCGCGCTTTCGCTCGATTTTCGACCTGGCCAGCGTCGGCATCGCGCTGGTGTCGCCGGGCGGCGGCTGGCTGAGCGTGAACGACGCCCTCTGCAAGATGCTCGGCTACACGCCCGAAGAACTGCAGCGCCTGACCTTCCAGCAAATCACCCACCCCGACGACCTGGACATCGACCTCGAGCTGCTGCAGCGGCTGCGCAGCGGCGACGACGAGTCGACCAGTACCAGCTCGAGAAGCGCTATATCCGCAAGGATGGCGGCATCGTCTGGGTCAACCTGGACGCTGAGCAGGAAGCTCAACGAAGCCGGCGCGATCGAATACCTGATCACCGTGATCAAGGACATCAGCGCGCAGAAGGAAGCCGAGAGCGCGCGCTCAGCGCGCTGCATGCCGACCTCGAGGCGCGCGTCGCGGCGCGCACCCGCGAGCTGCGCGAGCGCGAGCTGGAACTGCGCAGCGTGATCGAAAACGCGAACGACGCCTACATCGGCCTCGACCAGGCCGGCGTCGTGACGGTCTGGAACCGCGCCGCCGAGCAGACCTTCGGCTACAGCGCCGCCGAGGCCATCGGCGAAGCGCTCGACGACTTGATCATCCCCCAGGACATGGCCAGCGCGCACCGCAACGGCATGCAGCGCTACGTGACGAGCGGGGTGTCGACCGTGCTGGGCAAGCGCCTGGAACTGCCGGCGGTGCGCAAGGACGGCTCCGCGCTGATCGTCGAAGTGCGCATGAGCGCCCTCGAACTGCATGGCCAGCAGATGTTTTCGGCCTTCCTGCACGACATCTCGGAGCGCAAGGAAGCCGAGGCGCGGCGCGAATACGAGAGCCGGCACGACATGCTGACCAACCTGCTGAACCGGCGCGCCCTGCTCGAGACCCTGCCGATCGCACAGGGCCGCGCGGCGCGCACGGGCAAAAGCATGGCCCTGCTGTTCATCGACCTGGACGGCTTCAAGGCGGTGAACGACGACCTTGGCCACGACGCCGGCGACAGCGTGCTGCGCACGGTGGCCGCGCGCCTGCAGGACGTGGTGCGCAAGACCGACAGCGTGTTTCGCCTGGCGGGCGACGAGTTCACGGTGCTGCTCGAGGCGATGAGCGACACCTTCGGCGATGCGCGCCAGGTGGCCGACAAGATCGTCGCCGAGGTGAGTCGTCCGGTGGCGGTCGACGGCAGCGTTCGCCGCGGTCGGCGCGAGCATCGGCATCGCCGTGTTCACGCCGGCAGGGCAGCGCCAGCCCGGAAGAGCTGATCAAGGAAGCGGACCGCCAGATGTATGCGGCCAAGCGGGCCGGCAAGGGGCAGGTGTTTCCCCAGCCGGACGATGCGGCCGACCCGTGTATTTGAATACGCCTAACGCTTGACGCGCCCGAACGCATCGCCCTTCTTCCAGGCCGGCATCGCCGGCGCATTCGCCACCGCATAGCCCAGGTTCAGCGTGAACTGGGCCTGCTGCACCATGCCCGACAAATCCCAGTTCGCGTGGTACTCGTCCGTCACCTGGTGGTAGTCGCCCTTGAAGCCGACCATGGTCGCGCTCGATGCGATCTGGTCGTGCTCGAACTCGAAGTGGCCGTCGCCCGAGAACACGGCCGAGCCGACATTAAAGGCGGGCACGCCGGCCTTGGCGAAGTTGAAATGGTCGGCGCGGAAGTAGGCGCCCGACAGGTCGGGAATGGTCGGCGCCAGCTTCAGGCCCATCTTCTTCGCCACGGTCGCCGCCGTGCCGTACAGGCTGCTGCGCTCGGCGCCCGGCACGCCGATGTCTTTTGTGCGGCCGACGAAATTCAGGCTGTCGAGGTTCAGGTCGGCCGCGGTTTTCGACAGCGGCACCACCGGATTGGCGACATAGGCCGCGCTGCCCAGCAGCCCCTGCTCCTCGGCCGCCGGCCACAGGAAGACCTGGGTGCGGCGCGCCGGCTTGCGTACCGCCTCGGCCGCCATCGCCAGCAGCGCCGCGCTGCCGGTGGCGTTGTCGACGGCGCCGTTGAAGATGCGGTCGCGGCCCGCGGGGATGTTCTCGTCGATGCCGAAGTGGTCCCAGTGCGCCGAATACACCACCGCCTGCTCCTTCAGCTTCGGGTCGGTGCCGGGCACGATGCCGACCACGTTGAAATCCTCGACCTGGCGGATGGCGGATGTGAGTTCGACATGGGCGCTCGTTCTTCAGGTCGACCGGCCGGAAATCGCGCCGCTCGGCCTGGGCGCGCAGCTTGTCGAGGTCGAAACCGCCGGCCGCGAACAGTTCGCGCGCCGTCTCTTCCTGCAGCCAGCCTTCGATGCGGTTGCCCGCGCCGGCCAGGTGGAAGCGCTCGTGCGAGAAGCTGTTGGCCGGCACGCTCCACGCGTACGAGGCGGAAGGCGTGGTGTGGATCAGGAGCGCGCCGGCCGCGCCGCGGCGCACCGCTTCCTCGTATTTGTACAGCCAGCGGCCGTACCAGGTATAGGCCTTGCCGGAAAAGCGGTTCGGTTCCTCGCGGTGGGCTGCGGGTCGTTGACCATCATGACCAGGATCTTGCCCTTGACGTCGACGCCCTTGTAGTCGTCCCATTTTTCTTCCGGCGCGTCGACGCCATAGCCGACGAACACCAGCGGCGCGTCGAACGAGAGCGCCGCTTGGCCGCTGCCGGTGCCGAACACGATGCCTTCGCCGGCCTTGGGCGCGATGCGCTTGCCGCCCGCATTGAACACGACGCCGCTGCCCGGCAGCAGGCGGGCTGCCTTCGATCGCGACCTTCTGGCGGTAGGCGCCGTCCTTCATCGGTTTCAGGCCGATCGCGGCGGCCTGGGTTTCCAGGTAGCGCACCGTCAGCGCGCCGCCGTGCTGGCCGGTGCCGCGCCCTTCCAGCAAGTCGTCGGCCAGGAAGGACAGGTGGGCGCGCAGCGCCGCTTCGGAGACGGCGGGCGCCTGCTGGGCGAATGCGCTGCAGGACAGGGACAAGGCGGCGCAGCCGGCCGCGAATGTCAGGGACGAAGGCGCATCGGGACTCTTCTTCAATTGGTTAAACGATGCATAACATGTTACCCCAGCGCGGCGCCTGGCCCCAGCGTTGATGGGTGACGAACCCGGCGGCGCATGGCATCATGCGCGATTCACGTCATTGAGAGAATCCGCATGCACACCGCCATGGGAACGACCGAGATCTTTTTGATCGCCATGCTGGTGATCTTCACCCTGCCCTACCTGATCTGGCGGCTCGGGAATACCGACTACTGGGCGCCGCTGGTGGTGGTGCAGATCATCACCGGCGTGCTGCTCGGCCCCGGCATCCTCGGGCGCGCCTATCCCGAGTACTACGGCTTCGTGTTCAACCCGCAGGTGATGGGCGCCCTGAACGGCATCGCCTGGTGGGCGGTGATGCTGTTCGTGATGATCGCCGGGATCGAGCTCGATCTGAAAAAGGCCTGGCAGCACCGGCGCGAAAGCACGATCACGCGTCGCTCGCGCTGGGCGTGCCGCTGGTGTTCGGCTGCGTGGCCGCGCTCGGCATGCTGGGCTACGCCGGCTGGAAAGGCGCCAACGCCACGACTGGCAGTTCGTGCTGGGCGTGGGCATGGCCTGCGCCGTGACCGCCCTGCCGATCCTGATCCTCTTGATGGAAAAGCTGGAGATCCTGCGCGAGCCGATCGGCCAGCGCGTGCTGCGCTATGCGAGCCTGGACGACATCGCGATCTGGGGCGTGCTGGCGCTGATCCTGCTCGACTGGACCCGCGTCGGGCGCCAGGCGGGCTTCCTGCTGCTGTTCGCGGTGGCCACCTTCGCTTTCCGGCGCCTGATGGCCTGGCTGGAGGAGCGCGACCGCTGGTTCGTGGCGCCCATCTGGCTGGCGGCCTGCGCGCTGGCGGCCGACTGGGCCGGGCTGCACTACATGGTGGGCGCCTTCCTGGCCGGCGCCGTCATGGACGGCCACTGGTTCGACCAGAAGAAACTCGACATGCTGCGCGCGCACGTGCTGCTGGTGCTGATGCCGGTGTTCTTCCTGAGTACGGGCCTGCGCACCAACTGGGCGCTGGGCGGCTCGGCGGTGTTCGTGGCGGCGGCGGTGCTGCTGCTGGCGTCGGTGTCCGGCAAGCTGGCCGGCGTCCACCTGGCCGGCCGCATCCTCGGCTGGGCACGCGGCGAAGCCTCGATCATCGGCTGGCTGCTGCAGACCAAGGCCCTGATCATGATCATCTTCGCCAACATCCTGCTCGACAAGGCCATCATCACCAGCGAGACCTTCACCGCCCTGCTCCTGATGGCGATCGGCAGCACCATGCTGACGGTGCCGGTGGTGTCGCCCAAGCTGCGCCGCGTGGCGGCGCTGATCTTCAAATCGAGTTAATCGGGCGCCCGCGCCAGGCCGCGCTTGAGCGCGTCCAGGCAGCGCCCGTCGATCGCGGTGCCGACCGTCTTTTCCATCATCTCGAGCGCCTGCGGCACGGGAATGGCGCCGCGGTAGGGGCGTTCGGCGGTGATGGCGTCGAAGATGTCGGCGGTGGTGATGATGCGGGTCTCCAGTTCGATCTGGTCGCCCTTCAGGCCGCGCGGATAGCCGCCGCCGTCGAGGCGCTCGTGGTGGGCGCCGGCGATGCGCGCCAGTTCGGCAAAGGCGCCGATGCGCGACAGGATCGCTTCGGTGTAGGCGGCATGCTGGCGCACCTCGGCCCATTCTTCGCGGTCGAGCGCGCCGGCTTTATCGAGCACGGTGTTGCTGACGCCGAGCTTGCCGACGTCGTGCAGCATCGCGCCGCGCCGCAGCCAGCGCCGCCGCTCGGGCGTCAGGCCCATCTCTTCGGCGATGATGTCGGTGTACAGCGCCACGCGGCTGCTGTGGCCACTGGTGTAGGGGCTTTTCGAGTCGACCACCTGGCCGAAGGCGGTGGCGATGTCGTCGAGGTAGTCGTCGTCGATCGCCACGATGTGCTCGGGCGGCTCCATCGCGTACAGGATCTGGTCCAGCTCGGGCGACTTGAGCGTGTTCCAGAATGCGTCGCTGGCCGCCACGCGCTCGAACGCGGCCACCAGGCGCGGATCGAACCAGGTGCCGGCGCGGCTGCGCACTTCGGCCAGCGCGGCGGCGCGGCCTTCGGCGGTATGGAACACGTCCACCACCTGGGCCAGCAGCGCGATGCGCGCGTAGACGGGGATCGCTTCCCCTGTCAGGCCGGCCGGGGCGCCCTTGCCGTTGAAATGTTCGTCGAGGCTGTAGATGCCGCTGGCGACGCGCTCGGGAAAGCGCAGCAGGCGCGCGATCTCGGCGCCGCGCTGGCAGCGGGTGGCGATGAATTCGCGGCCGGTGCGGCGGCCGTCGCGCAGGGTCGTGAGCACCGTGCGAAAGCGCTCGGCCATGCCGGCCTTCATGCCGGCGTGCTTGAACACGAAGCGACAGCGCCTGCGGCAGGCTGTCGCCGACGGTCTTGTAATCGTGCTTGAACAGGCGGTCGTCCGTCATGTACAGCTCGCAGATGCGCGCGGCATTGCTGCTGCAGCCGACGTCTTTCAGGAGCAGCATGTAATACAGCTCCCACAGCTGCTCGGTGCTCATGCCGGCGTCGCGGGCGATCTTCATGCCGATCCAGCACGAGCGCACGCAATGGCCGGCGGGCTGGCCTTCGGTCAGGTCGAGCGCGTAGCTGAGCGAACCAATGAGTTCGGACAGCTTGAGCGCCTCGGTCGGCGCCGTCGGGGTCGTGGGGAATCGATCCATGGGCTTATGGTGCCATGTTCGGCACGCGCTCCAGCGCACGCTTGAGTGCGTCGAAGCAGCGCGCATCGAGGGCGGTGCCGACCGTCTTTTCCATCATCTCGAGCGCCTGCGGCACGGGAATCGCGCCGCGGTACGGGCGTTCGGCGGTGATCGCGTCGAAGATGTCGGCGGTGGTGATGATGCGCGTCTCGATGTCGATCTGGTCGCCCGACAGGCCGCGCGGATAGCCGCCGCCGTCGAGGCGCTCGTGGTGGGCGCCGGCGATGCGGCCCAGTTCCGCGAAGGCCGCGATGCGCCCCAGGATGGTCTCGGTGTAATGCGGCATGCTGCGCGCACCGCCGCCCATTCGTCGCGGTCGAGCGCGCCGGCTTTGTCGAGGACGCTGTTCGAGACGCCCAGCTTGCCGACGTCGTGCAGCAGCGCGCCGCGCTTGAGCCAGCGGCGCCGCTCGTCCGGCAAGCCCAGGGCTTCGGCGATCATGTCGGTGTACAGCGCCACGCGGCTGCTGTGGCCACTCGTGTACGGGCTTTTCGAATCGACCACCTGGCCGAAGGCGGCGGCGATGTCGTCGAGATAGTCGTCGTCGAGCGCGATCGTGTGCGCGGCCGGCTCCATGGCGAACACGCGTCTTGTCGATCTCGGGCGAGGCCAGCATGTCCCAGAACGCATCCTGCTTGCCCACGCGTTCGAGCGCGGCGACCAGGCGCGGGTCGAACCAGCTGCCGGCGCGCGCGCGTGCTTCCTTCAGCGCCGCCGCGCGCCCGCCCTCGGCATGGAACACGTCGACCACCTGCGCCAGCAAGGCGATGCGCGAATAGACGGGAATCGCTTCGCCGGCCAGCTTGGCCGGCTTGCCCTTGCCGTTGAAATGCTCGTCGAGGCTGTAGATGCCGTTCGCGACCCGTTCCGGAAAGCGCAGCATGCGCGCGATCTCGGCGCCGCGCGAGCAGCGCGTGGCGATCATCTCCTGGGCGATCGCGGGACCGTCGCGCAGGATCGTCATCACGCTCCTGAAACGCTCGGCCAGGCCGGCCTTCAAGCCCGTATGCTTGAGGACGAAACCGAGCACCTGCGGCAGGCTGTCGCCCACGGTCTTGAAGTCGCGCTTGAAGTCGAGGTCGTCCGTCAGGTAGAGCTCGCAGATGCGCGCGGCATTGCTGCTGCAGCCCAGGTCTTTCAGCAGCAAGGTGTAATACAGCTCCCACAGCTGCTCCGCTTCCATGCCCGCGTCGCGCCCGATATGCATGCCGATCCAGCAGGCGCGCACGCAGTGCCCCGCCGGCTGGCCTTCGGTGATGTCGAGCGCGTAGCTGAGCGACACCGATCAACTCGGAGAGCTTCAGGTCGGTGGGCTGGGTGGTGGCGGCAGCGTGCGGGAATCGGTCCATGGCTCGATTATTGCCTTAATGAAAGATTCGATTGTACGCGGCAATACGCGAGTTTGCAGCGCCCGGCATGCCGAATCGGATGCTTCGCCAGCTAAATTGTGCTGTTCTGTCGTCAGGCCGCCACGGCCTCGGCGCGGGGCGCGGCGTGCAGGCGCACCGACCAGGTCACGCCCGCCACCAGCAAGCGCGATGGCGACCAGTTCCAGCATGCGCGGCGGCTGGGCGCGCCAGACGAAGCCGTAGAGCATGGCCGACACCGTCTCGAACAGGATCAGCTGGCCGGTCAGGGTGACCGGCAGGCGCCGGCTGGCGATATTCCACAGGTGGTTGCCGATCACCGAGGCGCCCAGCGCCAGCATGCCGTTGTAGAACCAGAACAGCAGCCAGTCGCGCGCGGGTGCGGCCCCTCGCGCCCCGCCGGCGTGCGCCCACAGCAGCGCCAGCGCGCCGATCGGCAGCGCGACCAGGCCGCTGGCCAGGCCGTACAGCGAGGACCACTGGCCGCCGCTGAACTGGGGATTGCGCTTCAGGTAGCGCGCATTGTCGAGCGCATACCAGGTCCAGCAGGCCAGCGCCCCGGCCGCGCAGGCCAGGCCGAGCATGGTCGACGACAGCGGCGCCCCGCTCGCCTGCGCATGGCGGAAGGCGTCGACATTGATGCAGGCGATCGCAATCCCGATCACCAGCAGCGGCAGCATCAGGCGTTTGAGCGGCACCGCGCCATGGTCGCGCCGGCCCAATAAGGTGACCGCGACCGGGATCAGGCCGATGATGAGCGAGGTCGGCGCCACGCCGGCCAGCTTCACGCCGAGGGCCAGCAGCATGTAATACACGAGGTTGCCGCTCAGGGCCTGGCGCAGCAGCGCGGCATAGTCGCGCGGACGCAGCAGACGCAGCAGGCGGCGCAAGCCCGGCAGCATCAAGCCGAGCGAGATCGCGCCATAGGCCGTGTAGCGCCCCACCGCCAGCTCGACCGGCGAAAAGCCGGGCAACAGTTCCGGCACGATGAACACCATGCCCCACAAGGCGCCCGCCAGCACGCCGCACAACACTCCAGTCAACACAATCGCATCCTCAGGCCGCTGCGGCGCCTCTCGGGGCGCCGCGAAACCACGATTGTGCCAGAGGCGGCCCGGATCAGCCCTTCCTGCGACGCCGCGCCGCCATCAGGCTGGCCATGCACAGGGCCGGCAGCATCAGCGCCAGGCTCGACGGCTCGGGAACCTCGGCGCTGATGACGAAGGTATCGCCGGCGGCCAGGCCGCGGGTGTCGAGCAGCCAGTCGGCCTGGCCATTCACCAGCAGCGGATTACCGAAGTGGAACTCGGCCCATTCCGGCGACGCGAAGTTGATGCTGGCGTTGCTCGCGCTATAGCTGACGGCGCCCAGCGTGCCGAAGGTCGGCGTGACGCTGCCGGCCGACAGGAAGGAAATACCGCTCAGGTTGAACTGGAACGCCTCCAGGGCCGTGCCGCTCAGGTTGCGGACGAGCGCGTTCAGGCTCAGCGGTCCGAGCAGGTCCTGCGCCTCGATTTCGAAGCGCAGGCTGGTCGTCGGCGAGGTTCGCCAGGTCGAGGTCGAAGGAGACCGCGCCCGGCGCGCTGTAGTTGGTCACCGTATTCGCGGACGAACCGTTGGTGGTGAGCAGCAGTGCGGCATCGGCCGAACCGGCGAAGGACAGCGCGGCGACGAAGGCGGCGGCAAATTTTGCGAAGTGCATGGGATTCCCCTATGGATGATCAGAGCGGGCCGTTGGCCCATGGGCCGGCGATGGCGAAGGTGATGCCGGGCGTCTGGATGTTGACGAACAGGTAGCGTCCGGTCGGATCGAAACAGGCGCCGGCGAATTCGTTGGCGCGGTGGTCGCCGGCCAGTCCCGCCTGCTTGCCGGCGGCCTGCAGCTGGGTCGCGCTCAGCATTGACGTTGTTCTTGGCGAAGATGTAGGCATCGCCCTGCCCCGTGATGCCCATCAGGCGCTGGCCGAAGCCGAACGGGTCGGTGGCCGCGGTCGACGCATCCTCGCAGATCAGGATCGCGTTGCGCGGGCTGACCGTCAGGTTGTCGCCCATGTTGCCGACCAGCTGGCTCGGGCTCGAGTAGATGCAGACCATCACCTGGGTCGCCAGGTCCAGTTCCCAGATCGACCCGCGCTGCACCGCGCCGCCCGACGTATCCATGATGAACATCTTGCCCTGCGCATACCAGATGCCCTCGCCGCGGTTCATGCGCAGCGCGCCCAGCGTCCAGCCCTGCACGAAAGGACCGGCGGCGTTCGTGATGGCGATGCCGGTCGGACCGGTCGCATTGCCGCGGTCCTGGTCCGGATTGGCCACCGGCACCCATTCGAGTTCGTAGCGGGCATTCAGCGGCGCCGTGCGCCAGGTTCACGTTCGGCACGCCCTTGACTTTCGCCATCTGCAGCACGCCGCCCATCGCCAGCGAGCCCGGCGCCCCGTTCTTGATGTCCGGCACATAGCGATAGAAACCGGATTTGCCCGAGCTGTCCTCGGTCTGGTAGACGTTGCCGCTGGCCGGATCGACCGCCGCCGCTTCATGGCCGAAGCGGCCCATGCCGATGATCGGCAGGCCGGTGGTGAGCGCCGGATCGGCGTGGACTTCGAACACATAGCCATGCTTGCGGCCGGAGGCGCTGACCGCGTCCGAGCTGACTTCCTCGCAGGAGAGCCAGGTGCCCCAGGGCGTGATGCCGCCGGCGCAATTGGTCTGGGTGCCGCCCAGGCTCGGCGTCATGCTGACCCAGTTACCGTCGCGGAAGATCAGGTTGGTCGTGCCGCCGCCGAACTTGTTGCTCGACGTGGTCGTGCTGTTGCCGTTGTCGTAGACGCCGGGCGCGTTGATGAAATTCCCGGCCGAGGTGGCGCCGACTTCGTGATTGCGCACCAGCACCAGCTCGGTGCTGCGGCCGACCTTGCGCGAGACGACCACGCCCATGCCGTCATGACTGCCCGGGCACGGCACCCCGTTCGCCATCGTATCGCCGCGCCAGCCGAAGCTTTTATAGGTAAAGCCCGGCGGCAGCTGCAGCAGCGGCAAGCCGGTCGTCATGTCGGCGATCGGGCGGATCGGGCCGTAGGGGCTGTCGATCAGGGCGGTCGCGCCATTCGCGGCCCGTGCCTGCTGCGACTGCAGCGCCATGAAGGCGCCGACGAAAGGCAAGGCCGAAGCGCCGGCCACGCCCTTGAGCAGGTTGCGCCGCGCGGGCGAGAGATTCTTGTCAGTCATGCTGGGCATTCTCCGAGTAGGTAGGTTGAGCTCTGGTATTGCCCTGCTGCGCAGCGGGGATGCATGCATTACAACAGCCAAAAATGTCGGCGCGATGACAACAAAATGACAATCTTTTGTGTTTTGCTGCGGGTGCCGGGGTGCGGAGGGGGTGGGATATGTGCTTGAACTGCCGAGAATTGTTGCTATAATAGGCGGCTTCGCTAAACGCGAACATGCAGGAGAGATGGATGAGTGGTTTAAGTCGCACGCCTGGAAAGCGTGTGTAGGTTCATAGCCTACCGGGGGTTCGAATCCCCCTCTCTCCGCCAGGAAACAAATGAAAAAGCCACCCTCGAGGTGGCTTTTTCATTTGTTTCCTGGCGGAGAGAAGCAGAGTCCTGCGGACTCCGCGCGGGGGATTCGAAGGCCGTCGCCCTGCAGGGCGCGGCGGGCCCTCGTACGTGGGCGAATCGCCCATTTGCCGTCGCCCCAAAGGGCGACGGCGCCGCGCGCCGAGGGCGCGCGCCGTACCACCTATTCAGGCAGTAATGTCCAAATACCACCCCCGCCCCCACTCAGCCCAAACTCAATGCGCCGACGTCGAAAACACATTCATGACAACGACACCCGAAATAATCAACGCCATCCCGATCACCGCCGCTGCATCGAGCTTCTGCCCGAATACAAGCCAGCTCACCAGCGCGATGAGAACAATTCCAACACCTGACCAGATAGCGTAGGCAATCCCGACTGGAATCGATTTCAGCGTCATGGACAGGAAGTAAAATGCAATCGCATAGCCGACTACAACAATCGCAGAAGGAATTAGCCTTGTAAATCCATCGCTGGATTTCATGGCAGACGTTGCAACCGTCTCTGACACAATCGCAATTCCCAGCGCCACCCATTTGTTCATTGTCGCCTCCGTTAAATTCGGAGTATGCCGCGACTTCAGCGGTTCAACCAGTCTTTGCAAAGCATCGATGGTGTGCGCAAATTAAAAAGAGGCCCGCCTCCATTCCATTAAACAGCCAGCGCATCCACCCTCGGCACCACTACCCAAAACGTACTCCCGGCTCCAGCACCCGCACTCTCGGCAAACACCCTCCCCCCGTGCAGCTCCGTCAGCCTCTTCACCAACGCCAGCCCCAGCCCCAATCCACCCTCGCGACGATCCGGCGTCAACGCCGCCTGGGTAAACGTCTCGAACACCTTCGGCAACAACTCAGCCTCAATCCCCACCCCGTTATCCCTTACCGCAATCCGCACCTCGCGCGCATCCGCCATCAGCTCCACCGCCAGCACCCCACCCTCCGGCGTGTACTTCACCGCATTCGCCAACAAATTCGCAATCACCTGCACCAGGCGCTTGTGCTCCCCCAGCACCATCACCGGCTCGGGCAGCAAATCGAGCCGGCAAACATGCCCCTTGCGCTCGATCGCCGGCCTGAGCTGTTCGACCGCATCGGTAATCGCCATCCGAACATCGACAGGCGCAAACTCCAGCACCAGTTGCCCGCGCCCGATCCGCGACACATCCATCAAGTCATCCACCAGGTTCACCATATTGTCGACCTGGCGCAGGATCATGCTGCTGACCTTGTCCAGGCGCGCCTTGTCCGGGTCGCGCATGTGGTGCAGCACTTCGGCAGCCGACTGGATCGGCGCCAGCGGATTGCGCAGCTCGTGGGCGAGCGTGGCGAGGAAGACGTCCTTGCGATCGCGCTCGTCGCGCAGTTGTTGCAGCGCGCCTTGCAATTCCAGCTCGGCGAGGGTTCGGGCGACGTCGATTTCGTAGAGCCGGACCGCAAAACGCCAGATCAGCAGCGCCAGCAGGACGATTGTGCCCCAGGCCAGCAAAGGCAGCAGCGTTGCCGCGTCGGAGATGCCGGTATCGAGCGCGGCCACGGCGCAGGCGGCAAGCAATACGGGCACCGCGAGCGCGGAAACGAGCAGCCGGCGCGCGATGCGGGCGCTGGGCGAGGCGCCCGCGATGACGGTCATGATGCCTTGCGACGGACGCAGCAGGAGTGCAACCGAGGCCAGCAGGATTGCCGCGGCGGTCGTCGGCAACGACACGCCCTTCCCCGGCAATACCTGATACAGGAGCGTCTCTTCGAAAAAATAGCCGGCCAGGTTGAGTACCGACAGCAGGAGCACGGCCATCGCGGCCAACTGGGCAAGCGTAACGTGGCGCCGCGCGCCAGGCCGGCCAGGGCGATGCCCAGCACGCTGAACATCGCGGCGGTGATGGGCGAGGAAAAGCTGACGGCGGACTGTGCGCCGGGACGGGAAAGCACGAACAGTGGCGGCGCCAGACCGATCAGGTGACAGGCCAGCATGAAGGTAGCGATGCCGCAGACGATGATGCCAAGCATGCCGGCCAGGCGGGCGTGGGCCGGGTGCCGGACCTGCAGCCAGAGGCTCGCTGTACTCGCCAGCACGAGCAAGGTTGTCGCAGGTACCATCTTCGGCAAGTGCGCGAACAGGGAAACCAGTACGGGAAGGTCGAATACCCAACCAATTGCGTTTGCCAGACCAAGCACGAAGCAAGCCGCGAGGCCGATACGGATAAACAAAGAGGTCGGCGGCTGTTTCAATGCGGTTCCACGGCTGAAACTGCCATTGTAATCGGAGTTGCCGCCGCGGTTGGCGCTACCTGTTTGCAGGTCGGCCAGCATGGATAGCCCTGGCGCAGGACGCTGCGTATTATCGGTTGAATCCGCCCCCCGATGCTGGCAAACGGCAGCCGGGAATCCTCACCTTCGGGAGCACAACGATGAACATCACGGCAGGCGGTAACGGCCACGTCAGGCAGGTCCGAGCGAAGCACCTCCTCTACGTTCGTGCTTGGGACGGCCGCGATTCTGATGGTGCCGTTGGTGGCGATGCAGTTCACCCGCGAAGTGAACTGGACGGGCGAGCGACTTCGTTGTCGCGGCTGTGCTGTTGGGTGGCACGGGCATGCTGTTTGAGTGGCGACGAGCAAGCTGCGTACGCGCAAGACACGTGTGATTGCAGGCGCGGTGATCGTGTTGGGGCTTCTTGTTTGTTTGGGCGGAACTGGCGGTGGGGATTGTGGGGAGTCCGTTTTGCGGGGTCGTGAAGCAGGGCTGAGCCCGATAGTCGACGAATGCCAGTCAGGGAGTTGACTGGCATTTTTTATTGGATGATCGTCTTTCTCGGTTGATGCCGGCCAGCACCGTTCATGCGACGGACCGCGTGGGCACGAGTGCCCACCCTACGATTTCGCCCATTAGCGTATCGCCAGTTTACAAGTCGTATTTCAGCTCGGCCAGATAGGTCCGTTGCGGATACGGGTGGAAGTTCCAGTACTTGTAGTTGTTCAGGTTGTCGATCCCGACGGCCACGCTCCACTGCTCATTGAGCCGATACGTCGCCCGCACATCCGCCGTGAAATACTTGCTGGCGCCCTGGTAGGCAAAGCCGTTCGGATCCGAATTATCCAGCGTCGAGAACTGCTCGCCGCTGTAGCGCGCAGCCAGCGTCAGCGCCAGGCGCTCGTTGACGCGGTAGCTGGCCACGCCGGTCGCGCGCCATTCCGGAATGCGCGGCTGGCGCTTGCCCACGCTGGCCGGGAACTTGTCGTTGCGTTCGATCGTCGAATCGGTCCAGGTCAGGCTGGCGTTCAGGTCGAGGCCCGGCCGCAAACATCGGTCGCGCCGTAGGCCAGCTCGAAGCCCTTGGTATCGATGCGGCCCGACGTTCTGGACATTCGTCACGTTCGGCGTCACCAGCACATTCGTCTGCGAATACAAGGCGTCGCGTGGTGCGCTCGCCAAACGCGGTCAGGCGCAGCGAGCCGGTCTCGAGCTTGCGTTCGGCCGTCAGCTCGCCGGTCCAGGAACGTTCCGGCGCCAGGTTCGGGTCGTTATTGATCAGCACGCCGACGCCGTTCACGCCGCCCTGGTACAGCTCGGACACGGTCGGCATGCGCACCGCGCGTCCCACCGAGGCTTTGACTGTCCAGTCGGGCGTGGCCTGATAGGCCAGCGCCGCCTTGGGCGACGCATAGGTTCCGTGCCGTTCCGGATGCGCAACGGTCGTGACGGCGTTCGAGGTGCGGCCCTCGCTCGCTTCCCAGCGCTCCAGGCGCATGCCCAGCACGGCCTTCCACTGCGGCGCAAAGCGCCAGGTGTCCTGGGCGTACAGCGCCTGGGTCTGCGTGCGGCCGCCGAACGCGGCGTTGCGCGCGCCTGGCGCACCATTGATCCAGTCGGCCGTCGCATGTTCGATACTCGCCAGCTTGTAGGCCTCGCGCTGGTAGCCGAACTCGACGATATGCGCGCCGCCCTGCCCTTGCGGGCGCCAGATGCCTTTTGCGGCGAAGGTGTTCCAGCCGGTGCCGCTGCCGTCGACGATGCGGCCCGCGCCGCCATTCAGTGCGCCGGGCAGGGCGACCGTCGCGGCGCGCAGGGTGTCGTCGGCGTAGTCATACAGGCTGGCGGCCAGTTCCCAGTCGAACTCGCCTTTGGTGAAGCTCTTGACGGTCAGCCCGTGCATCACGTGGCGCAGTTCTTCGTTCGAGACGTTGAAGTCGGTCTGGCCGAGCGTGTAGCTGCGGCCCGCGATCGTGACCGGCCCGCTGTAGACCGGCTGCCCGGCGCCATTCCTCAGGTAGCTGGCGGGCCGGCCTTCGGAATCGTTCTGCCACAGCCCCAGCACATAGGTGGCGCGCACGGTCGGCGAGAAATCGTAGGCCAGCTTGGCTTTTACATGGTCCTGCACCGTGTGGTACTGGGTCGCTGTCCCGAGGATCAGCCAGTCGCGGAAACTCGCGGTCCTGGCCGGGCACGGCGCCGCTGACGCTGTCGGCGCCACTCGTCACCGTGCCGGCGCCCGGCAAGCGCGTCACGAAGGTCTGCGGCTGCCCATCGCTGTCGTTGCGGCTGAGGTCGATGAACCACGACCACGCCCCCGACCGGTCGCCCAGCGACACACTGCCCTGCTTGCCGTTGAAACTGTCGTGCGTGTTGTAGAGGCTGAACGGCTGGTGCGCCAGCGACGAATCTTGGCGTGCGCCTCGAAGCGGCGCGGCATGCGCGTCACGTAGTCGACGACGGCGCCCACCGAATTGCCGCCATACGCCGCCGAGAACGGTCCGTACAGCACGTCGACGCGCTCGATTTCGCTCGGGCGTGACCATGCCCCAGCGCGGCGCGAAGGTGGCGCCGTTGCCGAGGTAGTTCGACAGCAGGATGCCGTCCGCGTACACGGCCGAGCGCGCGCTGTTGCCGGTGCCGGAGGCGCGCGTCGACAGCACGGCGTGGTTGTAGTCGCCGATGTAGCGCTTGCGCACCAGCAGGCTCGGCAAGTATTTGAGCGCGTCTTCCGCGTCCGTGGCGTTGATCGTGCGGGCGATGTCGGCGGCGCTGATGCCTTCGATCGTGGTCGGGATCTGGGTCGGCAGCGAGGTCGGGCGGTTGCCGGTGACGAGCACCGTGCCCATCTGTTTTTCCGGGTGCTTCCTGCGCATGGGCGGCAGAGGCGAACGCGGCCAGGATGGCCAGCGCGAGTGAAGTCTGTTTCATGGGTCATTCCTGTTCGTACAATGCGGCCGCGGCACATGCCGTTCAGGCATGCGCAGCGGAGTCAAAGCAAATCAGGAAACGACGGGCGGCCCGCGCGATCGGGTCGCGGCCCAGTGAAACAGCGGCTCGGGAGCCTGGTAGAACAGGGAAGGCAGGACCGGGCTGCCGATGATGAGCATCGCGGCAGGCGACTGCGGCAGCAGGCCCGGGGCGTGATGCTGGTCGGCACAGAAGGGGCAATGCTTGAAGGGATCGACGCCGAGGTCGATCCCGGTGTGCTTCACATCCGGCGCGGCATGCCCGCCGGCGCTA
Source organism: uncultured beta proteobacterium (assembly GCA_963729765.1). Classification (GTDB taxonomy): domain Bacteria; phylum Pseudomonadota; class Gammaproteobacteria; order Burkholderiales; family Burkholderiaceae_D; genus Telluria. The sequence goes on along the minus strand of CAVSPL010000008.1, from coordinate 570,022 downwards.
CAGACCGGAAACGCGACCGCCTGCGCATCCGCCCGCACGAAGGCGTGCGACAGCGTCGGCGCGAGCGCGCTGAACAGGAGCGCGAGCATCGCGATCCAGCTCGTCAGCGCATGTCGAACAATCCGTGTCATGCACACAGTATAACGACGAGCAGCCCGCGCACGGAAACGCGGGCCGCCCGACGCCACAGAATTACGCCGATTCCTTGAGCTGCTCCAGGATCGCCGGATTTTCCAGCGTCGACACATCCTGCGTGATCGTCTCGCCCTTGGCCAGCACGCGCAGCAGGCGGCGCATGATCTTGCCGGAACGCGTCTTCGGCAGGTTGTCGCCGAAGCGGATTTCCTTCGGCTTGGCGATCGGACCGATTTCCTTGCCGACCCAGGCGCGCAATTCCGCCGCCAGCTTCTTCGCTTCCTCGCCGGTCGGACGCGCCTGCTTCAGCACGACGAAGGCGCAGATCGATTCGCCGGTGGTGTCGTCCGGTTTGCCGACCACGGCCGCTTCGGCCACGATCGGATTGGCGACCAGCGCCGACTCGATTTCCATGGTGCCCATGCGGTGGCCCGAGACGTTGAGCACGTCGTCGATGCGGCCGGTGATGGTGAAATAACCCGTGTCCTTGTTGCGGATCGCGCCGTCGCCGGCCAGGTAGTACTTGCCGCCCAGTTCTTCGGGGAAGTAGCTGGTTTTAAAACGTTCCGGATTGTTCCAGATGGTGCGGATCATCGACGGCCACGGACGTTTGACCACCAGGATGCCGCCCTGCCCGTTCGGCACGTCGGCGCCGGCTTCGTCGACAATCGCCGCCATGATGCCCGGCAGCGGCAGCGTGCACGAGCCCGGCACCATGGGCGTGGCGCCCGGCAGCGGCGTGATCATGTGGCCGCCCGTTTCGGTCTGCCAGAAGGTGTCGACGATCGGGCAACGTTCCTGGCCGACGTTCTTGTAGTACCACATCCAGGCTTCCGGATTGATCGGCTCGCCGACCGAACCGAGCAGGCGCAGCGAGGACAGGTCGTAGTTCTTCGGATGGACTTCCGGGTTGACGTCGGAGGCCTTGATCAGCGAGCGGATCGCGGTCGGCGCGGTGTAGAAGATGCTGACTTTGTGCTTGGCGATGGTGTCCCAGAAGCGGCCCGCGTTCGGGAAAGTCGGCACGCCCTCGAACACGATTTCGGTGGCGCCGACGGCCAGCGGGCCGTAGGCGATATAGCTGTGGCCGGTGACCCAGCCGATGTCGGCCGTGCACCAGAACACGTCGTCCGGCTTGATGTCGAAGGTCCATTTCATCGTCAGCGCGGCCCACAGCAGGAAGCCGCCGGTCGAGTGCTGGACGCCCTTCGGCGTGCCGGTCGAGCCCGAGGTGTAGAGGATGAACAGCGGGTGCTCGGCATCGACCCATTCCGGCTCGCAGTCGGCGGACTGGCCGTCCACCAGTTCGTGCAGCCAGGTGTCGCGTCCTTCGTTCCAGGCGATGTTGCCGCCGGTGCGCTTGTAGACGATGACGTCGCGCAGCGTATCGCAGCCGCCCAGCGCCAGCGCTTCGTCGACGATGGCTTTCAGGGGGATGGCCTTGCCGCCGCGCTGTTGCTCGTCGGCGGTGATGACGGCCACGGCGCCGGCGTCGATGATGCGTTCCTGCAGCGACTTGGCCGAGAAACCGCCGAACACCACCGAGTGGGTGGCGCCGATGCGGGCGCAGGCCTGCATCGCGGCCACGCCTTCGATCGACATCGACATATAGATGATGACGCGGTCGCCCTTCTTGATGCCGCGGGATTTCAGGCCGTTGGCGAACTTGCAGACGCGTTCGTGCAGCTCGCGGTAGCTCGCGCGGGTAACGGTGCCGTCGTCGGCCTCGAAGATGATCGCGGTTTTTTCGGCGTTGCCGTTCTGCAGGTTGCGGTCGAGGCAGTTGTACGAGGCGTTCAGCTGGCCGTCGGGGAACCACTTCATAGAACGGCGCCTTCGATTCGTCGAGGGTGGTGCGTGAATGGCTTGTGCCAGTCGAGGTGTTCACGGGCCAGGCGGCCCCAGAAGCCTTCGTAATCCCGCGCGGCTTCGTCGCACAAGGCCTTGTACGCATCCATGCCGGCGACGGCTGCCTTGGCGGCAAACTCGGCAGGCGGTGTGAAAACCCGGTTTTCCTGCAAACCATGGTTTTCCTGATTGGTCTCGGTTTCGGACATGCTAGTCTCCAAGTAGTAGTAGTTTTGCCAGACACCTTAGGCGCGCCCGCTTACTGAGCGCTTACAACGCGCCTCCCTATTTAAGTGCGATTTTACCAACCGGCGGGCAAACCGACGCGGTCATCTGCAAGCGCGCGCCGGAGCCGTGTAAAATGATGGGCTGTATTTTGCCGGCACCCTGGAGTCGTATTCGATGGCGCAAGACCTTCCCCCGCACGGAGCCCCACAGCTCACCCCGCTGAACAGACTGATTTTTTCCAGCCGCTGGCTGCAATTGCCGCTCTACCTGGGCCTGATCCTGGCGCAGTGCGTCTACGTCTTCCATTTCTGGGTCGAACTGAAAGACCTGATCGGCGCCGCCATCGGCAATGTCGATTCGCTCAATCACATCCTCGACGTCGTCACCGTGCCCGGTTCGGTCGCGCCCGACCAAGCTGACCGAGACGACCATCATGCTGGTCGTGCTGGGCCTGATCGACGTGGTCATGATCTCGAACCTGTTGATCATGGTGATCGTCGGCGGCTTCGAAACCTTTGTCTCGCGCATGAACCTGGAAGGCCATCCCGACCAGCCCGAATGGCTCTCGCACGTGAACGCTTCCGTGCTGAAGACCAAGCTGGCGATGGCGATCGTCGGCATCTCGTCGATCCACCTGCTGAAAACCTTCATCAACGCCGGCGCCTACGATGCCGAAGGTGCTGATCGCGCAAACCGTCATCCATACCGTTTTCCTGCTGTCGGCGCTGGCGATTGCCTATACCGACCGCATCGTCACGGCCACGTACAACCAGTCCAAGCCTCACTAACTTCTCCCGAGAATTGTCATGACAGTCATCAAACAGGAAGACCTGATCGAATCCGTCGCAGCCGCGCTGCAATACATCAGCTATTACCACCCGGCTGACTATATCCAGCACCTGGCGCGCGCCTACGAGGCCGAGCAAAGCCCGGCGGCGAAAGACGCGATCGCGCAGATCCTGACCAATTCGCGCATGTGCGCCGAAGGCAAGCGTCCGATCTGCCAGGACACCGGCATCGTCAACGTCTTCCTGAAGATCGGCATGGGCGTGCGCTTCGAAGGTTTCAGCGGCACCGTCACCGACGCCGTCAACGAAGGCGTGCGCCGCGCGTACAACTTCGAAGACAACAAGCTGCGCGCCTCGATCGTGGCCGACCCGCACTTCGAGCGCAAGAACACCAAGGACAACACCCCGGCCGTGGTCCACATGGAACTGGTCGAAGGCAATACGGTCGACGTGAAAGTCGCGGCCAAGGGCGGCGGCTCGGAAAACAAGACCAAGTTCGTGATGCTCAACCCGTCCGATTCGCTGGTCGACTGGGTCATGAAGACCGTGCCGCTGATGGGCGCCGGCTGGTGCCCGCCGGGCATGCTCGGCATCGGCATCGGCGGCACCGCCGAAAAGGCGATGCTGATGGCCAAGGAATCGTTGATGGAAGACATCGACATGTACGAGCTGAAGCAGCGCGGCCCGCAGAACAAGACGGAAGAACTGCGTATCGAACTGTGCGACAAGATCAATGCGCTCGGCATCGGCGCCCAGGGCCTGGGCGGCCTGACGACCGTGCTCGACGTCAAGATCAACATGTACCCGACCCACGCGGCATCGAAGCCGGTCGCCATGATCCCGAACTGCGCGGCCACCCGCCACGCCCACTTCGTGCTCGACGGCTCGGGCCCGTCCTACATCGAACCGCCTGCGCTGTCGAGCTGGCCTGACGTGCAGTGGATGCCGGACACGCAGAAATCGAAGCGCGTCGACCTGAATACGCTGACGAAAGAAGAAGTCGCTTCGTGGACGCCGGGCCAGACCCTGCTCCTGAACGGCAAGATGCTGACCGGCCGCGACGCCGCGCACAAGCGCATCCAGGACATGCTGGCCAAGGGCGAATCGCTGCCGGTCGACTTCACGAACCGCGTGATTTATTACGTCGGCCCGGTCGATCCGGTCGGCAGCGAAGTCGTGGGTCCAGCCGGCCCGACGACGGCGACGCGCATGGACAAGTTCACCGACATGATGCTGGAGAAGACCGGCCTGATCTCGATGATCGGCAAGGCCGAGCGCGGCCCGATGGCGATCGAATCGATCCAGCGCCACAAGTCGGCCTACCTGATGGCGGTCGGCGGCTCGGCCTACCTGGTCTCGAAGGCGATCAAGTCGGCCAAGGTGGTCGGTTTCGAAGACCTGGGCATGGAAGCGATCTACGAGTTCGACGTGCAGGACATGCCGGTGACGGTGGCGGTCGATTCGACCGGTACCTCGGTGCACAACACCGGACCGAAGGAATGGGCGGCCAAGATCGAATCGCTGAAGGGCATTCCGGTCAACGCGATCTAACACGCACTGTCAGCATCCATGGCCCCCGACGCCCCCATCGGCATCTTCGACTCCGGCGTCGGCGGCCTCTCCGTCCTGCGCCACATCCGCGCGCAACTCCCGCACGAACACCTGATGTACTTCGCCGATTCCGGCTTCGCCCCCTACGGCGCCAAGTCGGAACAGGTGGTCGCCGAGCGCGTGCTCGCGATCGGCGATTTCTTCGTCGCGCACGGCGCCAAGGCGATTGTCGTGGCCTGCAACACGGCCACCGTCGCCGCCATCGCCCTGCTTGCGCGAACGCTATCCGGCCATGCCGATCGTCGGCGTCGAACCGGGCCTGAAACCGGCCGCGGCGGCGTCAACCAGCAACACGGTCGGCGTGCTGGCCACTGAAGTGACCCTCAGCGGCAAGAAATTCCTGCTGCTGCGCGACCAGATCGCGCGACAGCACCGGCGCGCGTTTCCTGCTCCAGCCCTGCCACGGCCTGGTCGACCAGATCGAACTGGGCGAACTGGACTCGGAAGCGACGACCGCCCTGCTGCGCCGCTACATCGAACCCCTGCTCGACGCCGGCGCCGACGTGCTGGTGCTCGGCTGCACCCACTATCCGCTGGTGCAGGCCTCGATCGAAGGCGTGATCGCGGCGTAGCACCGACGCGCGCAGTGACCCTGATCGATACCGGCGACGCGGTGGCGCGCCATCTGGCCCGCCTGCTCGCGGCCGGCGGCATCGCGCGCGCGGCGAGCGACACCCCCGCCCGCCTCGACGGCTACACGAGCGCCAGCGCGACCGCGCTGTCGGCCGCTTTTTCCGGCCTGCTGGGGATCGATCCGCCGACCCACGAGGCCGTGGCGCGACCCTGCCGGCGGCATGTTGATTGGACAGAATAAATAGGCTTGCCAGTTTGCTTTGAGGTTTGTATAATCTTGCTCTGTCTCGGCAATACAGAGATAGAAAAGCAAGACCAGTGGTGGCTGTAGCTCAGTTGGTAGAGTCCAGGATTGTGATTCCTGTTGTCGTGGGTTCGAGCCCCATCAGCCACCCCAAGAATTCAGTAGTAAAAGAAAGGGTTACATGCTTCGGCGTGTAACCCTTTTTTCATGTCGACGGCCTTCTCCTTCAGGAGGCGCGCAAACAAAAAGAGCTGCCGCGGCAGCTCTTCTTTTGTGTTTCAGCACACCGCTTTCAATGCTCGCTCCATTCCTCGCCGGCCAGCGCCAACTGGCGTGCCGGCGCAGCCTTGCGCGCGCCATTGAGCCGCGAGGCGCGGCTGCGCATCGCCCAGCTTGAACACCGACACCAGGCGCGCCAGCGCGGCCGCCTGGTCTTCCATTGCCTCGGCCGAGGCCGCGGCCTCCTCGACCAGCGCGGCGTTCTGCTGCGTGGTCTGGTCCATCTGGCCGATGGCCTGGTTGACCTCTTCGATGCCGGCGCTCTGCTCGGCGCTGGCCGAACGGATCTCGGCGATGATCTGGGTGACGCGGTGCACGCTCGAGACGATCTCGTCCATGGTGTCGCCGGCTTCGGCGACGAGGGTGCTGCCGACGCCGACATTGGCCACCGAGTCGTCGATCAGCGCCTTGATTTCCTTGGCGGCGGTGGCCGAGCGCTGCGCCAGCGAGCGCACTTCGGAGGCGACCACGGCGAAGCCGCGGCCCTGCTCGCCGGCACGCGCCGCTTCCACCGCGGCGTTCAGCGCCAGGATGTTGGTCTGGAAGGCGATGCTGTCGATGACGCTGATGATGTCGACGATCTTCTTCGACGACGCATTGATCGCGCCCATGGTGGCCACGACCTGCGCCACCACCTCGCCGCCGCGGCGCGCCACGCCGGAGGCCGATTCCGCGAGCACGTTGGCTTGCTGGGCGTTATCGGCGTTCTGGCGCACGGTCGCGGTCAGTTCTTCCATCGACGATGCGGTTTCTTCCAGCGCGCTCGCCTGCTGCTCGGTGCGGCTGGACAGGTCGAGATTGCCGGCGGCGATTTCGCGCGAGGCGGTGCCGATGCTGTCGGTGCCGTTGCGCACGTCGCCGACCATGGTGGCCAGGCTGTCGTTCATCTTGCGCAGCGCCGCATACAGGCGCGTGATTTCGTCGCGGCCGCTGGCCTCGATGCTGCGAGGTCAGGTCGCCGCCCGGCCACGCGCTCGGCGACCGAGACCGCTTCGTGCAGCGGGCCGGCGATGGTGCGCGTGATCAGCCAGGCGAACAGCGCGCCGGCGGCGATCGCCACCGCACTGATCACCAGCGTGATCAGCTCGAGCTGGCGGTCGCTGGCCGGCGGCTTCGGTCAGCACGGCCTTGGTGGCGGCATTCGCCTGCGCGACCAGCTGGTCCATTTCCGCCAGCGCAGCCTGGTTCAGCGGATCGATCTGGGTGACGATGGTCTTGATGGCGCCTTCGCCATCGAAGGCCAGCGCCTGGCCCAGCGCTTCCTTGAACGGCTTTTGCAGGGCGGCGTCGATGCGGGCAATCTCGGCCAGGCGCTGCTGCTCGCCGCGCTGCCCAGGCTCGAGTGCCAGCAGCGCGTCGCGCGCGCCTTCATAGCGGGTATGCAATTCCTTGATGCGCTGCTTCTTCCTTTTGCATCGCCGCCACATCGCTCTGCAGGCCGATGTTACGAATCGCGATGCCGCTTTGCAGCTGCGCGCTCTTCATCGTGGCGACGAGGATGGTCTTTCTGGTTGGCGGCCGCTGATGCCCGCGTTCAGGCGGCTGCGGTTGGCGTTGCTCAGTACGGTATTGATGAGCACAACGACGGCCAGCAAGGCCAGCAGCGTGCCGAAACCGGCAGCCAGGCGCGTGCCGATCTTCAGATTACGCAAGTTCATTATTCTTTGCCTCAAGGTGGATTTTTTCTGTATTCTATATTGACGTACGGCAAAAGAATTACCTCTTGGTTACAGGCTCGGTCTTATTTGAAATAAGTGTTGTGATTCGGCGACTGCCCTTCAGCAATGCAAATTCGTGCCGATACCCCCTTCACGCACTCAAGCGTTTTATTCTTAAAGGATGACTATGAAAGCAGTATTCCGCACGCTGGCCGTCTCGGCCGCCCTGATCATGTCGGCGCCGTCGTTTGCTGCCGATCACGGCACCAAGGAAGAAGCCACGGCGATGGTCAAGAAGGCGACTGCCTTCCTGAAAGCCAACGGCAAGGACAAGACCCTGGCCGAGATTTCGAACAACAAGGGTCAGTTCGTCGACCGCGACCTGTACATTTCGGTGTACGACCTGAACGGCACGGTGCTGGCGCACGGCACCAATGCCAAGCTGATCGGCAAGGACGTCTCGGCCCTGAAGGATGCGGACGGCAAGGAGTTCATCAAGGACATCGTCGGCAAGGCCAAGGCCGCCGGCAAGGGCACGTCCGACTACAAGTGGCCTAATCCGGTCACCAAGGAAATCCAGGCCAAGACCGTGTACTTCGAAAAGGCCGACGACATGGTCTTCTCGAGCGGCTATTACAAGTAATTCCAGAAGTTGACGTAAAAAAAAGGCCACCTCGCGGTGGCCTTCTTCATTTCAGGCGCCGGCTTTCGCCGGCGCCTCCCGATCAGTAACGGTTCGGGTTGTTCGGACGCGCATCGTCGCGGTTGCGCACGCCGTCGCCGTCGCGGTCGCGGTTGGCGCGTTCGACGCCGTTCGGGATGCCGTCGCCGTCACGGTCGCCGCGTGGGCCGTTGCGCCAGCCGCCGCGCTCCATCACCCAGCCGTTGTCGCCGCGGCGCCATTCAGGGCGGGCGTAGACATAGCCGTGACGAACGCGCTCGTAGTGGCCGCCAACCCAGGTGTAGCGGCGGCCGGTCCAGTTCCAGTAACCCGGAATCCATTCGTAGCCGCGGCGTGCGGCCGGGACATGCTTCGCGGCGCAGGGCCGGCGGCGCCTTCTGCACGACGATGACTTCGGTACGGTTGTGCTGTGCTTGTGCAACCGGGGCGAAGGCGGCGGTACTGATCACGGCAGCTGCAACAGTGAAGAGAATTTTTTTCATGGTAGTGCTCCTTTCGGTTCGGTGTGAAATCACTATAGTCAATGTTTCTTGCGCACAGTAGAAATGATGCAAGTGCTTACAATCGATACATTTTTGTCAGTAAACTATTGCAGATGTTTCCAGTGACAAGACGAAAAAAAGGCCACCTCAGGTGGCCTTCTCGTTCAGGTGCCGGCCATGGGCAGCACCGCCGGATCAGTTGCGATTCGGGTTGTTCGGACGCGCATCGTCGCGATTACGGACGCCGTCGCCGTCACGGTCGCCGGCGCGCCAGCCGCCGCGCTGCATCGTCCAGCCGTTGTCGCCCTGGCGCCATTCGGGACGGGCGTAGACATAGCCGCGACGCACTTTCTCGTAGTGGCCCTTGACCCAGGTGTAGCGGCGGCCGCTCCAGTTCCAGTAACCCGGGATCCATTCATAGCCGCGGCGTGCCGCTGGCACCGCTTCGCGGCGCAGCGCAGGCGGCGCCTTTTGCACGACGATGACTTCGGTACGGTTGTGCTGTGCTTGTGCGACAGGCGTGAAGGCGGCGGTGCTGATCAGGGCAGCTGCAACGGTGACGAGAATGCGTTTCATGAAGTGCTCCTTGTTGTTCGGTGTGTGATCACTGTAGCCAAACGTCCTAGCGCACCGTTGAATTGATTCAACTGCTTACACGCTATACATTTGGCCCGAATCCATTTACAAACTGGAAACGTTATGCTACCTCGTCGGGCGTTTTCCCAGCGCACGGATCAGGACGCTATTGAAAACAGGCGCCGCAAAACAAAACAGCCGGCACAAGGCCGGCTGTTGTCGATACTGACTAACGCGAAGATTAGTCGAGCTTCCATGCGTAGTCGACCTTGGCCCAGGTCTGGGCTGGCGAACCGTCCTTCGTGCCCGGCTTGAACTTGCAGGCGGTCAGGCCCTTCTTGGCGGCGTTGTCGAGGCCTTTGAAGCCGCTCGACTTGTCCAGCTTCGAATCGGCGACGCTGCCGTCGCTGTTGACGAGGAACGACATCGTGGTGGTGCCCTGCTCTTCGTTCATCAGCGAGGCTTTCGGGTATTCGACCTTGCACTTCGACGGGTCGAAGGAGGCTGGGGTTTCACCGGCGAATGCCGAGCCGGCGATGGTGGCGAATGCGAGGGTAGCGATCAGGCTCAGGGTAGTTTTTTTCATGATTGTCGTTCCTATTAAGTTTTTATTAATCAGCCGCTGACTGCTTGCGGTCTTTCAGTGAGTCGGCGGGCGGCGCCCGCCGGTAAGTTAAACCGTTAAAAAATTAAAATTCTTCCCATTCGTCGCTGCCTGCGGCAACCGGCGCCTTCTTCGGCTTGGCCGGTGCTGCGCTGGCGGCGCTCTTTTTCACCGGCGCACGCGCAGGACGTGCCGGACGTGCGGCCGGCGTACGCAGCGCCGGCAGGTTGGCCGTCTTCGGCGCCTGCTGCGATGGCCGGTGCCGGCTGGCGCCTGCTCTTCGCCTTCGACCAGCTTGAAGATGCTGACCACGCGGCCCAGTTCGCCGGCCTGGTCCTGCAGGCTCTGCGCGGCGGCCGCTGCTTCTTCGACCAGTGCGGCGTTTTGCTGGGTCATGCTGTCCATCTCGATGATCGACATGTTGACCTGCTCGATGCCGGCGCTCTGCTCGGCGCTGGCGCTGGCGATTTCGCCCATGATGTCGGTGACGCGCTTGACGCTGGCGACGACTTCTTCCATCGTCACGCCGGCCTGGCCGACCAGCTTGCTGCCGCGCTCGACCTTCTCGACCGAGTCGCCGATCAGGGTCTTGATTTCCTTGGCGGCCGCTGCCGAACGCTGGGCCAGGTTGCGCACTTCCGAGGCCACGACCGCGAAACCGCGGCCCTGTTCGCCGGCACGTGCCGCTTCGACTGCCGCGTTCAGCGCCAGGATGTTGGTCTGGAAGGCGATGCCGTCGATGACGCTGATGATGTCGGCGATCTTGTTGGCCGAGCTGTTGATCTCGCCCATCGTGCCGACCACTTGCGAGACCACGTCGCCGCCCTTGCGGGCCACGTCCGAGGCGCTCGCCGCGAGCTGGTTGGCTTCACGGGCATGCTCGGCGTTCTGCTTGACGGTGGTGGTCAGGGTTTCCATCGCCGAGGCGGTCTTTTCCAGCGAGCTGGCCTGCAGTTCGGTACGCGAGGACAGGTCGATGTTGCCGGCGGCGATTTCGCGCGAGGCGGTGCCGATGGTCTCGGTGCCGCGGCGCACCTGGCCGACGATATTGACCAGGCTGTTGCGCATTTCGTTCATCTCGGCCAGCAGGCTGCCGCGTTCGGCGGTACGGGTGTCGATGGCAATGGCCAGGTCGCCGTGGGCGATGCTGCCGGCGATGCGTGCCGTGTAGTCCGGCTCGCCGCCGAGCTGCTTGATCAGGCTGCGGCTGATGACCCAGGCGGCTGCCACGCCCATGGCGACGGCGGCGACCAGCATGGCCAGCATGAAGTTGCGGGCGTTGGTGAACGCTGTTTCGGCCGCGACCTGGCTTTCGGCGCTTTGCTTGTCTTCCATGGCGACCAGCTTGTCGAGCGCTTCGGTCCACTTCTTCTGGACCGGACGCACTTCCTTGATCATGACGCGGGTCGCGCTCATGGCGTCGTTGGCCAGGTACAGTTCGGACGCCTTGGCGATGGCGGGCATGGCGGTGGCTTCGTGGCCCTTGACTTCAGCCAGCAAGGCTTTCTCGCCATCGGTACCGCTTGCCGGCGAAGATGCGGCTGACCTTCTTCTGCGCTTCGTCGTACTTGGCGGTCTGTTCCTTGAACTTCTTGAGCTCCGGTTCCATCTCGGTCGCTTCGGTCATCAGGGTCAGCACGCGCAGCGAAGCGAGGCGGTCATGGACGTTGTTGCGCATCTCGATGACGGCACGGCTCGATACATTGTTGACGCTGACCACGTGGTCGAGGCGGTCCTGGATCTGCGCCATGCGCAGGATGCCGACCACGGTCACCACAACCAGCAGCACCAGCACCAGGGCAAAACCCAGCCCCAAGCGCACGCCGACTTTCATCTTCGATAAATTCATTTCGCCCTTCCCTGTCTGTTGATCAGATTCGACATCGCAATCCCGTAGCTTGAAATTATGGATTGGGTCTTGCCCTTGAGCAAGCGCAGGCTTGACATGTCTACACAAATCTTCATTTCCGTGTAGCAAATTTCCTACACGCAAGAGAAAGAGCACGGACGTTCTTGTCGATGTCACCAGACGCGTGTGATGCACGGCAATCGAAATGGCGAATTCGATAATGGCTTGAAAGCAATGGGGAAGGGATATTGGGACGGAAGGGTAAGTCAAAGAGGGCCGCTTGCCGGCCCTCTGCTGTACAGCACGATTACATGGCGCGGATCTGGGCTGCCGCCTCGAGCAGCAGTTGCGGGTCGGCCGTCGCCAGTTTCTTCGGATCCGACAGCATCTGGCGGAAAGCGCGCGCGCCCGGCAAGCCGGCGGTCAGGCCCAGCATGTGGCGCGTGATGCTGTTGAGCTTGAGCCCGACCGGGCCGTACTCGGCCAGCTGGGCAGTGATATACGGCACCATCGCCGCCAGGATCTCGGCGCGCGACTTCGGCGCCACGTCGGCGCCATAGAAGCGCGCGTCCCAGTTCGCCATCATGTAGGGATTGTGATAAGCCTCGCGTCCGAGCATGACGCCGTCCACCTGCTCCAGGTGCAGCGCGATCTCGTCGTCCGTCTTGACGCCGCCGTTGATGATGATTTCCAGTTCGGGGAATTCGCGCTTGAGTTCGTAGGCGACCTCGTAGCGCAGCGGCGGAATCTCGCGGTTTTCCTTGGGCGACAGGCCCTTCAACACGGCATTCCTGGCGTGGACGATGAAGGTACGGCAGCCGGCGTCGGCAATGGTGCCGACGAAATCGCGCACGAAACCATACTCCTCGTTCTTGTCGATGCCGATGCGGTGCTTCACCGTGACGTCGATCGAGACCGCGTCGCGCATGGCCTTGACGCAGTCGGCCACCAGCTGCGGCTCGTTCATCAGGCAGGCGCCGAAGGCCCCGCGCTGCACCCGTTCGGACGGGCAGCCGCAATTCAGGTTGATCTCGTCATAGCCCCACTCCTGGCCCAGCTTCGCGCTTTTCGCCAGGTCGGCCGGCTCGCTGCCGCCCAGCTGCAGGGCGATCGGATGCTCGATGTCGTCGTAGCGCAGGTGGCGCGCGACGTCGCCATACACGAGGGCGCCGGTGGTCACCATCTCGGTGTACAGCCAGGTGTGGCGCGTGATCTGGCGGTGGAAGACGCGGCAGTGGCGGTCGGTCCAGTCCATCATGGGGGCGACCGACAGGCGGCGGCCAGGCACGATCTGGGTTGCGCTGTCGGCGGCGAGGGGGCTTGATGGGTTGCTTGCTGCGTTCATGTCGATCCAGGCGGACGCGAAAGGGGGCATATTTTACCCGAACCGACGCGCTGCCGCCGCCCTCCCCTGCTAGCCCAGCTTGATCCAGTCCGGCGAACTGTTGTAAAAACAATGCGTCGACCCGCTGAAACTGCGGAAGGTGAGCCCATGTTTTTCCGCCAGCAAACCCAGGCTGCGCTCCGAGAACAGGCTGATGTGGCCATTGCGCGGCGAGGCATACCACCAGGTCAGGCGCCCGTGCGGGTCGATGTTGCCGTCGCTGAGCAAGGTGGTGAACAGGACCAGGCATTGTTCGTCCATCAGGCCGCGCAGGCCGGTCATCAGGGCGTCGACGTCCGGCACATGTTCGAACACTTCGAAGGCGGTGATCAGGTTGAACTTGCCGAGCGTCTCGGGCGCCGTGCCGTCGCCGGGGAAAGGATCGAAGCTGGTCGAGTCCCAGCCCTGCGCCGTCAGCAAGGCGCTCAGGCTGCCGTTGCCGCCGCCGTAATCGAGGTGGCGGATGCGCTCGCGGTCCTTGCCGAAGGATTCCACGATCACGCCGGCGTTGGCTTGCGGACGCGCGGCCAGGTAGTCGGGATCGACGGTTTCGTAATCCTCGTTATATATATGGTTGAGGAAGTCCTCATCGCCCCAGCCACTGAACTCGGGCGCCCAGGCAAAGGCGCAGGCGCTGCAGCGGCGGTAGTAGATCGGCACGCCGGACAGGGGCAGGAAGACGCCGGACGCCTCGCCGCAATTCTTGTTGAAGTCGACGACGTCGTATAACGCGGTCGGGCTGCTGCACACCGGGCAGGCGTGCTGCGCTGTTTGATCCATGGCTGATTCCTCGTCGGCGCGCGTGCGCGGTTGGGAAATTATACCCGTTGGCATCCCTTGAAAATAATTTCCGTACGGCACTTAATGGATTCAGGGAAACAGTCGTCTTGTACCTGTGAGAGCAGATTGCTGCTCCATGAACAACCAACTGGAGCCCTACCATGCTGAGCCTTCACACCAACGCCGCCTCGCTGTCCGCACAAAATTCGCTGTCGTCGACCCAGTCGAAGCTGTCGACCTCGATGACCCGCCTGTCGACCGGTTTCCGCATCAACTCGGCATCGGACGACGCCGCCGGCCTGCAGATCGCCACCCGCCTGAAAGTCGCAGACCAGCGGCATGGCCGTCGCCATGCGCAACACCCAGAATTCGGTCTCGATGCTGCAGACCGCCGAAGGCGCGCTCGACGAAGTCACCAACATCCTGACCCGCATGAAGGACCTGGCCACCCAGTCCGCCGACGCCTCGTCGTCGACCGCCGACCAGACCGCGATGCAGAAGGAATACGACTCGCTGACCGACGAACTGAGCAACATCTTCGGCAACACCAAGTTCGGCGGCACCGCCCTGCTGTCGGACGCCGGCAAGCTGTCGGCCTCGATCACCTTCCAGATCGGCGCCGACTCGTCGGAAAAGATGGCAGCTGACTTCAGCACCGAACTGGTGACCAACGTCCACGCCAAGATCCTGGCAGCAGCAACCGGCTTCGTGGCCGACGGCAGCGCCGGCGCCGCCGCAGGCACCGAAATCAATGCCGCCAGCGCCAACGGCACCATCAACAAGCTGGCCACCGCCATCGACAACGTCAGCGGCCTGCGCTCGAAGATCGGCGCCGTCTCGAACCGCCTCGACCACGTGTACAACAACCTGTCGAACATCAGCACCAACACCCAGGCCGCGACCGGCCGCATCATGGACGTCGACTTCGCTTCGGAAAGCGCGAAGATGACCTCGAACCAGATGCTGATGCAGGCGGGCACCGCCATGCTCAAGCAGACCAACCAGATGTCGTCGATGGTCATGTCGCTGCTGCAGTAATCCCGGCGCTCCCCAGCCGGGGACGCGTACAAAAGCCAGCCGCTCACCCGGCTGGCTTTTTTGTTTTCGGACCAACCGTAAAATATTTCCGTACGGCACTTAATGGATTGCCTGAGACGGTCGTCTTGTACTTGTGAGAGCAGCTTAGTCCAAGAAATCCGACTGCTTCCATGACCCAACCTACTGGAGCCCTACCATGCTGAGCCTTCACACCAACGCCGCCTCGCTGTCCGCACAAAATTCCCTGATCTCGACCCAGTCGAAGCTGTCGACCTCGATGACCCGCCTGTCGACCGGCTTCCGCATCAACTCGGCCATCCGACGACGCCGCCGGCCTGCAGATCGCCACCCGCCTGAAATCCCAGACCAGCGGCATGGCCGTCGCGATGCGCAACACCCAGAATTCGGTCTCGATGCTGCAGACCGCCGAAGGCGCGCTCGACGAAGTCACCAACATCCTGACCCGCATGAAGGACCTGGCGACCCAGGCCGCCGACGCCTCGTCGTCGACCGCCGACCAGACCGCGATGCAGAAGGAATACGACTCGCTGACCGACGAACTGAGCAACGTGTTCAGCAACACCAAGTTCGGCGGCACCGCCCTGCTCTCGACGACCGGCAAGCTGTCCGCTGCCGCCGGCATCACCTTCCAGATCGGCGCCGATTCGTCGGAAAAGATGGTCGGCAACTTCTCGACCGAGCTGGTCACGGATGTGCACGCCAACATCGCCCTGGCCGCCACCGGCTTCAAGGCCGACGGCACCGCGACCGCCGCCGCCGGCGCCGAAGTCACGACCGCCACCGCCGCCAACGGCTCGATCGACAAGCTGGCCACCGCGATCAACGACGTCAGCGCCCTGCGCTCGAAGATCGGCGCCGTCTCGAACCGCCTGGACCACGTCTACAACAACCTGTCGAACGTCAGCACCAACACGCAAGCCGCCACCGGCCGCATCATGGACGTCGACTTCGCCTCGGAAAGCGCGAAGATGACCTCGAACCAGATGCTGATGCAAGCTGGCACCGCGATGCTCAAGCAGACCAACCAGATGTCGTCGATGGTCATGTCGCTGCTGCAGTAATCCTGACAGTCTCCGAGCGGGACGTATCAAAGGCCAGCCGCTCACCCGGCTGGCTTTTTTATTTCCACACAGCACTTAATGAACCGTTGCGAACGGTCGTCTTGTACTGTTGAGAGCAGCTGGGCTGCTCATTAACCAGACAAGACCCCATCATGCTGAGCCTTCACACCAACGCCGCCTCGCTGTCCGCACAAAATTCCCTGTCGTCGACCCAGTCGAAGCTGTCGACCTCGATGACCCGCCTGTCGACCGGCTTCCGCATCAACTCGGCATCGGACGACGCCGCCGGCCTGCAGATCGCCACCCGCCTCAAATCCCAGACCAGCGGCATGGCCGTCGCCATGCGCAACACCCAGAATTCGGTCTCGATGCTGCAGACCGCCGAAGGCGCGCTCGACGAAGTCACCAACATCCTGACCCGCATGAAAGACCTGGCGACCCAGTCCGCCGATGCCTCGTCGTCGGTCGATGACCAGACCGCGATGCAGAAGGAATACGACTCGCTGACCGACGAACTGAACAACATCTTCGGCAACACCAAGTTCGGCGGTACCGAACTGCTGTCGACCACCGGCAAGCTGGGCGCGGCGAAGATCACCTTCCAGATCGGCGCCGACAGCTCCGAGAAAATGGATGCCGACTTCCAGGTCGACCTGAAAACCACCGTCATCGGCGGCATCAAGGCGGCAGCCACCGCCTTCACCGGCGTGACCGGCGCTACCGCGCCAACCGCCGCAGCCGGCGCTGAAGTCAATGCGACCAATGCCAACGCGACCATCAACAAGCTGGCCACCGCCATCGACAACGTCAGCGGCCTGCGCTCGAAGATCGGCGCCGTCTCGAACCGCCTCGACCACGTCTACAACAACCTGTCGAACATCAGCACCAACACCCAGGCCGCCACCGGCCGCATCATGGACGTCGACTTCGCTTCGGAAAGCGCGAAGATGACCTCGAACCAGATGCTGATGCAAGCGGGCACCGCCATGCTCAAGCAGACCAACCAGATGTCGTCGATGGTCATGTCGCTGCTGCAGTAATCCCGGCGCTCCCCAGCCGGGGACGTGCACAAGGCCAGCCGCTCACCCGGCTGGCTTTTTTGTATCTGCAACGGATCTTGAAAATAATTTCCATGCGGCACTTAATGAACATGTGAAAGCGGTCGTCTTGTATTGTTGAGAGCAGCTGAGCTGCTCACTAACCACCCAACAAGACCACATCATGCTGAGCCTTCACACCAACGCCGCCTCGCTGTCCGCACAAAATTCCCTGACCTCGACCCAGTCGAAGCTGTCGACCTCGATGACCCGCCTGTCGACCGGTTTCCGCATCAACTCGGCAGCCGACGACGCTGCCGGCCTGCAGATCGCCACCCGCCTGAAGTCGCAGACCAGCGGCATGGCCGTCGCCATGCGCAACACCCAGAATTCGGTCTCGATGCTGCAGACCGCCGAAGGCGCGCTCGACGAAGTCACCAACATCATGACGCGCATGAAGGACCTGGCAACCCAGGCCGCCGATGCCTCGTCGTCGACCGACGACCAGACCGCGATGCAGAAGGAATTCAATTCGCTGACCGACGAACTGAGCAACATCTTCAGCAACACCAAGTTCGGCGGCACCGCCCTGCTGTCGAAGACCGGCAAGCTGTCGGCCGCCGCCGGCATCACCTTCCAGATCGGCGCCGATTCGTCGGAAAAGATGGTCGGCAACTTCAAGGCCGAGCTGATCGACACGGTGCATGTCAACATCCTGGCCGCGGCCACCGGCTTCAAGGCTGACGGCAGCGCCGGCACCGCCGACAACACCCGCACCGAACTGACGGCCACCGCCAACGCCACCATCGACCTGATGGCGACCGCGATCGACGACGTCAGCGCCCTGCGCTCGAAGATCGGCGCCGTCTCGAACCGCCTCGATCACGTGTATAACAACCTGTCGAACATCAGCACCAACACCCAAGCCGCGACCGGCCGCATCATGGACGTCGACTTCGCTTCGGAAAGCGCGAAGATGACCTCGAACCAGATGCTGATGCAGGCGGGCACCGCCATGCTCAAGCAGACCAACCAGATGTCGTCGATGGTCATGTCGCTGCTGCAGTAATCGCATTACGGCTACCTTCGGCTCACCGAGCCGGGAGTATCATGGGCCAGCCGCTTTACCCGGCTGGCCTTTTTTTATCTGGATCGTGCCATGAACGCACTCTCGCTCTCCGCTCCGCTGCTGTCTCCAATCACGCCCTCGCTGCAGGCAAATGCAGTCACCGCCATCGCGCCGGTCGCCTTTGCCGCCGCCGAGGCGGAACTGCCGCTGCCGCAGTCGCAGGCGCTGCCCGTGGCTCCGGCAAGCCCCGCCGGCGCCGAGCACCAGGACGGCGCGGCGATGCGTCCCGACCAGGTATTCATGTCGCGCCAGCTGGTGTTCGCGCAGGCGGACGGGCGCACGCTGGCCGGCAACTGGCGTTCGATGGTGGGCAATTACGGTGCGACCCTGCTCGAGCGCGAGTTGCGCGCACGCGGCGGCGCCCTGCCGCCGACGCTGATGCTGGTCGGGCAGGATGGCCGCGCGCCCGGACGCGCGCCTGACAGCCAGGTGCTGCCGGCGGACGCCTGGCGTTTCACGGTGCATGCGGGCAGCGCCCAGGCCCAGCACCTGCAGGTGCTGCGCAAAGGGGCCGATGGCGCATGCCGGACGCCGGCGCCGGCCGCGCGCGGCGCTGCGGCTGGATCTCGCGCTCGCGGACGGGACGCAGGTCGCGGTGCAGGTCGAGCCGGCGCCGGGCGGCGTGGCGATCGAGATGGCGGCGCCGGATGCGGCGGCGCTGGCGCGTTTGCGTGCGCTTGCAGCCCGCGCTCGACGCGGCCGTGGAGCGCGCGGGGCTGGTCGTGGTGCGCTGGAGTTTCAGGACCGGCATCCTGCCGGCCGGATCGGCGCATGCGATGCTGGCGGCGGAGGATGCGGCGGAGGTGTTGACCTTGCCGGTGTTTCGGGCGGTGGCGGAGCTGGCCTTGATGCTGCCGGCGCAGGGGTGAAACTTATTCTCGGCACCCGCTTAACCCACCGTCCCCACGATCGACACTTCCCGGTTCTCGGGAATCTCGTTATACGACAACACATTCAAGCCCGGCGCAAACAGCTTGGCGTAGCGCGCCAGCAGCGGGCGCACCTGCGGCAGCACCAGCAGCAGCGGCGGCGTGTGCTGCTGCTTCATCTGCTCGCGCGCGACCGGCATGTTGATCTGCAGTTGCGACAGCAGTTGCGGGTCGATCGGGTAGTTATCCAGCGCGACCTTGCCGCCGCCGCTCTGGCGCGCCTGGTTCAGGGAACCGAGCAGCATGTTCTCCAGTTCGGCCGACAAATTAAAGGCCGGCATATCCTTCTTCTTGCCGAACATGGTCGAGACGATCTGGCGCCGCAGCGCGCAGCGCACTTCGGCCGCCAGCAGGATCGGATCCTTGGTGGTCTCGGAAGCGTCCAGCAGCGTGGTGCCGATGACGACGATGTCCTTCAGCGACACGCCTTCCGCCAGCAGCACGCGGAACACGCGCAGCAGCTGGGTGTGGTTCAGCGACTTTTCCAACGCGCTTGAGAGCTTGGGCGAGAGCGCGTTCAGGCGCTCCAGCAGCGCCGGCACGTCGTCGTGGCGGAACAGCTCATGTAAATGGTCGCGGATGATTTTCGAGCAGTGGGTCGCGATCACGCTCGGCACCTCGACCACCTGGTAGCCCAGGCCCAGCGCATGGCCCTTCTGGTCGGGCGCGATCCAGGTGACGGCCATGCCGAAGGCCGGTTCCAGGCCGGGGATGCCATCGAGTTCGCCATACACGTTGGGCGACGGGATCGCCATCAGGTGCTCGGGATGCACTTCGCCCTCGGCCACCACGACGCCCGACAAGCTCACCGAATACTGGGACGGACGCAGCGCCAGGTCGTCGCGCACGCCGATGGCGGGCAGCAGCACGCCCATCGATTCGGACAGGCTCTGGCGGATGCCCTTGATGCGCTTGGTGAGCTGCTCGCCCTGCGCCTTGTCGACCATGCCGACCAGTTTATAGCCGACCGCCACCGAGATCGGCTGCACCACCGGCAGCTGTTCCCAGTCCAGGTCCGGCGCGCGGTCGTCGCGCAGCGCCGCTTCGATCGCGGCCACGCCGGCGCGTATCGGCCGGCTGGATGCGGGTGTGCAGGCGGTAGCCGGCATACGCCAGCGCCGCTGCGAACACGAAGAACACGAGTTTCGGCATGCCCGGCACCAGCGCCAGGATGATCATCACGCCGGCGGCGGCGAACAGGGTCGGCGGCTGGGCCAGCAACTGGTTGCCGACCTGTTTATCCAGGTCGCCTGCTTCGCCGATGCGGGTGACCAGAATCGCGGCGGCGGATGATAGCAGCAGCGCCGGGATCTGCGCGACCAGGCCGTCGCCGATGGTGAGCAGCGCATACACGCGGAAGGCGTCGCCCAGCGGCAGGTCGTACATCAGCGCGCCGATGGCGATACCGCCGATCAGGTTGATGACCAGGATCAGGATCGACGCGACCGCGTCGCCGCGCACGAATTTCGAGGCGCCGTCCATCGCGCCATAGAAGTCCGCTTCGGCGGCGACGTCCTTGCGGCGCTGCTGCGCCTTTTCCTGGTTGATCAGGCCCGCGTTCAGGTCGGCGTCGATCGCCATCTGCTTGCCCGGCAGCGCGTCGAGCGTGAAGCGCGCCGACACTTCCGAAATGCGTTCCGAACCCTTGGTCACGACCACGAAGTTAATGATCATCAGGATGATGAACACCACCAGGCCGACCACGAAATTCCCGCCGATGACGACGTTGCCGAAGCTCTCGATGACGTTACCGGCGGCGTGCGTGCCCTCGTGGCCATGCAGCAGGACCACGCGCGTGGAGGCCACGTTCAGCGCCAGGCGCATCAGCGTGGTCCCGAGGATCACGGTCGGGAACACCGAGAAGTCGAGCGGACGCTTGGCCGAGACCGCGACCAGGATCACGATCAGCGCCAGCACGATGTTGAAGGTGAACAGGACGTCGAGCAGCACCGGCGGCAGCGGCAGCATGATCATCCCGAGCAGCATCAGGAGGAAGACCGGCGCGGCGAATTTCTGGCGCCGCAGTTCGGCGATAAAGACGTTCAGGGAATTCATGAAGCTGAGACCTCGCTAAGATGGGATGGCACGGCTACGTCGATCGGGAGCCGGGGCGGCGCCTGGCGCCGGCCGTCACGGAATGCATTCAGTTGCAGCACATAGTTCAGCACCTGCGATACGGCCTGATAGAGCTGGGCCGGAATCTGCTGCTGCACCTGGCTGGTGTTATAGATCGCGCGCGCCAGCGGCGGCAGCGACACGGTTTCGATCTTGTGTTTCGCGGCGACGCCCTTGATGTACGAGCGCCATCTCGTCGACGCCCTTGGCCACCACGAACGGCGCCTCGGCGCGGTTGGTATCGTACTTCAGGGCCACCGCGTAATGCTCGGGATTGACGATCACCACGTCGGCGGTCGGCACCGTCTTGTTCACGCTGCGCTGGGCCAGCTGGCGCTGCAGCTGGCGGATGCGCTGCTTGACCTCGGGCTTGCCTTCGCTGGTCTTGTGCTCGTCCTTCTGGTCCTGCTTGCTCATGCGCTGGTTTTTCGCGAACTGGAAGGCCTGGATCGGCACGTCGAGCACGGCGAAGATCACGAACACCGCCACCAGCGCGAACAGCGCGTCGAACATCATGCGTCCCGCCATGCACGATGGCGTCGCCCAGCGGCAGGCGCTGCAGGTCGACATAGGCCGACACGCTCGAGCGCGTCACGTGCACCAGCACGAAGCCCAGCACCGCCGCCTTCGCCACCGAGACCGCAAAGCCGACCAGGTGCTTCTGGCTGACCAGGTTGCCCAGGTTTTTCATGGGGCTGAGGCGCTCGGCCTTCGGCATCATGTTCTTGCTTGAGAAGATCAGGCCGCCCGGCACCATGCCGCTGAGGACGATCGCGAAGCGGCACCACGGCCAGCGGCAGCACCATTTTCACGAACAGCGCGCAGGCGGCCAGGAACACCACCGACATCGCATTCTCCATCGCGCCGGTTTCGCCGAGCGGCACGAACACCAGCCGGAACAGGGAGCGGAAGGACTCGAGGTAGGTCGGCAGCATCAGCGAAAACATCTTCAGGCTGACCAGGATGCCGATCGCGGTCGACAAGTCCTTGCGAGCGGACGACCTGCCCTTCCTCGCGCGCCTTCTTCAGCTTTTGGGCTGAGGCCTTTTCGGTTTTGTCGCCGTCTGTCAGCCACGGGCCGCCCTCATCTGTTGCTGCAGCATTTCGAGTACCGCGTTCGTCAGCTGGATATAGTGCTCGGGGATGAAGCGCACCAGCTGCACCAGCATCATCAGGCCGAACAGCGTCACCAGCGAAAAGCCCAGCGAGAACAAATTCAGCGACGGCGCGACCCGGTTCAGAAAGCCGAAGCCGATCTGCACCACCATCGTCGAAAACACGATCGGCAGGGCCAGCAGCATCGCCGCGGCAAACACCCAGCCCAGGTTCAGCGCCACCGTCTGCAGCACGATCGAGCCCAGCCCCTGCCCCACCGGCCAGGCGTGAAAGCTCTGGCCCAGCACGGTCGCCAGCACCAGGTGGCCGTCGATGGAGAAGAAGACGAAGATCGCCACCAGCGACAGCAGGCTGGAAATGACGTCGGACTGCTGGCCGTTGACCGGATCGTTCATCTGCGCCATCGAAAAGCCGATCTGGCTCGAGGCCAGGAAGCCGAGCATCGACACGGCGGACGTCGCGAACTGCAGCGCGAAGCCGAGCACGCCGCCGATCACCGCCTGCTCGAACATCGCGACCACGCCGGCCAGCGAAAACGGATCGGGCATCGCGCATGTTCTTCGTCAGCGGCAGCATCAGGAACGCCAGCACCATCGCCAGCAGCGCGCGCACCGGAATCGGCACGCTGCCGTCGCCGATCGCCGGGGCCGAGGACAGCAGCGCCATGATGCGGCAGAACGGCCACCACAGCGCGCCGATCAGCGGCAGCAGGATAGCTGACGAAGTTCCATCTATGAGGCCAGCGTGGCTGCGCGCTGGAACACCGACACGCAATAGTCCATCAGGTAGCCGGTCATCCAGTGGCCGGCCAGGATCAGCGCCACCAGCGTGACCAGCAGGCGCGGCAGGAAGCTCAGGGTCTGTTCGTTGATCTGGGTGGCCGCCTGCACCAGCGCGACCACCAGGCCCATCAGCAGGCCCGGCACCACCAGCACCAGCACCAGCAGCATCACCATGCGCAGGGCTTCGGCAACCAGGTCGACGGCGACATCGGGAGTCATGCGATCAGCTCCTAGTAACCGTGGATACTGCCGACCAGCGTATTCACGGTCAGCGTCCAGCCGTCGACCAGCACGAACAGCAGCAGCTTGAACGGCAGCGAAATGACCAGCGGCGAGAGCATCATCATCCCCATCGCCATCAGCACCGACGACACCACCAGGTCGATGATCAGGAACGGGAATGAACAGCATGGCGCCGATCTGGAAGGCGGTCTTCAGTTCGGACAGCACGAAGGCCGCCAGCTTGACGGTGAAGGCGCGCTGCTGCGGGTCAGCGTCGGCCGGCTTCGCCGGCCAGGTGCGCGACCTGGGCCAGCGCGGCTCTTGCTGGTTTGCGCCAGCATGAAGCGCGACAGCGGCACCTCGGCGATCCGCAAGGCCTGCTCGAGGCCGATCTTGTCCTGGTCGTAGGGAAGGAAGGCGTCGTTCCAGACCTGCTCGCCGATCGGGCGCATCACCAGCAGGGTCAGGATCAGGGCGATGCCGGTGACCACGCGGCTCGGCAGGCCCTGCTGCAGGCCGAGGGCCTGGCGCAGCAGCGACAGCACGATCACGAAGCGCGTGAAACTGGTCATCATCATGACCAGCACGGGCAGCAGCCCGAGCAGCGTCATGAGCACCAGGATCTGCGACTTGACGCTCATGCCGGTGTTCGCGCCGGGGATCACCCCGGCCAGCAGGTCCTGGGCGCCGGCGCAGGCGCGGCGCACATAGCAATAGCGCGGCGCCGGCAGCAGGCCGGCGCAGCGCGGCGCACGCGCGCCGCGTCAACGCCATCATGGCGCGATGAGGTCCAGGTTCAGGCCGTCGAGGTCGATCACCTTCAGGCCGTACTGTTCGCCCGACACCACGACTTCGGCGCGCCCGATCGGGGCGCCGTTGACCTTGATGACCAGCGGCTCGCCGGCCAGCGCGTCGAGCGGCAGCACGCTGGCCGGGCCGATGTCCATCAGTTCCTGCAGCGAGATGCGGGCCGAGCCCACTTCCAGCGTCAGGGTCACCGGGATGCGGCGCATCATCTGCGGCAGGCGCGGCCGTCTGCGCGGCCGCTGCGGCGACGGCCGCGCCCATCTCCACGTTGTCATCGAGGAGGACGTCGACAGCCAGTTGCTCGTTGAGGTTCATGTCCATTTATTCAGCGTCTTCAAAAGAGGTTAAACACAGCTTGCCTTTGTGCTCGGCGACGGCGGCCGTGAACAGGCGCGCATCGTCGAGCAGGACGTCGGCGCGGCCGACGGAAACCGGAATCACGTCGCCCACCTTCAGGCCGAACAGCGCCTCCAGCGTGATCTCCTTGCTCACCAGGCGGCCGTCGAGTTTCACTTTCAGGCTGCGAGCCGAGCGACTCGCCCGCACGCGCGCGCCCGTTGCGGGCGCTCCGGCTGCAGCGCCTGCAGGATCAGGCCCATCATGCGCGCATCGGGCGCGATACCAACAGCGGCCGTGCTGCCGCCCTGCGGCTCGCGCAGGGTGACCGCCAGCGCCCAGGCGTTCTTGCCCGGCGCCGCTGGCGGCGCCGGGCCACCGGCGACAGGGGCGCCGACGCCAGGTCGACGCCGGCGGCGCCCAGCGCCACGCGCACCCGCGTCGCCAGCACTGTCGGCCAACTGCTGGGTCAGCGTATGCGCCAGCCGCTCTTCGGTGGCGGTGACGCGCTCGCCGGCCGGGTCGCGCAAGGGCCGGCGCGGCGCCCTTGCCGTTCGTAGCGCGCTTCCAGCAAGCCGACCAGCAGCGCGCGCTCGAAAGCGACGGCAGCGGCGCCATGCGGGCCATGCATGCCGAGCCAGCGCAGGTCGGCTGCCTTCCGGCGCACGCTCGAACGCCACCTGGGCCAGCTCGAAGCTGCCCCAGTAGCGGCGCCAGCCGGGCAGCCGACAGCATCGCCGCCATGTCCTCGGCAAAGGCGGCGGCAAACGCGGGCAGCAAATGCACCGGCCGGCCCAGCAGGGCCGGATCGAGCACTTGATGCGGCCGCGTCGCTTGTACGCTGTCGCTGGCAGTTGAATTGTTAATCGGCATAAATGACGAATGTGAATAAGCCCAAAAGGGAGGTGTTGTTATTTCATTCCCGAAGGCAACAATTATACCTGCATAGATGTTTCGGATCACTTGATATTCCTCTTTGAATTCCTCATTGCCCTACGGTAAGATCGTATCTTCAACTAGGCGACCTCCTACGGACGAGAGCAGGTTCTACGAGGGAAAACGTCAGAATTTCCCGCCGTGTGCACCAGGTTTTAATGCAGGCTTGTACATGCTTCCGATTTAACATTTTCCGACAAAGTAAGATCGAATTAGTCGTCAAATGTCGTAAAAATGCTACTCAGCCTGTCCTCCATGAAGCAACATCGAACGCATAGGAATTTAACAAATGGGAATCGAATTAGCCGGTCAGATCAAAGCCGACCTTGCTGCACTGACAAACGAAGCGCAGCGCCTTGCGATTGCACCATCTGTCGAACTGGCAACACCTGGCGGTCACACCGACTTCTCTTTCGCCCAGACGATGAAGAACGCGATCCACAGCGTCGACGCCCAGGACCAGGCGGCAAGCGTCAAGATGGCCGACGTCGACAGCGGCAAGAGCGACGACCTGGTCGGCGCGATGCTGGCCAGCCAGGAAGCGAGCCTCTCCTTCTCGATGCTGATGCAGGTGCGCAACAAGGTCATGGGCGCTGTCGACGAACTGATCAAGCTGCCGTCTGATCATCGAAAGGACCACGTGATCTCGAACCCTCAAGACCGCCTTCGCGCGGCGGCAAGCTCGCCCTGCCCGGCCTGCCGCCCGCGCTGCGCAACAACCTGACCCGCTGCTGGTGCTGGCCGTCGTCATCACCGCCGCCGTCATGATGTTCATGTGGCAGGACCAGGCCAACTACAAGCCGGTCTTCGGCGCGCGCGAGAAAGTCGCGGCCAGCGACATGATGACCGTGCTCGAAGCCGAGCACATCCCTTACCGCATCCACCCGGACAGCGGCCAGGTGATGGTGCCGTCGAACGAACTGGGCAAGGTGCGCATGCTGCTCGCCGCCAAGGGCGTGACCGCGCAGCTGCCGGCCGGCCTGGAACTGATGGACAGCAACGACCCGCTGGGCGTGTCGCAGTTCGTGCAGGACGTGCGCTTCCGCCGCGGCCTGGAAGGCGAACTGGCGCAAAGCATCCTGACGCTCGACGCCATCGCCTCGGCGCGCGTGCACCTGGCGATCGCCAAGTCCAACTCCTTCGTCGCCGGCGCCGGCGACCAGAGCTCGGCCTCGGTCGTGATCGCGACCAAGCCGGGCCACACGCTCGGCAACGAACAGATCGCCGCGATCGTCAACATGGTCTCGGGCAGCGTCGCCAGCCTGAACCCGGCAGCGCGTCTCGCTGGTCGACCAGGCCGGCAACTACCTGTCCTCGCGCGTCGACCTGTCGCGAAGGCTTCGACGGCGCCGCGCAAGGCGACGCGGCCGCGAAGCGCATCCGGACGAGGTGCGCGCCAACGTCAACGAGCTGCTCGGCGCCGGTGCTGGGCGCGAACAACTTCAAGGTCAGCGTCACCGCCGACATCGACAACGACAAGATCGAAGAGACCCAGGAAAAATACGGCGAAGCGCCGAAGGTCACCAGCGAAGCGATGCGCGAAGAGATGGAAAGCAGCCGCCTGGCGATGGGCGTGCCGGGCACGCTGTCGAACCGTCCGCCGGTGGCCGCCGATCCGGCCGCGCCGCCGCAGCCGGCGACGGCGCCCCGCCGCCGACAAGGGCACGACAACAGCAACTCGCGCAAGAACGCCACCACCCGCCAGTACGCCTATGACCGCGCGATCACCCAGATCAAGCGTTCGCGCGGCCGCCTGCAGCAAGCTGTCGGTCGCCGTCGTGCTGAACAACGCCAGCGCCGCCAATGCCAAGACCGGCTACACCGCCGGCCGAACTGGCGAATATCGAGAAAATCCTGCGCCGGTGGCCTGGGCATCAGACGCCGCCCGCGGCGACGTGCTGGCCGTCTCGGCCTGAACTTCCCGGCCGCCGGTCGCCACGAGCCATGGTGGCAGGAGCGCGACACCATCGTCGACGCCACCGGCTACGGCCTCTGGATCGTCGGCGCCCTGCTCGGCCTACTTGCTGCTGGCGCGTCCGCTGCTGCGCACCGTGACCGCGCGCCTGGCGCCGCTGCCGCCGCCGGCGCCGGGCACGGCCGCCGCTGCGCGCCTTGCCGAACGCCGGCGCCAGCGCCGCCGCCCTGCGCTGGCCGGCGCCGCCGCGGCGCTGCCTGCCGCGCGGCGGCGTGGCCGCGATGCCGATGGTGCCGCTGCTGGAAAACTATGATCTGCCGCCGGCCGGTTCGGCCGTGGACGTGATGGTCGATCACCTCAAGGTGCTTGCCGGTAAAGAGCCGGAGCGCGTTGCCGAAGTCGTCAAACAATGGGTGCAGAAAAAACATGGCCGAACTGAATAACTAACGCCGAGGGCGGCGTCCTGACCCCGGTCGAGCAGGCCGCGATCGTCCTGCTGTCGATCGGCGAAGAGCCGGCCGCCGCGGTGCTGCGCTGCCTCGAGCGCGACGAACTGATGGAACTGACCCAGGTGATGTCGCGCATGAGCGGCATCAAGGTCGACTCGGTCAAGTACGCGGTGCAGAACTTCTTCGACGACTACCGCGAGCAAAGCGGCCTGCATGGCGCCTCGCGCACTTACCTGAAGCGCTCGCTCGACCTGGCGCTGGGCAGCGACATCGCCAACAGCGTCCTGAACACGATTTATGGCGACGCGATCCGCCCGATGATGGCGCGCCTGCAGTACGCCTCGCCGAAGTGGCTGGCCGAATTCATCTCGCACGAACACGTGCAGATGCAGGCCGTGTTCCTGGCCTTCCTGGCGCCCGCGCTGGCCGGCCAGATCATCGAGGCGCTGCCCTGAAAACAGCCGCGACCTGGTGCTGCTGAACCTGGCGCGCCTGGACGAGATCGACCGCGACCTGCTGCAGGAACTCGAAGACCTGGTGACGCGCTGCCTGTCCGCGCTCGACACGCAAAGCGCCAGCGTCGAAGGCGTGCGCCAGGTCGCCGAGATCCTGAACCGCTTGCCGAGCAACCGCGCCGGCATGGTCGAACTGCTGCGCGCCCACGATCCGGACGTGGTGTCGAAGATCGAGATGTCGATGTACGACTTCTTCATCCTGTCGCGCCAGACCGAACAGGTCATCACGCGCCTGCTCGACGACATCCCGCTCGAGCAGTGGGCGATTGCGCTGAAAGGCGCCGAGCCGGCCCTGCGCGACGCGATCCTGATGGCGATGCCGAAGCGCCAGGCGCAAAGTTTCGAAGACCTGATGCGCCGTTCCGGTCCGGTGCCGATGTCGCGCATCGAGCAGACGCGCAAGGACATCATGGTTGCCGTCAAGGCGCTGGCGGACGCCGGCGAAATCGACGTGCAGCTGTTCGCCGAGGCTACCGCCGAATGAAGCAGTTCCGGCCTTTCCACTTCCCGCCCCTGCACCAGGTTCGCGCCGCGAACGGCACGCTGTCGGCCGCCGGCCATGAAGCGCCGCTGCAGGAAGACTGGGACAGCGCACTGGCTGCCGGCTACCGCCAGGGCCAGCAGGATGGCTACGACGCGGGCTACGAAGCCGCGCGCGCCGAAGGCTTTGCCCGCGGCCAGGCCGAAGGCATCGAACGCGGCCTGGAAGAAGGCCGCGCCCAGGCGCTGGCCCATCTCGACCAGATCGGCAAACCGGTCGACGCCGCCCTGAAGGCGCTGAAAAAACTCAAAAGCGACTTCAAATCCGCCCAGCGCAAGGAAGTCGTCGACCTGGTCGGCAAGATCGCGCGCCAGGTGATCCGCGCCGAACTGGCCCTGCAGCCGACCCAGCTGCTGGCCCTGGTCGACGAAGCGCTCGCTGCGATGCCGCCGGCGCGCGACACCGATCGAAGTGCTGATGAATCCGGAAGAACTCAAGCGCGTGCAGGAGCTCGATCCGAAGCGCGCCAAGAAGTGGAATTTGCTGGCCGATCCGTCGCTGATCCCGGCGAAATCCGCGTGAAAGCGGGCGACCATGAAGTCGACGCCGGCTGCCAGGGCCGCCTTGCCGCCTGCATGGACCAGGTGCGCGACGCCCTCGCCGTGCCCGAGGAAGAACAGGCATGACGGCCCTGCTCGACACCCTGCGTTCGCTCGACATCGGCGCGGTGCCGGTCGCCACGCCGACCGGCCGCCTGATCGGCGCGCAGGGCCTGCTGCTGGAGTCGGTCGGCTGCAAGCTGCACACCGGCCAGCGCTGCCGCGTCGAACTCAATGACGGCGGCTGGCTCGATGCGCAGGTGGTCGGTTTTCGCGACAAGGTCTCCTACCTGATGCCGTTCAAGAAGGCGAACGGCCTGGCCACCGGCGCGCGCGTGCTGCCGGAAAAAACCGCCGCCAGCCTGATGATCGGCCCGTCCTGGCTGGGCCGCATGGTCAACGGCCTGGGCGAAGAGATCGATGGCCTGGGCCGTCTCGGCGGCGACCAGCCCCTGAACTTCACGCCGCCCAAGGTCAACCCGCTGCGCAAGACGCCGGTCGACGAACCGCTGGACGTCGGCGTGCGCGCGATCAATGCGATGCTCACGCTCGGCAAGGGCCAGCGCGTCGGCCTGATGGCCGGTTCCGGCGTCGGCAAATCGGTGCTGCTCGGCCTGATCACGCGCCAGACCGTGGCCGACGTGATCGTGGTCGGCCTGATCGGCGAGCGTAACCGCGAGGTGCGCGAATTCGTCGAGAAGTCGCTCGGTCCCGAAGGCTTGAAACGCGCCGTGCTGGTCGTGGCGCCGGCCGACGAATCGCCGATGATGCGCGTCATGGCCACTGAACTGTGCCACTCGGTCGCGGCGCATTTCCGCGACCGCGGCCAGAACGTGCTGCTGCTGGTCGACTCGCTCACCCGCTACGCGATGGCGCTGCGCGAAGTGGCGCTGTCGCTGGGCGAGCCGCCGGCCACGCGCGGCTATCCGCCGTCGGTGTTCTCGAACCTGCCGCAGCTGGTCGAATCGGCCGGCAATGGCGAAAACGCCGAGGGCAGCATGAGCGCCATTTATACCGTGCTGGCCGAAGGCGACGACCAGCAGGATCCGGTGGTCGACACGGCGCGCGCCATTCTGGATGGCCACATCGTGCTCACGCGCGAACTGGCCGAAGCCGGCCACTATCCGGCGATCGACGTCGCCCAGTCGATCAGCCGCTGCATGGCGCAAGTGGTCACGCCCGAGCATGCGAATGCGGCGCGCAAGATGAAAGCCACGATGGCGCGCCATGCGCGCGTGCGCGACCTGATTCCGCTGGGCGCCTACACGCCCGGCGCCGATCCGGAAACCGACCGCGCCGTGCGCCTGCAGCCGCATATCGAAGCCTTCCTGTGCCAGGGCACGCGCGAAGGCGCGCCGCTGGACGCCTGCGTACCGCAACTGCAAGGGATGATGGCATGAAGCGAACGGACCAAATCAAGAGCCTGGACACGCTGGTCGACCTGCGCAGCATCGAAGTCGACAGGCTGCAGACCGAACTCGCGCGCCAGGAAGCGACGCGTGCGCGCTACCAGGCCAATCTCGCGCGTTTGACCTCGCTGGCCGAAGGCAGCGGCGCTTCGGGGCGCGCTGGCGCCGGCGCTGGCCCTGAATTGCGGCCACTACAAACAGGCCGTCTTCGCACTGGCCGACAACCACCGTACCGACCTCCAGCTGCACGAGGCG
The DNA here is from genome assembly GCA_963729765.1 of uncultured beta proteobacterium. Classification (GTDB taxonomy): domain Bacteria; phylum Pseudomonadota; class Gammaproteobacteria; order Burkholderiales; family Burkholderiaceae_D; genus Telluria. The sequence goes on along the minus strand of CAVSPL010000008.1, from coordinate 539,149 downwards.
AACATGGCGGTCTCGCAGCGCAACCTGAACGCGGCATGGACGCGCCGCGAACTGCTGGGCAAGGTGCTCGAGCAGCAGCAGGATGCGCTGGCGCGCGAGCAGGAGCGCGCCGCACGCAAGCGCGAAGACGAAATCGCCACCCAATCGTGGCTCGCGGGCCGGGCATAAATCAAGCGTTCAAGGAGCACACATGGCAGGCGTTTCAACCAATTACGATCCAGCGACCACGGCCCAGGCCCTGGCCCAATCCTTCACGTCCGGGCGCCAGAGCATCCTGACGCGCCAGAGCACGCAGGCCACCGCCGCCGAAAAAGGCCTGAGCACGCTGGGCTCGGCCCTGAGCACCTTCCAGTCCAGCCTCGCCACGCTCACGAGCCTGAACAAGACCCTGGCCGCCAGCAGCGCCGTCTTCAGCGACACCGGCATTGCCAGCGCCAGCGCGACGGCCGCCGCGACGGCCGGCACCTATTCCTTCTTTGTCGAGCAGGTCGCCAGCGCGCACAAGGTGTCGTACAGCGGCTTGAGCGATTTCGCGGGCGGCGGTTCGCTGACCCTGGGCGTGGGCGCCGCCACCTTCGCGGTCGACCTCAGCACCAAGGCCACCTGGACCGTGCGCGACCTGGCGGCGGCGATCAATGGCGCGACCGGCAACACCAGCATGTCGGCCTCGGTCGTCACCACCGGCGCCACCTCGGAACTGGTGCTGACCTCGACCGCGACCGGCGCCGCCAACACCATCACGGTCGCCAGCACCGGCGCGAATGCCACCCTCGCGGCCAAGCTGGGCGCGGCGCCCAACCAGCTGGCGCCGGCGCAAGGATGCGATCGTGCGTATTGGTTCGGCCACCGGCACCGCGATCACCCAGGCCAGCAACACCTTGAGCGTGATCGACGGCGTCACCATGACGATCTCGAAAGCGCAGACGGCGGGCAGCGCACCGGTCACGCTGACGGTCGCATCCGACGCCGCCAAGACGACCTCGAACGTGCAGGCTTTCGTGGATGCCTACAACAAGCTCAAATCGGCCATCGACGGCCTGGTCAGCCCGGGCGACCCGGCCAGCGGCGGCGCTGTCGGCGCCTTCGCCGGCGACAGCGGCGTGCGCGCCCTGCGCGACCGCCTGGTCAGCATGGTGCGCGGCGGCGGCGCCACCAGCCTGGCCGGCTACGGCATCATCGCCAACCGCGAAGGCACCCTGAGCCTGGACAGCACCCGCCTGACCAAGGCGCTGGCAGCCAACCCGAGCGGCCTCGACACCCTGATCGGCAGCGCCTCCATCAATACCCCGAGCGGCATCGCCGGCCAGCTCGACACCTACCTGAAGGTATGGACCAATAGCGCGAACGGCCAGATCAACAGCCGCAAGGAGGCGGTCGGCAAGCTGCAGACCGCGTTGACGACCCGCCAGACCGCACTCGACAAACAGTACGACAGCGCCTACGCGCGCTACCTGGCGCAGTTCACCCAGCTGCAGACCGTTCAAAGCAGCATGTCCTATAACACCTCGCTGTTCGACGCTTTGTTCAGCAGCTCAAAAGACTAAACTCATAGCCATGTCCTATCAAGAAGCCTACGGCAATTATCACGCAGTCAACCTCGACTCCCAGACTTCGCGCGCGACCCCGGTCGAACTCGTTTTGTTGCTGACCGACGGCCTGCTCGACGAACTGGCGCGCGTGCGCGGCCACATCGTCGGCAAGCGCTACGAACAGAAAGCGGCCGGCATCGACAAATGCTGCGAAATCATCAACGGCCTGTCGAGTTCGCTCGACTTCGAAGGCGGCGGCGAAGTCGTCGCCAACCTGGCCAACCTGTATGACTTTTGCTCGGCACGCCTGCAGGGCGCCGGCATCAAGATGGACCCGGCCATGGTCGACGAAGTGGTCGGCGTCTTGACGACGATCCGCCAGGGCTGGCAAGGCGTGCAGGCACGCAATGCCTAGGAGCGCAGCGATCGGCACCCTGGCCGCCGCCTTCACCGCCGCCGGCGCCGCCCGCGACTGGGAGCGCCTCGGCTTTCTCGCCCGCGCACTGGCGCCGCAGCTGGCGACGCTGGCGAAAAGCGGCGCCTGGACGAACGCCGAACTGGCCGCGCTGGCGCGTTTGCGCGCCGCGCATGACGGCGCCGCCGCCGCCTGCGCCGACGCGCTCGACGCGCTCGCGGCAAAGCTTGCCGAGATGCGCAACAACAAGGATGGCTGGATGGCGTATGCGCTGACCGGCGACACCGAACTGGCCGGACACGAAGAATGAATTTCACCCTGACGAACCTGAACCAGCCGGCGGCGCCGGCCAAAGCCGCAGCGCCGCGCAGCGAACGACGCGACCACGCCGCCGGCATCGGACGTCGCGGCCGCCCCGGCCGCGCGCCGCAAGGCGAGGCTGCGCCGGCCGCCCCGGCCCAGCCTGCGCTGGCCTTCGCCCAATGGCTCGGCCTGGAACAGGTCGCGCCAGTCGCCGGTCGACGCCGCCGCCGTCACGCCTGACGACACGCGGCGCCGGAGAGCGACGTCCCGGCCGACGAGCAGCAGGCTGCCGACACGCCCCTGCTGGGTGCGATGGCGATGTCGATGCCGCTGATGCCGCAGATTCAAATTGCGCAAGCGACGCTCGCGGCCATGGTCGCCGCCCTGCCCGGCGTGCCTGCCGCCAAAGAATCGGCGCCCGCCGCCGATACCGACTTTTCGCTGCCTGGCGCGACTGCGCCGGCGCGCCGCGAAGGCCGCGTCGAACTGGCCGCCGTGCCGGCCGCCGCGCCTGCGCTGCCGATGGCCGAGGCCCCGGTCGAGGCGGCACCAGGCGCCGCCGCCGAAGGCGGCGACCGGCTGCCGTGCCGGCCGAAGCGCTGGCGTCAAACGGCGACGCCCAGCAAGACCAGGCCGCGCCAGCCACCGAGCGCAGCGTCGCCGCCGGTCGGCGTGGCCGCGCCGGCGCCGGGCGCAACGCCACGCACGGCGGACACCGTCACGCTGTCCGGTCCGCCGACCGCATGGCGCCAGACCCTGCAGGAAGCCCTCGGCGAGCGCATGCAGCTGCAAGTCGGCAAAAACGCCGAGCAGGCCGTGATCCGCCTCGAACCGCCGATGCTGGGCCGCGTCGAGATCGCGATCCGCCACAGCGCCGGTTCGCTCGAAGTCCATATCACGGCCACCCACGGCGAAGTGCTGCGCCAGTTGCAATCGGTGAGCGAAGGCCTGCGCAACGACCTGGCCCAGCGCCAGTTCAGCGACGTCTCGGTCAACATCGCCCCGGCGCCGCGGGCCGCGAACGGCGCGCCGATGTTCGCCGGCGGCGAAGGCCGTGGCCGCCAGCAAGACGGACGTCAACCAGAACAAGGGCCAGGCGAAGCCCTGGCCGAAGCCAATCTCGGCACCTCCCCGTTCTCGCTGAACGGGCGCAGTTAATTAAGAATCGAAGAACAATGAACAGCAAGCTCAAGATAATTGTCGGCATCCTCGCCGTCGTGCTGGTCGCCGCGGGTGCGGCCGGTGGCGCCATGTGGTGGATGAAATCGCAGGAAACCGCGCCCGGCGCCGAGGTGACGGCCAAGGCTGCGCCGAAGAAGGAAAAGTCGGACAAGCCGGTCAAGTACGTCTCCCTCGACAAGGTGATCGTGATGCTCAAGCGCGGGCCGAACGAAGGCACCACGCACTACCTGTCGACCGACCTGGTGCTCACCACCGACGAAGAAGGCGAAAAGCCGACCAAGGAACACCTGCCGCTGCTGCGTGCGGTCGCCGTGCGCGCGCTCTCGAGCTACACGCTGGCGCAAGCCTCGGGCATGACGGTCGAGCAGGTCGCCGCGCAGCTGAACAAGACTTTCGACGCCAATTATGCTCGCGAAGAACGGGAAAAACCGTTCGGCGAGGTCATGATCGGCAAGCTCATTGTCGAATAAGACCTGGGGACCACGTGGCCTATCGATAACTACGCCGACTACCTTGACGCTTCCTGCGCCAGCGAATACCAGGAGGCAGCCGCTGCCTCGGGCATGAGCGCGCGCGAAGAGCAGCAGCACCTGGTGGCCTACGCGCCGCTGGTGAAGCGCATCGTGCGCCAGTTGAATTCGCAGGTCTCCGGCATGATGTCGCGCGAGGACATGGAGCAGATCGGCTTGATGGGCCTGCTGGAAGCGCTGCGCCGCTACGGCGCGCCCGACACGGGTTTCGGCAGCTTCGCCTCGCTGCGCATCCGCGGCGCGATCCTCGACGAGCTGCGCCGCCAGGACTGGCGTCCGCGCACCGTGCGCCAGGATGCGCACCGCGTGCGCGACGGCCTGCGCACGCTGACCCGCAACCTCGGCCGCGAGCCGACCCCGCAGGAAGCGGCCGATTCGCTGGGCATCACCCAGGAAGCCTATTACCAGCACCTGCTCGACGATGGCGCCGAAGAGATGCTCAGCTTCGACGAAGTGCTGCAGGAAGCGCACGAGCGCGCCAACAGCACCGCCGGCCCGGAAGAAGCCTTCCTGGTGCGGCGCAGCCTGGAGCAGGCGCTCGGCGCGCTGACCGAACGCGAGCAGCGCGTGATCCAGATGATTTACGAGTTCGAGCTCAGCTACAAGGAAATCGCCGCCGTGCTCGACCTGTCCGACGCCCGCGTCTGCCAGCTCAACAAGAGCGCGCTGGCCAAGATGAAAGCGGCCCTCGGGGCGCGCTAATCAATAAGAGAAAACACCATGATCCTCATCCAGAAAGGCCTGTCATGCAGCAATTCCTAGGTATTATTCATCGTGCTCGGCTCCGTCTTCGGCGGCTTCGCACTGATGGGCGGCACGACCACTGCGATCTGGCACCCGATCGAGATCCTGATCATCGTCGGCGCCGCCTTCGGCGCCCTCGTGATCGGCAACGAGAAGCACGTGCTGACCGAAATGGCGCACCAGCTGAAAAAAATCGCGTCGCGCAAAAAACACGATTCGGAATTCCAGCGCCAGCTGCTGCTGCTGATGTACGAACTGCTGCAACTGGCCGCCGGCGGCCTGAAAGCGCTCGACGCCCACGTCGAAGCGCCGCGCGAGAGCGCGATCTTCCAGCGCTACCCGCGCATCCTGGACGAGCCGAAGCTGCTGGCCTTCATCGTCGACAACTTCCGCCTGATGGCGATGGGCAAGATCAACGCCCACGAACTGGAAGGCGTGCTCGAGCAGGAACTCGGACGCCATCCATGAAGAACTCATGCAGCCGTCGAAGTCGCTGCACAAGATCGCCGAAGGCATGCCGGGCTTCGGCATCCTGGCCGCCGTCCTCGGCATCGTGATGGCGATGTATTCGGTGGCCGAAGGCGCCGACTCCGGCGCGATCGCGGAAAAGGTCGGCGCGGCGATGGTCGGCACCTTCATCGGCATCTTCTTCTGCTACGGCCTGCTCGACCCGCTGTCGAACATGATGAAGCAGCTGGTCAACGGCGAAGCGTCGACCATGGAAACCGTCAAAGTCGTGCTGTGCACCCACGTGGCCGGCAAGCCCGCCCTGCTGGCGATCGACGCCGGCCGCCGCCTGATCCAGTTGAATACCAAGCCGAGCTTCGCCCAGCTGGAACAGTGGATCAACGCGATGGGCGGCGACGACGAATCGCAGAACAAGCGGCGCCGCAACAGCGATCGCATGACGGGGTAAACAGTGTCCAAGCTGAACGACAAGCATCACGAGCAGACCATCGTCAAGCGTGGCGGCGGCAAGCACGACCACGACGAGCATGGCGGCGCCTGGAAAGTCGCGTTCGCCGACTTCTGCCTGGCCCTGCTGTCGCTGTTCCTGGTGCTGTGGCTGATGGCCGCGCGCGAAAAGGAAGCGATCCAGGCGATGACGCGCGACGCCGCCGCCGGCCAGCTGGAAGGCCCGGGCAACCGTCCGGCGATCGCCGCCGCGCCGCGCGGCAGCCTGATCGAACGCTTCCCGACGCTGCACGACGGCACCGGCCCGGCCGAAGGATGCCGGCGCAGGCCAGGCAAACGGCAGCGAAGCGCGCGTGAGCTACGACTCGCCGGCCGACCTGAAAGTGCTGTCGAAAAAGCTGGAAAAGATGAGCGAAGACGCGGGCCTGGCGGCCAACCTGCAGTCCGAGGTCACGCCCTATGGCCTGCGCGTGATGCTGCACGACACCGACCGCCAGGGCATGTTCATGCGCGGCAGCGCGCTGCCGACCGGGCGTTTCGCGCGCCTGCTGCAGAAGATGGCGCCGCTGTTCGCGCAGATGGAAAACCAGATGCTGATCGTCGGCCACACCGACTCGGTGCAGTACACCTTCGCCGAGAAGACCGGCATGTCGAACTGGTCGCTGTCCTCGAACCGCGCGATGGCCGCGCGCACCCAGCTGCTCATCGGCGGCATGCGCAGCGACAGCGTGCTGCAGGTGGTCGGCATGGCCGACCGCGCGCCGCTCGACGCCAAGCGCACCGACGCCGGCATCAACCGCCGCATCGAACTGATGATCCTGACGCGCGCCCAATCGCGCACGGTCGCCTCGATGTTCGGCGCGCCGGGCGCCGACCCAGCTGCTCACGGACGGCGTCGTCGGTCAGCGCGCCCGGCGCCGGGCAAGGCGGCGACAGCTGCGACGGCGCTGCGCGGCCAACTGGCGAAATAACCATGACGATTCAATCGAAAACCCGAGGTAACCGCATGAAAATCACTGGCACCGGCGCACCCACGATGACGCCCGCGATCGGCGGCGCGAGCGCCGCTCCCGCGCCCGCCGGCGCCTGCCGCGACGCGAAAGCGCCGCGCCCTTGCAGTCGAGCGTGCTGCAGCCGGCCGCCAAGGCGCTGGCCGCCCTGCCCGACTTCGACGCCGCCCGCGTGGCCGAACTGCGCGACGCGCTGGCCAAGGGCGAGCTGCCCTTCGACGCCGGCCGTCTCGCCGGCCTGATCCAGCGCTTCCACGGAGGCCGCGGATGAGCCGCATGACCCGCCAGCAGGCGGTGGCCGCACTGGCCGACGGCGTCGACCAGGACCTGCATGCCGGCGAACGCGATCCACGCGCTGCTCGAGCGCCAGTTCGAGGCCGCGCTGCGCCATCAGGGCGCGCGAACTGGCCGCCCTGGCCGAAGAACTCGCGCCCGCGCTGGACGCGATGGACGCGCGCCGCAAGCAGCGCGTGGCCCTGGTGCGCGCACTGAACGGCATCGACGCCACGATGGCCGGCTTCATCGCCGCCCAGCCGGAGCCGGCCCGCGCCAAACTGGCCGCCGCCTGGCTTGAACTGGAACGCCTGGTCGTCGCCTGCAAGGGCGCCACCACCCGCAACGGCAACCTGCTGGCCGAACAATTCACGGATGATGCAGCGCGTGCTGCACGGCGAAGACGAAACCTATGCGCCACGCTGAGTTTTCCACCTCGTCGATCTCGGCCACGCTGCCGACCGCATCGACCCGCCCCACCTCCGCCGTCGGCGGCGGCGGCGGCTTCGGCAGCGCGTTCGCCAAGGTGCAAGGCGAAGTCGCCGACTTCATCCAGAACGGCGGCGGCGCCTCCACGCCCGAGCTGACGCCGGAAGGCAGCCTGTGGCGCGCCCGCAGCGCCGCATCGGTGCTGGCCGCACCCGAGGCGCGAAGGCGGCTCGACCAGCGACGAGCAGCAGGCATTCTTGCACAGCATCGCGCCCTGGGCCAAGGAAGCGGCCGACAAGCTGGGCGTCGCCCCGGAACTGGTGCAGGCGCACGCCGCGCTCGAATCGGGCTGGGGCCAGCGCCCGATCCGCAACGTCGATGGCGGCGAGCAGCCACAACCTGTTCGGCATCAAGGCCGGCGGCAAATGGGAAGGCGCGACCAGCGAGACGGCCACCACCGAATACGTCGGCGGCGCCGCCGTCAAGACGAGCGCGAAATTCAGGGCCTACCCGGATGGCGCCGCCGCCTTCCGCGACTACGCCCAGATGTTGCTGGATAACCCACGCTACAAGGGCGCGATCGGCGCCGGCAGCGATGCCCACGCCTTCGCGCAGGGCCTGGCCAAAGGCGGCTACGCCACCGACCCGGCCTACGCGGCCAAGCTGGCGCGCCTGGCCGGCAAATTGCAGGGATCTAACGGTGACGCTGACCCGGCGCGCGGCATGTCGACCGGCTCGACCGTGCCCGGCGCGACCACGCGCATGCGCACCGTCTGGCCGCTGGTGCTGTTTTTCACCCGCACCAGCGCGCCGCGCGCGCCGGCATCGAGCGCTTCGCCGGCCGTGCTCACTTCGATGCCTTCGATCCGCGCAATCATCACCACCGCGTCGCCGCGCTTGACCAGCACCGGCGCCGTTAGCGAACTGTTACGCAGAACGTCGCCAGCGCGCAACGATCTACGGCTAGTTTGCCCTACCGCATCATCCGGAGCGACGACTGGGTCGGCAATGCTGGTAATGTCGCGTTGCCCTACGGTAATATGGGCGTCGGTAATCAATTCATTGGCAGCAATCGGCGCAGCGGTGACGACGACGGATGCAGAGATCCGCGCCCGCACGATGTATTCGAGGCGGCTGCCGCCGGCCTGGGGACAGCGCACCGCAAAGCGCATCCGGGTTGCCTGGCGCGTGTCGAGCGGTTCGACCTCGACCGGGCCAGGGCAGGCAGCCGGTACGCGCGGCGGCACGACGGTCAGCTCGAAGCGGGGTCCGACCAGCCTGGCGGCCTCGGCCTGCTGTTCCAGCTGGGCGCGGGCGGCCTCCTCCACCTGGCCGGCGATGGACGGTGCGGCCAGGGCCGGCAGCGCGGCCAGCAGGGCAGGAATAACAAGAACACGAACGGCGCGAAGAATCATTGCAGCAAACCCTGGCAATCGAAGAATGCCCCATTCTAACGAAACGACAGCAGTTCACGACGGAGGATCGACATGACGATTAATTTTAAGGACGCACTGGGAGTGCACGGCGACGCGCTGCAGGTGCGCGCCGAGCGCACCAAGGTGCTGGCCGCGAACATCGCCAACGAAAGCACGCCCGGCTTCACGGCGCGCGACATCGACTTCGCATCCGTGATGCAGGAGCGTGCCGGAGAAGAGAACGGCGAGCTGTCGCTGGGCGACGGCGACCCGCTGTACCGCGTGCCCTTCCACCCCAGCGCCGACGGCAACACCGTTGAAATCGGCATCGAGCAGGCCGCGTTCTCGCAGAACGCCTCCGACTTCCAGACCAGCCTCACCTTCATCAACATGAAGCTGCGCGGCCTGGCCAAAGCCATCCAGGGTCAATAAGCATGAGTTTCAAAGATATCTCGACGATTGCCGGCTCCGCGATGGCGGCGCAGTCGGTGCGCCTGAATACCATCGCCTCGAACCTGGCCAACGCCGACACCGCGGCCGCCGTCGGAAGCGCAGGCCTACCGCGCCCGCAAGCCGGTGTTCGCCGCCGTGATGGAAAACGACGCCGGCGGCGCGCGTGCAGGTGCTCGACGTCGTCCAGAGCTCGGACCCGGTGCGCAAGGTCTACGAGCCGGGCAACCCGCTGGCCAATGCCGAAGGCATGGTCGTCTATTCCAACGTGAATTCGGTCGCCGAAATGGCCGACATGATGTCCGCCTCGCGCGCCTTCGAGACCAATGTCGAGGTGCTGGGCCGGATCAAATCGATGCAGGCAGTCCCTGCTGAAACTGGGCGAAGGCTGAGCATGCTGACCAATAATTCCCTCGCAAGCCCGAACAACGGCGCCGCCACCGGCACCACCGCGGTCTCGACCAGCGCCGACGTCTCCGCCAACAAGGACATGTTCACCAAGCTGCTCGTCGCCCAGATCCGCAACCAGGATCCGCTGGCGCCGTCCGACCCGAGCCAGTTCGTCAACCAGCTCTCGCAGCTGTCGCAAACCGAAGCGCTGCAAAGCCTCTCGAAGAGCACCAGCGCCAGCGCCAGCGTGCTGCAAAGCCTGCAAGTGCTGGCGATGGGCGGCCAGGTCGGCTCGCAAGTGACGGTCGCGACCGACCGCGTGCGCGTCGATGGCGCCGCGCTCCCCGGCAGCATCACCCTGCCCGCCGCCAGCAACGCCAATCTCGTGCTGACCGGCGCCGATGGCCAGAACCACACCGTGGCGCTGCCCTTCCATACCGCCGGTGCGCAAGCCTTCACGATCGACCCGGCCGCACTCGGCCTGGCGCCGGGCAGCTATGCGATCGCGGCCCAGGGCGCCGACGGTACGCGCCTGCCGGTCGAAATCGCCGGCACCGTGAACAGCGTGCGCCTGTCGAGCAGCGGTTCCGTCGTACTGCAGGTGGCGGGCGTCGGCGACGTCGACCCGTCCGCCATCACTGGTTTCAACGGCAAGGCCGCGTCGGTCGCCGCCAACTAATTAAGGATTACGCCATGAGCTTTAACATCGCCCTCTCCGGCATCCAGGCCATCAACGAGCAGCTGGAAGCCGTTTCGAACAACATCGCCAACTCGAGCACCTACGGTTTCAAAAGCAGCCGCGCCAACTTCTCCGCCATGTATGCGGGCGAACAGGCGAACGGCGTCTCGGTCGGCTCGCTGACCCAGAACATCGGCACCAACGGTTCGGTCGAATCGACCGGCCGCTCGCTCGATGCCGCCATCGAAGGCCGCGGCTTTTTTGTGAGCCGCGATTCGCAGGGCACGATGTCGTACAGCCGCGTCGGCATCTTCGCGGCCGATAACGCCGGCAACCTGGTCGATGCGGCCGGGCGCAAGGTGCAGGGCTATGGCCCGAGCGTGAACGGCACGCTCGGCACGATGGGCGACATCAAGATCCCGACCGGCCAGATCGCCGCCAAGGCCTCGACCGCCGTGAACTTCGTCGGCAACCTGTCGGCCGACTGGAGCCAACCGACCAACACGACCTTCGACGCCACCAAGCCCGACAGCTACAACATGGTCAAGCAATCGGTGCTGTACGATTCGCTCGGCACCCAGCACACCGTGTCGCAGTATTTCGTCAAGACCGGCAGCAACGCGGTCACCGTGCACTACGGCTTCGACGGCGCAGCGCCCGGCCGCATCGAAAACGCTGAGCTTCGATGCCCTGGGCCAGCTGCCGGCAGCGACCAACAGCGGCGCCGCTGACCCTGACCCCGACCAACGGCGCGGCCCCGATCGCGTTCTCGATCGACTACAGCGGCACCACCCAGTTCGCCGGCGAAGCGACCAGCACCACCAACAGCACCGACGGCTATGCCTCGGGCACCTATGTCGGCGTCGAGCTGGCGGCGGACGGTTCGGTCGTGGCGCGCTACAGCAACGAGCAAAAGCAGACCGTCGGCACGATCGCGCTGGCGACCTTCGGCAACGAAGGCGCGCTGACCGCGACCAGCGACACCAGCTGGCAAGCGAATGCCGCCTCGGGCCTGGCCCTGCTGGGCACCCCGGGCGCCGGCCTGGCCGGCAAACTCAATACCGGTTCGCTCGAAGGCTCGAACGTCGACATCACCTCGGAACTGGTCGGCCTGATGACCTCGCAGCGTAACTACCAGGCCAATTCGAAGGTCATCACGACCGAGAACCAGATGATGCAAACCCTGATGCAGGCGCTGGGCTAAGGACTGAAGCGCCATGGATAAACTGATCTTCACCGCCGTCTCCGGCGCCGAGCACACGCTGCGTGCCCAGCAGGTCCACGCGAACAACCTGGCGAACATGGACACGCCGGGCTTTCGCGCCAACCTGGAGCTGGTGACGACCCAGTCGCTCGGCGCGAATGGAAACTACGGCTACGACGACGTGCACATGGCCCGCACCCAGGCCGACGCCATCTCGACCAAGCCGGGCAGCGTGCGCGAAACCGGCCGTCCGCTCGACGTGGCGATCAACGGCAACGGCTATTTCGCGGTCGAATTCGGCGGCAACGAAGCCTACACCCGTGCCGGCGCGATCGACATCGATGCCAACGGCGCGCTGTCGGTCAGTGGCCGTCCGCTGCTGGGCGAAGGCGGCGCCGATCGTGCTGCCGCCGCACTCCGCGGTCGAAGTCGGCACCGACGGTACGGTCTCGGTGATGGCCGAAGGCGCGACCACGATGCAGGTGATCGACAAGCTGCGCCTGGTGAATGCCGAAGGCCCCGAGCTGACCAAGAACGAGGCCGGCCTGATCGTCGCCCGCAACGGCGACCCGCTGGCAGGCGGATGCCAACATCACCGTGCGCGCCCGTGCGCTCGAAGGCAGCAACGTGTCGGCCGTCGAAGAGATGGTCGCGACCATGGCCCTGAACCGCAGTTTCGAACTGCAGATGAAGCTGTTCCAGGCCGGCGACAAGATGAATGAGGCGGGCAACCGCCTGCTCGGCGCCTAAGCCGTCGACAACTCAAGGAGAATTTCATGAATCCAGCAATGTGGATCAGCAAGACCGGTGTGCAGGCCCAGGACGCCAAGCTGCAAGCGATCGCCAACAACCTCGCCAACGTCAACACCGTCGGCTTCAAGCGCGACCGCGTCGTCTTCGAAGACCTGCACTACCAGGTCGACGCCCAGCCGGGTGCGCAGAGCGCCGACAACACGGTCTCGAACGGCGTCCAGCTCGGCAACGGCACGCGCCTGGTCGGCACCCAGAAAGTGTTCACCAACGGTTCCCTGCAAACGACCAGCCAGCAGCTCGACGTCGCCATTTCCGGCAACGGCTTCCTGCAGGTGCGCCGCCCGAACGGCGACGCCGCCTTCACCCGCGCCGGCCAGCTGCAGCTCGACGCGAACGGCACCCTGGTCAATGCCCAGGGCTTGCCGCTGGTTCCCCAGATCACCGTGCCGAACACCGCCACCGCGATCACCATCGCCGAAAACGGCACCGTCTCGGCCACCATCCCCGGCCAGTCGGCGCCGACCGAACTGGGCGCGCTGACCCTGACCAGCTTCGTCAATCCAGCCGGCCTCCTGGCCCTGGGCGAGAACCTGTTCTCGGAAACCGCCGCCAGCGGCGCGCCGAACGAAGGCCGTCCGGGCGACGGCGCACTCGGCAAGCTCAAGCAAGGCTCGCTCGAAGGCTCGAACGTGCAGGTGGTCGAAGAGATGGTCGACATGATCGCCGCCCAGCGCACCTACGAGATGAATACCAAGGTGCTGTCGGCCGCCGACAACATGCTGCAATACCTCGCGCAGGCGGCCCGCTGATGAAGCACTCCAGCTTCGCCGCCGCTGTCCTGGCGCTGCTGCTGGCCGGCTGTGCTTCGCGCCCGCCGATCGTGGCCGCGCCCGACAACGATGCGGTGCCGATCACGCGCAACGTCCAGCGCGGCGTCTCGGGCGGCGTGTTCAGCAACGACGCGCTCTCGCTCACGTCCGACGCCCGCGCTTACCGCGTCGGCGACGTGGTCACCGTGATCCTGCAGGAGACGACGCAAGCGAGCAAGCGCGCCGGCACCAGTTTCAATAAAGGCTCGTCGGTGTCGGTGTCGCCGCTGGGCGTCCTCGGCAAGACCTTCGGCAAGACCGGCGATCGACGTCTCGGCCGACCGCAGCTTCGCGGGCGACTCGACCAGCACCCAGCAGAACGCCCTCTCCGGCGCGCTGACCGTGATCGTGCAGGAAGTGCTGCCGAACGGCCTGCTGCGCGTGGCGGGCGAAAAGACGATGACCCTGAACCAGGGCGAAGAATTCGTGCGCCTGAAGGGCTATGTGCGCGCCGCCGACGTCGACGCCGACAACCAGGTGTCCTCGCTGCGCGTGGCGAATGCCCGCATCGCGTATTCGGCGAAAGGCGTGCTGGCCGACGCCAACTCGCCGGGATGGCTGACGCGCTTCTTCACCGGCCCGTTGATGCCGTTTTAAGCAAGGACCAACATGATTCAATTTCGCGGCACTACCCTCCTGCCCCGTATCATTTTTGCCGCCGCGCTGAGCCTGGCCGCCGCCATGCCCGCGCAAGCCGCGCAGGCGCTGCGCAACCTGGTCAGCATCGAGGGCGTGCGCGAAAATCCGCTGGTCGGCTACGGCCTCGTCGTCGGCCTGAACGGCTCGGGCGATTCGACCCAGGTGAAATATTCCAGCCAGTCGGTGTCGAACATGCTCAAGCAATTCGGCGTGAAGCTGCCTGAAGGCCAGGACGCCAAGAACAAGAACGTCGCCGCCGTCATGATCTCGGCCGTGTTCCCGCCGGGTTACCGCCGCGGCCAGGCGATCGACATCACCGTCTCGTCGCTGGGCGACGCCAAGAGCCTGCGCGGCGGCACCCTCCTGATGACGCAGCTGCGCGCGGCCGACAATGAAGTCTATGCGCTGGCCCAGGGCAATGTCGTCGTCGGCGGCCTGTCGGCCACCGGCAAGAGCGGCTCCTCGGTGACCGTGAACACCCCGACCACCGGCCGCATCCCCAACGGCGCCATGATCGAGCGCGAAATCGCGACCGACTTCTCGACCCGCCCGCAAGTGCTGCTGCGCCTGCGCCACCCGCATTTCGAAACCGCGACCAATGTCGTCGAGGCGATCAACCGCCGCTTCGGCCAGGTCGCCACCACCGCCGACGGCACCAGCGTCGAAGTCATCGCACCAAGCAATCCGACCGAGCGCGTGGCCTTTGTCGCCAAGCTGTCCGCCCTGAACGTGGAGTCCGGCGTCGAAGTGCCGCGGGTCGTCTTCAACTCGCGTACCGGCACCGTCGTCATCGCCGACGGCCTGCGCGTCAAGTCCGCCGCCGTCACCCACGGCGCGCTGAAGGTCGTCATTTCGGAAAGCTCGAACGTGAGCCAGCCAGGCCCCCTGTCGCGCGGCCAGACCGCCGTGACGCCGCAGTCGCAGCTGTCGGTCGACCAGGGCGCCGGCCGCCAGATGTTCAAGTGGCCGGGCGGCGCCAAGCTGCAGACCATCATCGACGTGGTCAACAGCCTGGGCGCGTCGCCGGACGACATCATGGCGATCCTGCAGGCGCTCGACCAGGCCGGCGCCATCGAAGGCGAACTGGTGGTGATCTGATGGACCGCACCACGCCACTCAATCCCTTCCTCGCGCAGCCCGGCGCCAAGCCGGACGCGGTAACGCCCGCCGCTGCGGACGCCGGCCCACGTGGCCAGCGCCACCAAGGCCGCCGTCGAATTCGAGAGCTTCTTCATCTCGCAAATGCTGCAAGGACATGCGCGCCACCACGCGCGAAATGGCCGACGAGGACAGCGTCTTCAAGGACAAGGTCAACCAGGACATGCAGGACATGGCCGACGGCATCCTGTCGAAGCAGATGGCCGGCCAGCGCGCCTTCGGCGTGGCCGATGCGATTCTTCGGCAATTACTTCCCGCGCCGCTTAATAATTCCAAGTAATTGGTCGCCTATCTATTGGTAGGCCCCCAGTTTCTCGAGAAAGACCTCCATGACCATCATGACCAACGCCCTGTCGGGCGCGCTCGCTTCGCAGATGGCGCTGTCGGCCACCAGCCAGAACATCGCCAACCTGCAGACCAAAGGCTATACGCGCCAGGCCGCGCTGCTGTCGGCCGTCGGCGCGGATGCCAGCGGCAAGGCCGTCGGCAATGGCGTGCAGGTCAGCTCGCTGCTGCGCTTCTCGGACGGCTACAAGAGCCAGCAGATGTGGCGCGCGGCGGCCGAGACCGGCCAGTATTCGCAGACCCAGCCTTACCTGACCCAGCTCGAGCGCGTGATGGGCGACGACACGGCCAGCCTGTCGGTCGCGGTCGACCAGTTCTTCTCCTCGCTCAACGCGGTCGCCGGCGACAACGCCACCTCGACCCCGCTGCGCCAGCAAGTGCTGACGGCGGCAGGCCTGCTGGCCCAGCGCTTCAACAGCCTGAACAACGTCTACAACGCCCAGCAGCAATCGGTCAGCCAGCAGCGCAGTGCGATCGTCGACTCGGCCAACGCCAACATCAGCAAGATCGCCGCCCTCAACGCGCGCATCACGCAAGCGAACGCGGTCGGCGCGCCTGCGTCTTCCCTGATCGATGCGCGCGACCTCGCGATCGACGAACTCAGTGGCCAGATGGCGCTGGAAGTATCCGAGCAGCCGGGCGGCCTGCGCGACATCTCGCTGAAAACCGGCCAGGCGCTGGTGATCGGTAACGTCGGCGCCAAGCTCGAAGCGGTCGGCGGCGTCGGCGCCCAGAGCTTCAACCTGAAATTCGCCTCGACCACCTATCGGCCTGGACGCCGCCAAACTCGGCGGCCAGCTCGGCGGCCTCTCCGTCTACGAACAGGACATGCTGCGTCCCGATGCAGAAAGGCGTGGCCGACATCGCGCAACAGCTCTCGGATAAAGTCAATGCCCAGCTCGGCGCCGGCTATGCGATGGACGGCACGCCCGGCAAGCCGCTGTTCACCTATACGCAGCGGCGCGACCAGCATGATCAACGTGGTCGCCGGCCTCGAGCCGACCGACCTCGCGTTTTCCAGCGACGGCACGCCGGGCGACAGCGGCAACCTCCTGAAACTGGTCGGCATCAACAGCCAGACCGTCACCGTCACGGGCCTCGGCACCGTGCTGCTCTCCGACGCCGATACCCAGCTGGTCGGCAAGCTCGGTGTCCTCAGCCAGCAGAACCAGGCGGCCCTGGCCACCGCCAACACCATGCGCACCCACGCGGTCGACGACTGGCAGTCCACCAGCGGCGTCAACCAGGACGAGGAAGCCGTGAACCTCGTCGAATACCAGAACATGTACCAGGCCAACATGAAAGTCATGTCGGTCGCTAACTCCCTGTTCGACGCCACGCTGGCGATGATGGGATAAGGAAGAATCATGCGCATCGCCACCGCCCAGTACCAGTCGAACATGAACCAGTCGCTCACGCTGAACCAGGAGCGCCTCAGCAACCTGACCCAGCAGATGGCCACCGGCAAACGCCTGCGCGTGCCCTCCGACGACCCGGTCGACAACGTGCGCCTGTCGCGCCTGCAGCGCGAGGAAGCGTCGATCACCCAGTACCGCGACAACATCGCCTCGATCAAGATCCGCCTGACGAAGAACGAGGGTTACCTCGGCAGCATGGTCAACGACATCGCCGCCGGCCGCGACCAGATCGTCTGGGCCCTCGACGGCGGCAACACGCCGGACGACCTGAAGGCGATGTCCACGCCGCTCCAGGCACTGCGCGACAGCCTGTTCTTCAGCGCGAACACCGTCGACCAGGAAGGCCGCTACGTCTTCTCCGGCACCAAAACCGAGCACCGCCCCGATGGCCTACGACGCCACCAAGCCCGTCGGCTCGCGCTACAGCTATGCCGGCAACACCAACGAACAGCGCGTCGTGGTCGGCAACGGCTTGACCCAAGTCGCCAACGACAACGTGAAAGGCATGGAGCAGCTGCTGAACCGCCTGGACGCCACCATCGCCACGCTCGGCAGCGCCACGCTCGACGTCAGCGCGCCGGCCACGCGCGCCGTGCTGACGGCGAACCTGGACGGCTTCGACGCCGCGCTCGACCTGGTCTCCAGCAAGATCGCCGTCCTCGGCGGCAAGCAGAACATCCTCGACACGCTCGACGCCAACCATGGTAACGTCAGCCTGTCGAACCAGATGGCGATCACCGACATCGGCCAGCTCGACATGGGCCTGGCCGCGACCGAACTGAATGGCTATTCGACCGCGCTGCAAGCCACCTACAAGGCGTATGGCCGGATCGGCACGCTGTCCCTGTTCTCCGCACTGTAATCGATGGACACCACGCTCCGCCCTGCTTCCACCACGCTTGCCGGTCAATACCGGCGCCGCCCAGGGCGCGCCGGCGCTGGTGCGCACCCAGCCGCCGCAAGACGCGCGCCGAGGGCGTGCGCAAGTCCGTGCGTCCGGAGCCGCATGCGGCGCTGCGCCGCAGCCGCGCCGACTGGGATGCGAACCTGCAGACCGACGTCGCCAGCGCCCAGCAAGCCCGCGATTATCTCGACCGCGTCGCCGCCGAGCTCGAATCGGTGAAAGCCGCCCTCTCGGCGAAAATCGCCGGCATGAAGAGCGGCGCGCGCGACCTCGAAGCGCGCGCCCGCCAGCTCAGCGCCACGATCGCCGCCCGCAGCACCCGCGCCGGCGGTTCGGTCGACGCCCAGCTGTCGTTTTCCGATGGCGTGCCGGCGCAGCAGCGGTTCCGCATTACCGGCCTCGATACCGCCATGCTGCAGGCGGCCGCCCCCGTGTCGCTGGCCTTCTCGGTCGGCGGCGCCGGCGGCCCGCAGCTGGCTGCCGCGATCGAACCGGACATGACGCCCGCGCAGATCGTCGGCCGCCTCGACCGCACCCTGGCCCCGGTGAATGTGCGCGCGGGCCTCGACGGCCAGGGCCGCATCGAATTCACGACGGCAGAAAGCAACTGGCCGGCGGTACGCGACAGCATCGCCATCTCCGGCCGCGGCCGCGTGGCGACCGAAACCGTGGCGCCCGACCTCAAACTGCAGGAGCTCGGCAACAGCAGCGGCACCGGCGGCAATGCCGACGCCCTGCGCCAGAGCCTGCGCGAAGTGGTGCAGGCGCTGGAACGCGTGCGCCGCTCGCAGGACGCCGCCAGCGCGGCCCTGAGCGCCGCCACCTTGCGCGCGGCCCAGCCCGAACTCAGTCCCGACGACCTGGCGCTGACGGCCCAGGATTTTGCGTCGACCGCCGCCAGCCACGATTACGAGTCGCTGCTGGCGATTACGTCGGCGCTGGTGGGCGTGAGCCGCGATCGGGTGCTGGCCTTGTTGGGGATGCGTTAATCCGGGACACCCGCCGGCACCGGCCGCTCCCCGATCTGCTGGCGCCACATCGCGTAATACAAGCCCCGCGTCTCGAGCAGCTCCGCATGCGTCCCGCTCTCGACGATCGCCCCCTTCTCCAGCACGAAGATCGTATCCGCATGCATCACGGTCGAGAGCCGGTGCGCGATCAGGATCGTCATCTGCGCCGCCCGCGCTGAAATCTCGCGCACCGTATTCGTGATCTGCTCCTCGGTGATCGAATCGAGCGCCGACGTCGCCTCGTCGAAAATCAGCAGCGCCGGCTGGCGCACCAGCGCCCGCGCAATCGACAGCCGCTGCTTCTCCCCGCCCGACAGCTTCATCCCGCGTTCGCCGATCACCGTATCGAGCCCCTCGGGCGAGCGCTCCAGCAAATACGCGCAGGACGCCTGGCGCATCGCCGCGACGATCTCCTCGTCCGTCGCATCGGCCTTCACGAAGCGGATGTTGTCGCGGATCGTCCCCGCGAACAGATAGGTCTCCTGCGTGACGAAGCCGATCTGGCGCCGCACCCGGTTGTAGCGCAAATCGGTCGTGCGCACGCCGTTGTACGAGACCTCGCCCGCGTTCGGCGTGTACAGGCCCACCAGCAGTTTCACCAAGGTCGACTTGCCCGAGCCCGACGGCCCGACGAAGGCGATGGTCTGCCCCAGCGTCGCCGAGAACGAGACCCCGCCCAGCGCATCCTCGCTGCGCCCCCTTGTGGCGGAAGCGCACGTCGTCGAAACGCAGCTCGGTGATCGGCCCGATCTCGACCGGCTCCGGCGGGCGCCGCTCGACCGGCTTGTCCATCAGCGTCTTGAAGTTCAGCAGCGAGGCCTCGGCTTCGCGGTGCGCCAGGATGATGTTGCCCAGCTCCTGCAGCGGCTGGAAGATCGACACCGAGATGAACTGCATCGCAATCAGTTCGCCCGTCGAGAGCACGTCGCGGAAGATCAGCCACAGGAGCGCAAACAGGATCGCCAGCTTCAGCAAACTCAGGGTCGAACCCTGCAGGAACGAGAGCAGCCGGATGCGTTTGACCTTCTCCATCTCGAGCGCGAAGATGGCGTCGGTCTGGCTGCGCAGGCGCCGGATCTCGGGAAAGGTCAGCCCCAGGCTTTTAATGAGTTCGATATTGCGCAGCGACTCGGTGATGAAGCCGGAATTGCGGTTGGTCTCGCGCGTGATCGAGCGCTGCTGGGTCTTGATCTCGCGCTCGAGCAGCCCGGTGAGCCCGCCCAGCACCACCACCCCCACGAAAAACACCGGCACCAGCAGCCAGTGCTTGGTCACCGCATACCAGGCCAGGAAGACCACGCCGACCAGCGCCGCGAAAGCGGTATTGATGAAGGTATTGATCAGGCGTTCGCTGTCGGCGCGCACCTTCTGCAGCAAGGAGAGCATCTCGCCGCTGCGCAGATCCTCGAACTCCTGGAACTTCAATCGCAGCAAATGGCGCAGGCCGTCGTTGAAGATCGCCACGCCCAGCTTTTGCACGACCAGGCGCGTCACGTATTCCTGCAGCGCCTTCGCCAGGCGCGAGAGCACGGCCACCAGCACCGCGATCCCGAGCAGGCGCAGCACGCGCGGCATGAGCGTCGCATCCGGGTGCTGCGGGCCGTTGACCAGGTCGATGATGGTGCCGAAGATGATCGGGTCGACCAGGGCCAGCACCTGGGCGATGCCGGCGAAGACCAGGGCCAGCAGGCCCAGGCGCCAGTGGGGTTTGAGGTAGGTCCAGAGGATGCGCATGCGGGCATCTTAGCAACCCCGGCCGGAACGCCGCACACCGATGAGAACCCGCATAAAAAAACCGCTGCCCCGCATTCGCATGCGGTGACAGCGGTTTATCGATCAACGCGGGAATCAAGTCCCGCGCTGTCGATTAGCCTTCGCGGTTGGCCTTCTTGCGCTCGTGCTCTTTCAGGTAACGCTTGCGCAGACGGATCGACTTCGGCGTGATTTCGACCAGTTCGTCGTCCTCGATGAACTCGACGGCGTACTCGAGCGACATCTGGATCGGCGGCACCAGGCGCACGGCTTCGTCGGTACCCGACGAACGCACGTTGGTCAGCTGCTTGCCCTTGATCGGGTTGACGACCAGGTCGTTGTCGCGCGAGTGGATGCCGATGACCATGCCTTCGTACACCGGATCGTTGTGCGACACGAACATGCGGCCGCGGTCCTGCAGTTTCCAGATGGCGTAGGCAACGGCGGCGCCGTCGTCCTGCGAGATCAGCACGCCGTTACGGCGGCCGGCCATTTCGCCCTTGGTGTTGTCGACCGGTGCGTATTCGTGGAACACGTGGCTCATCAGGCCGGTGCCGCGGGTCAGGGTCATGAATTCGCCCTGGAAGCCGATCAGGCCACGCGCAGGGATCAGGTACTCCAGACGCACGCGGCCCTTGCCGTCCGATTCCATGTTCTGCAGGTCGCCACGACGGCGGCCCAGTTCTTCCATGACGCCGCCCTGGTTGACTTCTTCGACGTCGACCGACAGGTTCTCGAACGGCTCGTGGCGCACGCCATCGACCATCTTGAAGACCACGCGTGGACGCGACACGGCCAGCTCGAAGCCTTCGCGGCGCATGTTTTCGATCAGAATCGTCAGGTGCAGTTCGCCGCGGCCCGAGACTTCGAAGATCGTGTCGTCGTCGGTTGGGGCAACGCGCAGGGCGACGTTGGCTTTCAGTTCGCGGTCGAGGCGGTCGCGCAGCTGGCGGCTGGTGACGAACTTGCCTTCGCGGCCGGCCAGTGGCGAGTTGTTGACCATGAAGTTCATGGTCAGGGTCGGCTCGTCGACGGTCAGCATCGGCAGCGCTTCCGGGGTGTCCGGTGCGCAGATGGTCGAGCCGATGCCGATTTCGTCGATACCGTTGATCAGGCACGATGTCGCCGGCGACGGCTTCGTCGACCAGCACGCGCTCGAGGCCCTTGAAGTTCAGCACCTGGTTGATGCGGCCCTTGATCGGGGTGCCGTCAGGACCGTTCATGACGATGACGTCCTGGCCGGTCTTGATGCGTGCCGCGGTTGACGCGGCCAATGCCGATCTTGCCGACGTACGACGAGTAGTCGAGCGAGGTGATTTGCATCTGCAGCGGGCCTTCCGGATTGTCGTCACGGACAGGAACGTGTTGCAGGATGGCGTCGAACAGTGGCTTCATGTCGCCGCTGCGGACGTCTTCGGTCAGGCCGGCATAGCCGTTCAGGCCCGAAGCGTAGACGACCGGGAAGTCGAGCTGCTCATCGGTGGCGCCGAGCTTGTCGAACAGTTCGAAGGTCTGGTTGATGGCCCATTCGGCGCGCGCGCCTGGACGGTCGACCTTGTTGACGACGACGATCGGCTTCAGGCCCAGGGCCAGCGCCTTGCGGGTCACGAAGCGCGTCTGCGGCATCGGGCCTTCCTGCGCATCGACCAGCAGCAGCACGCGAGTCGACCATCGACAGCACGCGCTCGACTTCGCCGCCGAAGTCGGCGTGGCCTGGGGTGTCGACGATGTTGATGTGGGTGCCTTCGTACTCAACCGCGCAGTTCTTCGACAGAATCGTAATGCCGCGCTCTTTTTCGAGGTCGTTCGAGTCCATGACGCGGGTTTCGACGGCCTGGTTCTCGCGGAAGGTACCGGACTGGCGCAGCAGCATGTCCACGAGGGTGGTTTTGCCGTGGTCAACGTGGGCGATGATTGCAATATTACGAATTGCGCGTTTGGTATTTGACATGTAGTTTCAGCGTGATGTGCGTGATGGTACGGATGGGTGTCCGAGCTTGCCAATTTCGGAAACCGCGTAGTATAGCACGTTGATGCGGCCTTTCCGTCAAAAAGGCCCGCATTTTCAACGGCTTGGTAGGGTGGGCAGATCTGTGCCCACGCGCAACGTAGCCGCCGTGTTGGCTGCCTCAGTGTCAACGCTTAGCGCGCGCTGCGATCAGGCGCTCCGGCGCCAGCACCGCATACTCCTGCAGATTCGCCGTGCCCAGCAACTTGCCGTCGTGATAGACGCGCACCCTGCCCTGCTCGGCCGGCACCACGACGTCTTCCTTGCCCAGCGCCAGGCGCTGGCCGTTGCAGGAAGCGCTTGGCCAGCTCCGGCGTCAGCTCGACCGCCGGGAAGCTCGACAGCAGCGCATCGACCGGCGCCAGCAGCGACAGCGGTTCGGCATGCGCCTGCAGGTCTTCCAGCGTGATCATCGTCTCGGATCGTCAGCGCGCCGACCTGGATGCGGCGCAGCGCGTTCAGGTGGGCGCCGCAGCCCAGCGCCGCGCCGATGTCCTCGCCCAGCACGCGCACATAGGTGCCCTTGCTGCAGGTGACGCGGATCTTCAGCATCGGCGCCTCGTACGCCACCAGCTCCAGCCCGTGGATCGTCACCGGCCGCGCTTCGCGCTCCAGCGTGATGCCTTCGCGCGCGTATTCGTACAGAGGCCTTGCCGTCGCGCTTGAGGGCCGAGTACATCGGCGGCACCTGCAGGATCGGGCCGCGAAAACGCGCCAGCGCCGCCTGGATCTGTTCGATGCGTGACGTCGACCGGCAGCGTTTCGATGGCCTCGCCTTCGGTGTCGCCGGTGGTGGTCATGATCCCCAGGTGCACGGTCGCGTCGTAGGTCTTGTCCGCTTCCAGCAGGTCTTGCGAGAACTTGGTCGCTTCGCCGAAGCACAGCGGCAGCAAGCCGGTGGCGAACGGATCGAGCGTGCCGGTGTGGCCCGCCTTCTTCGCGTTCATGCACGCGCTTGGCCTTGATCAGGGCGTCGTTCGACGACAGGCCGACCGGCTTGTCGAGCAGGAGGACGCCGTCGACCAGGTCGCGCGGCTTTTTTGGCGGACGTGCGTTCACTTGGCGTCGTCTTCAGCTCGGCGTGCGGCGGCACGCTGCCGTCGTCGAAGTCGGCCGCGCGCACGGCGTTGGCCTGGTCGATCAGGGCCGACATCTCGATGCCGCGCGAGGTCGAGGTGTCGTGCACGAAGTGCAGCGCCGGCAGCGTGTGGATGTGCAGGCGCTTGCCGAGCATGTTGCGCAGGTAGCCGGACGCCTTGTTCAGGCCCTCGAGCGTCTGCTTGACTTCTTCCTTGCTGTCTTTGAGCAGGGTGAAGTAGATCTTGGCGTGGGCGTAGTCGGGCGTGAGCTGCACTTCGGTCAGCGTGATCATGCCGACGCGCGGGTCCTTCAGCTCGAAGGCGATCAGTTCCGACAGGTCTTTCTGGATCTGGTCGGCGACGCGCAGGCCGCGCTGGGGGATGGTTTTGCTGTGTTTTGCCATGATGTTGTACTTTGTATTGTTCTGACGATGTTCAGGGCGCATGCGAACGCGGAGCAAAGCGCCATCGGCTGGGCGTGAAGCCCGGCGGATGGCGCTTTTGTACGCCGCGCTGTGAATTACAGCGTACGAGCCACTTCCGTCACTTCGAACACTTCCAGGACGTCGCCAACCTGGATTTCGTTGTTGTTCTTCAGCGACAGGCCGCACTCGAGGCCGGCGCGCACTTCTTTCGCATCGTCCTTGAAACGCTTGAGCGAGTCGATCTCGCCAGTCCAGATGACGATGTTGTTGCGCAGCAGGCGGACCGACGAGGAACGCTTGACGACGCCATCGGTGACCAGACAACCGGCGATCGCGCCGACTTTCGAGACCAGGATGACCTGGCGAATCTCGACCTGGCCGGTGATGGTCTCGCGCTTCTCCGGCGCCAGCATGCCCGACAGTGCGGTGCGGATTTCGTCGATCGCATCGTAAATGATGCTGTAGTAACGAATGTCCACGCCGTTGGCTTCGGCCAGCTTGCGGCGCCTGGGCGTCGGCACGGGCGTTGAAGCCGATGATGACTGCCTTCGATGCCACCGCCAGGTTGACGTCCGACTCGGTGATGCCGCCGACCGCCGCATGGACGACCTGCACGCGCACTTCCGAGGTCGACAGCTTCTGCAGCGAGTTGACCAGCGCTTCCTGCGAACCCTGCACGTCCGTCTTGATGATCAGCGGCAGGTTCTTGACCTCGCCCTCGGCCATCTGTTCGAACATGTTTTCCAGCTTCGCCGCTTGCTGCTTGGCCAGCTTCACGTCGCGGAACTTACCTTGACGGAACAGACCGATTTCACGCGCCTTGCGCTCGTCGGCCATGACCATGACTTCTTCACCGGCAACCGGCACTTCGGTCAGGCCCTGGATCTCGACCGGGATCGATGGACCGGCTTCGTTCGACCGCCTTGCCGTTTTCGTCCAGCATTGCACGGACACGGCCGTAAGCCGAACCCGCCAGCACGACGTCGCCGCGGCGCAGGGTACCCGATTGCACCAGGATCGTCGCGACCGGGCCACGGCCCTTGTCCAGACGGGCCTCGACCACCAGGCCACGGGCCGGCGATTCGACCGGTGCTTTCAGTTCCAGCACTTCGGCCTGCAGCAGCACTTGCTCCAGCAGATCCTCGATACCGGTACCGATTTTGGCCGACACCGGCACGAATGGCGAATCGCCACCGTATTCTTCCGGCACCACGCCTTCGGCAACCAGTTCCTGCGTCACGCGGTCGGTGTTCGCACCCGGCTTGTCGATCTTGTTGATCGCCACAACCAGCGGCACGCCGGCAGCTTTTGCGTGAGCAATCGCTTCC
Organism: uncultured beta proteobacterium; assembly: GCA_963729765.1. Taxonomy (GTDB): domain Bacteria; phylum Pseudomonadota; class Gammaproteobacteria; order Burkholderiales; family Burkholderiaceae_D; genus Telluria. The sequence continues at coordinate 513,993 of CAVSPL010000008.1, read as the reverse complement.
TTCGTTTGCGGCATCACGCCGTCGTCCGCAGCCACCACCAGGATGACGATGTCGGTCGCCTTGGCGCCACGGGCACGCATCGCGGTGAACGCCTCGTGACCCGGGGTATCCAGGAAGGTGATCATGCCGCGTGGGGTATCCACGTGGTATGCACCGATGTGCTGGGTAATGCCGCCGGCTTCGCCCGCAGCGACCTTGGCGCGGCGGATGTAATCCAGCAGCGAGGTCTTACCATGGTCGACGTGACCCATGACGGTGACCACCGGAGCACGCGAGGTCGACTCGAACTCGGCGTGTTCGCCCTGGTCGGCCAGCAGCGCTTCCGGATCGTCCTCGGCGGCAGCGAAGGCTTTATGGCCCATCTCTTCCACCAGGATCATCGCGGTTTCCTGGTCCAGCACCTGGTTAATGGTGCACATCTGGCCCAGCTTCATCAGTTGCTTGATGACTTCCGACGCTTTCACCGACATCTTGTGGGCGAGTTCGGCCACGGTGATCGTTTCAGGAACGTGGACGTCCTTGACGATCGCCTCGGTCGGCGCCTGGAAGTTGGTTTCGCGGTCATCGTGCGAGCGAACGGCGGCCGCCACTACGGCCACCGCTGCGCCAGCCGTCACGGCCGCTCGGCGCGCTCGGACCGCCACGGCCTTTCGGACCGCTCGGTGCGCCACGCTTCTTGGCGTCGTCCGACCAGGTCGACGAGACGTTCGCCGATTTGATCGATTTCTTGTCGGCCGGCTTCTTGTCGCCCGGCTTGGCGGTACCGTCGGCCGGCTTCTTGTCGGCAGGCTTGTGCAGCGTGCCGGCAGGTGCGGCCGGCTTGGCCACGACTGGTGCAGGCACCGGCTCAGGCGCCTTGATGACGCGGCGCGGCTGCGCCATCATCAGCTTGATCTGGGCGACTTCGTCGGCGACGGCCTTGCGTGCCTTCTCGGTGGCGGCAGCGCGCTCGGCGGCTTCCTTGGCGGCTTCGTCCGACTTGCGCTTGGCTTCTTCGGCGACAGCCTGCTTGGCTTGCTCGCCAGCAGCCGAATTCGCGGCGGCGGCGGCAGCGGCATTGCGCTTGGCCAGTTCGGCGGCATCGCGCTTGGCCTGCTCTTCGTCGGCCTTGGCTTGCTCGGCGCGCTCGGACTCGAGCTTGGCCAGGCGTTCCTGCTTTTCACGCAGGTCCGCTTCCTGGCGAGCGACGAGCTCGGCATGACGGCGCGACTCTTCCTCGCGGCGAGCGATTTCGGCTTCGTCGACGACCGGTGCGGCAGGCGCCGCGGCGGTCGGTGCCGCGACGACGTCGTCGCGCTGGACGAAGGTGCGCTTCTTGCGCACTTCGACCTGGATCGTGCGCGACTTACCCGACGCATCGGCCTGCTTGATCTCGCTCGTTTCCTTGCGGGTGACCGTGATCTTTTTCTTCTCGGTCGCATCCGCCGCGCCGTGGGCACGGCGCAGGTGGTTCAGCAGCTTGTCCTTATCATCCTTTGACAAGGGATCTGACGTCGAACTCTTCTCGACGCCGGCAGAACGCAGCTGCGTCAGCAGCAAATCTGCAGGCATCTTCAGTTCGGTGGCAAATTGGGCTACGTTGTTACTCGCCATTCAGTCCTCTTTTCTATGTGTCGCGGAGATGATAAAGATTTGCAAATTATGCCTTGGCCGTTTCTGCCAGGCTCCAGGCTTTCGCCTGCAGCGCTTTGGCGCGGTCATCATATTTACTGTCGACCAGCTTCATCTCATCGTCGGTCACATCATTAAATTCGTTCTTGATCAGTTCACGGGCGCGCTCGGACGGCAAGGCCAGGATGGCGCCAAATTCGTCGTACGCGAGTCCTGCAAATGCTTCCACCGTCTTGATGCCGGCCAGGCCAAGCTTGCCGGCAGTCGTACGGTCCATGCTTTCGAGGTTGACCAATTCCTCTTCCATGCCTTCCAGACCCTCTTCCGAAGCGATCGCTTCGGTCACCAGGGCGTCACGGGCACGGGTACGCAGTTCGTTGACGGTTTCCTCGTCGAACGATTCGATTTCCAGCATTTCCGAAATCGGCACGTAGGCGATTTCTTCCAGGCTCGAGAAACCTTCTTCGACGAGGATATCGGCCACTTCCTGGTCGACGTCCAGCTTTTCCATGAACAGCGAACGAATCGACGCCGTTTCCTGGGCCACCTTGTTGGCCGATTCCTCGGCCGTCATGATGTTGATCTTCCAGCCGGTCAGTTCCGAGGCCAGGCGCACGTTCTGGCCGGAGCGGCCGATCGCGATTGCCAGGTTCTCTTCGTCGACCACGACGTCCATCGCGTGCTTTTCTTCGTCAACCATGATCGACGAGACGTTCGCCGGCGCCAGGGCGCCGATGACGAACTGGGCCGGATCATCCGACCACAGCACGATGTCGACGCGCTCGCCGCCCAGCTCACCGGTCACGGCCTGCACGCGCGAACCGCGCATGCCGACGCAGGTACCGATCGGGTCGATGCGCTTGTCCGAGGTGAAGACAGCGATCTTGGCGCGCACGCCGGCGTCGCGGGCAGCCGATTTAATATCCAGCAGGCCCTGCTCGATTTCCGGCACTTCCAGTTCGAACAGCTTCATGATGAATTCCGGCGCGGTACGCGACAGGATCACCTGTGGGCCGCGCATATTGCGGTCCACGCGAAGGATGTAGGCACGGACGCGGTCGCCGATACGCAGGTTCTCTTTCGGGATCATCTGGTCGCGCGGCAGGCGCGCTTCGATCTTGCCCGACTCGACGATCGCGTCGCCGCGTTCCATGCGCTTGATGGTGCCGGTGACCAGCGAATCGCCGCGCTCGAGGAAGTCTTGCAGGATCTGCTCGCGCTCGGCATCACGCACGCGCTGCAGGACGACTTGCTTGGTGTCCTGGGCGAAGCGGCGGCCGAAGTCGACCGATTCAACCGGCTCTTCGATGTACTCGTCGACTTCGATGTCGGCGATTTGTTCTTTTGCTTCGAAATGCAGGATTTCCTGGTCCGGCAGCTGCATGCCGGCTTCATCGGGAACCACGTGCCAGCGGCGGAAGGTTTCGAATTCGCCCGTGTCGCGGTCGATGTTCACGCGAATGTCGACTTCGCCTTCATAGCGTTTTTTCGTAGCCTGTGCCAGGGCGAACTCGAGCGCCCCGAACACCACTTCCTTATCGACGTTTTTTTCGCGCGCAAGCGCATCAACCAATAACAAAATTTCGCGACTCATGCTTTGCGACTCCTAAAATCCACCTGCGGCACCAAGCGTGCCTTGTCCAATTCGGCCAGCGTAAATTCCAACAACGCCAGCCCATCCTTACCTTCAAATTCCAGACCGATCTTGTCGCCTTCCGGCGCGACCAGGATGCCCGTGAAGGTCTTCCGGTTCGCGGCGCCCGGCATGGCGACATGCAGCTTCACCGTGCATTCATGGCCGGCGAAGCGCTCGAAATCGGCCAGGGTGCGCACCGGGCGATCGAGCCCGGGCGACGAAATTTCGAGACGTTCGTAATCGACGTTCTCCACCGTCAGTACGTGCGACAACTGGCGACTCACCATTGCGCAGTCCTCGACGGAAATCAGGCCCTTCTCTTCCGCGACGGCAGCCGGGAAATCGATAAACACGCGCAGCACCCCGCGCTCGCCGCGTTCCACATCAACGAGGTCATAGCCGAGGCCACCGACTGTCTTGGCGATCAAATCAAACTGCTGCACGACACTTCTCCAAGGGCTTTAAAGCGTTTTACCAAAAAAAAAATGGGCATCTGCCCATCTTTTTGAATTCACAACCCAACCAGATGAAAGCACTTGCACCAAATTAATACTGGGAAGAACTTCGGATTAGGACGCAAATTATAACGTATTCGAGGGCACGCTGCAATCGACATACCATTTTATGAGCAAGCGAACAACGGCTGCGCACGATATTAAAGCTGAAATCGAACACGCTGCAATTTCGCCGCCAACTGCCACCTGACACCGGCCACCCCACATGAGGACGGGGCGCCGAAGTTCAAGCGGAACCGCGCACAATGCTTAGCCGCGACGGCCGCGGCGCGGCAGGCCCGGCTCGGCGCCGCGCGAACCGTGACCGCCGCCGCGGCGGGCGCCGCCGGCGTTACCGAAGCCGAAGGTGGTCTGCAGCGGATCGGGCTGGCGCGGACGGCTGCTTGCACCGCCGCCACCGCCACCGCCGCCACCCGGACGACCCGAAGCGCCGCCGCCGAAACCGCCGGCATTGCCGCCACGGCCCTTGCCGCCGCCGGCGCCGCCCTGCCGGGCCACGGCCCGCAGGCGCCTGGCCGCCACGCGGCGGCGCGCCGACGCGCGCCACTTGCGGACCGAACGGATCGACATTGCGGTTGGCGTCGGCACGGTCGATGCGGTTGCCGTCGGAACGGCGCGGATCGGCTTGGCTGGCCACCCTTGCCGCCCTTGCCCTTGCCGTCGCCGGCAGCAGCGCCCTTCTTCTCGATCCCGAACGCGTTCATGAAGCCGCGCACGTCGTTTTCTTCCAGCTCTTCCCAACGGCCGCGCTTCAGGCCCGAAGGCAGCGTCATCGCGCCGTAGCGGGTACGGATCAGGCGCGAGACGGTCAGGCCGACCGCCTCGAACATGCGGCGCACTTCGCGGTTGCGGCCTTCGCCGATCACCACGCGGTACCACTTGTTGATGCCTTCGCCGCCGCCATCGGCGATTTTGGTGAAGTTGGCCAGGCCGTCTTCCAGCTCGACGCCGGCCAGCAGCTTCTGGCGCATGCCTTCTTCGAGTTCGCCCAGGGTACGCACGGCGTATTCGCGGTCGATGTTGTAGCGCGGGTGCATCAGGCGGTTCGCCAGGTCACCCGAGGTCGTGAACAGCAGCAGGCCTTCGGTGTTGAAGTCGAGGCGGCCGACGGCCAGCCACTTGCCGGTCTTCATGGTCGGCAGGCGGTCGAACACCGATGGACGGCCTTCCGGATCGTCGTGGCTGACGATTTCGCCGGCCGGCTTGTGGTACACCAGCACGCGCGGCGGCTTGCTGGTATTGACGCGGCGCTGGATCAGCTTGCCGTTGATGCGCACGGCGTCGGTCGGCAGGATGCGCTGGCCGATGTGGGCCGGCTCGCCGTTCACCGACACGCGGCCGGCGACGATCAGGTCTTCCATGTCGCGGCGCGAACCGAGGCCGGCTTCGGCCAGCACCTTGTGCAATTTCGGCGCGTCGTCGTCCGAGGTCAGGTCGCGGCGCACGGCCTTGGCCGGCTGGCCACGGCCGCCTTCATGGGCGTCGAAGTCATCCGAGGTGACGAAGGAGAACACGGCGTCGGCGTCGCTCGGCTTGGCGCCGGGCTTGCCCTTCGCATGCGGCTTGCCGCCCGGGCCGCGGCCGTTTGGCTGGGCGTTCGGCTGGCCGTTGCGCGGCGCGCCCTTGGCGTTCTTGCCTTTGCCCTTGCCCTGGCGCGGCTCGCGGCGTGCTTCGCCGCCCGGCCTGGCTGCGCCTGCGGCGTTCTCGCCGCGATTGCGCTTCGCCTGCTTGCGCTTCGGGCGCGGCCTCGGTGCTGCCGCCGGCCGGCGCCGGACGCAGTGCTTCGCGCACGGCGCGCTGTTCGCGCATCTGGCGCGGACCGCGCGGCTTGCGCTGGCCCTGGTCCGGGCGCGGGCGTCGGCACCCTCGGCCGATGCCGGCTGCCGGCTGCGGCGCGGCGTCCTGCGCCGGCGCTGCTTGCGCTTCGGCCAGCTTGGCGCGGGCGGGGCCGCGCGGCTTGCGCACGGAAACGCGTGCCGGCGCAAAATCGTCGGCCGGCGCGGCGGCGGCGCAGGGGCGACTCGAGCAGCGACGGCAGGTGCGGCGGCGTCGGCGGCGATTGCGGCCTTGGTGCGGCGCTTCGGCTTGTCGGCCGGCGCTGCGGCAGGTGCGGCGTCGGCTCAGCAGGCTGCGGCGCGGCAACTGCGGCGGCTTTGGTGCGGCGCTTCGGCTTGGCCGCCGCGTCCTTGCCCGGTTCGGCAGGCGTGGTATCGGTGTCAGTAGGATTCATCGTTCGTTTCGTTGTTGTTGACCCTGTCCACGCCGAAGGCCGGTTGCGGGTCGTGTATCGGGACTTCAACGGGTGAAGTAACTTGTTCGTCGTCGACGTCGGCTGGCGCGTCCGTCTTGTTAAAATTCTGTTGCAGCGCCGCTTCCAGCGCTTCGAGGCTGCGCCCGTCCTGGGCGTCGGCAATACTATCTAACGGAGGCAATTGCCCCAGCGAAGCCAGGCCCAGGTCGTCGAGGAATTGCTTCGTCGTTCCCAGCAAGGCCGGCCGTCCCACCACTTCGCGGTGGCCGACGACGTCGATCCAGCCGCGGTCTTCCAGCATCTTGATCGTCTGCGAGTTCACCGCGACGCCGCGAATCTCTTCGATGTCGCCGCGCGTGACCGGCTGGCGGTAGGCGATGATCGCCAGCGTCTCGAGCGTGGCCCGCGAATACTTCGGCGGCTTTTCCGGCGTGATGCGGTCGAGATACGGCTTCATCTCGGGACGGCTCTGGAAGCGCCAGCCCGAGGCCAGGCTGACGATCTCGATGCCGCGGTCTTGCCAGTCGTGGCGCAACTCTTCGAGCAGCAGCTTGATGGTGTCGGTGCCGACGCCGATGCCGAGCACGCGCCCGTTGGCGTCGACATCGGCAAACAGCTTCTTCATGCCGTGCAGCGACATCGGCTCGCGCGCGCACAGCAAGGCGGTCTCGAGGACCCGCTTGGCCTCATCAGTCTTCATTCTCGATATCGTCAGGCTCGTGCCTATCAAACAAATACGCTCGGCGGCATGCCTGCTGGCCGGAGTCGGCGCAGCGCAGGCAATGGACGCCAATGCGGTTCGCGGTACTGCTCGCGCAGTGATACTTTTTAAACAGGAATCAAGGGCCCGCGCTTGGACGCGGCGGGCGGAATAACAGTGACGGGACAGGACCCGGCCACGGGCTGCCAGCGTGCCAGGCGGGCAGCCTACAGATGATTTATTCGTCGAAACGCGGAGTGATCATGCGGCTTCGAGGCAAGGCTCGCTGGGCGCACCATGACAACAATCGACAGCGTTTCTTTCAACTGCGGGCCATTGTAACCGATAAAACACAGGAACGACTACTTGCGCAAGGGCTGCGCGTCCTGTTATGGCTTCAAGCGGACAGTTTTTCCGCCAAAACGGCGGACACGCCAAGGAAGGCGGGATATTCGGCAGTGATCACGTAGGTAGGCACCTGGGACAGGTAGGAAGCGAAGCGGCCCTTCTTTTCGAAGCGGCTGCGGAAGCAGGAGTCGGCAAAGCGCTGCGCCCAGGCGCGGCACGATGCCGCCGCCGATATACACGCCGCCCTGGGCGCCGAGCGTCACGGCGAGGTTGCCGGCAGCGCAGCCGAGCATGCCGCAGAAGACCTCGACCACTTGCTCGGACAAGGCGCACTCCCCCGCCAGCGCACGGCGCGAGATTTCCGGCGCGGACAGGTTTTCCACCGGCTGGCCCTGGATATGGGCCAGCGCGCGGTAGATCAGTTCGACGCCGGCGCCCGACAGGAAGCGCTCGGCCGAGACGTGTTCGAATTCGCGCCAGGCAAATTGCAGGATCTGCGACTTCGAGTGGATTGCGCGGGCGAAAAGCCGACGTGGCCGCCTTCGCTGTTGAGCGCGATCCAGTTGCCGCCGGCCGGGATCAGGCCCGAAACGCCCAGTCCGGTCCCGGCGCCGAGCAGGCCGAGCGGTGCACCGGCGCGGGCGCTGCCGCCGCCGACCTGCACCTTGTCGGCATCGAGCAGATGCGGCAGCGAGCGCGCCAGCGCATAGAAATCGTTGACCACCAGCAGCGTCTCGAGCCCCACTTCGCGGCGCACCGCTTCGATCGAGAATTGCCAGTGGTGATTCGTCATGCGGATCTGGTCGCCGTCGACCGGATTGGCGATCGCCACCGCGGCATGCGCCACTGGCCGCCGGCGCTGCGACCGCGGGCATGGCCAGGTAGGCGCGCATGGCGTCGGCGAAGGTCGCGTGGTCGCCGCAGGCGAGGACCTTGACCGCCTCGAATTGTCCCGGCGCCAGCTCGAGGGCGAAGCGCGCATTGGTGCCGCCGACGTCGGCCAGCAGGCGTGGGCTGTCGAAGCGGGCGGTCGGGAGGTGTGCAGGCAGAGAAGCAGTCATTGCGGGACAGAAGGCTGGGGATGTCCAAGCTTACTGGATTTCTTTGCGGACTTACAAGCAAATTTTGTAGTTTAGGTACAAGAATGCCGCATGCGTTACCCGACACGCCATCCGCGCATACCTAAAGTAGTACGACTACGTGCGCACGCCTCAACCGTGGCGCAACAAGCCCTCGTCCTGCGGCCCCGTGCGCACGCCAGGCGTCGAGCCCGCCCTGCAGCGGCCGGGTACGGTGAAAACCGTTGGCCAGGAACTGCTTGGCCACCTGCGCCGCCGTGACGTCGTTCGGGCAGGAACAATAGACGACGATATGGCGGTCCTTGTCGAGGGTCGCCATCAGCTGGCCCGGTTCGCAGTCGCTGTACAGCAGCGCGCCGGGAATCGCCGCTTCCAGCTCCTGGGCGGTGACGCTGCGCGCGTCGATGATGAGCGGATCCTGCCCCTGCGTCCATCAGGCTCTTGCAGTTCCTCGACCACGATGCGCGGAATGGCCAGCGTGGCGCGGTGGCGCCGCCGTTCGACATATTTATAGGCGATGAACAGCGCCAGCAGGCCGCCCAGCACCATCAGCGCGGCGCTGCCCATGGTTTCCAGCGTCAGCAGCACGCGGTCGACGCTGTCGTGGAAGATGGCGCCGAGCGCAATCCCGGCGCCGCCCCAGAGCAGCGCGCCGGTGGCGGAGTAGCCGAGGAAAGCCCGCGCGCGGCGTGCCGAGCGCACCGGACATCGGCGCGGCGATCGTATTAAAGCCGGGAACGAATTTGGAGACCAGCAGCGACTTCGGGCCGTAGCGGCGGAAGCGGTCTTCGGTCTGGTTGACGCAGGAATCGGGCGACAGGGAAATCCGGCACAGCAGGCGCAGCACGCGCTTGCCGTAGATAGCGCCCGGCGCTGAACCAGAAATAGTCGCAGATCAGGCAGGCAAGCAAGACCGCCAGCAGCGAGACCTGCCAGCTGGCCCCGCCCTCGAAGGCCATCGCACCGGCCAGCACCAGCACCGGAAAGGCGGGAATCGGCAGGCCGAACTGCTCCAGCAACACGGTGCCGAAGACGAGGAAGACACCGTAATTCTGGATCAGGAGCGAGAGCTGGGACATCCGGTCATGGTAGCCCAAATCGCCCTGCGCAGGCTGGCCGGTCGGCGGCTTTTTAGCAACGTGTCAGGCGCAGAGCGCGGGAATGGCGGCCAGCAGGGATTGCGTATAAGGATGCTGCGGATTGCGGTACAGCTCGTCCGAATCGGCCATCTCGACCACGCTGCCCTGGTGCATCACCATCACCCGGTCGGCGATGTAGCGCACCACCGACAAATCGTGGGAGATGAAGATATAGCTCAGCTTGTACTCGTCCTGCAGGTCCTGCAGCAGATTCAGCACCTGGGCCTGCACCGAGACGTCGAGCGCCGAGACCGATTCGTCGCAGACGAGGATTTCCGGCTTCATCGTCAGGCAGCGGGCAATCGCGATGCGCTGGCGCTGGCCGCCGGAAAACTCGTGCGGATAGCGGTGGAAGGCCTGGGCCGGCAAGCCGACCCGCTCCAGCAGCGCATGCACCGTATTGGTGCGTTCGCGGTCGTCGCGCGCCGATGCCGTGGATGCGCATCGGTTCCAGCAGAATCTGGCCCACCGTAAAGCGGGGATTGAGCGAGGCATACGGGTTCTGGAAGATGATCTGGATGCGCCGTTTATAGGCCGCGTATTCGCGGTCCGACAGCGCGAACAGGTCGCGCCCGTCGAAGTGCGCGCTGCCGCCGGTGGCGCGGTGCAGGCGCAGCAGGGTCAGGCCGACGGTCGTCTTGCCGGAACCGGATTCGCCGACCACGCCCAGGGTTTTCCCGCGCGGCGAGCGTGAACGACACGTCCTTGACCGCGTGGAAGGCGCGCTTGCCGAACAGGCCCTGGCGCAGGCTGAAACTCTTGGCGAGATTGTTCACGACCAGCAGCGTTCTCGTCATCCGGCGCATAGCCGCGGGCGCGCTGCGGCAGCAGCCGCCAGCGGATCGCGCGTTCCCGCTCAGGAAATCGTCGATCACCGGCAGCCGCACCGGGCGGCTGTCGAGCGTCGGCCGGCAATGCAGCAGCGCCCGGGTATAAGCATCCTGCGGGGCGCCGAACACCTGGGCGGCGCTGCCCTCCTCGCGCACCTCGCCATGGCGCATCACGATCACGCGGTCGGCAATCTCTCCCACCAGGCCCAGGTCGTGGGTGATGAACAGCACCGCCATGCGGTGCTTCTTTTGCAGGGCCGCGATCAGGTCCATGATCTGCTTCTGGATCGTCACGTCGAGCGCGGTGGTCGGCTCGTCGGCGATCAGCAGCTTGGGCTCGCAGGCAATCGCCATCGCGATCATGACGCGCTGCTGCTGCCCGCCCGACATCTGGCTCGGGTAGGCGTCGATCTTGTCTGGCCGGATCCGGAATGCCGACCTCGTCCAGCAGTTCGAGCGTACGGGCGCGCGCCTGGCGCGCGTTCATGCCCATGTGCTGGCGCAGCACTTCGCCGATCTGGAAGCCCACCGTGAAGACCGGATTCAGCGACGACATCGGCTCCTGGAAGATCATCGCGATGTCCTTGCCGCACAGCTTGCGGCGCTCGGACGACAGGCAGCGCAGCAGTTCGCGCCCGTTGAAGAGCACGCTCGAACGCGGATCGACGATCGTCGTTTCCGGCGGCAGCAGGCCCATCACGGCCAGCGAACTGACCGACTTGCCGCTGCCCGATTCGCCCACCAGCGCCACCGTGGCGTTGTGCGGCACGTCGAAGGAAATGCCCTTGATCGCCTCGACCGTGTTCTTCTTGTCGACGCGGAAGGCGATGCGCAGGTCGCGTACCTGCAGGAGCATGTCGGTGTCAGGTGTCATGCCCGCCTCATTTCAGTTTCGGATCGAGCGCATCGCGCAGCGCATCGGTGAACAGGGAAAACGCCGTCACCAGCACCGCCATCGCCCCGGCCGCGGCCGCCAGCTGCCACCACTTGCCGAGGATCAGTTCATTCTGCGCTTCGTTGAGCATGCTGCCCCAGGACACGGTGCCGACCGGCACCCCGAAGCCGAGGAAGGACAGAATGACTTCGGCCTTGATGAAGCCGACCACCAGGATCGAGAGCTGCACCAGCGCCACGTGCGAGACGTTCGGGAAAATGTGCGAGAACATTTTTCTCCAGTTCGAGGCGCCGATGGCGTCGGCCGCCATCACGTATTCGCGCGCCTTGTGCTTGATGTATTCGGCGCGGATCAGGCGATAGGGGCCGGTCCAGCCGGTCAGCCCCAGGATCAGGACGATGGTCGTCACGCCCTTTTGCTGCAGCACGGCGGCCACCGTGAGGATCATCAGGATCGACGGGATCGAGGTAAAAATGCTGTAGAACCAGTTGAACAGGTCGTCCACCACGCCGCCATAAAAACCGGACACGGCGCCGAACAGCGTGCCGAGCGCGACCGCGACAAAGGCCGCGACCAGGCCGACCACGATCGAGGTTTCGCCGCCCTTGATGGTTTTCTTGAGCACGTCGTGCCCCCATTTGTCGGCGCCGAAAGGCAAGGTCAGCGCTTTCGCACGCGGCGGGTGGCTGGCCTGCACTTGCGCCTTGAGTTGCTCGAGTTCCTGGGCCAGCGGATCGAAGGCGTTCGGCGGCGTCGGCGCCTGCGGGCGGGCCAGCGCGGCGGTGGCGGCATCGGCGCCGATAAAACCGGGCGGCGCGTAATTGACCGCCACCTCGTCTTCCCAGTCGTTGGCGACCAGCCCGCTGGAAGAGCAGCACCAGCAGCAAGAGGAAGGCGCCGACGACGGCCAGCGCCGCCATGGCGATGCGGTCGGCGCGCAGGCGGCGCCAGGCCAGCGTCCACAGGCCAGGAGAGATTGTGGTCGTTCACTCATCACTTCGAGTTGCACGCGCGGATCGACGGCGCCATACAGCAAGTCGGCCAGCAGGTTGAACACCATCGTCGCGGCCGCCACATAGACGGTGATCGCTTTAATGACGGGAAAATCGCTGCGCTCGACGGCCAGGATCACTTCGCGCCCGATGCCGGGAATGCCGAAGAAGCGCTCCAGCAAGAACGCGCCGATCAGCAGCGCCGGCAGATTCGCCATGACGTGGGTGATGATCGGGATCGCGGCATTCCTCAGCACGTGCACCCAGACGATGCGGCGCTCGCTCAGGCCCTTGGCGCGCGCGGTGCGCACGTAATCCTGGTGCACTTCGTCGAGCACGAAACTGCGGTACAGGCGCAGGGTCGGCGCGATCGATACGGCGAGGCCGATGATGATCGGCAGCAGCGCATAGCGCAGCAGGTTTTCGCCGAGGCTATTGCCCCAGCCCTGCACCGGGAACAGCCCGAGTTTGTAGGCGAAGAAATACTGGAACACGATGATGTAGACCAGGATCGAGATCGACATGCCGACCGTGCAGGCCACCATCACCGCGCGGTCGGTGAGCGAGCCGCGCACAAAAGCGATCGCCCAGCGCCAGCGCGATGCCGAAGAAGGTTTCGAGGATGGTCAACGGCACCAGCACCGTCAGCGAGGGCCCGAGGCGGCTGGCGATGATCTGCGCCACCGGCTCGCCCGTGCTCCAGGCGTTGCCGAAATCGAAGCTCAGGATCTGCTTGACGAAGATCCACAGCTGCACGTAATACGGCTGGTCGATGCCGAGCTGGGCGCGGATGTTGGCGATCGCCGCCTCGTCCGCCATCTTGCCCGCGAGCAGATACGACGGATCGCCGCCGACCCAGTTGAACAGCACGAAGACGAGCACGATGACGCCCGCCATCGTCGGCAGCATCTGCCACAGCCGCCGAATTATGTAAGCCAGCATGGACACTTCTCAGCCGTAAGAAAAACGCTAACGATAACGCAAATCAGCGCGGCGGGCCATGAGCTTATGTTGTAGCCCGATAACCGGGGCGTCGGCGCTGTGCATGTTGGGTTGAACGCGTGGGCGGCGATAGCCGCCCACCCTACGTCCCATGCGAGCGCGACGTAGGGTGGACGGCTCCACCCGCAGCGTGCAGTCACGCGACGTTTGCGCCGCCCACGCGTTCAACCAGCCGATGCACAGCCGCGAAATACCTTACGCGTCCTCGCGCAACCGCCGCTGGCGCACCGCCGCCGCCAGCCCCTCCAGCACCCCGACGCTGGTGTCCCAGTCGATGCAGCCATCGGTCACCGACTGCCCATAGGCCAGCTCGGCGCCCGGCACCAGGTCCTGGCGCCCGGCCAGCAAATGCGATTCGATCATCACGCCGACGATGCGCTCGTCGCCGCCGGCGATCTGGCGCCCGATGTCGGCGCAGACCGGCACCTGGTTTTCCGGCTTTTTCGAGCTGTTCGCGTGCGAGGCGTCGATCATCAGGCGCGACGCCAGACCCAGGGCCGCGATCTGCTTGCAGGCATCGTCGACGCTGGCGGCATCGTAGTTCGGGGCCTTGCCGCCGCGCAGGATGATGTGGCAATCCTCGTTGCCGGCGGTCGAGACGATCGCCGAGTGCCCGCCCTTGGTCACCGACAGGAAATGGTGCGGCTGCGAGGCCGCCTTGATCGCTTCCACCGCGATCTTGATATTGCCGTCGGTGCCGTTCTTGAAGCCGACCGGGCAGGACAGGCCGGAAGCGAGCTCGCGGTGCACCTGCGACTCGGTGGTGCGGGCGCCGATCGCGCCCCAGCTGATCAGGTCGGCAATGTACTGCGGGCTGATCACGTCGAGGAATTCGGTGCCGGCCGGCAGGCCCATCTCGTTGACGTCGCGCAGCAGCTCGCGCGCCATGCGCAGGCCGTCGTTGATGCGGAAGCTGTTGTCCATGTAGGGGTCGTTGATCATCCCCTTCCAGCCGACCGTCGTGCGCGGCTTCTCGAAATAGACGCGCATCACGATCTCGAGCTCGCCGGCGAAGCGGCGCCGCTGCTCGACCAGGCGGCGCGCGTACTCCATCGCGGCCTTCGGATCGTGGATCGAGCATGGGCCGATCACCACCATCAGGCGGTCGTCCTGGCCGTGCAGGATGCGGTGCAGCGCCACCCGCGCGGCGGACGCGGTTTCCTCGGCCGCCGGCGTCACCGGAAACTCGCGGATCAGGTGCGAGGGCGGCGTCAGTTCCTTCATTTCGCGGATGCGTAGATCGTCGGTGCGAGGCATGCGGTACTCCGTTCGTTGATATGGGCTGCAAATGAAAAAACCGCCATCGCTGGCGGTTTCGTGTCGTTCGGTCTGTGTTCGCTGATGCGTGAACCTGCCGCTACTCCACCGCCTTTGGGCTGGAATGGCTAAACCAAAAATAGAAGGTAAAGAAGGCAGCGTGGCGCATGGGGCGATCCGAAAAAGGTCGAAATGACTATAACCGCTTGCTGCGAATCTTGGCAAGGGTTTTGTCGCAGTGCGTCATTTGCCTGATTATTTGGGCCCGAGAGGCGAGCGGTTGCGAGAACCCGACAGTATTTTGAACGCCAGGATCACACTTTGAGAGATATCACAGGCCATGTTGTCCTTAATGCAAAAGTCACGACAAGCCCCCGTCCAGGCAGCCTGTCTCTTTGCATTGGATCAATTTCTTCAGATCTAATACTTGAGGCAACTCAAGCTCAGCCAAGCGGACCGGGATTTTTACCTACCCTTGGAGTGCGGAAATGACTGAAACCTTGTTATCGCGATCCGTGCGCCGCCTGTTCGCAGGCAGCGGCGCGATCGGCTTGGCCCTGCTTGCACAGCCGCAGGCAAACGCGCAGGAACGGCGCAGCCGGCCCAGCCGGCGGCGCGCGTGGTCGTCACCGGCAGTAACATCCGCCGCGCCGAAGCCGAAACCGCCTCCTCGGTGCTGACGGTCAACCGCGCCGACATCGAACGCTCCGGCAAGAGCACCGTGGCCGAACTGCTGCAAACCCTGTCGGTGGACAACCAGGGCTCGGTGCCGGCCAGCTTCGGCAACGGCTTCGCGGCCGGCGCCTCCGGCATCTCGCTGCGCGGCCTGGGTACCGCCTCGACCCTGGTGCTGCTCAACGGCCGGCGCATCGCGCCCTACGGCCTGGCCGACGATGGCCAGAAAGTGTTTGCCGACCTGAACGTGATCCCGACCGACGCCGTCGAACGCGTCGAGATCCTGAAGGACGGCGCGTCGGCCATCTACGGCTCGGACGCGATTGCCGGCGTCGTCAACATCATCCTGCGCCAGAACTTCAAAGGCACCGCCGTGCGCGGCTCGCTCGGCATCTCGGAGGAATGGGATGGCGAAGAGGCGAACTTCGCCATTACCCACGGCTTCGGCGACCTCGAGCGCGACGGCTTCAGCGGGCTGCTCAATTTCGAAATGAAGCGCCAGAACGACATTTACCTGCGCGACCGCTCCGACCGCGACTGGATCGGCCGCATCGACCTGCGCCAGTGGGGCTATTCGGCCCAGCAAGCGCTCGGCGGCACCGGCGCCATCACCGGCAACAACGCCTCCGGCAGCGCCATCAACGGCAACGTGCGCAACCCGGCCACCCTCGATTATTTCAATCGCGGCAACCTGAGCCCGGCAACCGGATTCACCCAGTTCTTCCCCGGCGCCGCCTGTTCCAACTTCACCAGCCAGCCCCAGGGCGACCCCGGCGGCGGCTGCCTGATCGATTCGACCCTGCGCTACAACCAGATGCTGCCCCAGCAGGAGAACTACAGCATATTCGGACGCGGCACCTGGGCGCTCGCGCCCGGGATGGAGGCGTACAGCGAACTGAACCTGTACACGAGCAATACCACCTCCTCGACCACGCCGAATACCGTCAGCGCCAACGTCGGCTACCCGGGCGGCCCGGTCAGCAATGCCGGCGTCCAGTTCGGCCCCACCCATCCCGACAACCCCTATTTCGGCAGCGCCGCGCGCCTGCGCTACCTGGCGGGCGACGTCGGGCCGCGCGAGTCGAGAATCGATTCCTTCTTCGTGCGCGCACTGGCCGGCGTGAAGGGAACCCTGGCCGGCTGGGAATACGACACCTCCCTGCTCTTCTCGCGCAGCCATGTGGCGAACGAGCGCTTCGGCTACCTGCAGCGCGACGTCACCTTCGCCATGCTCGACCCGAGTGCCGCCAACATCGCCGCCGCGCTGGCCACCAGCCCGGCCTATGCGGCATTGCCGCCCGGGACCGTCTGGCGCATCGCCGAGAATGCAGGCCTGAACAGCCCCGGCGTCTACGCGGCGATCTCGCCGACGATTTCGAACAACGCCCATACCAAGATCATCCAGGGCGACGTCAAGGCCACGCACGAATTCGGCAAGCTGCAGGGCGGCGCCGTCGGCGTGGCGGTCGGCGCGGAATGGCGGCGCGAGGAGACCGAACTGCAGCCGACCACCGGCACCGAACGCGGCAACGTGATCGGCCTGGGCTACTCGGCCTACAGCGGCGCGCGCAACGTGTTCGCGCTGTATGGCGAAGCGCTCGCGCCCGTGCTGCCGAACCTGGAAATCACCGGCGCCATGCGCTGGGACCATTTCACCGACGTGGGCGACGCCTACACGCCGAAAGTCGGCGTCAAATGGCAGCCTGCGCGCCAGCTGGCCCTGCGCGGCACCTTCGCCAAGGGCTTCCGCGCGCCGAGCGCGGCCGAGAACGGGGTCGGCGGCCTGGCAGCCTTCTCCACCGCCGCCGATCCGCTGCGCTGCGGCCTCGGCGTGGAAGCGGCCTGCGACCCGGCCGCGATTGCCGTCATCACTTCCCCCAATCCGGCGCTGTCGCCGGAACGCTCGAAGAGCTATAACTTCGGCATCATCTGGGACCCGCTGCCGCGCGCCAGCATTTCGGTCGACTTCTGGAAGATCAAGCGCAAGAACGAGATCAACCAGGAACTGATCGACACCGCCATCGCGAACGGCCAGGTTGCGCGCGACCCGAGCACGGCCGAGGCGGGCATTCCCGGCGACCCGGGTGCGATCACGGCGGTGCTGGCGAACTACGTCAACTCGTCCTCGACCAAGGTGCGCGGCCTCGACCTCGACGCCCGCTACACGTGGCGCCTGCCTGATGACTGGGGCAACCTCCTGCTCGACGGTAAATGGACCTATATCGACGAATGGCTGCGCACCGAGCGTGACGGCAGCGAGCGCGACTTCGCCGGCACCCACGGCAACTGCGACGTCACCAACTGCATCGGCACCCCGGACCACCGCATCAACCTGCGCGCTTCCTGGGACTATCGCGATTGGCGCGTGTCCCTCAACGCCAATTACCGCGGCCCGCTCGACAACGTGCTGTTCAAGGACGACCCGGATGGCTGCGCCAGCAGCTTCTCCAACGGACAGGATGCGCCCAGCGGCTGCGAACTGCCGTCGTTTACGACCTTCGACCTGGTCTTCAAATGGAAACCACGGCCTGAGCTGGGAAGTGTTCGGCTCGATCGAGAACCTGTTCGACAAGGTGGCGCCGCTCGATCCGCTGACCTACGGCGCCCAGGCCTACAACCCGCTCGACTATGCGGGCGCGGTGGGACGCTCCTTCTCGCTCGGCGCACGCTACTCGTTCTGAGTCAGGAAAGCCGCCAATAAAAAATGCCCGGCAATGCCGGGCATTTTTTCATTGCAAGCGCGGCGTCCTTACGCCGTACCGCCCACCGTCACGCCATCGATGCGCAGCGTCGGCTGGCCCACGCCGACCGGCACGCTCTGGCCTTCCTTGCCGCACACGCCGACGCCCGAATCGAGCGCCATGTCGTTGCCGATCATCGAGATGCGGTTCATCACTTCCGGGCCGTTGCCGATCAGGGTCGCGCCCTTGACCGGATAGGTGATCTTGCCGTCTTCGATCATGTAGGCTTCGCTGGCCGAGAACACGAACTTGCCGTTCGTGATGTCGACCTGGCCGCCGCCGAAATTGACCGCATACAGGCCGTTCTTGACCGAGGCCAGGATTTCGGCCGGGTCCTTGTCGCCGGCCAGCATGTAGGTATTCGTCATGCGCGGCATCGGCAGGTGGGCGAAGGATTCGCGCCGGGCGTTGCCGGTGATCGGCATCTTCATCAGGCGCGCGTTCAGCGTGTCCTGGATATAGCCCTTCAGGATGCCGTCCTCGATCAGCGTCGTGCACTGGGTCGGATTGCCTTCGTCGTCCATGTTGAGCGAACCGCGGCGGTCCTGCAGGGTGCCGTCGTCGACCACGGTGACGCCCTTGGCCGCGACGCGCTGGCCGATCATGCCGGCATACGACGACGAACCCTTGCGGTTGAAGTCGCCTTCCAGGCCGTGGCCGACCGCTTCGTGCAGCAGCACGCCGGGCCAGCCCGGTCCGAGCACGATCGGTCATCGGGCCGGCCGGGGCCGGACGCGCGTCGAGGTTGACCAGGGCCGATTTCACCGCCTCGGTGGCGTAGCGGTCGAGGATCTCGTCGTCGAAATAGCCATAGTCGAAACGCCCGCCGCCGCCCGAGGAACCGGTTTCGCGGCGGCCGTTCTGCTCGGCGATGACGGTGACCGACACGCGCACCAGCGGACGGATGTCGGCGGCCAGCACGCCGTCGCTGCGCACCACCAGCACCACGTCGTATTCGCCGGCCAGGCCCGCCATCACCTGCACCACGCGCGGGTCCTTGGCGCGCGCCATCTTCTCGACGCGCTCCAGCAGGCGCACCTTGGCGGTGGCGTCGAGCGAGGCGAGCGGGTCGCGCGGCAGGTAGAGCGAGCGGCCGCCGGTCGGCAGCGTGGCGCTGGCCACCTTGATGCGGCCGGCGCCGGCGCGCGCGATGGTGCGCGTGGCGGCCGCCGCGTCCAGCAGCGCGGATTCGGAAATTTCGTCGGAATAGGCGAAGGCCGTCTTCTCACCCGAGACGGCGCGCACGCCCACGCCCTGGTCGATCGAGAAGCTGCCGGTCTTGACGATGCCCTCTTCCAGGCTCCAGCCCTCGCTCTTGGTGAACTGGAAATACAGGTCGGCATAGTCGACCTTGTGGGTGAACATCGTGCCCAGCGTGCGCAGCAACTTGCCTTCGTCCAGGCCGAATGGCGTCAGCAGCACATCGCGCGCGACAGCCAGGGAGGAGAGGTTCGGTTCGAATGGGATCATTTTGCGTGTGTGTCTCGTGTGGATTCGGGCATTGTGCCATATCCGTCCGGCTTTACATCTTCCGGTGCCGCAGCGCAGGCAGGCTTTCGCGCACCGAGGCCAGGAAGGCGGGATCGAGCTCGCCCGAGACCACGCCCTCGCCTTCGCGCAGCACGTCCTTCACTTCGCCCCAGGGATCGACCAGCATGCTGTGGCCGAAGGTGCGGCGCCCGTTGGCGTGGGTCCCGCCCTGGGCCGAGGCCAGCACATAGCACTGGTTCTCGATGGCGCGGGCGCGCAGCAGCACTTCCCAGTGCGCGCGGCCGGTGGTGTGGGTGAACGCGGCCGGCACCACGATCAGCGCGCACTCGCCCATGGCGCGGTAGAGCTCGGGAAAGCGCAGGTCGTAGCAGACCGACAGGCCGACCCGCCCGAACGGCGCCTCGAAGCTGCCGACCGCTGCGCCCGGCACGATGGTGCGCGCCTCGTCGTAGGATTCGGTGCCCTTGTTGAAGCCGAACAGGTGGATCTTGTCGTAGCGGCCGATCGAGGCGCCTTGCGGGTCGTAGACCAGGGTGGTGTTGAGCACCTTGCCCGATTCCGCCGAGGTCGAGCGGCAGCGTGCCGCCGATCAGCCAGATGCCGTGCTCGCGCGCCAGGCTCGCCATGCAATCCTGGATCGGGCCGGCGCCCTCGGGTTCGGCGTGGCGCACCTTGTCGGTGTCGCTCATGCCCATGATCGGCCAGTATTCGGGCAGGGTCACCAGCGTGGCGCCCGCGGCGGCGGCCTCGCCGACCAGGCGGCGCGCGGTGGCGAGGTTGTGCTCGACCTCGGGGGTGGACACCATCTGGACTGCGGCAACGCGGGTCATGGGCTTATTCCTTCGCTGGGGTGGCCGCGGGCGGCGGCCGGTTCTCGAGTTTGGTAATGGTAGGCGATTTCCACGGTCCCGTGATCCGCATCTGGTAAGTCAGCGCCTTCATCACCGGCGCGCGCAGGAAGAGCTGCGCCAGGTAGGAGCCGAGGCCGATGATCGGGTTCACCGCCAGCCCATACACCAGCGGGCCGGTGCCGAGGTTAAATTCCGGAATCACGACCACGCGCAGGTCGGTCGATTCGTTGGCGATATCGGCCGTGCCTTCCATCAGCACGGTGGCCGCGACGCCGTGCATCTTGAGGTTGTCGGTCTTGACCACGCCGCGCGTGATCATGGCGTTGGCGCTGATGCCGTCGAAGGCCAGGCCTTCCGAGAACACGTCGTGGAAATCGAGTTTCAGGAGGCGCGGCAGCGCCTGCAGGCTGAGCACGCCGAGCAGCTTGGCCGCGCCCGGGTCCTGTTTCAGGAACTGGCCGCCGCCGACATTCATTTCGATCTGGCCCGAGAGGGTCGGGATGTCGAGCGCATACGGCACGCCGTTCCAGGACAGGTCGCCGCGACAGCTTGCCCTTGCCGCGCCGCAGCGTCTCCGGGAAACCGAGGCGGTCGAGCAGGCGTCCGGCGTCGATGATGTCGAGCGTGAAATTCATGCCGGTATTGCTCTTGCCGTCCTTCGCCAGCCAGCGCCCGGTCGCTTTCAGCTGGCCGTCCGGGTTGGTCACGGACAGGCGGTCGATGCGCCACTCCTTGCCGGCCAGCGCCTGCACATTGCTCGCTTGCAGGTCGAGGCGCCCGAACTGTTTGTTGAAGAGCTCGAAGCGCTCGGCGACGATGTCGAGCGCCGGGATGCTGGCGCTGGCGCCGCGGTTCGACTCCAGCAGCTCCTTGACTTCGGCCGCCTGCGATTCCGGGATCACCAGCGAGGCCAGGCGCGCCGTCACCTTGCCCACGCCCTGCCCCTGGCCTTCGCTCCAGGTGAGGTAGCCGGTGGCCTGGCGCGAATGGATGTTGGCCTGCCAGGCGCTGCCGCGGTGCGAGGCGCCGACCACGACGTCGGCCATGCGGCGCTCGCCGACGAACAGTTCCGAAGCGCGCGCCGCGATCGTCGTCGGCAGCACGTACTGGGCAAAGTTCGGCGCCGGCGCCGGCGCCGGCGGCGCTGCCGGCCTCGCCCTCGCCGGCAATCGCGCGCGCCGCGGCCAGCCAGGCGTCGACGTTGAGCGACTTCATGTCGACGTTGATCATCATGCCCTCGTCCGGCTCGGGGGCCGGCAGATTGACGCCGATGCCGCCGCGTTCCACCACCCAGGCGCCGCGCGCGGCCTTGCTGCGCACGTAGCGCGCGGCGACCGCATTCCCGAACGACAGCTTCAGTTCGTCGCGCGCCGGCGCCATCCGGCGCGGTCGGCGCGCCGTTCAGGACGAAGTGCAGCGGCAGCGCGTCCGGCTCCGGCTTTGCGCAGCGGCGCCGGGAAATCCAGCCCGAGGCCGGCCAGCGTCGAGTCGAGCGTGACGTTGAGCTGGTGGTCGCGCACGGTGATCGTGCCGCTGTAGGGCGTGCTGCCCGACAGGCGCCTGGCCAGGCGCGCCACCGCCGGCGCCGGCGCGTTGTTGCGCATGCCGTCGGCCGACAGGGTGCCGGCCAGGCGGATCGCGATCGCACCGCCCGGCTGGGTGCCGCCCGACAGCGCCAGCGGCCCGCCCAGGAAATTGGCGGCGACGCCGTTCAGGTTCATGCCATGCTCGGTGAACTCGACCTTGCCGCGCGCGGCCTGCAGCGGCGGCAGGTCGGGCAACAGCTGCACGTCGTTGTCCTGCAATTGCAAGGCGCCCTGCACTTTGGTGTCATGCAGGTTGGCCAGCGGCATCTGCAGTTTCAGGCCGAGGTGGGCGTTGCCCGTGCCCTGCGTGGTGTCGGTGAAGTGGCCGATCCAGCCCAGCACCGGACTGGCCGCGACATAGCGCAGGAAATCCTGCAGCGGCCCGTCGGCAGCTGCCGTCGATGTCGAGCAGCATCTCGTGCGAACCGAGGTTCGGGGATGACCGCCTTCACGTTCGACAGGGTCAGGCCCTGGCTGCGCAGGGTCTCGCCATGGATTTCCATGCGCGTGCGGTCGAACACGATGCTGCCGTTGATGGCTTCCGCCAGCGGCCAGGTGGGTTTGTTGTCCGGCGTGCGGTGGCCCGGCGCGTATTCGAGCACGGCGCCCGCCAGGCGCCCGGCGACGCGGAACTCGCCGCGCGCGCGCTCGGACGCGTTATCGGCGCGGAACGGGAATTCGGCCAGATTGCCGCGCAGGCGCAGGCGCACGTCGTTCAGCGTGCCGCCCTGCAGCGCCGTACCGAGCCAGTGACGCAAGCCCTCGGGCGTGGCCAGCGGCAGGAAGCGCCCGACCTGGGCGATCTGGAAACCGTCCAGGCTGCCTGTGACGTCGGCCACGCCCGGGCCATGGCCGGCGCCCAGCGGCATCTGGTGGCGCCCGGACAAGTTGCCGCGCAAGGCGCCCTGCGCGAACTCGAGCTTGTCGACTTCGACCAGCAATTGCTCGTTCGGCTGGTAGGACCAGCGCGCGCCCAGCGCCAGTTTATCGAGGGGCATGCTCGGCTCGGCGAACCAGGCCGGCATGCGCAGCGCCAGCGCGCTGCGAATCGACGCTGATGCTGCCGCCCTTGTCGTTGGCGTCGATGCTGCCCGACAGGTTCTCGAAGCCCGGCAAGGCCGGCATGCCGGGCAGGCCGGCCTGGCGCCGGACGCGCCGCCTGCGGCTGCAGGCTGAGCCCGGCCACCTGTCCCTTGACGCGGTAGCCGGCCAGTTGCGGATACTGGCCATTCCAGGAGGCCGAGAAGTCGAGCAGGCGCCCGCGCGGCGCGAAGTCGGCCAGCGCGCGCCGCTGCAGGGTCGACAGGGGCAGCTGCGCGGCCAGCTCGGCCAGCGCCGCCAGGTCGACCTGGCGCGCCTCGATCGACACCTGCTGCGGCTTGGCGCCGCGCTTCGGTACGAAGGTTTCGGTCAGCGTGGCGGGCGGCAGCACGCGGCCGTCGGCGGTGGCGACCGTAAAATTGTCGAGGCCGATCGTGTGGCCGTTGGCGCCGAAGCTCGGCTTGCCGCCGGCCTGGCCCGGCACCAGGGTTTCCTGCGCCGACAGCCGTCCCGAGACGCGCGCCAGCCGCAGTTCCGGCAGCTCGGGTTTCACGCGCGCGACCACGCCGGACAGGGCCAGGTCGGCGGTGAAACCGGCCAGGCGCGCCTCGTCGAGCGTGATCCAGGCGCGCAGCGAACCACGGCCCTGGGTGAGTGCGAACGGATAGTCGACGATAGCGCTTCCAGGCGGCCAGGTCGGCTTCGCGCAGGTCGGCGTACAGCTCGCCCTTCCAGCGCGCGACGTCGGACACGCGCTCGCCGAAGCGCGAGTGGGTGAAGCGTGCGCGCACGTCGAGCGGCCTGGCCAGCTCGCTCGGCGGGGTCGCGCGTCAGGGCGAACTTGTGGGTGGCCCAGTGATTTTGCAGCACGACGCCGACATCCTGTCAGGGTCAGCAGCGGCGCCCCGCGCAGGGCGTCGGTCCAGTCGACCCGGCCTTCGCGGATCAGGATTTCGCGCTGGCGGAAGACCCAGTCGCCGCCCGCGCCGCCCTTGTCCTGCTTGCGGGTCGATGCGCATCCCGGCGACCTGGATCACGCCGTCGCAGCCCGCGCCGCACGTCCAGCTGGGGCCGGATCAGTTCGAGCGTCTGGAAGCGCGGCTCGGCGGCGGCCAGGCTCCACCAGGAAAAGGTGGCCGACACCGAGGGCAGCGCCATCACCTGGCGGCCGGCCGCATCCTTGAGCGTGACGTCGCCCAGGAACAGCGACGGATTCAGGCCGCTCCAGGTGGCATAGATGCGCGCGATCGCGACCTGGTTGCCGAGCGCGCGGCTGGCGCCGCGCTCGATGTCGCCCTTGTACAGGTCGATATTCGGCAGGATGAGCGTAACGCAGCGCCAGGAACAGCAGGGCCAGCGCGAAATAAATCGAGCAGCGCCAGCTTGACGACGAAGCCGAGCACATGATGCGACGCCAGGTTGCAATAGCGGTAGGCGGCACGCAACCGCCGCCAGCGTTCGGCCAGCGGCACGGGCGCCGCGGGCGCCTGCGGTTCCGGGTCGTGCATCAAGGTGCTAATAAAAGGCTCGCCGTAAATATGATTCTTGAAAATGAAGAGCGCTTGCTAGGATTGCGGCGTCTACCTTACCATCGTGCTGACCGGGGCAGCACGGCGGGCAATTCTACCGCATGCTGCTTGCAAGAACGCTATTTCACCCGTACCGGACCCACCGATGACCCCTGCCTTCCGCCTCTCCCGCGCAATCGCCACTGCCTCGCGCTTCTACCAGCGCTGGATCGCCGCCGCCCCCGGGCGCGAAGAGCGCGTCGCCCAACTGGCCCAATTATCGCTGGCCTGCCCGGATTTCGGCGCGTTGTTGGCGCAGGAGCTCAGCGCCGGCATTCCGCTGGCGCGCGCGATGCGGCGCCTGCGCAATTTGTTGCTGGCGACCCTGATCCGGCGCGAACTGGAAGGCCGCTCCGACCTGAACGAGGTCGTCAGCGCCATGACGGGCCTGGCCGATTTCGCCATCCGCACCCACCTGGCCGACCTGATGGCCGAGCTGGTCACGGCCCACGGCATGCCGATGGGCGCCGAATCCGGCCGTCCGCAGGAAATGATGGTGCTGGCGATGGGCAAGCAAGGCGGCGGCGAACTCAACGTCTCGTCCGACATCGACCTGATCTTCGTCTACCCGGAAGACGGCGAGACCGCCGCCGGGCCGGGCCAGCGCGAACTGTCGAACCACGAATTCTTCGTGCGCCTGGGCCGGCGCCTGATCGGCGCGCTGTCCGAAGTGATCGAGGACGGCTTTACCTTCCGCGTCGACATGGCGCTGCGCCCGAACGGCAATTCGGGGCCGCTCGCGGCCAGCCTGAACATGGTCGAGGAATACCTGATCGTCCAGGGGCGCGAATGGGAACGCTATGCCTGGGTCAAGGCGCGCGCCGTCACCGGGCAGCGCGGAAGACATCGCGGCGCTGGACGCGATCGTGCGGCCCTTCGTGTTCCGGCGCTACCTCGACTTCGGCGTGATCGACGCGATCCGCAACATGCACGCCCAGATCCGCGCCGAAGTCAAACGCCAGGAACGCCTGCATCCGGACCGCAGCAACAACGTCAAGCTGGGGCGCGGCGGGATCCGCGAGATCGAATTCCTGGCCCAGGTCTTCCAGCTGATCCGCGGCGGGCGCGACCCGGCCCTGCGCGAGCGCTCGACCCGCCTGACGCTGCGCCTGGTGGCCGAGCGCGAGCTGATGACGCATCGAGACCGTCGACCGCCTGCTGGAGGCCTACACCTTCCTGCGCAACCTCGAACACCGCCTGCAATACCTGGAAGACGCGCAAACCCACACCCTGCCGGCGATCGAGGCCGACCGCCTGGTCATCGCCCAGCATGATGGGCCTGCCCGACGTCGCCACCCTGCTCGCGCGCCTCGAGGAACAGCGCGCCTTCGTGGCCGCGCAGTTCGACGACATGTTCGCCGACAAGAGCGCACCTGGCGGCGAGGAGCGCGCCGAACTCGAGGCGATCGCGGCCGACCCGGAAGCGATCGCCGCCATCGAGGCCCACCTGGGCGCCCTCGGCTACGACGATCCGGCCGGCGGCGCGCGGCGCCTGGCCGCCACCTGGGGCGCGCCGCGCCTGCAAGGCCTGCCCGACGCCAGCCGCGTGCGCCTGCTGGCCCTGGTCAACCAGGCCTTGCCGCAGGTGGCCAAGGTGGTGGTCGAGGCCGGCGTCGGCAGCCATGGCGCCACCCTCGGGCGCCTGCTCGACTTCCTGGAGGCGATCGCGCGCCGCTCGGCCTACCTGTCGCTGCTGTCGGAATACCCGCACACGCTCGAGCGCGTGATCCGCATGATGCATGCCAGCGGCTGGGCCGCTACTTTCCTGACCCTGCACCCGATCCTGCTCGACGAACTGCTGGACGACCGCGGCAGCGGCATCGACGCGCCGGATGTGCTGGCCGCCAGCCTCGACGCCCAGCTCGCCGAAGCCGTGGGCGACACCGAGCGCCAGCTCGACATCCTGCGCGAAAACCACCACGCCCAGCTGTTCCGGCTGCTGTCGCTGGACCTGGCCGGCGAGCTGTCGGTCGAGCGCCTGGCCGACCACCTGTCGGCGCTGGCCGACGTGATCGTCGCCGCCACCGTGCGCTGGGCCTGGAAAACGGTGACCACGCGCCACGTCGA
Source organism: uncultured beta proteobacterium (assembly GCA_963729765.1). GTDB lineage: Bacteria > Pseudomonadota > Gammaproteobacteria > Burkholderiales > Burkholderiaceae_D > Telluria. The sequence goes on along the minus strand of CAVSPL010000008.1, from coordinate 487,718 downwards.
GGTGCCGCGCTTCGCCGTCATCGCCTACGGCAAGCTGGGCGGCAAGGAGCTCGGCTATGTGTCCGACCTCGACGTCATCTTCCTGTACGACGACGAGGACGACATGGCGCCCTCGAACTACGCGAAACTGGGCCAGCGCTTCATCACCTGGATGACGGCGCACACCCCGGCCGGGATCCTGTTCGACATCGACACGGCGCTGCGGCCGGACGGCGCCAGCGGCATGCTGGTCAGTTCGCTGCCCGCCTTCGAGCGCTACCAGCACAACGCGGCCTGGGTCTGGGAACACCAGGCGCTCACGCGCGCCCGTTTCTGCGCCGGCGACGCCGCCATCGGCGCGCGCTTCGAGGAGATCCGCGAAGCCGTGCTGCGGCGCGACCGCAGCGCCCAGGAAGAACGAACTGAAAGCGGAAGTGGTCAAGATGCGCCAGCGCATGCACGACGCCTATCCGAACCGCAGCGCGCTGTTCGACCTGAAGCAGGACGCGGGCGGCATGATCGACATCGAATTCATCGTCCAGTACCTGGTGCTGCGCCACGCCGCCCAGCACCCGCAACTCACGGCGAACGCCGGCAACATCGCCCTCCTGCACCGCAGCGCCGAGCTGGGCCTGATCGATCCGGCGTGCGCCGCCGGCGCCGCCGACGCCTACCGGGCGATGCGCAAACTCCAGCACCAGCTGCGCCTGCAAGGGGGCGAAGCCCGGGTCGAGGCGGCGCAGGTGGCCGCGCACGCGGCGGCCGTGACCCGGCTCTGGCAGGCCATTTTCGGCCCCGCCGAATGTGAATCGAAGGCGCGTCCGTTTAACATGGATCAGTTCCATGTTATGGCAGCGCTTCACCCTATCGTCTGGTCCCCATTTTCATACGATAGGAACACCCGTGTTTAAAGAAAAAGCTTTGGCGCAATCCTTGCGCCTGATGTTTTCCGGCGGCGTGGCCTTCGGCCTGGTCGTCGCCGCCCCGCCTGTGCTGGCACAGGAACAGCAACCGCCGCAGCAGCAAGAGCCGCCGCCGCAAGCCATGCAGCGCGTGGAGGTCACCGGTTCCTCGATCAAGCGGATCGCGGCCGAGGGCGCGCTGCCGGTCACGGTCGTTACCTCCGAGGCCATCCGCGCTTCGGGCGTGACCTCGATGGCCGACCTGGTGCAGCGCATGTCGACGGTGCAAGGCTCGACCGGCGAATCGGCATCGGTCGGCGGCAGCACCTTCGGCTTCGCGGGCATTTCGATCCATAACGTGGGCGAAACCCGTACCCTGGTCCTGTTGAACGGCAAGCGCCTGGCGCAGTTCGGCGGCCAGACGCTCACCGGCTTCGCCGCCGGCTTCGACCTCAATTCGATTCCGATCTCGGCCATCGACCGCGTCGAACTGCTGACCGACGGCGCCTCGGCCCTGTACGGCGCCGACGCCATCGCCGGCGTCGTCAACTTCATCACCAAGCGCAACCGGACCGATGCCGACATCACGATCGGCTACTCGCATCCCGAGGACGGCGCGCGCGAACGCCGCTTCAGCCTGACCAAGGGCTTCGGTTCGCTCGAGGACGACGGCTGGAACCTGATGCTGACCTTCGGCCACGACGAGCGCACCAAGCTGAGCTCGAACGACCGCGACGTTCGCCAATACCGGCCAGCGCACCTTCTCGCACAACGGCCAGCAGTACCGCATCCAGCAATTCTCGACCAGCCCGATCCCGGCCAACGTCCTCGACGACCGCGGCCAGCTGATCAGCCCTTACCAGCGCACGAACGGCAGCTGCGCGGAAAAAACCTTCCGCGTCATCCAGCCTTACACGGTCGACGGCGAAAACTTCGTCGACGACTACTGCGGCTACGACTTCGTGAAAGACCTGCAGATCTTCCCGGAGCGCAAACGCGACAACCTGATGCTGTCGGGCACGACAAAAGCCTACGGGCAGGAATTCTACGCCGACGTGCTGCTCTCGCAATCGACGCAAACCTCGCGCATCGCACCGGTGCCGGGCCAGATCGGCATCGCCGCCGGCACGCCCCTGCACAACCAGTACCTGGCCCCGCTCGGCATTACCGCCGACACCGTGGCCTTCTACCGCCTGGCCGACATGGGCCGGCGTACCTCGGACGACATCGCCCAGTTCGCCAGCGCCGTCGTCGGCATGCGCGGCAGCTATGCCGGCTGGGACTACGATGCCTCGTACAATTACTCGGAGAGCAAGGTGAAAGGCAGTATCTCCGGCTATCCCGGCGCCCTCGCGGTGAGCAACCTGGCCGACAGCGGCCTGCTCAACCCCTTCGTCGGCCCCGGCCAGCAAACCCCGGCCGCGCAGGAGGCGATCCGCCGCGCCACCTATTCCGGCTACTGGGATGGCGGCAACTCGGAACTGAACTCGTTCACCCTGAGCGGCTCGCGCGAACTGATGCCGCTGGCCGGCGGCGCCATGCAACTGGGCATGGGCCTCAACCTCAACCACGAGAAATTCTCGTCCAGACCCAGCCTGTTCGCCCAGGGCGCGCTGGCCGACCCGGTCGCCGGCACCCTGTGCGGCGGCGCCACCGGCCTCCCCTGCGACCAGCGTTTCGGCGACCCGGCCAGCTCGCTGCCCTACACGGCAAAACGCGATTCGGAAGGCCTGTTCGCCGAACTCGTGGCCCCGGTCAGGAAGGACCTGGAACTATCGCCGCCGCTGCGCTATGACCACTACTCCGACTTCGGCAGCGCCTGGACCGGCAAGGCCAGCTTCAAGTGGACGCCGCGGACGGACTTCCTGGTGCGCGGCTCGGTGGGCAATGGCTTCCACGCGCCGACCGTGCCGCAGGTCAATGCCGTCCTGCAGGGCTATGGCGTCACCAGCGAAAACTACCTGTGCACGCCGGCCTTGCAGGCGGTCGCCACGGCCAACGGCGCCGTCTGCCGCCCGGGCAGCGCCCAGTACGACCAGCTGGCCGGCGGCAACCGCAACCTGCGATCCGGAAGAATCGACCCAGGCGACCCTGGGCTTCCGTTACGAGCCGCTCAAGGCGCTGACCCTGGGCCTCGACCTCTGGACCGTCAAGATTCGCGACGTCTTCGGCCAGTTGACCGAACAGGTCGTGTTTGCCGACCCGCAGCGGTATGCCAGCTCCTGGGGCTCGCTGGTGGACATCGCCACCGGCCGCAACTATCTCGCCTTCCGCGCGGATAACCAGAACCTGGGCAAGTACTACGCCACCGGTATCGACTACGACATCACCGGCCGCTACCGCACGCCCTACGGCCAGTGGACCTCGCAGCTGAACCTCTCGCAGATGCTGCGCGAGGAAGCCCAGCTGCAGGAAAACGGCCCCTACTACTCGGCCATCGGCAACTTCGCCGAACTGGGCACCGTTACCTTCCGCCACCGCGGCACCTGGCGCAACTCCCTCAAGACCGGCGACTTCCTGAATACGCTTGATCATCAACTTCAAGTCGGGCTATACCGACCAGGCAACCACCGTCGACGTGCTCGATGCCGCCGGCAATGTCACCGGCCAGGAAGACGTGCGCGTCAATGTCGGTTCGTTCAAGACCTTCGACTGGCAGACCGTCTGGACGCCGAGCCGCAGCTGGTCGCTCACCGCGCGGCATCCTCAACCTGACCGACAAGGAACCGCCCTTCGTGCCGTCGACCTCGGGCGCGAACCGGGGCCAGCAGTTCGGCTACGACGACCGCTACTACGATGCGCGCGGCCGTACCTGGTACGTCAACGGCTCCTATAAATTCTGACGCGCTGCGCTTGCCGTGACGGCCTGCACGGCGTCGCGGTACAGGCTTCCAGAAACCGCCGGCACGCCCGGCGGTTTTTTTTGCCCGAAACAAAGGCGCGCGTACGCATGCCGAACAAGGCATGCATATACGCGATTCCGGGCCTATCTGCTCGGGACGTAACTCTTACTATCAATAACGCGCCAGCAACTTGCCGTCAAGACGCACACAATTGGGTCACAAGCGTCATTACACCAATTTGCAACATTTCATAAAATAAAATTCCACGCAATTGACAAGATCCTCATGCAAATGCTTCCATTGCGCGGTTGTAATGTAAATGCAAATGCGCGCAGGCAGTGTCAGCGCCGCTATACAGCAAAAATAACGGGCGCCCATAAGGCGCCGCTGATTTTTCCTTGAGGAGTTTTATATAATGATGGAAACAATCCTGTCCCGGTCGATCCGCGTGATCTGCCTGAGCGGTCTGGCCGTGGGCATGCATTCGGCTTATGCGCAAACCGCGCCAACCGGTTCCGATACGCAGCCAATCCAGTCGGTGCAAGTGACCGGCTCGCGCCTGGCTTCGCCGAACGCCGAATCGCCATCGCCGCTGCAAGTGATCAGCGCAGCCGATATCGCCGCATCGGGCGCGACCAACGTGCAGGAGCTGCTGCTGCAGAACCCGACCATGGGTACGCCGGCCATCAGCCGTACCAATTCGAATTTCTCCGACCGCCAGCGCCGGCGTCGCCACCGTCGACCTGCGTAACCTGGGCACCGCGCGTACCCTGGTGCTGCTCAACGGCCGCCGCTTCGTCTCCGGCATTCCAGGCGAGTCCGCAGTCGACCTGAACACCATTCCGACCGACTTCATCGAGCGCATCGAGCTCATGACCGGTGGCGCCTCGGCCACCTACGGCTCGGACGCAGTGGCCGGCGTGGTCAACATCATCACCAAGCGTAACTTCAACGGCGTGATCGCCGACGTTTCGGCCGGCAAGAGCAAAGAAGGCGACGACGCCAAGCGCAAGATCGGCCTGACCTTCGGCACCAGCAGCGAAGACGGCGGCAGCCACATCATCGGCCACCTCGGCTACTCGCGCCAGGGCGCGGTGATGTCGCGCGACCGCGCAGCTTCGGCTGTCGACCAGTACTCCGAAGGTGCATTGACCGGCAACGTAGCCGACATCTTCACCGCGCGTACGCCTTACTACTCGAGCTTCGCACCGCAGGGCCGCTTCTTCCACGATACCGGCAGCTACACCTATGATGCGGCTGGCAAGGAAATCCCGTTTTCGACCAACGGTTCCGCGACCCAGGCTGCAACCGGTTTCAACCGCTCGGCATACCGCGCGATCGCCGTGCCGACCGAACGCTACGTGCTCGCCACCACCGGCGAACTGAAGCTGAACGAACGTCACTCGGCCTTCTTCGAAGGTAACTACGCATCGACCCGCGTCTCGACCAACATCGAGCCATTCCCACTCGGCGCGGAAAATATCTACCCGGCCAGCGGCGGTCAGGTTCCAGCCGAATTCATGGTCAACGGCACGCTGCGCCGCAACCCGATGGTGCCGCAATACCTGTACGACCGCATCAGCGACACCGATGGCGACGGCCTGCGCGACTACTACTTCACGCGCCGCATGTCGGAAGTGGGTAACCGCACCAGCAGCGCCGACCGCGACACCTTCCGTATCGCCACTGGCGTCAAGGGCAGCTTCGACCTGTACAAGGAATGGAAGTACGAAGTCTATGGCGCCTATGGCCAGACCAAGGAAGCCCAGCAGTCGACCGGCCAGGTCAACGTCCTGAACTTCCGCAACGCACTCGAGTCAGTCGTCGATGCCGATGACGTCAACGGCAACCTGAACCGTACCGAAGCCGTCTGCCGCGATGCAAACGCACGTGCCCAGGGCTGCGTACCGATCAGTGTGTTCGGCTACAACGCGATTTCGCCTGAAGCGCTGAAATACGTGACCGCGCCGGGTTCGCTCGAGACGCGCACCACGCAGAAACTGGTCGGCGGCTCGGTCAGCGGCGAGCCATTCGCCCTGCCAGCAGGCAATGTCGGCGTTGCAGCCGGCTTCGAATGGCGCAAGGAGTTTTCGAGCGCGATTCCCGATGCACTCACGCAGGCAGGCCTGAACGCCGGCAATGCCACCCCGCCAACCTCGGGTGAGTTCAGCGTCAAGGAACTGTTCGTCGAAACGCGCGTGCCATTGCTCAAGGATGCACCGTTCGCCAAGGAACTGGGCTTGCTGGCGGCATACCGCGCCGGTGACTACTCGACCGTCGGCCGCACCAACAGCTGGAACGTCGGCTTCGAATGGCGTCCGTATCAACGATGTCAAAGTGCGCGCCACCCGCGCCCTGTCGACCCGTGCGCCGAACATCAACGAACTGTACCAGGCGCCTAGCCAGGACTTCCCGAGCGGCCTGGTCGATCCATGCCTGGGCGTCACCGCGACCTCGACCGGCCCGTACGCCGCCGCTTGCCGCGCCACGCCTGGCGTGAACGCGAACATCGCCGCCAACGGCAAGTTCACCCTGAACCAGTCGGACCTGCAGGGCGTGAGCGGCTACAACCGCGGCAATCCGAAGCTGGATGCCGAAAAAGGCCGTTCGACCACCGTCGGTCTCGTCATCACGCCGCGTTCGATCCCGATGCTGAGCCGCTTCACCTTCACCGCCGACTACTTCGACATCAAGATCGCCGACGCCATCGTGTCGACCGACCGTCAGTACGCGCTGGAAAGCTGCTACAGCGGTTCGAACACGGCGTTCTGCGACTTCATCCGTCGCCGTCCTGCCGCCGTCGGTGCCAACAGCGCCGGTTCGCTCGACGAAATCGACACCGCCGTCAGCAACAGCGGCGGCCTGGCGACCAAGGGCGTCGACTTGACCGCTGCCTGGGGTGACCGCGTCGGTCCTGGCCGCCTGAATGCGCGCCTGTCGTACACCTATGTCGACGAAGCGTACGAAGTGCCGACCCCTGGCGCCGAGCGTAACGACTTCGCCGGCGAAATCGGTGCGGCACGTCACAAGGCTGGTTTGAACCTGGGCTACAAGATGGGTCCATGGAACCTGAACTCGACCTTTACCTACGTCGGCAAGTCGGCGCTGGATGACCAGTTCCTGTCGTCCAACTTCGACCTGCCAGCAGGTTCGGTCACCGTCGGTTCGCGTACCTACACCGACTTCCAGCTCGGTTACGAGTTGAGCAAGTCGGCTGAGCTGTACTTCGGCATGGATAACGCCTTCGATACCAAGGCGCCACGCATCATCAGTGGCCTGCCTGGCAGCGATACCGGCACCGAGACCAACGCCGGCGCCTACGACCCAATCGGCCGCCGCTACTACCTCGGCCTGCGCGTCAAGCTGTAATCGAGGGTGCGCACAGCGTGCGCAGGCGGGGCTCCGGCCCCGCTTCCTTCCGAACGCCCCTGCGGGGGCGTTTTTTTATGCCCGCCTTCCGAACCGCCCCGCTCGCCGGCTTGCACCGGTGCGGTATCATGACGGATTGCCCGCAAGCGGCGCAGTGCCGGCGGGAACGATCAAGGCAGAACCATGGCAATCAAACTCAAGAACGACAAGGACATCGCGAAGATGCGCGTGGCCGGCCGCATGGCCGCCGAGGTACTGGAAATGATCGGGGAATACGTCGTGCCCGGCGTCTCCACCGAGGAACTCGACCGCCGCTGCCACGACTACATCCGCAAGGTGCAGAAGGCCACGCCGGCCAACGTCGGCTACCACGGCTTCCCGAAGACCCTGTGCACCTCGGTCAACGGCGTGGTCTGCCACGGCATCCCGAGCGAAAAAGAGATTCTCAAGGACGGCGACATCGTCAACATCGACGTCACCGTCATCAAGGACGGCTGGCACGGCGACACCAGCCGCATGTATTACGCGGGCACCCCGAGCCCTGAAGCGAAGCGCCTGGTCGACACCACCTTCGACTGCATGATGGCCGGCATCCGCACCGTGCGTCCGGGATCGCGCCTGGGCGACGTCGGCCACGCGATCCAGAAGCTGGCCGAGGCGGCCGGCTATTCGGTGGTGCGCGACTACTGCGGCCACGGCATCGGCCGCGTCTACCACGAAGATCCGCAGGTGCTGCACTACGGCCGCCAGAACACCGGCCTGCTGCTCAAGGAAGGCATGACCTTTACCGTCGAGCCGATGATCAATGCCGGCGACGACGAGGTGGCCCAGCTCGACGACGGCTGGACCGTCGTCACGCGCGACGGCTCGCTCTCGGCGCAGTGGGAACACATGATCGCGGTGACCGCGAACGGCTTCGAGATCCTGACGCCCTGGCCGAAATAGATAAAACGCGATTTTTCCAAAAGCGGTCGCTTCGGCGTCCGCTTTTTTTATGCGAATCTATTTGAAACATAATAATAAGATACAAATGAAAACGCTATCGATGCCGGCACACATGATAAAGTCCAGACAACAAGGGCTCATTATTTCGTTAATATCCGCGCAACCCAGTCGGCATATAAGCCAATATTAAATTATCACTATCCGCACGCCGGGCCCTACATTGTCTTTACTACAACCAGGAGGCGAAATGAAACGACTGTTTTGTGTGCTGATGTCAGGACTGTCTGGACTGGCAGGCGCCGGCGAGCTGGAAAATGCGGACAAATTTCTGGCAGCAAAAGCCTATGACAAGGCCTTGCCGATCTACGCCAGGCTCGCGGAGGCGGGCAATACGGAAGCCCAGTTTCGCCTGGGCGAAATGTACTGGTACGGCGACGGGACGGCGGCCGACGTCCGCGCCGCCACAGGCTGGATGCAGAAGGCTGCCGCACGCGGCCATGCGGGCGCTGTCGAATCGCTGGAAATCCTCAAGCAGCGCGAAGCGCGCGCGGCGGATATCGCCTATTGGACAAGCGGCTATAAAGGCGAAGACCTGGTATCCGGCCGCTTCAATTGCACCGCTCCCGTGATCCCGGCGATGTCGCGCACCAATACCGAGATCAAGCAAACCCAGGATGCCTACGTCGCCTGGCAGCGATGCTACAACGGCTTTGTAACGAACATGAACGACGCCATGCCGGCCGGCAAACGCGTTCCCGCGGATGTTGCCCGTTTGCTGACACCGCGCGAAGCGGAGCAGGTCGGCGTGCACCTCACCCGGGTCTACGAGGACACCATTGCGCAGGCCCAGCGCGGTGCCGAGCGCCTGACGACACAGTACACGGCCTGGCAAAGCTCGACCGAACAGCAGGTCGCATCGGAAAACAAGGCGCGCAAAATCGAATACGAAATGCTGGCGCAGCGCATGCGCGAGCAGGAATCCCAGCAGCGAGCGCGGCCGCCCGTCATGCCGACGATGCCCGTCACCCCGCCTGGAGCGCGATAAAGCGTCTCGAGTAAGAAAAAGGCCGCTCCGATGCGAATCGAAGCGGCCTTTTTAGTTTGAGCAACGGTACGGATTACTTCGCGTTCATCAGCGCGACGGTGGTGTCGAGCATGCGGTTCGAGAAGCCCCACTCGTTGTCGTACCACGACGAGACTTTGACCAGGCGGCCCGAGACCTTGGTCAGGGTCGAATCGAAGTTCGACGAGGCCGGGTTGTGGTTGAAGTCGATCGAGACCAGCGGCTCGGTCTGGTAAGTCAGGATGCCTTTCAGGGCGCCTTCCGAGGCGGTCTTCAGGATCTGGTTGACTTCCTCGACGGTGGTGTCGCGCTTGGCGATGAAGGACAGGTCGACCAGCGAGACGTTGATGGTCGGCACGCGGATCGCGAAGCCGTCCAGCTTGCCGTTCAGCTCAGGCAGCACCAGGCCGACCGCGGCGGCGGCGCCGGTCTTGGTCGGGATCATGCTCATCGTGGCCGAACGCGCGCGGCGCAGGTCTTCGTGCATCACGTCCGACAGCACCTGGTCGTTGGTGTAGGCGTGGACGGTGGTCATCAGGCCGGTTTCCAGGCCGATGGCGTCGTTCAGCGGCTTGACCAGCGGGGCCAGGCAGTTGGTGGTGCAGGAAGCGTTCGAGATGACGGTGTCGGTGCTCTTGAGCACGTCCTGGTTGACGCCGAAGACGATGGTGGCGTCGACATCCTTGCCGCCCGGTGCGGAGATGATGACCTTCTTGGCGCCGCCCTTCAGGTGGGCCGAAGCCTTTTCCTTGGTGGTGAAGAAGCCGGTGCATTCCAGCACGACGTCGACACCCAGCTCGCCCCATGGGATTTCCGCAGGGTTACGCTGCGCAAAGACGCGGATCGCATCGCCGTTGACGATCATGTTGTCGCCTTCGACCGTGACGGTGCCCGGGAACTTGCCGTGGGCGGTGTCGTAGCGGGTCAGGTGGGCGTTCGACTCGGCATTGCCGAGGTCGTTGATCGCGACGATCTGGATATCCTGCTTCTTACCGCCTTCGTAGAAAGCGCGCAGGACGTTGCGGCCGATACGGCCATAGCCGTTGATGGCAACCTTGATGGTCATACTTTTTGCTCCTGATTAAAAAAAACCGTTAGCAGGCGGGAGAGATCCGCTTCTCCCGCGACCTTATTTATTTTTTATCCGGCGATGACCGCTTTGGCTTTCGCCACGACGTTCTCGACCGTGAAGCCGAAGTGCTTGAACAGCACCGGCGCCGGGGCCGATTCGCCGAAGGTGTCGATGCCGACGACCGCGCCTTCGAGGCCGACATACTTGTACCAGAAGTCGGACACGCCGGCTTCGATGGCCACACGTGGCGTGCCGCGCGTCAAGACACTGGCTTTATACGCAGCGTCCTGGCGGTCGAACACGTCGGTCGACGGCATCGAGACCACACGGGCGGCGATGCCCTCGCCTGCCAGCGCGTCGAAGGCTTTCACGGCCAGCTCGACTTCCGAACCGGTGGCGATCAGGATGACTTTGGCGTCGGCCGCATCGCGCAGCACGTAGCCGCCCTTGGCGACGTCGGCGACCTGGGCCGCATCGCGTTCCATGAACGGCAGGTTCTGGCGCGAGAAGATCAGGGTCGACGGGCCGTCCTTGCGCTGGACGGCGGCGCCCCAGGCGACTTGCGATTCGACCGTGTCGCACGGACGCCAGTTGTCCAGGCCCGGGATCAGGCGCAGCGACGAGACGTGCTCGACCGACTGGTGGGTCGGGCCGTCTTCGCCCAGGCCGATCGAGTCGTGGGTGAACACGAACAGCGAGCGGATCTTCATCAGCGAGGCCATGCGCAGCGCATTGCGGCTGTAGTCCGAGAAGGTCAGGAAGGTCGCGCCGAACGGGATGAAGCCGCCGTGCAGGGCGACGCCGTTCTGGATCGCGGCCATGCCGAATTCGCGCACGCCGTAGTTGATGTGGTTGCCCGGGATGCCCGAACGCACGGCGACGATTTCTTTCCAGTTGGTCAGGTTCGAACCGGTCAGGTCGGCCGAGCCGCCCAGGAATTCAGGCAGGGTCGCGGCCAGCGCCTGGATCGCGTTCTGCGAGGCCTTGCGGGTGGCGATGGTTTCTTTCTTGTCGACGCAGGCGGCAACGGCGGCAGCCAGCACTTCATTGAAGTTGCCTGGCAGTTCGCCTTTCATGCGGCGCTCGAGTTCGGCGGCCAGCTCAGGGTGCTCGGCGCGGTAGGCGGCGAAGTTCGCGTTCCAGGCGTTTTCCAGCTCGGCGCCGCGTGCCTTGGCGTCCCATGCCTGGTAGATTTCGCCAGGAATGTCGAACGGGACCGGGTCCCACACCAGGTGCTGGCGCACGGCCGCGATTTCCTTGTCGCCCAGCGGGGCGCCGTGGACCTTGTCGCCGCCTTCCAGGTTCGGGGCGCCCTTGCCGATGATGGTCTTGCAGCAGATCAGGGTCGGACGGTCCGAGGCCTTGGCCTGCTCGATGGCTGCTCGAGACCGCCGCCACGTTGTGGCCGTCGACCTTCGGGATCACGTTCCAGCCGTAGGCTTCGAAACGCTTCTGGGTGTCGTCGGTGAACCAGCCTTCGACGCGGCCGTCGATCGAGATGCCGTTGTCGTCGTACAGCCAGATCAGCTTGTTCAGGCGCAGGGTGCCGGCCAGCGAGGCGACTTCGTGCGAGATGCCTTCCATCAGGCAGCCGTCGCCCAGGAATGCATAGGTGTAGTGGTCGACGACGTCGAAGCCCGGACGGTTGAATTCATACGACAGCAGCCATTCGGCCAGCGCCATGCCGACCGAGTTGGCGATACCCTGGCCCAGCGGGCCGGTGGTCGTTTCCACGCCCGGGGTGATGCCCACTTCCGGGTGGCCCGGGGTCTTCGAGTGCAGCTGGCGGAAGTCCTTCAGGTCGTCCATCGACAGGTCGTAGCCGGCCAGGTGCAGCAGCGCGTAGTGCAGCATCGAGCCATGGCCGTTCGAGAGCAGGAAGCGGTCGCGGTTCATCCAGCCTGGATTGGCCGGGTTGTGGCGGTAATGCTTGTCCCACAGGGCGACGGCGATTTCAGCCATGCCCATTGGCATGCCCGGGTGGCCGGAGTTGGCTTTCTGGACAGCGTCCATTGCCAGCGCGCGGATTGCGTTGGCCATCAGGGTGGTGGTTTGCATAGATGTCATGAGTACGTAGGTCTGGAATGGAAGGCGGCGAGGCCGTGCGAGGCCGTAACCCGATATTCTACCAGAGCCGTGCTGCCTAAATAAAAAGCGTTCATCCGGAAAGCCGTTCCCGGAACGAAAAATGGCGGACCGAAGTCCGCCATCTCATTTACGGCAAGCGCAAGCGATCAGAACTTGACCGAAGCGCCCAGGGTGACGTAACGGCCCACCGCGTCATAGCTTTGCGGGAAGGTGTTACCGCTGTTCGGGCCGGTGCCGCCGATCGAGCCGCCGACGATAGGCGGCTTCTTGTTGGCTGCATTGGTGACCGACAGGTTCACGCGGATGTTTTTGTTGATGTTCCAGTTCGCGTTCAGGTCGACGTAGCTATACGACGGGATGCTGGCGAAGGCCGGCAGGAACACGGTGCCGCCCGGTTCTTCGATCACACCGCTGACATAGCGCCAGTTGTAGCCGACCGACCATGCACCCATGGTCCAGTTGGTACGCTGGTTGAACTTGCGCTTGTAGACCGGCGCCGACACGACGTTGTTGCAGGCGACGCTGTAGTAACCGAGGCAATCGCGCTCGACCGAGGTCGGCGTGGCCTGGAACTTGTAGCTGTTGACCTGGTTGGCGCCCAGGCTCAGGTCGAGGTTGCCCCAACGCGAGTCCATGCCCAGCTTGCTGAAGGCCAGGCGGTAGGCCACGTTCAGGTCGACGCCGCTGGTGCGCTGCGTACCCAGGTTCGACAGTGGCGTCGTGACGCCGCGCGCCTCGTTGCCGTTGAAGGTACCGTTGATCGTATTACGACCGACCATGCCGCAGAACTCGTTGACCGTGAAGCCCGGATTCTGGCCCGCGCTGTAGCATTTCTCCAGGATGTCGGTGGTCGATGGCGAGGAGACGGCGTCGGTGATCTTGATCTCGTAGTAGTCGACCGAGATGGCCAGCTTCGGCAGTGGCTCGAGCACGAAACCGATGGTCTTGGTCTTGGCCGATTCAGGTCCCAGTGCCGCATTGCCGCCGGACAGGTTGTTGATCTGGCCCGACGATGGCGCAGGCAGGCTGCCCACTTCGGAGAGCGGCACGCCGGTCTGCACGCACAGGTTCGACAAGGTGCCGGCCTTGGCTGCATCGGCCTTGTTGATGTTCGCCAGCTGGCAAGGATCGGTCGCCAGGTTCGACAGGCCGGTCACGTTCGGTGCGAACAGCTCGTTCACGTTTGGTGCACGCGTCGCCTTCTGGACCATGCCGCGCACGCGGAACATGTCGACCAGCGCCCATTCGCCGCCCGCTTTCCAGCTGCCGTAGTCTGTTCTTGGCAGAAGCGGTCTTGAACTCGGTCTCGCGATAGCCCAGTTCCATGTTCAGGGTCTTGACGAACGGCAGGTCCTTGACGACCGGAACCAGCATCTCGACGGCGTATTCCTTCAGCTTGAAGGTGCCCGAGCGGTCCGGCGTCGGCGCGCCGGTACCCAGCACTTCGCCCTGCAGCTGCGAAGCGGCGTCCGACTGCGTGCCGGCCGAGACCTTGCGGCTCTCGCCCAGCAGCGACATGCTGATCGGGTCGGCAGCGAACGGGCTGCGGATCGTGTTGCCCAGGTTGCCCGAGAACGCCAGCGAAGCGACGTCCTGCTTGACGCTCTGGTTCAGCAGCGCGCTGCTGTTGATGAAGGCAGCCTGCGCCGGGGTGATCGAGCCTTCGGCGCCGAACACGTTCAGCGGTACGCAACCGTTGGTGTTGACGACGCAGGTGGTCGTGTTCAGCGCGTTCAGGGCCTGGCCGACTTTCGCCAGCGAACCCCAGTTGCGGCGCTGCTGGGCCTGGTCAGCCTGGCCGCGGCTCCAGTAGGCGTCGTAGGTCCAGTCGTAGGCGATCTCGCCTTTCAGGCCGATCGTGTACTGCAGCGTCTTGTTGTCGAAGTCGTTGTAGCGCGGGCCGAGTTCGGTGAAGCGGCGGTTGACCAGCAGCGGCACGATGGTGGCGTTGCCTGCCACGCAGTTGGCGGCCGGAATGCCGCGGCGTGCGCAGATCTGCTCGCGCGCTGCCTGCGGGATGTACGGGTTGCCGATCGGGACATTGAAGGTATTGCCGAAGGTGCCGGTCGACGCCAGGGCCGAGGCGACCTTGCTGTTGGTGGCGAAGATCTCGCTGTAGACTTCCGCGTACTCGTTGATCTTGTAGTTGCCCAGGGCCGTGGCCTGGGTGCGCTCGAGGCCGGTCTGGTAGAAGTTCGGCGGATTCGTGTTGTACAGCTGGACAGGCGAAACCAGGACGCCGGTGGCCGGATTGATCTGGTAGGCGCCCGACAGCACGTTGGCATTGCCTGCGGTGCCGGCGCTGGTCGAGAAGGCAGCCGGCACGGTGGTGCCCGAGCCGGTCGGCAGGCCGGTCACCGAGTTCAGGCTGGTGATGCCGAAGTCGCGCGCGCCCTGGGTCAGCGGATCGGCGCTGGTCTTGCCGATGCTCAGCACGACGTTGCCGCGGCCGCCATCGAGGTTCGCGCCCATGGTCACGTCGGTGCGCTTGCGCTTGGCGTCGTGCTGGTCGGCGGTCATGCCGTAGGAAGTGGTGACGTCGACGCCGGTGAAGTTGCGGCGCAGGTTGAAGTTGGCCACGCCGGCGACGGCGTCGGCGCCGTACACGACGGACGCGCCACCGGTCAGGATGTCGACGCGGCTGAGCAGCGCCATCGGGATCGAGTTGGTGTCGACGGTGCCGCCGAGGCTGTACGGCACGAGGCGACGGCCATTGACCAGCACCAGGGTGCGGTTGGTGCCGAGGCCGCGCAGGTCGATCGTCGCGGCGCCGCCGGTACCGTTGTTCGTTGCCGGACCGACCGCCGGTACGGCTGCCGGCAGGGACTTGAAGAATTCCTCGACCGCCACTGGCTGGGTGGAACGGATCTCTTCCGCTGTCACCGACGAAATCGGGCTGTTCGAATTGAAGCCGGGCGCCTGCAGGCGCGTACCCGTCACCTCGACGACGGCAGGTTTCTGTTCCACGTCCTGTGCCTGGGCCCAGGCCCCGGCACTCATCCCGGCCAACACGGCGCCGGAAAACATCAGGCGTACAGACCGCGACAATACCTTTTCTCTAGTCATTATTATATCTTCCTCGGATTAAACAACGTCGACGCGCCCGGTCCGGGTAGGTCCAGCGCGCCATTCCCAACGCAAAATCTTCCCCTGGATTCCGGCGCTTTTTACGCCATGCACCGAATGAATTTGCTAGATAGATATGACCATTTTGCATTGACTAGTGTCAATACATGGATCGCGTTGTTTCGTAAATACAACAATTGCAAAAGGTCTATTCTCTCGAAGCGAAACAATGCAGGACAAAACTGGCGATTGGACTGCGCCGCGCCGGCGCTTTACAATGCGCCCTCCCCCCATTCATGCGCAGGAATCCCATGCCCCGCTTTTACTGTCCCCAGCCGCTCGCCGCCGGCGCCATCGTCGACCTGCCGGAAGCGGTCGCCCACCACCTGTACGTGGTGCGCATGCAGCCGGGTGACGCGCTGACCCTGTTCGACGGCCGCGGCGGGCAGTACCGCGCCAGCCTGCTGGACAGCGGCAAGAAGCGCGCAAGCGCGCGCGTCGAGGAGCACCAGGCGGTCGAGGTCGAGCTGCCCTACGCCATCACGCTGGCGCAGGGCTTGCCCGAGGGCTCGAAGATGGACTGGATCATCGAAAAGGCGGTCGAACTGGGCGTGGCGGCGGTACAGCCGCTGGCGGCGCGCCGCAGCGTGGTGCGCCTGTCCGCCGAGCGCGCGCGAGAAACGCCATGCGCACTGGGAAGGCGTGATCGTGGCCGCGTCCGAGCAATGCGGGCGCAACCGCCTGGCGCAGCTGGCGCCGCTGGCGGACTTCGAACGCTTCATTGCGCTGCCGCGCCGCCGCAGCCGCGCATCCTGTTCTCGCCGCGCGCCACGCAATCGCTGGCCGATTGGGCGCGCGCAGCCGGGCCGCAGGCCGTGACGCTGATGGTCGGGCCGGAAGGCGGTTTCAGCGAGCAGGAAGAACAGGCGGCGGTGTCGCACGGCGGCGCCCTGTTCCTGTCGCTGGGACCGCGCGTACTGCGTACCGAGACGGCGGCACTGGCGGCGCTGGCGGCGCTGGCGGCGCTCTTGAGGTCGGGTCTGAGGCATAAGGCGCCGGGCGCGCAAAAAAAAACCCGCAGCCGAGGCTGCGGGTTTTTTCGGCGCCTCGCGGCGCCAGGTCCAGCTAACGGCGCCTTGCGGCGCCGCCTTCAGCAAGATTAGAAACGCTTGTTGAATTCCACGGTCAGCTTGGCCGAACGTGGGGTCTGGTACGCGGTGTACTGACCCTAGTAGGCCGACACCACGCCTCGTCGCCATCGTCGTAGCCCGATTCCTGGGTGATTGGACGATTCGCGTTGAACACGTTGAACACGTCCAGCTTCAGCCGCCAGGCCCTTGAGCATGGATGGCGCATAGGCCAGGTTCATGTCCAGCGCTTTTCCCATGGCAGACGGCCCAGGGAACCGCGTGGTGCGGCACGTTGCTGCCGCAGAGGTACGTACTCTGCGCCGTAACCAGGACCACCGTACCCGATGCCCGATGGGTAAGCCGGGTTACTCGCCGATGTCCGACGCGTTGGGTTGGTACCCAGGCACGGCGCTTGGACGGCCCGACTGGATGGTCGCGAAGCCGCCAACCGTCAATTCCGGGCGTGACTTCCGTAGAAACCGAAGGCCTTGATCTGGTGCTTGCGGTCGTTCGGCAACAGGCCGTCGCTACCCGGCACGATTCCGGGTAATCCCAGGCTGCGAGGTACCGACATCGGTCTGGCCGCTGTCTCGAACGGGTCTGGCCTTCGGTGTTGCCGGTCGGCGCGACTGAGCGTGTAGTTGACCTGCCGTACCAGCCGTTACGCATCGGTGATCGAGGACATGTCGAGCGCGGCGTAGTTACGCTTGGCCTTCGGCTAGCCGATTTCGGCCGCGCTGAGGTGGCGTACTTGCCCTTGCCGGTGACGTTACCGTTACCGGCAGATCGTTACCATCGACCCACAGTGGTGGTCTTCACCTGGGTTGAAGATGAAGCAATATGTATTGGGCCGTTCGGCGCCAGGATCGGAATGCCGTTGTTGACGGTGGCGAATGGTCGGATCACACGGCCTGTCGCAGTTGTCGTCGATGCCGGCGACCCAGCTTGCGGTAGGTGACCTTGGCGCCACCGTTCAGGTCGGGCTGCATGCCTGCTCGAAGCCCAGGGTCAGTTCATCCTGGAAGTTCGGCTTCAGGTCCGTCGCACGACGACCGTGCGCGGATCCTTGCGCTGGCCGTACTCGCCGTTCGGCGACTGCGCGGGTTGATCGCCACGCAGGCCGGTCGGCGCGCCGGTCGCGGATCGATACCGGTGTAGGTGAAGTCCTGGTTCGGTAGGTCGACGCGAAGCCGCGCGCGCCGCCACCTGGGTCGGCATCTGCAGGTAGTAGCGGCCGAGGCTACCGTACACCTTCAGGCTGCCGTCGCCGTTGACGTCCCAGACGGCCGACAGACGCGGCGCGATCTGGTTTTTCATCTCGACGTACTTCTCGCCGTCGCCGAGTTCGAGTTGCTGTACGCTTTCGTTACGCAGGCCGACCGTTCAACTGCAGATTCTTGGTGACCTGCCATTTGTCTTCGATGTACTGGGCGGTCTGTTTGGCCGATGCGTCGGGTGATCGAACTGAAGATGTTCGAACTGACGTAGTAACCCTGGTGCCAGTGCCGCCAGTTGGCCGACAACCCCGGGACGCGAGACCGACAGCGGACGCGACACGAAGCGCATTGCCGGCGCCGACGGTGCGGTAGCTCCAGCTGATGCCGCCGCTCGTAGCCACACCAGCGCCGGTTACGTCGATCTCGACCGTAGTCGATACCGGCGCGCGATCGTGTGGTCGCCAAGCTTGTATTCCAGGTCGGCGGGATGACTTGGTCTGTCGGTCCTGTCGAGCCGTTACCCGGAAGATATTGTGGGTCGAACAGTTCGCTGGCTGTACGCTGGATTGCAGGCCGTTGCGCGACCACGGAAACAGCCGGTCGGGACCGCAGCCGCCGGTGTTCTGGCCGCCCGCCTCGTAGGTGGTGCCGCGTTCGGTCTTCAGGATGCCGTACAGGGCGGTGACCGTCAGGTTGTCGCTGATGTTGCCCGTATAGCGCAACGAGTTCAGCTTCGAACCGGAGTTTGCGGGAAGTATTGATCGGTTGGACCCATGTTCGCGCCACAGCCGACGAGTACAGCACGTCGTTCGGATGGCCGCTCAGGTTGACCAGGTTATTCGCGGCGACGTCGGATTGTCCAGCACGTAGCCGTATTTCTGGTAACGGCCGCGGAAGTCGTCGCCGGGCTGGTGAATTCGAGGCGGTGGTTGTCGGTGATGTTCCAGTCGAGCTTGGCGAGCTAGCGGTTTTCTCAGTGTGCGGTTCGCGGTTATAGCCGCTTTCAGCGCGTGGTCGGGGTAGCCGCGCTGGAACGCAGCTGACCAGTTGTCGGTCCTCGGTCTGCTCGGCCGACAGCGAACATGAACAGCTTGTCCTGGATGATCGGGCCGCCGACGTAGCCGCCGTACTCTGCGCTCGATTGTCGTGTTTGGCGCGGCGGAAGTCAGCCTGCCGTCGGTGCGGTCCTTGCCGGTGCGCCGGTGTTGCCGTAGTAGATGTCTTGGCGCTTGGCGCGCCAGCTGTTCGGCTCGACCGAGGCCATGCCGCCGGCTTCCCAGGTGTTGGTACCGCTCTTGCGTGACGATGTTGACCACGCCGCCGATCGAACGGCCGAATTCGGCGCCGAAGCCGCCGGTCAGGACGTTGGCCTGCAGCGATGGCGCCGAATGGCAGTTCGATGCGCCCAGCTGGGTCAGCGGGTTGGTGACCGGGAAGCCGTTGATGTAGTACGCAGTTTTCCGACGCCGCGCCGCCGACCGAAGCGAAGCGCCGCCGAAGCGCGGGTCGCCCTGGGTGGTGTTTGGCGCCAGCTGGATGATCGGCTTCGACGTTCTGCGGGATTGGCAGTTTGGCCAGTTCGCGGGCGGTGAAGGTCGCGCCGTTAGCGGCCGTTGGTGACGTCGATGCGGCTGCGGCGGACCGGTCACCTGAACCGTTTGCACGCTGTGCTTACCCGGGGAACGACGGCTCCACACCCTGGCCCAGCTGGAATCGACTTCGTTCGAGCCAACAGTTGCCGTTCGGATCAGGTCGACACGGTAATGGCCGGGCGGCAGTGCAGTTGCGCTGGAAACGGCCGCTGGCATCGACGGTCGCCGTGCGGCGCAGGCCGGTTTCGGTGTTCAACTGCGACCACGCTTGCGCCGGCAGTGCCTTCAACGCGGCCGAGACGGTACCGGCAGCATTCGACTGCGCCATTGCCGGTTGGCATTACGGCAACGGACAATGCTGAGTCGCGAAAGCGATCTCAATGCCCGGACTAAAACAGTTTTTTTCAACATGTGGATTTCCCAATTTAAAGCGCTTCTAATTGAGTCGGCTTGTTTTTCCAGTTTTATTCAATCACTACGTAATGCGCTATCTCATTATCTCCAGTTTTTTTCGGTCGAGAGATCAATTGACCTCAAATTTCGATTGAATGAGTTCAAAGTTATCTGATCGGGAGATAAAACCATAGCAAAAGTATCAATGTCAACGAATCAACTATTACCAAACGTGCATATAAACAACAAGCTCGTTCATTGATAATTGACAGCAACGAAATCGTCTGCTGCACGACTGATGCAATGCAGCGAAAAACGCATGACGGATATGGTGCACGATGCACCATAAGGGGCGTCACTCGCCAGCTACGGCGCGATTGACCGTGAAATGTCGCTTGCAAGCGCTAAAAAAATGTTTTGCACTGCGATATTTCAGTGACCGAGCGCCAGCACTGGTGCTGGACGAAATCCCTCTCAGCAGTCGTCAGCAATTCACCTGTCCGGTTAAAATATGCCTTTGCCGACCGCCCAATGCTGAACAGGCAGCGTCTGCTGGCCAGTTAGCTTCATCCTGGACTTCCCATGCTGCGAATCAACGAACTCAAACTCCCCCTCGACCATCCCGACCACGCGCTGCGCGACGCGGTGCTGGCGCGCCTCGGCATCGATGTCGCCGACCTGCTCGACTTCACCGTCTTCAAGCGCAGCTACGACGCGCGCAAGAAGGCGGCCATCGTCCTGATCTATTCGATCGACGTCGAGGTGAAAGACGAGGCGGCCGTGCTGGCGCGCCTGCAGAAGGACCAGCACATCCTGCGCTCGCCCGACACCGGCTACAAATTCGTCGACGCCGCCCGCCCGCCGGCCGGCACGCCGCGCCCGGTCGTCGTCGGCACCGGCCCCTGCGGCCTGTTCGTGGCGCTGATCCTGGCGCAGATGGGCCTGAATCCGCTGGTGCTCGAGCGCGGCAAGGTCGTGCGCGAGCGCACCGTCGACACCTTCGGCTTCTGGCGCAAGCGCAAGCTCAACACCGAGTCGAACGTGCAGTTCGGCGAAGGCGGCGCCGGCACCTTCTCGGACGGCAAGCTGTACAGCCAGGTCAAGGACCCGAAGCATTACGGCCGCAAGGTGCTGACCGAGTTCGTGAAGTCCGGCGCGCCGGAAGAGATCATGTACGTCAGCAAGCCGCACATCGGCACCTTCCGCCTGGTCAAGATGGTCGAGCAGATGCGCGCCGAGATCATCGCGCTGGGCGGCGAGATCCGCTTCGAGACGCGGGTCGACGACATCGTCGTCAGCGAAACGAACGGCGTGCGCCAGGTCCGCGGCGTGCGTCTCAACAACGGCGAGCACATCCCGACCCATCACCTGGTGATGGCGGTCGGCCACAGCGCGCGCGACACCTTCGAGATGCTGTACGAGCGCGGCGTCTACGTCGAAGCCAAGCCGTTCTCGATCGGCTTCCGCGTCGAGCACCCGCAGTCGCTGATCGACGTCTGCCGCTTCGGCCCCAACGCCGGCAACAAGATCCTCGGCGCGGCCGACTACAAAATCGTGCACCACGCCTCGAACGGCCGCTCGGTCTACAGCTTCTGCATGTGCCCGGGCGGCACCGTGGTCGCGGCGTCGTCGGAAGAAGGCCGCGTCGTCACCAACGGCATGAGCCAGTACTCGCGCAACGAACGCAACGCCAACAGCGCCATCGTGGTCGGCATCACGCCCGAGGACTTCCCGGGGCATCCGCTGGCCGGCATCGCCTTCCAGCGCGAACTCGAGTCGCGCGCCTTCGTCCTGGGCGGCAGCACCTATGACGCGCCGGGCCAGCTGATGGGCGATTTCGTGCGCGGCGTGGCCTCGACCGAATTCGGCTCGGTCATCCCCTCGTTCAAGCCGGCCGTGCACCTGACCGACCTCGCCCCTTCCCTGCCCGACTATGCGATCGTCGCCATGCGCGAAGCCTTCGTCGCGTTCGACAAGCAGATCAAGGGCTATTACAAGGAAGACGCGGTGCTGACCGGCGTCGAGACGCGCACCTCGTCGCCGATCCGCATCAAGCGCCGCGACGACGACCTGCAAAGCCTGAACACGCGCGGCCTGTTCCCGGCCGGCGAAGGCGCGGGCTATGCCGGCGGCATCATGTCGGCGGCCATCGACGGCATCCGCGTGGCCGAAGCGGTGGCGCTGGCGATGGGCGTGCCTGTCCCGAGCGCTGCAGGACTGAGCTTGACCGCGCACGCCAGCGGCACGCCGGGCCGGGCGCTGGCGCCCTTCCTCGCCATCGTCGGCTCGCTGATCTCGGTGAACGTCGGCGCGGCCTATGCCAAGGGCCTGTTCCCGCTGGTCGGCAGCGCGGGCATCACGGCCACGCGCGTGGGCCTGGCCAGCATCCTGCTGCTGGCCTTCTGGCGGCCCTGGCGCGCGCCGCTGGCGCGGCCTGATGCCATCAACGTCGCGATCTACGGCGTCATGCTGGGCATGATGAACCTGCTGATCTACGCGCGCCTTTGCGCGCATCCCGATCGGGGTGGCGATTGCGATCGAGGTGATCGGGCCGCTGGCGGTGGTGGTGCTGTCCTCGCGCCACCTGCGCGACTTCGCCTGGGTGGCCTGCGCCGCCTTCGGCTTGTGGCTGCTGGCGCCCACCAGCCCCGGCGCCACCGCGCTCGACCCGGTCGGCGTCGCGGCCGCACTCGGCGCCGGCTTTTGCTGGGCCATGTACATCGTCTTCGGCAAGCGCGTCTCGACGCTCAAGGGCGGCCATGTGGTCGCCTGGGGCATGCTGGCGGCCGCCCTGTGCACGGTGCCGGTCGGGATCGCGCAGGCCGGCAGCGCGCTGTTCGCGCCCCAGGTGCTGCTCGGCGGCCTGGTGGTGGCGCTGCTCTCGTCGATCCTGCCCTATTCGCTGGAAATGATGGCGCTCTCGCGCCTGCCGCGCCGCGTGTTCGGCATCCTGGTCAGCGC
Source organism: uncultured beta proteobacterium (assembly GCA_963729765.1). Classification (GTDB taxonomy): domain Bacteria; phylum Pseudomonadota; class Gammaproteobacteria; order Burkholderiales; family Burkholderiaceae_D; genus Telluria. The sequence goes on along the minus strand of CAVSPL010000008.1, from coordinate 465,098 downwards.
CGGCCCGGCCGTGGGCGCGCTGGCCGGCTTCCTGGTGCTGGGCGAAGTGCTTGACGCACGACCCAGTGGCTGGCGATCGGGATGATCGTGGTGGCGACCGCCGGCAGCGCGGCGACCGCCAACCGCGGCTAGGCCAGGCTACAACCAGCCCGATTTCTTGAAGCGGTAATACATGTAGCCGCAGACGCTGACCATGATGGCAATGGCCATCGGATAGCCGTAGTGCCATTTCAGCTCCGGCATGAATTCGAAATTCATGCCCCATACCCCCGCAAACGCGGTGAACACGGCGAAGATCGCGGCATACGCGGCGAGCTTCTTGTTGACGTCGTTTTCTTCGATCGCGACCATCGACAGCGTCACCTGGATCGCGGTGGCGATGGTGTCGCGAATGGCGTCGAGGCGGCCCGAAATGCGCAGCAGGTGGTCGTGGACGTCGCGGAAGTAATTCTGGGTATCGCAGGCCAGCGTCGGCACGCGCCCGCCGTCGAGGCGGCCGACCGCATCCATCAGGGGAATGACCGCGTGACGCAGCACCAGCGTCTTGCGCTTCAGGTCGTACAGGCGCTCGATGTTGTCGCGCTGGGCGCCCTGGCCGCCGAAGATGCGGTCCTCGATCGCTTCCAGGTCGGACTCGAGCTTGTCGACCACGGGGAAATAGCGGTCGACGACGGCGTCCATCAGCGCGTACAGCACGAAGCCGGACCCCATCTTCAGCAGATGCGGCTCGCGCTCGGCGCGGGCGCGCACGCCGAGAAAACCCTGGGCCGAATCGCGCCGCACCGACAGCACGTAATTCGGGCCGGCGAAGATCGCGACTTCGCCCGACGTGAGTTCGTCGCCATTCAGGTTGACGGTATGGACGACGGCGAACAGCGAGTCGCCGTATTCCTCGAGTTTCGGGCGCTGGTGGCCGCGCAAGCGCATCCTCCACCGCCAGTTCGTGCAGGCCGAATTCCTCCTGCATCTTGAGCAGTTCGTCGGGCACGGGATCGCGCAGGGCGACCCAGACGAAGCAGTTCGGTCAGTTTCAGGTACTCGCTGATATCCTCGACGGGGATATCGGACAGTTTTTTGCCTTCCTGGTAGGCGACGCAGTTGATCAGCATGAATTCGAATGGATGGGCAGCGAAGGCGAAGCTTACACCACGCTTCCACCATCCACTCCGGCGCCATCACTCCTCGCGCGCGCCGTCGATCCCCAGCTCGACGATCTTGCGCGTGATCGTATTGCGCCCGATCCCGAGGCGCATGGCCGCATCGTTCTTGCGCCCGTGGGTGTGCTTCAGCGCCGTCTTGATCAGGGCCGATTCGAACTGCTTGCCGAGCGTGTCCATCACCTCGAACTGGCCGGCGCTGAGCATGCTCGCCGCCTGCAGTTCCAGCAAACCGATCCAGCCGTCCGGCGAGGGCGGCACCGACAAGCCGGCGGGCACGCGCGCGCCGCGCCGCCTTCGGCCAGCACCGGCGCGGCATAGCTGCTGCCGGCGCGGCGGCGCCTGGGTCAGGTCGCGCGGCAGGTCCTTGATCTCGACCGTCTGGCCGGGGGCCATCACGGTGATCCAGTTGCACAGGTTTTCCAGCTGGCGCACGTTGCCGGGCAGTTCCAGGCCGCGACAGGAAACGCATCGCGCTCTCGCTCATGCGCTTCGGTTCGACGCCCAATTGGTGTGCGCTCTGCACCAAAAAGTGGCGCGCCAGCAGCGGGATGTCCTCGCTGCGCTCGCGCAGGCTCGGCAGGCGCAGGCGGATCACGTTCAGGCGGTGATACAAATCTTCGCGGAACAGGCCGTCGCGCACGCGCTGTTCCAGGTTCTGGTGGGTCGCCGCGATGACGCGCACGTTGGCCTTCACCGGCTGGTGGCCGCCGACGCGGTAGAAATGGCCGTCCGAGAGCACGCGCAACAGGCGGGTCTGCAGATCGAAGGGCATGTCGCCGATCTCGTCGAGGAAGAGCGTGCCGTCCTCGGCCTGCTCGAAGCGGCCGCGCCGCATCGCCTGGGCGCCGGTGAAGGCGCCGCGCTCGTGGCCGAAGAGTTCGGATTCGAGCAGGTCCTTCGGGATCGCCGCCGTATTCAGGGCGATGAAGGGCTGCTGCGCGCGCGGGCTGTGCTTGTGCAGGGCGCGCGCGACCAGCTCCTTGCCGGTGCCCGATTCGCCCGTGATCAGGACCGTCACGTTCGATTGCGAGAGGCGGCCGATGGCGCGGAAGACTTCCTGCATCGCCGGCGCCAGCCCCAGGATCTCCGGGGTTTCGGCGGGCGCCGCTTCCACGCTGGCTTCGCGCAGGCTCTCCTCGAGGGCGCGCCGGATCAGCGAGACGGCCTTGTCGATGTCGAAGGGCTTGGCCAGGTAGTCGAAGGCGCCGCCCTGGAACGAGGCGACCGCCGAATCGAGGTCGGAGAAGGCGGTGATGATGATGACCGGCAGGCCCGGATGGCGCGCCTTGACGGCCTGCAGCAGGTCGATGCCGGATTCGCCCGGCATGCGGATGTCCGATACCAGCACCTGCGGCGTGTCGGTCTCGAAAGCGGCCATCGCATCGCGCGCGTTGGCGAAGCTGCGCGTCTCGAGATTCTCGCGCGCCAGGGCTTTTTCGAGCACCCAGCGGATCGATGCGTCGTCGTCGACAATCCAGATTGGTTTCATGTAGGTCGTGCTTTCCGCAGTAAATTCGTCGTGGACACGGCGGCGGAAACACGGCCGCTGCTTATGGGAGCGGCAGCAGGATCCGGAAATCCGTCAGTCCAGGCCGGCTTTCGCACTCGATCATGCCCAGGTGCTGCTGCACGAAGGTTTGCGCCAGCGTGAGCCCCAGGCCGCTCCCGCCATCCCTGCCCGACACCAGCGGGTAGAAAATGCGGTCGCGGATCTCCGGTGCGATGCCCGGTCCATTGTCGATGATATGCAAGTCTAATGCCAGCCCGTAGCGGACCTTGGCCAGGGTGACCTGGCGCGCCACCCTGGTGCGCAAAACGATCTCCGCGTCGCCCGCCGCAATCCGGCCGGCCAGGGCCTGCGCGGCGTTGTGGACGATGTTCAGCACCGCCTGGATCAGCTGCTCCTTGTCGCCCCTGAACTCGGGAATCGAGGCGTCGTAGTCGCGCCGGATCGACAGGCCGTTCGGGAATTCGGCCAGGATCAGGGAGCGCACGCGCTCGCAGACTTCGTGGATGTTGACGTCGCCGACGATATGGGGCTTGCGGTGCGGCGCCAGCAGGCGGTCGACCAGGGTTTGCAGGCGGTCGGCTTCCTTGATGATGACTTGCGTGTATTCCTTGAGTTCGCCCAGGTGCAGCGGCGGCAGTTCGAGTTCCAGCAGTTGCGCCGCGCCGCGGATGCCGCCCAGCGGGTTCTTGATCTCGTGCGCCAGGTTGCGGATCAGTTCCTTGTTCGCCTGGCTCTGGTCGAGGAAGCGCTCCTCGCGATCGAGTTTCAACTGCTGGACGTTTTCGCGCAGCTCGATCAGCACTTCGCCGTCGTCCAGGCTGCTGGCGATCGAGTGCACGTGCAGGGTCTCGCGGCCCGGGCGCTCGCAGCGCCAGGTCCTGGCGCAGGTCGGCATACTGGTGGGTGCGGGTCTGCGTCGCACAGGGCGGCCAGCTCGTCGCCATTCGAGAACAGCGTCGCCCAGGGCCAGGCGCGACAGCGATTTCAGCGAGGCGTCGAGCATGTTCTCGGCCGCCGGATTGGCATAGCGCACGCGGTCCTGCCGGTCGACCAGCAGCACGCTCGATGCCAGCAGCTCCAGGCCGGCAAAGCGGGCCGGCTGCGGCGGGTGTTCGGGTGCGCTCGAATCGGACTCATCGTATGTTGGCGATCTCGCGCCGCAGCGCTTCGATATTGCGTTCGGTGCGGCTGATGTCGTCGCGCATCTGCGCCACGCGCTCCTGGTATTTGGCGTAATTGCGCTCGTTGCCCTGGCGTTCGGGTTCGCCGTTGTTGAAGACCGCGCGCAAGTCGGCGAGCTTCTTTTCCTCGAGCGCGCAGTTCGTCGGTCAGGATGCCGCGCCGGTCGTCGTCGCGGGCGCGCTGCTGCGAGGTGTCGACGCGCGGGAAGTTCGACGGGCTCGGCGTCGGCGCGGCCGCCGGGGCGGCATTGTTCGGACGCGCGGCAACCGGCGCCGGGCCGCGGCGCTCGGGCGGCGCCGGGATATAGCCGGGCAGGTCGAGCGCCTTGCAGCCCTTCTTTCCGGTATCGGTGAACTCGACGCGGCCTTGCGCATCGACGCATTTGTAGACCGTGGTCTGGGCGTCGGCGGCGGCGCTGACGATCACGCCGGCCGCAAGCGCCAGCCTGGTCGATACTGGTTGTCATTCGCATCAGTAGGAGCAGCACGGCAAGCGTGCGAGGTGGAGTTGAGCCCGAATATACCGCATCCATAAAAAAACGCGGGGAAAGCCACCGGCCCTCCCCGCGTTTCTTACATTGCGCTTACAGCTTATGATGCCGTAGCGCAACACTCGCTGTGATTACGACGAGTAGTACATGTCGAATTCGAGCGGGTGCGGCGTCATGCGCATGCGCTGCACTTCGCCCATCTTCAGTTCGATGTAGGCGTCGATCATGCTGTCGCTGAAGACGCCGCCGCGGGTCAGGAACTCGCGGTCCTTGTCCAGCGCTTCCAGGGCTTCTTCCAGCGAGGCGCAGACGGTCGGGATCAGCTTGTCTTCTTCCGGCGGCAGATGGTACAGGTCCTTCGTGGCCGCTTCGCCCGGATGGATCTTGTTCTGGATACCGTCCAGGCCCGCCATCAGCAGCGCGGCGAAGCACAGGTAGACGTTGGCCAGCGGATCCGGGAAACGGGTCTCGATGCGGCGGCCTTTCGGGTTCGCCACGTGCGGGATGCGGATCGAAGCCGAACGGTTCTTGGCCGAGTAGGCCAGCTTGACCGGCGCTTCGTAGCCCGGCACCAGGCGCTTGTACGAGTTGGTGCCCGGGTTGGTGATCGCGTTCAGGGCCTTGGCGTGCTTGATGATGCCGCCGATGTAGAACAGCGCCGTTTCCGACAGGCCGGCATAGCCGTCGCCGGCGAACAGGTTCTTGCCGTCTTTCCAGATCGACTGGTGCACGTGCATGCCCGAACCGTTGTCGCCATCGATTGGCTTCGGCATGAAGGTGGCGGTCTTGCCGTAGCTGTGGGCCACGTTCCAGACCACGTATTTCAGGTTCTGGGTCCAGTCGGCGCGCTCGACCAGGGTCGAGAACTTGGTGCCGATTTCGTTCTGGCCGGCGCCGGCCACTTCGTGGTGGTGCACTTCGACCGGGATGCCGAGCGATTCGAGGATCAGGCACATTTCCGAGCGCATGTCCTGGAAGCTGTCGACCGGAGGCACCGGGAAGTAGCCGCCCTTGACGGTCGGACGGTGGCCGGTGTTGCCGCCTTCGAGCTTCTCGCCGGTGGTCCACGAGGCTTCTTCGGAGTCGATCTTGACGAAGCAGCCCGACATGTCGATTTTCCAGCGGATCGACATCGAAGATGAAGAATTCTGGCTCCGGACCGAAGTAGGCGGTGTCGCCCATGCCGGAGGACTTCAGGTAGGCTTCGGCGCGCTTGGCGATCGAGCGCGGGTCGCGGTCGTAGCCCTTGCCGTCCGACGGTTCGATCACGTCGCACTGCATGAACAGGGTGGTCTCTTCCATGAACGGGTCGATGTTGGCGGTCGTTGGGTCCGGCATCAGGAGCATGTCCGATGCTTCGATACCCTTCCAGCCGGCGATCGACGAGCCGTCGAAAGCGTGGCCCGATTCGAATTTGTCGAGGTCGAAGTGCGACACAGGAACGGTGACGTGCTGCTCTTTACCACGGGTATCCGCGAAGCGGAAATCCACGAACTTGACTTCGTTGTCCTTCACCATCTGCAGAACATCTGCGGCCGTCTTTGCCATGCGTTTCTCCTAACAAAAAAATGGGGTGTCAATCAATAAGCGAGGTCGACTACTGACCATCAGCTCGTTTGCGACATACTTGGCAGGAACTAATGCAGGAACCATGCCAGCGTTTCCGGCATGAACAAATGCGCTATCCTTCTTTGGAAAGCCGTGAGTTTAACCATAAAATCTTCATCGATCCGCAAATATTGATTGGTGCACGCTTCCTCGAACATTTGCACCATGATGGTGCAACTCAGCGCATTAACGCACCGTTTTGATGCGCTGCGCACTGTTTCGGCAAGTATGCGCCATGAAGGTGCGAACCTAGACAAGGACAGGCATGAAAACCACCAAAGAGATCCTCGACGCCGCCCGCCAGCGTGCGCCCGGCCAGCCCTATGCCGGTGCAGTCACGCCCGGACGAAGCCTTCGTGCTGCTGCAGGCGGCCCCGAACGTGAAACTGGTCGACGTGCGCACCAACGCCGAGCGCGACTGGGTCGGCCGCGTCGTGGTCGCCGCGACGGCCAGCAACTGGCGGTCGAATGGGCGAGCTATCCCGGCGGCCAGCCGAATCCCCAATTCGGCGCACAGCTGGAACAGGCGGCCGGCAAGGACGACATCCTGCTCTTCCTGTGCCGCTCGGGCGTGCGCTCGCGCCACAGCGCGCGCGTGGCGACCGAGCTGGGCTACGCGAACGCCTTCGACATCCTGGAAGGATTCGAAGGCGACAAGGATGGCGAGGGCCACCGCAAGACCGTGGGCGGCTGGTGCAAGGCGGGCTTGCCCTGGATCGGCGCCTGACGATAACGATTGATCGTCGGGTGGTTGAACGCGTGGGCGGCATACACGCGACCAATGATCATCGGTCGCGGTGGAGCCGACCACCCTACAGCGCCTCCGATTAGCCGTAGGGTGGTCGGCTCCACCCTGAACGATGATCGGACGCTGCGTTGACGCCGCCCACGCGTTCAACGCACGCCCGATCAACCGCGATGGTCATGGGGTGGCCGGCAACACCATCACCTGCAGCCCCGACGGCGTGGCCGGCGCGTGATACACGCGCTGGGTCGCCTTCTTGAAATCCTCCGGCTTCGCTTTCGGGAATGCGCATGAACTTCTGCGGATTGCGGTCGACCAGCGGGAACCACGAGCTCTGCACCTGCACCATGATGCGGTGGCCGCGGCGGAAGGTGTGGTTGACCTGGCCGCATGCTCGAAGCTGATCGCCTCGACCTTGCCCGGCGTGAACGGCTCCGGCTTCTCGAAGCTGTTGCGGAACTTGCCGCGCAGCGGATTGCCGCGCACCAGCTGCTGGTAGCCGCCCATCTCGACGCCTGGCGCGGCCGACGTCGCCGCCCTTGCGCTCGACCGGGGTTCCGGATAGCCGCCGGATACACGTCGATCAGCTTGACCACCCAGTCGGCATCGGTGCCCGTCGTCGAGACGAACAGCTTCGGCGTCACCGGGCCGGCGATCGTCACGTCCTCTTCCAGCACCTCGCTCTGGTAGACCAGCACGTCGGGCCGCGTCGCGGCGAAGCGCTGGTCCGAGACCATGTATTCCTTCGGCACGCCGGTGGCCGGGTAGCCGATGTACGGCACGGCTTGCTCGGGTCGGCCACGTATTCGTCGAACGACGCGTGCGGCGGCCGGCTGCGTCCAGCTCAGCTTGCCGTCGGCGCCGAAGTAGAGCGTGCGCGCCTTGGCCTGCAGCGGCGGCCAGGCGGCGTAGCGGCGCCAGACATTGCTGCCGGTCTCGAAGGCCGTGACTTCGGCGATCGCGCGTTCCGGCTTGACGCCCTTCAGGTGCTGCTCGAAGAAGGGGAACTGCAGCTCCTTGCGGAAGTACTCGGAGGTCTTGGCGTCGAAACTGACGTGCCCAAGCCGGGCGCCCTCGCCGCGCGCCCAGCCGCCGTGCACCCACGGGCCCCATCACCAGGCACGTTGACGATGCCCGGGTTCTGCTTTTCGATCGCGTTGTAGGTCGTGAACGGCCCTGCCGGATCTTCCGCATCGAACCAGCCGCCCACCGTCAGCACGGCCGCCTTGATGTTCTTCAGGTGCGGGGCGATGGCGCGCGACTGCCAGAAGGCGTCGTAGGTGTCGTGCTCGATGTTCGGCGCGAACAGGGCGCGCTGCTTCTCGCTCATGCTGGCGGCGATGTTCGACAGCGTCAGGTGCTTGAGGAAGAAGTCGTAGCCGTCGGTGGTGCCGTAATCGAAGCCGTCCCAGGTCTTGGGCAGCGGCGTCGGGTTCTTGCGCCTCGGTGAAGGCGGCATAGAAATCGAAGTTCGCCGCCAGCATGAAGGCGCCGCCGTGGTAGGAGTCGTCGCCCATGAACAGGTCGGTCACCGGCGCCTGGGGCGAGGCCGCCTTGATCGCCGGATGCGAATCGATGATGCTGGCCGCCGTATAAAAGCCCGGATAGCTGATGCCGTAGATGCCGACCTTGCCGTTGTTGTTCGGGACGTTCTTCAGCAGCCAGGCCACGGTGTCGTGCATGTCCTGGCTCTCGACGCCCTCGCCGGCCGCGCGTTTGGCCTGGCCGTGCGGCGTCATTTCCTGCCACTTCCCTTCCGACATGTAGCGCCCGCGCACGTCCTGGTTCACGAAGATGTAGCCGGCATCCTCGAACTCGCGCGAGGGGCCGATCGCTTCCGGCACCCAGTCCACGCCGTAGCGCAGTTCGCCCTGGGCCTGCACGCCGGCGCTGTAGGGCGTGCGCTGCATCAGGAAGGGATAGCTGCGGTTGCCGTCCTTCGGCACGTAGACGGTGGTGAACAGTTTCACGCCGTCGCGCATCGGGATGCGGTACTCGTACTTGGTATAGGTCTCGCGCAGGTTGCGCTTGGCGGCGGGGGCATCCGCATTCCCGTCCAGATTGGCGGCGTGGGCGGCGGGAGCGAAGGCAAGCGCCAGCGAGAGCGCAAGGAGAGAAAGCGGACGCATCATGATTTCTTTCAGCAACGAATACACGGGCCGCCAGTGTAATCGTTATTGAATAGAAATTGTTATTCGGGCAAGGCGTCGCCTGCCGAGCCTGGCGCCGGCGCTGGCCGCTTTCAAGCGCTGGCGCACGATGTTGATATGGCCGCGCAAACCGTACAGGCCGTCGGCATAGGCCAGCGGGATCGAGATGTGGTTCACCTGCTCCTCGATCTCGTCGAGCCGGTGCAGCAGGTCGGCGCGCACGATCTCGCGCTGCTCCTCCTGCGCGCCCTCCCAGGCCTGCTCCACCGCGCGCAACTCGCCATACCAGCGGTAGACGCGCGAACGCACGCGCCACACGTACAGCGGCGGCACGATCTTCGAGAGCGGGATGATCAGCGCGGCCAGCGCCACCACCACGACCCAGAGCCGCTCGAACAGGTTCGCCAGCCAGAACCGCATGTAGCGCTGCAGCAGCGGCGGGCCGTCGCGGTAGTATTTCGCCGCCTCCTCGGCCACCGGGATCTCGGTGAATTTCGGCGACGGGAACTGGCCCTGCTGCTGGAACCACCCTGCCCCGCCGTGGATGTCGGTCGCGGCCTTGACGAACAGATCGATCAGCGCCGGATGCAGGTCTTCGCGCGCCACCAGGGTCGCGGTCGGCGCGATCAGCTGATAGTCCTGGGCCGGGATGTCGCGCCCGAGGTCGACGATCCCGCGCGGCAGCGTCACGTGGGTGAGGAAAGGCAGGCGCCGCGTATAGGCGTCGGCCTGCGAAAAATTGAACAGGCGGATGCCCGGGGTTTGCAGCAGCATCTGGATCAGCGGCGCTTCCGGCGCCGAGCTGAAGACGAGGCCATCGATGCGCCCGGCCAGCAGTTCGACCGTGGCCGGCGTGTTCTCGAGCGCGCCGATCGTCAGCTCGCTCGGCTCGATGCCATTCACGGCCAGCACCTGGCGGAACAGGTTCGGCACGCCCGTGCCTTCCGGCCCCAGGTTGATGCGCAGGCCGCGCAGGCCGGTCAGATTGGTCGTCTTGACGTTCTCGCGCAAGAACAGCCAGACCGGTTCGGTGAACAGGCTGCCCAGCGACACCAGGCCCAGCTTGCCGGCCTGCTCTTCGCTGGTCGAGCCGCTCTGCACGAAGGCGATGTCGGCCTGGCCGTTGCGCAGCTGCTCGAGGTTGTCCTGCGAACCGAGCGTCGGCTGGAGCGACACGCGGATGTCGTCGGCTTTCAAGGCCTTGGCGTACTGCACGCCGAAGGCTTCGTAGGCGGAGTTTTCCTGGCCGGTGGCGAGGCGCACCTGCTTGGGCGGCGCCGGATCGACGAGCAGGTAGGCGGCGATGCAGGCCGCCGTGACGAGGATGATGGTCGGCCCGGAGGCGACCAGCAGATCGCGCAGCGAGACGAAGGAGAAATTGCGGATGCTCGATACGGCGCGCCGGCTCACCCGGCGCGCCTTCTCTCCAGCACTCAACGCACGCACTGGCGCGTGGCGGCCACGCTGCCTTGCGGCGGTTCGATCATCGGCATCAGGCTGGGCGCCAGGGCCACCAGCAGCTGGGTCGGCAGCGCGCTGGTGAAGTCGTAGTGCTCGGACTGCGGGCCGTGCACATAGGCCGTCATCGAACCGAAGAAGCGCTCGCCGATGTTGAACACGAACGTCGCCGAACGGTTCACGTAACGCGATTCGATCAGGCGTCCGCCGCGTGCATAGACGTCGAAGCGCTGGTCGCCGGTACCGGTCTTGCCGCCGACCGCGACCACGCCGCCGTCGGAGGTGGTGAAGGCCGTCTTGACGCGCTTGGCGGTGCCTTCCGAGACCACGCCGCGAATCGCGGTGGCCACGGCGCGCGCCACTTCCGGCGCCAGCACGACTTCGTTGTCCACTTTCGGTGCGCGCTTGACGAGGGTCTCGTAAGGCGTGCCCTTGGCGAAGTGCAGCGAATCGATGCGCTCGACGGGTTTCCTCACGCCGCCGTTGATGATGATGCCCATCATCTCGGCCAGCGCGGCCGGACGGTCGGCCGACGCGCCGAGCGTGGTCGCATACGACGGCACCAGCGAATCGAACGGGATAGCCCATCTTCTTCCACTGCGCGTGGATCTTCAGGAAGGACTCGACTTCCAGCAGGCCGGCGATGCGCTTGTCCTGGGCGTTCTTGCGGTTCGTCTTGAACAGCCAGGAATACACTTCCTGGCGCTCCTTGGTGCTGGCTTTCACCGCTTCGGTCCAGCCGGCTTTCGGATGGGTGCGCAGGTAGCCGACCAGCCAGAGTTCGAGCGGGTGGGTCGAGGCGACATAGCCGCGGTCGGCCAGCGACATGTTGGCCGGGGCGTACTGGTCGTACATCTTCGGCGATGCGTTCCGGGTCGACTTCGTTCGGCAGGGTGGCGTCGATGAAGGCGCCGAACTCCTGCAGCGTCGCGTTCGGGACCAGCGGTGCGGTGCACGGCGGCCAGCTTCGAGGCGGCCGGACGCACGCCCGACAGCAGCAGGGCCTGCGCTTCGGCGCCGGTCTTGCCCTTGTACTTGTTCCAGAACTTGGCCAGGAAGGTCTTGCCTTCGGCGTCGGCGAAGCGGGCCAGGTATTCGGCGCGGCGCGGGTCGTCGGCGTCGGCCAGCAGCGCGGCCGAGGAGCCCGGCAGCTGGAACATGTAGTAGCGCGCCACGTCGCGCATCAGGCGCACGAAGACGAGGTTGGTCGACTGCTGCAGCGCCTGCTGCACGGTCATGATCTTGGCGTTGTCGAGCTTGCTGAAGTTGCCGAAGTAATGCAGGCCGCCGCCGGTGAAGAAGCCCTCGCCCGGATTGCCCGAATACTTGCGCTCCATCGCGGCGGCCAGCATCGGCGCGAGGCCGCGGTCGGCGTTGGCCGGCAGCGCCTGGAAGTACTCGACGCCCCAGCGGCTCAGGTGGTCCTTCGGATCGATGCGGGTCTCGCGCAGCGCCTTCGGATCCATCGCGCCGATAGCGCTTGTGCAGCTGGTCGACGATGTCGAGATAGGTGACCAGGGTGCGCAGCTTGGCGGTCGAGCCGAGGTCGAGCTTGGCCTGCTCGTTGATGTCGAGCGGCTGGTCGTAGTTATCGGTCTGCACGCGCAGGTAGTTGACGTTGCTCGCCGCGCTCCATCAGCGTGAAGCTGTAGACCACTTGCGACGGGTCGCCGTTGCCGAGCATGCCCTTGCCGGTCAGGCCCGCTTCCGCCGCCGCTTCCGGCGTCGGTCAGCTGGCGCAGCGCGGCGGTGACGGCTTGCTGGGCCTGCGCGTCGAGCGTCGAGACCACCGACATGTCGAGGCGGTCGAGGTTGTACAGGCGCGATTCGCCCAGCAGGTAGCCGAGGTGGTTGCGCACCGCGTTCGAGGCCTTGCGCGAGACGAAGGCGTTGGCGGCCGGCGCTTCGACGCCCGAGCCGCAGCGCCGGCTTGAGCTTGACCGCGCAGCGCGGCGTCGCGCAGCTGCGGCGTGATCACGCCGGCTTGCGCCAGCACGCGCAGGTGGCTGTTGGTGAGCGTTTCGAGGTCGGCTTCGCCGGCGCCCAGGTAATAGGCCGGGCGGCGCTGCGCGATCATCAGCGACAGCGCTTCCTTGTAGACCAGCACCGCTTGCGGCGTGTCCATCGCGGCCCTTGAGGGTCTGGCTGACGGTCGCGAAATCGCGCCCGTACCAGACCCACATGCCGTCGCCCAGGCCGTTGACTTCGCCGTAGCCCGATTTGGCCGACAGCGGCACCGTGTTCAGGTAGTCGAGCACGATCTGGCGCCGTGCGCCGGTGGTGTCTTCGCCGTCCTGGTAGGCGCGCAGCGTGGCCGAGGCCATCTGGATGAGCTTGTCGCTGCAGCGAGGCGGTGCGGCCTTCGGGCGAGTGGCGGTATTTTTCGATCTGCGTGGCCAGCGTGCGAGCCGCCGGCGACGCGGCCGCCGCTGCCGATGCCGATCGCGTGCAGCGACTTGTCGAACACGGCTTTCGAGAAGCGGTCCCATTCGATGGCCGGATTGCGTTTCGGGTAGGCCGGGTCGAGCAGCTCGCGGTTCTCGATGAACAGCAGGCTTTGCACCAGCAGTTGCGGCGTGTCGTCGAAGCGCTCGTAGAAGCGCTCCGGGAAGCGCGAGGCGAACAGCGGCTGGCTGCGGCAATCGAGGATCTCGAGGCCGGTGCGGGTCTTTTCGCGGTAGGTCGCGAACAGGCCGCGGTCGGCCAGCTCGAGCATCTTGGGCGACATGCGCGCCTGGGAGTCGATCACGTAATCGCGCGACTGCAGCTTGGTCAGGAAGGCCGGCATGTGCGAGTAGCCGAGGCGCGCGTCGTACGGGCTTTCGGCCGGGAAGCGGATCGCCTTGCTCGGCCCCTTTTCCATGCGGTAGTGCACGTCCTTCAGTCATGCCGGCGAAGAGTTTCGCCTGCAGCGTCGAGGTGCGCGTTTCGTAGACCGCGTAGGTCGAGCCGGCGGCCACGACCACCAGCAGGATGCCGAACAGGATCAGCTTGCCGCGGCCGCCGGCCTTTCGGCGGTTCGCCTTCGCGCTCGGTGTCCGGCGGCAGGCCGGCGCCGTCGCCCGGCTCGAGCGTGGGCTCGGTGCGGGCGCCGGCTTCGGTCACCAGCGACAGATGGGGGATAGGTGTCGTGCGGCGCTTGCTGCGTGTCCGCATCGATCGCGGGCGCGGCATTGCCGTTGGCTTGTCCGCGCAGTGCGCGAAATACGTTACGGGGCCGTTTGAAACGGCGGGTGCTTTCCATGATGGCTCAACCGGTTTGAATCGACATTCCTGCAATCCCTGCCAACCTGCTCGCCATCCCTGCTGCCGGTCTGTTCGAGTGATCGAGGTGGGTCTTTGTTTTACGTTGGTGGTGCAAATCGGGCGCCCGATTGCTCGGTTTTTCAGCGCGCCCTAGCCATCATTCCACCACATCAACAGCTCTTCCACGAAGCCCTGTTCAACAAATTTGACCTGCCCTGAATCTTTTTCGCAAAAAAACAACGGCCGAGTTGGCTCGATAGCATTGATGCCTACAAGCATCGGTATTGCTCTCCTACACGACTGGGAACTGCGCCCACATCGAGGCTCGTGTTTTTAATGCAAGCTCAGGCGGCCAGCGGCGCATGGTTCCGCCCGTGCGCAGGTCCGTTAAAGCCTGCAGGCAGTAGTACTGGAACCATAGTCCAGTGAACAAAAAGATCAGCAGATACAGCCAGACCGACAGGATCGCCAGGAAGGGAAACAGCGCCATCGCCAGCACCGCGCCGCCCATCCAGGCCAGCCCCGGCAGCGCGCCGAGCAGGCCCGAGGCCATGCCGATCGCCAGCAGCGGCCAGCGGCGCGCGCGCATGATGGCCTGGCGCTCGGCCGGGCTGGCATGCGCGGCCAGCGCGTCATAGCTCATCACGCGCGACGACACCCAGCCCCACAGCGCGGCCTGCACCGCCACCGCCAGCGGCGGGAACGCGTACAGCGGGATGGTGAATACCCAGAGCAGCGCGAACACCAGCACGCTGGTGAGGTTCATCCAGACGCTGCCGGCGAAGCTGCCGCCCTCCTTCTCGTTCGAGCTCCGGGATACTGGCGGCGGCTGACGTAGTTCTCGATCGCGGGCATGGCGAAGATCCCCATGAACAGCAGCGAGGACGCGATCATCAGCGGCAGCAGCAACAGGATCGCCACCAGCGGCACCACGACCACCTTCAGCATGCCCAGGCCGAGCGTGGAGAGCAGGCTGCCGCTGGCCTGGAACCAGCCGTAGTCGGTGAACAGCCCTTGCAGCCAGTCGAACAGCGCGGGACCGAAGGCCCACAGCAAGCCGCCCCAGGCCAGCAGCGAGAGCAGCAGCGGCACCAGCGACAGCAGCATCATGCGCGGCGAGAAACCGGCGCGCAGGGCCCGCGCCCAGGCGGTGGCGACGCCGTTCATGCCGGCACTGCCCGGACGGTTCAGGATGGAGTGCTTGCATGGCGCCGTGGCTCCTCGATATCAAAATACCATTGTAGTCGCACGAGCAGCGGATGGCAGTTTGCCGAGGGCTTGCACTACAATCGCGGTTCACCAGATTAACGAGGGAACAACATGTCCACTACCACCACCGCATTCCGGCCTGCAATACGAAGACACCGTCGTCGGCGAAGGCGACGAGGCGAAAGCCGGCGCACTACGTCACCGTCCACTACACCGGCTGGCTGCGCAACGACGACGGCACCGCCGGCGCCAAGTTCGATTCGAGCAAAGACCGCAACGACCCGTTCCAGTTCCCACTGGGCGCCGGTCACGTGATCAAGGGCTGGGACGAAGGCGTGCAGGGCATGAAGGTCGGCGGCGCGCGCCGCCTGACGATCCCGGCCAGCCTGGGCTATGGCGCCCGCGGCGCCGGCGGCGTGATCCCGCCGAACGCGACGCTGATCTTCGACGTCGAACTGCTGAAGGTCTAAGCAGCTCAGTCAGTCCTGCTGCTCAGGCGCACAGCGCCTGAGCATCCCCTCTAAAGTAGCGCGCCAAACCGCGTGATCGCTCCTCTCCTGCGCTAAGATGGCCGCGCGCATTGCGGCAAGAATCACCAACCACACAGGAGTTTTTATGAGCTTGCAAGACCAGTTCACCCAGGCCCAGGCCGATTCGAAGAACCTGCCGGAACGTCCGGACAACATGACCTTGCTGAAGATTTACGCGCTGTTCAAGCAGGCCTCGAGCGGCGACGCCACCGGCGAGCGTCCAGGCTTCACCGACATGGTCGGCCGCGCCAAGTTCGACGCGTGGGATGGCTTGAAGGGCACCTCGAAAGAGGAAGCCATGCAGCAGTACGTCGATTTGATCGAAGAGCTCAAGGGCTGATTCGGCTTTCGCCGGGTGGGCACTTGTCCACCCACATGCACGACATCACGCGCGCGCGAACATCCGCGCGCATCTTGTCCGCCACCTTCGCCTCGATCGCCGGGCGAAACGCACTCATCAGCAGTCCCAGCCTGATCTGCAGCGCCGCGCGCTGGTCGCCCAGGGTCAATGCGCCTTCGACGCCGCTGCGCTCGAAACGCAATACGTCGCCTTCCCAACGCCATGCCATGCCGTATTCGGCGGCGACCTTGTCGGCCACCTGTTGCGCCGCCGCGCGCGCCTGTTCCGGGCTCAGGTTGTGTTCCTGGACGATCTGGATTTCCGCCATCGTGCTTCCTTTCTTCTGCTGACGCGCAAGACAATCCGCCATCATGCCAGTTGCATCGGTCGCATACCAGTCCGCTCATGCAATTGATTTTGGTCAAAACCGGTTCCGTCGAGGGCGCGAGTACTCCTGACGCTAAGTCATCACACGCTCATTCATACGAGGATGCATCATGGAACAAACACGAGCCCTGCTGCCCGACGACACCGTCAGCGTCGAGCGCGACCAGCCCCCGGTCGCCTACATTCCCACCCCCAGCGCGCCCTACCGCCAGCACCGCAAGGCGGCCCAGTTGCTCGACCAGCCCGGCAGCCCGCGCGGCGCCGAAGCGCCGCCGAGTCGAGCGTACCGCTGCCGTATGCCTTCGGCGCGCGCGTGCTGATGTGGAAACAGGACCCGTCGGTCAGGAGATGGGCACCCGCAAAGCCTACCTGCCCGGCGTGGTGCTGGCCGGGCCGCGCGACGCCCGCATCGCGTCCGGGCGACCCCGGCATCAGCCCGGTCGAGCCGAATGCCTTCGGCGACTTCGTCACCATGCCCGACACCCCGCAGTTCGACGCCGTCCATACCTTCGCCGTGGTGCGCCAGACCCTGACCATGTACCAGCGCTCGCTGTCTTCGGCCGGCGCCGAGATGCCGCTGCCCTGGCAATGGAACAGCAGCATCGACACGGCGCCGCTGCAGGTCTTCCCGTATGGCTTGCCGAACGTGATGAACGCCTTCTACAGCCGCAACCAGTCCTGCCTGAAGTTCGGCGACTTCGTCCCCTCGCGGCCAGAAGGAGCGCGTGTTCACCTGCCGCTCGTTCGACATCGTCGCGCATGAAACCGGCCACGCCGTGCTCGACGGCCTGAAACCCCACTGGCTGCTGGCCGACGCCCCGCCCCAGACCGGCGGCCTGCACGAGTCGTTCGGCGACCTGACCGCGATCTTCCTGGCCCTGTCCCAGCTCGACCAGTGCGAAGCCGTGGTGGCCCAGACCAAGGCGCAGCCTGCACGACAAGACCTTCCTGGCCGACATCGCCGAGCAGTTCGGCCTGGCGCTGGGCGGCACCACCGGCCTGCGCAATGCCGACAACGACCTGACGCCTGAGCCAGGCCGGCACCCAGGTGCACGCGATCTCGCAAGTGTTCACCGGCGGCGTCTACGACGTGCTGGCCGACATGTTCGCCGTTCGAGCGCAACCCGAGCGTCGAGGACGACGCCGCCGTGCTGCACCGGGTCGCCGCCTAGCTGCGCGGCCTGGTGCTGCGCGCGCTGGTCGGCGCGCCCGACATGCGCCGCCAGCTATGCCGACGTCGTCAACGACATGCTGCGCCTGGCGAGCGAGGACGGCAAGCCGGCTGCATAGCCGACTTCATCCGCCACCAGTTCACCATCCGCGAGGTGGTCGGCGCAGAAGTGCCCGAGGACACGCCGGCGCCGGCCGAGCGGCCGGCACGACAGACGCCGCACCTGCACCGTCAAGCGCCTGGCCGCGGTCGTCTGCGATGCCCCCGGCGCCCAGCAGGACCGGCGCGCCTGCTGCGGCACCATGAACCTGGCCGAGTACTACAACATCGAACGCGTGCTCGACGCCGAGGCCGAGGCGCTGGCGCGCTGGTGCGCCGAACACGGCCGCAACGGCCCGGCCGGCGACGAACTGCCGCTCGAAACGCCGGCCCGACCAGTCGCAGGCGACCGCCGCCGTCATCGCCAAGGCGGCGGCCGTCATGAAGATCCGCGCGAAAATGGCCGGCGGCTTTGCCGGCATCGAACGCTGTGTCGAACTCGACACGGCCTGCCGGCCGGACGGGAAAGCGCTGGAGACCCTGGTGCGCCAGGCCGATTTCTTCGGCGCCGCCCCGAAGCATGCGGTCGGCGCCGACCTGCCGCGCTGGGAAATCACGGTCGAGGATGGCCAGCGCTGCCATTCGGTGCTCGTGGTCGACGACGGCGCGATCGATGCGGCCGGCTGGCCGGCCCTGCTGGCCCATTTGCGGCTCGGTCGCGCTGAGGCGGCTACCGGCGCGGGTCGAATGTCTGCGCGCCGCTCATCACATTTGCTTATGTATATTGTGTATAAGCCTGATTTGTGGGAAAGCCCGAATTGCCCTAAAATACAGTGCTTTGCCATGTTGGCGGCTTCCGCATGCGCCGACGGCCGCGGCACTCCACCATAGATAGGACTGTTATGACCCACGTTGTCACCGAATCGTGCATCAGCTGTCGTTATACCGACTGCGTCGATGTATGCCCGGTCGATTGTTTCCGGGAAGGCCCGAATTTCCTCGCGATTGACCCTGACGAGTGCATCGACTGCGCCGTGTGCGTGGCCGAGTGCCCGGTGAATGCGATCTATGCCGAAGAAGACGTGCCGGGCGACCAGCAGCAATTCATCAAGATCAATGTCGACCTGTCGCGCAACTGGCCTTCGATCACCAAGACCAAGGCCGCCCTGCCCGACGCCGATGCAGTGGAAAGACGTCAAGAACAAGCTGGACCAGCTGGTCCGCTGATCCAGCGAGGCTTGTTCGCCTGCCGGGGCCGTTTTCTGCGGCCTCCGGCAGGCAATTTTCATCCATGGCACACTAGCGGCCATCGCAGCGGGCATGGCTGCAGCGCCCCTCATTTCAAAAATCAACAGGACCATCAGCGCATGACTATCAGTGCCACCCATGATGCGGGCAGCATCGCCCCCAACAGTTCGTTCGCCGGCGCCATCGAAGCCGACGCCGTCATCATCGGCGCCGGTCCGGTCGGCCTGTTCCAGGTCTTCGAACTCGGCCTGCTCGAAATCAAGGCCCACGTCATCGATTCGCTGCACGGCCGTCGGCGGCCAGTGCGTCGAACTGTATCCGGACAAGCCGATCTACGACATCCCGGCCGTGCCCGTGTGCACCGGCCAGGAACTGACCGACAACCTGCTCAAGCAGATCGAGCCGTTCGAGCCGACCTTCCACCTGGGCCAGGAAGTGACCGACCGTGCAGCGCCGCGAAGACAGCCGCTTCAATGTCGAAACCTCGGCCGGCACCCGCTTCATCACCAAGACCATCTTCATCGCGGCCGGCGTCGGTTCGTTCCAGGCGCGCACGATCAAGGTCGACGGCATCGACAAGTTCGACAACACGCCAGCTGCACTACCGCGTCAAGGATCCGAGCCAGTTCGAAGGCAAGAACCTGGTCATCTGCGGCGGCGGCGACTCCGCGCTGGACTGGGCGCTGAACTTCGTCGGCAAGGCCGAATCGGTCGTGCTGCTGCACCGCCGCGAAGACTTCCGCGCGGCCCCGGCTCGGTGGCCAAGATGAAGGCCCTGTGCGACGAATACGAAATGCAGCTGATCATCGGCCAGGTCACCGGCTTCGATGAAACCGACGGCAAGCTGACCGAAGTGAAAGTCACCGGCGCCGACGGCGTCACCCGCCGCGTGCCGCTCGACATGCTGCTGGTGTTCTTCGGCCTGTCGCCAAAGCTCGGCCCGATCGCCGAATGGGGCCTGGACATCGAACGCCGTCAGCTGAAGGTGGTCGACACCGAGAAGTTCGAAACCAATGTGCCGGGCATCTTCGCCGTGGGCGACATCAACACCTATCCGGGCAAGAAGAAGCTGATCCTGTCGGGCTTCCACGAAGCGGCGCTGGCCGCCTTCGGCGCGGCGCCCTACATCTTCCCGGACAAGAAGATCCACATGCAGTACACGACGACCTCGCCGAAGCTGCACAAGATCCTGGGTGTCGAAACCCCGGTCTTCGACTGATTCGTCGAGTCGTCAGTAAATGCAACGACAATGCCCCGGTCGTCCGGGGCATTTGTTTTTATGTGTGCCGCATCACCGACGGCCGCGCAAAATCGGGTGTATAACGCCACTTAAGCGTGAACCGAATGACATCATCATGATGGAAACGGACATTTCCACCAGTCAAGCAATTATTCTATAATTGACTGATTAAATTTCGCGCACTCGACATGGAGCCCAGACGGCGCCGTGCCAGGCGCAAGGGCCTGGTCTACGTGCCCAGGCAACACGCACCACTCGAAGGAATAACCTATGCTTTATCAATTGCACGAGATGCAACGCTCCTTCCTGACCCCGCTGATGCAGTGGGCGGATGCATCTTCCAAGCTGTTCTCGAATCCCGGTCTCCCCTTTTGCCCACACCCCGTTTTCCCAGCGTATCGCCGCCGGCTACGAGCTGATGTATCGACTGGGCAAGGATTACGAAAAACCGGCCTTCGGCATCGACACGGTCAGCATCAAAGGCGAGAGCCGTCGCGATCAAGGAGCATGCGGCGGTCGACCAAGCCGTTCTGCAAGCTGGTGCATTTCAAGAAAGACCTGCCGGACGCGGCCTTCGCCGCACTGGCGCAGCCGACCGTGCTGCTGGTGGCGCCGCTGTCGGGCCACCATTCGACGCTGCTGCGCGACACGGTGCGCGCCCTGCTGCCCGACCATGACGTGTTCATCACCGACTGGATCGACGCGCGCATGGTGCCGCTGTCGAGTGGCCCGTTCCACCTCGACGACTACATTTATCTACGTGCAGGACTTCATCCGCGCCCTCGGCCCGGACGTGCACGTGATCTCCGTCTGCCAGCCGACCGTGCCGGTGCTGGCCGCGATTTCGCTGATGGCCTCGCGCCAACGATCCGAAGCTGCCGAAGACGATGACGATGATGGGCGGCCCGATCGACCCGCGCAAGTCGCCGACCGCGGTCAACGACCTCGCCACCGAAAAGCCGTTCTCGTGGTTCGAGAACACCGTGATCTACGCGGTGCCGGGCAATTACCCGGGCTTCGGGCGCAAGGTCTATCCGGGCTTCCTGCAGCACGCCGGCTTCATCGCCATGAACCCGGGCCGCCACGCCCAGTCGCACCGCGAGTTCTACCAGCACCTGATGCGCGGCGACGACGAGTCGGCCGAAAGCGCACCGCCAGTTCTACGACGAATACAACGCCGTGCTCGACATGCCGGCCGAGTACTACCTCGACACGATCAAGACCGTGTTCCAGGAATTCCGGCTGCCGAAGGGCACCTGGGAAGTCGGCGGCAACCTGGTGCGTCCGCAGGACATCAAGACGGTCGCCCTGCTCACCATCGAAGGCGAACTCGACGACATCTCCGGCGCCGGCCAGACCCAGGCCGCGCACGACCTGTGCAGCAGCATCCCGGCCGAGATGAAGCGCGACTATCGTTGCGCCGAAAGCCGGCCACTACGGCATCTTCTCGGGCCGCCGCTGGCGCGAGACGATCTGCCCGAAGCTCGGCGAATTCATCCGCGAGTTCAGCTGATCCGTCAGCCCGGAACGACAAAATGCCACGACAAGTCGTGGCATTTTTTTTGGTGCTGCCGGGTCCTGCTCAGACCGCGTCTTCGCGCCGGTCCTCGCCACGGGCGAAGTCGGGATCGGCTTCGTCGTCGTGGTTGTCGCGGCGGTCGCCATGGCGGCGGTCGTCGGCGTGTTCCTCGGCCTGCTCGCCGTCCGCGCCCGGATTTCCGTGCGCGACCGGCGTGTGCGATACCACGCCGGTCGGGTCCGGTTCAAGCAAAGGGGCGATGATCCATTCGTTCATTATGTTCTCCTGTTGGCATCAGCCGCATCGCGCGGCTCATGGCGTATTAAGCCATCGCCACCGGATCACATCTGTACGATGTGTCACTTAGCGAGTCAGATAACGGACGCTGTCAGTTACCGAGGAAGATCGCAGCAATGACGCCGGTGGCGATCGCCGCCAGCACGTAGTCGTTGCCGACCTGCACCCAGTGGTGGCCGCGCGGCGGCGCGCTCAGGCGGTGCGAACGCCAGTTGTCGACCACGTACTGGCGGTTCTGGTAATTCGACGGCAGGCGCTGGCCACTGTAGAGGTCGTGGCGCGGGCCGGCGCCGCGGTTGCCGTGACGATAATCGCGGCGGTCGTCGCGGCGGTCGTCGCGGTAATCGCGGCGCGCATCGCGCTGGTTGTCGCGGTATTCGCGGCGTTCCTCGCGCTGCTCGTTGCGCATGTCGCGGCGCTCTTCGCGGCGTTCCTGGACGCGGTCGTCGCGGTAGTTGCGCTCCTGGGCGCGGTCGTCGCGGTAGCCGCGGTCCTGGGCAATCGCCGGCAGGCTGGCGGCCAGCATCACCGCGATCATGGTGCGTGCAATCATCTTGTTCTTCATGGTTTCTCCTGTGGTGGAAGCCGATTTGAATTCCGGCAATGCTCACAGTAGGCCACAAGCCGCCCTCCGCTTCTGTACGCTTCCCCACGCAAGCGCACGAGCTCGCCAGACCGCTTCGCGCCAGCCGCCCGTTTTGTCGGATAATGACGCCTTTGACATGCTTCCCCGCGCCGTGACCAAGACCCTTGCCGACCTGATCGAAGACCTGCTGCCGCAGACGCAATGCACCAAGTGCGGCTATCCGGCATGCCGGCCCTATGCCGAAGCCATCGCCAGCGGCGAGGCCGACATCAACCAGTGCCCGCCGGGCGGCATCGAGGGCGTGCGCCGCCTGTCCGCCGTCACCGGGCGCCCGGTGATCCCGATCAATCCGGCCAACGGCCTCGAGCGTCCGCGCCCGGTCGCCTTCATCGACGAGGCGCTGTGCATCGGCTGCACCCTGTGCATCCAGGCCTGCCCGGTCGACGCCATCCTCGGCGCGGCCAAGCAGATGCACACGATCCTGCCGAGCCTGTGCACCGGCTGCGACCTGTGCGTGGCGCCCTGCCCGGTCGACTGCATCAGCATGGTCGCCGGTGACGGGCGATGCCACCGGCTGGGACGCCTGGTCGCAGCCGGCGGCCGATGCGGCGCGCGCGCGCCACGATTTCCGCAGCGAGCGCCTGCAGCGCGAGCGCGAGGAAAACGATGCGCGCCTGGCCGCCAAGGCGGTCGAGAAGATGCGCGAAGTCACGGCGGAAGCGACGAATACGCCGGAAGAACTGGCCGAGAAGGAGCGCAAGCGCGCCATCATCGCCGCCGCCATGGAGCGCGCCCGCCTGCGCGCCGCCGCGCCTGACGACAAGAACAAACCGCATGAACCCGGCCAAACGACTGGAAATATTCACGCGCTTTCGCGCCGCCAATCCCCATCCGACCACCGAACTGGAATACACGACGCCGTTCGAACTCCTGATCGCCGTGCTGCTGTCGGCGCAGTCGACCGACGTCGGCGTGAACAAGGCCACGCGCCGCCTGTACCCGGTCGCGAACACGCCGCAAAAGATCCTCGACCTCGGCCTCGATGAGCTGAAGACCTATATCTCGACCATCGGCCTGTACAACACCAAGGCGAAGAACGTGATCGCCACCTGCCAGATCCTGGTCGACCAGCATGGCGGCGACGTGCCGCGCGCGCGCGAAGCGCTGGAAGCCCTGCCGGGCGTCGGCCGCAAGACGGCCAACGTGGTGCTGAATACGGCCTTCGGCGAGCCGACGATGGCGGTCGACACCCACATCTTCCGCGTCTCGAACCGCACGAAGATCGCGCCGGGCAAGAACGTCGACCAGGTCGAGACGAAGCTGCTCAAGTTCGTGCCGAAGGAATTCTTGCAGGACGCCCACCACTGGCTGATCCTGCACGGCCGCTACACCTGCGTGGCGCGCCGGCCGAAATGCTGGAACTGCATCATCAACGACCTGTGCGAGTTCCGCGACAAGACGCCGATGCCGGACGGGGTGATCGCGCCGGAGCCGCTGGCGCCCGTCACGGCAGCGAGTTAAATCTCGAGCAGCGTCGCGTACCGGTCGCAAACGACGCGGCCTGGATGCGTCCGTCCGCGACCTCATACACGCACAGCATTTCGACCGTGCCCAGCCCGTCCGGGAAATTGCGGGTGACGATTTCGACATCGCTGACGATGTTGCCCGACCACGCTGCGGCTGAGGAGGCGTGCATGCAGGTCCGGCTCGGCGAAGCGCGCCACATAGCGCGGCCGGATCGCGTCGTCCCCTCGGCCAGCAGCGGTCCGTGCAGCGTGAACTGGCGCGCGTCCGGCGCATAGGTCAGCATCAGGGCGTCGATGTCTTTCGCGTTATAGGCGTCGAGCTGGGCTTGCACCACGGCGGAGGGATTCATCATGTTCTGCTTTCAGAGTAAGGACTAAGTTGTCGCGATGAACCAGTTCCGGTCCTTCGATGTAGCCGAGGATGGCTTCGATTTCGTGCGAGGAGTGGCGCATGATGCGCCGCACTTCGCTGCTGGTATAACTGGTGAGGCCGCGCGCGACGAGCTTGCCCGCTTCGCTGACGCAGCTGATCACCTGGCCGCGCCCGAATTCGCCTTTGACGGCGATGACGCCGATCGGCAGCAGGGACTTGCCCTCTTGCGTCAGCTTTTGCACGGCGCCGGCGTCGAGCACGACCTCGCCCGCCGTGTGCAGATGGTCGACCATCCACTGGCGGCGCGCGGTCAGGCGCGTCGTCGTCGCCTGCAGTTCGCTGCCGATCGCTTCGCCCTGCGCCAGGCGCGTGAGCACGTCCGGCTCGCGGCCCCAGGCGATGACGGTGTGGGCGCCCGAGCGCGCGGCGCGGCGCGCGGCCAGCACCTTGGTCAGCATGCCGCCGCTGCCGATATTGCTGCCGGCGCCGCCGGCCATGGCTTCGAGCGAGGCGTCGCCGGCCTGGGCGCGTTCGATCAGGCGTGCGTTCGGATCCTTGCGCGGATCGCTTGAGAACAGGCCGCGCTGGTCGGTCAGGATCACGAGCGCATCGGCTTCGATCAGGTTGGCGACCAGGGCGCCGAGGGTGTCGTTGTCGCCGAACTTGATCTCGTCGGTGACGACGGTATCGTTCTCGTTGATGATCGGGACCACGCCCAGGCGCAGCAAGGTCGTCAAGGTCGCGCGCGCGTTCAGGTAGCGTTCGCGGTCGGCCAGGTCGGCATGGGTCAGCAGCACCTGCGCGGTCTGGACGCCATGCGCTTTGAAACTGGTCTCGTAGATTTGCGCGAGGCCCATCTGGCCGCAGGCGGCGCAGGCCTGCAGTTCGTGGATGTCGTGCGGGCGGCTGCTAAAGCCCAGGCGCAGCATGCCTTCGGCGATCGCGCCGGAGCTGACCAGCACGACTTCCTTGCCCAGCGCACGCAGGGCGGCAATCTGGAAGGCCCAGCGGGCGATGGCCGCGTGGTCGAGGCCGCGGCCTTCGTTGGTGACGAGCGAGGAGCCGACCTTGACGATGATGCGGCCGGCGTGTCTCAATGACGGACTTCATGGCGAGATTCTCTCTTCCTTCGGGCGCAAGGCCAGCAGGGCCAGGCCCGCCAGCAACTCGATCCCGCATACGACGAACAAAACCCCGCGCGGCAGGCCGATCGCGAAAGCCGCGACCAGGCGCCCGGCCGGCTGGGCCAGCAGGAATAATGCAACGAGATCGCCGAGGATGGGCTGGTCGCCCCGCCTTGCTGCAAGCAGTGCCAGTCCCGCGGTGGCGAGACGGACGCCGACATAGATGGCGTAGAACTGGCTGTAGCCGTTCACGCCAACGAGAAACAGGCCCATTGCGGTCGCGACCCGGTCCGGGTCGAGCATGGCAACGAGCGCCGCCAGCGAACTGGCGGTCGCCACCAGCTGCAGGAGCTGGCCGCGCACCCGCGCACGGGTCGAGTGGAAGACGCTTAGTCTTCAAGGATCTTGAAGCGAGGATCGTCCGGATCGATCGAGGTGATGCCGCGCGCTTCCTCGGTCATCTGCACCGACTCGTCCACGCGCAGGTCGGATGCGCGCTTGGTTTCCAGGTGCATGTAGATCGCGTTGATCAGTTCCTGGCAGCCTTCGCGGTTCAATGCCGAGATCTCGAAGTAAGGACCCTTCCAGGCCATCTTCTTGATGAAGTCCTTGACGCGCTTCTTGCGTTCGTCTTCCGGCACCACGTCGAGCTTGTTCAGCACCAGCCAGCGCGGCTTGTTGAGCAGGTCTTCGTCGTACTTCTCGAGTTCCTTGATCAGGGCTTTCGCCTCTTTCACCGGATCGACCGTCGCCTCGAAGGGCGCCATGTCGACGATGTGCAGCAGCAGACCGGTGCGCGCCAGGTGGCGCAGGAACTGGTGGCCGAGGCCCGCGCCTTCGGCGGCGCCTTCGATCAGGCCCGGGATGTCGGCGATGACGAAGCTCTTCTCGTGCGACACGCGCACCACGCCCAGGTTCGGGTGCAGGGTCGTGAACGGGTAGTCGGCGATCTTCGGCTTGGCGTTCGAGACGGCCGTGATGAAAGTCGACTTGCCGGCGTTCGGCATGCCCAGCAGGCCGACGTCGGCCAGCACCTTCAGTTCCAGGCGCAGTTCGCGGCGTTCGCCTTCCTTGCCCTCGGTCTTCTGACGCGGCGCGCGGTTGGTCGAGGTCTTGAAGTGGATGTTGCCCCAGCCGCCCTCGCCGCCTTTGGCGAGCATTTCGGTCTGGCCGTGTTCGGTCAGGTCGGCGATGATTTCGCCGTTGACGTTGTCGATGATCAGCGTGCCGACCGGCATGCGCAGATAGACGTCGTCGGCGCCCTTGCCGTAGCAATCGGAGCCGCGGCCTGGTTCGCCGTGGCGGCCATGGTGGGTTTTCGAATAGCGGAAGTCGACCAGTGTGTTGATGTTACGGTCTGCAACCGCCCAGATCGAGCCGCCCTTGCCGCCGTCGCCGCCGTCCGGACCGCCGAAGGGGCGGAACTTCTCGCGCAGGAACGAGGCGCAACCGTTGCCGCCGTCGCCCGCAATGACTTCAATTCTTGCTTCGTCGATAAACTTCATTTTTGACCGCCAAAAAACTAAAAAGGCTCTACTGTAAGCAGAGCCTTTCGATGGAAGGCTTGCGCCTTACAAAGTGCGCCGCTCGAAGCGGCGCGGTACGTCTCAATTACGCTGCGACTGCTTCGGCAGCTTGTGCAGCAACGACGGTCACGTACTGCTTCGAACCGACGCCTTGCTTGACGAATTTCACAGTGCCGTCGACCAGCGCGAACAAGGTGTGATCCTTGCCCAGGCCAACGTTGGTGCCTGGACGCACTGGGGTGCCGCGCTGACGGATGATGATGCCGCCGGCGGTGATCGCCTGGCCGCCATACACTTTCACGCCAAGGCGCTTGCTTTCTGAGTCGCGGCCGTTACGGGTAGTGCCGCCGCCTTTTTTGTGTGCCATTTAAGTACTCCTTGATGACTTTGAAGAGAGGGGCAATTAGCCGTTGATCGAAACCACTTGGATTTCGGTGAAGTTCTGGCGGTGGCCCTGACGCTTCTGGTAGTGCTTACGACGGCGCATTTTGAAAATGCGGACCTTGTCGTGGCGACCATGGGAAACGACCTTCACCAGCACCGTAGCACCTTCAACCAGGGGAGCACCAAACTTGATGCTTTCGCCCGCGCCAACGGCGAGGACCTGATCGATGGTGAGTTCGGAACCAATGTCTGCCGGTATCTGTTCTACTTTAAGTTTTTCACCAGCGACAACTTTATACTGCTTGCCACCGGTTTTTATGACCGCATACATGATTGAAAACCTCATCAATTGTTTAATAAAAATCCCTTCGGCGACGAACGTGCCGTGCTTCTCTGGTGCCGGGGAACAGGGAATTATACACGGTTCGATCTCTTGCGTCAAAAGCCGGGATCGCCCCGCATTTGTCGTGGCATCGCGGCAACGCGGGTCAAAGCCGGGGCAAGACCGCGCACGCGAACTTGGCGAAATGGCACGACTCATGCGTGCATGTCGTATAATCGCCCCGCACTCTCACGTCAACCGCATCTCAACGTTATCAGCAGGTTTGCCTTGTCCGCCGCCATCCCCCAAGCACAACAGAACACCCTCACCCAATCGATCGCCGCCGACATGGACGCGGTCAATACGGTGATCCGCCAGCGCCTGCATTCGGAAGTGAGTCTGGTCAACCAGATCGCCGAATACATCATCAGTGCCGGCGGCAAGCGCATCCGCCCCGTGCTGGTGCTGTTGCTGGCCAATGCCCACGGCTATCGTGGCACGGCGCACCATGAACTGGCGGCCGTCGTCGAATTCATCCACACCGCCACCCTGCTGCACGACGACGTCGTCGACGAATCCTCGATGCGCCGCGGCCGCCAGACGGCGAACGCCCTGTTCGGCAATGCCGCCTCGGTGCTGGTGGGCGACTTCCTGTACTCGCGCTCGTTCCAGATGATGGTCGGGCTGGAAAACATGCGCGTCATGCAGATCCTGTCGGACGCGACCAACGTGATCGCCGAAGGCGAAGTGCTGCAGCTGTTGAACATGCACGACCCGGACGTCAGCCACGAGAACTACCTGAACGTGATCCGCTCGAAGACGGCGAAACTGTTCGAAGCGGCCGCCGAGCTGGGCGCCCTGGTGGCCGGCGCCAGCGCCGCCCAGGTGGCCGCGGCCGGCGAATACGGGCGTTCGCTGGGCACGGCCTTCCAGCTGATCGACGACGTGCTCGATTACGCCGGCGACGCGGCCGAGATCGGCAAGAACGTCGGCGACGACCTGCGCGAAGGCAAACCTACCCTGCCCCTGATCTATCTGATGGAACACGGCACGCCGGAGCAGCGCGAACTGGTGCGCGCCTGCATCGAGCAGGGCGACGAGCAGCATTTCGACGCCGTGCTGGCGGCCGTCACCTCCAGCGGCGCCCTCGATTACACGCGCCGCGAAGCCGAAACGGCCGCCCGCCGCGCCGCGGAATCGATCGCCGACCTGCCCGACAGCGTGTACAAACAGAGCCTGTTGCAGCTCTGCAGCTTCGCGGTTGACAGGAACCATTGAGCAAATTTATATTCATACTTCCTGAGGCGCCTGTATAAAAGCGTTACACGCGTGCCTCGAACCGTCGGGGTGTAGCTTAGCCCGGTAGAGCGCTACGTTCGGGACGTAGAGGCCGGAGGTTCGAATCCTCTCACCCCGACCAGACAAATTAAAAGCCAGACCAGGCGTCAGCCGGTCTGGCTTTTCATTTATCCCTGCTGGATCGGCTTACGCCAACTCGGTGACGAACTCTGACAACGGACGGCGCACTTTCTTCAGGTCGACGAGCCAGTCGCCTTCATCCGCACGATAGCCAACAGGCAAGAGGATTACCGAACGCAATCCACGTTCACGCAGCTTCAGGATCTCGTCGACCTTGGCCGGATCGAAGCCCTCCATCGGCGTGGCATCCACTTTTTCCTCAGCGGCAGCAATCAGCGCGCTGCCGAGGCCGATGTAAGCCTGACGTGCGGCGTGCTCGAAATTGGTCTGGGCGTCGCGTTGCGGGTAGGTCGACAGCAATTGCTGGCGGTAGGCTTCCCAACCTTCGTTCCTGATGCCGCGCTCGGCGTTCACCAGATCGAACATCGCATTGATGCGCTCGGCCGTATAGGTATCCCACGCGGCGAACACGAGCAGATGCGAGCAGTCCGTCACCTGGGCCTGGTTCCACGCATGCGCCCTGATCTGTTCACGCAGGGCATCGTTCGTCACCACGAACATCTCGTATTGTTGCAATCCACTGGAACTGGCCGTCAAGCGTACCGCCTCGAGAATGCGGTCGATCTTCCCTTTGGCGACCTTTTTAGCAGGATCCATTTTTTTGGTGGCATAACGCCATTGCAAGGTTTGCAGCAGATCAGACATGCGGATTTCTTTCTATGTGAAGTAAATGATGCACCATGATGCCGGACTCGGCAGTTTCTTGCCGAGCAGGGCTTCATTTCGCCCCACCCTCCCCCCTGCGAACGCATCATCAAGGCTGCTGACCTTGGGCAGTAGTCCTTTGGTCTCATTGAAGAACGGCCATCGCTCGATCATGATGAAACTCTCAATCACAGGTCTTTCGGGAGGTCCCACATGATGCTCGCTCATCTTTTTCATCATCCATCACGCGTGTTGGCGGGATGCCTGCTTCTTGGCTTGTCCGGGTGTGCCAATGAGGCGTTGAACCAGCAGCTTGCCACCAGCCGGGAAGCGGTCGATCAAGCGAAGATGGTAGGTGCGGCGGAAACAGCGCCTGCGGAATTCGATGTCGCGGTCGATAAGCTGAATCGCGCCAACGCCGCTGCCAAGGAGCGTCATGAGGACGATGCGACGCGCCTGGCCCAGCAAGCGCAGGTCGACGCCAATCTGGCGCGTGCCAAGACCGATTCGACCCAAGCCAGAATTGCGGCCGCCGAATTGGCAAAGAGTAATCAGATATTGCGCGAGACAATGAACCGCGCCAACCAGAACCAGTAGAGGTGAGAGATGAACCACATCATCCGATCGACTACCGGCGCGATTGTTGCCGGCATGATCGTAGCGGGATGCTCGACATCCCCGCCGGCGTCCGAAGTAGCGGCCGCGCAGAGCAGCAATCGGCAATGCCGGGCAGGCTGTCGACCATGCGGCAGCCGATCCCCACGTGGCCAAATACGCACCAGGCGAACTGGAACGCGCAAACGATTCACTGCGCAAGGCAACAACGGCGTGGAATGACAAACATGACCTCCCGGCCACCACGCATCTCGCTTACCTTGCGCAGCAACGCGCAGCGACAGCGCAAGAACTTGCAAACCAGCGCGCTGCGGAAGAGACACTGACGGTTGCGGCTGCGGAACGGGATCAAGCCTTGTCGGTTGCGGCTGCGAGACGGAGCAAGCGCCGCCAGTGGCGTCTACAGAAAGAAGTGGCCAACCGGCGCAACCACGGAGCAGGGGCAACAGAGCCTTGCAGGTTTCTCCACCGGCACAGCGAAGCTCCCAGCCAACGCCATGCCCAAGATTGATGAGTTGGCCACCACCTTGAAAAACAATCCCGGGCAAAATGTCGTGATCGAGGGGCATACGGACAATGTCGGCAGTCCCGATTATAACGATGCCCTGGCCATGAAACGGGCAGAAGCGGTGCGTAAGGCCCTGGTCAGCCGCGGGATCGACCCCAGCCGTATCGCCCTCCGGTCAGTTGGCGAACAGAATCCGCTGGCCAACAATGACACAGGCCTCGGGCGCTGGGAAAACCGGAGTGCGCAGGTCATCGTTGGTGATACGGACGCGGGCATGGTGGGATCTTCGCAAGGCGCGGGCGCGGCCACGTCGAGCGGGCAAAGCGAGCAAAGCGCACAAAGCGGGCAAAAGAAACAAGACGGGCAAGACGGGCAATGATGTCCGGAACACGGATCGAAAAAAAGGAGGCTGGCGTGGCGCCAGCCTCCTCCCTTGCTCGATGGCAATCGCTTACGGTGCGACGGCGACGGTGTGGTTCAGGTTGTTGAAGCCGGTCGCCGCTTCCCAGGTGCCGTTATTGGCCAGCTGGATCGAGTACTCCGGACGGCTGCTCAGCGAGGCCTGTGGATCAGGCAGGTTCAGCAGCACGGTGTAGTTACCCTTGACCATGTTGGCCGGCAGCGTCACGGTCTGGCTGACCGTCGTGGTCTGGCCTGCGGTCCAGCGGCGCGGATCGGTTGCCACCTTGACGCGGTAGAGTGCGCCGCTCGCCGTATTACGGAACACCAGTTCCACGTTACGTGCGTTGAACGGTGCTGCCCAGCCCGTGTTCTGCAGCTGCAGGTTCATGGTGAAACCGCCACCCGGCTTGGCCGTGCTCGAGAAGGCGCCGCTCTTGAGGGCGAGGCGATAGCCCAGCTTTTGCTCGACTTGCGCGAAGCAGCCCTGGCTTCTCCACTTGTCCAGCACGGTCACGTTGTAGTCCAGGTTCAGGTAGGACCAGTGGAACTGACCCATCACGCTGAGCGCGCTCGGGCAATCGCTGCGCGGCGCCGTGTAGCCGCAGGTTTCGCCGCCCGATGGCACGAAGTTGGTCTCGGCTGCCAGGTAGGGGTATTCCACCGACGGATTGATGTAGGTGCCGTAGTCGGACGAGTTCGACAGGAAGCAATCGTTGTGGTGTCCGAGGCGTGCCTTGGCGGTGCCGGTGAAGGCTTCGGCGCTGGTCAGCGCGGTCGGGCTGTACAGCTTGGTCTTGAACAGCGGCATGCGCAGCTGCACCGAACGCTCGGCAGGCACGACGGCCAGCAGCTTGTCGACCACCGATTTACGGTCGGCGATGTTCTTCGCCGTCATGTTGTAGCTGTCGCCGTAGTTCTGGGTGTTGCCCCACTCGCCCCAGCTGCCGATCAGGCCGGCTTGCACGACGGTGATGACGTCCTTGTTGGCGGCCAGGTAGGGAGCCAGCTGGGTCAGGTGGGTATTGACCATCGCAGGCGTCGCGTCGCCAGGATTGTTCGCATCGTTATAGGCGAAACGCACGATCGCTTTCAAACCGGCCTTGCGCACCGTGTCCATTTGCGTCTGGAACAGGTTGAGGGTGGTCTGGTTGATCGGCGAGTTCACGAAATTGCGAAGATAGAACACGCATAGCATCAGCGACTCGCCGCCCGAGGTGCGGAAGCTCGTCAACTGGCTTTGGCTCAGCGGCGTCTCGCAGCCCACGTGGCGGTAGAAGCCGCGCTCGGGATTGGTGATGGTCGCGCTGCTGGCCGTGTAATTGACCGGAACGGTCGCGCCCGGTGTCGGCGTTGGCGTTGGCGTTGGCGTTGGCGTTGGCGTCGGCGTTGGCGTTGGCGTTGGCGTTGGCGTTGGCGTCGGCGTCGGCGTCGGCGTTGGCGTCGGCGTCGGCGTCGGCGTCGGCGTCGGCGTTGGGGTCGGCGTTGGCGTCGGGGTCGGCGACGTCGTGGCGAACGACAGGCGCAGGATTGGCGACACGACCAGTGGCGCATCGGTTTGCGTAACGACGTTGATGGCCGCGGTGGTGGCGGAGGCGCCGATATCGGCACGGTTCACGAGCACGGTCGCCAGGCCGTTGGCCGAGGTGTTGTTCGCCAATTTAACGAAGGTCCAGCCCCATGCACCATTGCTGCCGGTGTAACGGTAGAGATTACCGTTTTCCACCATGAAATTCGCGCCGATGCTGTTCGTTTTGAAACCGCTGGTTGCGACACGGTCCGTATCGATGAACACGCGGACCCAGGCCGGCGTGGCGCCGCTGTAGGGAACCTTGAAAGTGACGGTCGTGGCAGTGTAGCTGGCGGTCGTCTGGACTGCGGTCGCCGAGGCAAGCACCGGCGTGGCCGACACGGCGGCCATGGCAAACGGTGTCGATGCAAGACCTGCACAGACCAGCAGCAGGTGAAGTGGGCGACGAGCGAAGAGTGGAGACGACTTTTGAGCGTGGAACATTGAATGAATCGCTTTACAAGAAAACTAAAACCAGGAGCGTGACCATCCCGCCGCCTCTTGCAGAGCAAGTGGCAGAGATAATCCGCAGGAATAGGAGCGTGACAACCCAAGCGCCCGCGCGCAGGGCGAGGTGCAGGTTTACATCGCAGAAATTACGGGAACGAAACTAACCGATGTTCATCAATCAGTTAGTGGTGGCGACAGCACTCATTCGAGTGCCATGGCGGAAGAATGGAGATGCTGCACGGGCAATGAGACACTGCGGGACGATGCAAGAAAGCTCACGAACGACGTACCTGACAAAGACTTCTCCGACGGCTGAAACAGTGTGCGTTTTTTCATAAAAAAAATCCTCAATTTCAATCTACTGAATCCTTTGAGTTTCCTCAAAGCGATTAGTTCCGCAAATCAAGAAAAATATTTACTTTGCGAAACATGAAAAGTTGCTTCAAAGATTCGTTTGCTGATGAGCTCTAGCAGAACCAAGCTCTGCATTTCCGAATCGATGTAGCTTGGAGGATCTTTCCAGGTGATAAGTTCCGCAAATCAAGAAAAATATTTTCTTTGCGAAACATGTAATATTGCAATAAGCCTTCTGCCTATTGCATTGAGTCAATTTTATTTGGGAGGGGACGGACTCAACAGCAATAGAACGCACCGCCGCCGGCGGTGCGTTCATAGTGTTCACGGCGCAGCTAAGGGACGCGTGCCTCCGGCTGCTTCTTGACAGGCAGGTCCGCCGGCCTGGCGCGGTGGGGTGGCCTTGCAAACACCTCTTCCCACATCGATGAAATCTTTTTCAACGAAAATCGTTCACGCGCTTCAATCGCGCGGGATGCAAAATCGCCACGAAGCCCATCATCCAGCATGAGTTTTTCCAACGCCCATTCCATCGCGCCCGCATCGCCCGGCGCCACCAGGAAGCCGTCGATATCGTGCCGGATGATATCCCTTGGGCCAGTGTCGCAATCAAAGCTCACGGCCGGCAAGCCATAGGCCATGGCTTCCACCAGCGTATTCGGGAACCCCTCGAAATGCGAACTCATTGCGTACAGGGATGCCCGGCCATACCAGTCGCCGACATTGCCCACCGAGCCAGGCAGGAATACGCGATGCGCCAGTCCCGCCGATTGAATTTGCGATTGCAGGTCCTCCCGCAACGGCCCCTCGCCCAGAATGACCAGGTCCCAGGCCGGATGCCTGGCAGCCAGGCGCGCAAAAATGGCGATCAGGGCCGAGAAGTTTTTCTCCATGGAGAGGCGCCCCACCCCCAGCAACAGGCGGCGCCCGGACGCACACCATGCGGCCGGACTGATGCATGGCTCGTGATTCGCCAGCGGCCAGCCAACCGGGTTGGGAATCACCGGAATGCGCCGTGCATGCGAATGGGCGGCCAGCCAGGTCGCGCATTCCCGCGTCAAGGCGACAACCGCAGCGAGCCGGCCATAAGCGTGGCGCCGCATCGTCTCCCAAATGATGCCCATCGGCGCCTTGGGCGGGAAATTGTGTTCCGAACCGATGGTTCGCAGATCCGGCATGCCGCGCGCCGCAAGCGCAAGAACGACGTTGGCCGTATGCATGGCTGACAGCGCAACCTCGGGCCGGACCGTCCGCAAGACCCGGCGCAGGGCCCGGGCACGTTTGAAGGTGCGCACGAATCCCGCAAACACGTTCCGATTGTTGCCGGCCAGGTTCAGCGAAAAGCGTTTGACGGCAGGGTCGAGCACATAGAAATCCGTCGTGCGCGACGCGACCGTCACCACCGTGACATCCCATCCGATCGCTACCCAATAATTGGCAAGATTGGAGACCACGCGCTCCGCGCCGCCATTTTCAAGTGAATGAATATAGATAAGCAATCGCATAGTAAGGCCACTTTATGGTTGTGACACAAGAACAAACGATCCCGGCGCGCGCAGCGGCCTGCGCGCACGCATCGAAAGACCGGTGCAAGCACCTCACGCTTCCCCAATCCGGCCAGGTTCGCATCCAGGTAGACCGCGCCCGGCGAGGTCGTCACCGACGTATTCGATACGACCCTTCCTTCGAATTTTCCGGTCACCGTGCCATGCAGCGAAATGCGGTCCCATACCCGGGACGTCCTGGCCTGCACGCCCTCGGTTTCATGATCGAACACGAACATGTTTTGCGCGGCGTTGACATTGATCAGATTGACCGTGGCATCGATGTCGCGCATGCTGCCTGCCGCTTCCGTCCCCTGGTGATAGAAGTGCACATAGCTGCCGTGGATCCCCGCGCCCGAGGCATCCACCTCGACGCGCACCCTTTCCACGTTCCCCATGCTGGCGCCCCCGGACACGAGGGCAATCAGCCCGTTACTGCCCGGCCAGTTCGATGTGCTGTGGGCTTTCACCAGGATCTCGGCATCCTTCAATGCATAGGCGATGAAGGCGCGCCTGACGTTATGGCACACCAGGTCGACCTTGACCTGGTCCCTGACAAAATTCGCGCCCACGCCATAATACGTATTGCGCACCTCGCCTTCCACGCTCAGGTTCGACAGGTGCATCCGGCCGGCGGCATTGTTATTCGAGGCCAGCAAACCCACCACGCGTTCAGCGTAGCAGTCCACCATCCTGAAACCGCTGCTCATTCGATCGGCCTGGATGCCGACGCAGTACATCCCTTTCCAGTTCACCCAGGGATCGAACCCCGTATCGATGAAGCTCGCGCCCGCGATCGTAATATTGTTAAAGTTAAAGAAATAAAACATGTTCGGCACGACGTTCGCTCCGTCGTGGCTGCAGTAAACGTCGCCCCATAGGCCGAGATGGCAATATCGCGCGCATTGCGGCACAAAATGATGTCGGAAGCCTCGTCGACATCGCCGAAATCGTAGAGCCCGGCGGGCACGAACAGGGTGCCGCCCCCGGCCTCGGACAGTGCGGCGAAGGCTTGGGCGAACGCATCGACCAGGACTGGCCGCCCTGCTCCCGGCATGCCGCCGTAATCGGCAAGGCTGACGACGGTGGCGGGCACCGCGGCGCCACCGATATCGCCGACCTTGCCGCGCAAGGCCATCCTGAGCGGCGGGTCATCCAGGCGCATGGGCAACAATCCGGCAGCCGGCAAGGCCGGCGCCGATACCGCCAATCAGAATGACGCGCCTGTTCACTTGCTCAATTTATTCTGAATAAAGTAAGCCGACTTGAACACCAGCTTGGCCCACTTTTCCTGCTTCTTCTGATGCAGCATCTTCTTCAACCGGCGCACATGGGCGACGGCCAGCGCACGGGCCGCCACGTCGGCGTGAGGCCAATTTTTTGAAGCGGGAACGATAGATATGCAATTCGTCCATGCCGAGGACCTCGCCCAGCATGCGCTGCTTGAAATCGAACACGCCGCCGCCCAGGTAGAACTTCTTCCCGCCGCGTGCGATGCTTTCGCAAATCGTCTGGTGCACGCACAGTTTGCCTAGCCCAAATTTTTCGTAATCGGTATCGTAGCCGGTGACCTCGCCGAAATAACTCGCACCCACCCGGTAATTGATGGAACCCGCACATATCCGGCCATCGATCGAAAATATATTCACGAAGCCGCACTCCCGCGCCAGTTGCGTGATGCGGCCGACATCGTAGGCAAACGCCACGCCTTTGGCGTTTATTTTTTTCTCGCTGAAGCCGATGATCGTGCGGATGTGCTCCTCGGTGATTTCCGCGTTCGTGAAGAACAGCGACTTGAATGACGGGAAGTGCCGATGCAGACCATTGGTCTGCGCCCGAATATTCGCCCGTGTCGACTTTCCGATACTGCTCGTGTACTGCTCCGGCGTGTCGGGCAAGGCAATGACATACGTGTCCTTGGAAGCGTGCTGTTGCACCGGAAAACGAAAGCCGTCCGTCGCCGTTTTCAAGGCCTTGAAATTGATGATATCGACTGTTTTGAAATGCGTGAAAATACAGGATGCGAAACGTTCGAGCGCCGGCCGATCGATCTCGATCATCTCGTTCAGGACGTCCACCCGCCGCTTGCGGCAGGTGAATAACAGAACCGTGCTGGGACGACCGTCACGCCGGGCGATGTAGCAATGTGTGTTTTCAAGCGACCTGAAAACCTTAAAGAAGGGCAAGGACGATTGCAGCATATGGTAGGCATCCGCCAAGGCGCTGCCGACCAGCGGCGCCATGTCGGAGGAATACGAGGAGATGGAGGCATCGTCCTCCTGAACCAGTTCGTTTGACATCATGCTTAATCCGTCAATAGTTAGAATTCCGCACAATTCAATACGCCGGCACCAAGCGGTGCAGCGCTTCCCTCGGCATCCGTAAATCCGCCCTGCTTCAGTACCGTTTGCAGCTCACCACTCAAAGCGCCACGGTAGAAAATATCCGTGCCGTGTGCAGTTGCGCGCAGGTCGAGCACTAATTGCTCGATGAAATTGCGTATCAGTTCCCCTTTTTCGAAGCCCGGATGCACGTACAGGTCAAATAACACGATGTGATCCCGGGCTTCGGCGCTGACTGAACGCGCCCAGCAGAACATGGCGAGCCTTCCATCCTGGACCAGGGTAAACAGGTCGATCGACCTTTCCAGGCGTTTCATGACCGTGCCCAGAAAGTCGCAATACCTGGCGAACGATCCTTGCGCATCAAACTTGACCATCTCTTGCAAACTGTTCCTGGCGATCGGCAGCCTGGTGTTGACGACCGGGAGCGCGCCAGCACGGTAGCGAAGTTCGCACACATGGCCACTGGCCTTGGGACGCAGTTTCTTGCCGAATACCGTGAAATCCTTCATTTTTTGAAGCGCCGCCACCACCTCGGCGGGACGGACACCCGCGGCACGCAACCTGGCCTTTGAAAACCTGATCACGCCCAGCAGGGTTTCGCCGATCAGGCGGCTTGCCCTGTCGGGATAGACAATCAACTCGGACACAACATCGTGCCCGGTCGCGAACTGTTCCTTGTACTTGTCGCCCCCCGGTGTGAGGTCGAGCAACGGGCACCCCTTCCGCGACAAGATGCACGCCCAGCATGGCCAACAGTAAATTGCCCGGCGAGTGAGCCGCAAACGCGGGATCGTAGGTATTGATGCCGAGATGTATCGCACGCCCCTTACTCAACAAGCCAATATGGGAAGCCGCCACCTTGTCGCCCACGGTCAATACCGTCGTGTGCAACAAGCCTCGTTTCTGCAGCTCGATGTGAAAAGGCTTTTTGAGCGGATCGCGCGAAAAAGGCATGTTGCGAAAAAACGCGGCCTGCCTGAAATCGTACTGAAGACGTATTTCGTCGAACATGCCCAGGAAACGATGGTGCTCGACCACGCTCTCGAACCGGACCTCGCCCAGCCTTTTCAGGCGGTTGTAGTTTTGCCGGTGATTCTTCTTGTTACGTTGACGGCTCATTTCGGCGGCATCGATCTGCATCAGCGGCCGGGCGTGCGTGCGCAACGCGCACCGTCCGCCGGCGCCGTCTTTCTCGTCGATCCAGTCCAGCGGGATCCCGGGCGGCAAATATTTGAGCCGCAGATCGGCGCCCGGAAATTGCGCGCGCAGGGCGCGTAGCGCATGCGTCATGAACCCGCCTGCCGCGCCGGACGCCTGGATCCAGCCCTGGTACTCGGCCTGGTGGTCTCCTGCGCCTGTCAGCGTCTTCCCATGCGGACGCAGGGCGAGGGTCAACAGTCCGGCCAGGGTGCCGTCATCGCGTTCGTCGAACACGATCACGGGGAGACAAGCAGCGCCATACAGTGCATACCAGGGCAGGACGAAATCCGGATGCTGGCAAGCCGTCGCCCAGGGACAGCTGTCGTACAGTGCGCTCCACTTCGCCCGAAAATTCTCCGAACCGAGCGTGCTGCAGTGCGTCGTCGCCGGTCAAGATCTGGACAGTCATCTTCACTCCATTGGCCACCGATCTCACTCGACGCTTTCGACGGCCCGATTCAGATGCGGCACGGCCGACGCCTTGCCGATCGGATTCGAGCTGCCCGATCGCATGCAGATACTTCCCGATCACGATATTTTCATCGAACTGCGCCATGACCTTTTTCCGCCCCTGCTGCCCCATGGCCAGGCGTTGCTCCTGCGGGAGATGCACCATCCGGACCATTTTGTCCGCCAGGTCCGCAGCGCTCTTCACCTTGCACAGGAATCCGTTCGCATCGTGGTCGACCACCTCCTTGCATCCGGCGACGTCGGTCGTGATGATGGGACGCCCCACCGCCGCCGCCTCGAGAAGCGAACGCGGCACCCCTTCCCGATAGGACGGCAACACGATGCAGTCGGCATCGGCCAGGAAGGGCCGGACATCGTCGGTTTCGCTCAGGTACTGAATCAGGCCGGTCTTTTCCCATCCCTTGATTTTTTCCATGGGGATGGAATTCGGATTCTTCGTATCGACGGCGCCGAGCAGTTGGAACTGGACGCCAGGCAGATGTCGGCGGACCATTTCCGCAGCCGCCGCATACTCTTCGATCCCTTTATCCCTGAGCATTCTGTGCGACGAGCAGGAAGCGGAAGCACGCGGCTCTGCAATGGCGCGGGCGGCAAGGGGATAAACCGCTGCAAATCGATGCCGGAACCAGGCAGCAGGTCGGCCGCGCTGGCCCGGGTCAGGCCGGCCTTGACGAACAGGTTGCGATCGTCCGGATTCTGGAAGAAGACCCGGTTCGATCGCCGCAGCGAGGTGCGATACAGGCGCTTGACCAGGCAGGTCAGCAAGGTATTGTTGATGAAGGTCGAACCGAGACCGGCGATGTTATTGATCACCGGAATATCGAGTCCGTGTGCCGCGATCGATCCGTACACATTCGGCTTGATCGTGTATCCCAGGTAAGCCATCGGCCGCACGGATTGCAGCACGCGCCAAT
The DNA here is from genome assembly GCA_963729765.1 of uncultured beta proteobacterium. Taxonomy (GTDB): domain Bacteria; phylum Pseudomonadota; class Gammaproteobacteria; order Burkholderiales; family Burkholderiaceae_D; genus Telluria. Next base: position 425,234 of record CAVSPL010000008.1, on the reverse strand, counting down.
ATTTGATCAAGCAGGGCGAGGTCCCGGGTCGGGTTGGTGCCGTTGTTGTCCATGGGGAGCCGCTTGAACCGGCAGCCGAGCGGCGCCAGGCGCGGCGAGTACTCGTCGTCGGGCGCCATCACCATGACTCGTAACCGTGCGCGTCAGCGCCCTGACCAACCCGGAACGAAAATTGTGAATATTCCAGGCTGTGTTCACAGAGATGACGATCTTCCTGTTCATAATCTATCGTCCTCACTCAGTTACTTCATCATGGCTGTAACGCGTACCCTGCCCGGTCGCGCAACGCGCTATCGCCGTCGCCGCGCGTGGCTGCCGACTGCTGTTCGATCCACGACTGGAACATCAGGACATCCCACAGGTGGTACTGCCAGTTGCGCTGGCCCGAAAGATGCTCGCGCCATTTTTTCCTCAAGGGCGACGGGTCGAAAAAACCTTCCGCGGCGAAGCCGCGTCTCGTCGAGCAGGCTCTCGGACCAGTCGCGCAAGGGGCCGCGCAGCCAATCGCCGATCGGCACGCCGAATCCCATTTTCGGGCGCTCGATCAGCGCTTGTCGGCACATACCGGTACAATACCTGGCGCAGCGCCCATTTGCTGGCGCCGTCGCGCAGTTTCATCGACTGCGGCAGGCACCACGCGAATTCGACGACGCGGTGGTCGAGGAAGGGCACCCGCGTTTCCAGCGATACGCGCATCGCCGCGCGGTCGACCTTGACCAGGATGTCGTCGGGCAGATACGTCAGCAGGTCGAGCGCCATCATCCGCTCGATGCCGTCGAGGCCGGACAGCGCCGGCGCGTCGCCTCTTAATAAGGTGGGCGGTTCGGTGGCGCCGATGACCAAAGCGGCCGGGTCGTCCCAATGCGACACCAGGCCCAGGTACAAGTCGTCGAGCGTTGCGCTGGCGAGCACGTCGGCGCCCTTGTGCAGCTTGTCGCCGGCGTTCGGGAAGCGCATCGACGCCGGCAGGCATGGCGCCAGCACGGCCCGCCATGCCGCCATGCGTCGACGGACACGCCGGTGATTGCCCTGGCGGCCAGTCGGCGCACGGGAATGGGACGGCGCGCTAGCGTCTTCCACAGTTTGGCTGCGAACCGATAGCGGTTATAGCCGCAAAATAGTTCGTCGCCGGCATCGCCCGAGAGCGACACCGTGACGTGCTGCCGGGCGAGCTGGGAGACCAGGAAAGTCGGCATCTGGGACGAATCGGAGAACGGTTCGTCGTAGATCGACGGCAGCTGCGGGATGACCGCCTGCGCCTGCGCGGCACTCACATACAGCTCGGTATGGTCGGTGCCGAGATGCCTGGCGACCGCCTTGGCATGCTCCGCTTCGTTGTAGCCGGCTTCGTGGAAGCCGATGGAGAACGTCTTCACCGGCCGGGCCGACTGCGCCTGCATCAATGCCACGACCGTCGACGAGTCGATGCCGCCGGACAGGAAGGCGCCGAGCGGCACGTCGGCCATCATCTGCGCGCCGACGGCCTCTTTCAGCAAGGTCTCGAGCTGGTCCACCGCCTGCTGCGCGCTGCCGGTGAAGGGGCTGGCGACGCCGCTGCGCATGTGTTGCTCGGCCGACCAATAGGTGGACAGCGCTGGGTTCGGGCCGGCTGGCCGATACGCTCAGCAGGCATCCCGGCGGCAGTTTGGCGATGCCGCGATAGATCGAATGCGGCGCCGGAATATAGCTCAGCCGCATTTGCAGGCAGATGCTGCCGCGATCGATGACATGCTCGAACGCGGGTGGGCGCGCAAGGCCTTCAGCTCGGAGCCGAACAGGAATACGGCTTGCTTGCCCCGGCCTTGCCAGCCGTAGTACAGCGGCTTTTCGCCGAGCCGGTCGCGCCCGAGCGTCAGTGTTTGCGTCTGGCGGTCCCATACCGCGAAGGCGAACATGCCGATGGCGCGTTCCAGCGTGGCCTGCACGCCCCAGGCGTCGAAGCCTGCCAGCAAGGTTTCGGTGTCGGAATGGCCGCGCCACGCACGGCGCCATGCGCCGCCGGCCTCGAGCTCCTTGCGCATCAGCAGGTGGTTGTAGATCTCGCCATTGAACACGATGACATAGCGGCCGCCGGACGACGCCATCGGCTGGTGGCCTGCCGGCGACAGATCGACGATCGACAGCCGGCGGTGGCCCAGTGCGATGCCATGCTCGCCGTCGGACCAGCTGCCTGCGTCGTCCGGGCCGCGATGGATCGATCGCGTCGCTCATGCGCTTGAGCAGGGCTTGCTGTTCGCCCCTGGCCTGGAACGGGGTACTACCCAGAAACCCGACAAATCCACACATTAGCGTGTCCCTTTGGCGATGACGTTTTCATAGATGCGCTCGAACCGTTTGCGGACACAGGCCATCGTGAACGTGGCGCGTATGCGTTCCTGCGCTTTTTGGCCCATTTGCTCGCGGTAGGCGGGGCCGAGCGCCATCAATCCAGCCACGCCCTGGGCCAGCGCGGCGGGGTCGGCCTTCGGCACGAGAACGCCGGTGTCGGCCATCAGGACGCCGACGTCGCCGACGTCGGTGGAGACGCAGGGCAGGCCCATCGCCATCGCCTCGCCGACGACGTTCGGAAACGCTTCGGTGCGCGACGACAGGCAGAAGATATCCATCGCAGCCAGGCAGACCGCGACATCGGAACGCTCGCCCAGCAGGACGAAGCGGTCCGCGTGGCCCGGTCGCCTCGATCCAGCCCATGAGTACGGCGTTCCTGGCGTCGAGGTTTTCGCCCACCATCAGGAAGCGCAGGCGCGGATGGCGCCGGGCAAGCTGGCCGGCCGCCTGGACGAAGTTCGCGTGGTCCTTGTCGAGGTTGAACCGGCCCAGGGTGCCGACCACCACGTCGTCCTTGTCGAATCCGCATTGCGCGCGCAACTGGCCGCGCTGGGACTGGTCGGAGGTCAGCACCGACAGGTCGAAGCCGTTGCCCACCACGACCATGCGGCCCGTATCGTAACCAACCAGGGAATGGGAGCGCCGGGCGGCCTCGGCGACGCAGACGATGGTATGCGGGACCCAGCGCGACAAGGACGCGCAGGCGTGACGCACGAAGGCCGTGGCGCGCGCACAGCCCCCATCGACATCGGTCGTGCGCACGCCCCAGATGACGTTGCGGATGCCTGCGACACGCGCGGCCAGTCCACCCAAAAAATCGGCATGGTACAACCAGGTCTGCACGATGTCGGGCTGGAGCGTGCGCATCAACCGGTACAGGCGCAGCATGTCGGAGACGGGCGAGCGCCGGACGTCGAGGACGATCAGCTTGATGCCGGACTCGACAAACCGGCGGTACAGCCCTCCCCCGGGAGTCAGCACGATCACCGTATGCGAATACTCGCTGCCCCGGAACTCGAGAATGAGCCGGTACAGCGCCATTTCCGCCCCGCCCACTGCCAGGCCGGTAATCACATGCAGGATGCGGCGCTTCATGACAGCACCCGTTTCGCCGGATCCGGGGCCGTCTGGCTGCCGGCCCGGAATGCAGGGTCGGCCGAAGGAGAAAAATCGCCCAGACAGTGCGTCCGCATCCCATACAGGTCGGCCAGTAACTGGTAATGCCGCAAAACCGCTTCCAACATGGCAAGGTTCTCCTTGAGGTTCACGCCGAAATTATGGGGATGCCACCAGAGGTGAAAAACGCCCCCCGTCTGCGCGGCCGAGGTCATGCCTTGTTTGACCCGGTGCAGACGCAGTGCCGACAAGGCCCGGTGGCGGGCGGACCAGGGGTACAGGAACAGGCTCGCGGGCACGTTGATCAATCCATCCTTGCGCTGTTCACGCACGGTACGACTGCCGCTCAGGGGAAGGCAGGCATCGGCGAACCGCGCCACGCGTCCGGCCAGCCCACCGACCACCGCATCGCCATTTCGATACAGCCAGTGCTGCGCATTTCCGCGATAGACCTCGATTCCGGCAGCGGGCAAGACGGCCAGGAATTTTTCGACGATCTGGTTTCGGGGCAATACCGCACTGCGCACATGCGCCCCCATGTCCGCTGCGACGAGGCCGGCACATGCCAGGTCGGCAGCGAGCTGGTCGGGGGTGGCGCCTGCTTCACCGCAATAGAAATGGCTGTAGGTATGCGTCGCCAATTCCTGGCCGCCCGTTGCCAGTATCCGTTCGACCAGGGGTCTGGCAAAAAACAGTCCGGCATTCTCTTTCACAAGACTATCCATGCAATAAGGGGAAATATTCGCCCGATAGCAGGGGCAAGACCCCTGGCCGGATATCGCGCCAATGTTTGTAGTCCCGGCACATCACCATCCCCACCGTGGCCCAGGTAACCCTGAGCCCATGCCGGTAGAACAGCGCAAGCATGCGCGGTATCGCCTCCCATTCGCCCAGCACATTGCGGCCATAGCCAGCCACTGTCTGACGGTCGCTGACTCCCCAAAACAGCTCGAAGTCCAGCGAAACGACAAATTTTGCGTTAGTCATACAGTCGCACCCGGCGAGTGAATCTTCATGATCTTCGGTAACCCGTATGTCATTTATTTACGCGGAGCATTCCCGATACAGCCTTGCCGGAACAACGAAATCGAGGGAAATCGCTATCAATCTTAGTAAGCCCATCAAGCCATGAGTTGATTGAAACGAACAGAACGGATGTTAAATAGAAAATATTCATGCAAATGGACCTGGGCTGTCCCTTTGCGCCGGGTCTTTATTTTTCCTGATAGACATTAGTGCGAATGTTGCCAGCCAGTATGATGCGGCGTCGAACATCTGATGCGTAAAGAGCGACATGAATAGAAAGAGAAATACCAATGACATCTGCAGTCCCTTCTCCGCAAAGAATTTCCCCTTCCACAAAATAATCAGCAGCCACATCCACAAAACGATCCCGAAGAAGCCATATTCCGCTGCAAGCAAGAGAAGCTGGTTATGCGTACTTCCCCGGTGCGACCAGAAATGGGTGGCGCCGGCTCCCGCGCCAAAAACGGGATTTTGCAAGAAGAGATCCCAGCCGGCCTGGATCACGCCTGCACGCTCCTCGGAACTGTCATCGTTGAACTTGAAAGTTGAAAAGAAATCCAGCCGGGACAGGATGTTGCTGGACGCCGCAGCCAATTCCTGCCGTGACTCGACATAATTCTCGAAGCTACCCAGCAAGGCGAGGGAAATTGCAAAGACCGACGCCAGGGTAATGAATGCCGATTTCGGCAATGAGCGCTTGAACACCAGAATAAACAACAGCAACACCCATGCGATGATCGACGAGCGAGAAAAGGTCGTGACGACCGCTGCGCCGGACAGGAGGAAAAGGGCTAGCCGGTATTTCGCCTTGATGACGGAACACCCGATAATAAAAACGAGGAGGATGGCCTCGCCCGCCGCTGTCGGATTGATGAACATTGCCGCGGCGCGGCCCAATACCGCGCCTTCGGTGTCGAGCGGATACAGCAGTCCGGGTCGGGCAAAATCCAGAACGACCGCACACGGAAGCACGATCATCAGGACCACAATGACGTAAAGATACTTTTTATAAGGGCTGATATAGGCGACAAAGCCGAGAAACACGGCGAACACGAGGTATTGGATCCGCGTCGTAATCAGCGCCTGGCGTGCATCGCTGTGAATGTCGACGATATAAGTGCCGTCCCAGCTATTGCTTGCGGCAACAACCCCAAGGTGAATCAGATTCAAGACCAGGAAACAAGCGGCCCATCGAACGAAGGGCGACATCAGGTAAGCGCCGAAAGAACGCGATTTCAGCAGGATCAAGGGCGCGACCAGGAAAAATATCCCGATATAGGTGAACTTGGGGAGCAGGCCCGGGTTCAGGAAATACGCGTAAATCGGCAGGTTCGCATAGATGGCGCCCAGGGCGGCGGCCAGGACCATCGTCTGATACCAGAGAAGAAGGCTGCCACCCGATTGGCGGCTGTCTTGCGCAGGAAAAAGCGCGCCTGGAGCGAGGAATTTGAACGTCATGGGCCGCACCGTTTCGCCGCCGGGGCGTCGGCGGCTCCGCCCGATATCCGGGCATCCCTGGACAAGTGTGCAAACAACGCTTCCCACATTCCGGCGATCTTTTCGACGGAAAAACGCTCCCTGGCCTCCTGCGCCCTGCCGGCCAGGTTTTTCCTCAAGCCGGCATCGCCCATGACGCGGTCGAGGACCTGGACAAGGCGTGCGGCGTCATTCACGGGCACCAGGAAGCCGTCGATGTCGTGCCGGATAATATCCCGCGGGCCGGTGTCGCAGTCGAAGCTTACCGCCGGCAATCCATGGGCAAGCGCCTCCGCCAGAGAATTCGGGAAGCCTTCGGACTGCGAGGTCATCACATAGGTGTCGGCCCGTTCGTACCAGGCGCCCACATTCCCGGCAATGCCCGGAAGGAAAATACGGCTCGCCATTCCCTCATCGCGCACGATCGCCTCCAATGACGCCGCGCTGGGGTCCCTCGCCCAGAATGACCAGGTCCCAATCTCCGTGTTTCGCGGCGAGTTGGGCAAAGGCGCGTATCAATACCGGATAATTTTTCACCACGTCCAGGCGGCCTACCGCCAGCAATACCTTGCCCCCGACAAGGCAGAGGGAATCCGGCGCAATCATCGGGGAGTTGTTCGGCAGCGGCCAGACGACGGCATTCGGGATGACGGGAACGCGTGTTGCCGAGGAGTGGGTCCGAATCCATTCGGCGCATTCACTGGTCAAGGCGACGACCGCAGACAGGCGCCCATACATCTTGCTGCACAAGGTCCCCCAAATACGCCCCAAGGGCGAATGCGGCGGATAGCAATGTTCCGAGCCGACGGTGCACAGCCCGGTCAGCTTGTGGCTGGCGAAGGCCAGAAGGACATTGGGCGTGCTCATCATGGAGAGCGCGACTGCCGGCCGTACCTCCTTGATGATCCGGCGCAGCGCCGCGATACGGCGGCCATTCTGGCGCACGGCATCCAGGATGCCGCCGCTCTGGCCTGCGAGATCGAGCGATATCCTGTTGACCAGCGGGTCGAGCCGATAAAAATCGTCGCTGTCGGGATTTAATGTGACGACCGTGACATTCCACTGTTTGCGGGCCCAGAAATTGGCGAGGGTCGCTGCGACCCGCTCGGTACCGCCGCCGGCCAGGCTGTTCAAGAAGATAAGGATTTTCAATTCGACGCCTCTCATGTAGAACGTTTTATCGACAGCCAGAAGAGAAGTGCGTTCAGTCCGTAGACAACAATTGCTCCGAGCGCTATTCCGTTGATACCCAACAGCGGTACCAGGAGCAGGTTCCCCAAGATCTTTCCTGCGCAGCCAAGCACACCTGACCAAAAAATAAGCTTGTAACGACGCTGGCTCAATGCATAACTGACGAGCACCATGCATGAAAAATAGAACGGCAGTTGCGGCAGTGAATAACGCAGCACTTGCGTGACAACCAAGGTGTCGCGGGGGGAAAACTGGCCATGTTCGAACAGCAGTTTCACCGCCCAGGGTGCAAGAACATAGCTGATCGCCATCACGGCAATTCCCACCATGAACATCATGCGTGCCCAGTAAGTGGCAACGCTGTGAATATCCCCTGCCCCACCAGGCCTGGCCTGCGAGAAGATGGGTAATGTGGCGCGCGACACTGCGACTGCAGCCAGGCCGAGGATCAGTGCGAGGATGCGATTCGCGTAGCCCAGCGTGGCAATCGACCCGGTTCCCAGGCTCACTGCATAAAACTGGTCGATGATGACGGTCAGGCTCATCAGCGCCTGGCCGCCGATCATGATGCCGAAGCCTTGCCAGAACCAGCGCCACTGCGGGGACAGGAGGCTGAAACTGGGTGCTTCAAGCTCGAACCGGCGCGCCATGGGGACCAGGAGCGCCAATGAATGAAAGACGAAGCCGGCAACCGTTCCCCAGACGAGCGGTGCAATATCCCCGCTGGGAAATACCAAAATTGTCGCAGCAATAAAAAACGTCGGGATGCTGTCCAACAAGGTATTCACGTGTCGACCGGCGGCGAGCATCCACGCCGACTGCAGCGCCGCCAGCATTCCCAATGGAAGCAGGAGGATCAAACCAGGAAGTGCGGCGCTGGCCAGTTGCGCCGAATTGGCCGGCAATCCGGTTGCCGCCAAGCGCCAGCATGGTGCGAATTCCCAGCCATGCGAGCAATGCCAGTCCCCCTCCCAGCAAGAGCGTGAAACCAAACAGCTCCGATCGAAAATGCGGCAGCTCGTCGCTGGCCGATTCACGCATGCGCGCGGCCAGGGGTACCAGCACCGCGGTCAGCACGCTGCACCAGATACCGACAGGCCAGGAGATCAGGTTATAAAGGAAGTGGTAGGCATCTACCTCAGCCGAGATGCCATACCGGTAAGCCACCACCATCTCCTTGGCGGCACTCATCAGTTTTCCGACGAGCGTGAAGACGGCAACCGTCAGCATCCCTTTAAGAATCGCAAGATGATGCGGATCGGCCGCCCTGAAGCGCGTTCCCAGTGTGTTCAGAAAATTCACTGGGTTGCGCTTTCCGCTGCGTGCGACATACCAGGGTATGGCCGCCTCGAGTCCGTCATGAATCCGGAATGCGGGGGCATAGCCCAGTTCGCGGACTGCCTTGCCGACGTCCGCTTGCGAATGCAGGACATCGCCCTTGCGGAACGGGGCATACTCCGGATCTTTCGTCACGGTGACGCCGTTATCCTGCAGGATGGTCCGCAGATAATCGAACAGCCGGTTCAAGGTCGTGGCGTCATTGACGGCGACATTGTAAATTTCGCTCCCCGCCTTCGCGCGGCGACATCGCTGCCAGCAAATTTGCCTGGACGGCGTTGTCGATATAGCAGAAATCCCTGCTCGTGTTTCCGTCGCCATTGATGATTACCTGCTGGTCGGCAATCATCGTCCCTATCCATTTCGGAATGACGGCGGCATATGCGCCATCGGGGTCCTGCCGCTTTCCGAACACGTTGAAATAACGCAGGCCCACCGTCTTGAAGCCGTAACAGCGCCCGAATACCTCGGCGTACAGTTCGTCGACATATTTCGACACCGCATACGGCGACAAGGGTCTTCCGATGCGGTCTTCGACTTTAGGCAAGCCGGGATGATCGCCATAGGTCGAACTCGACGCGGCATACACGAAAGCCTTGACCTGGGCATTCCGGGAAGCGACGAGCATATTGAGGAAACCATTGACGTTCGAATCGTTCGTGGCGATCGGATCGTCGATCGACCGCGGGACCGAGCCCAGCGCGGCTTGATGCAAAACGTTGTCCACGCCCGCGACGGCCTCCTTGCAGGCGGCGCCATCGCGAATATCGCCGCGAATGAACCTGAAACGCCGCCATTGACTGTCGCTGACGATGCTGCGCACGTCATCCAGGTTGTGTTGATGACCGGTCGATAAATTGTCCAGGCCGACGACCGTCTGGTCCAGCTTGAGCAAGCACTCGATTAAATTGGAGCCGATGAAACCGGCACAGCCTGTCACCAGCCATTTTCTCGGGTGATTGCGCAGTTCAGCGTGAATTCGTTCAATATTGTTCATCAATCCACTCCCCTCTTTTCACTAGTCGAACAGGACTTCTGCCGGTTGAAAAACGCCGATTCAAATCGATCTCCTGCGCTGTTGCGGCCGCAGTCCGAGGACCACGGCCACATTGCGGCAGCGCCCCCAGTTGCCCCGGACCAGGCGCATATAGACCGCCACGTACATCAGCATCTGGAACACCACGAGGGACACGGCGCTGGCGACGGTGTTGCCGATGAAGACGGCCGCCACGGTGGCAATGGCCAGCCAGGCCGCGACGAACCAGGCAACGCCGGCATTACGCACCCACGGATATTTTTTTATGCTGATGCGGTGGCAGGTAACCCGGCGATAAAAAAGGGAATGCAGGTGAAGCCGGTCCGGTGCGCCCACCAGGGCGTTTCGCAACATCATTCGGCGGTAGATGCTGAACAGGACTTCGATGACGGGATAGGCATAAGATCGCGAGGATTTGCCAGGCATTGATTTGCGGATTTCGAACAACCGTCAACACCGCCACTTCCGCTGCCCAGAAGCCCATGAGATAGGCGCCGCCGTCGCCCATGAACAAGCGCCCGGTCGGATAGTTCAGCAGCAGGAAGCCTGCTGTCGCGCCGATCCCGGTCAGGGCCAGCTGGGTAATCAGGGCGTCGCCCGCGCTCCACGATAAATAGCCGGTTCCGGCGAGGACAATCACGATGATGATGCCGGCGACGCCGTTGAACCCATCGACCATGTTGATCGAATTGGTGACGCCCACGACCGCAAACGCGGTAATCATCAAGGACACCGGCACCAGGGTCAGCATGGTGTCGAGACCCCAGATGTCGAGACGCGGCAGGTAGGCGCCGAGCAGCCAGGCCGCCAGGATTGCGCTGACGAAGATCGAGCACAGGCGCGCCTTGACCGACACTCTTTTCGTCAGGTCCTCCACCACGCCGGCCATAAAGGCGGGAATGGCCGCCAGCACAAGCTTGTAGATGACGGTACGGGTTTCGGCCTGGAGCAGGCCCGGGAAATACTCGAACTTTGCCAGCAGGGGAACGGCAAGCACGCCGCACAGCATTGCAATGCCCGCCGGTTCTTGGCACCACGTTCTTGTGCACTTTCTGGACGCCTTTGACATCCAGGTCAAAGGAATAGCGTCCATGCCAACGCTCGGTAATGATATTGATGGCACATGCGGCCAGGCTGACGAGCAATGCCAACAATAGTGTTTCAAGAAAGACGGACGCCTCGATTTCCGACAATGCGAATTCATACCACCCACAGATTGCTTCTTTCATTCTCATGGCCGGCTCCATTGCGACGTTGCTAGATCCTGGTATTCCAACGCAATGAAAATTCGCCACCACTTCCATCAATACTTCGTTGCCCATTTGGAGCGTCGCAGATATTTACGGGGTGCAAATGTTTTAGAGCGCATCGGATTTATTACTCTAGCAAAGTCCTTCCGGACAAAAGATTAATAAAATCGATCTGATCTGTCGAATAATGCCATTCACATGTCTTTTTATAATCAGTTCCGAATAGGAAAATTAATAGATCTAGAATTACATTTCCACGTCATCTATAAAATCGAAAGAAGCGAAGATTCAAGCAGATCATTAAATTTACTAGCATTAATATTTTAATATTACTCACCTGAAATTTCATGATTGATGCAAAGCGTACGATTAAACAAGATGGCGCTGCCCATATACTGAATGCGCGGCTAGCTATTGCGTTCGGAAGGAGAAATTGAAGATTTGGATCAGAAGACGACCGTCAGCTTACGGGGACGGTCGTGCGCCGCAGGTGGCGCCGCCTGGCACGATGATGGGAAGGACCGGCGCGGAAGCCCGTGCATGACGCTCAGGCGAAACGTGCACTACAAAAATGGAGTTCCTTGACAAATGCGGCAGCGGCTGAATCGGCCGTGATCGGCCGCGCGGGGATCAGGTACAAACTCGTTTGGTAGCTGGAGCCACTTCCCAGAGGCAAAATTCGGAGCTGATTTTCGGCAAGCCATTGTTTTGTCTGATACTTCGGCAACCAGGCATAGCCGAAACCCTGCCGCATCGCGGCGATCGCGCGGTCGAGACTGCTGACATTCCACGGGCGCTGGTACAGGGGCAGACGGTGATGCGTCTCCGCGGCAATGTAATCGTTCACGCCCGAAACGACAATCTGGAACTGGGTTTTAAGGTCTTCGGAGGAAAGTCACGCTTCAGGGCGAACAAGGGATTGTCGGGATGGGCTACCGCGACGTGCTCGATATCGATCAGGCCTTTTCCCATGAAACCGAAGGGTATGTGGGAACTGATTGCCAGGTCGACTGTATTATCGTGAAGCGCCTGCCTGGCCTGGTCGGGCACGGCCTCTTTCACACTTAACCTGATCTTCTGCGGAAACGAGGAAAGTTTGCGAAGGGCAAGCGTGAGCAGTTCATGCGGGAAGCTGGGATCGAGCGCGAGGCGAATTTCAGGTCCCCATCCATTTTTCAGGTTCTCGGCAAGTTCTTCGAGTTCCATGGCACTGCGCACCAGATCGCGTGACCGTTCCAGCAATACTTTCCCTTCCTCCGTGATGTGGGCCTTGCGCCCCCTCAGCACCAGCAATGGGAGTCCCAGCTGTTCCTGCAATTTGGCAACCGCGTGGCTGATGGTGGACTGCGTGACGTGCAGGCTATCCGCGGCGCCAAAAAATCCACCGGAATCAATTACGGCATGGAACATTTTCCATTGTTTGAGGCTGATGCGTAAATTCCTTGCTTTCAGCGGGGCGGATTCCAGGCTGGTCGATGCGCCATTAAACTCCCCTATTTTTCCGGAGTTTAATGGGACATCCAGCGGTTCGGTCATTTTCACGTTTGGCGCCCACCCACAATAATGAATTTGGGATATATCTTGTAAACAGGACCGGAAAAAATACGGAACATGATTCGTTATGGCGAGTCAAATCCACAGCCGTATCGCGTTCGTCCATGTTATGCAGGGCTGCTATTGAAGGCCCTGCGCACGGTCAAGTTTTCAGGAAGGACTCATACCCTGGCGCGAAATTCGCGTGCAGCGGCAGGAAAGCCGCGCCGATGACCTTGGCGTCGCGCCCGATCGCACCGGGAATGATCTGCGGCCGCATGATCCCCTGCCAGCTGTAGCTCCCGAGCGCCATGCGCACGGCCTCGATCAGCGCCTCCAGCAGCGGCGCCCCGACGGCGCCGTCGACGATCACGCCGTCCAGGTCGAGCAGGCAGGACGAGGTATTGATCGAGAAGGCGATCGCGGTCGCCGCTTCCTGCATCCAGCGCCGCGTCACCGGCTCCCAGGGAGACTGCAGCAGGCGCGGGTCGCCGGCGGCCAGGCTGTCCAGGCCGGCCGCCGCGAACATGTCGTCCAGGGTGGCCAGGGAGGCGGACGCCAGCAACTGCTGCACGGCGCCGGGGCGGGTGCGGTCGGCGACGGCAAGCGGCATCGAGCCGATCGCGCCGGCATTGCCGTACACGCCGGCGTGCGGCTGGCCGTTGATCACCAGGCCGCCGCCGATCAGGGTATCGACGAACACATATAAATAACTCTTCAGGTGGCGCCCGCGCCCGGCCACCAGTTCGGCCACGCAGGCGGCGGCCGTGTCCTTTGCGAAGGCCACCGGCAGGCGCGTCATGCCCTGCAGGCGCTCGCGCATGTTGGTGCGGGTCCAGGCATCGGCGTCCTGGGGAGACAGGCCGACCAGCTCGCGCCAGCCGCCGAAGGCCAGCGGCGCGGCCAGGCCGATGCCGCTGATGCGGCGCGACTTGTCAGACCCCAGCTGGTCTTCGATGCGCTCCAGGTGTTCGCCGATCTCGCCGAACACGGCGTCCACCGAGGGCGCGCCGTAGACGATCGATTTGCGGTAGCGCGGCGCCCCGGTGAAGTCGATCAGCGCCACGTCGAGGTTGCGGCGCCCGATCTGGACGCCAATCGAAAACGCGCCGTCCGGATTCAGGGCGATCGGCTGCGAAGGCTGCCCTATGCGTCCGCGCAGGGACGCGCGCTTGACGACGAAGCCTTCCTCCAGCAAACGGTTGATGATCACGGAGACCGTTTGCGTGCTCAGGTTCGTCAGCCGCGCCAGCTCGGCCTTCGGCAGGCTGCCGTGCAGGCGGATCGCATGCAGCACCACGCGCTCGTTGAACTCGCGCATGCCGAGGTGGTTCGACCCCGGCATGCGGGGGGTGGTTGGGTCGATGGTCGAGGAAGGGGATGGCGGCGGCATGGAAAAGGGGGATGAACATCTAAACGTCGTGTCGAGTATAATTTTCACGACTAAATAAATCAATGTGATTTATTACTGTCGACACCAATCGAGAGGGGTCTTATGCAATTCGATATCAACCTGGTCGGCTACCTCGCCGCCTTTTGCACCACCGCCGCCTTCATCCCGCAAGTAGTCCTCGTCTGGCGCACGCGCAGCGCCAGCGGCATTTCGATGGGGATGTATTCGGCCTTCTGCTTCGGCGTCTTCCTCTGGCTCTGCTATGGCATCGCGATCCGCGCCTGGCCGATCGCAATCAACAATGCCATCACGCTGGTGCTGGCCTCGAGCGTGCTGGTGATGAAATGGCGCTTCGAACGCAGTGCGGCGCCGGCGACAGGCGGACATTCGCGGATCGGATAACCCAGGATTGGCGCATCGACAATTATGCGCATGGCTTATCGACGACATCACGAACCGAAAGTATATTTATAGCTCCGAAGAATTTATACTGCACCGCAACATCACAGTATTTATTGGAGCGACACATGAACGCAGCAACGATCACCCAGGCGCAAGACAAGCGCCCAGTCCTTCGGCATCATCGCGACCATCCGCAGCTTCTCGGAACAGCTCTTCGCCGCCCACGGTGGCTGGCTGGCAGCCCGCCAGGAACGCGCCGCCAAGGCATCGTACGCCGTCGCCGAGCGCGAAGGCCGCGCCGAACTGTTCGCACTGGCCGCCGACGCCGACAAGCATTCGCCTAACCTGGCCGCCGAACTGCGCTGGCTGGCAAACCGCTAAGCAGCACCCCGCAGGACCTCGCGCTTCAGCGTTCGCCGCGCCAGCGGCAGCTCGAGCGCAAACCTCCCTCCCCTACCCGGGTCGACGGCGCCCGCCGCGCCCGGGTCGCGTTTTCCATCTCCTCCCCGTTACGCCGCCTTCTCGCCATACCTGCGTCAGCACCAGCAGCTTGCCGATCTCCGGCACGCAGGAGCCGCAATTGCCGCCCGCCTTCAGGCAGGCCGTGACTTGCGCCGTCGTCTCGAGCCCACGTTCGCGGATCGCCGTGCAGATCGTATTGCGCCCGACCCCGAAGCAGGAGCAGACCGTCGGTCCCGGATCCGGCCCCAGTTGCGGCGCGCGTCCGGCCAATAGCGTGGCGCGGTCCTTCGGCGCCAGCGTCTCCTGCTTGAACAGGCCGGCCAGCCACTGGCGCGGCGGCAGGGGAGCCGCGCGGCGCGCGACGAACACGCAGGCCTGCAGGCGCCCCTCCACCAGGTGCGCGGCGCGGTAGGCGCCGGCGCCGGCATCGTCGTATTCGATCCAGTCGGCGTCCCCATCGACCTTCAAGACCTCGCGCGCCCAGTCGGCGTGCGCCGCACCGCGGCCACCCATTTCGTAGCGCACGAAGCCATCGCCCTGCACCCGCGTCCAGTTGGCGACGCCGTCGACCGCCAGCGCGGTGCGGCTCAGCACGAAGGCCTGCCACTCCACCACGAAGGGTTCGACCCGCACCGGCGTGTGCTTGAATTCCGGCTCGCCCGATACCGGGTCGACCACCGGATTGACCAGGGCGCCCACGCGTGCGTCGGACGCCGTCTGGTCGCTCCAGTGGATCGGCACGAACACGCTGCCGCGCGCGATGCCGCCGCTGTGCGTGACGCGCGCGACCATGGCGCCCCAGCGGCTGGTGACGCGCGCCAGTTCGCCTTCGCGCACGCCGCACAGCAAGGCGTCGTTCGGGTGCAGGTCGACGATCGGTTCCGGCGTGTGGCCGGCCAGGCGCGGCGACTTGCCGGTGCGCGTCATGGTGTGCCACTGGTCGCGCATGCGGCCGGTGTTCAGCGCCAGCGGATAGTCCTCGTCGACCGCATGCATGGGCAGGCGCGGCGGCGTGGCGACAAAGCGTGCGCGTCCGCCCGCGTGGGCAAAGCGGCCGTCGGCGAACAGATGGCGCGTGCCCTCGCCGGCGCGCAGCACCGGCCACTGGATCGGTTCCAGCGCGTCGTAGGCCTGGCGGCTCATGCCGCTCATGCCCGCTGATATCGAAGACGCGCCTTCCGGCCCCGTCCTCGCCGTTGCGCCAGCCGGAGAGGCGCGCGTGTTCGTCGAAGATCGCGTGCGCGCTGTCGTAGTCGAAGCCATCGAAGCCCATGCGCCGCGCCACTTCGCACAGCGCCCACCAGTCGGCGCGCGCTTCGCCGGGCGGCGGCAGGAAGGCGCGCTGGCGCGAGATGCAGCGCTCGGAATTGGTCACCGTGCCATCCTTTTCGCCCCAGCCCAGCGCCGGCAGCAGCACGTCGGCATAGGCGGTGGTGTCGGTGGCGCCGACGATGTCGCTGACCACCACCAGTTCGCATTTCTCGAGCGCGCGCCGCACCTGGTCGGCGTCCGGCAGGCTGACCAGCGGATTGGTGGCGATGACCCAGACCGCCTTGACCGTCCCCTCTTCCACCGCGCGGAACAGGTCGACCGCCTTCAGGCCCGGCTTCGCGGCGATGGCGGGCGCGTTCCAGAATTCCTTGACGGCCGCGCGCTGGACCGGATTGTCGAGGTCCATGTGCGCGGCCAGCATGTTGGCCAGGCCGCCGACTTCGCGCCCGCCCATCGCGTTCGGCTGGCCGGTCAGCGAGAACGGCCCCATGCCGGGCTGGCCGATGCGGCCGGTGAGCAGGTGGCAGTTGATGATGGCGTTGACCTTGTCGGTGCCGCTCGAGGACTGGTTCACGCCCTGCGAATAGGCGGTGACGATGTTATTCGTGGCGGCGAAGGCTTCGTAGAAGGCGAGCAGCCTGGCCGGGTCGACGCGGCAGATGCGCGCCACTTGCGCCGGGTCGCTGCAATCGACATTCGCGACGGCCAGCGCCGCGTCCAGCCCTTCGGTATGGGCCGCAACGAAAGCCGCATCGACGACGCCCTGCTGCGCCAGGTAGCTGAGCAGCCCGTTGAACAGCCAGACATCGGTGCCCGGCTTGACCGGCAGGTGGATGTCGGCCGACTCGCAGGTCGCCGTCCGGCGCGGGTCGATCACCACGATGCGCAGCGAGGGCCGCGCCTCTTTCGCGCGCAGGATGCGCTGGAACAGGGTCGGATGGCACCAGGCCGTGTTCGAGCCGACCAGCACGATCATCTCGGCCAGTTCGAAGTCGTCGTAGCAGCCGGGCACCAGGTCTTCGCCGAAGGCGCGCTTGTGGCCGGCGACGCTGGAGGACATGCACAGGCGCGAATTGGTGTCGATGTTCGCGCTGCCGACATAGCCCTTCATGAATTTGTTGGCGACGTAGTAATCCTCGGTCAGCAGCTGGCCCGACACGTACAGCGCCACCGCATCCGGGCCGTGCTCGGCGATGATGGAAGCGAAGCCGCCGGCCACCCGGTCGAGCGCCTCGTCCCAGCCGGCGCGGCGCATGGCGCCGCTGTTGTTGCTATCCTCGCGCACCATCGGGTGCAGCAGGCGCCCGTCGAGGTCCAGGGTTTCGCCCAGCGCCGCGCCCTTGACGCACAGGCGTCCCTGGTTCGCCGTGTGGGCGGCATCGCCGGCGATGATCGGGATAGTCCCCGGGCGCACGGTGGCGGTCACGCCGCAGCCGACGCCGCAATATGGACAGGTGGTGCGCACGGTCTGCACGGGAAGAGACATGTCCATGGTGGTTCCTTGATTATTCAGTCAGCGGGCGCGCACAGCGCCTCGCCGAACAACAGGCGGTCGCGGAAGCTCGAAATGTCGGCGCCGCGCTGGATCAGGTCGAAATACCAGGGGCCGTCGCCGACGTCGCCCACCAGCACGGCGCCGGTGACGCGCCCGCCGGCGAGCACCAGCCGCTTGTAGACGCCGCTGCTGCGGTCGCGCAGCACCAGCTCTTCGGTATCCAGGCCGCCGGCGATGTCGCCGGCCGAATACAGGTCGATGCCCGTCACTTTCAGCTTGGTGGCGGTGGCGGCCTGCACGTAGCGGCGGTGGCCGGCGCCGGCCAGGTGGGCGGCGCAGACGCGCGCCTGCTCCCAGCTCGGCGCGACCAGGCCGAAGGTGGCGCGGCGGTGCTGGACGCATTCGCCGACCGCATAGATGCGCGGGTCATAGGTCTGCAGCGTGTCGTCGACGACGATCGCGCGTTCGCAGTGCAGGCCGGCGTCGCGGCCGAGGGCCACGTTCGGGCGCACGCCGGCGGCCATCACGACCAGGTCCGCCTTGCGTTCGCTGCCGTCCAGGAAGCGCACCGCTTCGACCTTGCCGCTGCCGACGATTTCCTTCGTCTGCGCTTCGAGCAGGATGCGACAGGCCGTCGCGCTCGAGCGTCTCCTTCAGCAGGCGCCCTGCTTCGCCGTCGAGCTGCTGGTTCATCAGGCTCGCCGCCACGTGCACGACCGTCACATCCATCCCGCGCCGCATCAAGGCATGCGCCGCTTCCAGCCCGAGCAGGCCGCCGCCAATCACCACCGCGCGCCCACCCTGGCGCGCCGCAGCCAGCATCGTATCGACGTCGTGCAGGTCGCGAAAGCCGACCACGCCCGGCAAGGTATTGCCCGGAATCGGCAGCACGAACGGCGTGGAGCCGGTCGCCAGCAGCAGGCGGTCATACGGCGCTTCCAGGCCCGAGCGGGCGACGACGACGCGGCGCTTGCGGTCGATGCGCAGCACCGGGTCGCCCGCATGCAGGGTGATGCCATGCTCGGCATACCAGGCGCGCGGATGGAGCATGATCTCGTCGACGTTCTTGTCGCCGGCCAGCAGCGGCGAGAGCAGCACGCGGTTGTAGTTCCCGTGCGGCTCGGCGCCGAAGACGGTGATGTCGTACAGGTCGGGGGCGAGTTTCAACAGCTCCTCGACCGTGCGCATGCCGGCCATGCCGTTGCCGACCACGACCAGGCGCGGCTTCATGACGCGACCCACACGGTGCCGTTTTCGACCCGCACCGGGAAGCTGCTCACCGAATGCGCCGGCGCTTCCAGGCATTCGCCGGTCTGCAGGTCGAAATGGTGCTTGTAGATCGGCGAGGCGACGACGATGCGTTCGCCCAGGCTGCCCACCAGCCCGCGCGAGAGCACGGCCGCGTTCGAATTCGGGTCGTAGTTATCGATGGCGAACAGCTGCTCTGTCGCCGACGCGGAACACGGCCACCTGGCGGCCGTTCAGCAGCGCGCAGACGCCGGTGTCGGGAACGATCTCGTCGAAGGCGCAGACCGCGTTCCAGGTATTGAGTTGTATGTCTCGGTGCATGGTCGACTCCTTCAGTTGGCCAGCAGCGATCGGAATCGTGCGGCGGCGTTCTTCGATGGTGGCCGGACGAACCTGGCCGCGTTCCGGCATGAAGACGACGTTGTCGTCCTGCGCCGGGCTGTTGACGAAATGGCGGAAGCGCTTGCGCACTTCCGGGTCTTCGACCGCGTTCTTCCACTCGCAGGAATAGGTGTCGACGACGGCCTGCATGTCGGCTTCGAGCTCGGCGCCGATGCCCAGCTTGTCGTCGACCACGACCTGCTTCAGGTAATCGAGGCCGCCTTCGAGGTGTTCGCGCCAGGTGCTGGTGCGCTGCAGGCGGTCGGCGGTGCGCACATAGAACATCAGGAAGCGGTCGACCAGCTTCACCACCGTCGCTTCGTCCAGGTTCGAGGCGATCAGCTCGGCGTGGCGCGGCTTCATGCCGCCGTTGCCGCACACGTAGAGGTTCCAGCCCTTGTCGGTGGCGATCAGGCCGACGTCCTTGCCCTGCGCCTCGGCGCATTCGCGGGTGCAGCCGGAGACGCCGAATTTCACCTTGTGCGGCGTGCGCAAGCCCTTGTAGCGGTTTTCCAGGGCGATGGCGAAACCGGCGCTGTCGCCCACGCCATAGCGGCACCAGGTCGAGCCGACGCAGGACTTCACGGTGCGCAGCGACTTGCCGTAGGCGTGGCCGGACTCGAAGCCGGCGGCGATCAGCTCTTCCCAGATCGGCGGCAGCTGGTCCACGCGCGCGCCGAACAGGTCGACCCGCTGGCCGCCGGTGATCTTGGTGTACAGGCCGTACTTCTTGGCGATCATGCCGACCGCGATCAGGCCGTCGGCCGTGACTTCGCCGCCCGGCATGCGCGGCACCACGGAATAGGTGCCGTCCTTCTGGATATTGCCGAGGAAGTAATCGTTCGAATCCTGCAGGCTCGCGTGCTCGGGTTTCAGAACGAAATCGTTCCAGGTCGAGGCCAGGATGTTGGCGGCGACCGGCTTGCAGATGTCGCAGCCCAGGCCCTTGCCGTGTTTGGCGAGCAGTTCGCCGAAGCTCTTGATGCGGCCGACGCGCACCAGGTGGTGCAGTTCCTGGCGCGAGTGGTCGAAGTGTTCGCACAGCGCGCGGCTGACGGTCACGCCCTGCTTCGCCAGTTCGGCGTTGAGCACTTGCGTGACCAGCGGGACGCAGCCGCCGCAGGCGGTGCCGGCGGTCGTGCATTTTTTCAGGGCGCCGATGCTGGTGGCGCCGTCCTTCACCGCCGCGCACAGGGCGCCTTTCGAGATGTCGTTGCAGGAGCAGATCTGGGCCGCGTCCGGCAGCGCGTCGACGCCCAGGCCGGTTTTCGGTGCGCCGCTCGACTGCGGCAGGATCAGGCTTTCCGGCGCTTCCGGCAGCTCGATGCCGTTCAGGGCCATCTGCAGCAGCGTGCCGTATTCGGCGGCGTCGCCGACCAGCACGGCGCCCAGCAGGCGCTTGCCGCAGTCGCTGACGACCAGTTTTTTATAGGTCTGGCGCCGCTCGTCCAGGTATTGCACGCTGCGGCTGCCGGCGGTGGCGCCATGGGCGTCGCCGATGCTGGCCACGTCCACGCCCATCAGTTTCAGCTTGGTGCTCATGTCGGCGCCGAGGAAGCCGCCCGGTGCGCCCAGCACGTGGCGCGCCGCGGTGCGCGCCATGTCGTAGCCCGGCGCGACCAGGCCGAACAGCTGGCCATTCCACGCCGCGCATTCGCCGATGGCGTAGATGTGCGGGTCGGAAGTCAGGCAATCGTCGTCGATGGCGACGCCGCCGCGCGGGCCCAGCGCCAGCTCGGCAGCGCGGGCCAGTTCGTCGCGCGGGCGGATGCCGGCCGAGAAGACGATCATGTCGGTTTCCAGATGGGTGCCGTCGGCGAACTCCATGCGGTGGGTGGCGGACTCGCCATCGACGATCGCCAGCGTGTTCTTGCCGAGATGGGCCTTCACGCCGAGTTCCTCGATGCGGCCGCGCAGCACGCGCGCGCCCGGATCGTCGACCTGCACCGCCATCAGGCGCGGCGCGAATTCGACCACGTGGGCTTCCAGGCCGAGGTCGCGCAGCGCTTTCGCGCATTCCAGGCCCAGCAGGCCGCCGCCGATGACGACGCCGGTACGCGAGCGGCGCGCCGCATTCGCGCATCGCTTCCAGGTCTTCGATGGTGCGGTAGACGAAGCAGTCGGCGCGTTCGCGGCCCGGCACCGGCGGCACGAAGGGAGAGGAACCGGTGGCCAGCACCAGCTTGTCGTAGGCGAGCACTTCGCCGTCGCCCAGCATGCACCGATGCGTGCGGCGCGGTCGATGGCCACGACTTTCGCGTTCAGCTTCAGGCTCGAGGTTGGTGCGCTCGAAGAAGCCCGGCGCCACCAGCGACAGGTCCTCGGCCGTTTTCCCGGCGAAGAATTCGGACAGGTGCACGCGGTCGTAGGCCGGGCGCGGCTCTTCGCCGAGCACGGTGATGTGCAGGTGGGGGGCGGCGTGCCGCGAGCGACTCGACAAATTTGTGGCCGACCATGCCGTGGCCGATGACGATGATGTTCATGCTTGTCTCCTTATGCCCGCGCCGCGTTGCAGCGACGGTGGCGGTAGTGCTGAAACGGGCGCCGAGTGCGCACAGGCTGGCGACGACGACCAGGCCGCCGAGGATCATCAGGGTCTGGCGCACGTCGCCCGTGCCCTTCATGAGGAAGCCGGCCAGCACCGCGCCGACGTTGCCGCCGGCGCCGACGATGCCGGCCACGCCGCCGAGCGCGGTCGGCGCCACGAAGGGCACCAGCGCATAGGTGGCGCCGCAGGCCATGTGGGTGAACAGGCCGAAGCAGAGCATGGCCAGCAGGGCGAACGCGACGCCGTCGGCGTTCGCGAACAACAGCAGGCCCAGGCCCTCGCCCACCATCAGGACGAACAGGACGGTGACGCGGCTGTTGAGGTCACCGCGCGCTGCGCAGCGGTCCGACAGCCAGCCGCCGAGGGCGCGGGCGAACAGCGCCAGCAGGCCGAAGCTGCCGGCGGCCAGGCCGGCCGGCTTTCAGCGAGAGGCCGTAATGGTCGACGTAATAGATGGCGGCGATGTTGTGGATGAAGATCTCGATGCCGAAGCAGGCGCCGTAGGTGACGAACAGGAGCCAGGCGCGGTGGTTGCGGCAGGCGGCCTTGAAACTCGCCCAGCCGCCCTTGCCGCCGCCCTGGAAGGGGATGCCGGCCGCGCGCAGGTCGCTGAAGTTACCGGCCGGGCAGTCTTGCGTGTAGCGCCAGTAGACGACGGCCATGATCAGCATGGCGACGCCCGGCACGATCAGCGCGATGCGCCAGCCCAGGGTTTCGCGACACGCCCGCCATGACCAGGGCGGCCAGCAGCAGCGGCATCACCGCCTGCGCCGCGCCGCCGCCGCTGTTGCCCCAGCCGGCGGCGGCCGCGTTGGCGGTGCCGACCACTTTCGGCGCGAACATCACCGAGGTGTGGTACTGGGTGATGACGAAGCTGGCGCCGACCGCGCCGATGCCGAGCCTGGCCAGCAGGAAGGTTTCGTAGCTCTGCGCGAAGGCCACGCCGAGCACGGGAATCGCGCCCAGGGCCAGCAGGCCCGTATAGGTCTTGCGCGGACCGAAGCGGTCGCACATCGGGCCGACGATCAGGCGCACCAGGATGGTGATGGCGACCGCGGCGATGTTGATGTTGGCGATCTGGGCGACCGACAGGCCGAACTCGCCTTTGATGACCGGCATCAGCGGCGCGCAGGCGAACCAGGCGAAGAAGCAGATGAAGAAGGCGACCCAGGTCAGGTGGAACGCCCGCATTTGCGGCGTATGGAAGTCGGTGAGTGTGATGCTTGTCGCTTTGCTGGCCATGGTATCCCTCGTTCTCTTGAAAACAAAACGGCGTCCGCGTCCCGTGGCTGTGTTAGCTGGGAGGCGGACGCCGTTGTCCGGAAAAGCGGGTCCAGCATTGGACCTGCGTTTGTCACTGAAGGGATCGCCGTTGATCCTGACAGGGGTAATTGCAAGAGCCGTGCCAGACCGTGTGCGGGGTGCGTGGTGCGGGGGTTTCAGGGAGGCGCTACATTGCAGTGCACAATGCGCTTAAATGATGCGGAACTGCGCACCGGGATGGTCGATGCATCGCTGACCGTAGGGTGGGCGGTCCCGCCCACGCGTTCAGTCGTGCACGCAATATGGAATGGCACGGCGTTGACGCGTGGCGGGGACCCGCCCACCCTACGCGCGTCAACGGCTGCGGGTCGCGCTGGTGAATGGCGAACGACGCGGCATAGCCAACCGGATCGCTGCCATCCCACACCCGGCCATCCATCAGCGTGCTGCTGCGCATCTCCCGTTCCGGCACGTCGACGCCGGCCAGCAGCGCCGCCTCGCGGTACAGCGCCACCTGGTTCACCGCACGCGCCACGCCGAGGTAATCGGGATCGTCGCGCAGCAGGCCCCAGCGGCGCTGCTGGGTCAGGAACCACATCCCGTCCGACAGCCACGGGAAGGTCGCCGCGCCTTCGCCGAAGAAGCGCAGGCCGGGCACATCGGTGCGGCGCGCGACCAGGCAGGCGCGCAGCAGCTCGATGTCGGCATGCACGAAGGCGGGGCTGGCCAGCACTTCGGCCGCGGCTTCGCGGTTGGTCGGCGAGGCGTCCAGCCAGCGCGCCGTCTCGAGCAGGGCCGCGACCAGGGCGCGGCAGGTGTTCGGGTGGCGGGCGACGAAATCGGCGCGCGCGCCGAGCGCCTTGCCGGGGTGATCCGGCCAGACCTGGCCGCTGGTGGCGGCCAGCACGCCGCTCGCCTCCATCACCGCGCGCCGGCTCCAGGGCTCGCCCGCGCAGAAGCCGTCCATGTGGCCGGCCTCCAGGTTGGCCGCCATCTGCCCCGGCGGCACGGTGACGAGCCGGGTCTGCCCCACCGGATCGATCCCGGCGGCGGCCAGCCAGTAGCACAGCAACATCGCGTGGTTCCCGGTCGGGAAGGTGTGGCCGAAGGTGTAGCGGCGCGGCTGCTCGCGCATCAGTGCGGCGAGGCCGGCGCCGTCGTGCACGCCGGCCGCGGCGATGGCGCGCGAGAGCACGATCGCCTGGCCGTTCTGGTTCAGGTTCATCAGCACCGCCATGTCGCGCGCGGTGCTGCCGATCCCCATCTGCAGGCCGTACAGCAGGCCGTACAGCGCATGGGCGGCATCGAGCTCGCCGCTGGTGAGGCGGTCGCGCATGCCGGACCAGGAATGCTGCTTTTCCAGCACCAGCTTGACGCCGTATTTTTCGTCGAAGCCGAGGACCGAGGCCATCACCAGCGGCGCGCAATCGGCCAGCGGCATGAAGCCGATCCGCAGCTCGGTCTTTTTCGGGACGGTCGGATCCGCCACTGTAGGCACCTGCAAGGCTGGTCATGCGCTTCCTTTCGCCGGGCCATCGCCCAGCAAGTCCTCGACGTCCAGGATGCGCTGCGCGATCTCGGCCAGTCTCATGTTCTTGTTCATCGCCAGGCTGCGCAGGCGGCCGTAGGCTTCGTCCTCGGTCAGCTTGTGGCGCGTCATCAGCACGCCCTTGGCGCGGTCGATCACCTTGCGCTCGGCCAGCTTCTGGCGCGTGTCGGCCAGTTCGCCGAGCAGCTTCTGTTCGCGCCGGAAGCGCGCCAGCGCCACGTCGAGCACGGGCCGCACGCGCTCGGCGCGCAGGCCGGCCACGATGTACGCCGAGACCCCCGCCGCCACCGCCGCTTCCATCGTCGCCGCGCTGTCGTCCTCGGTAAACAGCACGATCGGACGGCGCGCCTCGCGGGTGGCGATCACGATGTGTTCGAGCACGTCGCGCGCGTCGGATTCGCTGTCGACGATGATCAGGTCGGGCTGCAACTGGGCGATCCGCTCGGGCAGGAAGATGTCCGGCGGGAGCGAGGCGACGATGTCGTAGCCCGACTCGAGCAGGCCGACGCGCAATGCCGCGCTGCGGCAAGCCTGGGCGGCCAGGGCGGCGTCGCCCGCCTGCGCGTCGCCACTGGTGACGACGACGATGCGCAGGCTGCGGGATGGATCGGCTCTTTTCATGCATGGTGCAATGCAAGAATTGGGCCATGCAGCCCGCGGCGGCGTCTGAAATTTATCTGATCAATATCCCTGTAGCATGATGGCTGGGCTAGAATGCATTCGCATTTTTCCAGCCAGAGCACCTCCTTTCACTCACCACGGATCACGATGCGACTTCCTGCACTGACTTTCCTTGCCGCCGCTGCATCTGCGCTTCCGGCCGCCGCCGCGCCCACGCCGATCACCCTCGACCAGGCCATGGCCCATCCCGACTGGATCGGCAACCCGGCCGAAGCCGCCTGGTGGAGCTGGAACGGCAAGGACGTCTACTTCAAGCAGAAGCGCACCGGCTCCCAGCTGCGCGACACCTTCCTGGCGAGCCAGAATGGTGCGCGCCGCGTGGCCGACAGCGAGCTGGCAAAGCTCGACAGCCCCGCCGTGGTCTATGACCGTGCACATACCCGCACCATCATGGTGCGCAATGGCGACCTGTTCGAACGCGACCTGAAAAGCGGTGCACTGGTACAGATCACGCGCGGCGTGAAAGCCGAGGATCCGCAGTTCTCCAGCGACGAGCGCGCGGTGCAGTTCCGCGTCGGCCACGACTGGTTCAGCTGGGACCGCGCCAGCCGCCTGCAGGCGCCGGTCGCCCTGCCGCGCGCGGCCAAGGACCCGGCTGTCCAGGATCCGGATGCGCTGCGCGACATGCAGCTGCGCCTGATCACGACCTTGAAGCGCGCGAAGGACGACCGCGACGCCGGCCGCGCCCGCGCCGAGGAAGAGCGCCGCTTCGACCCGACGCGCGCACCGAGCCCGGTCTACCTGGGCGACAAGGTCACGATCGAAGGCAGCGCCCTGTCGCCAGACGGACGCTGGCTGGTGATCGTCACCGCCGCCAAGGGTGCGGACAAGGGCCGGGTCGGCAAGATGCCGCGCTACGTGACCGAATCGGGCTATGAAGAGATGGACGACGAGCGCACCCGCGTCGGCCGCAGCGGCCCGGCGCCGCACGCGCTGAAACTGATCGACCTGGCCACCAACAAAGTGCAGGACATCGCCTTCGACACCCTGCCCGGCATCGCGGTCGATCCGCTGGCCAAGCTGCGCGCCGAGGCCAAGCTCGATCCCTTGAAGGGCAACCGCCCGCTGCGCATCGCCGACCGCGCCGACGCCGTGCGCTGGAGCCTGGACGGCAAGCAGGCCGCCGTCATGCTGCGCGCGATCGACAACAAGGACCGCTGGATCGCCACCATCGACCTGGCCGCCGCCAAACTCAAGCCGCAGCACCGCCTGACCGACGAAGCCTGGGTCAACTTCGACAACAGCGACTTCGGCTGGCTGCCGGACAACCGCACGCTGTGGTTCAAGTCCGAAGAAAGCGGCTACGCCCACCTGTACACCCAGCCGCTCGACGGCCGCCCGCGCGCGCTCACCAGCGGCAAATGGGAAGCCGGCGACGTCCAGTGGAGCGTCGACGGCGGCACCGCCTACATGCTCTGCAACCGCAAGACGCCGGGCACCTACGAAGTCTGCGCCGTGAACGCGAAGGACGGCGCCACGCGCGAAGTGACCAGCCTGGAAGGCGTCGAGCGCTTCACGCTGTCGCCGGACAGCCGCAAGCTGCTGGTGCATTACTCGTCGAGCTACATGCCGGCCCAGCTGGCGACCGTGCCGGCCAGCGGCGGCGCGGCAGTCGAAGCTGACCGACACGCGCACGCCCGAATACAAGGCGCGCGAATGGATCCAGCCCGAGATACGTGGCCGTGCCCTCGAGCGACGGCGGCGACCCGGTCTGGTCGAAGCTCTACCGCCCGGCGAAGATGGAAGCCGGGTAAAAAATACCCGGTCGTGATGTTCGTGCACGGCGCCGGCTACCTGCAGAACACCCATCAAGCGCTTCCCGGTCTACTTCCGCGAGCAGATGTTCCACAACCTGCTGGTCGAGAAGGGCTATATCGTGCTCGACATGGATTACCGCGCCTCGCAAGGCTATGGCGCGCAACTGGCGCACCGCGATCTACCGCCAGATGGGCCACCCGGAACTGGTCGACTACCAGGACGGCGTGAAGTACATGGTGGCGAACCACCAGGGCGACGCCGCCAACGTCGGCATCTACGGCGGCAGCTACGGCGGCTTCATGACCTTCATGGCCCTGATGCGCGCACCGGAGATGTTCAAGTCGGGCGCCGCCCTGCGTCCGGTGACCGACTGGACCACCTACAACCACGAGTACACGGCCAACATCCTGAACACGCCCGAGCTCGACCCGCAGGCCTATAAGATCTCGTCGCCGATCGAGTACGCCGACAAGCTGCAGGGGAACCTGCTGATCGGCCACGGCATGGTCGACGACAACGTGTTCTACCAGGACTCGGTGCGCATGGCCCAGCGCCTGATCGAGCTGAAGAAGGACAACTGGGAACTGGCGAGCTATCCGCTCGAGCGCCACGCCTACACCCAGCCGGAAAGCTGGTTCGACCAGTACCGCCGCATCTTCAAGCTGTTCGAGCGCACGCTCAAGCAGTAAAACGATTACAACATGTAACCGCGATTGCATCGGCGCGCGTCTCGGAGGATCTTATGCGAACAACAACTCGATAAGGTCCTGACATGAGACGCGCATCCGCCGCGCTGCCTGCCCTGGCAGCCGCTTCCCTCCTCCTGGCCGCCTGCAGCACGCCGCCGACACAGCGCAGACCGTGGCGCACGCGCTGCCCAGCGCCGTCGCGCCGCCGCGCCGCCCCCGGCGCCTACGCGCAGGGGTCAAGGTGACCGGCTCGGGCATCACGCGCTTCGAGTTACGCCGCCGCGCGCCGCGACAGGCTTACGTGGCGCCGCATGCCGGTGCTACGATGCCCGGCGCGGACAAGTTCCCCGATGCGCAGGCCAACAAGGCGATCCTGGTCGAGGAACAGCCGGTCTCCACCTTCAGCACCGATGTCGATACCGCCTCCTACGCCTTCGTGCGGCGCCAGCTGAACGGCGGCCAGGTGCCCCCAAGCGCGGCGGTGCGGGTCGAGGAAATGGTCAACTACTTCCCCTACGCGTACGCCGCGCCCGAAGAGCCGCACCCAGCCCTTCGCGGTGACGACCGAAGTCATGCCGAGCCCGTGGAAAGCGGAGAACCAGCTGCTGCACATCGCCGTGCGCGGCTTCGATATCGAGAAGGCCGAGCGGCCGCCGATGAACGTGGTGCTGCTGGTCGACGTCTCCGGTTCGATGGGCCCGGCCGACCGCCTGCCGCTGCTGAAACAGGGCTTCCGCCTGTTCGCCGAGCAGCCTGCGCCCGCAGGACCGGGTCGCGATCGTCACCTATGCCAGCGGCACCGCGGTGGCGCTGGAACCGACCGACGGGCCAGGACAAGCAGAAGATCCTCGACGCCATCGACGCCTTGGGCGCCGGCGGCAGCACGGCCGGCAGCGAAGGCCTGCAGCGCGCCTATGCGATGGCCGAGCGCCACTTCGACAGGGCGGCGGTGAACCGCGTCATCCTCGCCACCGACGGCGATTTCAACGTCGGCATCACCGACCCGCGCGAGCTCGAACGCTTCATCGCCGACAAGCGCAAGAGCGGCGTCTACCTGTCGATCCTGGGCGTCGGCGCCGGCAACCTGAACGACGCCCTGATCCAGCGCCTGACCCAGTCGGGCAACGGCAACGCGGCCTATATCGACTCGCTGCTGGAAGCGCGCAAGGCCCTGAGCGAGGAACTCGGCTCGACCATGTTCCCGATCGCGAACGACGTCAAGATGCAGGTCGAATTCAACCCGGCGCAGGTGGCGGCCTACCGCCTGATCGGCTACGAGACGCGCATGCTGGCGCGCCAGGATTTCAAGGACGACAAGGTCGACGCCGGCGACATGGGCGCGGGCCACACGGTGACCGCGATCTACGAGATCACGCCGGCCAGCGCGGCCGGCAAGCTGGTCGATCCGCTGCGCTACGGCGAGGGCAAGAAAGCCGCGCCGGCTGCGAAGAGCGACGAGCTGTGCTTCGTGCGGGTGCGCTACAAGCTGCCGGGCGAAGCGACCAGCCGCCTGGTCGAACAGCCGGTGCGCGCGGCATCGGCGCGCACGACGCTGGCCGCGGCGCCGCTCGACCAGCGCTTCGCCGTCGCGGTGGCCGCCTTCGGCCAGCGCCTGCGCGGCGAGCCGCAGGTGGCCGACTACAGCTATGCCGACATCGCCGACCTGGCGAACGGCGCGCGTGGGGTCGATAGCGAAGGCTATCGCGCCGAATTCGTCAAGCTGGTGCGGATGACGGAGTCGCTGGGCAAGGCCGGCGGGGTCGGCCAGCCGTGAACGTGGTTGGACCTGGGATGGACGTTCACCGCGCCGCATTCCTACGCCGACAGCAGATCCAGCAGCGTCAGCGCCACCACCTTGGTCGCCTTGCGCAGATCCTCCAGCGCCAGCTTCTCGTCCGCCTTCTTCGCATTCGATTCCGGCACCGTGCGCGGCCCGGCCCCATACATCACCGCCGGAATCCCGCGCTCGCCGTACAGGCGCGCATCGGCATACAGCGGCGTGCCGACCGCCGGAATCGCTTCGCCGAGCACGGCTCAGCGCATTGCGCTGCAGGCTGGCCACCAGCGCATCCGCACCAGGCAACGGGCGCAACGCCTGCGACAGCAGCAGGCGCCGGATCTCGACCCGAATGCCCGGCAGCCCGGCCACCGCGTCCTCGATCAGCGCCCGCACCCCCGCTTCCACCGCCACCGGATCTTCTTCCGGAATCATGCGCCGGTCCATCTTGAGCACCACCTTGCCCGGCACGACATTCGTGTTCGTGCCGCCGTCGATGCGCCCGACCAGCATGGTCGGCGAGTCGATGCCCGCCACCTTCGACTTGATCTTTTTGAGCTCCGGCAGCTGGCCGTAGATCGCATTCAGGATGTGCGTCGCCGCCTGCAGCGCGTCGACCGCGGTCTCCGGCATGGCGCCGTGGCCGGCCTTGCCGTGCACCGTCACTTCCAGCTGCAGGCAGGCGTTGTGGGCGGTGACGACCTGGTAGCTGAAGCCGGCCGCGATCACCAGGTCGGGCCGCGTCAGCTGTTGTTCGAGCAGCCAGCCCGGGCCCAGCAGGCCGCCGAATTCCTCGTCGTAGGTGAAGTGCAGCTCGACGCCGCCCTTCAGCGGTCGCGCCCAGCGCTTCCAGCGCGCGCACGGCAAAGATATAGGTGGCGAAGTCGCTTTTCGAGACCGCCGCCGCGCGCCCGTACAGGTAGCCGTCCTCGATCTCGGCGCCATACGGCGGATGGACCCAGCCCTCGCCCGGCGGCACCACGTCGCCGTGGGCGTTCAGCGCGATCGTCGGGCCGCCGGCGCCATACGGCCGGCGCACGATCAGGTTGGTGATGCTCTCCATGCCGTAGTCGCGCACCTCCTGCGCGGGCACGGCGTGGCGCTCGGCCTGCCAGCCGAAGCCGGCGACCATGTCGGCCACCGCCTCGGCATGCGGCGCGTTGTTGCCGGGCGGGGTATCGGTCGGGATGCGCACCACCGACTGCAGGAAGGCGACCTGTTCGTCGAAGTGGGCGTCGATCCAGTCGAGCAGTTGCTGTTGCGTGGAAGTGCTCATTGTTTGGCTCCAGTCCTGGCGCCGGCTTCGAACCAGGCGCCGACCTGCGCCCGTTCGGCGTCGGTCATGTTGGTGAGGTTCGCCAGCGGCATGGCCTTCAGCTGCACCGTCTGCTGGTAGATGCGCGCCGCGTGCTGGGCGACGAGGTCGGGCGAATCGAGCATCACGCCGGCCGGCGCCGTGGCGAAGCCGGGCTGCGTCGGGTGGGCCGAATGGCAGGCCACGCAGCGCTGGTCGACGATGGCGTTGACTTGCGTGAACTGGGCCGCGGCATCCACGCCCGGCTGCGCGACGCCCGGCGCGGCGCTTTCGGCGCGATCAGCACGGCCAGCACGGCCAGCAGCGCGACGCCGGCCGCCGGATACTTCCACTCGATGCGGCCCTTGTGGCGCAGGTTGAAGAAGTGGCGGATCAACACGCCCGCCGCCATGATCACCGCCAGCACCGCCCAGGCATGCGCGTGGCGGTAGGTCATCGCGTAGTGGTTGCTGATCATGAGGAAGAGCACCGGCAGCGTGAAGTAATTGTTGTGGACCGAGCGCTGCTTGGCGCGGATGCCGTAGATCGGGATCGGGCTTCGCGCCGGCCATCATCGCATTGACCATCTTGCGCTGGCCGGGAATGATCACGTGCGCCACGTTGGCGACCATGATGGTGCCGATCATCGCGCCGATGTGCAGGTAGGCGGCGCGCCCGCTCAGCAAATGGGTCAGCACATAGCTCGCGCCCACCAGGAAGACGAAGATGACGGCGCCGAAGGCCAGGTCGTGTTTGCCGAGCGGGGACTTGCACAGCAGGTCGTAGACCAGCCAGCCGACCACCAGGCTGCCCAGGCCGATGCCGACCGCCTGCCAGCTGGTGAGGTCCGCCACGCTGCGGTCGACCATCATCGCCTGCGCGTTCAGGTAGTAGACGATGAACAGCAGCGCGAAGCCCGACAGCCAGGTCGAATAGGCTTCCCACTTGAACCAGTGCAGTTCCTTGGGCAGCTCGGCGGGCGCGACGAGGTATTTTTGCGGGTTGTAGAAGCCGCCGCCGTGCACGGCCCAGAGTTCGCCGGCGACGCCCTTGTGCGCCAGGTCGGAACCCGGCGCCGGCGGCCGGATGGTGTTATCGAGCCAGACGAAATAGAAGGAGGCGCCGATCCAGGCGATGCCCGTGATGATGTGCAGCCAGCGCACCAGCAGATTGAGCCATTCGAGGCCATAGGGGGCCAGGTGTCCGAACACGTCCATGCACAGTCCTTGTCAGTATTTCATTGACGATAGCCCGATTTCATTTTGTTCAACATGAAAGATGGCGTATATTCGACATACCCAATTTCATATACAAGCTTATGGCCGGCCTGCCCCAGCACCTGGATATTCACCTGATCCGTATCCTCTACCTGCTGCTGGTGGAGAAGAATGTCTCGCGGGTCGCCCTGAAACTGAACCAGCCGCAGCCCTCGATCTCGGCCTCGCTGCGCAAACTGCGCGAACTGACGGGCGACCCGCTGCTCGTGCGCGGCGCGCGCGGCATGGTGCCGACCCAGCACGGCGAAAGCCTGCTCAAACCCGCCAAGCGCATCCTCGACGAGACCGAGAGCCTGTTCGTCAGGAAGTCGGCCTTCGTGCCCGAGGAAGCGGCGCGCACCTTCCACATCGCCGCCCCCGATTACCTCGACACCCAGTTCCTGCCGAACGTCGTGGCGGCCGTGCGGCGCGGCTCGCCCAACAGCCGGGTCGCGATCCACGGCATGGGCGCCGGCGCCGACTACCTGCGCATGCTGTCGGACGGCGAGATGGACCTGGTCATCGCCAACTGGGACGAGCCGCCCGCGCACCTGCACATCTCCAAGCTGTTCGAAGACCCGATCGTCTGCACCATGCGCGCCGACAGCCCGTATGCGAAGCGCACCGCGGCCGACGCCATGACGATCGAAGACTACCTCAGTTTGCCGCACGTGGCACCTTCGCAGACGCTGCCGGGCTACCACGGCGTGATCGACTCCTTCCTCGCGCGCCAGGGCATGCACCGCAAGATCGCGGTCGAGTCGCCCTACTTCGGGCTGATTCCCTACATGCTGACCCAGACCGATCTGGTGCTGACCACCGGCCGCCAGTTCATGCGCTCCTACGAAAAGACGCTGCCGCTGAAGACCTTCGACATGCCGCTGAAATTCCCGCCGATGCGCTTCTACCAGCTCTGGCACCAGCGCGTGCACCAGTCGTCGGAACACAAATGGCTGCGCGACCTGGTGAGCCAGGCGGCGCGGGCGCTGGTGCAGAAATAGACGGGTATATCCGCAGGCGTTATAAGCGCAACCACGCGCAGGATTTATCATCGAACGCTTGGGATTCAACACAAGGCCGATCATGACGACGCTCTCCGACCCTGAACACGCTTGACGATGCCGCCTTTGCCGCGGCCCTGAACGGCATCTACGAACACTCGCCCTGGATCGCCGAGCGCGCCGCCGGGCGGCGTCCGTTCGCCACCCTGGCCGCGCTGAAGCGCGCGCTGCAGGAGGTGGTGAACGAGGCGGGCATGGACGAGCGCCTGGCGCTGCTGCGCGCCCACCCCGAGCTGGCGGGCAAGGCGGCGATCGCCGGCGAACTGACGCAGGAGTCGACCAGCGAGCAGGCCGCCTCCGGCCTGAACCTGTGCAGCGCGGACGAATACGCGCGCCTGCAGGAGCTCAACAGCGACTACAACGGCAAGTTCGGCTTCCCCTTCATCCTGGCCGTGAAAGGCCCGACCGGCCGCGGCCTCACGCGCACCAGCATCATCGCGACCTTCGCGCGGCGCCTGAAGAACGCGCCGGCCGACGAGCTGGCCGAAGCCCTGCGCCAGGTGCACCGCATCGCCGAGATCCGCCTGAACGTCCTGCTGGACGTGGCGCCGACGCTGGGCGCGCAGGTGATGGACTGGTGCGAGACGATCGGCGACATGGAGCGATGCCGACGAGGGCCTGACCTGCGCCTACCTGACGCCGGCCCACCGGCGCACGGCCGCGCGCATCGTCAACTGGATGATCGACGCCGGCATGGACGCGCACATCGACGCCGTCGGCAACGTGGTCGGCCGCTACGCCGCGCTCGACCTGAATGCCAAGACGCTGATGACGGGCTCGCACTACGACACCGTGCGCAATGGCGGCAAGTACGACGGGCGCCTCGGCATCCTGCTGCCGATCGCGGTCGCCGCACAGCTGCACGCGCGCGGCGAGCGCCTGCCCTTCCACCTGGACGTGATCGGCTTCGCGGAAGAAGAAGGCGTGCGCTTCCGCAGCACTTTCCTGGGCAGCAGCGCGATCACCGGGCAGTTCGATCCGGCGCTGCTGGACGCGCGTCGATGCCGACGGGCATCAGCTTGCGCGACGCGATCGTGCGAAAGCGGCCACGATCCGGCCGCGATTCGCCGCCATCGCGCCGCAAGCCGCGAAGACCTGCTCGGCTTCGTCGAAGTCCACATCGAACAGGGACCGGTGCTGCTCGAGCGCGGCCTGCCGGTCGGCGTGGTGACGGCGATCGCCGGCAGCTCGCGCTACCTGGTCGAACTGACGGGCGTGGCCAGCCACGCCGGCACCACGCCGATGGGCATGCGGCGCGACGCCGCCGCCGCCGCCGCCGAGATCGTGCTGCTGGTCGAACAGCGCTGCAGCAGGCGTCGCCTCGCTGGTCGGCACCGTCGGCCAGCTGGAAGTGCCGTGCCGGCTCGGTCAACGTGATTCCCGGCGCCTGCAAGCTCTCGCTCGACATCCGCGCCGCCGACGACGCGGTGCGCCTGGCGGCCGTCGACGATATCCTGGCCGGGATCAGCGCGATCTGCGCGCGGCGCGGCATCGAGCGAAAAGCTGTGGAAGATCGTCGAGGCCGATGCGGCGCCCTGCGCGCCGCGCCTGATGGATGCGCTGGGCGCCGCGGTCGAGCGCCAGGGCGTGCCGCGTTTCGACCTGCTCTCCGGCGCCGGCCACGACGCCATGCAGATGGCGCAGATCACCGACGTGGCGATGCTGTTCACGCGCTGCGGCAACGGCGGCATCAGCCACAATCCGCTCGAGACGATGACGGCGGACGATGCCGAACTGGCGGGACAGGTGCTGCTCGACTTCCTGCGCAGCGTCGAGGTCAAGGGCTAGGCGCACCGGCTCGCGCGGTGCCGGGCAGCTTGCCGCGCACCGTCAGTACGATCGACAGGCCGATCGACGCCAGCAGCAAAGGCCCGCTCCAGGCCTGCGCCAGCTGCTGCCCGCGCGCGCCCGCGACGAAGCCGAGCCAGGAACATCGAGCCAAACCAGATCGCCACCGCGTAGACCAGGCACAGTGCGATCAGCTTGAACGGATTGCGCGAGGGAACCGCGATGCAGGGCGCGGCACGCGGCGCGCCACACACTGGACATGCCGGCCTGCTGTCGCACAGATGGCAGGCACAGCCCGGGCAATAAACCATGTCCATGTTCGCTGCTCCATCGTTGGGTGCGAAGAAAAGAGGTCGGTGCTGCCAGGCCGGGACTGATTGTTGTCGTTGGGAACAATACCCAAGGACATCCAATTCAAGGAAATGCCATGATCGAACTTCGGCCGGCAAACTGCAAGGAGCTCGCGCTGCTCTGGGAGTTACGCACGCGTGCGGTGGCGCATGCGTGTGCATCGCACTACAGCGCGGCCGTGCTGGCCGCCTGGCTGGCCGCGCCGGCGCCGGATTCCTTGCGGCGGCATGTGGCGCACGGCGGGGGCACGGTCGCGATCGAAGACGGCTCGCTGCTCGGTTATGCCGTGCTGGACGCTGCCGGCGGCGAGGTCGATGCGGTCTTTGTCGAGCCGGCGCAGCAGGGGCGCGGGGTTGGGGCGATGCTGATGGATGCGATTGAAACGGCCGCGCTCGCTGCCGGCCACAAGCGCTTGTTTTTGTCGGCCTCGCTCAATGCGGTGCCCTTCTACCAGCGCGCCGGCTTCGCCGCAGTGCGTGAGGAGCTGTATCCGCACCGTTCGGGTATCGCCATTCCCTCGGTCTATATGGAAAAGCACCTCAACCGTTGACAGCCGCATAACGCAGCGGCCAACAATGTTCAGCCCCTACCTCGCCGCGCCAGCACCAGCGCGATGCCGCCCAGGATCGCGCACCGAGGCCAGCACCAGCCGCGGCGTCAGCGGCTCGGCCAGGAACAGCACCGCGCCGAACGCCGTGATCAGGGGCACCGACAGCTGCACCGTCGCCGCGCGCATCGCCGTCAGCTCGCGCAGCGCCGTGTACCACAGCGCATAGCCGACGCCCGATGTCAGCGCACCCGACACGACCGCCAGCACGACACCCGCCGCATCGGCATGCGCACCGCCCGCAAACGGCAGCCACAAGGCCAGCGCCATCGGCGCCGCGCGCAGGAAGTTGCCGGCCGTGGCGCGCAGCGGGTCGAGGCGCGCCGCGTCCGCGCAACGAATACACGCCCCAGGCCGCGCCGGCCAGCGCCATGCAGACGGCGCCCACCAGCGGCGGCGCGCTCACGCCCGGCAGCACCAGGTACACCAGTCCCGCCGCCGCCAGCGCCAGTCCGCACCAGGCAGCCACCGCAAAACGCTCGCCGCGGCGCAAGGCCCAGCCGAACATGGTCAGCTGGACGGCGCCGAACAGGATCAGCGCGCCCGTTCCCGCAGGCAGGCTGACGTAGGCGAAGGAGAAGAAAGCGACATACGCGAACAGCATCGCCGCCGACAGCCAGTCGCCGCCCGCCCCAGGCTGCGCACCGGCGCGCCAGCGCACGATCAGCGCCAGCGCCAGTGCGCCCGACGACGACGCGGACGGCGCCGAAGCTGGCCGGATCGATGCTTGTCGCCCGCCAGCGCCAGCCGGCACAGCAGCGAATTGGCGGCAAAGGCGAGCATGGCGGCCGCCGTGAAGGCGAACGCGGCGCGGCGCGGGGTGGCGGCGCGCGCCTTCATCGCTTACTCGACTTCGCGCGCCGGCGCCCGCTTGGCGCTGCCGCGGCTCTTGAGCCAGTCGCGCCCGCCCGCGTTCAGCGCCTTCGTCACCACCGCCGGCGGCAGGCTGTAGACCGTGGCCCAGGTGGCGCGGCCGTCGGCGCCGTTCGACGGAAAGCTGCTCGTTTCGATCGGCCAGTTGTATTTGCGTTTCAGGGTGCGCACGATGGCCGCCAGCGTGACGCGGCCGCGCAGCGGCTCGGCGCCGGTCTGGTCGTCGTCGGACAGCAGGACGGCCAGCACGGCGCCACGCGCGGTCAGCGGACCGGGAAAGGTAGGGGATTTGCTCGGCATGCCGGCATTTTAGATCACTCCACGACGCCGGCGCGTTCCAGCATCGCATGCAGCAGCACGTTGCAGCCCGCCTCCAGGTGCGCCGGCTGCGCATCCTCGATCTCGTTGTGGCTGATGCCGTCCTTGCAGGGCACGAAGATCATGCCCGAAGGCGCCACGCGCGCCGTATAGATCGCATCGTGGCCGGCGCCCGAGACCACGTCCATGGTCGAGTAGCCCAGTTTGTCGGTGGCGGCGCGCACGGCGTTCACGCAATCCGGCGTGGAAGGGGCAAGGCGGATAGTAGGACACGCGTTCGAGCTCGATGCCCAGGCCCGATTCGCTGCGCGTCTTCGCGACAAACGCCAGCATCTCTTCGTGCATGGTGTTGAGCAGTTCGTCGTTCACGTTGCGCAGGTCGATGCTGAATTTGACCTCGCCCGGAATCACGTTGCGGCTGTTCGGGAACACCTGCACCATGCCGACCGTGCCGCGGCCGTAGGGCGGGTAGCGGTTCGCGATCGCCACCACTTCCTGCATGATGGTCGTCGCCACCTGCAGCGCGTCGCGGCGCAGGCCCATCGGGGTCGGGCCGGCGTGCGCTTCCATGCCGCTGACCGTGCAGTCGTACCAGGACAGGCCCATCACGGCCGGCACCACGCCGATCACCTTGTCGGCGTCTTCCAGCACCGGGCCCTGCTCGATGTGGGCCTCGAAATAGGCGCCGATCGGGTGCTGGCCCGGTTCCTCGTCGCCCAGGTAGCCGATGCGCTCCAGCTCTTCGCGCACGGTCTTGCCGTCGACGTCCTTGGCGGCGTAGGCCGTCTCGAGGCTGAAGGCGCCGCAGAACACGCCCGAGCCCATCATCACCGGCACGAAGCGCGAGCCCTCCTCGTTGGTCCAGAACGCGACTTCGATCGGGGCTTCGGTGACGATGCCGTGGTCGTTCAGGGTGCGCACCACCTCGATGCCGGCCAGCACGCCGTAGTTGCCGTCGAACTTGCCGCCGGTGGGTTGGGTATCGACGTGGCTGCCGGTGACGATCGGCGGCAAGCTGTTGTTGCGGCCGGCGCGGCGCATGAAGACGTTGCCGATCTTGTCCACGGTGACCGACATGCCGGCCTCGCGCGCCCAGCCGACGACGAGGTCGCGGCCCTGGCGGTCGAGATCGGTCAGGGTCAGGCGTTTGACGCCGCCTTTCGGGGTGGCGCCGATTTGCGCCAGTTCCATCAGCGAGTTCCAGAGGCGTTGGCCGTTGATGCGCAGGGTGTCGGGCATGGTGGTTTTCCAGGTGAGCGGTTACAGGGCGGCGAACGCCGGACGGTCGATGTGGCGGCCCGCGCCCTCTTGCGCGCGCAGGTCGCCGCGTTCGAAGACGAGCTTGCCGGCGGCGACGGTGTGGGTCGGGATGCCGCGCACGGTGCGGCCTTCGAAGACGTTGAAGCCGCCTTTCGAGAACTGGGTCTTGGCCGAGATGGTGCGGGTGCCGTTCGGGTCCCAGACGACGATGTCGGCGTCGGCCCCGGTCGCGATCACGCCCTTGCGCGGGTACATGTTGAAGATCTGGGCGGCGTTGGTCGAGGTGACGCGCACGAATTCGGACGGCGTCAGCGTGCCCGAGTTGACGCCCGCGTCCCAGACCACGGCCATGCGCTCCTCGACGCCGCCGCAGCCGTTCGGGATGCGCGTGAAGTCGTCGGCGCCCGCCGCCTTCTGCTCGGCGCAGAAGGTGCAGTGGTCGGTGGCCGTGGTGTGCAGGTTGCCGCCGCGCAGGCCCTGCCACAGCGCCTGCTGGTGGTGCGGGCTGCGAAACGGCGGGCTCATCACGTGGGCGCGCGCGAAGGCTTCGTCCTCGCTGGCGTAGACGCTGTCGTCGATCACCAGGTGGCCGGCCAGCGCCTCGCCATACACGCGCTGGCCCTTGGCGCGCGCGCGGCGTGATGGCCTCCAGCGATTCGGCGCAGGACACGTGCACGATGTACACCGGCGTGCCGAGCACGTTGGCGATCGCGATCGCGCGGTTCGCCGCTTCGGCCTCGACTTCGGGCGGGCGCGAGAGCGGATGGGCGCGGGCGCCGGTGATGCCCTTTTGCAGCAGCTCCTGCTGCAGCTGATACACCAGCTCGCCGTTCTCGGCGTGCACGGTCGGGATCGCGCCCAGCTCCAGCGCGCGCCTGAAGCTTTTCACCAGCGTCTCGTCGTCGGCCATGATCGCGTTTTTGTACGCCATGAAGTGCTTGAAGCTGTTCACGCCATGCTCGCGCACCAGCGTGCCCATGTCGGCGTGCACCGAGTCGTCCCACCAGGTCACGGCCACGTGGAAGGTGTAGTCGCCGGCCGACTTCTCGCGCCCAGCCGCGCCAGTTGCTGTAGGCCTCCATCAGCGACTGCTTCGGGTCGGGGATCACGAAGTCCATGATCGTCGTGGTGCCGCCGGCCAGGCCGGCCGCGGTGCCGGTGAAGAAATCGTCGGCGGTGACGGTGCCCATGAAGGGCAGCTGCATGTGGGTGTGGGTGTCGATCCCGCCCGGCATCACGTACTGGCCGCCGGCGTCGATCACGGTGGCATTCGGCGGGCGCATCGAGCTGCTCGCCGACGGCGACGATCTTGTCGCCGAAGCAGAGCACGTCGCCGCGGAAGGCGCGGTCGGCGTTCACGATGGTGCCGCCGCGGATAATCGTCGTCATGGGTTTCTCCAGGAGCTAGTTGTTGGCAGCGGGACGCAGCGCAGGCAGCGCGCGCCCTTTCATCATCAGGCCGTAGGCGAGGCCGGAAATCAGCACGCCCACGAACCAGGCATAGGTGTAGATCGTCTTGAAGGCCGCGCCGATGTCCGGGAACGAGGCCGGGAAAGCCGCGTTCAGGAAGCCCGGGATATTCGGCGCCACGCCCAGGACGAAGGCCACGATCGCCGCGACGTTCCAGCCGTTCGCATACGAATAGATGCCGCCGTGGCGGTACAGCTGGTCGACGTCGAGCGTGGTCTTGCGGATGAAGTAGTAGTCGATGATCAGGATGCCGGCAATCGGCCCGAGCAGCGCCGAGTAGCCGATCAGCCAGGTGAAGATATAGCCCTGGGTCGTCTCCAGGATCTTCCAGGGCATCATCACCAGCGCGATGCCGGCCGTCAGGTAGCCGCCGGCGCGGTAGCTGATGGTCTTGGGCGCCAGCGCCGAAAAATCGTAGGCCGGGCCGACCAGGTTGGCGGCCAGGTTGACGCTGACGGTATCGATCAGCAGCACGATCAGGGCGACGAGCACCGCGACGCCCGTCATGCGGCTGGCCACGTCGACCGGATCCCACAGCGCTTTGCCGTACAGGACCACGGTGGCCGAGGTGACGATCACGGCCAGTGCCGCCAGCAAGCCCATTGGCGCCGGCAGGCCGATGCTCTGGCCGATGACCTGGTCGCGCTGGCTCTTGGCGAAGCGGGTGAAGTCGGGAATGTTCAGCGCCAGCGTGGCCCAGAAGCCGACCATGGCGGTGAGCGAAGGCCAGAAGGTCGACCAGAACTGGCCGGCCTTCTTGCCGCCTTCGACGAATTGCGAAGGCTGGTCGAGCAGCGGACCGAAGCCGCCCGCCTTGTTGTACACCCAGCCGAGCAGGACGAAGCAGATGACGATTTTCAGGGGCGCGGTCCAGGTCTCGAGCTTGCGGATCGAGTCCATGCCGTGCACGATGAAATAGAACTGGATCGCCCAGAAGGCCAGGAAGCAGAGCAGCTGGCCGAGGTTGATGCCCAGGCCCGCGATCGGCTCGCCGCCGACCGGATGGCCGGCCAGTACGCCCAGCAGCGTGTAGATCATGCTGCCGCCGAACCAGGTCTGGATGCCGTACCAGCCGCAGGCGACGATGGCGCGCATCAGGGCCGGCAGCTTGGCGCCGGAGGTGCCGAAGGAGGCGCGCGCCAGCACGGCATACGGGATGCCGTACTTGGTGCCGGCGTGGCCGATCAGGAGCATCGGCAGCAGCACGATGGCGTTCGCCAGGAACACCGTCCATACCGCCTGCCAGCCCGACATGCCGGCCTCGATCAGGCTGGCCGAGAGCGTATAGGCGGGGATGCACATCACCATGCCGACCCAGAGTGCGGCGAAGTGGTACCAGCGCCAGGTGCGCTGCGCGGCGCTGGTGGGCGCCAGGTCGTGATTCCAGAGTTCGGGGCTGACAGGCTGTTGCGTCACGGTATGGTTCTCCAAGCGGGTTTCTATTGCGACGCAGTGTAGCGCAAACGTAATGACAGTCTCAGGCCGTTTCGATCGCTGCCGGCGCTCCCACGATGCTCAGCACCGGCTGGATTTCCGCACGCGGATTGCGCGGGTCCTGGGTCCAGTTCATGTACGGCTTGCCGGTTTCCTGCGGCACCATCGTGATGCAGGCCTCGACCGGGCAGGTGATTTCGCACAGGTTGCAGCCGACGCATTCGCCCTCGATCACTTCGTAGCGGCGCGCGCCGTTGTCCAGCACCGAGCGGCCGATGGCCTGGTGCGAGGTGTCTTCGCAGGCCACAAAACACTTGCCGCAGGCGATGCACTTGTCCTGGTCGATGTGGGCGATGGTCTGGAAATTCATGTCCAGGTATTTCCAGTCGGTCGTGTTCGGCACGGCCTTGCGCGAGAAGGCGGCGATATTCGCATAGCCCTTCTCGTCCATCCAGCGCGACAGGCCGTCCTTCATCTCCTCGACGATGCGGAAGCCGTGCAGCATCGCCGCCGTGCACACCTGCACCGAGCCGGCGCCGAGCGCGATGAATTCGGCCGCGTCGCGCCAGTTGCCGATGCCGCCGATGCCGGAAATCGGCAAGTCGCGCGTGGCCGGATCGCGCGCGATCTCGGCCACCATGTTCAGCGCGATCGGCTTCACGGCCGAACCGCAATAGCCGCCGTGGGTGCTGGCGCCGCCCACCTGCGGGAAGGCGACCATGTTGTCGAGGTCGAGGTGGGTGATCGAGTTGATGGTGTTGATCAGCGAGACCGCGTCGGCCCCGCCGGCCAGCGCGGCGCGCGCCGGTGCGCGCACGTCGGTGATGTTCGGCGTGAGCTTGACGATGACGGGCAGGCGCGTGTGCTTCTTGCACCAGGCGGTGACCATCTGCACGTAGTCGGGCACCTGCCCCACCGCCGCGCCCATGCCGCGCTCGGGCATGCCGTGCGGGCAGCCGAAATTGAGTTCGATGCCGTCGGCGCCGGTCGCTTCCACCAGCGGCAGGATCGCGGCCCACGGCGCTTCCTCGCAGGGCAGCATCAGCGAGACGATCATCGCGCGGTCGGGCCAGGCCTTTTTGACGGCGGTGATTTCGCGCAGGTTGATCTCCAGGCTGCGGTCGGTGATCAGCTCGATGTTATTGAAGCCGATGACTTCGCGGTTCTTGCCGTAGTGGGCCGAGTAGCGCGAGGACACGTTGACCGCCGGCGGATCTTCGCCCAGCGTCTTCCACACCACGCCGCCCCAGCCGGCCTCGAAGGCGCGCACCACGTTATAGGCCTTGTCGGTCGGCGGCGCGGAGGCCAGCCAGAACGGATTGGGCGATTTGATGCCGCAGAAATCGATGCTCAGGTCGGCCATGCTGCCCCCGCTTGGATGTCGTTGTGGATGGCCAGCGCGGCCAGTTTGCCGTGCTGGACCGCCTGCACCGTCAGGTCCTGCCCGAGCGCGACGCAATCGCCGCCGGCGTAGATGCCGGGGACCCTGGTGCGCAGCGCGGCGTCGACCACGATCCGTTCGCCCTCCTGCCACAGGCTGTGGGCAAGCGAATCGAGTTCGGGCGGCGCCTCCATCGCCTGGCCGATGGCCTTGAAGACGGCGTCGGCGGCGATCTCGATGAAGGCGCCGGTACGCGCCAGGCGGCCTTCATCCATGCGGGTTTCCTCGAAGCGCA
Organism: uncultured beta proteobacterium; assembly: GCA_963729765.1. Classification (GTDB taxonomy): domain Bacteria; phylum Pseudomonadota; class Gammaproteobacteria; order Burkholderiales; family Burkholderiaceae_D; genus Telluria. The sequence continues at coordinate 382,634 of CAVSPL010000008.1, read as the reverse complement.
TGCCGGCCACGCGGCCCGCGTCATCGACCAGCACATCGAGCGGCGAGGCCCAGGTCTTGATGCGCACGAAATTCGCCTTGGCGATGTCGATCTCGTGGCCGGTCGCGCTCATGGCGTCGAAGCCGCGGCGGTAGACCAGGGTCACCTCGTCGGCGCCCAGGCGCTTGATTTGCACCGCCATGTCGATGGCGGTATTGCCGGCGCCGATGACGATGGCGCGGCGCGGCACCGGCAGGGTCGACAAGTCGCTGGCCTGGCGCAGCGCGGCGATGTAGTCGGTCGCGGCCATCAGGCCGGGCGCGTCTTCGCCCGTCAGGCCGAGGCGGCGGCTGGCGCCCAGGCCCAGGCCGAGGAAGACGGCGTCGAAGCGCGCATGCAGGTCGTGCAGCTGCAGGTTGTCGCCGAGCGCCTGGCCGTACTGGATGTCGATGCCGCCGATCGAGAGCAGGAAGTCGACTTCCTGCTGGGCGAATTCGCCGGGCAGCTTGTACTTGGCGATGCCGTATTCGTTCAGGCCGCCCGCCTTCGGTTTGCTCTCGAAGACGACGACGTCGTGGCCCAGCATGGCGAGGCGGTGGGCGCAGGACAGGCCGGCGGGGCCGGCGCCGACCACGGCGATGGTCTTGCCGGTGGAGGGGGCGCGGGCGAAGGGATGGCCATCGAACTGCGCGTTATCGATCGCGTGGCGCTGCAGCAGGCCGATTTTCACGGGCTCGCGCTCGGCGTAGTGATTCCGCACGCAGGCGTCTTCGCACAGGATTTCGGTCGGGCAGACGCGCGCGCAGCTGCCGCCGAAGATGTTCGCCTTGAGGATGCCGATGGCGGCGCCGTTGATGTTCTGGTCGTGGATGTTGCGGATGAAGCTGGCGACGTCGATGCCGGTGGGGCAGGCGCGCATGCAGGGGGCGTCGTAACAGTAGAGGCAGCGGGCTGCTTCGATGGCGGCCTGGCGAGCCGTGAGCGGCGGGGCCAGGTCGGTGAACTGCGCCGCGAGCGCGCCGTGCGAGTCGGCGGCCGGGGGGAGGTGCTGGAGAGTCTCGATCATGTGCATCCCTGGGTTTGGTGGAGTGCTGGTGTTCGACTGCTGCTGCGGCCTTCGGTGGCGCTTCACGCGTGAACGCGAGGCGCATGCTCCTACGCGCGTGGGCACAAGTGCCCACCCTACGTTGTCAACGACGCTGGTTATTTCATCTGCGGGAACGCGAACTCGGCGCCGGCGCTGGCGGTGTTCGGCCAGCGCTGCATCACGGCCTTGTGGCGCGTGTAGAAGCGCACGCCTTCGGGGCCGTAGGCGTGGTGGTCGCCGAACATGCTGCGCTTCCAGCCGCCGAAGCTGTTGAAGGCCATCGGCACCGGCAGCGGGACGTTCACGCCCACCATGCCGACCTGGATCTGGCGCACGAATTCGCGCGCCACGCCGCCGTCGCGGGTGAACACGGCCACGCCGTTGCCGTACTCGTTGGCGTTGATCAGCTCGACCGCGCTGCCGACGTCCGGCAGGCGCACCACGCACAGCACCGGCCCGAAGATCTCTTCCTGGTAGATGCTCATCTCGGGCGTCACATGGTCGAACAGCGTACCGCCGACGAAGAAGCCGTTTTCGAAGCCTGCGACCTTGAAATTGCGGCCGTCGACGACCAGGCTTGCGCCCTGCTCCACGCCTTCTCCGATCAGGCGTTCGATGCGCTGGCGCGCCGCCTGCGTGACGACCGGCCCCATCTCCATGCCGGCGCCCATGCCCTCGCCGATCTTGAGTTTGGCGGTGCGCTCGGCCAGCGTGGCGACGAGCTTGTCGCCGGCGTCGCCGATGGCCACGACGACCGAGATCGCCATGCAGCGTTCGCCGGCCGAACCGTAGGCCGCGCCCATCAGGGCGTCGACCGCCATGTCCATGTCGGCGTCGGGCATGACCACCATGTGGTTCTTGGCGCCGCCCAGGGCTTGCACGCGCTTGCCGTTGGCGCTGCCGCGCGCATAGATGTATTCGGCGATCGGGGTCGAGCCGACGAAGCTGATGGCTTGCACCTCGCGGTTGTCGAGCAGCGCGTCGACCGCGACTTTATCGCCTTGCACCACGTTGAAGACGCCGTCCGGCAGCCCGGCTTCCTTCAGCAGGCGCGCATGCAGCAGCGAGGGCGACGGGTCGCGCTCCGACGGTTTCAGCACGAAGGTATTCCCGCAGGCGATCGCCACCGGGAACATCCACATCGGCACCATGACCGGGAAGTTGAACGGGCGTGATGCCGGCCACGACGCCGAGCGGCTGGCGCATCGACCAGGCGTCGATGCCGCGCGCGATCTGGTCGGTGAATTCGCCTTTCAATAATTGCGGAATGCCGCAGGCGAATTCGACGATCTCGATGCCGCGTGCGACTTCGCCTTGCGCGTCGCTGAAGGTCTTGCCGTGTTCGCGCGTGATCATGGCCGCGAATTCGTCGGTGTGCTGCTGGCACAGCTGCAGGTATTTGAAGAGGACGCGCGCGCGCGCCAGCGGCGGCGTGGCCGACCAGGCCGGGAAGGCGGCCGATGTGCGGCGAAGACGGCGGCATTGACTTCGTCGACGCTGGCCAGCGTCACGCTGCGCGCAAGGCTCGCCCAGCGCCGGGTTGAAGACGTCGGCATAACGCTCGCCCGCCGTGTCGACGACATGGCCGCCGATGAAGTGGCCGATGATTTCAAGTTGGTTCATGTGGTGTCTCTTCTTAGTCCAGGTTCTTCAGTACGGTGGCCAGCTTGCCGAACAATTCGTCGATGTGCTGTTTCTCGAGGATGAGGGGCGGCGACAGCGCGATGATGTCGCCCGTGGTGCGGATCAGGATGCCGTCGGCAAAGGCCTTCTTGAAGGCCTGGAAGGCGCGCGCGCCTGGTTTGCCGGGAATCGGTTCGAGCTCGATGCCGGCGACCAGGCCGATGGTGCGAATGTCGATCACGTGCGGCAAGCCCTTCAGGGCGTGCACCGCGTCTTCCCAGTACGCCTGAATGCCCTTCGCGTGTTCCAGGATCTGCTGGTCCTTGAACACCTCGAGCGTGGCCAGTGCGGCGGCGCAGGCGACCGGGTGGCCCGAATAGGTATAGCCGTGGAACAGCTCGATGCCCGCGGGCGCATCCATGAAGGCGTCGTGGATGAATTTTTTGCTGAACACGGCGCCCATCGGGATCACGCCATTGGTCAGGCCCTTGGCGGTCGTCATCAGGTCCGGTTCGACCTCGAAATAGTCGGCGGCGAAGGGCGTCGTCAGGCGCCCGAAGCCGGTGATGACTTCATCGAAAATGAGCAGGATGCCGTGCTTGTCGCAGAGTTCGCGCAGGCGTTTCAGGTAGCCTTTCGGCGGCACCAGCACGCCGGTGGAACCCGAAACAGGTTCGACGATGACGGCGGCGATGGTCGACGCATCGTGCAGCGCAACCAGGCGTTCGAGTTCGTCCGCCAGCTCGACGCCGAAGTCCGGCTCGCCGCGCGTAAAGGCGTTTTTCAGCAGGTTGTGGGTGTGCGGCAGGTGGTCGACGCCGGTGAGCAGCGGGCCGAAATGCTTGCGGTTGGGGCCGATGCCGCCGACCGACAGGCCGCCGAAACCGACGCCGTGGTAGCCGCGCTCGCGTCCGATCAGGCGGGTGCGCCCGCCCTCGCCGCGCGCCTTGTGATAGGCCAGCGCCATTTTGAGGGCGGTATCGACCGCCTCGGAACCGGAATTGGTATAGAAGACGTGGCCGAACTTGTGTCCGGTGTAGTCCATCAGCCGCTCGGCCAGGTCGAAGGCGGCCGGGTGGCCCATCTGGAAGGTGGGCGCGAAATCGAGCTGGCCGATCATCTCGCGCACCGCGCTGACGATCTTCGGCTGGGCGTGGCCGCAAGGCACGCACCAGAGGCCGGCGGTGCCGTCGAGGACCTGGTTGCCGTCCACGTCCTTGTAATACATTCCTTCGGCCGAGACCAGCAGGCGCGGATTGGCCTTGAAGTCGCGGTTATTCGTGAATGGCATCCAGAAGGCGGACATCGATTCGGGTCTGGACTCGTTCATGCAGGTTCTCCTCAATGACGATGAGGATCGTAACAATGTGCACGCCGGGGCCGGGAATGTAAAGTCCCGAGCGGGGCCGGTCCAGACAAGGGTCGTTGCAAAAATGCAAAAGAACCTGCCGATCCGGTAATATAAACGCGCGCCGTGATGCCGTCATATCAATTTGAATATATGCGAAGTCAGCGGCGGCAAACAAACATGCTAAATCACGGGGCATGCTGCCAGTGCGAAAATGCCAACCCCTTTGATCTAACGCAAACTCAGCCATCGAGGACCGCCATGCCTGAACCCTTGCCGCCCATCCTGCATACCGAACGCCTGACCCTGCGGCCGATCGCCGCCGGCGATGGCCCTGCCCTGTTCGCCATTTTTTCCGACCCGGAAGTCGTGCGCTACTGGTCGCGCGGCGCCTGGACCGAACTGGCCCAGGCCGAGGAAATGATTGCGGCCGCCGCCCGGGATTACGCCGACGGCAGCGGCCTGCGCTATGGCATCGTCATCACCGCCACCGGCGAACTGGTCGGCGTGGCCAGCCTGTTCGCCTTCAACCGCGACAACCGGCGCTGCGACATCGGCTATGTGCTCGGCAGCCGGCACTGGGGCCAGGGCTATGTCAGCGAAGCACTGGTGCCGGTGCTCGACCATGCCTTCGGTGCGCTCGGCATGAACCGGATCGAAGCCGACATCGACCCGCGCAACATCGCATCGGGCCGGGTGCTGGAAAAGCTGGCTTTCCGCCGCGAGGGCTATATGCCCGAACGCTGGTTCGTCGATGGCGAAACGGCCGATACGGCGTTCTACGGACTCATCAAGCGTTACTGGGACGAGCGCTCGCGGTCCCGTTCGTCGGGTGACGCTACCGGTTAGGCCTTGAAATCCGCGCTTCGTCGCAGTGCCCTCGCCGCCGTATTCCACCGGGGTTAAAGTGACTCCATCAACCTTCACCCCGAGGAGCACACGCATGAAAACGACCACCTTCCGATCCTTCGCCGCCGAGCTCGAAGATGCCGCCGAGCGCTGCATGCGCATCCTGCGCGGCGGCCTGCGCACCTTCTCGGCCCTGCCCTGGCCGGCCCTGTTGCTGGCAGCCATCCTGACCGCCTGCGCGATCGCCGTCATCCCGACCGCCCTGATGCTGTTCGCGATCTTCCTCGCCATCAAATACGCGGTGCTGGCGATCAACGGCGACAAGACCACCCCGCTCGAGGACTGACCATGCAAGCCAGCCAGATCAACCGGGCCGTCGACTTCATGCGCGAAGCGTTCACCGAAGCGAGCAAGCTGTGGTGGGCGTTTTTCGACTGGGTCGCGGTGGTCGACTGGCGCAAGCTGGCCATTACCTGGCTGCTTACCTTGGTCTTTTTCGGCATGATGAATACGCCGGAGCCGGCCGTCTGGTATTTCCTCGTCTCGTTCGGCATCAAGGTGCTGGCCGGCGGCAAGCGCCGCGCCGAACTGGTGGCAAAGGACGCGACCCTGAAAGCCGAAGTCGCCACCCTCGAGCGGCGCCTGACCGAAGCGCAGATGGCGGCCCTGCAGGCCCAGGTCGAGCCGCACTTCCTGTTCAACACCCTGGCCCTGATCGGCCGCCTGATCGAAACCGACCCGCCGGAAGCGGCCAAGGTCCATGCCCACCTGATTGCCTACCTGCGCTCGAGCCTGCCGCAAATGCGCTCCTCGGGCGGCGCCACCCTCGGCAAGCAGCTGGAACTGTCGCGCGCCTACCTGGCGATCATGCAGGCAAGGATGAAGGAACGCCTCGCCGTGCGCTTCGAGGTGCCCGATTTCCTCGGCACGCTCGCCCTTCCCGCCGATGATGCTGCAAACCCTGATCGAAAACGCGATCAAGCACGGGCTGGAACCGAAGATCGAAGGCGGCACCATCCTGGTCCGCGCCCGGGTCGACGGCGCCACCCTGGTCGTGGATGTCTGCGACGACGGCATCGGCATCGACCTGCATGCGGACGACGGCGTCGGCCTGGCGAATATCCGCGAACGCCTGCAGCTGCTTGTATGGCAACCAGGCCGAGCTGGTGATCGAAGCGCCGCCGGGCGGCGGCGCCTGCGCCTCGGTGCGCATTCCGTACAAAATGATGGAGGAAGCATAATGCGTGTTACTGCCCTGATCGCCGACGACGAAGCAGCGATGCGCGAGCAACTGCACGCGCGCCTGCTGGAAGTCTGGCCCGAGATCGATGTGGTTGCCATGGCCTCGAACGGCATCGAAGCGGTGGAACTGGCCGCGCGCCACCAGCCGCAGATCGCCTTCCTCGACATCCGCATGCCCGGCATGGGCGGCATCGAAGCGGCGCGCCAGCTGTACAACCGCTGCCACATCGTCTTCGCCACCGCCTACGACCAGTACGCGGTCGACGCCTTCGAGCATGGCGCGATCGACTACCTGCTGAAACCGGTGACGGCCGAGCGCCTCGCCACCACCTGCGAGCGCCTGCGCCGCCGCCTGCCGCAAGCCCCGCAAGACATCGGCGCCCAGCTGGCGCAACTGGGCAGCCTGCTCCAGCAGCAAGGCACCACGCCGAAGCCTGCCTACCTGCGCTGGATCCAGGCGCAGGTGGGCGGCAGCCTGCGCATGGTGAGTACGCGCGAGATCCTGTTCTTCCAGTCCGACGAAAAATACACGCGCGTGCAAACGGCCACGGCCGAACTTCTCATCCGCAAGACGCTCAAAGAACTGGCGGACGAACTCGACCCCGACGAATTCTGGCGCATCCACCGCTCGACCCTGGTGCGGGTGGACGCCATCGCCGAAGTCTCGCGCGACATCCGCGGGCGCCAGATGCTGCGCGTGCGTAATTACCCGCAAGAGCTGGAAGTGAGCCGGAACCATTCGCACCTGTTCCAGCAGATGTGATTTTTTCGGCCCATGCGGGTGTAGGATGAGTGACCTTTTCGCTACCGGAGCCTTTGATGTCTGCGACGCCGAAGAACACGATTGCCACCGTTATTCCCTGCCTGCGCTACCGCAACGCCTATGCGGCGATCGACTGGCTGTGCGACGTCTTCGGCTTCGAGCGGCACCTGATCGTCGACGGCGACAACGACACCGTCGCCCACGCCCAGCTCTCCTTCGGCAACGGCATGATCATGCTCGGCTCGGTCCGCCCCGACTCCGCCTACGGCGCCCTGCTCGCCCAGCCCGACGAAATCGGCGGGCGCCAGACCCAGACCATCTACCTCACCGTCAACGATGCCGACGCCGTGCACGAGCGCGCGGTGCAGGCCGGCGCGGAGATCATCATTGCGCTGACGGACGAGGACTATGGCGGGCGCGGCTTCACCTGCCGCGATCCTGGCGGGCATATCTGGAGTATCGGGACCTACGATGCCTGGCAGGAGGGCGGCTGACATGCTGGCCCTGCGCCCCAACTGCGAATGCTGCGACCGCGACATCGCCCCTGATTCGCGCGATGCGTTCATTTGCAGTTTTGAATGTACCTATTGCCGCGACTGCGCCGAGGGCGAACTCGCCGGCATCTGCCCCAATTGCCGCGGCGAACTGGTCAGGCGTCCGGTGCGCCCTGCTGCTGCCCTGTTGAAGTACCCGGCCCGCACCGAGCGCACGCCGGTCAAGCGCCGCGCTATCGAAACCAAGGAAAGCTGAACCGTCGAAAGGAGCCGTCATGTCACGTGCAGTGCATTTCGAAATCCACGCCACGAATCCGCAGGCGCTGATCGATTTTTATTCCGGTTTGTTCGGCTGGTCGTTCAGCAAATTCCCTACTGGCGAGTATTGGATGATCAAGACGGGGCCGGACAGCCAGCCGGGCATCAATGGCGGCCTGCTCCCGCGGCCAGGGCCGGCGCCGGGGCCGATGGCGTCGCCGAATGCGTTTGTGATTACGGTGGATGTCGAGAACCTGGATGCGTCGATGGCCAAGGCGCAGGGTGGCGCGGCCGTGCTGTGCGTGCCCAAGATGGCGATCCCTGGGGTTGGGTGGCTGGCGTACTTCAAGGATCCGGATGGGAATATATTTGGGATGATGCAGATGGATGCGGGGGCGGCTTAAGCACGCCAAGCGTCCGAGCGGCGCGACATTACATGAGGTTTTGAAGCGCACGATGACACGCAATACAACCTTCATCGTTAATTCCACAAACGCTATCAGAAATACAACCTCAACTAAGTTACCAAAATATAATTCCATATTAAATCACAACTAAACAATATCAATCTTCTTAATCCAACCTATAATCTTTTTTTTTCTTTCCATCTAATTCGACAAAGTACCAATCTACTTGCTCCTTATAGACATATATAATATCACCCTCTACCAAGAACGCTTTCTCATTAGTAGAATTATCTAGTGAACTATAAAACTTTGCCTTAGTTGATTTTATAACTGATACACCTACCCATTCTCCTCTATTTAGCTTCCCCAACGAAACTTCTATTGTTAGAGTAGTCTCACGCACCCAAACTCACCAACGAAAGACAATATCCATTCACAGTCACCCCCCAAAGAATCTTTCCTAAACCTCAGGAAAAACTCCGACCCGCCCCTTTCAAATGTCGCGCTAGAATTGGACTTCCTAAACTTCGAATTTCCCCGCGCCTCGCTCAAATATTTTATCGACAAAATGTTTGATTTCGCGTAATTTCCTGAAAAAACTTACTTGCATTCGTCCGTTCGGCCTGGCGAGATTCGTAGCGCAGCTAAATATCCAGTTACAACATTCGTCTTAGGTTGAACCCATATGCTATAAATGGATTTCCAAATATCAAATCTTTTCGAATATTCGACTTCCGAGGCGATCACAGGAAGCGCCGCCAATCCCTGAAAAAATAGAACGCACAATGCAAGCCTCATGGTCTTTAGCATTTCTCCCCCTTAAATTTTTTGTATGCAGCCTGTAATTTATCATCATATTTATTTGCTTTATAGCCATGTCCATTGTAAGCCTTCGCTATAGCAGCCCAGTCCTTTGACTTCAAATGCGCAATAATTTTTGGATTAACATGCTTTATATACAGAACAAAACATTTTATTTGCTCTTTGGGTGACTGAGACATCGCCTTAACCAGCGCGTACACGTCCGAAAATTTCATCTCCTCCCAAAACTCACCCATTATCTGAAACGCACCCCAAGAACAACTTTCTAGCGCTGCTACAGGATTCAATTTATACGCTTTTACCAGGCGCTTATAGCTTCCAATATTGTCGAGATATCTATTGTCGTTAGCGACTAACTTTCCATCCTTGACGATATCCAAGAAAAGCAAGGATTCGCCCTTGGTTTTCTTATCATCCTTTTTGCTAATAGAACGATAATATTCGATATCATTCGGGACATTTTTCTTCTTTTTGTGCTGCAAGTCCGCTACCACGTAGCGCTCTTTAGTATTGTAATACGTGCATGCAAGTGAAATGTCTGGATTAAGCTTACTATATTGATTATTGGTCAATTTCGCGAACTTATGTCGTTCATATAAGATTTTCGGCACAGTTTGCTTGCCCACATTGATAAACCCTGCCCCCCCAGACTCTACCACTGCAAAGGCTTTGACGGCTGCATACTCCACATCAAGTGCGTTAGCGGCCCAAACATAGTCACTGTCCTCCATCTCTTCACCATTGTATTGAGCAAGTAATTCAAGATTTGGTATATCGCCGTCCACTTTTGTTATCGGTAGACCGTCTTTTGTTTGTTTTCAACTCCGTTACTAAGCCGAAATTTGTCTTCGTCGTTGAATGCTTGGCATTCTTTGGATCATGAATTGGAACTGTGTACATCGTTTTGACTGAGCTTGCCGGAAATGAGCTTAGATGCGGCAGCGTTGTGCCTTCCATTTTAACGCGAGGTGAAACAACGGTAACTAGTTTATTTCCAACACCTACGCTACCCGAGCCATAACTTTAATAGACTTATCGATCCTCTCGATCGCTATTTGAACCTCATCATTTGCGCTTTGTGTTTTTATTCTTTTTGTAAGCCCGTCTTCTCCGGTTGCCGCTCGAACCAGCGCCCCTCCGAAGTATAGAAGATATGTTTGTTCTTTGATCGGATTTCTGTCTGCGTCCAAGAACAATACCTGAAATGACAAACTTTGTTGTTCACTCATGTTTATCCATTCGGCTTTTATTGGAGATAATTAACTACACATGCCACGTGCAACCAGAACCATTAATTTAGTCGCGAGATTTCAATCGGTAGAATTGATCATCGTCTCAAGATATTCTTCCACTCCCCATACCCCCCTCGCCTAATAAGACAATAAGATCAGTTGGCTCATTAGTAATAATTCTCTGAGTCAAACCAACCTCGTCGGTTTTGCCACTTGTTATAAATTTTCCATCCGCGCCAAAATCCTTGGTACCAAATCCCTTGAGAATAGAAAATCCAAACGTACGGTTAAGGACTAAATGAGAAATATCGAACTGTTGGCTAAAAAGTGGCTTAGTCAAGTCTGCAATTTGTTCAGGCTTAGGCAACTTTGGAACTTCGAGACTCATGATTTTCGGCCCCGCAACTCCTTCTTTCTCGCCTTGAACTCCACCTTCCCCGGCGCATGCACCTCGATATTCCCGCCTTCAAGCTTGATGTACGCCCCCTGCGCCGTCAGCAGCACATGCTTCTTCGGCGCCGAGATCGCCACCGTCTTGTTCACGCTCGCCACCGTCACCGTCTTGTCCGCAGTCAGCGACGTCGCCCCGACTGGCTCTGGCTGCTCACCTTTCCACTCGCCGCATGCAGCTTGATGCCCGACCTCCTGGTTCGGCTTGGTCTTGTTCGATGCCTTCCCATACGTGAACAGGCTGATCCCGCCGGCCACCAGCGTGGATGAACTGCCTTGCGCGGCGAAATTGATATCCTGCCCGGCGCCGATGCTGCCGGTCGTCCCAGCCGAGAGAACAACATCGGCAGGCGTGCTGGCGACGATGCCGGCCGGACTCGACAGCTGCAGATGCGGCTCGCTGTAGGCGCGCGACCTCTGCCCTGCGTCGCCCTCCATCCGTCGCACTGACGACCTCGACGCTATGCCCCATCTGCTTGATCGCCGGCAAGCTCGCGCCGGCTCCGACTCATTCTTGAGCTTGGCATTGTGCTTCTGCGCCTGCGTCGCCAGATCCGTCTGCAGTTGCAGGCTCTCCTCGATCTGCGACACCGCCTCGCGCGAGTCGAGCTGGCTGCCGCTGCCGCCATTGCGCGCATCGGACGACAGCAACAAGCCCTGCCCCGCCCGCACGGCTGCGCTCTGGGCGGTCTTCAGCTCGGCGCCGAAGCCGGCGGCGCCCAGCAGCGCGTTGTCGCTCTGGTGCCGCAATTGCCCCAGGTTCAGTTCGGCCGCGCCATCGTGCGGCTTCGTATGCCGCTGCAAGACCAGGCGCGCTTGCCCCGGGCTGTCGTCGAAGACCAGCTGGCTGTAGGCGCCGTGCCGTCCTGGCTCGCCTGCATGGCTTGCGTCTTGATGCCGGACAGTACCGCCGGATGGGCGTTGCCGGCGCTCTCGCCCGGGAACCATGGCATGGCATTGCCGGTCGCGCGCCCCCGCGCCGTGGCCGACCTGGTTGTGCTGGGCATCGGGCTGTCCGCGCCCGTTGTACAGGCTGCCGATGACGACGGGCCGGTCGATGTCGCCTTCGAGGAAGTCGACCAGCACCTCCTGGCCGATGCGCGGCACCATGTTGCTGCCCCAGTTGGCGCCCGCGATGGGCGTGGCGACGCGCACCCAGGTGCCGGCGCTGTCGTTGCCGGGCGCGCCGGTGTGGCCGTCGGGATAGCGGATGCGTCGCGCGGCTGTGGCTGGCGGCGCCGCGCTGCCAGTGAAATTGCACCTTGATGCGGTGGTCGCGGTCGGTATGGATGGTCGCGCCCGGCGGGCCGACGACGATCGCCGTCTGCTGGCCGCGCACGGTGGGACGCGGATGCAGCAGGCGGCCGTGCTCGTCGGCACCGCTGCTGCGGTAAGGCCGGCTGGCCGCGATGGCATCGATGCGGTTGCGGTACAGGGGCCGCTCCTCGCTCGATGCACGCAGCGCGCGCAGGCCGGGTTCATTCGCTGCAGCCAGCGCCACGGCGCCCTTGCCCGAGCAGCTTGGTCACGCTGCTCAAGACGTCGGCACTCAGGTTGTTGTGCATCAGGTGCACGGCGCGCACGATCGCGAACCTGCGTGCATCGTCGTGGTCCAACTCATCAAACCTGGCGTGGCCATGCAGGGTGAAGGTGGTGCCGGGAGCGAAGGTGCGCACCGTACCGGCAGCGACATGCACTTGCTGCTGCGCCTCCAGCGCCTCGATCTGGTTGCGTGCGATGCGTTCCGCCTGCTCGCGGTTGGGCCAGGCGTACATCGCCCGGCGCGTCGCGGCTGGTCAACTGGGGCGCGTCGCTATTGACGGCGGCCATGCTCGCCTGGCGCTGGCGCAGCGTGCGGTAATCCCAGCTGCCGATCTCGATGGCATTGGTCGTCAGGCGCGATTCGGTACGCCAGCGGTCGATGCTGTCGGCTCGCATGACGGCGCCGGGCTGCGTGAATTCGACCGTGCCTGGCGCGTTCGGCGTGAAAGCGCCGTTGTGGTCGGCGATTACCAGGGTGTGGCTGCCCAGCGATGGGGCTGCCTGGCGCGCCGCTGTGTTCGAAGAAGTAGAACAGCCCTTCCTCGTGCATCAGGCGCTCGACGAAAGCCAGTCGCTTTCCTGGTATTGCGTCGTCAAGCTGCGCTTCGGATACACGCTGCGGTCGGCGACGCTCGAAGCGCCATGCGGGCACCAGCGTGCCGCGTCCCGCGTAGCTGCGGAACACGACGTCGAGGATGTCGAGCACCGTCATGTCCTGGAAAATGCGGCTGTCGCGGCCGAGCGAGAGGAAACGCGTCCATGGCTCGAGCGTCAGCACGTAGCGGGCGAAGCCGCCGTTGGCGCCCGTCATCTCGGCTGCCGTGATGTGGCCGTGGAAGGGCGCAGCGCATCACTGACTGCTGGCGGTCAGCAGTTGCAGCAAGGCGGGCTGGCCGAGCAGGCTTTTCAGTGGAATGTGGGCGTCGACCGACAAGGCGTCGATCTTGAATGTATAGCCGCGGCTGATGGCTTCTTCGCCGCGCACGCATTCGGCCAGCAAATCCGCGCCGGCGGCGTGGTCAGCCTGAGCAGGCGCGTGTTTTGTGTAAAACGGTTGAACGACGCGAGGAGACCGGCGGCGTTGCGGCTTTGATTTCGCCCTGAAAAGCATTACGTCATCCATCCCATGAATGCGTATGCGCACAAACTGAACCCAGCGATTACACGTCGAGATCGTGGTTTTGCTCTTGCGGAAGATCAGGCGGTTTGCCGCTGAGGCATGCGATGCGCTGTCGGCGCCACAGCTTCGGGAAGCAGGAAGTGCGGGTCGGAACATCCGATTCGAAATAAAAAAGCGCTGCGACGGTTCCCGTGCAGCGCTTTCGACTCCGACAACGGTGTCGTAAATTACGTGTTCAGATCCCGCCCGCCAAACGCGTTCGGCAGTTGGGCCGCCGCCGTCGTCTCGAAGATGTCGCCCTTCAGGTTGGTCAGCACGACCGGCAGCTCGTTGCCGCCCAGTTCCAGCACGACCTGGCGGCAGGCGCCGCAGGGGGCGATCGGGTCGTCGGTCTGGCCGATCACGGCCAGCGCCGTGAAGTCGCCCGGCTTGTAGCCCGCGGCAATGGCGCTGAAGAAGGCGGTGCGCTCGGCGCAGTTGCACAGGCCATAGGAAGCGTTCTCGACGTTACAGCCGCGGAAGATGCGGCCATCCTTGCATTCCAGGGCGGCGCCGACCTTGAACTTCGAATACGGCGTGTAGGCCATCTCGCGCGCGGCGCGTGCTTCGTCGATCAGTTTTTCGTAGCTCATGGTGTTCTCTTATGCTGGACGGATGGTGCGGTGGATCATCGGTGCGGCGGCAAGCTTCTCGGCACCGATCTGGTAGGCCGCCTGCACCTGGCGCACGGCCTGCTCGGCCGCTTCCTGGGTGCGCGCGTGGACCATCGCCAGCGGCTGGCCGACGGCGATGCGTGTCGCCCAGTTCAACGAGACCGGTCAGGCCGACGGCGAAGTCGATCGTGTCCTGCGGACGCACGCGGCCGCCGCCCAGTGCGACGACTGCCAGGCCGAGGCCGCGGGTGTCGACGCTGGTGGCGTAGCCGGCTTGCAGGGCTTGGCGCCGGCACGATGACCGGTGCGGTCTCCAGGTAGGCGTCGGGCTTGTCCATCAGGTCGGCCGGGCCGCCGAGGGCCGCGACCATGCGCGCGAAGCGTTCGGCCGCTTCGCCCGAATCGAGCGCCGCTTGCAGCTTGGCGCGTGCTGCGGCGTCGTCGGCGGCCAGGCCGGAGATGACCAGCATCTCGGCGCACAGCGCCATCGTCACTTCGTGCAGGCGTGCCGGGCGCGCCTTGCCGGTCAGGTAGTCGATCGCGACGCGCACTTCGACGGCATTGCCGGCGGCGGGGCACAGCGATTCGTCCATGCCGGTCAGGATGGCCGAGGTGCGGGTGCCGGCGCCGTTGCCGACGCTGACGATGCTCTCGGCCAGTTCGACCGATTTCTCGTAGCTCGGCATGAAGGCGCCGCTGCCGACTTTCACGTCCATCACGAGGGCGTCGAGGCCGGCCGACAGCTTCTTCGACAGGATCGAGCCGGTGATCATGGCCACCGATTCGACGGTCGCCGTGGTGTCGCGGATGCTGTAGAAGCGCTTGTCGGCCGGCGCCAGTTGGGCGGTCTGGCCGATGATGGCGACGCCGACTTCCTTCACGACTTTGCGGAACAGTTCCGGGTCGGGCACGGTGCTGTAGCCGGGGATCGAATCGAACTTATCCAGCGTGCCGCCGGTGTGGCCCAGGCCGCGGCCCGAGATCATCGGCACGAAGCCGCCGCAGGCGGCGATCATCGGTCCGAGCATCAGCGAGACGACGTCGCCGACGCCGCCGGTCGAGTGCTTGTCGACCACCGGGCCGGGCAGGTTCATCGATTTCCATTCCAGCACCTGGCCGGAATCGCGCATGGCGAGCGTGAAGGCGACGCGCTCGTCCATGTTCATGTCGTTGAAGTAGACGGCCATGGCGAGGGCGGCGATCTGGCCTTCGGTGACTTCACCGCCGGGGATGCCGCGCACGAAGAACTGGATTTCTTCGGCGGTCAAGGTGCCGCCGTCGCGCTTTTTGCGGATGATTTCTTGGGGGAGGAACATGGTGATCTCTTTCGAATTTGGTGGTGCGAGCTGCTAACACGTCGTAAACGACGTAGGGTGGGCGCTCCGTGCCCACGCGGTGATCGTTAGCGTATGCCGGACCGATGCACGAGATCGGAGCCGGTAACTATCACCGCGTGGGCGGGAGACCCGTCCGCCCTACCCGTCACGTTTACGCGCAACGGTATTCATACAAATTTAGACGCCGTATGGAATCCAGACGTTCTTCACCTGGCTCGCGTGCTGCAGCACCGACACGGCCGCAGGCCTGCTTCGCATCGAACCAGTCACGGCCCTTGCCGCCGCCGACCCAGGTGCGCTTCAGCGTTTCGCGACGACAGGCGCTCGACTTCGGCGCAGCCCTCGGCCGAACCGTCGTGGCGCCACAGCGCATCGACGTCGCCGTGGGTGGCCAGCGTGCGTGCCAGCTCGTCGGCCGAACCGGTGACGATGTTCAGCGCGCCGCCCGGCAGGTCGGAGGTATCCAGCACCTGGTACAGGTCGGTCGCCGACAGCGGATAGGCTTCCGACGGCACCGCGACGACGCGGTTGCCCAGCGCCAGCGCCGGAGCGACCAGCGAGATGAAGCCCAGCAGCGGGTTCTCGTTCGGGCAGATCACGCCGATCACGCCGACCGGCTCGTTCAGTGCGACGGTGATGCCGTGCATTGGCGGCTGGTGGGCCTGCGCCGTCGTACTTGTCGGCCCAGGCGGCCCAGTAGAACAGGCGCTCGATCGAGGCGGCGACTTCGCGCTGCGGATCGCGCACGCCGGTCATGGCGGCCAGGCGGGCTGCGAATTCCTCGGCGCGGATGGCCAGGTTTTCGGCGATGTAGTACAGCACCTGCGCGCGGTTGTGCGCGGTGGCCTTCGACCAGCCGGCCGCTTTATGCGCCGCTTCGACGGCGTTGCGGATGTCCTTGCGGTTGCCTTCGCCGATGTCGGCCAGGAAGGCGCCGTTGGCGCCGTTGATCGCGCGGCTGTAGGCGCCGTCAGGGCGGGCCTGCTTGCCGCCGATGTAGAGCTTGGCGGTGCGGTCGACGGCGAACGGGCTGCCGGCGTCCGACGACTTTGACTTTGCCTTTTTCGGCAACGATCGGTGCGGCAGGACGCGCATCTTCCGACAGCGGGGTCAGGTACTCGTACATGCCCTCTTTGCCGCCTTCGCGGCCGAAGCCCGATTCCTTGTAGCCGCCGAAGCCGCAGGCTGCGTCGAACTGGTTGGCGGTGTTGATCCACACGACGCCGGCCTTGATCTGCGGCGCGACGTCCAGCGCCAGCGAGATCGATTCCGACCACACGCAAGCGGCCAGGCCGTAGACGGTGTTGTTCGCCAGTTGCACGGCTTCGCCCGGGGTGCGGAAGCTCATCGCCACCAGCACCGGTCCGAAGATTTCGGTCTGCGACACGGCGGCCGAGGTCGAGGCGCCGGTGATCAGGGTCGGCAGGTACCACGAGCCGGCGGCTGGCGCTTCGCAGGCTGGCTGCCAGATTTCGCAGCCCTCGGCACGGGCGGCTTCCACCAGGCCGTGGATGCGCTGCTGCTGCACCGGATCGACCAGGGCGCCGATGTCGTTCGATTTGTCCAGCGGCGAACCGACGCGCAGGTTCTGCATGCGGGTTTTGACCTTGGCGATGAAGCGGTCGTAGACCGATTCCTGCACCAGGAGGCGCGAACCGGCGCAGCAGACTTGTCCCTGGTTGAACCAGATCGAGTCGACCAGGCCTTCGACGGCGGCGTCCAGGTCGGCGTCGTCGAAGACGATGAACGGCGACTTGCCGCCCAGTTCCAGCGACAGCTTCTTGCCGCTGCCGGCGGTGCTCTTGCGGATGATGCGGCCGACTTCGGTCGAGCCGGTGAAGGCGATCTTGTCGATGCCGGGATGGTTCACGATCGCTTCGCCCACGCGGCCGTCGCCGGTGACGATGTTGACCACGCCCGCCAGGCACGCCGGCCTGCTGGCAGATCTCGGCGAACAGCAGGGCGGTCAGCGAGGTGTACTCGGCCGGCTTGAAGACGATGGTGTTACCGGCGGCCATGGCCGGCGCGATTTTCCATGCCAGCATCAGGACCGGGAAGTTCCACGGCACGATCTGGCCGACCACGCCGACGGCGCGGTAGTCGGCGAATTCTTCCGACTGCAGTTGCGCCCAGCCGGCGTGGTGGTAGAAGTGGCGTGCCGACAGCGGCAAGTCGGCATCGCGCGTTTCGCGGATGGTCTTGCCGTTGTCGAGCGTTTCGAGCACCGCGAACAGGCGCGCGTGCTTTTGCAGCAGGCGGGCGATCGCGTACATGACCTTGGCGCGGCCGTGGCCACCCATGCGCGACCCAGCCCGGCTGCGCGCGGCGCGCGGCTTCGACGGCGCGGTCGACGTCTTGCGAAGTCGCTTGCGTTACCTGCGCCAGCTCGACGCCGTCGGCCGGATTGGTGGTGGCGAAGGTCTCGGCGCCGTCGGTCCACGCGTTGTCGATGAAGAGGCCGAAGCGGCGTCCATGCTGGTCCAGCCACGCCTGTGCTTCTTTGGTGCTTTCAGGTGCGGGGCCGTAATCCATAGTTTGCAAAATCTCGTTAATTGTTGGCATGACGAATCCGTTCGGTATTTAAGGTTGCGCGTGGCGATGTGCGGCCGAGTAGGCGCCGGTCACGTAATGCTCGAGCTGGCGCTCGATGTCGGTCATCAGGCTGGATGCGCCGATGCGGAACAGGTGCGGCTGCAGCCAGTCGTTGCCCAGCTCTTCCTTCATGACGGTCAGGTACTGCAGCGCCGACTTCGCGGTCGACACGCCGCCGGCCGGCTTGTAGCCGACCTGGAAGCCGGTCTGCTCGTAGTATTCGCGGATCGCGCGGGTCATCACCAGCGACACCGGGATGGTGGCGTTCACGCCTTCCTTGCCGGTCGAGGTCTTGATGAAATCGGCGCCGGCCATCATGCAGACCCACGAGGCCTTGGCCACGCTGTCGAGCGTGACCAGGTCGCCGGTGGCGAGAATGGCTTTCACGTGGGCTTCGCCGCACGCCTGGCGGTAGGCCAGCATCTCGTCGTACAGCGCCTGCCAGTTACCGGTCAACACGTGCTGGCGGGTGATGACGATGTCGATCTCGGTCGCGCCTGCGGCGACGCGACAGTTCGATTTCGCGCAGCTTGGTTTCCATGCTCGACAGGCCGGCCGGGAAAGCGGTCGACACGGCGGCGATCGGCAAGCGGCCTTGCAGGATTTTGACGGCCGGCGTGATCATCTCGTGGTACACGCAGACGGCGCCGGTGGTCAGGGTCTCGAGGCCCAGCGCTTGCATCAGGTCGGCGCGCAGCGGGCGCATCGCCTTCATGCACAGGCGCTCGACGCGGCCCGGGGTGTCGTCGCCACCGAGGGTGGTCAGGTCCATGCACTGCACGGCGCGGATCAGCCAGGCGGCCTGGTATTCCTTCTTGACCGTACGGCGGTTCGCCAGGCTGGCGGCGCGGCGGTCGGCCGCATTGCGGTTGACCTTGATGCTGTTCACCCAGCCGAGGTCGAGGCCGACGGCGGTGTTTCGTTTGAAGTCCAGGTTCTGGGTCATAGCAGTGCGGTTCCGTTGGAGAGAGGTTTGACGCCGAGGTGTTTGGCCAGCGTGGCGCCGATGTCGGAGAAGGTCGACGCGATCGGCAGTTCCTGCGGCTGCGACGTTCGGGCCGAAGAAGATCATCGGGATGTGTTCGCGCGTGTGGTCCGAGCCCGGCGCGGTCGGGTCGCAGCCGTGGTCGGCGGTGATGACGACCAGGTCGCCGTCCTTCAGCTTGGCCATGAATTCGGGCATGCGCGCGTCCAGTTCGTGCAGCGCGTTCGAATAACCGGCGACGTCGCGGCGGTGGCCGAAGTGCATGTCGAAGTCGACGAAGTTCACGAACGACGAGCGATTTTTCCGGGGCTTCGTCCGCCACTTCCAGCAGGCGGTCGAACAGCGCCATGTTGTCCACGCCCTTGATCAGGCGGGTGACGCCCTGCGCCGCGAAGATGTCGCTGATTTTGCCGAGGGCGATGACTTCGCCGCCTTCGTTGGCCACGTGGTCGAGCAGCGTCGGCGCGGTCGGCGGCACGGCGTAGTCGTGGCGGTTCGAGGTGCGCTTGTACTTGCCGTTCTCGCCCAGGAAAGGACGCGCGATCACGCGGCCGATGTTGTAGGGCTTGACCAGTTCGTAGGCCGCTTCGCAGACTTCGTACAGGCGCTCCAGGCCGAAGTGTTCTTCGTGCGCGGCGATCTGCAGCACCGAGTCGGCCGAGGTGTAGAGGATCGGCTTGCCGGTCGCGACATGCTCGTCGCCGAGTTCGTCGATGATGGTGGTGCCCGAGGCGTGGCAGTTGCCGAGCCAGCCGGGAACGCCGGTCAGCTCCTGCAGTTTATCCGTCAGCTCCTTCGGGAAGGACGGCACGGTCTTCGGGAAGTAACCCCAGTCGAACAGCACCGGCACGCCGGCGATTTCCCAGTGGCCGCTCTGCGTGTCCTTGCCGGTCGACTGCTCGCGCGCGGCGCCCCAGGCGCCGGTAAAGCCGTCGCGCTGATCGAAACCGGCAGCCCATTCGCCGCTGGCCTTGTGCGCGGCGGCCGCCAGGCCGAGGCGCTCGAGGTTCGGCAGCGACATCGGCTTGCCCTCTTTCGCCGCCCACTCGGCGATGTGGCCGAAGGTGTTGGCGCCCGTGTCGCCGTATTTGTCGGCGTCGGGCAGCGCGCCCAGGCCGAAGGAGTCAAGCAGGAGGATGAATGCGCGTGACATGAAGGTCCTCGACGTGGATTAAACGGCGGCGGCGCGCGGGATGGCACCCAGGCGCTCGGTGAACGAATGGATCAGGGTGACCAGGTCCTTGGCGGCGATGGCCGCGTACTTCAGGGTCTGCTCGTGCGACAGCGCGAACGGGCTCAGTCCTTCGGCCAGGTTGGTGATCGCCGAGATGCCGACGACCTTCAGGCCGCAGTGGCGCGCCGAGATCACTTCCGGCACCACCGACATGCCGACCACGTCGGCGCCCATCGTGCGGAAGGCGCGGATTTCGGCCGGGGTCTCGAAGTTCGGGCCAGGTGCGGCCAGGTACACGCCTTCGGCGATGGTGATGCCCTTCTCGGCCGCGGTGGCTTTCACCAGTTCGCGCAGTTCGGCGTCGTAGGCGTTGGCCATGCTGAAGAAGCGCGGGCCGAAGCGCTCGTCGTTCGGGCCGGCCATCGGGCTGCCCGGCAGCATGTTGATGTGGTCGTTCAGGACGACGACGCTGCCGGCGTCGACTTCGGTGCGCAGCGAACCGGCGGCATTCGTCACCAGCAGCATCTCGCAGCCGAGCAGCTTGAAGGTGCGCACGGCCGAGGTCATGACGTTGGCGCCATAGCCTTCGTAGAAGTGGCCGCGGCCCTTCATGCACACCACCGGCACGCCGGCCAGGGTACCCAGCACCAGTTCGCCCGCGTGGCCGTGCACGGTGCTGATCGGGAAGCCCGGCAGTTCGGCATAGCTGATCGAGACCGCGTCCAGCATCTGTTCGGCGAGCACGCCGAGGCCGGAACCGAGGATCATCGCCACGCGTGGCGCGAAATCCTGGTTTGCGGGCGCGGATGATGTCGGCGGCTTCGAATGGGGTATTGCTGGACATGAGGTTTCCTTGTCGTGAATGCTGAAAAAGTGGGAGGCTGTGTTGGGGACCGGCGGAGAAGCGGCCCGGCGCCGCGGAGGGGCGCGTGAAGCTTAAAAATTAGTAGAACTATGCATTATCGTGGATATGTATGGCAAATACCATTTCTCTTGCTCATTTATATGAGGGTCGAATAAATCGGCAAGCCGATAGTCGGTTGACTCGATTCAAACATTTGTCTAGCATTGACAAACATATGTTTAAAAGCCCGCCGACCGTGACCGAACTCTCGAAAAAAGAACAGTTGTACGCGCTGATCCGTGCGAATCCTTTCATCGCGCAGCAGGAGATCGCGGCCGAACTGAATCTGTCGCGCTCGGCGGTGGCCGGCTACATCGCCAGCCTGGTGCGCGAACGGCGCCTGCTCGGGCGCGCCTACGTGCTGCCGAGCGACCGGCCGATCCTGTGCATCGGCGCGGCCAATCTCGACCG
Organism: uncultured beta proteobacterium; assembly: GCA_963729765.1. Lineage (GTDB taxonomy): Bacteria > Pseudomonadota > Gammaproteobacteria > Burkholderiales > Burkholderiaceae_D > Telluria. The sequence goes on along the minus strand of CAVSPL010000008.1, from coordinate 361,362 downwards.
CAAGCTGCGCGCCGCGAAACCGCTGGTGATGGGCACCTCGAACCCGGCCGGCGCCGTCGAATCCTTCGGCGGCGTGGCGCGCAACATCGCCGAGAACCTGGCGCGGATGGGCGCGGCAGTCAGCCTGATCACGGCGGTCGGCAACGATTCCTCGGGACGCGCCCTGCTCGCCCAGCTCGACACCGTCGGCATCGACACGCGCGGCGCCCTGACGCTCGACGATGCGGCCAGCGGCACCTATACCGCGGTGCTGGATGTCGACGGCCAGATGGCCGTGGCCCTGGCCGACATGGCGCTGTACGACCGCATCACCCCGGCCTTCCTCGCCCTGCGCCGGCAGCAGCGCGCCACCGCCTCGCTGATCGTGGCCGACCTGAACCTGACGCATCGACGCGATTCAAACGCTGCAGCAGGACGCGGCGCAGGACGGCGTCGACCTCGTCATCGTCGCCGTGTCCGAGCCGAAGATGAACCGGCTGCCGGCTTCGCTGCAAGGCGTGCGCCTGCTGATCCTGAACGAAGGCGAACTGGCCGCGCGCCTTGGCCGCGAATTGAAAGACGACGGCGACACTGGCCGGCGCCTGCCGCGAACTGCAGGCGCAAGGCGCGCGGACGTCGTCGTCACCCTCGGCGCGCGCGGCGTGCTGTTCACGAACGCGGACGGCGCGGTCGAACGCCTGGACGCGCCGCCGGCCGAGGTGGTCGACGTCACCGGCGCCGGCGACGCCTTTTCCGCCGCCTCTGCTGTCGCTGCACAGCGGCGGCTCCGACCTGGCGCTGGCCTGCCGCCGCGGCCTGCAACTGGCCGCGCTCACCATCGGCTGCCGTCGAGACCGTCTGCCCGCAACCTGGCGCCCGACATCCTTCGGCGCCCTCATTTAAGATATCGGACCCATCATGCACTCCTTCCTGCTGCTCTCCCCCGAAGTCGCCGCCGCACGCACGGCCGGCCTGCCCATCGTCGCGCTCGAGTCGACCATCATCTCGCACGGCATGCCCTACCCGCAAAACGTGCAGACCGCGCGCAAGGTCGAGCAGATCATCCGCGACGCCGGCGCCGTGCCGGCCACGATCGCCATCATGGACGGCAAGATCTGCATCGGCCTCTCCGAAGAACAGCTGGAAACGCTCGGCACCGCGCCCGACGCGATCAAGGTCAGCCGGCGCGACCTGGCCTATGTGCTGTCGCAGCGCCTGCTGGGCGCCACCACCGTCGCCGCGACCATGATCTGCGCCCAGCTGGCCGGCATCGAAGTCTTCGTCACCGGCGGCATCGGCGGCGTGCACCGCGGCGCCGAGACCAGCTTCGACATCTCGGCCGACCTGCAGGAGCTGGCCCACACCAGCGTCGCCGTGGTCTGCGCCGGCGTCAAATCGATCCTCGACATCGGCCTCACCCTCGAATACCTGGAAACGCATGGCGTGCCGGTGGTCAGCGTCGGCCAGCCGGGCTTCCCCGCCTTCTTCACGCGCGAGAGCGGCTTCAATGCCGACTTCCAGCTCGACAGCCCGCGAGCAACAGGCGAACTTCATCCGCACCAAGTGGCAGCTCGGCCTGGCGGGCGGCGTCGTGGTCAGCAATCCGGTGCCGGCACAGTTCGCGATGCCGAAAGAAGAAATCGACCGCATCACCGAACAGGCTTTGCGGGAAGCGGGCCAGCAAGGCGTCACCGGCAAGAAGGTCACGCCCTTCCTGCTGGCGCGCATCAAGGAGCTGACCGAGGGCCGCAGCCTGGCCACGAATATCGCGCTGGTCGAGCATAATGCGCTGATCGGCGCGCGCCTGGCCGTCGCCCTGAACGCACAAGCGAAATAAGCACACCCACCATGTCGATCGACCTGAAACAGCTGAAATACTTCCTCGCCGTGGCCGAGGAAAAAAGCTTCAGTCGCGCCGCCGAGCGCCTGCACATCTCGCAGCCGCCGCTCTCCCAGCAGATCATGAAGCTCGAATCCGAACTCGGCGTGCGCCTGTTCGCGCGCACCACGCGCAGCTTCGAGCTGACGGTGGCCGGCAAGGCGCTGATGGCGGAAGCCTCGGATTTGCTGGGCCGGATGCGCATGACGATCGACACCATCCGCCAGATCGACCGCGGCGAAGTCGGCCGCCTGCGCGTGGGCATCGTCGGCTCGGCGATGTGGGGGCCGATCCCGAGCCTGCTGGAGCGCTTCCAGAGCGAATTCCCGAAAGTGACCTGGACCATCCACGAACTCGGCCCGGACGAACAGTTCGAGGCGCTGCGCTCGAAGCAGATCGACGTCGGCTTCTGGCGCGAGCCGCGCCTGGAGGAAGACGAACTGAAGGCGGCGCACCTGCACCAGGAACTGTGCTTCCGCGAGAGCGTCTGCGTGGCCGTGCACAAGAACCATGCGCTGGCGCGGCGCGATGCGATCGACCTGATCGACATCGCCAACGAACCGATGCTGACCCTGCACCTGAGCCAGTCGGCCGAACCGCGCTACCTGGTCCAGTGCTGCGTCAACGCCGGCTTCCAGCCGACGATCTTCCAGGAAGCGGCCGAGCCGCAGACGCTGCTGGCGATGGTGGGCGCGGGTCTGGGCGTGGCGCTGATGCCGGAGACGACCAGCCGCATCGGCTGGCCGGGCGTGGTGTTCGTGCCGATCCGGACCAATGCGCCGTCGGCGAATTTGTATATCGCGTACACCAGCCAGGACGACGCGCCGGTGGTGCGCGCGTTTTTGAAAATTTTAAAGCCGGACGGAGGCGCGTAAATTAATGGGTCGCGCCTTCAACCGCGACCTGCTCGCCACCACCGCGCACCGCCACTTCCACCGCCATCCGCAAGCCGTCGATAATCTCGCTCAACGCCATCGACGGCGTCCCCCTGCTCCGGCAAATACGGCACATGAATGAAGCCGCCGATCGCATCGCGCCCCTGCAGATGGTGCATCAACCCATAAAACACGTGATTGCACACGAAGGTGCCCGCCGTCTGCGACACCGACGCCTGCAGTCCCCGCTCGCGCATGGCGCCGACGATCGCCTTCACCGGCAGCGTCGCGAAATAGGCCGCCGGGCCCTGCGAGCGCGATCGGCGCATCGACCGGCTGCTGCCCGTCGTTGTCGAGAATCGGCGCATCGTCGACATTGATCGCCACCCGTTCCACCGTCAGGTCGGCGCGCCCGCCGGCCTGGCCGACGCAGATCACGATGTCGGGCTTGATCTCGTCGACCGCGCCGCACAGCACGCGGTTGGCGAAGCCGAATACGCAGGGCAGCTGCAGGATTTCGACGATGAAGTCGTCCTCGATCCAGCCCTTCAATGCGCGCACCGCCTCCCAGGCCGGATTGATCGTCGCTCCGTTGAATGGTTCGAACCCCGTCAGCAGCACAGTTTTTTTCATGGCTATCGATTCATCAGGAAGTAGAGGAGGACGATGTTCGCCGCCAGCAGCGGCAGCGCGGTCGGAATCTGCGCCCTGATCACCGCGTTCTTGTCAGGCAACTCCAGCAGCGCTGCCGGGACGATATTAAAGTTCGCGGCCATCGGCGTCATTAATGTGCCGCAATACGCGCTGAACATGCCGATGGCAGCCATTACAGCAGGATCGGCACCGTATTGTCCAACCAGCACGGGTACGCCGATGCCGCCGGCAATCACCGGGAAGGCGGCGAAGCCGTTGCCCATGATGATGGTGAACAGCGCCATGCCGATGCAGTACATCGCCACCGCCGCGAAGCGCGAGTCGAGCGCGAACCAGGACGTCGTCACCTCGGCCACCGCCTTGCCCACGCCGGCCTCGGTGAACAGCAGGCCGAGCACGGCCAGCATGTGCGGCAGCGTCACCGCCCAGCTCATCGCGTCGACCAGGCGCCGCCCCTCGCGCACGCCCTGCAGCGGACTGGCGCGGGTCAGCCAGCACGCCGCGCCGAGCGCCAGCAGCGCACCGCAGGCCCAGGCTGGCCAGCGTCAGGTGGGCCTTGTCGAACAGGGCCCAGTCGCCGATGTGCACGTCTTTCAGCAGGGTCGCGCCGAGCACGGTCACGACCGGGATCACCAGCGCCGGCAAGAACAGCCGGTTGCCCAGGCGCGCGGCGCTGGCGCGGCGATCCGCTTCGTTCAGCGTGCCATGCTTGCCCGGCTTGACGAGGCCGCAGCCGGCCAGCAGCGCCATCGCGATCATCAGGGCGCCGGCCAGGGCGGGCGCCATGAAGTCGCCCGCCAGATAGACGGCCGCGTACAGGCCCCAGAACAGGGCGCTCGTATAACGGCGCGGATGGCCGCGATCGAGGGCGGTGAGCAGCGCGACAAAGCCCAGCAGCAGGCCGACCAGCAAATAGAAGAGATTGAGCGAAAAGATCACTTGCCCTCCCCTTCGCGGCGAATCGCGGCGTCCAGCCGGCGCAGGTTCCAGCTGTGGATGACGAAGGCGCACACCGCCGTCGGAATGCCCCACAGCGCCATGCGCAGCGGATCGACCTCGATGCCCTCGGCGCGCAGGATGGTCTGCATCAGCACGATCGCGCCGAAGGCGACGAAGATGTCTTCGCCGAAGAACAGGCCGACGTTGTCGGTGGCCGCCGCCATCGCGCGGATGCGGTAGCGCAGCGCGTCCGAGATGGGGCCGTTGCGCGCCTCGGCCGCGCCTTCGGCCAGCGGCGCGATCAAGGGGCGCACCATCGACGGCTGCCCGCCCAGGCTGGTCAGGCCGGCGGCGGCCGAGATCTCGCGCAGGAACAGGTAGACGATCAACAGGCGCCCGGACGTCGCCGAGCGGATCTTCGCGATGCTCGCCATCGCATGCTCCTTCAGGCCGAAGCGCTCGAGCAGCCCGATCGCCGCCAGCGGCAGCAGCAGCACCAGCGGCAGGTTGCGGGTCTTGAGGAAGGCGGTGCCGAGCGACTCGAGGACATGCATGACCGGCATCGCGGCGGCGGCGCCGGTGACGGCGCAGGCGGCGACCACGACCAGCACGGGATTGGCGCGCAGCAGGAAGCCGGCGGCGATGACGGCCACGCCCAGCAGGGGCCACAGGTTGACAGCGGTGTGCATGCACGCTCCGGCAAAGAATAATGCGGGCGAGTGTACCCGAAGCGACTTTGTGCGAACGAAACATCCTGCCAACGCCGCCAGGAGTGGGCGGATCTCAGCGGTTTGTGGCGCCGCCGCCGCAGCCCGACCCACATCGGCTTGGGCACGTGCGCACGCTTGATCGCGCTCATGCTCGCGCCATGACCGGCCATTAATCTCGGGGCGCAACGAGAAGGAAACCCTTGACCTGCAAGGAGACACCATGCGCCCGACCGCCTGCCTGCAAGCCCTGCACCGCTTCGCCAAACGGATTGGTCCCCTGCTCCTGTGCGCCGCGCTGGCCGCCTGCGGCGGCGGCGTGGCGATCGGCGTCGGCTACTACGATGACGACGATGACGACGACCACCCGGACCACCCCGGCCCCCCGAGTGCCGAAACCGGCATCTTCCTGATCGCCGGCGGCCTGTGTCCGAGCTGCGGCGGCTCGCTCGACGGCGCCGGCTCAAGCGCCCGCTTCGACGCCCCGGAAGGCGTCGCCCTCGCCCCCGACGGCAACCTGTATGTCGCCGAGAAGAACAGCGCGACGATCCGCAAGGTGTCGACCCAGGGCGTCGCCACCACCTTCGCCGGCAGCGCGGGCGCGGTGGGCAGCAGCGACGGCGCGGGCACCGGCGCCCGCTTCAATGCGCCGACCCGGATCGAGGCCGATGCCGACGGCAACCTGTATGTGACGGATACCGGCAATTCGACGATCCGGCGCATCACCGCGGCCGGCGCCGTGACCACCCTGGCCGGTGCGGCCGGCGAGTGCGGCAGCCTCGATGGCGATGCGCGCAACGCCCGCTTCTGCTCGCCGCAGGGCATTGCGATCGACCGCCAGGGCGTCCTGTACGTGGCCGACACGCTGAACCACACGATCCGGCGCATCGACCGCGCGAACGTGGTGACCACGATTGCCGGGGTGGCGGGTTCCTGCGGCAGCACCGATGGACGCGGCAGCGCGGCGCGCTTTTGCGAGCCGCAGGACATCGACGTCGACTCCGCCGGTTACCTGTACGTGGCCGACACCGCCAATTCGACGATCCGCGAGATCGCGCCCAACGGCGAGGTGCGCACCATCGCCGGCGCGGCGGGACAATGCGGCAGCGCCGACGGCACGGCCGGCAACGCGCGCCTGTGCCGCGCCGCCGGACTCGCGCTCGACGGCAGCGGCAACATGTTCGTGGCCGACACCGGCAACGGCACGATCCGCCGCATCACCATGTCGAATGCGGTCAGCACCGTCGCCGGGGTGCCCGGCAGCCAGAACAACGTGCTGGGGCCGCTGCCCGGCGGCCTGAATTCGCCGCGCGGCATTGCGGCGCTCAGCGCCGGGACGCTGGCGGTCACCGCGCAGAACCTGCTGCTGAAAGTGGTGCCGCGCTAGTGTCTTAATCCGGACGGACGGGCGTGGCCGCGAGGTCGCCCACCACCGTCTTCCACGGCCGCACGTGGAAGGCGCGCACCAGGCCGTTGATCACGTACGGATCGGTGGCGGCAAACAGTTGCGGCGTTTGCGGCGTGTCGCAGCTGAACACCAGCAGGGCGCGGTCGGCGGGCTCGCCCAGGGCGCCGGCAAGCACGAGCTCGCCGCGCTCCTGCGCTTCCCAGGCCAGCTTCAGGTGGGCATTGCGAAATTCGGCGCGGCGCTCCAGGTAATCGGGCGCGAGGTCATAGGTCAGCAGGAAATGCACGGGGATTCCTTCATTGTGGGATTGGCAAGCGAGTCCGGCCATGTTACCATCCTCGTCGTTGTCGAAAAGCATACTCTCCCGACGACCAAGAATGCATGCTGCGATGCATGGCGAAATACCGCACAGAACAAGTCGTACCGACGAGGTAGACTGTTCGCCATGAACACATCGAGCAAAAAAATGGCGGCCGGGATGGCGGGCTTCGCCAGCGTGTTGTGGCTGGGGCTGACCGCCGCGGTGGCGGCCAACCAGCGCCGGCTGGTGTTCAATCCGACCATCGTCCCCGAAGTGAACAGCCCGCGCAGCAGCGGCCACCGCACGCGTCCGATCGTGCTGCGCGCCAAAGACGGCACCCGCCTGTGCGGCTGGCTGATGACGCCGCGCACGCCCGGCCCGCATCCGGCCGTGCTGTATTTCGGCGGCCGCTCGGAAGAAGTGTCCTGGGTCGTGCGCGACGCCGGCAGCCTGTTCCCGAACATGACGGTGCTGGCGCTGAATTACCGCGGCTACGGCAACTCGCACGGCATGCCCGACGAAACCCTGCTGGTCGAAGACGGCTGCACCCTGTTCGACTGGCTCGCCGCCCTCGGCCAGGTCGACGGGCGCCGCATCGCCGTCGTCGGGCGCAGCCTGGGTTCCGGCGTGGCGGTGCAGGTGGCGAAAGAACGCCCGGCCCACTCGGTGGTCCTGATCACCCCCTACGATTCGATCCTCGCGATCGCCAAGAAAAAATTCCGCGCCATGCCGATCGAGTACATGCTGCGCCACCGCTTCGAGTCGATCAAGCACGCGCCCTCGCTGAAGGTGCCGACCTATGTGCTGCGCGCCGAAAGCGACGACGTCGTGCCCCATTCGCATACCGACCAGCTGTGCCAAAAGCTGGCCAACCTGATCCTCGACGACGTCGTGCCGGCCTCGGACCACATGAACATCCCCTACCTCGAAGCGACGCAAAGCCGCATCGCCGGCTTCCTCACCCAGCGCTTCAGCCAGCCCCTGCCGCGCGCCCGAGCTCATCCAAACTGTGGCGTAGGCAAGGAAAATGCGAAAAAAATGCCGACAATTGTCGGCATTTATATTTCCACCGAATAAATTGCCAAGTAAAATCGTATTTGCCTTGCATTGGCAGGCTGATGCATATTCGACAGCTTGAACTGGGCGCGCTGATCTTCCCTACGCTGTTGCGACGACGCGACATTCGCGCCCGCAGCGATTCGGGAAGGGACGATACAAATCGTAACCACATGAACTGTTCGGGACTGACACAATCCGCACGGCACCACGCCGCGCCCGCATGCATGCGCGGGCGCGCCGAGCCTTGCCTCTAGCCGGTCCCTCCCAACGCAGCCGTTGCGCCGGGTACAATATCGAAATTCCAGGAGCTAATTCATGAAATTCAAGCAACTCAGCATGACGATTGCGGCTTTGTTCATCGCCGGCAGCGCGATGGCGCAAGCCCCGGCCGGCGCACCGAAGCTGGGCATCGTCTATGACGCCGGCGGCAAGTTCGACAAGTCGTTCAACCAGTCGGCTTTCGAAGGCGCTGAGCGCTTCAAGAAAGAAACGAACATCCCCTACATCGAAGTCCAGGCCAACAGCGATACCCAGGCCGAGCAAGTGATGCGCGGCCTCGCGCGCAAGAAGCTCGACATGATCGCCGCGATCGGCTTCTCGCAGACCCAGGCCGTGGCCAAGGTCGCCAAGGAATTCCCGAAAGTGAAATTCGTCCTGATCGACTCGATCGCGCCGGGCGCGAACGTGAACTCGATCATGTTCAAGGAACAGGAAGGTTCCTACCTGGTCGGCGTCGCCGCGGCCATGGCCTCGAAGTCGAAGAAGATCGGCTTTCGTCGGCGGCATGGACATCCCGCTGATCCGCGCCTTCGCCTGCGGCTACAGCCAGGGCGCGAAAGCCCAGCTGCCGAAGATCGAGATCATGTCGAACATGGTCGGCACCACCAGCGCAGCCTGGAACGACCCGGCCAAGGGCGGCGAGCTGGCACGCCAGCAATTCGACCGCGGCGCCGACGTCGTGTTCGCCGTGGCCGGCGGTTCGGGCATGGGCGCCCTGCAGATGGCCAAGGAAAAGGGCAAGCTGGCGATCGGCGTCGATTCGAACCAGAACTACCTGCACCCGGGCTCGATGCTGAGCTCGATGGTCAAGCGCGTCGACGTGGCGATCTACGACTCCTTCATGCAAGTCAAGAACAACACCTGGAAAGCCGGCACGACCTACAAGGGCCTGAAAGAAGGCGGCGTCGACTGGGTGCTGGACAAGGACAACCGCAAGGTCGTCTCGCCCGAAATGGAAAAGCGCGTCAATGGCGTGAAGGCCGACATCATCAGCGGCAAGATCAAGGTCATCGACTACCGCGCCGCAGGCAGCTGCCCGGTCTAATTAATTTAGTTTCAAAAATAGAGCGCGCCGCGCCGGTTTTCCGGTCCGGCGCGCTTTTAAATGAATGCATTCACTTCTTTTCACACCTGATCGCTATGCAGCCAGCCGTAGAATTTCGCAACATCAGCAAGGCCTTCGGGCCGGTGCAAGCGAACGCCGACGTCAGTTTCACGATCGCCAAGGGTTCCATCCATGGCGTCATCGGGGAAAACGGCGCCGGTAAATCCACCTTGATGAGCATCCTGTACGGCTATTACCACGCCGACAGCGGCCAACTCCTGATCGACGGCCAGGCGCGCTCGATCCGCAACAGCCAGGAAGCCATCGATCTCGGCATCGGCATGGTGCACCAGCACTTCATGCTGGTCGAGAACATGACCGTGCTCGACAACGTGATGCTCGGCGCCGAAGGCGGCTTCAAGCTGGCGAATAAACGCGGCGAAGTCGAAGCCAAGCTGCGCGAGATCTGCGCGCGCTACCGCCTCGACGTCGATCCGCTCGCGACCATCCACGATTTGTCCGTGGGCGCCCAGCAGCGCGTCGAAATCCTCAAGCAGATCTACCGCAGCGCCAACATCCTGATCCTGGACGAGCCGACCGCCGTGCTGACCGCCCAGGAAACGGCCTCGCTGTTCGAAATCCTGCGCCTGTTCAAGGAACAGGGCAAGACCATCATCCTGATCACCCACAAGCTGCAGGAGATCATGGACATCACCGACCAGGTGACGGTGCTGCGCGCCGGCCGCGTGTCGGGCGCCGTGACCACCCTTGAAACCTCGAAAGAGCAGCTGGCCAACATGATGGTCGGCCGCCCGATCGAAGGCAACCTGCCGCGCAAACCATTCAACCCGGGCGCGCCGGTGCTGAAGGTCTCGGGCTTGCAACTGAAAGACGCGAACGGCGTCCAGCTGCTGGCCGACATCGACCTCACCGTGCGCGCCGGCGAAATCGTGGCGATTGCCGGCGTCTCGGGCAACGGCCAGAGCGAGCTGATGGAAATTTTGGCGGGCATGCGCCTGCCGACGTCCGGCCAGGTCGAACTCGAAGGCAAAGCCCTGCCCTTCGGGCGGCGCACGAATGCCGACGGCTTGCCTGCCACCTTCCGCAACCTCGGCATCGGCCACGTGCCGGAAGACCGCCTGCGCGACGGCGTCATCAAGGATTTCTCGGTGATGCAAAACACCGTCTTCGGCTACCAGGAGCGCGTGAAAAACCGCTGGGGCCTGTTCGACTTCGACGCCATCGCCAAGCGCTGCGCGCACCTGCTGCAAGCCTTCGACGTGCGTCCGAATAATCCCGACCTGCGCATCGGCCTGCTCTCGGGCGGCAACCAGCAAAAGGTCGTGATCGCGCGCGAAGTCTCGGCGCAACCGAAACTGATGCTGGTCGGCCAGCCGACGCGCGGCGTCGACATCGGCACCATCGAATCGATCCACACCCAGCTGCTGCGCCTGCGCGACGAAGGCGTGGCCATCCTGCTGGTCTCCGTGGAGCTGGAAGAAGTCCGGGCGCTGGCCGACCGCATCGTCGTCATGTCGGGCGGCCGCGTCACGGGCGAACTGAATATCGACGAATTCGACACCACCCGCATCGGCCTGTTGATGGGCGGGATGCACAAGTCATGAAACAGATGAAACTCACCGAACTGCCACGCTGGGCCACGGGCTTTGTCCTGCCGGTCCTGAACCTGCTGTCGGCGCTGCTGGTCGCCGCGCTCGTCATCCACCTGCTGGGCGAGAGCCCGGTCGAATCGATGAAGATCCTGGTCAACTCGGCCATCGTCAATCCGGAAGGCCTGGCCTACACCCTGTTCTACGCCAGCACCTTCATCTTCACCGGTCTGGCGGTCTCGATCGCGATGAAGGCGGGCCTGTTCAACATCGGCGCCGAAGGCCAGATGTATTTCGGCGGCCTCGGTTTGACCCTGGCCGTGCTGGCCTTCGATCATACGCTTGTCGCCCTGGCTCCTGATCCCGCTGGCCATGCTGGGCAGCGCGATCTTCGGCGCCTTGTGGGCTTTCCTGCCGGGCTACCTGCAGGCCAAGCGCGGCAGCCACGTGGTGGTCACGACCATCATGTTCAACTTCATCGCCGCCAGCCTGATGAACTTCATCATCGTGAAGTACCTGATCCCCGAGGGCGAGCAGAATCCGGCCAGCCGCGTGTTCGCGGACGAGCGCTGCCCTGCCGACCCTGAACACCTGGTTCCCGATGTTCGGCGACACGCCGCTGAACATCGGCTTCCCGATCGCGATCGTCGCGCTGGTGATCTACGGCGTGATGGTCTCGCGTTCGAGCTGGGGCTACCAGCTGCGCGCCACCGGCTTGAACCAGCACGCCGCCCACTACGCGGGCGTGCGCATCAGCCGCATGATCATCGTCGCGATGCTGATCTCGGGCGCGCTGGCGGGCCTCGCGGCCGTCAACTCGGTGATGGGCTCGACCCACTACCTGAGCCTGAACTTCCCGGCCGGCGCCGGCTTTGTGGGCATCGCGATTGCGCTGATGGGACGCCAGCATCCGGTCGGTATCTTCCTGTCCTCGGTGCTGTTCGGCGCGCTGATCCAGGGCGGTTTCGACCTGTCGCTGGAAAAACCGAACATCCCGGTCGAGACCTTCGTCTTCATCCAGGGCCTGATCATCCTGTTCTGCGGCGCGATGGAGAATTTCTACGCCCCGGCAGTCCTGAAACTGATCAACGCAACACGTAAGGGTTAAGCCATGGAAGACTTCCATATCGCCAGTATCGTCGTCTCGACGATCCGCAACGCGCCGGTGCTGATGTTCGCAGCGCTGGCCGGCCTCTTCGCCGAACGCAGCGGCGTGGTCGACATCGGCCTCGAGGGCAAGATCCTCGCCTCGGCCTTCGTGTCGGCCGCCGTCGGCTACACGACGCAAAACCCGTGGCTCGGGATCGCCGCCGGCATCGCCGTCTCCGTCGCCCTCGCCATGGTGCAGGCTTTTGTGTCGATCACCCAGAAGGGCAACCAGCTGGTGGCCGGCATCGCGATCAACATCGCCATGAGCGGCCTGACCTTTGTCGTCGCCCAGTACATCTTCCAGCAGGGCGGCCGCACGCCGGACCTGGGCACGGCGCGCCTGTCGGACGTGGTCTTGCCGGGCACCGCGGCGCTGGCCGACATCCCCTTCCTCGGCTGGTTCTACGCCAACGTGATCGGCGGCCATTCGCCGCTGGTCTACCTGGCCTTCGCGCTGCTGCCGGTGGTGCACTGGGTCGTGTACCACAGCCGCTTTGGTTTGCGCCTGCGCGCCTGCGGCGAGAACCCGCACGCGGCCGATGCGGCCGGCGTCTCGGTCGAGCGCACCCGTTATCTCGGCCATGCTGGTGGCCGGCGTGCTGTGCTCGTTCTCGGGCGCTTACCTGTCGATCGTCCAGAGCGGCTTCTTCCTGCGCGACATGTCGGCCGGCGCCGGCTACCTGGCGCTGACGGCCCTCGTGTTCGGCAACTGGCGTCCGCTGCAGACGGTGCTCGGCTGCCTGATGTTCGGCTTCTTCTCGGCGGTGCAGATCCAGATCGAAGGCGTCGACCTGCCGGTCGTGGGCCGCATTCCGGGCTCGCTGATCCAGATGATTCCGTATGTCGTGACCGTGATCGTGCTGGCCGGTTTGATGGCCAAGTCGGTGGCGCCGAAGGCGGTGGGCAAGCCGTTCGTCAAGTCGCGCTAACGCGTCGAGACAGGGCGGCCTGCGGGTCGCCCTTTTTGCACCCCTGGGGTCAGGTCTGACATTCGGACACGACCTCATCGTTAAGTGCCGGATATGGCTGAGCTTGTGTCTGAATGTCAGACCTGACCCCAGCTTTCCGGCCCTCGCGCTGCCGTCACTGGTCGCGCGGCAGCACCTGCCCGCCCGCATCGAGCTTGCGCAGCGCATGCTTCTTGCCGCTCTTGGCCTCATGCCAGGCCGGCAGCACGCGGAAGGTCAGCGCCAGGTCGTAGTCGCCGGCGACGCTGCCGGCATCCATCGGCACGTCGCCCGCCCGGTTCTGGAACCAGCGCAGCCAGGCGCGCGATCCGGGCGCCGGCGAATCCAGGTAAGGCGCACCGGCGCCAGGTAGCGCGTCCGCCCCGGGCGGCGCCAGCGGCATCAGGAACGATGCCATCCCCTTCGCCGGATTGGCCGCATTCCACTGCGAGGTCCCGTGGCAACTGAGGCAGGACGAATTGCCGGCGCGCCGCACCAGGGTACGGCGGCCCTCGCCGGCCACCGAGAGATCGTTCACGCCATGGTCGTTCGGTCCCGACAGGCGCCCTCCCCAGCCCAGCGTCTCGAGCGCATACAGCGGGCGCATTCGGATTGACCCAGGTTTCGAACAGGGCCGCGCCGGGATTGGCCGCGCTGTCGACGCGCGGGTCGTTGCCCCATTGCGCGCCCAGCGGCACCATCTGGTCCCAGACGCCGCGGCTGCCCGGGCGCGTCGCGCGGTCGTAGACCAGGGTCGTGAACACCCAGCCGGTCTGCGGCGCCGACTGCGTGTCCTTGACCACGATATCGACCTGCATCAGGTAGCCCTTGGCCAGCGTCGGCCGGTCGAACTGGCCGGTGGTGGCGTTCGCCGTCATCATCATCGGCCAGGCCAGCGCGCCGCGCATCGCCGGCCACTCCTGCGGGCCGGCCGTGGTGAAGGCGAGTTTCACCGTAATCGACCCGTCGGCGTACTGCGTGGCGCCGCCATCGAGCCGCGGCGCCTGCGGGTCGCGCCAGATGGCGCCGAGCGTCTGCCCTGCCGTGCGGTTGTAATAGGTGATGACGTAGGTCGTAAACGGCTTGGTGAGGCCGCTTTTCGGGAACAGGCTGTCGTCGAAGCGTTCGACGCCGACCAGCATGCCGTGGATGGCTTCGCGCTGGGCGCCCAGCCAGGGGTCGTTGTACCAGCCGCGCCGGCCGGCGTCCCAGCCCTCGTCGCCCGCCAGCAGGGCCACCATGTCGCGCGCGATGCTGTCTTTCAGGGCCTGGGTGTAGGCGGCGGCGTTGCTGGTATTGATCGGCGCGTTGCCGATGGCGGTACGCCAGGGCATGGGCGGCGTCGGCAAGCCGGCCGGATAGGCGTGGCTGAGGGTGAACAGCGGGCCGGCGTAGTCGGCACGCGGCGGGAGTGCGGCCGTTATGGTCGAGATAAGGGTCGGGGGTGGCGGCGGCGGCGGGCAGTGCGAGCAGCACGCCGAGCACGGAGAGGCAGTAGCAGAGATACAGGGTGCGAATGCGCATGTTCGTTTCCTTGAAGGAAGTGAAAACAGCTCATTCTTCCCTCAGGAAAACCTTGCGGATTGCGAAGGAACAAGGTCTGGCGAAAAGCCTTGCTTTAGTCGCTTGCCAGCGCCACCGAGCGCTTGAAGGTCCAGGTCAGGCCGATGCCTGCCGATACGCCATTGTCGCGCAGGTGCAGCGGGCTGTTGTGGTTGGCGCCGCTGCCGTAGTTCTCGGCGCGCAGGTAACCGAAGACGCGCAGGTCGGGATTGACGACGCGGGCGGCGAAGACGCCGGCGCGCACCAGGATCAGGCCGGCGTCGGCGCTGTAGGCGGCGCGCGTGGCGGTCGCAAACTCGGGACGCACTTCGTAGAAATAGCGGTTGATCTTGCCGTCGCCGACAACGGCCGAGAGCTGGGTGTCGAACAGCCATTTGCCGTCGAGCGCTGCGCCGTTCGTAGACCAGGCGCGGTTCGAAGGTATAGCCCTGGTGGCGCACGCCGCTGCGTACTTCGAACACCGCCGCGCAGCGGCAGCTCGGCGCGCAGGCCGCTTTGCGCATCGAAGCGCGCCAGGCGCAGTTTCAGGCGCGGGCCGAATTCGGCCAGTCCGCCCAGGTCCGGCATGCCGGCGCGGGCGGCGACGTCATTCGAGCGCGCCGGCAGCGAGGCGGCCAGGCCGACGTCGAGTTCGGCGGTATCGCTTTTGAACACGCGCGCGCCGATGCCGCCCTGGTCGGCGCGGAACACCTTGCCGCGGTAGATGATCAGGGGCAGCGCCAGGCCGCGCGTTTCGCGGTCGGCGGCGCCCGGATACGAAGGCGTGCTGACGACACCGCCGGCCACGCCCAGCTCCCACAGCGGCTTGGCGGGCGCGTCGACGGTCTGGGCGTGGGCGGCGCTGGCGGCCAGGCAGGCCAGGCCGATGCCGGCAAGAAGGTGACGGTGCATGCGGTGTCCCGAAAATGAAGGCGCGGCGCGCCGGAACCGCTATTCTAGCCGGGCCGGCGCAGCCGCACGGCTAGCGCTTAGCCGTAGATCGCCTTCAGCACTTCGGCCAGCTTGTAGCCGCCCTTGATCAGCTGTTCCTTCGCGATCTGCGAGCTCGGCACCGGATAGTTGGCCGGCACTTCCAGGGCGAAGGTGTAATAGGTCTCGCCCTTCTTGCTGGTTTGCGGCGTGATCTTGCCCGGCACCACGTCGGCGTAGGCGAACTTCGACACCACCAGCGCATCGTCGGCCCACTGGTAGGGCCAGGTGGCCGGGTCGCCGGTGTTGGCGTGACCGCCGGCTTGCTGTCGATCGCCGCCTGGGCGAACTGGTCCGGCGTCTTGGTGCGGATGCGGCGGAAGGCATAGTCGACCGTCGTGCTGTCCCAGTACGAGTGGAAGGGCTTGGTCAGCGCCTTCGGCACGCCTTCCTTGATCGGCTTCGGCTCGCCCGGCGGAATCAGGTTGGCCGAGAGTTGCGTCAGCTTTTCGTCGTCCAGCAGCAGGTTGTTGCCGCCGCGCGAATCGAAAATCGCCGCCTCGTCGACTTCCGCATGCGTCTTCGGCACCACGAACTTGCCGTCCTTGGAGACGAACGCCGCGCCCACGTGCAGCGGCTGGTGGATGTCGCCGGTCATGTGGGTGAGCAGGATCAGCGCCTGGCGCTTGGTGAACTTGTGCGGGTTCAGCGCCGGGTCGGTCTTGCCCTGCAAGACGGCGATGCATTGCTTCAGGGTCTGGACGATGTCGACTTCGCTCGTGCCCACTGCGCCGTCATGGTAGTGCGCCAGCTGGAAAGGCACGTCGGTGTAGTGGTACTCGCTGTGCTTCGGATTGGCGTCGGTGTAGGCCACCATTTCCGGCGATTGCGGGCCGCAATAGGTGCCCTTCACGCAGTCCGGCCAGTTGGCGATGGCTTCGAGCGACTCGCCCGGCAGCAGCAAGGCGGCGATCTGCTTCTCGGCATTCGTGCCTTTCAGCAGTTTGTCGGCGATGGCGCCGACCGCGCGGTGGCCGTCGCCGCCCCAGGCGAAGGCGGCGTTCGAGCTGAAGGCGCCGGCAAGCGCGAGGACACAGGCTAGTTTTTTCATGGATTCTCCGTAGTGATCGGTACTGCGTTATTGCGCGCGCACTTTGTCGATGCGCGCCGCCGGCGCCATGCCGGCAGCCGCGCCGCCCGCACCCGGATGTTTGGCGATGTAGTCGCTCAGCGCGTCGAGGTCGACGAGCTGGGTGTCGACCCGGTTCGTGCCCTTGGCAAATTCCGGGAAGTTGTCGCCGCCTTCGGCCAGGAAGTTGTTCGCGACCACGCGATAGGTCTGTGTTGTCCTCGACCGGCGCGCCATTGAACTTCAGGCTGCCCGGCACCAGGCGCTGGCCGACCGGACGCTTGTCGTCCCAGCTGTAGGTGAGGCCTTGCGACACTTGCAGGATGGTGGCGCCGGAGGCGCTCGGGCGCTGCCACTGCTGCTCGAACAGGCGGCGCAACTGGGCGCCGGTCAGGTCCATCACGACCAGCGTATTCCCGAACGGCAGCACGGCCTGGGCGTGGCCGAAGTTGGTGGTCAGCGCGGCGTCCGAGGTCTCGAGGTCCTTGCGGATGCCGCCATTGTTCATGAAGCCGATCTGCGCGCCCTGGGCGCGGGTCGCGGCCAGCACCGCGTCGGCGATCAGGTTGCCCAGCGGCGACTCGCCGGCCTCGTTGGCCTTGCGCGCCACGCTGGCCGTGCCGAGTTTGCCGAGCGGCTTGGCCAGCGCGGCGCGGCTGCGCTCCTTGACGTTCGCCAGGTAGCTGCTGACCTTCGGGTCGGCCGGGAACTGTTCCGGGTTCATCACGATATTCCGGACGTCGATGTCGGCCACCGCGCCGCTGACCGGGTCGACCTTCATCGCGATGCGCGACAGCAGGTGCCCTGCCGCATCGGCCTGGGTCACGACGCGGCCGTCGACGGTGCACAGATAGCCCTGGTGCGAGTGGCCGGTGATGACCAGGCGGATCGCCGGGTCGAGTCTTTTGACGATGTCGACCACGCCGCCGGTGAGGCCCTTGCAGCCCGGCTGGTCCGGCGATTCGTCGGTCTTGCCGCCTTCGTGGATCAGGGCGATGAAGACCTTGGCGCCATCGGCGCGCATCTGCGGCAGGCCTTGTTGATGGCCTCGGCTTCGTCGATGAACTGCAAGCCCGCGATCGCCGAGGCCACCGCGACCGAGGCCGTGCCCTGCAGCACGGCGCCGACCACGCCGACCTTGACGCCCTTGACGTCCTCGACCCGCGCAGGCCGGCATGAAGGGCTTGCCGGTGGCGCTGTCGAGCACGTTCGCGGCGAGATAGGTAAAGCGCGCGCCGCCGAAATTCGGCATCAGGCGGCAGGCCTTGCCGGGACGCGGCGAATCGCAGCCGCCGGCCTGCTGGCGCAGCAATTCCTTGCGGCCCTGGTCGAATTCGTGGTTGCCGACCGAGGACAGGCGCAGGCCGAGCAGGTTCATCGCTTCGATGCTCGGCTCGTCGGCCCACATCGAGGACAGCGCCGGGCTGGCGCCGATCAGGTCGCCCGCGCCGATGAACAGCAGGTCCTTGTCTTCCTTGCGCCAGGCCGCCAGCGCGCCGCTCAGGGCTTCGATGCCGCCGGCGCGCAGGGTCTCGGTCTTGCCGGTGGCGGCGCTGGTGTAGGTGTACTTGCTCGGTTCCAGGTTGCCGTGGAAGTCGTTGATGGCGACCAGGTTGAGTGTGACCGGGCCGCGCGGGGCAGTGGTGCAGCCGGCGGCCAGCAGGGCCAGCGCAAGAACGGACAAACGGGCGCACGCGCGCGGGGAAACGGTCATGACTTACCTTTACTGATGGAGACGGGAACGAGACCCGCGTGGGCAAACGAAATTATTGCACGTAGGCCAGCGCATGGCCATCTTTACAGCCTGCGACATAAAAAAACGGCCGGTGTCGCCACCGGCCGTTCTTGTCATCGCTACGAAATCAAGTGACTTAGAATTCGTACTTGACGGTCGCCTGGATTGCCCACTGCGATTCGCCCTTGCGCTGCTGCTTGATCGTCACGTCGTCGGCCTTGTTGCGCACGGCGTAGACGTAGCGGCCCTGTGCATCCAGACCGGCGTAGTCGACGAAGCCGCGCTGGTTGCCGCCGGTCGACGAGAACGGCACTTCTTCGATATGGCCCCACTTCTTGTTCAGCAGGTTGCCGAAGTTCAGGAAGTCGAGCGTGAACGTTGCCTTGTTGCGCTTGAAGATGCCTGGAATTTCCTGGCTGATGCGCATGTCGACGGTGTTGGTCCACTTCGAGAAGCTCTTGTTACGGCCAACCACGCCGCCGGCAGCGTCTTTCAGGTCCTTGTCGCTGTTGACGATGTCCCAGAAGCGCTGCTCGTTGGCGTGGCTGGTCGCGGTGTCGCCGTAGAACAGCACTTCGCCCGAACCGAAGGCCGACGGGATGTACATCAGGTCGTTGCCGGCAACGCCGTCGCCGTTCAAGTCGTTCTTGTAGGTCCAGCTGTACGGCTTGCCCGAACGGCCTTCGTAGAACATGCCGATACGGGTGTTGTAGGCGCCGAAGAACTTCTGCTGGAAGTTGATCAGTGCGTTGACGCGGTCCTTCACCAGGTAGCTCGAGTTCGCAGCGACTTCTTCGTTCGGGTTGAACACCGAACGGGCGCGGAAGTTCGAGTTCGACACCGACGAGGTCAGCGGCGACACTTCGGTTGCGTCGGTGCGGGTGTAGGCCAGCGACCAGCCGAAGCCCTTGGTCAGCGGACGCGACAGCGACAGCGTCACCAGGTTGCCCTCGCCTTTGCTCGAGTTCTTCGCCAGCAGCACGTTGGCGTAGGCCGAGTTGTTGCGTGCAGCGCCGTGCTCGTCGACGCCGCGACGTCGGTGCTGACCGTGCCGTTGTTCGACGCTGAAGCTGGCGTCCGACAGGCCGGCCGGCGTTCCAGAACATCTGGCGGCCATCGCGTGCCGGTACGGGTCGGTGCGCCCAGGTTCAGGTGCTCGTAGAAGATCGACGACCTTGTTCTTCGTGTACAGGTACTCGGCACCGAAGACGATGCCATACCATGGCAGTTCGGTATCGAAGGCCAGGTTGGCTTTCCAGATCGACAGGCTGCTTCAGGCTCGGATCCAGGATGTCGACGTTCGCCGCCGGGGTGGCGCCGGCGATGTTGGTCGGCTGGGTATCCGGATTCGGGCTGAAGATGCCGGCGCCGGTGGTCGGGCAACGGGTCGCGCCGCTACCGGAGCAGGTGATCACGCGGGTGGCGACGCCCGGGTTCGAGAACGGGTTCGACATCCAGACCGTTGCAGCGGCGCCCTGGAACAGGCCGGCGCCACCGCGGATCTGCGTTTGCAGGGCGCGGTCGAACTTGTAGTTGAAGCCGAAGCGTGGCTGCCACAGTTTCTGGCCGTCGACGGTGACGGTGTTGTCGTAGCCGAAGCCGCCGGTCTGGCGACCGAACTGGCCGGTCGCCGGCGATGACCGGTGCGGCTGCGGCGCTGTTGCGCAGCGGGGTGCCGTCGACGCCGGTACGGTCGACGCGCACGCCGTAGCTGAGGGTCAGCTGCTTGTTGACGGTCCAGGTGTCCTGCAGGAACAGGCCCAGTGTTCTTCATCGTGAAGTCGGCAACCGCGTTGTCCAGCGAACCGCCCGGTGCGGCCGTTTGCAGGGTGTACGAGGTCGGACGGCCGTTGCGGAAGTTTTCCAGCACGGCCGCTTCGATTTCGCGCAGTCGTCACGCCGGCCTTGCTGCAGATGCCGGCGTTGATCGTGTTGTCGCAAGCGAAGGTGTAGTTGCCGAAGATGTTCTGCAGGAAGGCGTTGTACACCTCGTTCTTGCTGTAGTCCGATGCCGAACTTGACTTCGTGCGCGCCCAGCGTCCAGTTGGCGCCGGCGAAGTAGTCCATCGTCTTGGTGCCGAGGATGTTGCGCTGACGCGAGTTCTCGGTACCGAAGTTGATGAAGCGCGACCGGTCTGGCGTGCCGGCTGGCGTACCGGCAGGCAGCGGGCCGCTGAAGCTCAGGGCCGATCAATGGCAGGCGCGAGTTGTTTTCTGGAACTGGCGTCGTAGTCGCGCATCGAGATACGCGACTTCGGTCGAGAAGGTCGGGGTCCAGTCCGAGAAGACCTGGGCAACGGCCGGTCTCGATGCTCTTGCTCGTTCGAATAGTAGGTCGAATCGAGCGTCACGCCGGTGGCCGAGAAGAACGGGATAGATCGGTTCGCTCTGGGTGGTCTTGCCGTAACGGAAGTTCGCGCGGTGATCGTCGTTGATGTTCCAGTCGAGCTTGAGCAGCTTCTCTTCCGATTCCAGCGGCGCCGCCGCCGGCAGGTCAGGCCGCCGATGTTGATGCCGTAGCATCCTTGGCGATCTGCTGCGCGCTGGCGATGGCCGACGCGGTGATCGGGACGGTGGTGCCGGCGCTCGAACCGACGATGCCGAAGTCCGGCGCCGCACGGGTGCTCTTCGATTTTTCGGTCAGGGCGTAGATGAAGAGCTTGTCTTCGATCAGCGCGCCGCTGGCCCAGATACCCTTGGTGGTCTTCCTTGAATTTCGGCGCGTCGCTATAGGTGTCGGTGATGTTGTTGTAACGCTGGCCGACCAGGCGGTCGTCGCGGTAGACGTAGTAGACGCCGCCCTTCCAGGTGTTGGTGCCCGACTTGGTGACGGCGTTGATGTTCGCGCCGGTGTAGCCTTTTTGGGTCACGTCGTAGTTGGCGACGTTGACCTGCACCGACTGGATCGCTTCGATCGAGATCGGCTGGCGCGCGGTCGGGCTGCCGTTCGATTCCAGGCCGAAGGTGTCGTTGATGGCGACGCCGTCGACGGTGATCGAGTTGTAGCGCGAGTTCTGGCCGGCGACGGACATTTCGCCGCGTTCCTTGTCGGTCTGCGAGACGCGCGGGTCGGCACGGGCGTAGTCCTGCAGGTTACGCTGGATCGATGCCTGGGTTGCCAGTTCGGTCGCGCCGATGCTGGTGCACGGCGCCCATCGTGGTGCGGTTGAAACGCTCCGAACGGTTGGCCGCAGCCGGTGACGGTCACGGTCTGCATGGCCGAGCGCCCAGGGTGGCGTCGATCGCTGCGGTTTCGGCCAGCTGGATGAAGACGTTTTCGCGTTTTTCCGAGACGCCGTTTTTGGTGATAATGATCGTGTACGGACCGCCGACGCGCAGGCCGCGTGCGACATAACGGCCCTGGGCGTCGGTGGTGACGTTGCTGACAGAGCCCGACTCCGTGTGGACGATTTGCACAGTCGCACCAGCCGCCGGCGCACCATCCGCACCCGAAACCCGGCCGCCGATGGCCGAGGTGGTGTTCTGTGCGAAGGTCGGCATTGCCGACAACGCAATCGACAAAGCCAGCGCCAGCTTGGTCAGCCGGATCTGTTGTTGAGTGATCATTATTAAAACCCCAAAAAAGACTTAATAGTTATATGGACGCCGGTGCGGCGTCCCTCTTTACAAGTACTGCAACCCTGGTTTGCTAGCCGCAGCGGCACGACATTCCTACGACCGGCGGATTGTAAGGAGGAAATATGTCAGCTCCGTTACCACCTTGCGCCCTTGAAAACAACAAGCAAATTCAGCAACTAACCAAATATGCATGAGTGCCATTTCCCAGACAAATACGTTTTTGCTTCCGTATTTATAGTCGCGGCCTCTGAATCGCCCCAAAACCGTGCTTTGTGGGCACTGCGGGAGGGTTTCCTCGAGCAAATCACAAGGCGGGATTATACGGGAGGCATTCTGGGCTGAAATATTTTGCTAAATAATTTCGACTTTCCCGGCGGGGGTGCCGGGAATTGTGTGGCGACTTGGCCACAAACATTAGCATTGCGCTAAGTTTTTGTCGATTCCAAGATGGTGCAGCGCATGGTGCACGCGGGGCGAACATCAACAACGGCGGGCTGCGTCTGCCGTTGTTGATTTGCCTCATTATTTCTTCATTTGTCGTGCCGGAACGACAGTATTGACCAGCTTCGCCATGCCCGCCTCGAAGGCGGCGAAACGCGCATCGAGCTGGCGCGTCAGGCGCGTCTTGTCCGCCGCCGGCAGGAAAGCGTAACGGATGCTGTTGTACGAGATCTTCTTCACCTCGGCATAGTCCGGCTTGTAGCGGCTGGCGAGCAGCACGTATTCCTGCGACAGCGTGTGGCGCGTGACGCCGGCGTCGTCGGTCGAGATCACGTAGGGCACGCCATACTTGCGGTACAGGGTCAGCGGATGGTTCTCGCCCTTGATGCCGTTGATGAAGCTGTTCGAGGTCAGGTTGATCTCGACCGGGATGTCGTCCATCGCGCATCTTGCGCAGGATGGCCGGTGCATTCGCCTCGTGCGCCAGGTCGATGCCATGGCCGATGCGGTCGGCGCCGGCGACCGTGAGGGCCTGGTCGATGTGGAATTTCAGGCCTTCCGGCGGCACGTCGCCCATCGCCAGTTCGCCCGCGTGCATCGCCACCTTGACGTTCGGGTAAGCCTTGTTCAGGAAGCCGAACATCTTCATGTGCAGCGCGTAGTCGCGCATCGAGACCATGGTGCTTTCCTGGCCCACGATGTTGACGCCCACCACCTTGCCGCCCATGCGAGGCCGATTTGAAGGCGGCGACCATCGACGAGAACACCTGCGACGGATTCAACAGGCGCAGCACATAGGTCTGGTAGCGCATGGTGAATCGCTCGTCGTCGATGCCGCTTGAGGCTTCGTCGATCTTCGCGACGAAGTCGGCGACCGATTTGGCGAAGGCCGGATCGCGCTCGAAGGCTTCCAGCGCCTTTTGCAGTTCGATGTCCAGGGCGGCGTCGTCGCCCGCCAGCTGCCAGGCGCGCGCGTCGAATTCGGCGTTGGCGGTGGCCGGCGCCATCTTGAACATGGTCTCGATATAGCTGACGTTTTCCGCGATCGCGCGCTTTTTCAGCTCCTGCAGGCCTTCCTTGAAATTCGCGTTCGAGACCGGGCCGAAGTAGCCGAAGGTCTGGAAGAACAGGCGGTCCGGCGCCGGCTGCAGCGCGCCGTGGTTATCGAAGTCCTTGTTCGACCAGCGCTGCACCAGCTCGCGCCAGGTGAAATCGTCGGCATACACTTCCACGCTCGAGAGGCAGTTGCGCTCTTTCGCCGGTTTCGCGCGTTCGGCGGCGATGACGTTCTTGTCGGTCTCGATGCGGTAGGACTGCTTGTTCACGCACAGGCCCTGGCGGTCGAGGAAGTCGAGGTATTGCTCGACATAGATCGCGCCCGAATAATGGTGGTGCAGGTCGCCGCCCTTGGGCATCTGCGTGAAGAACATGGTCAGCTCGGCCAGCTTGGGATCGTCGCCCTTGATCAGCGTGGCGTAGTGGCGGGCGGTGGCCGCTTCGTTGGCCTGGCGCGATGCCGTGACCGGCTCCTTGGCCATCGCGGCGGACGGCGCGGCGACGGCCAGGGCGATCAGCAGGCGGCTGAAATTGTTCTGCATGACGGGACTTTCGTGATGGGTTGATCGGTGCCGCGCAACTCTAACTGCTTCGTTCAAAGTTGGCAATGTGGGGCTGTTGGCTGCCCTGTATTGGTGTACTTGATCCGCGTGGGCTCGAGAGCCCACCCTACGGGACGTACGGCCAGGTCATACGATCCGCGTGGCGTTATCCGTAGGGTGGGCACTCGTGCCCACGCGGATTCAAAGCACCGATAACGTATCAGGCAACAGCCCCACCCGCTCGTGCACCTTCACACCCGCCGCATACGTCGCCCGCACCGCCCGGTCATCCCCCAGCAAGGCCAGCGCGAACAGCTGCTCCTCCAGCGAATTGCAATGCGAACTCCTGCGCGCCAGCAGCGGCGTCGACTTCGGATCGAGCACGATGAAATCCGCCTCCGCCCCCACCGCGAAACTGCCGATCGTGCCTTCCAGGTCCATCGCCCGCGCCGCGCCCAGCGTCGCCAGGTAGAACATGCGCAGCGCCGGCAAATAGCTGCCCTTCAGGCGCGCGACCTTATACGCTTCGTTCATCGTCTGCAGCATCGAGAACGAGGTGCCCGCGCCCACATCGGTACCCAGCGTCACCAGCGCCCCCGCCCCATCGGCCTTTTCGAAATCGAACAGGCCGCTGCCCAGGAACAGGTTCGAGGTCGGGCATACGGAAGCGGCCGACCCGGTCGCCGCCATGCGCGCGAAGTCCTCGTCGTCGAGCCAGATGCAGTGGCCGAACAGCGCGCGCGGGCGCATCAGGCCGTAGCCGTCGTACACGTCCAGATAGCTGCGCGCGTCCGGATACAGCTCGCGCACCCAGTTGATTTCGTCCTGGTTTTCCGAGACGTGGGTCTGGATGAAGGTGTCCGGATAGGCCTTGGCCAGTTCGGCGATGGCACCCAGCTGGGCCGGGCTCGAGGTCGGCGCGAAGCGCGGCGTGATCGCGTACAGCGAGCGCGCGTGCTTGTGCCACTTGTTGATCAGCGCTTCGCTCTCGCCGATGCAGCCGTCGCGGTCGCGCAGGAAGTCCGGGCAGTTGCGGTCCATCAGCACCTTGCCGGCCACCATGCGCAGGTTGCGCGCTTCGCTGGCTTCGAAGAAGGCGTCGACCGATTCGCGGTGCACGGTGCAGTAGACCACGGCGGTCGTGGTGCCGCAGCGGGCCAGCTCGTCGAGGAAGAATTCGGCGGTCGCGCGCGCATGCACCGGGTCGGCGAACTGGCGCTCGGTCGGGAAGGTGTAGGTCTCGAGCCAGGGCAGCAGGCCCGGCGCCGGGGAGGCGATCATGTCCGTCTGCGGATAATGCAGGTGGGTGTCGATGAAGCCGGGCGTGATGATCTGGCCGCGGTAGTCGTGCGGCAATCACGCCGTCCGGCAGCGTCGCGACGAGCTGCGCGTAGTCGCCGGCGGCCTTGACGCGGCCGTCTTCGATGACGAGCAGGCCATCCTCGTGCCAGGAATACGCGTCTTCGGCTAAAGGCCGGGTCGGCGTGAAAATGCAGCAAGCTCGCACGGTAGGCTTGCACGGTAATTGGTGCGGTGGACATCAGTTGGATTCCGGAGAAACTTCAGGGTGGCTGGCGGCGCGGGTTTCCTGCGCCTCCCAGACGGTGAGCAGCTGCGCCGCACAGGATGCGGCAATCACGGCCGGCGCCTTGCCGGCGATGCCGGGCAGGCCGATCGGGCAGACCATGGCGGCGATTTTATCGTCGCCGATCCCGCGCTCGCGCAGGCGGTGTTCGAACTGGCGGCGCTTGGTGTCCGACCCAATCAGGCCGAACCAGTCGCGCCCAGGGCGGGACAGTATCGCGTTTGACAGGCGCAGGTCAAGTGCATGGCTGTGTGTCATGACGAGGAAAGTCGTGCCGGGCGCGGCGTGCTTCCACCAGCGCCTCGGGGATATCGGTGGCCTCGATCGTCACGTTCGACGGGACCGCGGCCGGGAACAGGTCGTCGCGTTCGTCGACCCAGGTGACGCGGCAAGGCAGTTCCGCCAGCGCCCGCACGATCGCCGCGCCCACGTGGCCGGCGCCGAACAGCATCAGGTGGGCACGCGGGGCGAGGATGGCGTCGGCCAGCCAGCGGCGGCCGTCGGCGTCAAGGAAGACATGGGTGCCAGCGGTGTGATCGAAGGCGGGAACAGCGCCGCCGGCGATGTGCATACCCGCGCCGTCGAACAAGGCCCAGGTGGCGTCATCGAATGCGACCACCCGCACGGTATCGACATTGCGGCGCGCATCGAGCAGCGCCATCTGATCCTGCTCCGCCACCTCGAACGCCAGATGCGCAATCCCGCCGCAACACTGCCCCAGGCTCGGCCCCAGCGCAAAGCGCTCCAGCCTCGGCTCGCCCGCCCTCCTTCAACATCGCGCGCGCAATCTCGATCGCCCGGTGCTCCAGGTGCCCGCCCCCGATCGTCCCGGCAAAGCCGGCGGCCGTGACGAGCATCTTCGCCCCCGGCTCGCGCGGCACCGAGCCTTCGACGATGGCGACCGTGACCAGCACCGCCGGCGCCTGCAGCGCGGCTGTCAACCAGTCGTCCATCACGCGCGCGCGGAAACCGCGGCTTCGACGAAGGCAATCGCGTCGAGGATTTCCTCGCTCGTCGCCGGCGCATTCAGGGGCGGATTGACGGTGTGCCCGCCGACGCTCGACACCGCATCGCGAATCGCGAAGAACACCGAGAACGGCAGCAGCAGCGGCGGCTCGCCCACGGCTTTCGAGCGGTGGATGCTGTCCTCGACATTGCTGTTCTCGAACAGGCGCACGCGGAAGTCCTGCGGGCAGTCGGACACGCCCGGAATCTTGTAGGTCGACGGCGCGTGCGTCATGAGTTTGCCGCCCGCGTTCCACACGAGTTCCTCGGTCGTCAGCCAGCCCATGCCCTGGATGAAGGCGCCCTCGACCTGGCCGATGTCGATCGCCGGATTGAGCGACTTGCCGGCGTCGTACAGGCAATCGGCGCGCAGGAGCTTCCATTCGCCGGTCAGCGTGTCGACCACGACTTCGGACACCGCCGCGCCATACGCGAAGTAGGAGAAAGGCCGCCCGTTCATGGTCTTCGCATCCCAGGACAGGCCGGGGGTCGCGTAAAAACCGTCGGACCAGAGCTGCACGCGCGCCAGGTAGGCCTTTTGCACCAGCGCCGGGAAGGGCACCTCCATCTCGTTCACGAACACGGTGTCGGCGGCAAAGCGCACGTCGCCCGCCTCGCCGCCGTACTGGCTTGCGGCGAAGGCGGCCAGGCGCTCCCTGATCTGGCGCGCCGCATCCTGCGCCGCCTTGCCGTTCAAGTCGGCGCCGGTCGATGCCGCCGTGGCCGAGGTGTTCGCGACCTTGCTGGTATTCGTGGCGGTGGCGCGCACGTGGTCCATGTCGACGCCCAGTTCGTGCGCGACGACCTGCATCACCTTGGTGTTGATGCCCTGCCCCATCTCGGTGCCGCCATGGTTGACCATGATGGAACCGTCGACGTACACGTGCACCAGCGCGCCCGCCTGGTTCAGGTGGGTGACGTTGAAGGCGATGCCGAATTTGACGGGCGTGAGCGCGAGACCTTTTTTCAGCACCGGGCTGGCGGCATTGAAGGCGGCGATCGCTGCGCGCCGCGCGCGGTAGTCGCTGGAAAGCTCCAGTTCGGCCACCAGCTCGTGGATGACGTTGTCGACCACGGCCTGGCCGTAGGGCGTGACGTTGCGATCGGTTTTGCCGTAAAAATTGATCTTGCGGATGTCGAGCGCATCGACCTTCAGGTTGCGCGCGATTTCGTCGAGCACGTATTCCATCGCGATCGCGCCCTGCGGGCCGCCGAAGCCGCGGAAGGCCGTATTCGACTGGGTATTCGTCTTGCCGCAGGCGGCGCGGATGTCGACGTCCGACAAATAATAGGCGTTGTCGTAGTGGCAGACGGCGCGCGTGGCGACCGGCCCCGACAAATCGGCCGAGTAGCCGGCGCGCGAGACCATGTCGACTTTCGCGGCCAGCACGCGCCCGTCGTCGTCGTAGCCGACTTCGTATTCATAATAGAAGCAATGGCGCTTGCCGGTGACGAGCATGTCGTCGTCGCGGTCGGCGCGCAGTTTGACGGGACGTTTCAGCTTGTTCGCCGCGATGGCGGCGGCGGCGGCCCACAGCGCCGATTGCGATTCCTTGCCGCCGAAGCCTCCGCCCATGCGGCGGCACTCGACCACGACATGGTGCGAATGCAGGCCGAGCGCATGCGCGACGACGTGCTGCATCTCGCTCGGGTGCTGGGTCGAGCACTGCACCAGCATGCCGTTGTCTTCGCCGGGAATGGCGTAGGCGATCTGGCCTTCCAGGTAGAACTGCTCCTGGCCGCCGACATACAGCTTGCCCGCGACCTTGTGCGGCGCGTTCGCGAAGGCTGTTTCGGCGTCGCCGCGCGCCAGGCGCATCGGCGGCACGACATAGGACTTGGCGGCGTGCGCTTCCTGCGGCGTGAGGATGGCCGGCAGTTCCTCGTACTCGACTTTTGCCAGGCGCGCGGCGCGGCGCGCGTTGTCGTGGGTATCGGCGACGACGATGAAGATCGGCTGGCCGACGTATTCCACTTTACCGTCGGCGAGGATCGGATCGTCGTGGATGATCGGGCCGCAGTCGTTGGTGCCGGGGATGTCGCGCACGCGACAGCACGGCGACGACGCCGCGCGCCGCGCGCACGGGCGCGAGGTCGAGCGAGACGATGTTGGCGTGCGGTTTGCCGGACAAGCCCAGCGCGGCGTGCAGCGTGCCCGCCACTTCGGCGATGTCGTCGGTGTAGGTGGCCTGGCCTAACACGTGCAGCGTGGCCGATTCGTGCGGCCGGGCGCGGCCGACCGCGCTCCACGCCGCCTGCTTGATTGCTGGTGCGCCTGCGTCGTTCATGGTGATCTCCTTACGCCTGGCGCTGCGAATGCGTTGACTGCGCTTGGCGGCAGCGGATTGTCGAGGCGCGTCTCGAGCCAGAAGCGGCGCAGCAGGTTTTGCGCCGTCTTCATGCGATAGCTGCTCGAGGCCCGCATGTCCGACAGCGGCGCGTAGTCGCGGGCCAGCGCGGCCATCGCTTCCGTCAATGCCGCCTCGTCCCAGGCGCGGCCGGTCAACACCGCTTCGGCCTGCGCGGCGCGTTTCGGCGTGGCCGCCATGCCGCCGAAGGCGATGCGCGCTTCCTTGACGATCTCGCCATCGAGCGTCAGGGCAAAGGCGGCGCAGACGGCCGAGATATCCTGGTCGAAGCGCTTGGCCAGTTTATAGGTGCGGAAACGCACGCCGGCCTGCGGCAGCGGCACGCGCAGCGCGGCGACGAATTCGTCCGCCTGCAAATCCTTCTGCTGGTAGCCGAGATAAAAATCTTCCAGCGCCAGTTCGCGCTCGCCCTGGGCGCCGCGCAGCACCAGGCGTGCGCCCAGCGCGATCAGCCAGGGCATCGAGTCGCCGATGGGCGAACCGTTGGCGACGTTCCCGCCCAGCGTGCCGGCATTGCGGATCGGGAGCGAAGCGAAGCGCTGCCACATCTCGCCCAATTCGTCCGGATAGTGGCGGCAGACGGCCGCGTAGGCATCCTGCAGCGTGACGCCGGCGCCGATGTGCAGCATGCCGTCGCTTTCCGTCACCGACTTCAGCTCGGCCACATTGCCGATATAGATGATGTCGTTCAGTTCGCGCATCTGCTTGGTCACCCACAGGCCGACATCGGTCGAGCCGGCGAGGATCAGCGCCTGCGGATGCGCGCTGCGCAGGGCGACGAGTTCGTCCAGCGTGCGCGGCGCATGGAAACTGCGGCCGTCGAATGCGTAGGTCGTGCCTTCGCTGCGCTGCAGCGACAGCAGCGCCTCGGCCACGGCAGCGCGGTCGAACTCGGCGCGCGGCAATTCGACCATGCGCCCGGCCGCCTCGATGATCGGGCGGTAGCCGGTGCAGCGGCACAGGTTGCCGGACAAGGCGTCGTCGATCTGGCAGCGCGAGGGCGCTTGCCCGTCCTGCTTCAGGTACATGCCCCACAGCGACATCGCGAAACCCGGCGTGCAAAAGCCGCATTGCGAGCCGTGGCATTCGACCAGCGCCTGCTGGACCGGGTGCAGGCGGCCGTCGGGCAGCTGCAGGTCTTCGACCGTGAACAGGGCCTTGCCGTCGAGCGTGGGCGTGAACTGGATGCAGGAATTGACCGCCTTCAGTTCGAGTTCGCCGTTTTCGAGCGAACCGATGACGACCGTGCAGGCGCCGCAATCGCCTTCGGCGCAGCCTTCCTTGGTGCCGGTGCAGCGCAAGTCCTCCCGCAGGTGCTGCAGGATGGTTTGCGTCGGCGCCACGTCGGTCACGGCGTGGACGGCGTTGCGGAAATAGAAGCGGATCGGTTCGGCCATGCTTGTCTCGGATTGTGTCCAGCGTGAAGGATACCCTGTGCCGGCCTCGCCCAACTATATCGCCAATCAGATTTTGATTATCATCAAACCGCTATATCAGCCTGCATACGGATGGGTGGCGCGCCAGTGCTCGGCGATGTCGATGCGGCGCGTGATCCAGACGTGCTTATGCTGCAACACGTAATCGAGGAAACGCGCCAGCGCGGCGGCGCGCGCCGGCCGCCCGACGATGCGGCAATGCAGCCCGATCGACAGCATTTTAGGCGCGTTCAGGCCATTCGGGTCGCCTTCGGCATACAGCACGTCGAAGGCGTCTTTCAGGTAGTCGAAGAACTGGGTGCCGGAATTAAAACCCTGCATGGCGGCAAAGCGCATGTCGTTGGTGTCGAGGGTGTACGGCACGATCAAATGCGGCGTCTCCACGGCCGCGCCGTCCGGCCCCGGTATGCGCCACCTTTTGCCAGAACGGCAAGTCGTCGCCATAGTAATCGGCGTCGTAGGCGAAGCCGCCGTGCTCGACGACCAGGCGCCGCGTGTTGGGCGAATCGCGTCCCGTGTACCAGCCGAGCGGCGCTTCGCCCGTGAGCGAACGCATGATGTCGACCGCCTCGCGCCATGTGGGCACGCTCGGTGGCTTCGTCGACGTTCTGGTACGAAATCCAGCGCAGGCCGTGGCAGGCGATTTCATGGCCGAGTTCGCGAAACGCGGCGACCGCCTCGGGATGGCGCTGCAGCGCCATCGCCACGCCGAACACCGTCAGCGGCAGTTTGCGCTCTTCGAACAGGCGCAGCACCCGCCACAGGCCGGCGCGCGAACCGTATTCGTAGAGCGACTCCATGCTCATGTGGCGCGCCGGGAAAGCCTGGGCGCCGATGATTTCGGACAGGAAGGTTTCCGAGGCCGGGTCGCCGTGCAGGACCGAATTCTCGCCGCCCTCCTCGTAGTTCAGCACGAATTGCAGCGCGACGCGCGCCTTGCCCGGCCACTGGGGATGGGGTGGCGTCTGGCCGTAGCCGATCAGGTCGCGCGGATAGGTCGAATCCATGGGAGTCTCGAGGATGGGAGGTATATTGTCGATCATATATTGATGGACCGGCACAGGTATATGATCGGGGAGATAAATACCTTCACCAGCTTCGTATAGGGGAAACGATGGGCAAACTCAGCACCCATGTGCTCGATACCGCAAACGGCCGTCCGGCCGCGAATGTCGCAATTGACGCTGTACGCCGTCGACGGCGGCAGCCGCACCCTGTTGGTGCAGGCGGCCACCAACCTTGACGGCCGCTGCGACGCGCCCCTGCTCGAAGGCGAAGCCTTTCAGGCCGGCTACTATGAGCTGGTGTTCGCGGCCGGCGACTATTTCGCGGCGCTGGGCGTGGCCGTGCCGGAACCGCGTTTCGTCGACCGGGTGACGATCGCTTTCGGCGTGGCCGACCCGAGCCAGAACTATCACGTGCCGCTGGTGGTCACGCCCTGGTCGTATTCGACCTATCGGGGCAGTTAGGCTATCCTGAGCGTTCACGACAGGAGGGCACAATGGCTTTGCACATTGTTCATTTCATCGGGCCGATCAACCATCAATCCGCCTGCAGCGTGCGCAACCTGTGCCTGCAGGCATTGCAAAATGGCGCCACCGAGATCGAGCTGCACATGTCCAGCGAAGGCGGCAACATGACGGCCGGCTTTGCCTTGTACTTTTTCCTCAAATCGCTGCCGATCCCGCTGACCACCTTCAACATCGGCAGCGTGGAATCGGTCGGCGTCGTCATTTTCCTGGCCGGCGCCAAGCGATTCGCCTGCCCGGGCGCCCGCTTCCTGATCCACCCGCTGCACTGGGGCTTCGGCAACCTGGTGGCGGCCGACCATTCGCGCGTGTCGGAGTGGCGGGAATGCCTCGATTTCGATGCCGAACGCTATGCCAGCATCTATGACGAAGCGACCGCCGGCGCGCCGGAGGCGCACGACATCCGCCCTCACCTGTTCGGCAACGCCCGCATCTACACGGCCGAACAAGCCGTGCGCGCCGGGCTGATCCACGAGGCCGTCCAGGCCCGCCTGCCCGAGATGGGCGCCACCTCGCACTGGTGGAATTAATCAATATCATTCTTGATAATCAAATACTTGTAGAGAAAACATTCTACAAGCTCATCTGTTCCGGCAAAACAACGGCGCGTTGCGTATGGACGAGTATTTGTCCTACATGCAACGCGCTTTTTCTTGTCACTACTTTTGCCGTGTGGATACAATCAATTCCGTCACTTCATGCTTTGCGCATGGTGCTGTTTCCAAACAAGAAGTAAATCTTATAAACACAGTATCCGTTACAGGTTGTCTTATGAATAAGCAGATTATCGCCGCCGTACTTGCCCTGCCGCTGGCCCTCTCCTCGGCCTTCGCGCAAGAAGCGGAAGGCCCGACCGTCAAGATCAGTGGCTTCGGCACCGGCGCCCTGACTTGGTCGAATACCGACCAGGCCGAATTCGGCCGTCCAAACCAGGCCAGCGGCGCCAAGAAAAGCCCACGCACCGGCGTCGACTCGAACCTCGGCCTGCAGGCCGACGTCGGCGTCAACAGCTGGCTCTCGTTCACCGCGCAAGGCCTGGTGCGCGCGCGACGCCGAAGACGACTACGGCGCGGAACTGGCCTGGGCCTTCGCCAAAGCCAAGATCAACGATCACTTCAGCGTGCGCGTTGGCCGCATCGGCCTGCCGGCCTTCATGATTTCGGATTACCGCAACGTCGGCTACGCCAACACCTTCCTGCGTCCGCCGGTCGAGATGTACTCGCAAGTGCCATTCAACGGCCTCGACGGCATCGACGCCACCTAGCAGCAAAGCTTCGGCGACACCAGCGTCACCGCCCAGCTGGCCTACGGCCGCACCGAAGCGCCGATCGCCGGCGGCATAACCGTCAAGAGCAAGCGATGTCGGCCCTGAACGTCGTGGCTGAACACGGCCCGTTCACGGCCCGCTTCGGCCGCGTCGACCGACAGTGTCGA
This sequence comes from uncultured beta proteobacterium, assembly GCA_963729765.1. GTDB lineage: Bacteria > Pseudomonadota > Gammaproteobacteria > Burkholderiales > Burkholderiaceae_D > Telluria. Next base: position 328,219 of record CAVSPL010000008.1, on the reverse strand, counting down.
TCACCGGTTCGGCCAGCCTGACCACGCTGCTCGGCGGCCTGCGCGCCACCGGCACCGGCTACCGCTTCCCGCAGCTGAACGCGCTGGCCGACCAGCTCGACCCGACCGACAAGAAGGCCTCGTTCACCTCGGTCGGCCTGGGCATGGACTGGAACAACGTCGTCGTCCAGACCGAATTCGCCAAGCGCAAGGTCGATGCCTACGTCAACGACACCACCTCGTGGTACGTGATGGGCGGCTACCGCTTCGGCAAGGTCCTGCCTTACTTCATCCAGAGCAAAGTCTCGATCGACGGCTATCCGGCCAACACCGTGCCGGCATCCTGCCCGGCCGGCTACCCGGCAGCCTGCACCCCGACCCTGGCCGCCCTGCGCGCCGGCGTCAACCGCCTGCCCTACACCGGCATCGGCCAGGGCGAGCAGAGCACGACCTCGGTCGGCGTGCGCTGGGACTTCTACCGTTCGCTGGCTCTGAAGGCGCAGATCGACCGCGTCAAGCCGGCCATCGGCAGCGGCCTGCTGCTGAACCCGAGCGCGGGTTTCAACCGTGACGTGACCGTCGGTGCCGTCGCCATCGACTTCGTCTTCTAAGGAGCGCGCCATGCACAAACAATTCAAAGCGCTCGTCGCCGCCACCATCTTCGCCGCATCGCTGCCGGCACTGGCCGAAGTCGTGGTCGTGGTCAATCCGAAGGCGGCCGAAGCGAGCATGACGAAGGACCAGATCGCCCAGTTCTTCCTCGGTAAATCGAGCACCATGACCCCGGTCGACCAGCCCGAAGACGCGCCGATCCGCGCCGAGTTCTACAAGAAGGTGACCGACAAGGAAGCCTCGCAAGCCAAGGCCCTGTGGTCGAAGCTGGTCTTCACCGGCAAAGCGACCATGCCGAAGGAAGTGCGCCAACAGCGCCGCCGTCAAGGCCGCTGTCGCCGCCAATCCGAAAGCCATCGGCTACATGGAAAAGAGCGCCGTCGACGCCAGCGTCAAGGTGGTCTTCAGCGCGCCGTAAGCGGCACCGCTTGCCAAGCCCCGCCCTGCCCGCTCCCCAGCCGGCAGGGCTTTTTGCCTGAAAACGTACGCATCATCGGCCATTCACAGCGAGTCGGGAAAGACGAGAACATGAGCATCAAACGCAGGATTTGGGCACTACCGGTCATTTCGACCCTGATCTTCGGCCTCGGCGTCGGCCTCTCCGCGACCATCGCGAACGACGCCCTGAAGTCGATCAACTCCACCGAGCGCACCGACTACCCGGTGCTCGACGCATCGAAGTCGCTGACGCTGGAGGTGAAGGACATCACCGACGGCCTGATGGGCGCGGTCACCGAAGGCGACAAGAGCGCGCGTCGACGAGATCGGCAAGCAGGCCGAAGCCGTGCGCGCCCACCTGAAGCAGTTCGCGGCGATCGACGGCCAGGCGGCCAACGGCGCGCGCCTGCTCAAGGAATTCAACGATTACTATGCGCCGGCGCTGTCGGCCGCGCGCATCATGCTCGAACTCGAACAGGGCGACGCGCAAGCCGTGGTGCCGAAGATGCAGAGCACCCTGGCGACCTTGACCAAGGATCTCGAACAAACCCAGGCCAAGGCCAAGGTCCAGTTCACCGCCGGCATCGCCAGCAGCGCGGCCAATGTCGACCGCGTGCTGTGGACCATGATCCTGACCGCGCTGGTCGTCATCCTGAGCCTGGCCGTGGTGTCGTGGTTCGTGGTGCGCGCCATCTGGCAGCAGCTCGGCGGCGAGCCGGAATATGCGCGCGAGATCGCGCGTGCGGTCGCCGCCGGCGACCTGGCGATGGACATCCACACCGACGCCCAGGACAGCACCAGCCTGCTGGTCGCCCTGAAGGACATGCGTGCGCGCCTGGCGACGATGGTCGCCGAGATCAAGAGCTCGGCCGAGACGATCGCGGTCGCCAGCGCCGAAATCGCCAGCGGCAATGCCGACCTGGCCGGCCGCACCGAATCGCAGGCCTCGAGCCTGGAACGCACCGCGCGTGCGATGGATGAACTGACCGGCGCCGTGCGCCAGAACGCGGCGAATGCCAACGAGGCGAACGCACTGGTGGTGAACGCCACCGGCATCGCCACCCGCGGCGGGCAAGTGGTCGGCGGCGTGGTCAGCACGATGGGCGACATCAATACCTCGGCCAAGAAGATCGTCGAGATCATCTCGGTCATCGACGGCATCGCCTTCCAGACCAATATCCTCGCGCTGAACGCGGCGGTGGAAGCGGCGCGCGCCGGCGAACAGGGCCGCGGCTTCGCGGTCGTGGCGGGCGAAGTGCGCAACCTGGCCCAGCGCAGCGCGGCGGCGGCCAAGGAAATCAAGGAACTGATCGGCGACTCGGTCGCCAAGGTCAACGCCGGCAGCGCGCTGGTCGACCAGGCCGGCGTGACCATGGGCCAGATCGTCGACTCGGTGAAAAAGGTGCACGACATCATGGCCGAGATCAGCGCCGCGGGCCAGCGCCAGAGCGAAGGCATCGACGACATCGGCCGCGCCATCGACAGCATGGACGAGATGACCCAGCAGAACTCGGCCCTGGTCGAGGAAGCCTCGGCCGCGGCGGAATCGCTGACCGAGCAGACCACGCAGCTGACCGGCGCGCTGTCGGTCTTCAAACTGGCGGATGCGCCGGCATTGCCGCGGCAGGCAACTGGCCGCGCCTTGCTGTCCAGTTCGGTGCGCAGCTGACCCAGGGGTTCCGGACCGCCCGGTCCGGGTACCACGCCTTGCTCGACGCCGGCAGACGAATGCGCTGCCGGCCCCCTCTCCAGGTGGCACTTTTCGCTGCCGCTCCCGCCTACTCCTGCTTCAGCCAACCGCGCAGCGGCGCTTTCCGTCCTGCACGGCGTGTGTCGAACGCCCTTGATTACGTGTAGTATTGACAAGACATTTTCTCGGGAGGTTCCCTCGATGTCGAGTTGTATTGATTGCAGCATGAGCCGGCGCAGCATGCGATGCCGGAGTCGCACATGAGCAATGGTGACGCGTCCGTCAATCCGCCTTCCGCGCCATCCGGCGTCGGGCGCGGCAGCGCCCACCTCGTCAGCGGCGACGACCGGTTCAAGCGTTTCATCGAACATCTCCCTGCCGGCGTCGTCATTCATCAGCAGGACGGAACGGTGGTCGACGCCAATTCCGCCGCTGCATCCCTGCTCGGGATCGACATGACCGTCTTGTGCGGCGCCAGCGCCGATGACGACAGCTGGCATTTCCTGCGCAACGACGGCAGCGTCATGCCGCGCGAAGAGTTCCCAGCAGTCAAGAGCCTGAACTTGCGCGCGGATTTAAAAGACGTCGTGGTGGGCGTCGAACGCCCCGATACGCACACCACCAGCTGGCTGCTCTGCAATACCCTGCTCATCCACGAGGACGTCACGAACGCACCCTGGGTGGTGGTCAGCTTCACCGATTGCACCGAACTGAAAAGCGTCCAGAACTCGCTGCAATTGTCCGAAGAGCGCCTGCGCCTGATCCTGCTGGGTACCAACGATGCCCCGTGGGACTGGGACCTGCAGTCGGACGCATTGTATTACTCGGCACGCTGGTGGGCCATGATCGGGCGTGCGCCGGACGAGCTGCAGTCCGATCCCGACCTGTGGTCGCGCCTGCTGCATCCCGACGATGTGCTGCCGGTCCAGCGCGTCCTGAAACGGGCCCTGTCCACCGACACGACCTATGAAGTGGAATTTCGCCTGCAACACAAGGACGGGCATTATGTCCCGGTGCTCTCGCGCGGCTTCGTCTTGCGCGACGAGAACGGTCGAGGCGATTCGCCTGTCGGGCACGAATACCGACTTGAGCGAGCGCAAGAAGGCGGAACACAGCATCCACCAGCTCGCCTATTTCGACCAGCTGACGGGACTGCCGAACCGCCGCTTCCTGCTCGAACATGCCCACCGCGCACTCAGCCGCGCCGCGCGCACCGGCCAGATCGGCGCCCTGCTGTTCCTCGACCTCGACAATTTCAAGGACCTGAACGACACCCAGGGCCACGACATCGGCGACCTGATGCTGCGCCAGTTCGCCGAACGCCTGCGCCAGGTCTTGCGCGACGCAGACCATGTGGCGCGCCTGGGCGGCGACGAATTCGTTGTCGTGGTCGAGGACCTGGGCACGGCGTCCGGCGACGCGGCAGCCGAAGCCGAAGCGATCGCGAACAAGTTGCTGGCTGCATCGACGCGCAAATTCTTCCTGCCAGGGATGGACTACACGATCACGCCCAGCATCGGGATCACGATGTTCGACCGCACTTCCGACACGGTGGAATCGCTCCTGAAGCAAGCCGACCTGGCGATGTACGGCGCCAAGGCGGCCGGGCGCGGGCTGCTGCGCTTTTTCGACCCGACAATGCAGCTTGCGGTCGATGAGCGCAGCGCGCTGGAGATTGGCCTGCGCAATGCCATTGCGGGAAACCAGTTCGTGTTGCACTGCCAGCCCCAGTTCGGCCAAAGCGGGCTGGTCGGCGGTGAAATGCTGCTGCGCTGGCTGCATCCCGAGAAGGGATTGATCGGCCCCGGCGCATTCATCGAGCTGGCCGAGGCCTGCGGCCTGATCCTGCCGATCGGTTCCTGGGTATTGCGCGAGGCGTGCCGCACGATTGCTTCCTGGCGCGACGATCCGGTGCTCGGCGGCCTGCGCTTTTCCATCAACGTCAGCGCCCAGCAACTGCATGGCAAGGACTTCGTCGAGCAAACGCTGGCGGTGATCAACGCCGCACAGGTCGACCCGAGCCGCATCTGCCTGGAATTGACGGAGAGCCTGCTGGCCAACGATGTGGCCGACGCGACCGAGAAGATGTCCGCCCTGCGCAGTCACGGCATTCTTTTCTCGATCGACGACTTCGGCACCGGCTATTCCTCGCTGAGCTATCTGCAGCGCTTTCCCCTGTATGCATTGAAGATCGACCAGAGCTTCGTGCATGATGAAAATGCGACGGCCATCATCGAGGTCATCATTGCGCTGGGCAAGAAGCTGGGCCTGAAGGTGGTGGCGGAAGGCGTCGAGACCAGCAGCCAGCTTGCCTCCCTCAAGGAAAAGGGATGCGAAATCTACCAGGGCTATTATTTTGGCAAGCCCATACCCTTGCGCGAATTCGGCGAACGCTACGGCGGCGAGTGTTTGCTGCCGCGGCCGTGAACCACGCGCGATTGCGGAATATCGATACCGGCGCCCGAGGGCGCCGGTATTGTTTCAGGCCGGGCAAAACGTGCCATACATACAACTGTATTAAAGCGGACGCTATACAAGCCGATAACAGCTCTTAGCACCGCGCCAACAAACCCTTATGCACGGGGCGTCATGGTATTTCGTCTACGTGGCGCGCACGCATCTATGTCAAGTTGAAACGCTTTACAAAGTTGATGCCTGTAGGCATCATCCGAGGAGTCCGCCGCCTTGAAACAGCCTTGCGTGGCCCTCTTGTTGTTCCTCTAATTACACGGCGCATATGGCAGCAGTCCTCCCGAATCCGACTTCAGGCACAGCGATGTCGGGTTTGGCGCGTGCGCTCGTCCAGGCCGGGCGCCTGAGCGCGCAGCAAGCCGACACGCTGCAAAAGAAGGCCGCCGGCGACCGCACCGCCTTCATCGACGCCATCATCGCCGAGAAAGCCATCGACGCCGCCTCGCTGGCCGCCTTCTGCGCCGAGACCTTCGGCTATCCGCTGCTCGACCTGGCCACCTTCAGCATCGAGTCGCTGCCGGCCGGCGCCATCGACGCCAAGCTGATGACGGCGCAGCGCGTGATCGCCCTGGCCAAGCGCGGCAACCGGCTGTCGGTCGCGATCTCCGACCCGACCAATACCCAGGCCCTGGACCAGATCAAGTTCCAGAGCGAGGCCGGGGTCGAGCCGGTGATCGTCGCGCACGACGCCCTGCTGGCGCTGCTGGCCACGCTGACCAAGAGCGCCGAGCAAGCCTTGGGCGACCTGGCCGGCGACGAAGGCGACATCGAGTTCGCCGAAGAAGAGCAGACCGCCGCGCCGCTGGAGTCGACCAACGAAGTGGAAGACGCGCCGATCGTGCGCTTCCTGAACAAGATCCTGATGGACGCCGTGAACCTGGGCGCGTCCGACATCCACTTCGAGCCCTACGAAAAATACTACCGGATCCGCATGCGCGTCGACGGCGTGCTGCGCGACCACGCGATGCCGCCGCTCTCGATCCGCGACAAGCTGGTCTCGCGCATCAAGGTGCTGGCCAAGCTCGACATCTCGGAAAAGCGCGTGCCGCAGGATGGCCGCATGCGCCTGATCATGTCGGCCACGCGCACCATCGACCTGCGCGTCTCCACCCTGCCGACCCTGTTCGGCGAAAAGACCGTCATGCGTATCCTGGACGCGACCCAGGCGCAGATGGGCATCGACGCCCTCGGCTACGATCCCGACCAGCGCGAGCTGCTGCTGGGCGCCATCACGCGCCCCTACGGCATGGTGCTGGTGACCGGGCCGACCGGTTCCGGCAAGACGGTGTCTCTATATAGCTGCCTCAACGTCCTGAACAAACCCGGCATCAACATCTCGACCGCGGAAGACCCGGCCGAGATCAACCTGCCGGGCGTGAACCAGGTCAACGTCAACGACCGCGCCGGCCTCACCTTCCCGGTCGCGCTGAAATCCTTCCTGCGCCAGGATCCCGACATCATCATGGTCGGCGAGATCCGCGACCTGGAGACGGCCGACATCGCGATCAAGGCCGCGCAGACCGGGCACATGGTGTTCAGTACGCTGCACACCAACGACGCGCCCTCGACCCTGACGCGCCTGATGAACATGGGCGTGGCCGGCTTCAACATCGCCTCCTCGGTGATCCTGATCACCGCCCAGCGCCTGGCGCGCCGCCTGTGCACCTGCAAGCAGCCGCTCGACATGACGCGCGAGGCCTTGCTGGCGGCCGGCTACCGCGAAGGCGACCTCGATTCGGACTGGAAGCCCTACGGCCCGGTCGGCTGCGAACGCTGCCTCGGTTCCGGCTACAAGGGCCGCGTCGGCATCTACCAGATCATGCCGATCTCGCCCGGCGATCGAAGCGCTGATCCTGGCCAGCGGGAACTCGATGCAGATCGCCGCCCAGGCCGAGAAGGATGGCGTCAACTCGCTGCGCCGCTCGGGCCTGCTGAAAGTAAAACAGGGGCTGACCAGCCTCGAAGAAGTGCTTGGCTGCACCAACGAATAGGATTCAGACATGGCTACCTCCCTCACCACCCGCAGCCGCGGCGGCGCACAAATCAAGGAAGCCGTCTACGCCTGGGAAGGCAAGGACAAGACCGGCAAGACCGTGCGCGGCGAGCTGCGCGCCGGCGGCGAGGCGATCGTCAACGTGACCCTGCGCCGCCAGGGCATCATGGTCACCAAGGTCAAGAAGCGCGTCTACCGCAGCGGCAAGAAGATCACCGACAAAGACCTGACCATGTTCACGCGCCAGCTGGCGACGATGATGAAGGCCGGCGTGCCGCTGCTGCAGGCCTTCGATATCGTCGGCAAGGGCCATGCGAATCCCTCGATGTCGAAACTGATCCTCGACATCCGCGGCGACATCGAGACCGGCACCAGCCTGAACAACGCCTTCCGCAAGTACCCGCGCTATTTCGACCCGCTGTTCTGCAACCTGGTCGGCGCCGGCGAACAGGCCGGTATCCTGGAAGACCTGCTGCACCGCCTGGCCGTCTACAAGGAAAAGACGCTGGCGCTGAAATCGAAGATCAAGTCCGCCCTCACCTACCCGATCGCCATCCTGGCCGTCGCCTTCATCGTGGTGGCCGTCATCATGATCTGGGTGGTCCCGGCCTTCAAGGACGTGTTCGCCAGTTTCGGCGCCGACCTGCCGGCCCCGACCCTGGTCGTGATGGCCATCTCCGAATTCTTCGTGCACGTGGTGGTACCTGATCTTCGGCTCGATTTTCGGCGCGATCTACTTCTTCATCGAATCCTGGCGCCGCTCGCTGAAAATGCAGCAGACCATGGACCGCCTGCTGCTGCGCCTGCCGATCTTCGGCCCCGTGATCCGCAAGGCCACCATCGCGCGCTGGACCCGCACCCTGGCGACCATGTTCTCCGCCGGCGTCCCGCTGGTCGAAGCGCTCGACTCGGTCGGCGGCGCCGTCCGGCAACGCGGTCTACCTCGACGCCACGCGCCGCATCCAGACCGAAGTCTCGACCGGCACCAGCCTGACGGTGGCGATGCAGAACGTGAACGTGTTCCCGAGCCTGGTGACCCAGATGGTCGCCATCGGCGAAGAATCCGGCGCGCTCGACGGCATGCTGGGCAAGGTCGCGGACTTCTTCGAGGCCGAGGTCGACGAGGCTGTCGCCGCGCTGTCCTCGCTGATGGAGCCGATGATCATGGTGATCCTGGGCGTGCTGATCGGCGGGCTGGTGGTGGCGATGTATCTGCCGATCTTCAAGCTGGGTTCGGTGGTGTAAGGCAGGGTGAACATGCGCAACGCCGGCGTGGCTGCGAACAAGCCGGCCATCCTGCGTCGCGGTCACTGCATGCGGGCGCGCAGCCGGTCACGCTCGCACAGGGTGGCGCAGTGTTGGCGCCGACGCGTCTCTCCATTCACGACTTTCCCATTTGTCTCCATGAACAGTTTTTCCCTTGTAAAACTGCGTCCCCACGCGCCAGCCGTCGTCGTCCTGCTGGGCTGGCATGTCCTCACGATCATGGCCAGTCTGCTCGAGCAGCGCCATGCGAACGAGCGCGCGACGCTCCATACCGCCGCCGACGCGATCCAGTTCCAGCGCACCCTCCAGCAAGGAATCAACGCCTATCTGGCATTCAACCGCAACGTCGCTGCTCACTTCACCACGCTCGACGCCGCGCCCGACGCCGGCGGCGCCAAGGCGTTCGAACGCTACATGGAGTCGGCCGATGGCCTGCGACAGAACCCCGGCATGAGCTACATCGGCTACATCCGCCCGGAAAAGCGGAATGTATCGACGCCCGCCGCCCCGGCGGCACAGGACAATCGCAACCCGGCGCAAGCCTTCTCCTATCCCTACCTGTTCGTGGTCCCGGACGACGCGCGCGCGCGCCGCGCCGCCGGCATGGATTACGCCACCATCCCCGAGCGCTGGAGCGCGATCCAGCAGGCGCGCGACAGCGGCCGCAGCGTCGCAACGGCAAAGCACATGCCAATCAGCGGTCGTTCGCGCATGCCGGTGATCTGTCGTATTTACCCCGGTCTACGACCGCAAGCTCCCGAGTTCGACGGTTGCCGAGCGGCGCCAGGCAGTGCGTGGCTACGTGTATTCGGTGTACTACATCGTCGAAATAGTCGAACAGGTCATGGGGAAGGATTTTAAGAACCTTGTTCGATCTCGAAATCTTCGATGGCGCAGTCCGCAAAGAAAATATCCTGTACGACGGCGACCAGCAGGCGCATGCCGTCTTGCACACGCCAGGCATGCCGCTGGCGCATCGTGGCGACGTCGCCATTGCCGGCCGCACCTGGGACCTGCAGTTCTATCCGAAACCGGTGTACCGGGAACGCTACGAAAGCTGGAGCGGCGCGGCGATCCTTCTGTTCGGCTTGGCCCTGTCGGCGGCGCTGTGCGCATCGATGCTGCGCTGGACGCGTCGTGCACAGGCGCGCTCAAGCCTGCGCCCAGCCCAACTGGCGTTCGACACGGTGTTCGAGGACCATCCGGCGGCGGCCTATTCGATCGATCTCGAAGGACGCATTTTGAATACCAACGCCCAGGCATCGAGCGAATTCAGGATCAGCAAGACGGACTTGATCGGCAAGCCATTGACCTGTTCATCGTGCCCCACAAGCAGCAGGAGGCGCGCGAACGATTCAACGAGGCCAGGCAGGGTCATGCCGTGTCGTACAACTCGTCCGTGACCGCCGACGGCGGCCCCGCTGTGGAAGTCAGCGTGATCATGATTCCCGTCGAAGGCCGGCAGCGAGGTCGTCAGCGTTCTGGTCATCGCTCAGAACATCACGGCGCAAAAGAAACGTGAAGGGCGCCTCCAGCATGCGCGAAGATGCTGGAGCTAGTGATCGACAGCATTCCGCAGCGGGTATTCTGGAAGGATACCGACTTTGTTTATCTTGGTTGAACAAGGCGGCCGCAGCGGACGCAGGCGTCGCCCAGCCGAAAGACATTGTCGGGCGTACTGACTTCGACCTGTCCTGGAAAGAGAGCGCCGCCTTTATACCGCCAGGACGATATCGAGACCTTGCGCAGCGGGCAGGCCAAGGTGAATTACGAGGAGTCCCAGCTCCACGCGGACGGCACTTCAAGCTGGTTGAGGACCAGTAAAATTCCGCTCGCGGATATGGACGGCAATACCATCGCCCTGCTTGGGCTGTACGAAGACATCACGGAGCGCAAGAGAATCGAGCACAGGTTGCGCGAACTTGCACACTATGACGTCCTCACCGGCCTGGCCAACCGGGCTTTCTTCCTGAGCCATCTGGAGCGCGCGATCTCCACGCGGCGTCGACAACATGCAGCCACTGGCGCTGATGTACTTCGACATCGATCATTTCAAGACGATTAACGATTCTTATGGCCACGATGTCGGCGACGCGCTGCTGCGCGCGTTCGCGGAGCGGGTCAGCGAGACGGTGCGCGAGCTCGACCTCTTCGCGCGCCTGGGCGGCGACGAGTTCGCACTGATCCTGGAAGGCGTGCCGAGCCTGGCGGAGGCCGAACACATCGGCGCCAAGCTGGTCAACGCGGTGCGGCGGCCATTTGACGTTGGGCGAACGCACCCTCTCCGTGAGCACCAGCATCGGCATCGCGTTTTTCGAAGCCGGCATGGCGCCCGAGGAGCTCATCCGGCGCGCAGACCAGGCGATGTACATCGCCAAGCGCGCGGGCCGCGACAGGTTCGAGTAGCGTCCGCGCCTGGAGCGGCGCAGAAGCTACATTCTTGATGCATTGCCCGATGTCAGAGTACCTTGCGTCCGCTGATGACGCGGATCAGGATGATGATCACGGCCACGACCAGGAGAATGTGGATCAGTCCACCGGCAGCCACGGAAGTGACCATGCCGAGCAGCCACAGGATGATGAGTACGATAGCGATGGTATAGAGCATTTTTGACTCCTGATGGTAGGAAGGCGGATAAGCGACGGCAGCCTGGGCAAACTACCCGGTGCCTGTATCCGATGACCCATCTTGCCCGCTCCCCTCCGCTTCTTCCGTGCGTTTCCTAACAGAACAGTTATTATTTAACTAAGGATTCAAGGCGCGCGATGGTATCGGTCAGTTCCTCCGCCCGCACCGGCTTGACCAGGTGCGCCGCAAAGCCGGCCTCGCGCGACAGTTGCCGGTCCTGCGCCTGCCCGTAGCCGCTGACCGCAACCAGGGCAGCGCCGGCGCAGCAGGCAAGCGCCTTCAAGGCCCCGGCCAGCGCGTGGCCGCTCATGTCGGGCAAACCGATGTCGAGCAGGATGACGTCGAAGCCATCCTGCCCCGCGTGCGCCAGCGCGGCCTGCGCCGAATGTTCGACCGTCACCCGGTGCCCGGCCATCTCCAGCACCATGGCCAGCGTGCGCGCCGCGTCGACGTTGTCGTCGACCACCAGGATGCGCCTGGCCTGTGCGACGGCCGGCGCGGCGACGGCGGGCAGCGGCAAGCGCCTGGCCGGCATCCGCCAGCAGCGGCAGGCGGATGATGAAGGTGCTGCCCTGGCCTGCGCCGCCGCTCCTCGCCTCGACCGAACCACCATGCAGCTCGACCACCTTCTTCACCAGCGCCAGGCCCAGCCCGAGGCCGCCCTGCGCGCGGTCCGGCGTGCGCTCGCCCTGGGTGAACAGGTCGAACACGCACCGGCAGCAGGTCGGGCGCGATGCCGATGCCGTTGTCGCGCACCTGCAGCACCACGCTGTCGCCCTGGCGCTGCAGCGACACGTGCAGTTCGCCGCCCTCGGGCGTGTATTTCGCCGCGTTGTTGAGCAGGTTGGCCGCCACCTGGATCAGCCGGGTGCGCCCGCCCGACACCAGCAGCGGCTGCGGCGCCAGGTCCAGCGTCAGCGTGTGGTGGCGCGCTTTGATCACGGGCACGATCTGCTCGATGGCTTCGCGCAGCACGGCGCCCAGTTCCACGGTCGTCTTCTCGATCGTGACCAGGCCGCGGGTGACGCGCGAGACGTCCAGCAAGTCGTCGACCAGGTGCGTCATGTGCTTGACCTGGCGGCCGATCACTTCGCTCGCCTCCTTGATCCGCGGTTCGTGCGCGTACAGCATGCGCAGCAGCTGGGCGGCGCTGCTGATCGGCGCCAGCGGATTGCGCAGCTCGTGCGCCAGCATGGCCAGGAACTCGTCCTTGCGCTCGTGCTCGCGCTGCAGGTGCGCCTGCTGGCGGTGCAGGCGGTCGAGCATCTGGTTGATGGATTTGGCGAGGGTGATCGTTTCGCTGCTGCCGGCCAGTTCGGCGCGCTGCTCGCCGATGCCATCCTCGCCCAGCCTGGCCGCAAACTGCTCGAGCTTGCGCAGGTCCTGGGTCAGGCCCAGCGAGAAGCGCGAACCGAGCAGGAACACGAGCGCGGCGAGCAGCGCCGCGATGCCGCCGATCAGGCCGTACTGGGACCAGGGCGTTTCCAGCATCGCGTGGCTCGCGGACGTATCGGTATGCAGCTTCAGGCCGAGGTGGCGGAATGCGTCGGGCACCGTCACCGGCAGGTCGAGCCCAGGCCCGCGCGCGGGCGCCTTGCCCTTCCACGTCAATGCGGACGAGAGCGCGGGCCGCAGGTCGGCCATGCGCACCTTGTAGACCAGCGCGCCCTCGGGCGTATTCGTGCGCGAATAGCGCAGCAGGCTGACGCCGACCAGTTCCGCGTCCTCGCCCGCGCCGAAGATGGCAGCGCTCTCCTGGCCGTCGTCGATGCGCGCGCGCAGCCAGGCCAGCTGGGCGGGATCGAAGCGTTCGACGCCATTGCCCGCGATCGGCTTGGCTTCGAAATCGGTAAACAACACCTGCACCGGAATGCCGTTAATCTGGCGCAGGCCGTTCAGGAAGGGCGCCAGATAGGTTTCCCTGCCCGCGCTGTCGACCAGGGCGGTCGCCAGGATCGGGCTGTCGGCCACTTCGTCCATGCGCGCGGCCAGCGTGGCGAGGGTGTTGCCGACGGTGCGCGCATTGAACGCGGCCTCGCGCTGCTGCAGCAGCGCGATGGCCGCTTCGTGCTGGCGATTGACCAGCCAGAACGAGGCCGCCGCCACCAGCAGCACGGCGGCGGCGGTGATGGCGGCCGACGCGACCGCAAAGCGCCGGCTCAGGCTCCCTGTGCCGCAGTCGTGTCCAGTAGCGCATCAATCGGCCGTCGGTACCAGCACGCCGTCCGCACGGTAGCGGGCGATCAGCAGTTCGCGCGCGCCAGGGCTTCGTGGCGGCCGGGCGCGAACGGCGGCGCGTAGGCCTTGACCAGTCCACGGTGTTCGCGCAGCTTTTCCAGGGCGTCGCGCACCGCCTTGCGGTCGGTGCTGCCGGCCAGGTCGATCGCGCGCGCCAGGATGTGCATCAGGTCATAGGCATGCGCCACGCCGACCGGCCCGTCGATGTCCTCGATCTTGCGGATCGGCGACACCGCCGCCAGGCTCGCCATGAAGCGCGCCAGCGCCTGCTTGTCCGCCTTGAAGAAGGAAAACGTCTGGATCACGGAAAAATCGACCTGGTTCAGCGCGGGCCCGGCCTGCCGGACGAATTCGCCGCCCGTCACGCCCCAATGGCTGAGGATGGGTATCCGTTCGGCTTGCGGCAAGGCGGCCACCTCGCGCACCAGCACCGCCGCTTCGTCGTCGTTGGCGACCAGCACGATCGCCTGGGCGCCGGCGCTGCGCAGCGCCTGGTAGCGGGCCACCAGGGTCTGGTCGCGCCAGTTGTACCAGGCCGTCTGCACGATCTTGACGTCCTTGCTGGCGGCGACGAATTTTTCGGCGGCCGCCAGGTTGCTGCGTCCCCAGGAGGTATTCGTCAGCAGCAGGCCGACCCGCCCCAGGCCGCGCTTCCTCGCCGTCTCCAGCAGCTTGGGCATGGCCAGGCTGTCGCGCAGCGACAGGCGGTAGACGTAATTCGGCTGCATGCCGTTATCGACGATCATGTCGGCCGACGACCAGGGCGCCATGAACAGGGTTTTCGTCGCTTTCAGGGTCGGCAGCTCTTCGATGATCACCGGGCTGAACCGGCCGCCGAACACGGCGACCAGGTCGGGCATGCGCGCGAACTCTTCGATATTGCGGATGCCGCGCGCCGGGATCGAACGATGGTCCTTGGTCACGAGTTCGACCGGCCTGCCGCCCAGCACGCCGCCGGCACGGTTGATCTCGCCGATGGCGCTGCGCAGGCCGAGTTCCACCGCCTGGGCCGAGGTGCTGTTATCGAGGCCGAATTCGGCGTCGAGCCCGACGCGTCACCGGCACCGGCGCCGGCGCCGCGGCGGCGGTGACGACAGCCAGCAAGGCGATCAGCATGGCAGCGGCGGCCCTGGCAAAAGGATTGCTCGGACGGGAGACGATCGGGTTCGGCATATCTGTACAGGAAACAAGGTTCGATATTGTAATCGGTAACGCTATTCGCGGCGTCCTCTTGAAATGCGCAGCCGGCCTGCTCCCCTTCCAGCTCAGCGCCGGGCCCACGGATTGAGCCTGGACAGCCAGGAACGGACGCTGTTCGCATCGGCAGCCCGTGAATATTTTCCTTGCGCGTCGAGGAACACCATGATCGTCGGCCGGCCTTTGACAGCCGCATGCAGGATCATGCATCGGCCCGCCTCGGCGATGTAACCGGTCTTTTGCAGGCGGATCTTCCAGCCCGGATTCGCAGTGAGCCGGTTGGTGTTGTGGTAATCGGTGCGGTCGCGCCCCTGCCGGATCGAAAAATGCCGGTCCGTGGAATAGCGCCGTACTGAGCGGATGCCGCTCCACGGCGAGCACCAGCTTTGCCAGGTCCTCGGGACTGGCGACGTTCGCGCGCGACAGGCCGGTCGGCTCCACATAACGCGTACTGCGCATGCCCAGCGCACGCGCCTTCGCATTCATCGCCGCGACGAACCAGCGCGTGCCACCCGGGTAGTTGCGCCCAGCGCGGAGGCTGCGCGATTCTCCGAACTCATCAAGGCAAGGTGGAGCATGGCCGTGCGTGGCAGGCGGGTGCCGACACGCAGGCGCGATGACGAAACTTGAGCCGGTCGACGTCCGCCGTTGTGATGGAGAGTATTTGCGCCATGTCCTGCTTCGCTTCCAGCACGACCAGCGCTGTCATGAGCTTGGTGAGCGAAGCGATCGGCAGCGCGGCCCGCGCATTCTTCTGGTACAGAACCCTGCGTGTCTTCGCGTCGAGAATCAGTACGGCGCTCGACTTGAGCGCCCCAGCCTGGCGGCATCGGAGGCCCGCCCTTCGGCGGCATGAATGGAAGATGCGAAGCCGGCCAACAAGCCGACTGCCAGGACAAAGGAAGCAAATAATTTCATCGGATCGATCAGAGATGACCGGCAGCCGCATGCGAATGCGATCGGCATCCACGATCGCGGCCATCGTAGTCACGCTTACTTAGCAAACCCTTAGCGCTTGGCAACATCCAGAGTGGTTGATTCAGGGGTGCACACCCCTGCCGTGCTCGCTAAGTATTCGCTAAGTGTTTCTCCCTACCATGGCAACGGCCATGCTCGCCAGTTGTCCGGCCGAGCGCATCTTCCGAGCAAACACATTGACAAAACGATCTTCCTTGACAGCCGAGCGCCTGCTTGCGCCTGCCGGGTGCTTCTGGCCATGCTGGCGCTGGCGCCCGTCGCAGGCGGCGCCGGCGCGTCCCGACCCGGTCGCCGATTTCCGTGCACTTGGCGCAGCAAGATCCCTGGACTTGCCGGCCGGCGGCCGACGGCGACGCCGAGTGCGCCTGGCAGAACCGCTTGCGCAAGCAAAGCTGGCGCTGGAGCGACGGCGCGCCGTCGCCGTCCTGCCTCAGCCCGCAGGCGCGCTGGTGGAACCAGGCCCAGGCCGCCCTGCCGCCCACGACCCTGCGCAGCGTCTGGGACAGGCGCTGGAGCGCACAGACCCTGCGCTTCGGCGCCGGCGGCGAAGAACGCTTGCTGCTGCTCGAGCGCGGCCGCGACGGACAGTGGCAGGCCACCGAATGGCGCTGGAATCCGAACCCGCGCCCGGCGACCCGGCGCTGGCAGGAAGGACGCTGGAAGCTGCTGGTGGAAGCGGCGGCCAAGCGCCAGGCGGACGCGGCGGGCGCCGCCCAGCTTGATGCGGCGCGCATGCAGCCGGTGCTGCGCCGCGTGCTCGGTGCGCGGCCGGGCGAGTTCGGCCCGGACGGCCTGCGCCTCGAAACGGCGGCCGCCTGTGCCTGCAGGTCGGCAATCCGCTGCCGGGCCAGTCGAAGCTGCCGCTGTCGTATAGCCCGAACGACAGCCGGCTGGAACAGCGCGCCGCCATGCACCTGCAACTGAGCAGGCAGCATCCGGATGCGAAATGGCTGACCCCGTTCAAGATGCTGGACATGCCCGCGAACCTGCCCAGCGGCGCCAAGTTCCTCGCCACCTGGACCGAGGGCGCGGCGCTCAACAGCCAGCTCTGGATGCCCGCCAAGAACGATGCGCCGACCGTGCGGCTGCGGGTGAGCACGCGGCTGCCGCGCGGGCAGGACAATGCCGCGGCCTTGTGGCAGGCGAGACAGGCGGTCGAGCGCGAACTCGCGGCGATCGCGGTGCAGTGGGCGGCCGCCTATGAATGACCTGTCCACCCTGCCCCTGTTTCTGTTCTCGCCGCTGGCCATCATCGGCGCCGGCCTGCTGCTGTCGCAGATGTTCGGCGTGCTGCTGCAGCGGCGCGGCATACCGCGCCTGTACGGCGCCGTTGCCGCCGGGCTGATCCTGGGCGTGAGCGGCTTCGGCCTGGTCGACGGCCCGCTGCTGAACTATTTCCAGGAGCTGCTCAACGCGGCGTCGGCGCTGGTCTTGTTCGAAGCCGGCCGCAGGATGGACCTGGCCTGGCTGTGGCGCAGCCGCGCCCAGGGCGTATCGCTGGTGCTCGGCTGCGTGCTGCGCGGCGCCGGCGCCATGGCGCTGCTGGTCCTGTTCGGCCTGGCCTGGAGCGAAGCGGCCTTCATCGCCTCGATCCTGATCGCCATCAATCCGGTGGTCTTCACCTCGATGGTGTCGGACCACGACGCCACCGGCGTGGCGACCTATGCCGCCGCCAATTCCATTGGCCTGAGCCACCTGGTGGCGCTGCTGGCGCTGTCGGTCTCGCTGTCCTGGCTGCGCAGCCATGGCGTCACCGACGAGCTGCCCTTCGCCGACCAGCTGCTGCTCCAGGGCGGCAAGCTGCTGCTGGGCGCGGCCATCGCGCTGCTGTGCTACGGCGTGTACAAGCTGGCCTCGCGCATCTCGCGGGCGGAAGCCGGCGTGCGTCCCGGCATCCTGCTGGCGACATTGATGCTGGACCTGGGCCTGTGCTCGGTGACCTCGTCGAGCGCCCTGCTCTCGCTGCTGCTGATGGGCCTGCTGCTGCGGAATGCCGAAAAGCGCGAAAACGTGTTCCAGGCCCAGCTCAAGACGGTCCAGGACATCGGCTATGCGCTGCTGTTCATGACCTCGGCCGCGCTGGTCCAGCTGCAGCAGGTGCTGCACTGGCAGATCGTGCTGATGGCGCTGCTGCTGTTCGGCGCGCGGGTGGCGATGACGCGCCTCGCGCTGATCCCGGGCCAGGCCTGGAGCACGCGCAAGAAGCATGCGATCGCCCTCTGCGCATGCTCGCTGGTAAGCTTCAGCAGCCTGGTCGTCGACAGCTCGATGTCGAACGCCGCTTACCTGAGCGAGACCGCCACCCGCCTGATGCAGGCGCTGCTGGCGCTGAACGTGCTGGTCGCCCCGGCGATTACCTGGGCCGGCCTCCACTTTGCAGGCGAAACAACCGAAGGGAGTCAACAATGACAACTGCGATCACGGACATCGACCACGCCGCCGCCCAGGCGCGCGCGGTCGCCGGCGCCGGGCCGGCCTTCCTGCCGCCGTTCGCCCACTCGCGCCTGGGCAGCATGGGGATCGAACTCGAGCTGATGGTGCTCGACCGCCTCACCTACGACCTGCTGCCGGCGGCGCCGGACATCCTGCTCCTGCTCGACAAGCAGGACAAGGCCTGGGTGGCGACGCCCGAGATCACCACCTCGATGCTGGAAGTGGCCACCTCGGTGCTGGGCGGCTATCGCGAGGCGGCGAACCAGATCGAGGAAATCCGCACCAGCGTGCAGCGCGCCGCCTTCGCGGTCGGCGCCGCCATTTCCGGCGGCGGCGCCCACCCCTTCCAGAAATGGAACGAGCAGCGCATCTATCCGAAGGACCGCTACCGCGAGTCCGCCAAAAAATATGGCTACCTCGCCAAACTGTTCACCGTGTTCGGCATGCACGTCCACATCGGCATGCCGAGCGCCGACGAGGCGGTGCGCATCGGCGCCTGGCTGACCCAGCGCGCGCCCCTGTTCATCGCCCTGTCGGCCAATTCGCCCTGCTGGCAGGGGGAGGATTCGGGCTTTTGCAGCGCGCGCAGCAACGTCGTCGGCGCCTTCCCGATGAGCGGCATCATGCCCGCCGACCTGCGCAGCTGGCAGGGTTTTTCCGACCACTTCGACGGCCTGGCCCGGCACGGCATCGTCAACAGCATCAAGGATTTTTATTGGGACGTGCGCCCCAAGCCGGAGTACGGCACCATCGAACTGCGGGTGCTGGACACGCCCCTGCACCCGGCGTATGCGGCGGCGCTGGCCTGCTATGCGCGCGAGCTGTGCATCGAGATGGCGGACCGGCCCGGTGCCTGGCCCGGCGGGAACGCGCGCGAACTGTATAACTGGAACCGCTTCAATGCCGCCAAGGACGGGGTGCGCGGCAGCTGGATCGATCCCGCCACCGGCAAGGAGCAGGCGATCGAACAGGTGGTGCGCGGCGACCTGGCGCGCCTCGCCGCGCGCTCGGACGACCCCGACTTCCCCGAGGCCTGCCTCTTGATCGACGAGCTGCTGCAGGGCGGCGGCCAGGCCGGCTGGCTGACCGCGCGCATGGCGGCCGGCGCCGGCATGAACGACCTGGCGCGCATCGCCAGCGAGATCTTCGAGCATCCGCTCGAACGCGGCAAGGGAGCCGGACAATGAGAGTGCTGCTGGTGGAAGACGATCCGATGATCGGCAGCGTGGTCCAGCATGCGCTGCGCGACGCCAGCTACGCGGCCGACTGGGTGCGCGACGGCGAGGCCGCGCTGACGGCGCTGCAAACCCTGGAATACGAACTGGTGCTGCTCGACCTGAACCTGCCGCGCATCGAAGGCATGGCGGTGCTGCACACGATCCGCAAGGCGCGCAACGATGTCCCGGTGCTGGTGCTCACCGCGCGCGAGGCGACCGAGGACCGCGTGGCCGGCCTCGATGGCGGCGCCGACGACTACCTGGTGAAACCGTTCGCGATGAGCGAACTGCTGGCGCGCATGCGCGCGCTGACCCGGCGCAAGGAGGGCACCACCAGTACGGTGCTGGGCAACGGCATCGTCGAACTCGACCCGGCGACCCACGAGGCCACGGTGGGCGCCGAGACGGTACGGCTGACGGCGCGCGAGTTCCCCCTCCTGCAGGCGCTGCTGGTGCGGCCCGGCGCCATCCTGTCGCGTTCCGAGCTGGAGCACCGCGTCTACGGCTGGAACGAGGAAGTCGAGAGCAATGCCATCGAATTCCTGATCCACTCGCTGCGCAAGAAGCTCGGCAGCGAGATCATCAAGAACGTGCGGGGTGTCGGATGGATGGTCGCGAAGGGCCGCTAGCGGCATCGCTGCGCTTCAGGCTCTCGCTGTGGATTTCGACGGCGATCCTGATCGGCGCCGCCATTGCCGGGGTGGTCTCCTACCGCGCCGCCACCGACGACGCCCACCGCGTCCAGGACACGCAGCTGCGCCAGGTCGGCTACCTGGTCAGCCGGCTCGACGCCGTGCCGACCTCGCCGCGCACGCGCGAAAAAGTCGGCGACGTCGATTTCGACGCCCGCATCATCGTGCGCTTCATCGCCGCGCCCGGCACGGCGGTGGCCGCGCAGGAGCGCCCTCCGCGCTTCGCCCCGACCCTGCCCGACGGCCTGCAGACGGTCGCCGTCGGCAGGGAGACCTGGCGCGTCTTCGTGCGCACCAATACCAAGGGCGTGCGGGTCGCGGTGGCCCAGCAAACCGCCGTACGCGATGCGGCGGCGCGCGCCAACGCCTGGCGCACCGTGATGCCGATCCTGTTCCTGGGACCGGTGCTGGTGCTGCTGGTGATGCTGCTGGTGCGCGCCATGTTCCAGCCGCTGCAAAAGCTGGCGGCGCAGCTCGGCGCGCGCCGCGCGCACGAAGTCGGGGAACTCGACCGGGCCGCGCTGCCGTCGGAAGTCTGGCCTTTCGTCACCGAGATCAACAAGCTGATCGCCCGCACGGTGCGCGCCCTGGCGCAGCAACGGCGCTTCATCGCCGATGCCGCGCACGAGCTGCGCTCGCCCATGACGGCGATGTCGCTGCAGGCCGAAAGGCTGGCCGCCAGCGCCATGCCGGACGAGGCGCGCGAACGGCTGGGGACCTTGTCGGCGGGCCTGGCGCGCACCCGGATCCTGCTCGACCAGTTGCTGACCCTGGCCCGCACCCAGGAGTCGGGTGGCGACCAATTGACGCGGGTGCCGCTGAAGAAGGCGATCCAGGAATGCCTGGAAGACCTGGTGCCGCTGGCGGAAGCCAAGGCCATCGATCTGGGCGTGGTCGGCGAAGCGGACCCGCTGGTGAGCGGGCGCCCGGTCGACATCCGGATTCTCGTCAAGAACCTGGTCGACAACGCCATCCGCTACACGCCGCAAGGCGGACGGGTCGACATCAGCGTGCAGGAAAGCGGCGGGCGCGTCGTGCTCGACATCGACGACACGGGCGCCGGCATCCCGCCGGAAGAACGCGAACGCGTGTTCGATCCCTTCTACCGCGTGCTCGGCAACGGCGAGATCGGCTCCGGCCTCGGGCTGGCGATCACGACCTCGATCGCGCACCAGATCGGCGCCGTCATTTCGCTGGGCGGGAAGCCCGACGGCACGCCGGGACTGCGCGCGCGGGTGGTGTTTCCCGCAAGCTGATCTAGCCGGCGAGGCGCGCCATGAAGCCCCCCAGCCGCCTGATCGCCTCGTTCAGGTGCTCGGCGCTGGCCGCATACGACAGGCGCACGTAGCGCTCCGCGCCCACATGCCCGAAGTCCTTTCCGGGCGTGAGCGCGACGTGCACCTCATCCAGCACGCGCTCGCAGAACTCCCAGGCGCTCAAGCCGGTCGCGCCGACATCGATATACACATAGAAAGCGCCGTCCGGCGGCACCGGCACCGGCAGGCCGATCCCGGCCAGGCCTGCCAGGACCAGCTCGCGGCGCCGTGCGAACTCGACGCGCCGCTCTTCGCAGACGGCAAGCGACGCCGGCGTGAAGCAGGCCAGCGCCGCCTGCTGCGACAGGGTCGAGGCGCAAATATAGTAGTTCTGGGCCAGGCGCTCCATGGTCGGCACCATCGCTTCCGGCACCACGGCCCAGCCGAGGCGCCAGCCGGTCATGCCGAAATACTTCGAGAAGCTGTTGATGACGATGGCGCCATCGTCGACCGCCAGCACCGTCTGCGGCGGCCGGCCTGCCGCATCGCGGTCGCCCAGGTTCAGGTAGATCTCGTCGACGATGCGCCAGGCGCCATGCTCGCGCGCCCATTCGCACAACGCGCGCAGCTCGAGCCGGCGGCACCGAGGTGCCGGTCGGATTCGAGGGCGTCGCGATCATCAGCCCTTTGGTATGCGCCGTCCAGTTGGCGCGCACGCTGGCGGCGTCCAGCTGGAAGCGGCTGGCGGCGTCGGTGCCCACCAGTTTTACCTGCGCGCCGAAGCTGCTGAGGAACTGGCGGTTGCAGGGATAGGACGGGTCGCCCACGATGACTTCGTCGCCCGCATCGACCAGCGCCGCCGTCACCAGCAGCAGCGCGGCCGACGCGCCGGCGGTGACGATGATCCGGCTCGGGCGAAATCGTGATGCCATGCTCGTGCAGGTAGAACCCGGCGATCGCTTCGCGCAGCGCATGGGTGCCGAGCGCGCCGGTGTAGGGCAGCGGACCGCCGACGGCCGTGCGCGCGGCTTCCAGCACGGCCGGCGGCGGGCCGAAATCGGGCTCGCCCAGGTTGAGCTTGATGACGTCGTGCCCCTGCGCTTCGAGGGCGGCGGCGCGTTTGCCGAACTCCATGGCGAAGAAGGGGTCGATCGCCTGGGCGCGTTGTGAAATTTTCATGGTGGTTGTGCGGTGGTGAACTGTGTCGGGGATTTTAAATGGTTGACGCCTTGCGTGCCGGGCGTGCTGCGTTGATGCTGAGAGTCGCGAGAGAAATCGCAGTACCCTGTCGCACGTCATCTTCACTCTTATGAGGTGGCGCATTGCACCAGAAAGTGACATCATATATACTCACTTTCGACAACTTAACAACTCACCCGATGCAAGCCAACTTCAAACCTCCGTTTTCAAGATTTGTTAAGAAGCAGCATAAGCCGCTTCAGTTAGCTATCGAGGACGCGGTAGAAGAAATTTGCGAAACGCCGACGATCGGAGAGGCGAAGACCGGTGATTTACAGGGGGTACGCGTCTTCAAGTTCGTGCATCAACGACGAGAGTACCTGGTTGCTTACCGGCCACCGACCGATGAAGAGATGGCTCATGAAAATGTGCAAGTCGAGCTACTCTTCATCGATTTTTATCAGGCGGGAACGCACGAAAATTTTTATGCGGATTTGAAAAAGTATTTGAAATCATGAGGTCAACGATGAACCATCCAACCGCGGATGCAGTCTTCCAGGACTTTCGGAAGCTCACGAAGCAAGAACGCGCGCGCTTTTACGAATTACTCGGCGAAAATAGCTTGGGCGATGAGAACCTCTCGCATGAACAAGTCTTTGGTCACTTGGCTGGCGCTGAGTTCACCGCTACCGAAGCGGCGCAATATCTGGATGTGTCGATGTCGACATTTCGACGTTATGTCAGCGCGAACAAGATCCGGGCGACGTCGCAAATCGGTCGCAGCGATATGTTCGCGACAGCGGACCTGAAAGCATTCAAACGATCGCTGCGAGAAGTTAAAGGCGCCTGATTTCCTTCGCGCTCCCTCAACACCGACCGCTTCAGCTCCTGCCCGGCACGATATCCACGCCGATCTGCTCGGCCAGCGCCAGCAATTCGCCATACGCCGCCGGATCGTTCACCAGGCTGCGCGTCGCCGCGCCCGGCTTGAGCAGCCCGTCCGCAATCCGGTCCCCGAACAGGACGACCGCCCGCGCGCTGTCGTCCTGGCGCGAGATCCAGCACAGGCCCTGCACTTTCGGAAACTGGGCGTGGATCGCCACGGCCCACTGCCGGGTGAACGGATACTGGTCCTTCTCGGTATCGATCAGGGCCTTGCGCGGCACGCCGAGTTTGCGCAGGGCCTTGCTGCCCAGGTCGGCCAGCAGCAGGTCGTGCTGCGCACTGAACTGCGAATGCCCCTGCCCCGCCAGCTTGCCCTTGTCGTAGGCCTTGAAGCCGGCAACGAAGGGCACATCGTGAAACACGCTTTCCATCGCGGCGCAGGCGAAGCTGGAGCCGCCGTACAGGGTGGGGATCGGCTTGCCGTGCGCGTCCGCGATGGGACTGAAACGCGCATTGCCTTTGGGGCCGGGATTGAACTGGACCGCGCCGTAGTCGAGGTGATGGACGCGGTGGATCGTCAATCCCGCCGGCCAGCTGGTGGTGGTGATATGCAGGGTGGATGGCGGCGCAAGCGCCAGGCCGGCCAACCCCTTATCCATGCAGCACGCCTTCGCGTTCGTCGGCCGCCGCGGCAATCACGCGCTCGGGCTGGGTGGCCAGCAGTTCGCGCGGCGTTTTCCCGCCCAAAAAGCTGTTGGCCGACATGAACCAGTAGGACAAGCCCCAGCCATCCTTGGTCTCGCCGAAGGTCTTGATGACCTGCGCCATGGCCTTGCGCGGCCGGTAGCCGGCGCCGGCGTCGAGGCCGTAGCTGGGAAAATAATCGATGCCGTTGTGGCGGATCGCGAAAATCGCGCCTTCCCGCTTCCATTTGTTCGGCTGGGTGCTGGGGTTGCTGGCGCTGAAACCCGCGACCGAGGCGATTTCGGCGGCCGTCATCCAGTCGCCGCTCTCGAGCACGGCGGTGCGGGCGCGCGCCAGCATGGTCGCTTCCTTCAACTCGTTCGGCGTGGGCGGGACTTTCGGCACCAGGGCGCCGACGATCGCTTCGAGCGATTGCCGGTGGTGTTCACCGACGATCGACTTGACGAGGCCGGCAACGCTGGCAAAGGTTTCCGCAATGGCTTGCGCTTCGCGCGGCGTCGCATGGGCGAAGGCCACGGCCACGACCTGTTCGGCATTGACCTTGTTCAACTGCCTGCGCACTTCGTCAGGGCCGCCCGCGAGGGCCGCAATCTCCGGCGCTTCCCGTTTCAGTGCATGCATGGCCTGGCTCCTGATGAGATTAGATCGATCCGCGATGGTTCATCATAACCCATATAATCCAATCCGTGCCACGCCGGCACGGCGTGCGCGCGACGACAGGATCAAGACAGGGGTAAGCAGTGCGCACGCCACAGTTCACCATGTTCCGAGGCGATTAACGCAAGGTCCCTTCGCCAAAACGCCCGAAACCTCCTAAAATAGGTTGATCTACGGAACCATTCCACTCTCTATTCGGAAGCCTGCATTGGAAACTTTACTTTTCGCCGCACCGGGCCTGCTCGGTCCCACCCTGGTTGCCGGCCTGCTGGGCCTGCTGATCGGCAGTTTCCTCAACGTGGTGATCCACCGCATCCCGAAGATGATGCAGCGCGAATCCGACAATTACGTGGCCCACGAAAGCGGCAAGGAATTGCCCCACACCGACCGCTACAACCTGATGGTGCCCCGTTCCGCCTGTCCGCATTGCGGGCACCAGATCACGGCGCTGGAAAACATCCCGGTGATCAGCTGGCTCGCGCTGCGCGGCAAGTGCAGCAAGTGCAAGGCGCCGATCTCGGCGCGCTACCCGGCGATCGAATTGCTGACCGGCGTGCTCTCGGCCCTGCTGGTCTGGACCTTCGGTTCCGGCCTGGCCGGCATGGCGACCCTGCTGTTCGCCTGGCTGCTGGTCGCGATGACCTTCATCGACGTCGACACCCAGCTGCTGCCCGACGACCTGACCTTCCCGCTGCTGTGGGCCGGCTTGCTGTTCAACCTGAACGGCACCTTCGTGCCGCTGCGCGACGCCGTGATCGGCGCGGCCGCCGGCTACCTGGTGCTGTGGGCCGTGTACTGGCTGTTCAAGCTGGTGACGGGCAAGGAAGGCATGGGCTATGGCGACTTCAAGCTGCTGGCCGCGCTCGGCGCCTGGCTCGGCTGGGCGATGCTGCCGACGATTATCCTGCTGTCCTCGGTGGTGGGCGCGATCGTCGGCATCAGCCTGATCGTGTTCGCACGCCGCGGGCGCGACAAGCCGATTCCCTTCGGCCCCTACCTCGCCGCCGCCGGCATGATCGCCCTGCTGTACGGCCAGCAGATCAGCGGCATTTTCCAGGGCGTGATCGCTTGATATGATCGACACCAGGCCAGGCAAGACCATTTTCCGTCGGCCTGACCGGCGGCATCGGCTGCGGCAAGACGACGGTGGCCGACATGTTCGGCGCGCTCGGCGCCTCGCTGGTCGACACCGACGCCATCGCCCACGCCCTCACCGCGCCGCAGGGCGCGGCCATGCCGGCCTTGCTGGCCGAGTTCGGCGACGACTTCGCCACGCCGGATGGCGCCCTCGACCGCGCGAAAATGCGCGAGCTCGTATTTACCGATCCGGCGGCCAGGGAGCGCCTGGAAGCGATCCTGCATCCGCGCATTCGCGAGGCGACCGCCGCCGCGGCAGCGATTGCCACGGGCGCGTATGTGATCTTCGTGGTGCCGCTCCTGATCGAGTCCGGCAGCTGGGCCGGGCGCGTCACGCGCGTGCTGGCCATCGATTGCAGCGAAGCGACCCAGGTGGCCCGCGTCATGGCAAGGAATCAGCTTGTCGGAAGCGCAGGTGCGCGCCATCATGGCAGCGCAAGTCACGCGCGAACAGCGCCTGGCCGCGGCCGACGACGTCATCCTCAACGACGACGGCATCGACGCCTTGCGGCCGCAAGTGGAGCGCCTGCATGCGTTTTACCTGCAAGAAGCGGCGCGCCTGGCGGCTTCATGAATGAACGGTTTGTAATTTTGCTCCGCATGGTTCAGAATCACGGAGTTGCTCGCCAGCCCACATTCAGGGGAATGTCACTTTGATCGTCTACGAATATCCTTTCAACGAGCGGATTCGCACGTTGTTGCGGCTGGAGGACCTGTACGAGAAATTCAAGTTCTTTGTACGCCAGGAGCATCGCGATGCAGCACCACGTCGCGCTCTCGACGATCTTCGACATGCTGGAAGTGGCCGGCCGCGCCGACCTGAAATCCGACCTGCTGCAGGAACTCGAACGCCAGAAGCAGAGCCTGCTGGCCTACCGCAGCAATCCGAACGTGGCGCCCGAAGCGCTCGACGCCATCCTCTCCGAACTCGACCAGGTCAGCAGCACCCTGGTGGCCAGCCAGGGCCGCACCGGCCAGAACGTGCGCGACAACGAGTGGCTGATGAGCATCCGCGGCCGCACCATCATTCCCGGCGGCGCCTGCGAATTCGACCTGCCCTCCTACTACGCCTGGCAGAAGCGCCCGTTCGAGCAGCGCTATGCCGACATCATGGGCTGGTTCGGCCCGCTGGCCCCGCTGTTCGACGCGCTCGCCCTGGTGCTGCGCCTGCTGCGCGATTCGGGCCGCCCGACCCGGATGGTCGCCGTCGCCGGCAACTACCAGCAGATGCTGCAGGGGAAGGTCTACCACATGCTGCGCCTGGGCCTGGACGACACGCTCGGCGCCATCCCCGAGATCTCGGCCAACAAATACATGCTGTGGGTGCGCTTTACCACCCAGGGCGGCGACCTGAAGCCGAAGTCGCTGGAAGAAGATGTACCATTCGAGCTGACGCTCTGTAATTTCTAAAGTTTTATTCAAGTACCGCCATGACCGTTGTAGCCTGCCCCACCTGCGCCAAGAAAGTCGAATGGATCCCGGAAAACAAGTTCCGGCCGTTCTGCTCCGAGCGCTGCAAACAAATCGACCTGGGCGCCTGGGCCGAAGAGAAATACACCATCCCCGGTGCTGCGCCGAATGAGCTGCAGGACAATCCGCTGGACGACGAAGACAAGCACTGACCTTTCAGGGGCCGCCGGCGTCTCATGTAGGGTGGGCACTTGTGCCCACGCGGTACCCGGTCAACACGGTGCATGCGTCCGCGTGGGCACGAGAGCGGCCATCGCCTGCAGACCGCGTCCACGCTACGAAGCATCACGCGTGCGTTATGCCGTGACGTAATCCCGCCCGGCACCAGCACCGGCTTGTTGCGGCTGCCGTAGCGATCCATGAACAGCCCTTCCAGGCCGATCTCCGGCTGGCGTCCCGAGACCATATCCGCCAGCACGCGCCCCGAACCGCAGGCCATGGTCCAGCCGAGCGTGCCGTGGCCGGTATTCAGGAACAGGTTGCGGTACGGGGTCGGGCCGACGACCGGGGTGCCGTCCGGCGTCATCGGACGCAGGCCGCACCAGAATTCGGCCTTCGACACGTCGCCGCCCTGCGGGAACAGGTCGGTCACCGAGTGCTCCAGCGTGTCGCGGCGCGCCTGGTGCAGGCTCAGGTCGTAGCCGGCGATTTCGGCCGTGCCGCCGACGCGGATGCGGTCGCCCAGGCGCGTGATCGCGACCTTGTAGGTCTCGTCCATGATGGTCGATTCCGGCGCGCCGGCAGCGTCCGTGATCGGCACCGTGATCGAATAGCCCTTCACCGGATACACCGGGATGTCGATGCCGATCTGCTTCAGGATGAAAGGCGAATAGCTGCCCAGCGCCAGCACGAAGGAATCGGCCTTCAGTTCGCCCTGCGAGGTCACCACGCCGGTCACGCGGTCGCCTTCGATCGAGAGGCGCTTGATGTCGACGCCATGGCGGAATTTCACGCCCAGCTCTTTCGCCATCTCGGCCAGCTTCTGGGTGAACTTGAAGCAGTCGCCGGTCTCGTCGTTCGGCAGCAGCAGGCCGCCGACGAACTTGCCGCGCACCTTGGCCAGCGCCGGTTCGTAGGCTTCGCAGCCGGCCGGATCGAGCACTTTATAGGGCACGCCATACTGCTGCAGCACGGCGATGTCGGTCGCGGCGCCGTCGAGCTGCTTCTGGGTGCGGAACAGCTGCAGGGTGCCCTGGGTGCGCTCGTCGTAGGCGATGCCGGTGTCGGCGCGCAGCTGCACCAGCACGTCGCGGCTGTACTCGGCCAGGCGCACCATGCGGCCCTTGTTGATGGCGTAGCTCTTGTGGTTGCAGTTGGCCAGCATCTGGAGCATCCAGCGCCACTGGGCCGGGTCGAGTTTCGGACGCACGACCAGCGGGCTATGCTGCATCGACAGCCATTTGACGGCCTTCATCGGCACGCCGGGACCGGCCCACGGGGAGGCATAGCCGGGCGAGATTTCGCCGGCGTTGCCGTAACTCGTTTCCATGCCGGCGGCCGGCTGGCGGTCGATGACCGTGACGTCGTGCCCGGCCTGGGCCAGGTAATACGCCGTGGTGGTGCCGATGACACCACTACCCAAGACGATGATTTTCACAAGGATCCTTCAACAGATTGGTTGACTGCTTTCTTACCCGGCATAGCGCAGCTGATCGAGCCACGCGAGCAGGGGGATGGTTGCGGGCAGCAGCGGGGTAAGGCCGACTGTCCCTTGCCACGCAAAGGCCTGGCCTTCCAGGCTTTGCGGTTCGCCGCGCCAGTCGCGGCTGATATAAAAATGGAGCCGCACATGGGCGTGCTCGTAGACGTGTTCGACGCAGCACCATTCGTCGCGCGCTGACGATGTGCGACGCCCAGTTCCTCGACGAATTCGCGCTGCAGGGCGGCGAAGATCTCCTCGCCCGCTTCGACTTTACCGCCGGGGAATTCCCAGTAGCCCGCGTAGGGTTTGCCGGCCGGGCGCTGGCCAAGCAGCACGTCGCCGTTCGGGCGCATCAAGATGCCGACCGCCACATCGATCGGCCGGGTTGGTACTTCCTGCATGGCGGGTCCGTCCGGAAAATCCGATATTGTACGCCAGGCTGATGCTTAAAGCATGGGCAGTGTGGCGATGGGCGATACAAAAAGGAGGCAGAGAATAACCGGACGGAATAGGATTTTATGGGTGATCCGGCTGCGTGGCGAGCTTGCCGGCGAAATCCTTGGCGAACTGCCAGGCCACGCGTCCCGAACGCGAGCCGCGCCCCAGCGCCCATTGCAGCGCCTCGCCGCGCGCCGCCTCGATCTGCTCGCGGCGTGCAGCCGAAACTCTGTAGCCAGTGCGCCACGATTTCCAGGTAATCGTCCTGCCGGAACGGATAGAACGACAGCCACAAGCCGAAGCGCTCGGACAGCGAGATCTTCTCTTCGACCGCTTCGCCCGGATGCAGCTCGCCGTCGTCGCCATGCTTGTAGCCGGTGTTGTCCGCCATTTTCTCGGGCATCAGGTGGCGCCGGTTCGAGGTGGCGTAGATCAGCACATTGTCCGACTGGGTCGCGATGCTGCCGTCGAGCGCCACCTTCAGCGCCTTGTAGCCGGCCTCCCCTTCCTCGAACGAGAGGTCGTCGCAAAAGATCACGAAGCGCTCGGGGCGGCTGGCGACCAGGTCGACGATGTCGGGCAGGTCGGCCAGATCGGCCTTGTCGACTTCGATCAGGCGCAGGCCCTGGCCGGCAAAGCCGTTCAGGCAAGCCTTGATCAGCGAGGATTTACCGGTGCCGCGCGCGCCCGTCAGCAGCACGTTGTTGGCCGGGCGGCGCGCCACGAACTGGCGCGTGTTCTGCTCCAGCTGCGCCTTTTGCGCCTCGACGTGCTGCAAGTCCTCGAAGCGGATGGTGGATGGCATGCAGCACCGGCTGCAGGTAATTGCCGCCGCCCGTGGCGCGGCGGCGCCAGCGGAAGGCGGTCGCCCGCTTCCAGTCCGGCTCGCGTCCGGACGCCGGCGGCAGGATCGCCTCGACCCGCGCCAGCAGGTTTTCGGCGCGGTGCAGGAACTGTTCGAGCGGCGTCATGCGGATTACGAGCGGTAGTCGGCGTTGATGCTGACGTAGTCGTGCGACAGGTCGCAGGTCCACACCGTGGCGGCTGGCATCGCCGCGTCCGAGGGTGACGCGCACCAGGATCTCGGCCTGCTTCATCACGCGCTGGCCGTCCGCTTCCTGGTAGTCCGGATTGCGTCCGCCCGCTTTCGCGACCCAGACGTCGTCCAGGTAGAGGTCGAGCTTGGTCACGTCGAGGTCGTCCACGCCGGCGTAGCCGACGGCGGCCAGGATGCGGCCCAGGTTCGGGTCGGAGGCGAAGAAGGCGGTCTTCACCAGCGGCGAGTGGGCGATCGCGTAGGCGATCTTGCGGCACTCTTCCAGCGTCTTGCCCTCTTCCACCGTGATCGTGATGAACTTGGTCGCGCCTTCGCCGTCGCGGATGATCTGCTGCGCCAGGTTGCGCGAGATGTCGGTGACGGCCTCTTTCAGCGCTTCGTAATCGGCGCCCGACGCTTCGTTGACGACCAGGCTGCCGGCGCCGGTGGCGATCAGCATGAAGGAATCGTTGGTCGAGGTGTCGCCGTCGATGGTGATGCTGTTGAACGAGCGGTCGGCCGCGAACTTGACCAGTTCGTCGAGCACCGGCTGCGCCACTTTCGCGTCGAACGCCAGGTAGCCGAGCATGGTCGCCATGTTCGGCTTGATCATGCCGGCGCCCTTGCTGATGCCGGTCATGGTGACCGTGTGGCCGCCGATGGTCGACCGTGCGCGAGGCCGCTTTCGGCTGGGTGTCGGTCGTCATGATCGCTTCGGCCGCGTTGAACCAGTTGTCCGCGGTGAGATTGGCGACCGCGGCCGGCAGGCCGGCGACGATCTTCGGCAGCGGCAGCGGCTCGAGGATCACGCCGGTCGAGAACGGCAGCACCTGCTGGGCGTCGCAGCCGAGCAGCTTCGCCACTTCGGCGCAGGTGGCCTGGGCATTGGCCAGGCCCGATTCGCCGGTGCCGGCATTGGCGTTGCCGGTGTTGATCACCAGCGCGCGGATCGGCTTGCCGCCGTTTTGCACGGCCGCCAGGTTGGCCTTGCTGACCTGGACCGGCGCGGCGCAGAAGCGGTTCAGGGTGAACACGCCGGCGACGGTGGCGCCGTCGGCGACGCGCATCACCAGCAGGTCCTTGCGGTTGGGCTTCTTGATGCCGGCTTGGGCAAAGCCGATCTCGATGCCGGCGACCGGTTTCAGGTCGGCGGCGACAGGCAGGGGGGAATTCACGGCCATGGTGGTCTCATTGGAAAGATTTCGAATCCGATATTGTACTGCGCCCCGCCCCGTGAGTGCGCCGCCAAGAAACCTGAAAACCTGGGGTCAGGTCTGACATTCGGACACGATCTCAGCCATATGCCGAACCAAGCAAGGCAGAGGTCGTGTCCGAATGTCAGACCTGACCCCAGCATTTGAATAAAAAAGGCGTCCCGCGGGACGCCTTTCTATTTGCGACAACCGGCTTACGCCAGCTTGCCGTGGCAAGCCTTGAACTTCTTGCCGCTGCCGCAAGGGCATGGATCGTTGCGGCCGACCTTCACGCCCATGTAGGTGCTGTGGTCTTCGGCGGCGACCGGCGTGCGTGCCCGGCGTGGCGACCGGCGCCAGCAACTCTTCCGGCGCGGCCGACGGGTTGAAGTCGGCGTGCTGGTAGTTGATGTTTTCCAGGTGCGCCTGCTGCGCCGCCATGGCCGCTTCCGCCGCCTCGACTTCTTCGCGCGACTGGATGCGGACCGTCATCACGGTGCGAATGACTTCGTTCTTGATCTGGTCGAGCATGCTGCCGAACAGCTCGAAGGCTTCGCGCTTGTATTCCTGCTTCGGGTTCTTCTGCGCATAGCCGCGCAGGTGGATACCCTGGCGCAGGTGGTCCAGCGCGGCCAGGTGTTCGCGCCAGTGGGTGTCGACGCTTTGCAGCATGACGTTGCGCTCGAAGCCGCCGAAGGATTCCTTGCCGACGATGTCGATCTTGCTGTTGTACGAAGCGTCGGCCGCCGCCAGCACCCGTTCCAGGATGTCGTCGTCGTTCAGGTTCGGCTCGTCCACCAGCATCTGCTCGAGCGGCACGTCCAGCGCCCATTCGGACGCCAGCACCGACTGCAGCGACTTGATGTCCCACTGCTCTTCGACCGATTCGGCCGGCACGTGGGTGCGCACCACGTCGGTGAAGATGCCGGCGCGCAGGGAGGCGATCAGTTCCGAGATGTCGGCCGCTTCCAGCAGTTCGTTACGCTGGGTGTAGATCACCTTGCGCTGGTCGTTGGCGACGTCGTCGTATTCGAGCAGCTGCTTGCGGATGTCGAAGTTGCGGGCCTCGACCTTGCGCTGGGCGGTCTCGATCGAACGCGACACGATGCCCGCCTCGATCGGCTCGCCTTCCGGCATTTTCAGGCGTTCCATGATGGCGCGCACGCGGTCGCCGGCGAAGATGCGCAGCAGCGTGTCGTCCAGGCACAGGTAGAAGCGGGACGAACCCGGATCGCCCTGGCGGCCCGAACGGCCGCGCAGCTGGTTGTCGACGCGGCGCGATTCGTGGCGCTCGGTGCCGACGATGTGCAGGCCGCCGGCGTTCACCACGTGGTCGTGCAGCGATTGCCATTCGTCGCGCAGCTGTCTGCGACTGGGCCGCCTTTTCCGCTTCCGACAGCGTGTCGTTCGCTTCGATGATCTGGATCTGCTTCTCGACGTTGCCGCCCAGGACGATGTCGGTACCGCGGCCGGCCATGTTGGTCGCGATGGTGATCATCTTCGGACGGCCCGCCTGGGCGATGATTTCCGCTTCACGGGCGTGCTGCTTGGCGTTCAGGACGTTGTGCGGCAGGCCGGCGCTTGGTCAGGATGCCCGACAGCATTTCGGAGTTCTCGATCGAGGTGGTGCCGACCAGGACAGGCTGGCCGCGCTCGTAGCAATCCTGGATGTCGATCAGCATCGCGTTGTACTTTTCCTGCGCCGACTTGTAGACCTGGTCCTGGCGGTCCTTGCGCTGCGAAGGACGGTTCGGCGGAATGACGACGGTCTCGAGGCCGTAGATTTCCTGGAATTCGTAGGCTTCGGTGTCGGCCGTACCGGTCATGCCGGACAGCTTGGTGTACATGCGGAAGTAGTTCTGGAAGGTGATCGAGGCCAGGGTCTGGTTCTCGTTCTGGATGCGCACGCCTTCCTTGGCTTCGACGGCCTGGTGCAGGCCGTCCGACCAGCGGCGGCCCGTCATCAGGCGGCCGGTGAATTCGTCGACGATCACGACTTCGTTGTTCTGCACCACGTAGTGCTGGTCCTTGTGGTACAGGACGTGGGCGCGCAGCGCCGCATACAGGTGGTGGATCAGCGTGATGTTGGCCGCGTCGTACAGCGAAGCGCCTTCCGGCAGCAGGCCCATCTTGGTCAGGATGGCTTCGGCGTTCTCGTGGCCGGCCTCGGTCAGCAGCACGGTGTGCGCTTTCTCGTCCTTGATGTAGTCGCCCGGGACTTCGACCATGCCCTTGCCGTCCGGCGTTTCTTCGCCGATCTGCAGGGTCAGCTGCGGCGGCACTTCGTTCATGCTGTGGTACAGGTCGGTATGGTTCTCGGCCTGGCCGGAGATGATCAGCGGCGTGCGCGCTTCATCGATCAGGATCGAGTCGACCTCGTCGACCACGGCGAAGTTCAGGCCGCGCTGCACGCGTTCGCGCGCTTCGAAGACCATGTTGTCGCGCAGGTAGTCGAAACCGAATTCGTTGTTCGTACCGTAGGTGATGTCGGAACCGTAGGCGCTCTGCTTGGTGTCGTGGTCCATCTGCGACAGGTTCACGCCCGTCGTCAGGCCGAGCCAGCCGTACAGGCGGCCCATCGAGTCGGCATCGCGCTGCGCCAGGTAATCGTTGACGGTAATGACGTGCACGCCCTTGCCGGACAGCGCATTCAGGTAGACCGGCAGGGTTGCCATCAGGGTCTTGCCCTCACCCGTGCCCATCTCGGCGATCTTGCCTTCGTGCAGGACCATGCCGCCGATCATCTGGACGTCGAAATGGCGCATCTTGAGCACGCGCTTGGCGGCTTCGCGGCAGACGGCGAAGGCTTCCGGCATGATCGCGTCGAGCGTTTCGCCCTTGGCGACGCGGTCCTTGAATTCGGGCGTCTTGGCCTGGAGTTCGGCGTCCGACAGCGCTTCCATTTGCGGCTCGAGCGCGTTGATCTGACGCACGGTTTTTTGATATTGCTTGAGCAGCCGCTGGTTGCGGCTACCGAAAATCTGGGTCAGTAATGACATGCTAAGTTTCTTAAAAAGACGCCGCAAAAAGAGCCAGGGATGATATCAAAAGCGATACCTACTCAAGACCGACGGTGGCATAAAGCGAGTGATTTTATCATGCGATGCGGCCACACTTGGGGATGATAGGCAGGATAACAAGTGTCATGCACGAAAGAATGTTGTCAGTTTGCCTTGTTCGCCACAGATTCCTGCCCGTGCGCGGCGCTTATGGTATGTTGCGCCCTTGTAGGCCACTCTTTTCTTTTTCGCTCGATGCATATCTACGGCACCCGCAATCGCAACACCTCGTTCGAGGTCACGGACTTCCTGCGCGCAAACGAGCGCATGGCGAGCCTGCTGCCGACCGCGCTGCGCATGGCCGACCTGCAGCGCGACGTCGGCCAGACCCTGCCGGCCATGGCGGACAATTGCGACGTGCTCTCCTTCCAGGACGGCGTGCTGACCCTCGCTGTGCCGAGCTCGGCCGTGGCAGCGCGCCTGAAGCAGAACCTGCCGAAACTGCAAAGCACCTTGCTGGCGCGCGGCTGGCAGATTACCGCGCTGAAGTCTGAAGGTGCAGGTCACGCGGGCGATGCCGCAGCAGGCCGAAATGCGGGTGCTGGAATTGCCGCCGACGGCGGTCGATGCCTTCGAGGAGCTGGGGGAATCGTTGCCGGATACGCCGCAGAATGCGGCGCTGGTGGCGGCGGTCAAGCGGCTTGGCGGCGAAAGCGGCGCGGCGGTAACTGAGCGTTACCTGCACCTAGTCTGCGCCCACTCCTCCTGCATCTGCTTCACGTACGACGCCGGCGCCGTCTCGGTCGCACCGAAGGACACGATCTCGTAGGCATCCGGCTGCGCCAGCAAGGCGCGCAGCAGGTCGTTGTTCAGTGCATGCCCCGATTTGTGCGCCTCGTAGGCCGCCAGCAGCGGGTGCCCGACCAGGTACAAGTCGCCGATCGCATCGAGGATCTTGTGGCGCACGAACTCGTCGTCGTAGCGCAGGCCGTCCGCATTCAGGATGCGGTACTCGTCCATCACGATCGCGTTTTCCAGCGAGCCGCCGCGGGCCAGGCCCATGCCGCGCAGGCTTTCCACGTCCTGCATGAAGCCGAAGGTGCGGGCGCGCGCCACGTCGTGCACATACGACACGTGGGCGAAATCGACCGTCGCGTTCTGCATCGTGCCGTCCACCGCCGGGTGGTTGAATTCGATGAAGAAATCGAGCTTGAAGCCGTCGTGCGGGCTTCAGGCGCGCCCACTTTTCGTTGTTGCCGCTGCCCTGGCGCACTTCGACTTCCTTCAGCACGCGGATAAATTTCTTCGGCGCGGCCTGGTCCTGCACGCCGGCTTGCTGCAGCAGGAACACGAAGGACGACGCCGAGCCGTCCATGATCGGGATTTCCTCGGCCGTCACTTCGATGTACAGGTTGTCGATCCCCAGGCCCGCGCAGGCCGACATCAGGTGTTCGACGGTCGAGACGCGCGCATTGTCCTTGACCAGCACCGAGGCCATGCGCGTGTCGCCCACGA
The DNA here is from genome assembly GCA_963729765.1 of uncultured beta proteobacterium. GTDB lineage: Bacteria > Pseudomonadota > Gammaproteobacteria > Burkholderiales > Burkholderiaceae_D > Telluria. The sequence continues at coordinate 292,273 of CAVSPL010000008.1, read as the reverse complement.
CCTCGGCGCTCGACGGGAATTCGACGATCGGGTCGAGGTCGACGCGGCGAAACACGATGCCGGTATCGACCGCGGCCGGGCGCAGCGTCAGTTCGACCTTGCGGCCCGAGTGCAGGCCGACGCCGGTCGTGCGCACCAGTTCTTTGATGGTTCGTTGTTTGAGCATGGCGATTATATGCCGATGCATATCGTGCCGGCGCCTTGCAGGACAGGATGCTCTGCTTCCGCGTGGACTTTTTCGTGGCGTAATCAGATAGATACCGCTGCCGATGATGATCGCCGCGCCGATCAGCGTGTACTGGTCGGGCAGGGTTTGCCACAGCAGCCAGTCGATCGCCACGCCCCAGGCCAGGGCCGAATATTCGAAGGGCGCCACCACCGAGGCTTCGCCATGGCTGAAGGCTTCGGTGATCGCCAGCTGGCCGAAAAAGCCGGAAATGGCCAGGCCCAGCAGCAGCCACACGTGCTTCGGGTCGAGCGCGACCCAGTTCGGCGCCGCCAGCGTGGTAGCGCCGATCGCCATCAGCAGCATCAGCCAGAACATCATCTGGCGCGTGCTGTTGGTGCGCGCCTGCACCCGCGCCGCGATCGCCGAGACGGCATAGCAGACGGCCGAGCCCAGGATCGCCAGCCCGCCCAGCGTCAGCATGCCCTCGCCTTCCGGACGCAGCACCACCAGCACGCCGCCCAGGCCGACGAAGATCGCGATCCAGCGCGCCAGGTTGACGGTCTCCTTCAGGAACAACACCGACATCGCCGTGATCAGCGCCGGCGCGATGAAGAAGATCGAATAGGCCTCGGCCAGGCTCAATTTTTTCAGTCCGTACGCGAACATGGCCAGCATGCCGATACCGAGCCCGCCGCGCAGCAGGTGCAGCGCCGGGCGCACCTGCAGCATGGAGCTGAAGCCCCCGCGCCAGGCGACGTAGGCGCAGACCAGCGGCAGGGACGACAGCGAGCGCAGGGCCGCGACCTGCATCGCCGGATAGTGGGCGGCGAGCAGCTTCATGGCCGTGTCCATCGCCGAGAACATCAGCACCGCGATCAGCATGGCGTAGATGCTGCGCAGGTTGCCGCTCGACTGCGCTCACAGGCGCTTCTCCATGCAGATGTCGTCCTCGCCGATGGCGCCGCGCGTAGGGCGCGCAGCGGACGAACCCGAAGCGCTCGTACAAGGCGATCGCCTCGACCTGGCGCGTTCCGGTCGTGAGCTTCAGTTCGTGCACCCCGGCCGCCAGCGCGTGCAGCGCCAGCTGGTCGAGCAGTGCGCGGCCGATGCCCTGCCCGCGCGCGGCCGCGTCGACGACCATGCATTTGACCTCGCCATAGCCGTCATGCCGCTTCAGGGCGATGCAACCCGCGGCGCGGCCGGCGTCGTCGCGCGCGACGAGGAAGCGCACCTCGGGCTGCTGCAAGGCGGCAAGCGGGAGCGGAGCGTGGCTTGAGGCGGGATACAGCGCCGGGTGCAGCGCACGCAGCTGCGCGAGCAGGGCAGCCACCTCCGGCTGGTCGGGGGATTCGGGTTCGATATGCATGGATGGCAGACAAAAAACGGCGCCGCAGCGCCGTTGGGTAAAACAAAGGCGGAAGGATCAGCCCAGTTGCGACAGCATCGTTTCGGCGTTCGACACGTCGAAACCGCCGCCCTGCTCCACGTTCAGCTGCTCGACGACGCCGTCGTTGACCAGCATCGAGTAGCGCTGCGAGCGCGTGCCCATGCCGTGCTTCGAGAAGTCGGCGTCCAGGCCGAGGGCCTTGCTGAAGGCGGCGTTACCGTCGGCCATCATGCGCACGATGCCGGTCGACTTCTGGTCGCGGCCCCAGGCGCCCATGACGAAGGCGTCGTTCACCGAGATGCACCAGATTTCGTCGACGCCCTTGGCTTTCAGTGCGTCGGCGTTCTGGACATAGCCCGGCACGTGCTTGGCCGAGCAGGTCGGCGTGAATGCGCCCGGCAGGCCGAAGATCGCGATCTTCTTGCCCTTGGCCAGTTCGGTGACCTGGAAGGTATTCGGACCGAGCGCGCAGCCTTCGGTTTCGGTTTCGATGAATTCGGCCAGGGTGCCTTCCGGCAGGCGTTCGCCAATCTTGATGGTCATTGCAGTCGTCCTCTGGTGTTGTTTTGGAATTCCGCCAGTATGCCTGATGCGGCGCGCGCTTGCACGGGAGCGGCCAATTGGCTTGGCCAGACCCGTAGGGTGGGCGGGTCTCCCGCCCACGCGTTCAACCGCCTAGAGAGATCTTTAGGCGGATTGCGTACTGATGTTGAACGCTCCGCTGTAGCGCAAAGAAAGGCGCGCTCCGTCAGCGGTTACTGCCGATCCATCATGTCGGGCATCGTCACGTGCGCCTGATCGTCCACGGAGGCCCCGACCAGTACGTCGACGGCCTCTTCGATCGTCTGCCGCAGGTACTGAACGCTCAACGGCATGGGATCCCGCGTTGAACGCGTGGACGGGAGACCCGTCCACCCTACGACCGTTTCGCAGCCATAAAAAAACCGGGACCAGAGCAGCGCTCCGATCCCGGTTTTTAATCAAGCCTTAAAAGCTTAGTCGGCTTGCTTGCGCAGGAAAGCCGGAATGTCGTAGGTCTCGACACCGTTGCGCTGCATCGCCTGCACCTGCTCCGATGCCTGCTCGCGGCGCCACACGGCTGGCTGCTTCATGCCGACGTCGGCGGCGGCGGTGCTGGCGTGACCCATGTGCACGCCGGCGGTGACTTGCGCGGCGCCGGCCATCATCGGCGCGTTGTAGGTACCGGTGCGCAGCACTTGCTGTGGCTGCACCAGCTGCATCTTCTTGGCTTTGCCCAGGCCGGTCGCAACGACCGTCACGCGGATCTCGTCGCCCATTTCGTCGTCGTACGCGATACCTTGCGCGATCGATGCGTCGGGAGCGGCGAAGGCGCGCACGGCGGCCATGACTTCCTTGATCTCTTTACCTTTCAGGCCGCGCGACGCGGTGACGTTCACCAGCACGCCCTTGGCGCCCGACAGGTCGATCCCGTCCAGCAGCGGCGAAGCGACTGCCTGCTCGGCGGCGATGCGCGCGCGGTCCACGCCCGAAGCGGTCGCGGTGCCCATCATGGCCTTGCCCTGCTCGCTCATGATGGTCTTGACGTCGTTGAAGTCGACGTTGATGTGACCCGGCACGTTGATGATCTCGGCGATACCGGCCACGGCGTTGTTCAGCACGTCGTCGGCATGCTTCATCCACTCGAGCATCGATTCGTCTTCGTAGATGTCTTCCAGCTTTTCGTTCAGGATGATGATCAGCGAGTCGACGTGCTTCGACAGCTCTTCCAGGCCCGCTTCGGCCACGTCCATGCACTTCTGGCCTTCGTACGAGAACGGCTTCGAGACCACGGCCACCGTCAGGGCGCCCATCGACTTGGCCACTTCGGCCACGATCGGCGCGGCGCCGGTACCGGTGCCGCCGCCCATGCCGGCAGCGATGAAGACCATGTGCGCGCCGCGCAGCGAATCTTCGATGCGGGTACGGGTCTGCTCGGCCAGCTGGCGGCCGACTTCCGGACGCATGCCGGCGCCCAGGCCGGACTCGCCGATCTGGATGATGTTGTGCGCGCTCGATACGGCCAGCGCCTGGGCATCGGTATTGGCGGCGATGAACTCGACGCCCGACACGCCTTTGTTGATCATGTGCTGGACCGCGTTGCCGCCCGCACCACCCACGCCGACGACCTTGATCACCGTTCCCAGTGCTGCGTTATCGACCATACTGAACTCCATGATGTGACTCCTAATTTTCAAAGTGCTATATCCATGCACCAAACCTCACAAGGGTATCAGGCCTAGCGCATGGATACTGCTTAGTATTATAAAAAATATGTGTTTTGTACCGAATCAAATACGCTTGGCCGACTGCGCCAATTGCTACTTAGAAATTCCCGAGGAACCATTCCTTCATACGCTGCCACACCGCCTTTGCCGAGCCGTCCTGACGCGTCACGATATGGCCCCGCAGATACTGCTTTTTCGCTTCCAATAACAGACCCAAGCACCGTCGCGTAGCGCGGGCTGCGCACCACGTCGGCCAGCTGGCCGCGGTAGTCCGGCGTGCCCAAGCGGGTCGGCTTCAAGAACATGTCTTCGGCCATCTCGATCATCCCCGGCATCATCGAGGTGCCGCCGGTGAGGACGACGCCCGACGACAGCACGTCTTCGTAGCCGGACTCGCGCAGCACCTGGTGCACCATCGCCAGCAGCTCTTCGACGCGCGGCTCGATGACGGCGGCCAGCGCCTGGCGCGAGAGCGAACGCGGACCGCGGTCGCCCAGGCCCGGCACTTCGAGCGTCTCGCCCGGATCGGCCATCACCTGCTTGGCCACGCCGTAGCGCAGCTTGATTTCTTCGGCTTCGCCGGTCGGCGTGCGCAGCGCCATCGCGATGTCGCTGGTGATCTGGTCGCCGGCGATCGGGATCACGGCCGTGTGGCGGATCGCGCCGTCGGAGTACACGGCGATATCGGTGGTGCCGCCGCCGATGTCGATGATGACCACGCCGAGTTCCTTCTCGTCGTTGGTCAGCACCGCGTCGGCCGAGGCCATCGGCTGCAGGATCAGGTCCGACACTTCCAGGCCGCAGCGGCGCACGCACTTGACGATGTTCTGCACCGCCGACACCGCGCCGGTGACGATGTGCACCTTCACCTCGAGGCGGATGCCGCTCATGCCGATCGGCTCGCGCACGTCTTCCTGGCTGTCGACGATGAATTCCTGCGGCACCGTGTGCAGCAGCTGCTGGTCGGTCGGGATGTTGACCGCTTTCGCCGTCTCGATCACGCGCGCGACGTCGGTCGGCGTGACTTCCTTGTCCTTGATCGCGACCATGCCGCGCGAATTGAAGGAACGGATATGGCTGCCGGCGATGCCCGCGTAGACATTCCGGATCTTGCAGTCGGCCATCAGCTCGGCCTCTTCGAGCGCGCGCTGGATCGATTCGACGGTGGCCTCGATGTTGACCACAACGCCCTTCTTCAATCCCTTCGACTCGTGCTGACCGAGGCCGATGACCTCGTGGCGTCCGTCGGACATCACCTCGGCCACGACCGCCACCACCTTCGAGGTGCCGATGTCGAGGCCGACGATCAGGTTTTTCGCGTCTTTTGTCATTGCTCGCCTGCTTAGATGTTCTTTGTTGTCTTGTTAGTCGGAGTGTTTCTTCTTCTTCGCCGCGGCCTTCACAGGCTTGGTGGCATCCGTCGGCACGGTCAGTGCCGCGGAGGACAGCGCCAGTCCATTCGGATAGCGCATGTCGATCGTATCGATGCGGCCTTCCTGCAGCCGGGCGACCAGCTGCGGGTAGACCCCGACCAGGCGCTGCACGCGCGCCTTGACGGTATTCTTGTCCTGCTCGCGGCCGAGCTCCACGCTCATGCCGTTGTCCAGCTTGACGGTCCAGGCATAACGCGAGGACAGCGCCAGTTCCTGCGGCACCAGTTTCACCGGCGCGAACCACGAGCGCAGTTCGGAAAAGCGCGCCAGCACGTCCTTCTCGCTGCCGGCCGGTCCCACGAAGGCCGGCAGTTCGTGGTCGTCGTCGGCCTCGGCGAGGTTGGCGGTGAAGACATCGCCCTTCACCGACAGCAGGCGTCCCTCGCCCCAGGTGCCGAGCGCTTCATGCTCTTCCACTTCCACGATCAGGCCGTTCGGCCACTCGCGGCGCACCGTGGCGCGGCGCACCCAGGGCACCGCTTCGAAGGTGCTGCGCACCTGATCGAGGTCGGTCGTGAAGAAGTTACCGCGGATCTTCCCGACGCACGCTGTTGCGTACCGTCAGTTCGTTCACGTGGCGCAGGTCCATGCCGTACAGGCTTTCGACACGCACCGCGCCGCAGCGTGAACATCGGCCGCTGCGACAGCCACCAAACGCCCGACGCGATACCGGCGAGCAGCGTCGCCGCCAGCAGCGTGCTGGCGGTGGCGTTGAGGGTGCGTGCGTCATGCCACATGTCTTAGCCTTGCGCCTTTACCATCTTGCAGCGTGCCGAACGCAGGATCTCGACGCACAGTTCTTCGTAGCTGATCCCTTCCGCGCGCGCCGCCATCGGCACCAGCGAGTGGCTGGTCATGCCCGGCGAGGTGTTCACCTCCAGCAGGAACGGGCGCATGTCGCTCTCGCGCACCAGCACGTCGACCCGGCCCCAGCCTTCGCAGCCGAGCGCGCGGTAGGCGTCGACCGCATGCTTCTGGATCTCGGCGGTCAATGCGGCGTCGCAGCTTGGCCGGGCAGTGGTACTGGGTGTCGTCCGTAAAATACTTGTTCTGGTAGTCGTAATTGCCTTGCGGGGCCACGATCTCGACGATCGGCAGCGCGCGTGCGCTCTTGCCGGAACCGAGCACGGCGACCGTGAATTCGCGGCCGGTGACGAATTCCTCGGCCAGCACGGTCTCGTCGAAACCGAGCGCCAGGGCGACGGCGGCCTCGAACTGTTCGGCCGCTTCCACCTTGGTGATGCCGATGGTCGAGCCTTCGAGCGGCGGCTTGACGATCAGCGGCAGGCCCAGGTCCTGCACGACCGCATCGAGGTCGTCGCCCGGGGCCACGGTGGCGTAGCGCGGGGTCGGGATGTCTTTCGACAGCCAGATGATCTTGGTGGTGATCTTGTCCATGCCGACGCTCGACGCCATGACGCCGCTGCCGGTGTAGGGAATGCCGAGCTGCTCGAGGGCGCCCTGCAGGCTGCCGTCTTCGCCGTAGCGGCCGTGCAGCGCGATGAAGACGCAGTCGAAGTTTTCGGCGGCCAGCTCGGCCAGCGTTCGCTCGGCCGGATCGAAGCCGTGCGCGTCGATGCCGCGGCTTTTGAGTGCCTGCAGCACGCCGGTGCCGGACATGATGGACACGTCGCGCTCGGCCGAACGGCCGCCGAACAGGACGCCGACCTTGCCGAAGTTGGTGACGATGTTGTCAGTGAGGTCGCTCACGATGGAACCTTTTCAGTAACTTGTTCTGTTAATTTTGCCGGAATGCCGCTGATCGAGCCCGCACCCATGGTCAGGACGACGTCGCCATCCTTCACCGCCTGCAGGATCGCGGCCGGCATCTCGGCGATGGTCTCGACGAAGATCGGCTCGATCTTGCCGCCGGCGCGCAGCGAACGCGCCAGCGTGCGGCCGTCGGCGCCGACGATCGGCGCTTCGCCGGCCGCATAGACTTCCGCCAGCAGCAGCACGTCGGGCGCGCGACAGCACCTTGACGAAGTCTTCGAACAGGTCGCGCGTGCGGCTGTAGCGGTGCGGCTGGAAGGCCAGCACCAGGCGGCGGCCCGGATAGGCGGCGCGCGCGGCGGCCAGGGTCACTTCGGTCTCGACCGGGTGGTGGCCGAAGTCGTCGACCAGGGTGAAGCTGCCGCCGCCCTCGATCGCCACGTCGCCATAGCGCGTGAAGCGGCGGCCGACGCCGCGGAACTCCAGCAGGCCCTGGGCCGTGGCGGCGTCGTCGATGCCGATCTCGCGGGCGATGGCAATCGCCGAGCAGGCGTTCAGGACGTTGTGCATGCCGGGCTGGTTGAGCACGAATTTGGTGTCCGGATAGCCTTCCTGGCGCACCGTGAAGTGCATGTGCACGCCCTCGGCATGGGCGTCGAGCGCGCGCACTTGCGCGTCTTCCGAGAAGCCGTAGGTGGTGACGGGTTTCGTCACCTGCGGCAGGATGGCGCGCACGTTCTGGTCGTCGATGCACAGCATCACGCGGCCGTAGAACGGCAGGCGGTGGGTGAAGTTCACGAACGCGGCCTTCAGTTTTTCGAAGTCGTGCTCGTAGGTTTCCATGTGGTCGGCGTCGATGTTGGTGATCACTTCGATCATCGGCGTCAGGTTCAGGAAGGAGGCGTCCGACTCGTCGGCTTCGGCCACGATGTAGTCGCCGGTGCCCAGCTTCGCATTCGCGCCGGCGCTGGTGAGCTTGCCGCCGATGACGAAGGTAGGATCGAGGCCGCCCTGCGCCAGCACGGAGGCGACCAGGCTGGTGGTGGTGGTCTTGCCGTGGGTGCCGGCAATCGCGATGCCGCGCTTCAGGCGCATCAGTTCGCCCAGCATGATCGCGCGCGGCACCACGGGAATCTGCCCGGCGCGCGCGGCCATCACTTCCGGATTGGCTTCGTTGACGGCGGTCGAGGTGACGACGGCGTCCGCGCCGAGGATGTTGTCGGCCGCATGGCCGAGGTAGACGCGCGCGCCCAGGTCCTTCAGGCGATTGGTCGCGACATTGCTGCCCAAATCCGAACCCGAGACTTTATAGCCGAGGTTGAGCAGCACTTCGGCGATGCCGCTCATGCCGCTGCCGCCGATACCGACGAAGTGAATATGTTTGATCTTGTGTTTCATTCTTATTTTTTCTTGTTCGCCAATTGTTCGAGTACGTCTGCAATTTCGGTATTCGCGTTGCGCTTGCCCACGCTGCGCGCCGCCTCGGCCATCGCCAGGCAATCCGCACGGGTCGTCGACATCAACAGTTGCGCCAGCTGCGCGGCCGACAAGTCGCCCTGCGCCAGGTGGACCGCCGCTTTTTGTCCGGCCATCCAGACCGCGTTGTCGCGCTGGTGGCTGGTGGTGCTGGCGACGAAAGGCACCAGCACGCTGGCCACGCCGGCGGCCGTCAGTTCCGACACGGTGATCGCGCCGGCGCGGCAGATGACCAGGTCGGCCTGGCGCGTAGGCCGCCGCCATGTCGTCGATGAAGTCGACCACGTTCGCTTCGACGTTGGCCTGCTTGTAGGCCGCGCGCAGGGCGTCGATGTTCTTCTTGCCCGACTGGTGGGTGACGATCGGGCGCACGTTGGCGTCGATCTGCGCCAGCGCGGCCGGCACGCTGTCGTTCAGCACCTTGGCGCCCAGGCTGCCGCCGACGACCAGCACGCGCAGCGGGCCGCTGCGGCCGGCGAAACGCTCGGCGGGCAGCGGCAGATCGAGGATCGCCTGGCGCACCGGGTTGCCGGTCACGACCGCCTTGCCCGCGGCATTGCCGAAGTCGGCCGGGAAGCCGAACAGCACGCGCTGCGCGATCGGGCTCAGGGTCTTGTTCGACAACAGCAGGGCCGCGTCGGCATTCACCAGCGCCAGCGGAATGCCGCGCGCGCGCGCCATCAGGCCGCCGGGCACGGTCACATAGCCGCCCATGCCGAGCACGACGTCGGGCTTGCGGTTGCCGAGGTAACGCAGGCAGGCGCCGAAGCTGGCCGCCATCTTCATCGCGCCGGTCAAGCGTGTGCTTCAGGCCCTTGCCGCGCAGGCCGGCGAAATCGATGGTGTCCATCTCGATGCCGTGCTTCGGCACGAACTCGCGTTCCATGCCGTGCGCGGTGCCGAGCCAGGTGACGGTCCAGCCGCGCTCGCGCATGGTCTGCGCGATCGCCACGCCGGGGAAGATGTGGCCGCCGGTGCCGGCCGCCATGATCATCAGCTTTTTCACAGGCGCCCTCCCCGCATCAGCACGCGATTCTCGTAGTCGATGCGCAGCAGGATCGCCAGACCCACGCAGTTGATGACGACGCCCGAACCGCCATAGCTCATCAACGGCAGGGTCAGGCCTTTGGTCGGCAGCAGGCCCAGGTTCACGCCCATGTTGATGAAGGTCTGCACGCCGATCCAGATGCCGATGCCCTTCGCGGCGAGGCCGGCGAAGAACTGGTCGAGGGCGATCGCCTGGCGGCCGATGTCGAAGGCGCGTTTCACCAGCCAGTAGAACAGCGCCAGCGTGACCAGCACGCCGACCAGGCCCAGCTCCTCGCCGATCACGGCCATGATGAAGTCGGTATGCGCTTCCGGCAGGTAGTGCAGCTTCTCGACGCTGTTCCCCAGGCCCACGCCGGCGATCTCGCCGCGGCCGAAGGCGATCAGCGAGTGCGTCAGCTGGTAGGCCTTGTCCAGCGCATTGTCTTCCTGCCACGGGTCGAGATAGGCGAACATGCGCGCGCGGCGGAAGGGCGAGAGCGCGATGATCGAGGTGAAGATCACGACCAGGATGGCGCCGATGCCGCCGAACCAGATCATGTTGAAGCCGCCCAGGAACAGGATGCCCATGGCGATGCAGACGATGACGCCGAAGGCGCCGAGGTCGGGCTCGAGCAGCAGCAAGAGGCCGACCACGCCGATCGCAAACGCCATCGGCATGAAGCCCTTGGTCAGCTTGTGCATGTACTGCTGCTTGCGCACCGTGAAGTCGGCGGCGTACAGCACCGCGACGATCTTCATCATCTCGGACGGCTGCAGGTTGAACACTTTCAGCGACAACCAGCGCCGCGCGCCGTTCACGACCACGCCCACGCCCGGAATCAGGACCAGCATCAGCAGCACCAGGGTGCCCACGAACATCAGCGGCGCCAGTTTCTGCAGCACGGCCACGGGAATGCGGAAGGTGACCCAGGCCGCGACGATCGCCGCCACGATGAAGGCCATCTGGCGGTACAGGAAGTATTCGTGGCGGCCTTCGAGATAGGCGAACTTGGGCGAATCGGGCAGCCCGACCGAGGCCGAATACACCATCACCATCCCGAACAGCATCAGGATCAGGGTGACCCAGACCAGCAGCTGGTCGTAGTCCATCATCTTGGACGGGCCGCGAACGCTCGGCGATGCCGGCTTCGGGGCTCGAGCTCGAAAACTTGAAAGGGATCTGGAAGGCCATCAGAGCTCCATCCCTTTTTCGAGTGCGATGTCGCGCACGGCGTCGACGAACACCTGCGCGCGGTGCGCGTAGTTGGTGAACATGTCGAGGCTGGCGCAGGCCGGGGACAGCAGCACGCTGTCGCCCGCACGCGCCAGACCCGCCGCGCGGCGCACCGCCTGCGGCAAGTCGTCGAGGTCGAAGCACGGCACGCCGGACGGTTCGATCGCCGCCTTGACGGCCGGCGCATCCTTGCCGATCAGGAGCACCGCGCGCACGTAGCGCGAGACCGGCTCGGCCAGCGGCGTGAAGTCCTGGCCCTTGCCGTCGCCGCCGGCGATCAGCACGATCTGCTGGCCTTCGCCGGTGAAGGCCTTGCCCAGGCCGAGCAAGGCGGCGACGGTGGCGCCGACGTTCGTGCCCTTGCTGTCGTCGTAGTAATCGATGCCTTCGATGGTCGCGACCAGTTCCACGCGGTGCGGCTCGCCCGCGTATTCGCGCAGGCCGTGCAGCAGCGGCGCCAGCGGCAGGCCGGCGGCGCGGCACAGGGCCAGCGCGGCCAGCGCATTCGAGGCATTGTGCAGGCCGCGGATTTTCAGGGCGTCGGCCGGCATCAGGCGGTTCACGCGTGATCTCGACGGCGGGCGCGACTTCGCCCTTTTTCAGTTTCTTTTCGCTCGCTTCGCCGGCCACGGCGTTCGACAGCCACAGCACGCCGCGTTCGTTGACGAGGCCGAAGCTGCCGGCTTCCTGCGGTTCGCCGGTGCCGAAGGTGAGTTGCGGCACGCCGGGTGCGGCCATGCCCATCACGATGGCATCGTCGCGGTTCAGCACGCGCGTGGTATCGGCGCCGAAGATGCGCGCCTTATCAGCCGCGTAGGCCGCCATGTCGCCATGCCAGTCGAGGTGGTCCTGGGTGATGTTCAGGACCGTCGCCGCATCCGGGTTCAGGCTGAAGGTCGTGTGCAGCTGGAAGCTGGACAGTTCCAGCACCCAGGCTTGCGGCAGCTTGTCTTCATCAAGCGCTTCGCGCAGCACGTCGAGCGCCGCCGGGCTGATGTTGCCGGCCACGCGGGTCTCGAAACCGGCGCGGCGGCACAGCAGGCCGGTCAGGCTCGTCACCGTGGTCTTGCCGTTGGTGCCGGTGATGGCGATGACTTTCGGCGCATAGCCGCGCTCCGCCTTCAGGGCGGCCAGGGCTTGGGCGAACAGTTCGATCTCGCCCCAGACGGGGATGTTCGCGCTCGGCAGCCGCCGGGGTAATCACGGCCAGTTCCTTGTTCGGCGCCAGGCCGGGGCTGACGGCGACGAAATCGACGCCCTCGACCAGCGCGGCCGTGAATTCGCCGCCAATGAATTCGGCGTCCGGCACGGCTTCGCGCAGCGCGCCCAGGCGCTGCGGTTCGCGCGCGCGTATCGGCCACGCGCACGGATGCGCCGCAACGGTGTAGCCATTGCGCCATCGCGAGCCCGGATTCGCCGAGCCCCAGGACCAGGGCGAGTTTGCCTTCGTAGTTCATCAGCGCAGCTTCAAGGTGGACAGGCCGACCAGGACCAGGACCATCGTGATAATCCAGAAGCGGACCACGACCTTGGTCTCCTTCCAGCCTTTTTGTTCGAAATGGTGGTGCAGCGGCGCCATCAGGAATACGCGGCGGCCGGCGCCGTAGCGCTTCTTGGTGTACTTGAACCAGGCCACCTGGATGATCACCGACAGCGTTTCGGCGACGAACACGCCGCCCATGATGAACAGGACGATTTCCTGGCGCACGATGACGGCGATGGTGCCGAGCGCGCCGCCCAGGGCCAGCGCCCCGACGTCGCCCATGAACATCTGGGCCGGGTGCGCGTTATACCAGAGGAAGGCCAGGCCCGCCCCCGCCATCGCGCCGCAGAAGATCATCAGTTCGCCGGCGCCGGCGATGTGCGGGATGAACAGGTATTTCGCATACACGACGTTACCGGTCAGGTAGGCGAACAGGCCCAGCGCGCCGCCCACCATCACGGTCGGCATGATGGCCAGGCCATCGAGGCCGTCGGTGAAGTTGACGGCGTTCGAGGTGCCGACGATCACGCAATAGGTCAGCGCGATGAAGCCCCACACGCCCAGCGGATAGCTGATGGTCTTGAAGAAGGGGACGATCAGGTCGGCCTTCGGCGGCAGGCTGAGCGAGAAGCCCGACTGCACCCAGGCAAAGAACAGCTGGGCCACGCCCCATGGCGTCTTGGCCGAGACCGAGAACGCCAGGTACAGCGAAGCGGTCAGGCCGACCAGCGACATCCAGAAGTATTTTTCGCGCGAGCGCATGCCTTCCGGGTCCTGGTAGACCACCTTGCGGTAGTCGTCGACCCAGCCGACGGCGCCGAAGCCGAGCGTGACGATCAGCACCGGCCAGATCAGGCGGTTCGACAGGTCGCACCACAGCAGCGTCGAGATGCGCGATCGAGATCAGGATCAGCACGCCGCCCATGGTCGGGGTGCCGTGTTTTTTCAGGTGGGTCTGCGGGCCTTGCGTGCGCACCGCCTGGCCGACCTTCATTTCGGTCAGCTTGCGGATGACCGCCGGGCCCGTGAACAGGCCGAGCGCGGTCGCGGTGATCGTGGCGCACACCGCGCGGAAGGTGATGAAGTTAAAGAGACGCATCGGACCGATATAGTCCTGCAGGTATTGTGCAAGCCAGAGAAGCATTTAGTGGGCGTCCTTGCCAGTATGTGTGGATCCGGTCAGGTGATTGACCACGCGTTCCATCTTCATGAAACGCGAGCCCTTCACCAGCACAGTTGCCTCAGAATTGCCGCCCAGTTGCTCGTCCAGTGCTGCCAATACATCGTCAAACTGCTCGTAATGGCTGAGCGCCGCTTGCGACCAAATAGCGCGACAACTCACCCGTCGCCAGCACCGTCTCGATGCCGCGACTTTGCGCATACGCGCCTATCTCTTCGTGGAACTCGCGTCCCTGCGTGCCGACTTCGCCCATGTCGCCCACCACCAGGATGCGCGGCGCCGGGTAACTTGCCAGCACGTCGATCGCGGCGCGCATCGAATCGGGGTTCGCGTTATAGGTGTCGTCGATCACCAGCGCGCCATTGCTGGCCCGCTTTTGCTGCAAGCGGCCGCCGACCGGCGCGAAGCTTTCCAGCCCGCGCACGATCACGTCCTGCTCGATGCCCGCCGCCAGCGCACAGGCGATTGCGGCCAGGGCATTGCGCACGTTGTGCTCACCCGCCGCCGCCAGTTTCAGCGCGAAATCGCCGCCTGGGACCGTTACTTTCAAATTGTTACCGAATCCCGTGCTGACATAGGTCGCGCGCACGTCGCAGGCCGCGTCCAGGCCGAATGTCAGGCTGCGGCAGTGCGCCGCCAGCCCTTGCCACAAGGCCGTATAGGTGTCGTCGCCCGGATAGACGGCCACGCCATCGCCTGGCGAGCGCGGCGAAGACGGAACCGTTCTCCAGCGCCACCGCTTCCACGGTGTGCATGAATTCCTGGTGCTCGCGCTGGGCGTTGTTCACCATCGCGACCGTCGGCTGGGCGATCGCGGCCAGGCGGGCGATCTCGCCCGGATGGTTCATGCCCAGTTCGACCACGGCCGCGCGGTGCGACGCTTCCAGGCGCATCAAGGTCAGCGGCACGCCGATCTCGTTGTTCAGGTTGCCCTGCGTGGCCAGGCGCGCCTCTTCGCCGAAGGCGGCGGCCAGGATCGACGCGATCATTTCCTTCACGGTCGTCTTGCCGTTGCTGCCGGTGACGCCGATCAGGGGAATGGCGTACTGGCGGCGCCACTGGTTGGCGATCTGGCCCAGCGCCGTCAAGGTGTTCGGCACGACGATGGCCGGCAGGGTCCAGCCCTCCGGCAGGCGCTCGGCGATGACCGCGGCGGCGCCGTTGGCGGCGACCTGCGGCAGGAAATCGTGGGCATCGAAGATCTCGCCGCGCAATGCGACGAACAGCGCGCCGGCGTTGGCCGTACGGCTGTCGGTCGAGACCTTGTCGAAGCTGGCGTCAGCAATCAGCTGCGAGCCGGGCATCGACGCGATCAATTGGGCGAGCGTACCGCGCATCCTAGTTATTCCTCATCATGGTAAGCCGCGCGCTCAAGGCCAGCGCGGCATGGTCGGCGTCGGAAAACGGCAGTTTCTTGCCCTTGATTTCCTGGTAGGGCTCGTGGCCCTTCCCGGCCAGCAGGATCACGTCCTGCTTGTTCGCCTGCTTGACGGCGGCCAGGATCGCGGTGGCGCGGTCCTCGATCGCCTGGTGCGGCGCGCCCGCCGGGTCCATGCCGGCCACGATCTGGTCGAGGATCGCATGCGGCTCTTCGCTGCGCGGGTTGTCGCTGGTGACGATGACCTGGTCGGCCGCTTGCGCGATCGCGCCCATCTGCGGACGCTTGCCCGGATCGCGGTCGCCGCCGCAGCCGAACACGCACCACAGCTGGCCGGCGCGTTCACGCTGCTACCTGACGCAGCGCCTGCAGCGTTTTCTCCAGCGCGTCCGGCGTGTGGGCGTAGTCGATCACGACCAGCGGCGCGTCCTGGCCGCCGACCTGCTGCATGCGGCCCGGGGCCGGCAGCAGCGCTTCGATCGCCTCGACCGCCTGCTTCAGCTCGAAGCCCTTGGCCAGCAGCGCGCCCAGCACGGCCAGCGCATTGCTGATGTTGAAGTGGCCGACCAGCTGGGTCTTCACCAGCAGGCTGGCGCCGGGGCGCGTCGAGCTGGAATTCGCTGCCCGCCGGGCGGCTGCGCTTGTTCGATGCGCGCAGGATGGTCACGCCTTCGATGGCCGGCTGGGCCGCCGCATCGTGCAGGGTGTAGCCGGTGATCGCCAGCGCAGGATTGGTCGCGCGCAGCTGCGCCACCAGGCGCTGGCCGGCCGGATCGTCGAGGTTGATGACCGCCGTCTGCAGGCCGGGCCAGGCGAACAGCTTGGCCTTGGCCGCTTCGTAGCTCTCCATGTCGCCGTGGTAGTCGAGGTGGTCGCGCGTCAGGTTGGTGAAGATCGCGACGTCGAAATGCATGCCGGCGGTACGCTGTTGCTCCAGGCCGATCGAGGAGACTTCGATCGCCAGCGTGCGCGCGCCCGCTTCGCGCACGGCGGCCAGGCGGCTCGCCAGCAGCACGGCGTCCGGCGTGGTGTAGCCGGTGACCTGGTATTCCGGCTGCGTTGCGGCCCTTGAACAAGGCCACGCCCAGGGTGCCGATGACGGCGGCGGTCTCGCCCAGCTTGGCGAAGGCCTGGCCGAGCCAGACCGCGCACGAGGTCTTGCCGTTGGTGCCGGTCACGCCGACGGTGAACATGTCGATGTCCGGCTGGCCGAACACGGCGTGGGCGATGGTGCCGGCCTGGGGTTTCAGGTCGGCGACGGCCAGGTGCGGCACGCGTCAGCGACGCGTCCCAGTCGAAACCCTGCGGGTCGTAGACGACGGCGGCGGCGCCGGCATCGATCGCGGCGCTGCGATGAAACGGCGGCCGTCGCCGGCGTCGCCCGGATAGGCGAAGAAGACGTCGCCCGGCTCGACCTGGCGCGAGTCGGAAACGAGTTTGCCGCCTGGTGCGGCGGCAACGACCCATTTGCAGATGTCGCGGTGACTTGCTGTCATCACAGACTCTCCTCGAGTGGCGTTTCCGGAATGATGATGTCGGTGACCGACGAATCGGGCGGCACGTTCACCGCCCGCAGCGCATTGGCTGCGAGATCGGCGAAGGTCGGCGCGGCGACGCCGCCGCCGGTGTGCACGGCGCCCTTCGGATCGTCGACCATCACGGCGATGACGAAGCGCGGCTTCGACATCGGCGCGATGCCGACGAAATAGCCGACATAGCTCGTTTGCGAATAGCGGCCATTGACGATCTTTTGCGCGGTACCGGTCTTGCCGCCGACGCGGTAGCCGGCCACCTGGGCGCGCGAGGCCGTGCCTTCCGGGCTGACCACCGATTCGAGCATGGTGCGCACCTGGGCCGCGGTCTTCGGCGAGATGATCTGCTGGCCGGCCGGCTCCTCGTCCACCTTCACGAAGGAGAGCGGGATCATGTCGCCGTTGCGGGCGAAGATCATGTAGGAGCGCGCCATCTGCAGCAGCGAGACCGACAGGCCGTGGCCGAAGGCCATGTTCGCGTATTCGACCGGACGCCAGGATTTCCATGGGCGCACGCGGCCGGCGGCCGGGCCCGGGAAGCCGAAGCGCGGCGCCTGGCCGAAGCCGAGTTTCGTGTACAGCTCCCACATCTCCTGCGGCGGGATCAGCTGCGAGATTTTCACGACGCCGACGTTCGACGACTTCTGGATGATGCCGCTGGTGGTCAGCATCGGCTTCGGGTGCGAGTCGCGGATCGCGTGGCCGCCGACGACGATGCGCCCTGCCCCGGTATCGAACACGGTGTTCGGCGTGACGCGCTTGGTTTCCAGCGCCAGGGCGACGGTCATCGGCTTGATGATCGAGCCCGGCTCGTAGATGTCGGTGATGACCCGGTTGCGCAGCTGCTCGCCGGTGAGCTTGCTGCGGTCGTTCGGGTTATAGGTCGGGTAGTTGGCCAGCGCCAGCACTTCGCCGGTGTGCACGTCCAGCACCAGGGCGGCGCCGGCCTTGGCGTTGAACTTCTCGACCGCGTTCTTGATGCTGGTGAAGGCGATGTACTGCAGTTTGCTGTCGACCGAGAGCGTCAAGTCCTTGCCGTCGTGCGGCGCTTTCGAAAAGCCCAGGTCTTCGACGATGCGGCCCAGGCGGTCCTTGATCACGCGGCGGCTGCCCGGCGCGCCGACCAGCGACTTCTGCTGGGCCAGCTCCATGCCTTCCTGGCCCACGTCTTCGACGCTGGTGAAGCCGACCATGTGGGTCATGACTTCGCCCTGCGGGTAGAAGCGCTTGTATTCCTTGCGCGTGTCGAGGCCGTTGATCTTCAGCTTGTCGATCTTGGCGATGACGTCCATCTCGACCTGGCGCTTCAGGTAGACGAAGGTGCGGTCCGAATCGAGCTTCTTGCGCATCTCCGCTTCCGGCATCTCGAGCAGGCGCGCCAGTTCGGTCAGCTTTTCCGGCGGCGAGGCCAGCACGTCTTCGGGGATCGCCCAGACGGCCTTCACCGGCAGCGACGAGGCCAGCACCTGGCCGTTGCGGTCCATGATCTTGCCGCGCGTGGCGGGCAGTTCCAGCGTGCGCTCGTAGCGGCTCTTGCCCTGCTTTTGCAGGAACTGGGTCGACATGCCCTGCAGCCAGAGCGCGCGCAGGCCGAGCGCGGCGAAGGCGGCGAACAGCACGAACAGCATCACGCGCGAGCGCCAGTCGGGCAGGCGCACGGCCAGCACCGGGCTTTTCGAGAAGGCCATGCCTTTCGAGGCGGCGACGCGTCCGCCGGTAAAGGGTTTGTCGCGCTTCATCGTGCGCCCCCGGTCGTCAGGTACTGGGTACGGGCAGGCGTCAAGGGCGTCATGTTCAGGTTGGTGCGGGCGATCTGTTCGATGCGTTCGTTCTTGCCGAGCGTGGACTGGTCGAGCTGGAGCTGGGCCCAGTCGATGTCGAGCTGGCGCGAGGTCTGCTGCAGGCGTTCGAGTTCGATGAACAAATGGCGCGCCTGGTAGCGCGCGTTCACGAGCGTGAGGCCGCAGGCGATCAGGCCCGCCGCCAGCACGATGTTGAGCTTGTTGCTCATCAAGCAGCGTCCTTCAGGCGCTCGGCCACGCGCAGCACCGCCGAACGGGCGCGCGGGTTGGCCGCCACTTCCTCGTCGGATGGCTTGATCTTGGCGATCAGCTTCATCTGCGGCTGCGGCAGGTCGACGGCGCGGATCGGCAGGCGGCGGTCCGGCTGCGGCACGTTGGCCTTGCTGGCAAAAAACTGCTTGACCATGCGGTCTTCGAGCGAGTGGAAGCTGATCACGGACATGCGCGAGCCGGGCGCGAGCATGGCGTAGGCAGCCGTCAGCCCTGCCTCGAGGTCCTCAAGCTCTTTATTGACGAAAATCCGGATAGCCTGAAAGGTACGGGTGGCCGGATCCTTGCCTTTTTCCCGAGTCTTGACCGTGTTTGCCACGATTGCGGCAAGCTGGCGTGTGCTTGAAATTGGTTCGACTGCCCGGCGAGCAACAAGCGCCTTTGCAATCTGAAAAGCAAACCGTTCTTCCCCATATTCCCGTATAACCTTTTCCAGTTGTTGTTCGGTCGCCGTGGCTATCCATTCGGCGGCCGAGAGTCCGCGTGTCGTGTCCATCCGCATGTCGAGCGGGCCGTCGTTGCGGAAGCTGAATCCGCGCGTGGCGTCGTCGACCTGGGGCGAGGAGATGCCCAGGTCGAGCAGGATGCCGTCCACGTGCTGACACGCCCTGGGCGGCGAGTGCCGAGCCCATGGTGGCGAAGCTGTCGTGGACGATCGAAAAGCGTGGGTCGTCAATCTGCTCGGCGGTGGCGATCGCCTGCAAGTCCTTGTCGAAGGCGACCAGGCGGCCTTCCGGCGCCAGGCGCGACAGGATCAGGCGGCTGTGGCCGCCGCGGCCGAAGGTGCCGTCTATATAGAGGCCCTTGTTGCGCTCGCCCTCGTCGAGGTTGAGCGCATCGACGGCTTCGTCGAGCAATACCGTGCGATGCTGCAGTTCGGGCACCGGAGTGGCGATCGTCATCCGTGCCTCAGAAAGAGAAATTGGAAAGTACATCGGGCATGCCGCCGGCAACGGCGGATGCTTCATCGGCGGCCAGCTTGGCGGCGTCCCAGATTTCGAAGTGGGTGCCCATGCCGAGCATCATCACTTCCTTTTCCAGGCCGACAGCGGCGCGCAGTTCGGGCGCAATCAGGGCACGGCCGGCGCTGTCGATCTCGACATCGCAGGCGTTACCGAGGAAAATGCGCTGCCAGGCGCGGGCCGACATGGGCCAGGCGGCGATCTGGTCGCGGTGGGTTTCCCACACCGGACGCGGGAACAGCAACAGGCAGCCGTGCGGGTGGCGGGTCAGCGTGAGGCGTCCTTCGCATTGCAGCGCGAGGGCGTCACGATGCTTTGCCGGAATCGACATCCGGCCTTTCGCATCGAGATTGATCGCAGACGCGCCTTGAAACACGTAGATACCTAGCTTTGGAGAGTTATCAGTTTAGTTGTTTTGCGCGCCGGGAGACCTGAACTTCTCCCACAAAACTACACTTTTTCACACTGTTTCCCACTTTAGAGGAAGCGTTGTTGCTGGTCAAGCGAATTCCCGTAGGAAAAACCCGAATTTTGCTAATGAAATGAAGGACTTAGCGCGCAACGCTGAAGTAGCGTCAAGGTAAAATATCCCGGAAAATTAAGCACTTAGGTAAATATGTGAAAGTCTTACCTCATCTAGACAGGTCAGACACAACGTTGCATTTTAGAAAAATACTTCTGAAATAGGACGGCTGCGCGGCTCATCCGCACGCCACAGCGCGAAAATTGCGGATTCATGCCGGAAGGGTTAGGATTTCTCCAAGGCCCGACAGTTCCGCGACGCCGGGCGAATATTGCTGAATGGCAAGGAGAACGACCGTGAGCCTGACCATCGCCCGGACCCGCGCTGTGTACGACCTGCTCGACGTGCAGGACGCCCTCGATCGCAGCCGCGGCCGCTCGCCGGAACTCGACGCTTTCTACGAACGCATGCTCGGCGCCGGCCCCGAGCGTTTCGTGACCACCCCGTCGTCGATCGACGCGCTGTCGCCCTTGTTTGAAGAGTGCCCGAATTTCGATACCGTGCTGGACGACCTGGCGCGCTACCTGCGCCTGGCCCATGCCGGCAACAAGGGGTTCAATGTGATGCCGATCCTGCTGCTGGGCGGCCCGGGTGTGGGTAAAACCCATTTCGCCAAGCGCCTGGCGCGCGCCATGGGCACCGACTGCGAGCTGATCAGCATGAATGCCCTGTCCGCCGGTTTCGTGATCACCGGCAGCTCGGCCAGCTGGCGCGGCGCGAAATGCGGCAAGGTCGCCGAACGCCTGGTGCGCGGCCAGTACGCCAATCCGGTGGTCGTGCTGGACGAAGTGGAAAAGGCGAGCGGCTCCTCGCAGTCCGATCCGCTGGCCGCGCTCTACCAGTTGCTGGAACCGGAAACGGCGCGCGCCTTCCGCGACGAATTCATCGACGTCGAGATCGACGCCAGCCAGATCTTCTGGGTGCTGACGGCCAATTCCACCGAAGGCATCCCGGCGCCGCTGCTCAACCGCATGGCCGTCTACGAGGTGCCGGCGCCGACGCGAAACCAGGCCGCCGGCATCGCCCAGCGCATGGTTGCGGCGCTGCTGGTGGAACTGAACCTGCCCGGATTCGACGCGCGCCTGGCGGACGCCGTGCTCGACCTGCTGGCGCCCGTCGCGCCGCGCGACCTGCGCAAGACCCTGCTCGACAGCCTGGGCTATGCCGTGGCCGACGGCCGCAGCCACGTCACCAGCGGCCGACGTGCGCCTGCGGGCGGCGCCGGGACGGGGACGGATCGGATTCTGAGCGCGCCCTGCCGCTATTTGCCGGCCTCGAAGCGCGCGCTGACCGGGCTCCAGTAGGCCAGCGCCAGCACGGCGCCGTACAGCATCGACGAGGTCATGTCGAGGGCGCTTTCGAGCGGCGTCTGCATGATCGGTCCCGTCATCCAGAGCATGGGCATGAGCAGCACCGTCGACCACAGGCTCAAGGCGCGGCCCCAGCGCCGGTACGCGTACAGCCCAAGCGCCGACACCACCACCAGCGCCGTCGTGGCGATCCCCAGCGCCGCCGATTGCCACAGCGGCAGCATGGCCAGGGGGATCGGCTCGGCCTCGAAGGCCGATTTCAGGCGCAGCGAGATGTCGAGGTCCTCCGCGTACATGCCGGCAAATGCCGAGGCAAGGGGACAGAGGACCGACAGAATGATCAGGAAGCGGAATTTTGCGCTCGTCATGGCGGAGATCCTCTTGATTGAATATCGATTGTAGAATGAAGCATCCTTTCACCGCGCGAGTATCCATGACCGAGTTTGCCTTTACGCCACCCGCCACCCCCTCGCTTGCCGTTTTCGGCAGCAGTGCGCGCTTCCCGATCCGCCGCGTGTTCTGCGTCGGCCGCAACTATGCGACCCACGCCCGCGAAATGGGCAGCGATCCGGACCGCGAGCCGCCCTTCTTCTTCATGAAGCCGGCCGACGCCGTGGTGCCGGCCGCAGGCGCCCTGCCCTATCCGTCGGCAACGCAGGACCTGCACCACGAGATCGAGCTGGTGGTCGCCCTGCGTTCGGGCGGCGCCGACATCCCTAGCGACGAGGCCCTGGCCAAGGTCTGGGGCTATGGCGTGGGCATCGACCTGACGCGGCGCGATTTGCAAGCCGTCGCCAAGGATAGCCGGCCGGCCGTGGGACATGGCGAAAGGCTTCGACGCTTCCGCGCCCTGCACCCCGCTGCGCCCGGTGAGCGCCTTCGGCCATCCGGCCGAGGATGCCTGCATCCGCATCCTGGTCAATGGCGAAGTGCGCCAGGACGGTGCTTTGTCCGAAATGATCTGGCCGATCGCCGACATCATCAGCCACCTGTCGCGCCTGGTGACGCTGGCGCCGGGCGATTTGATCTTCACGGGCACGCCGGGCGGCGTCGGCGCCCTGCAGCCGGGCGACCGGGTGCATGGCGAAGTGGCGGGGGTGGATGAATTCGACCTCGAGATCGTGGAAAAATAAGACGAGCGAGCAACATTGCGGCGCGTACAGGTTGGCCTTGGGTAGAATGCGCTTCCTCCCGAACCTGGCCCGACGATGCAGCTTGCGCTTTCCCCCTTGATCATCTGGCCCGTCGCGGGCCTTTCCACGGCCGGCATCCTGGTGCGGCCGTTTCGCCTGGCCGAGGCCTGGTGGGCCGTGGCGGGCGCGCTCCTGCTCGTGCTGCTGGGGCAGCTGAGCGCGGCCGAGGCCGGCCAGGCGGCCTGGCAAGGCCGGGATGTCTATTTGTTCCTGATCGGGATGATGCTGATCTCCGAACTGGCGCGCACGACCGGCTTGTTCGACTGGGTTGCGGCGTGGGCAGTGCGCCAGGCCAGGGGCTCGGCCACGCGGCTGTTCTGCATCGTGTACGCGGTCGGGATCGTGCGAGAAATAAAAAAAGGCAGCCTGCGCTGCCTGTTCTCGTCATCGAAAAAATGGCCGGGCGACCGGCCATTTTTCATCCGGCGCTTACTTCATGTTGAATGCGACCGTGCTTCCACCGCGTGGATATGCTGGATACCGCTGCGCGTCCTGGCCGCCGCCCGGCCAGTGGAAAGGCTCCACACGCTTTTCCGCTGCGCATGTCGATCGCATGGTATTTTTATCCGTGCTGACGAAGACCATGTTGTTGGTGACGACCGGCTCGGCCAACCTGGTGATCTCGCCCGCAATCGGCGGCGTCCATGCCGAGCGCTGCGCGCCTGGCTCTCGCGCGTGCCTCCAGGCGGTAGGCGACTTGTTCGGCGCGTAGATGACACCATTCGCAATCGCCGGCGTTACCGTGTAACGCCCGCCTTGCGCCAGTCGACATAGCCCTTCTCGACGTTAATCTTGAGCAGGGAATTGGTGGGCGCCATGTAGCCGGGGCTGCTGTAATCGGCGGCGATCACGGTCCCCGCCGAAGCGAGCACCGGGGCGCCGGCGTAGCCGTAGGCGCCATAACCGCTGGCCGACGCATCCAGGATCTTGCTGCGCTGGGTACCCGTCTTGCGGTCGTAAATGGTCAAGGCGCCGTTGACGAACACATAGGCCGAGTTGGCGTCGACGGCGGGCGACCACATGGCTCCCTGCTGCGCAGGCGCCGTAAACATCAGCTCGCCCGTGGACTTGAGGGCATACAGCCCGCCATACATGCCGGCGTTGGTGTAGACCGAACCGTCGTATGCGACCGGCGCCAGGTAGTTTTCCCACTGCGAGGCCATCGGCGTCTTGAACACCATGCCGCCGGTGGCGGCGTCGAGGGCGCACATATAGGTCGAACTCTGCTGGCCGGCCGCCATGTAGACCACGCCGCCCGCGCTGCCGGCGGGTTTACGGATGGATAGGCCAGGGTGCCGACGTCATACGACCAGGCGAGGCTGCCGTCGAGCTCCTTGCGCGCCTCGAGCTTCTTGTCTTTTGCCACGTAGAACAGGCCATTTGCCGCGGCCAGCGTTGCCGGCTGCGCAATCCCGTAGTTGTTCAGGCTAACGCTGCCAATCTTCCAGCGCAGCGAGAACTGGTCCGGATTGAGCGTCACGGGGACGAAACCCGTATGCGCGGCATTGCCCTGGAAGGTCGACCAGTCGGCCACGCCCTCCCACGGCGTCAGCGGCGTGATCTTGTCGCCCGGCCAGGCCTTGCCGCGCCTCAACCACGGTAATTGCATACGGCACCTTCATCGATGCACCGCTTGCGGGGTCGCACCTGCCGCGTCGCTGCACCGCTTGACCGTGAACTCGCCCTTGTAGCTGCCGGCGGCGGTGCCTGCCAGGGTGCTCATCCCGAGCGTCAAGCTGCCGTCGCTGTTCGGCGTGACCGTGACGGCGTCCGCCGGCGTCATGTCGGTCCCGGTCATGCCGGCCGCGCTGGCATACCGGGTGCCGGCCGGCGTGAAGCTCGGCTTCACCACGACTTCCATCGCAATACCGGTATTCACCGCGACCTGCCGGCTAATGCCTGCGGTCAGCACGCTCACGGTCGGTGGCGGAGGCGGCGGGGGTGGCGCCACCGGAACCGGCACCGGTTGCGTCGCCACCGGCGCCACCACCGGCGTGTTATCCCCTCCGCCACCACAACCTGCCAGCATGACGCCGGCCGCAACCCAGACCAATCCCTTTTTCATTTTTCTCTCTCAGTTTTATATGTAACTTGCGCAGGCCGGTGTATCCCGGCTCAATTAGCAAACGGCGCAAAACATAACATAACTATTGCCGAAATTAAATCAAAAAATGATTCGGCGATAAGAAAAATAGAATAGTGGAAATTGGTGATATTTCTGGCTGAATAATGGGTGTGATAATGCGTTTCGCCGCGTTCCAACATGGCGAGTATTTAATGCTCGACCCAGCCCTTGGCATGCTCGACCGCCCTTGCCCAGCGCGCCCGCAATGTGGCGCGCAAGTCAGGCGCCATGTCGGGTTCGAAACGGCGTTCGGCCCGCCACAGGGCTTCGATTTCCTCGCGCGAGGCCCAGAAGCCCTCGGCCAGGCCGGCCAGGTAGGCCGCGCCCAGCGCCGTGGTTTCGGTCACCGCCGGGCGCACCACCGGCACGCCCAATAAATCGGCCTGGAACTGCATCAATAAATCGTTGCGCGCGGCGCCGCCGTCGGCGCGTACTTCCATCACCGGGCAGGCGGCATCCTTTTGCATCGCGGCCAGCAATTCCGCGCTCTGGTAGGCGATCGCCTCGATGGCCGCGCGTGCGATGTGGGCCTTGGTCGTGCCGCGCGTCATGCCGACAATCGTGCCGCGCGCATACGGGTCCCAGTGCGGCGCGCCGAGGCCGACAAAGGCCGGCACCAGCATCACGCCGCCGCTGTCCGGCACCGAGGTCGCCAGCGCCTCGACTTCGTTTGACTCCTTGATGATGCCCAGGCCGTCGCGCAGCCATTGCACGGTGGCGCCGCCCATGAAGACGCTGCCCTCGAGCAGGTAGTCGGTGCGGCCGTCGATCTTCCAGCCGATGGTGGCCAGCAGGCGGTTGCGCGAGACCGGCGGCACATAGCCCGAGTGCATCAGCATGAAGCAGCCGGTGCCATAGGTATTCTTCACCATGCCCTTGTCGTAGCAGGCCTGGCCGAAGGTGGCGGCCTGCTGGTCGCCGGCAATGCCGGACACGGGGAATAGCACCGCCGAACCATTCTTCGCGCGCGACGCCCACCTGGCCCGAACTGCGCACGACTTCCGGCAGCATCGCCTCGGGCACGCCGAACAGGTCGAGCAGCGCCGGATCCCAGCGCATCGTATGGATGTTGTAGAGCATGGTGCGCGAGGCGTTGCTGACGTCGGTGACGTGGCGCCCGCACAATTTGAAGGCGAGCCAGCTGTCGATGGTGCCGAAGCACAGCTCGCCGTTCTGCGCCCGTTGCGCGCGCACCGGGCACGTTCTCGAGCAGCCATTGCAGCTTCGTGGCGGAGAAATACGCGTCCAGCTCGAGGCCGGTGGCGCGGTTGATCAGGCGCGCATGGCCCGCTTCGCGCAGGCGGTCGCAGGCGCCGGCCGTTCTGCCGGTCCTGCCAGACGATGGCGCGCGCGATCGGTTCGCCCGTGGCGCGGTCCCAGACGACCGTCGTTTCGCGCTGGTTGGCGATGCCGATGGCGGCGATGCTCGCGGCCGGGACACGGCTGTCGGCCAGCACCTGGCGCGCGCAGGCGAGCTGGCTGTTCCAGATGTCGAGCGCGTCGTGCTCGACCCATCCGGGCTGCGGGAAATGCTGGGGAAATTCCTGTTGGGCGCAGGCGTAGACCTGCCCCTGCCGATCGAACAGGATGGCGCGGGAACTGGTGGTTCCCTGGTCGAGGGCGAGAATGAATTGGGGCATCGACGTCTCCGGAAGAGGCCAGCATGCGGGTCCTCGGATTGTAGCCTGTTTAGCAATTTGCCGCCGGTGATCGCAGCGAAAAACGCGTCAGAAACAATGCGCCAATCAGGGATGAAAAAACCGTCACCAGGAAAAACAAACTGGACGCAATCACGCCGTAGGTGGGGTCCAGGTGAACCAGGTTGACGCCAAATAAAAACGTCGCTTCCCGCATGCCAAGGCCGCCAATACTCAAGGGCAGCGTGGCGGCAACGGAAGAAATCAGGAAAACGGCAAGATAAGCAAGGTAATGCATTGCCAGGTGCGCCTACATACAGCAGCAGCACGCCCATACATAGCATCTGCAGGCATTGCACCGCCAGTCCGAGTGCAAACACGCCGGCAAGTCCTTGCAGGTCGAGCTTGATGCTCCACCGATGCCCCACGATGAATAGGGCGACCAATGCGGCGCCTGATGCAAGCGCGAACACGATGACGCTAGCCGCTTCCCAAGGCAGCGCAAGCATGGGCATCAACATGCAGAACATGAACAACAGGGCAAGGATGCCGCTGACACGGTCGGCCAATGTCGTCGTGATGACTGTGCGCAGCGGCAAGGCATGGCTGCGGTGCAGCACCAGGATTTTATAGCCATCCCCGCCTATGCCGCCTGGCAAAAATACGTTCAAAAACATGCCTGCATAATACAAGCGCAGATTGTCGCGCTCGCTCAGATGGATTCCCGCATGGCGCTGATAGATATTCAATCGCAGCGCGCCCACGATCTTGGACGCATTGAAGGCGATGAAAGCGGCGATCAGCAGCGGTGCGCGCTGCGGATGAAACGCCAGGGCTTTCACCTGGCTGAGGTCAATGTTCAGGAAGACGAAAACGATCAGGCAGGCCGATATCAACACCTGCAAGCCTGCTTTCAACTTCTTGCCCACACGGCTAGACACCGGTTTTTTTCTTGAGATGGTAAGGCTTTTTGTTTTGGGATTCGTAATACGTTCTCATGATTAAATCCGCAATGAAGCCGGTGGTAATGAGCTGGACACCCGCCACGGTCAGCATCAGGCCGAGGAATAATAAGGGCCGCCCGGCGATGCTTTCACCCCTGAGCTTCTCGAACAACATATAGGCGCTCAGAAAACAGCCTGTGCAAAACAAGACAATACCGGTGGTGCCGAACAAATGCATGGGACGCTGTCCGTACTTGCGAAGGAATACCATGAGCATCAAATCGCTGGCCACTTTCAGTGTGCGGCCGATGCCGTATTTCGACACGCCGGCATGGCGCGCATGATGCCGCACTTGCATCTGCGTCATCCTGGCGCCACACATGGAGGCCAATACGGGAATATAGCGGTGCAGTTCGCCATACAGTCCCAGGTTTTTTGCGATGTCGCTCTTGAACAGCTTCAGCGTGCAGCCGTAATCGCTGATCTGGACGCCGGTCACGTGCCGGATCAAGCAATTGGCCAGCTTGCTCGGCAGCTTGCGCAACAGGAAACCATCCTTGCGATCGGTGCGAATGCCGGCAACGACGTCCCAGTTGCCTTCCCGCATGCGGTCCATCATGAGCGGAATATCGTACGGATCATTTTGCAAATCGCCATCCAGCATGACGATGAGCTCGCCGTCCGCGGCGTCGACGCCGGCGGCCATCGCCGTGGTCTGGCCATAGTTACGGCTCAATACCAGAAGCCGGGTATTCGGCGTGGCAAAGCGCTCTATTTCGGCCACGGTGCGATCGTTCGAGCCATCGTCCACGAAGATCAGCTCATGCTCCACCTGCGCGAGCGCCTCTGCAATACGCGCAATCAGGGGCTGGACGTTGCCTTCCTCGTTCATCACCGGAACAACAATCGACAATAGCATTTACTCCCCCTTGACCGAGACAAGCGCATATTCCACCGCGATGGCGCCTTGCCGATCCTTCGGCTTGCCGACATCGAACCGTCCGCGCCGGCGGACCACGCTCGATGGATAAGCATCGAGAAAACTGTCCAGCCAATTGCCTGGGTGGTCGCCGGAGTCGATCAACAGGACGTCTCCCCTGATGGCGGGCCGGCTTTGCACAATCTGGGGCAACAGCATGACTGTCCACGCCGGGTGATGCAGATACAGGTTTGCCGCGTCCGTCAGCTCGCTTGCGACCAGGGTTTTCGTCTGTGGAAAGCGCAGCATGAGTTGGGCCGACAGTTCGGCAAACGGTGCCTGCGTGTTCTTGCCAAAATGGGCGCGTGCCGTCAGCCCCGCCAGAATGACGATCGCGAACACGCCGGCCGTCCACAGTATGGTTCGGCACACTGTGCGTTCGCACAAGCGCCGGAAAGATGACGAAGAACGCCAGCGGCGACAGGAACAGCATTGGCTGCATCCAGCGGCCCTTGATGCTGGTGAGCTCACCGCTGAGCACCAGTGCCGTGACGCAGGCAAACACCGCGCCATAAAACCAAAGAAAAAACCGGGCTTGGGGACGATCGAGTCTCGCCTGCGCCTCGTTCCGGTGCCGCCAGTAGATCCAGCCGTACACGATCCATACGGGCGTGACGAACAGGAATGCCGCGCTTGCCATGCTGCCCAGGCCGCGCGCCACATTGCTGGCGTAGCCTGCATCATGGCGATGCATTTTCGCGCGCGTGGCGCCCGTTGCGACATCCAGATGATCGAGCAGCCACAGCCCGTGCGGCGCAAGCGCCAGCAGCAACATCGCCAGCGTGATCCAGCCATTGCGGTTCCACACTGCCTGCCGGTGTTCCCGCACCAGCAGGCTGGCCGCGGCCAGTCCAAGCGCAAACACCGCAAAGTTATATTTCGACTGCAGCCCCAGCCCGAGCAACAGGCCGAGGAGTGCATACCGCAGTTTGCTCCGATGCCGGAGCAGGCCGACATAACACCATAGCGTGAGCGCGGCCATGCAGGTCACCAGCACCGAGTGCGTCAGGTCGCGCTGCGATTCCCAGCCCAGCTGCGGAAACAACACGAGCGAGCCGGCGACGATGATGGCGCCGCGCATGCCGATGAGCGATCTGGCGGTGTAGAACATCGCCACATAGGTGCACAGCAGCAGCAGATTTTTCAGGACCGACAGGGCAAAGAGATTGACGCCAAACAGGGAAAACATGAGCCATTGCAGCCAGAAGTACAGCGGCGGCTGGCTGCCATAGCCTGGCTGCAAATGCTGAAATGACAGAACCGCTTCCGATTCATCCAGGTCGAGCACGGCAGGCGATGTCACGCGGAGCACGACTTGCACCAGGAAATAGGCCGCGAGTATGAGAAGAAAATGCGATCCTGCCCGGATGTCGCAATCCTCCCGAATGCCATCGTCTCGCATTGGTGTCCTTACCCTCGTCACGGCTCAGTTCTTCTGACCCATCACGATGGCCGAAGTTCCGCCAACTGATGTGCGTCAGCAAGCGGCTGCCCCCGGCTTGAGGAGCATCACGATTTTATGGAAGATAATGCCGGCGAGCGCAAGGGCTGCCGATATAGGCAGTCCCGCGCTGGCCGGCTGGCGGTGCGCGGGAACTGAAGAATTAAGTGTAAAGCAAGCCGATAGGCCGGATTCTGTGTAGTGGTCTCCCTTGCGGGACGCCCCTATGACAGCCATTCCTCTAGGCGCCGAATTACTCCGGCGCTCAAGCTTCCTACCCGCACGCTCCGCGAGCAACATCAACGCGTGCCTATTTGGAATTGCTCCGAGTGGAGGTTACCGCGTTTCACCGTAACTTAATACGCTCGTCTCTGTGGCCCTGTTCCTCGCCTTATACCTCCCCGGCTTGCGCCGGGCAGGATTTCAGCGGACGGCCGTTAACCGTCACCCTGCTCTATGGAGTCCGGACCTTCCTCCCGCCAGCACCTTGAGAGTGCCAGCCAGCGACTGTCTTGGCCTGCTTCACGGGGTGCATTGTAACCGAAGCAGCCCGTATTTCTGAAAAACGGTGTCGCCATTTAAATAGCCTCGCCTGCCGCGATTGCCTAGAATGCCACGATACCCAACATCCGAGGATGACCGACCCATGACCCACCCTTCCCGCACCGGCGGCCAGATCCTGGTCGATGCACTGCACATCCACGGCGTCGACACCGCCTTCGGCGTGCCCGGCGAAAGCTATCTCGACGTGCTCGACGCCCTGCACGACTCGGATATCCGCTTCGTCATCAACCGCCAGGAAGGCGGCGCGGCCTTCATGGCCGAGGCCTACGGCAAGATGACCGGCAAACCCGGCATCTGTTTCGTCACCCGCGGCCCCGGCGCCACCAATGCCTCGATCGGCGTGCATACCGCCTACCAGGATTCGACGCCGATGATCCTGTTCATCGGCCAGGTCGGCAACGACTTCATCGACCGCGAAGCCTTCCAGGAAATCGACTACCGCCGCATGTACGGCGAGATGGCGAAATGGGTCACGCAAATCGACCGCGCCGACCGCATCCCCGAATACATCGCGCGCGCCTTCCAGATCGCCACCAGCGGCCGTCCGGGCCCGGTGGTGCTGGCGCTGCCGGAAGACATGCTGATCGAGACCGCGAAGGTCGCCGATACGCGCCGCTACCAGCCGGTGCAGGCCGCGCCCGCGGCCAGCCAGATCGACGCCCTGCGCGGCATGCTGGCGCAAAGCCAAGCGCCCGATCGTGCTGCTCGGCGGCGGCACCTGGAACGCGCAAGCCTGCGCCGACCTGCAGACGCTTCGCCGAGGCGAACATGCTGCCGGTGGCCTGCACCTTCCGCTTCCAGGATTTACTCGACAACGCGCACCCGCACTACGTCGGCGACGTCGGCATCGGCATCAACCCGAAGCTGGCCGCGCGCGTGAAAGAGGCCGACCTGGTCATCGCCATCGGCCCGCGCCTGGGCGAGATGACGACCGGCGGCTACACCCTGCTCGCCTCCCCGGTGCCGCGCCAGCGCCTGGTCCACATCCACGCCGACCCCGAGGAACTGGGCAGCGTCTACCAGGCCGAGCTGATGATCGCCAGCGGCGCGCCGCAAGCGTGCGCCATGCTGGCCGCGATGGAACCGGTCGACGCCGGCGCCTGGCGCCACACGGTGGCCGAGGCCAAGGCCGACCTGGCCGCCTTCCAGGTGCAGCCGCCGATCTTCGCGAAGGGAGACGCGCCGCTCGACCTCTGGCAAGTGGTGCAGGACATGATGGCCGCGCTGCCGCACGACACCATCATCACCAATGGCGCCGGCAACTACGCCTCCTGGGCGCACCGCTTCTGGCGCTACGGCGGCATGCGCACGCAACTGGCGCCGACGAATGGCGCGATGGGCTATGCCGTGCCGGCGGGCGTGGCGGCAAAAATCATCGACCCGCAGCGCACCGTCGTCACCTTTGCCGGCGATGGCGAATTCATGATGACCGGCCAGGAACTGGCGACCGCCGTGCAGTACGGGGCCGGCGTCATCATCGTCGTCTTCAACAACAGCATGTTCGGCACCATCCGCATGCACCAGGAAAAAACCTATCCGGGCCGCGTGTCGGGCACCACCCTGCACAATCCGGATTTCGCGGCGCTGGCGCGGGCGTATGGCGGGCATGGCGAAATCGTCGAGAAGACGGCGGATTTCGCGCCGGCCCTGGCACGGGCGCTGGAACACGCGAACGGCAAGAACCTGCCGGCGCTGATCGAATTGCGCTACGACGGCAATCTGATCACGCCGAATATGACGCTCGAGGCGATGCGCGAGGCGGCGCAGGCGGCGAAAGCGGCGCAGGCCGGCTGACGCAGGCGATCCTAGTCGACAGGCCCCTGCTCTGCAGGGGCTTTTTCGTTCCTGGGCTGGCCAAACAGCGCTCATATAGCGCAGGAATCGTGCTCCACTGCGCGAACTTCGATACTGGCACCACGCGCAGCCCGAGCCGTTGCCCCTTCACGCCCTGGGCATCGCCTTTCGTGTGCGTAGACACCTTGAAGCCGTCCAGCGACGGCAAGGCCTCTGCCAGGGCTTGATGCCGAAGAACAGGAAAGGCCCAAGTTCCATCGACTCTCGATGGAAGCGCACCCACACCACGCATCCCGACGGTTTGTCGGCCAAGGCCGAGATGCACGATCTGCCGCCCCGTCCTGGCGATCCTGGACGAGTCTTCAGCTGGACGTGCCGGGTGATGCCGTTTGCTTCCAATACGATATCGTGACCCGGGCGGTCGATTGACGGCTGCGATACTTCAAGCGAGGCATCCTCTTGCTGCCATGCGTATTTCAACAGCTCACCGATCAGCAAATGCTCGAGCAATTTTTCGCCACGGTACGCGGACTGATCGAGATCGGCGGACATTCAGATCTGCAAACGGTCAAATCGTCAACTATGCAGCCCTGATTACATTTGCGCTCTCGTTCAAGCTCTTCTACGGCGACGTGGATTCTCCATGCTCGCAAAAGCCTATCCATGCCCAACCCGCTGAAAACACTGGCCCCATCGCATCCTCATCAACTGCGACAATACCAGTCCCGCATCCTCGACATGCATTACGGATGCGCGCCCAATTCGGCAATGTCGAGGTTCGCCAGCACTAACACAACCACACCGCCTTCGCAAACAAATCGCCGGCGCACTACTACGCTTGCATCTACTCCCTGCCTCCAATGCCATACGCAGCAGACAATAAGACGGCGCCTATCGCGTTCGCTCTCGATGCACTAGAGTTAATCTTCGATGGCCAGTCAATACCTTCTGCGCCATACCCGCACACGCCTGCTCCACTTGCCAAAAGCACCATTTTGCCGAACAGGCTATGCTGCTCGGCAGGCAGGCGCCTCCTGAGGGCGCCGACGTAGAGAGAAACAGGAGACGAAGCACCGTGAGCGTTACCCCAGAAGTCGTTTTATGCATTCCCGGCCCGTGGGCCAGCAGCGGCGACCTGCGTGAAGAACTCCTCGCCAGCGCCCCCGGCTACACCCTTGACGGCACCGTATTGCGCGACAGCGAGACCGGCTTTACCTGCGAACTCGCCCTGCAGCGCGCCGATCCCGACCTGGCCGACGACTTCGCCAAGGCCGGCCCGCACTGGGCCAGGACCGAAGCGATGGCCGATATCGACGACCATGCGACCGTGGCCTACCTGATCGCGCCGGGCGGCTCGCGCGAGGCGGCCGATGCGATGATGCGCGCCGGCGCCGCGCTGATCGACGCCGGCGGTCTCGGCGTGAAGGTCGACAGCACCGGCATCGCCCATGCACCCGCCTACTGGATCGACATGTGCGAGCAGCTCGACCAGGTGACGGCGCACCGCGCGCTGGTCGTGTACGTGGCCGGCACCGATGTTTACTCCTGCGGCATGCACAACTTCGGCTTGCCCGAAGCGATCACCAGCGCCGACGACAAGACGGAAGCGGCCGACATGCTGCGTTTCTTCACGCGCTACCTGCTCGAAAACGCCCCGAAACTGGCCGACGGCCACACCTTTTCGGTCAGCGAAGGCAAGCAGGTGTACCGGGTCGAACAGGTGACGCGCCATCGATTACGGCCCCGGCTCGCTGTTCAACAATCCCTACGGCGCCTGGCGCCTGAGCCCGGTTGCGCAGGAAAAGAAGGGCAACTGGTGGACGCGTAACCGGCAATCCTGATGTGCAGGCGGTTCATTCGTTGCCGATTCGTCAGTACCTCCCTCTGATAAAATACGCGCGAACCTTTTCGTCGTGCCGGCGTCACTGCGCCGGCATGTGCATGCCCTACCCGCCACCACATATCCATGTTTAGTTTCTTCAAAAGAAAAAAAGCCGCCCCTGAAGCGGCGCCAGACGAGGTCGTGCCGGCACCGGCCGCGCCCGCTCCCTGCGCCCGCCGCGCCCGCTCCCGCCCTGACGCCGGCCCCGGCGCCGCCGCGCCCCGATCCCCGAAGCCGCGCTCTTCATCGAAGAGACGGCCGAGCGCCCCACCACCGAAGCGGAAAAGAAACGCTCGTGGATGACGCGCCTGAAGGCGGGCCTGTCGAAAACCTCGAGCAACCTGTCGCTGCTGTTCGTCGGTGCGCGCATCGACGAAGACCTGTACGAGGAACTCGAGTCGGCGCTCCTGATGTCGGACGCCGGCATGGACGCCACCCAGTTCCTGCTCGACAGCCTGCGCCGCAAGGTCAAGGAAGACAAGCTGCTCGACGCCACGGCCGTGAAAGCCGCGCTGAAAAGCCTGATGATCGAGATGCTGGCGCCCCTGCAAAAGCCGCTCGAACTGGGCCGCCACGAGCCGCTGGTGATGATGATCGCGGGCGTCAACGGCGCCGGCAAGACCACCACCATCGGCAAGCTCGCCAAGCACATGCAGCGCTCCGACCAGTCGGTGCTGCTGGCCGCCGGCGACACCTTCCGCGCCGCCGCGCGCGAGCAGTTGATGGTCTGGGGCCAGCGCAACAACGTCACCGTCATCTCGCAAGCCTCGGGCGACCCGGCGGCCGTGGCCTTCGACGCGGTCCAGTCGGGCAAGGCGCGCGGCGTCGACGTCGTCATGGTCGATACCGCCGGCCGCCTGCCGACCCAGCTGCACCTGATGGAAGAGCTGAAGAAGATCAAGCGCGTGATCGGCAAGGGCATGGACGCCGCGCCCCACGAAATCCTGCTCGTCATCGACGGCAATACCGGCCAGAACGCGCTGGCGCAAGTCAAAGCCTTCGACGATGCGCTGCAGCTGACCGGCCTCGTGATCACCAAGCTCGACGGCACGGCCAAGGGCGGCGTGCTGGCCGCGATCGCGCGCACGCGTCCGGTGCCGGTGTACTTCATCGGCGTGGGCGAAAAGCTGGACGACCTGCAGCCGTTCGATGCGGAAGAGTTCGTCGAAGCGCTGCTGGGATAAGCACGGACATGATCGAATTCCACTCCGTTTCCAAAAAATACTCCGCCGACGCCACCGCCCTGAGCGACGTGTCCCTCAACATCGACAAGGGCGAGCTGGTCTACCTGGCCGGCCCCTCCGGCGCCGGCAAGTCGACGCTGATGAAGATGATCGCCGCCATCGAGCGTCCCAGCAGCGGGCGCGTGATCGTGTTCGGCCAGGACATCGGCCAGCTGAAAAAGCCCGGCATCCCCTTCCTGCGCCGCAAGCTCGGCCTGATCTTCCAGCAGCAGCGCCTGCTCAACGACCGCAATATCCTGGCCAACACCATGCTGCCGCTGCTGGTGGCGGGCGCGCCGAAAGCCGGCGCCGAGCAGCGCGCCCGCGCCGCGCTCGACAAGGTCGGCCTGCTCGACCGCGCCAAGGCGCATCCGCTGGAACTGTCGGGCGGCGAGCAGCAGCGCGTGGCGATTGCCCGTGCGATCGTCAACCGGCCGCAGATCATCCTGGCCGACGAACCGACGGCCAACCTCGACCGCGTGGCGGCCGACAAGGTGCTCGACGCCTTGCGCGCCTTCCACTCGGTGGGCGTCACCTGCCTGATCTCGACCCACGACGAGCAGGTGCTCGACGGCGCGGGACGCGTGATCCGCCTCGAACACGGCCAGCTGGTCGGGGGTGCCGCATGAGCCCGTGGATTCGCCAGCACCAGTTCGCCTTCGCGGCGGCGCTCTCCACCCTGCGCAAGGCGCCGGGCAGCTTCCTGTTCAACGTGCTCGTCGTCGCGGTCGCGCTGGCGCTGCCGTTTGCCGGCATCACCCTGCTCGACAACGTGCGGCCGATGTCGGAACAGCTGTCGGTCGATCCGGAAGTGAGCCTGTTCCTGAAACCCGAGGCCACGCGCGAAGAAGCGCAGGCGCTCGAGCCGCAGCTGCGCCATATCCTGCAAGGCAGCCAGGCCAGCATCGGCTTCGTGCCGCGCGAGCAGGCGCTCGACGACCTGAAGGAGCGCAGCGGCCTGTCCGCCGCGCTCGACACGCTGGGCGAGAATCCGCTGCCCGACAGCTATGTGATGAAGCTGGACAGGCTTTTCCAGCGCGCGCGCGATGCCAAGCGCATCGACGGCATCGTCGAGCAGATGGGCGCCCTGCCCCAGGTCGATACCGTGCAGGTCGATTCGGCCTGGGTGAAACGCCTGGCCGCCCTGCTCGGCATCCTGCGCCTGGCCCTGCTGCTGCTGGCCGTGACCCTGGGCGTGGTGGTGATCGCGGTCGTGTTCAACACGATCCGCCTGCAGGTGCTGACCCAGCGCGAAGAAATTGCCGTCTCCAAGCTGCTGGGCGCGACCGATAATTTCATCCACCGCCCCTTCTATTACACCGGCGCCCTGCTGGGCCTGTGCGCGGGCGCGGTGGCGCTGGGCGCGGTGACGCTGGCCCTGCATCCATTGAATGGCGCGATCGCCGAGTTCGCGCGGCTGTATGCGTCGGAATTCCAGCTCGCGCCGCTGGGCGCGCTGGAAATGGCGGGCTTGCTGGCGCTGAGCGCCGGACTGGGGCTGGTCGGGGCCTTGCTGTCGGTGCAGCGGCACCTGGCGCGCATGCGCTGAGCTTGCTTCCTGAAGCAAAAACGGGTGATACGGCTGAGCTGTATCACCCGTTTTCATTTGCGGCGATGCTGCGCGGCGGCCCATGTTGTGCCTGCGCTCAATATTTCACGCCATGCCTTGTAGGCGCGCATGCCGCGCACACGCCAGACAGCGGCGCACACAGGCACTGAACGCCCGGCTCCGTGCGCCATCTAACAGAAAATGGCCGTCCCGACCCCGTAACCTGAGTCCTTGATCGCTGCTAAATGTCGAGTCCGTTTGACCTATCTCAACAGTTATGCAGGATTCTGCTCTAGAGTAAATCGGATCGTTTTTCGATTCTTTAGAGAAATACTTTAACGAAACTTAAACACCTTGCCGTTTCTGGGGGGTCGCTGGCACTCTCCCATGGGGAGTGCTAATATAGTGCTCAAGCGAAGGTAAACAAGGTTGACAGGCATCGCGTGCAGTGACAACGCATGCCCAGCCTCCGGGATGTCCCGGCGGCTTGATGGATGCAGCAAAGATTACTTAAGAGGAAAATATGATGTCCGCACAATCCGCATTGGTTCCGACCAGCAGTCGTGCCCTGAACCTCGGTTTCACCGGGCAGCTCGGCAACATTGACGCGTATATTTCCGCCGTCAACCGCCTGCCGATGCTGACCCACGAGGAAGAGGTCTCGCTGGCAAAGCGGTTGCGCGACGCAAACGATCTCGACGCCGCGCAAAAGCTGGTGCTGTCGCACCTGCGCCTGGTGGTGTCGATCGCGCGCGGCTATCTGGGCTATGGCCTGCCGCACGCCGACCTGATCCAGGAAGGCAATATCGGCCTGATGAAAGCCGTGAAGCGTTTCGACCCGAACCAGGGCGTGCGCCTGGTGTCGTACGCGATGCACTGGATCAAGGCCGAGATGCACGAATACATCCTGAAGAACTGGCGCCTGGTGAAGGTCGCCACGACCAAGGCCCAGCGCAAGCTGTTCTTCAACCTGCGCAGCAACAAGGTGGGCCTGGATGCGATGACCCCGACCCAGGTCGACGATCTGGCCAAGCTGCTCGACGTCAAGCGCGAAGAAGTGATCGAGATGGAAACCCGCCTCTCGGGCCGCGACATCGCCCTGGAAGCGCCGACCGACGACGAAGACGACAAGTTCTCGCCGATCGCCTACCTGTCGTCGGACCAGCAGGAACCGACCAAGGTGCTGGAAGCCGAGCAGGTCACGCGCCTGCAGTCCGAAGGCCTGGAGACGGCGCTGGGCAAGCTCGACCCGCGTTCGCGCCGCATCGTCGAAGCGCGCTGGCTGGCGAACGACGACGGCTCGGGCGCCACGCTGCACACGCTGGCCGAAGAGTTCGGCGTGTCGGCCGAGCGCATCCGCCAGATCGAGTCGGCGGCGCTCAAGAAGATGAAAGGTGCGCTGGCGGCGTTTGTATAAGCAGCCAGGCAATGCGAAGTACACAGCGGCCCCGCGAGGGCCGCTTTTTATTGTCCAGCAACGCAATCAACGTCAAGTTTCTTCATCAATTTCATCAAAATTTACATTGCATACGGCGGCATATGTAGGATAATGCTTACATTGGCACCGATGCTCATCGTCTCGGTGCAAGGTCCTCAACGCACTTACGTGGATGCCATCATGCCCCTTTCGTTCCCGGAGCTGGACCAGCCCGTCGATCTGGAACTGTTCGAGAACAGTCCCGACTGTATCAAGATCCTCCATCTCGACGGCACCATTC
Source organism: uncultured beta proteobacterium (assembly GCA_963729765.1). Taxonomy (GTDB): domain Bacteria; phylum Pseudomonadota; class Gammaproteobacteria; order Burkholderiales; family Burkholderiaceae_D; genus Telluria. Next base: position 254,097 of record CAVSPL010000008.1, on the reverse strand, counting down.
GATCGCTGAACACCGGCGGACAAAGTTGCACTCGAACTCGATCATGCAGGCCAGCTCGACGGCACGAACTGGCCCAGCCTGTGGCCGGGCAGCGAGCAGGCGCGGGTGGAACAAGCCGTCGCCGCCGGACGCGTCGGCAAGCGCACCCAATTCCTCGCGTTTTGCCCGACCGCGAAAGCGTCGCCGCGCTGGTGGGATGTCGTCGTCACGCCCATGAAGGGCGCCGCGCAGGGCGTGGCGGGCTTGCTCGTGGTCTCGCGCGATGTGACGGAACTGGTGCAGGCCAAGGAGGAACTGGCGCGCGTGAATGCGCAGAAGGATACCTTCCTGGCCACGCTCTCGCACGAACTGCGCAATCCCCTTGCGGCGCTGGCGATGGCGGCCAAAGTGCTGGAGACCGCGCATGGCGGCAATCCGCAGCTGAGCAAGATCAGCGCGCTGATCGAGCGCCAGGTCGGCGTCATGGGCCGGCTCACCGAAGACTTGCTCGACGTGTCGCGCATTACGCGGGGGCAGGTCAACTTGCAGCTGGAAGAAATCGATGTGCGCGATATCGTCCATGATGTGCGCGAACAGCTGGCGCCGATGCTGGCCTCGAAGCGCCAGCCCTTGCGCGTCGAGATCCCGCCCTTGCCGGCGCGGGTGACGGGCGACCGCATGCGCCTCGGGCAGGTGCTGGGCAACCTGGTGGCCAACGCCTCGCGTTATTCGCCGCCCCAGCTGCCGATCGAGGTCGCCGTCACGGTGACCGGAGAGCATGCCATCGTGTCGGTCTCGGATGAAGGAAAAGGCATTGCCGACGGCATGATGCCGACCCTGTTCGAGCTGTTTTCCCAGGCCGAAGCCGGTACCGACCGCAAGGGCTCGGGCATCGGCATGGGCCTGGGCATCGTCAAGGGCCTGGTCGACCTGCACGGCGGCAGCGTGACCGCCGCCAGCGCGGGCCTGGGACAAGGCAGCCGCTTCACGGTCGCCCTGCCCCTGGCCGAGCGCAGCCGCAGCAGCGCCGCGGCCTAGGCCGCGAAGTCCTCAGGTCTTCTCGAGCTGCTGCTTCGCATACCCTGCGCCCGACCCGTTCGGCGTCAGCTCGAGGTAGGTTTTATACGCAGCTTTCGCCTTGTCCTTGTCCCCGCTCCTGAAGTAGGCATCGCCCAGGTTCATGTAGGCGATCGCCCGCGACGGGTCCATCTTGACCGCATTCTCGAACCAGCGCGCCGCCTCCGCGATACTTCTCCTGCCGATAAAACACGAAGCCGAGGTTGTTCGCCGCCAGCGCAAAGTTCGGCCGCAATTTGAGCGCTTCGGTGAACTGCGCCTCGGCCTGCGCGTACTGCTTTTCCTTGTACAGCAGCAGGCCCTGGTCGTTCGCACGCTGGGCCTTCAGGCGGTCCGATACCGGCAGCGCGGCCGGCGCCGTGAGGCGCGTTTCGCCACCCTGCAGGTCTTTCACCACCACCGTCGCCGCCGGCGCCTTCGCATCGAGCCTGGTATTCAGGGCAATCGCATCGTTCGAGAGCTGGGTGGTGGCGGTATTCAGGAACTCGCTTTCTTCCGGCAGTTCGAACACGAATTCGCCGCCTTCGGAACCCGGCAGGCTGCCGAAGGCCGGCGTCTGCTGCGACACGCTCGACACCGCCGGCGCCACATAGGCCGCCAGCTCGGTGCCCGTGATCAGGCCGTCGCCATTCAGGTCGGCCTTGCCGCCCGAGCGCCTGCAGCAGCGTCCAGGTGAAGACCGAATGTCCGTTCGGCCCGCCGTCCGACACCAGCTGGTCGGTGCCGCCGGCGGTCAGCATCTGGCGTCCCAGGCGGCGCGCGTTATCGCGCAAGAAGATGCCGTTGGCCGCGCCGCGCGTCAGCCCCAGGCCGCTGTAGCAGGCGTCCATCACGAACAGCGCGTGCTTGGCCGGCAGGCTCTCGGCGATGTTCTGGATTTCGGTCATCGGGATCGCATCCGTGGCCAGCTTGTCGGGGTCGGCGTCGACCGGGACGATGTAGCCGAGGTCGCGCCCCGAACTCAGTTTGCGGGTGGCGCCGTGGCCGGCGAAGAAGACGAAGAGGCGGTCGTTCGGCTGCAGCTTGCCGTGCGCCAGCCGGTCGTGGAAAGCGGCCAGGATGCCGGTGCGGGTCGCCTGCTCGTTCTTCAGGGTGAGCACGCGCTCGGGCGCGAAGCCGAACTTCTGCACCAGCAGCTGGCCCACGCCTTCCGCGTCGCGCACGGCGTATTGCAGCTGCGGCCATTTCTGGTACTTGTCGATGCCGACCACGATCGCCCACGAATTGGCGTAGCCGGTGGCGGCCGCGCGCGCCACCGGCGCCGGCGCCGCCTGGCCGGAGGTCTTGAAGGTCTGGCCGTCCCAGCCCGCGAACTGGTAGCCCTCGGCGCTCAAGCGGTCGAGGATGGCCGGCAGCGCCTTGACGGTGCGCTCGTGGATGTCGTGGAACAGGATGATGCCGCGCCCTTCCTTGTCGACGCTGCGCAGCACGCGCTCGGCGATCGACGACGGCACCGGATCGGCCCAGTCGAGCGAATCGATGTTCCACATGACCGATTTCAAATGCGCGTTTTCGAGCATCTGCATGCCCTCGCGATTGCGCGCGCCATACGGAAAGCGAAACAGCGCCGAGCGCTCGGGGTCGACCGCTTTCAGGAGCGCGTCGGTATTGAGGATCTCGGCCTTCAAGCCCATCGCCCGTCTGCTTCGACAACTGGGCGTGCGAGAAGCTGTGGTTGGCCAGCACATAGCCGGCCTGCTTCAGGCGCCGGCTCACTTGGGCGCCGCCGTTCAGGATGGCCTTGCCTTGCGCGTCGAGCGAACCGAGATTGCGGCCGACGCTGAAGAAGACGGCCGGCGCGTTGTACTGCTTGAGGATGGCGGCGATCTCGTCGCTGTAGCGGCGGTGCGGGCCGTCGTCGAAGGTCAGCACGATGGTTTTCTTGGGCAGCGCCTTGCCGAAGATTTCCTCTTCGTCGCGGCCGGCCTGGGACGGCGCCTGCGGCGGCTCCGGCTTCGACGGATACGGCAGCACCACGCCGTAATCCTTCAGGATGCGCTCGCGCTGGTACAGGGTCTTCAGGTAGGCGACATAGCTGCCCCACTTCTCGCGTTTGAGTTCGATCGAGCGCGATTCGAAACGCCCGAAGACGGCGCGGATCTCCTTCTCGTAATTGCGCTCGATCTCGGCCAGGGCATCGAGGTCTTCCGAGACGCGTTTATGCAGCTTGATCGCGGGCAGCGAGGAGTCTTTCGCCACCTGGCCAAGCAGCGACTGCATCAGCTCGCGGAAGGCCAGGCGGTCGGCGTCGTACAGGCCCTCTCCGGACTCGACGTAATCGAGCACGCTGCCGATGGCGTCGAAACGCGCCGGGCTGTTCGATGCCAGCAAGCGCGCGATCGCCTCGTCGAGCCTGGCGATGCGCTCCTGGTTTTCGTGGAACAGCTCCTGCCCGACGCGATTCGCCTGCGCCCGCGCCTCGTTCGACAGCGCCGCTTCGTCCTGGGTCAGGACGATGATCTTGCGGTAGGACGCGAGCAGCGCTTGCATGTCGTTCGATATCGTACTGAGCGCACTGACGTCGAGGGCCGGCTTCGCGGCTGCGGTGGCGGTGACAGGTGCGGGCGCCGGCGCCGGGGCTGGCGAGCGGGTGCCGACGATCAGGCTGCCGGCAGCGGCGCCGGCGACGGCGGCAACGGTGGCGACGTAATACAGGAATTTACGTTTCACGGGATGTTGTCGGAATTAGTTTTATTCTGGCAACAATAACATTAGCGCGTGCGGTGGTGAAGAAAAATCGGGGACTGCGAGAAATTCATGCGCTGATTCGCTGTGGACAGGTGTAACATATCTTTTCGGCAACCCCATCACTTCGGAAGAAGCCTCCATGCGCTTACCCCCCGCCCCTCGATCCGTTCGCACCAGCGCCATCGTGCGGCGCTTGTCCGCCGTGGTTCTCGCGCTGTCCGTGATCGCGGCCTGTTCGACGCTGCCGTGGCGGCCTGACAGCATGGCCACTGCGCCGGTGCTCGACGGTTTCGGCGTGGGCGGCATGCAGCCCTCCCAGGCGAACGACGCTGCGCGCCGCCTGTTCGCGCAGGGCATGGCCCAGGCCTACGCCTTCAACGAGGTCGAAGCCATCCGCTCCTTCAAGGCCGCGCTGGCGCAAGATCCCGATTGCGCGCTGTGCGCCTGGGGCGTGGCGTATCAAATGGGACCGAACATTAACGATACCGACCGCCACGATCTGCGCGAGGCGCTGCGGTATGTGGACTACGCCGTCCAACACAGCGCCGGCAGCTCGGAACACGACCGGGCGCTGATCGATGCGCTCGCCGTGCGATACGGCACGGACCGCAACGCCCGCGCCAGCGCCGCCATCCAGGCCGACATCTGCGGCGCGGTCGGGGCAAAACGGGCCGATCCCCTCGACATCGTGTATGCCGATCGCATGCGCCAGCTGGTGACGCGCTTTCCCGGCGACCCGGATATCCTGACCATCTACGCCGAAGCCGCGCTGGTGGCCACGCGCGACGACTGGTGGGACCGGCGCACCGGCCAGCCGGCCGGCCGCGTCGGCGAGCTGGCCGACATGCTCGAACAAGGCCTGGTGCTGCATCCCCGACACATCGGGCTGAATCACTACATGATCCACACGGTCGATGCGGTGCCGGTGGCCCGGCGCGCCGAGGCGGCGGCCGACCGGCTTGGCGCACTGGCGCCCAAGTCGCCGCATTTGCTGCACATGCCATCCCACACCTACGCCCACCTGGGCCGCTATGCCGACGCCACCCGCGTCAACCAGGCGGCCGTCGCCGCCGACGAGGCCATGGCACTGAATTGAAACGCCAGAATTTCTCGGCCAACAAAGACTGGCGCGGCCACAACCTGCACTTCCAATGGCATGCCGCGCTGATGGAGGGACGCGGCGACCTGGCGCTGTCCACCGCGCGCACGCTCGCCCTGCGCGGCACGGGCGACAACACCTATCACGAATACCTGCGCAGCCTGCCGATGCTGACCCTGCTGCGCCTGCAGCGCTGGGACGCATTGCGCCAGGAGCCGCTGCCGTCCGGCGACAAGGGCGTGGCGACCGTGATCGGGCAGATGGCGAGCGGCATCGCCCTGGCGCACGCGGGCCAGGGCAGCGCGGCACAGGCGGCGCAGGCGCGGCTGGACCCGGCGGCCGATAAACTTGTCAAGGACCACCCCGGCGAGGGGTATGTGGACAAACTCATGCGCAGTCTGGCGCGCACCGCGCAAGCGCAAGCGCGCGCCGAAATCGCCTGGTACGGCCAGCATGCCGACGATGCCCTGGCTCAGCAGCAACTGGCCGTGACGGCGTCGTCCGATGCCGAAGCCACCGAGCCGCCGACGCTGGCCGGCGGTCCGCGTTTGCGCCTGGGCGACATGCAATTGCAGGCGCGGCGCTACGCAGCGGCCGAACAGAGCTTCCGCGCCCACCTGGCGGAACATCCGGGCAACGGCTGGGCCTTGCAAGGCTTGCGCCAGGCGCTGGCGGCGCAGGGCAAGCAGGCCGAAGCACAAGCCACCGAGCGCGAGCTGGAACGCAACTGGAAGCAGGCCGACAGCGGTTTACGCTCGGCGGCGCGATAAGTTGCGGCCTCGGTCCTCGGCATGGATTCATGCGCTTCCCCCCGCCAGCGCAGCATTGAGCGCATCGATATCGTAGGGTTTGCGCAGCATGGTCGAGCGTTCCAGGCTGGTCGTGGCGCTGCGGCCCGACGCGAACACGACGGCCAGTTCCGGCGCCAGCTTGCGCGCGGCTAGCGGCCAGCTCCTCGCCCGACATGCCGGGCAGCTCCAGGTCCGTCATCAACACGTCGGCCGCGGCCAGGGCCGGCAAGCTCAGGGCCGCCTCGCCGCTGGCCGCCCCGCTCACGACGTGGCCCAGCAGTTCGAGCAATTCCATGGTGGTGGCGCGCAGCGAGTCGTCGTCTTCGACCAGCACGATCTTCAGCGCCGCGGGCTCCCTGCGGGCGGATTCGCGGTGCGCACGCGCCTGCGCCAGGTCGCGCGCGGCGCCGCTTTTCTGGTCGCGGTTGGCCAGCACGTGGCGGATCTTCGAGGCCAGCGCGGCGCGCGTGTAGGGTTTGCCCAGCAATTCGACGCCGGGATCGAGCCGGCCGCCGTGGACGATGGCGTTTTCGGTATAGCCCGAGGTGAACAGCACGGCCAGGTTCGGGATCGCTTCACGCGCCTTGCGCGCCAGGTCGGGACTGCGCAGCGGGCCCGGCATGACCACATCGGTAAACAGCAGGTCGATCGGGATGCCGCTCGTGACGATCGCCAGCGCGCTGGCGGCGTCCGGCGCCTTCAGCACCCGGTAGCCCAGCTCGCCCAGCAATTCGACCACCGTCTCGCGCACGCCCTCGTCGTCCTCGGCCACGAGGATGGTTTCGGTGCCGCCGGTGGGCTCGCGCAGGTCGACCGGGTCGAGCGCGTCTTCCGCTTCGAGCGAACGCGGCAGGTACATCTTGACGGTGGTGCCGAAGCCGACTTCGCTGTAGATCTTGACGTGGCCGCCCGACTGCTTGGCGAAGCCGTACACCATCGACAGGCCCAGGCCGGTGCCCTTGCCTTCGGGCTTGGTCGAGAAGAACGGTTCGAAGGCCTGCGCCAGGACCTCGGGCGGCATGCCCGAGCCGGTGTCGCTGACGGCGATCATCACGTACTGGCCGGGCGTCACGTCCGGCTGCGCCCTGGCGTAATCGTCGTCGAGCTTGGCGTTGCCGACTTCGACGGTCAGCTTGCCGACGCCGTCCATCGCATCGCGCGCATTGATGCACAGGTTGAGGACGGCGTTTTCGACCTGCGAGATATCGACGAAGGCATTCCACAAGCCGGCCTGGATCACGGTCTCGAGCTCGATTTCCTCGCCCAGCGCGCGGCGCAGCATGTCGTCCATCGCGGCGATGTTGCGGCCGATGCGCACCACCTTCGGTTCGAGCGCCTGGCGGCGGCCGAAAGCGAGCAGCTGGCTGGCCAGCTTGGCGCCGCGCAGCACGCCGCCCATGGCATTGTCGACGCGGCGCTGGGCGCGCGGGTTGGCGGCCACGTCGGTGCCGAGCAGCTGCAGGTTGCCGGCAATGACTTGCAGCAGATTGTTGAAGTCGTGCGCGACGCCGCCGGTCAGCTTGCCGATGGTTTCCATTTTCTGCGACTGCTGCAATGCCTGTTCGGTGCGGCGCATGGCGGCGGCGGCTTCGCGCTCGGCCGTCACGTCGCGCGCGACGGCGTGGATGAAGCTCGCGTCCGGCGCGGCCGACCAGGCCAGCGTGCGGTAGCTGCCGTCGCGGTGGCGGTAGCGGTTCTCGAAACTGAAGGTGGTCTGGCCCTCGCTCAGGCCGCCGACTTCGCGCAGCGTCGCCGCCACGTCGTCGGGGTGCACCAGCGCCATGAAGGGGCTGCCGACCAGGCTGGCTTCGCTCCAGCCGAGCACTGTCGTGAAGGCCGGGTTGACGGCCACGATGTTCGATTCGAAATCGGCCACCAGCATGAGTTCCGTCGACAGGCGCCAGATGCGGTCGCGCTCGGCGGTGCGCTGGCTGACCTGTTCGGCCAGGGTGTCGTTCAGGCTGGCCAGCGCACGGGCCGCCGCCTTCTGGTCTTCGATGTCGGTATTCGTGCCGACCCAGCGCGTAATCGCGCCGGCCTCGTCGCGGATCGGCAAGGCGCGGCCCAGGTGCCAGCGGTAATTGCCGTCGCGGTCGCGCAGGCGAAACTCGATCTCGTAGGTGCTGCCGCTGGCCAGCGAATGCGCCCAGGCCGCGTCCCGCCGCGCCAAGGTCGTCCGCATGCACCATGCTGGTCCAGCGCCCGCCATCGAGCTCGCCCTGGCGGTAGCCGGAATAGCTGTACACGCGCTCGTTGTACCAGTCCAGCACGCCATCCGGCGGCGCCGACCAGACCTGGTTCGGCAAGGCCTGGGCGAGTGTGCGGAACAGGGTTTCGCTGGCGCGCATGGCTTGCTCGGCCAGCACCCGGCCGCTGACGTCGGCGCCCTGCACGAAGATGCCGTAGACCGCGCCGGCCGCGTCGCGCAGCGGCTGGTAGACGAAGTCGACGAAGACCTCGCGCGCCGGCAGCGTCGCCCACGGCATCGACGCTGAACGGCGTGGCGATGCCGGCATAGGCCTCGCCGCTCGCGTACAGGCTGTCGAGCAGGCCGCCGAAGCCTTGCGCGACGGCTTCCGGCAGCGCCTCGGCCAGGGTCTTGCCGACCACCTCGCGCCCGTTCACCAGCGTCAGGTAGGCCTGGTTGACGTGCACGAAGCGGTGCTGCGGGCCTTCGAGCATCGCCATGAAACCGGGCGCCTGGTCGAACATCGCCTGCAGGCGCGTGTGTTCGCTTTTCAGGAAGCGCTCGACGCGCACTTCGTCGCTGGTGTCTTCCACCATCGCCATCACGCCCGCCGGCGCATGGCCTTCGCCGATGATCGGCGAGTAATGCAGGTTGAACCAGATCTGCTCGTCGCGGCCCTCGCGGTGCAGGGTCAGTTCCTGGTTCTTCGTAATGCAGGGTTTTGCCCGGCCATGCACACGCGCATGACCTTATCGTTGAAGTCGCGCGCCTCGGGCCAGGCGTCGCGCACCTCGATGCCGAGCAGGGCCGGATGCTTGTCGCGGGCGATCTCCGCGTAGCCGCTGTTGTAGATCATGACCCCGTCCTCGCCCCACATCGTGGCGATCGGGAACGGCGAATGCAGGATCAGCGAGACCGTGCTCTTGACGCTTTGCGGCCAGGTGTCGATGGCGCCCAGCGAGGTCGCCGACCAGTCGTGAGCGGGCAATGAGCGCACCGAGTTCGCCCGTGTTATCGAGAAACGACAGGGAAGCAGGCAGGGGCACGACGCTGGGACGGTTCATCGGAAAGCGAGGTCAGGGAGCGGCCTGCGATTATACGGGAACGCACATTTCGCCCGCGCCGGCCAGGCGGCGTTCAAGTTAGCACATCGTCCCAAATGTGGCGCGCCCAGGCATCGGCATCCACGCCCTCCTGCGCCGATGCATGGCTCCGACAGCTTGCTGGCGCCATCGGCCTGCATGCTCTTTTTCGCCGCATCGTAGCGGTACAGCGTCGAGATGTGCATCGCCTGCTTGTCGTCGATATAGCTGTAGCAGGTGTTCGCAAAGGCCGGCGCCGGATCCGGCGCCTGGCCCAGCATCAGGTCGACGACGGCGCGCGCGCAGATCTTCGCCTGGGCATTGGCCATGTGCGCCGACTTCGGCAGGCTTGAATCGATCGCGTCGCCGATCACGTGCACGCGCGGCAGGACGCTCGAGGCGTAACTGACGAAGTCGACCTCGCACCAGCGCCGCTCGACGTTCGCCAGGCCGCAGTCCTGCGCCAGCTTGCCCGCGCGCTGGGGCGGAATGATGTTCAGGACCGTGGACTTGACGGTATCGAAGGCGGTCTTGACGGTCTTGGTCGCCACGTCGACCTGCTGCAGCTCGCTGCCCGGCACGTACTCGATCAGGCCCGGATACAGTTCGCGAAACGCCTGTTCGAACAGGGCGCGCTTCGAGGTGATGACGGGATTGGCGTCGAGCACGATGACCTTGGAGCGCGGCTTGTGCGTTTTCAGGTAGAACGCGACCTGGCAGGCGCGCTCGTAGGGCGCGGGCGGGCAGCGGTAAGGCTGGGGCGGCACCACGATCGTGAAGACGCCGCCGTCCGGCATGGCGAGCAGCTGGCGCTGCAGGTTGCGGGTTTGCGGCCCCGCTTTCCAGGCATGGGGAATCTGCTCCTGCGCGCCGGCCAGCATCGGAAAGTCGTCGTAGATGAAATCGATGCCGGGGGCGACGATCAGGCGGTCGTAGGACAGCGGCTTGCCTGCCACGACGATGCGCGACTTGTCGGCATCGACCGCCGTCACGCTGCCGCGCATGAACTTGACGCCGTGGCTGCCGCTGCAGCCCATCGTAGCCGAAGGTGAGCTGCTCCAGCGTGCGCTGGCCGCCCAGCACGCGGTTGCTGACCGGGCAGGAGATGAACTGGGCGTTCTGGTCGACCAGGATGACCTCGATGCGCCCGCCGCTCAGCATGCGCACGTACTTGGCGGCGGTGGCGCCGCCGTAGCCGGCGCCGACGACGACCACCCGTCCCAGCCCGGCGCGACGGCTTTTGCCGAACGCCGAGGCCAGCGCGGCCGATGCCGGCCAGCGTCAATTCGAGAAAATCGCGCCTGCGCATGGCCTTCACTCCCATTCCAGCTTCGGATAAAGCAGGTTCACATTGCGCCGGTTGACGGCATCGAACAGCTGCCAGCGCCCCCGTTCGGCGGCGGCCGCCGTCTCCATCGGTCGCCGTCATGCCGCTACCCTGCCGGATGCTGCCGCGGACGTCCGCGCAGCAAGGCCGTCAAATAATCGCGCTCGCGGTCCAGCGCCCGGTTCTTGTCGCGGGTGACGCGGGCCGTGTCCGGGAATGGTGATCGCTGCCGGCATGCGCTTCAATGCATCGATGGCGGCGAGCCAGCCCTGGACGTCGCCATCGACGGCAGGCGTGCGCTCGATGAAGAGCAGGTCGCCCGTCCACAGCGTGCCGCTGGCGGCATCGAACACGGTCACATCGGTGTTCGTATGCGCATTCGGCCACGCTTTCAATTCGAGCTTGCGCCCGCCCAGGTCGAGGATCAGGCGATCCGCGACGGTCTCGTCCGGCGCAATGAGCGCGCTTTTATCGGCTGCGCCGCCGAGCTGCTTGTTCAGGTTGCGCAGCTAGGCGTCGCCGCGCGAAGCCATCGCCTGCGGCAGCCCGGCGTGGCCGATGAACGCGCGGTGGCGGCCCGGCGCCGATGAAGGCGGCGTTGCCGAACACGTGATCGGGATGGCCATGGGTATTGATCACGTAGCGAACCGGCAGCGCGGTGATGGCGCGCAGCGCTTCCTTCAAGGCCATGCCGACGGCATACGAGCCGCCCGTATCGATGACCGCGACCGCCTCGGTGCCGATCACGAAGCCGATGTTGGCGATGTCGCCGTCGTAACCCTCCTCGACATCCTTGTGCTGCCCGATGTGCACGTAGACGCCGGGTGCGACCTGGTCGACCCGCAGCGGCGCCGCCCCGGCCTGCGCGGCGGCAGCGGCGCCAGCAGACAGGCCAGCATGGATCAGCCGCATCTAGCCCCCGACGGCGAGCGATTGGCGGAAGGTGGCGCCGTGATTGTCGCGAATGACGACTTGCAGGGCGCCGGGCTGGTCGGCGACGAAGCCGAACTGGATGAACGGGTCTTCGCTGATGCCGATCGCGGTATCGGCCGCGAGCACCGGCTTGCCGTTATAGCTGACGTCGATCTTGTCGATGAAAAAGGCCGGGCGGTAGCCGTTCGTGTTCAGGTCGCGCTGCAGGCCGGTGTACATCGGATGCTTGATCAGGAGCCTGGCCTGGTTGACCGCGCCGCGTTTGAAGGGCCCGTCGAGCGCGAGTTTCATTTTGCCGGCCGCCGCCAGCGCCGCCGCATTGTCGCCCAGCACCGTGCCGCCGCAACCGCCGGAGGCTTTCACGAGTCGTCGAATTCACGTACACCTTGCCATCGCTCGATTCGGCAACGACGTGCACGGGCGAATCGGATTCGAAGCGGATGCGGGTGGAAATCTCGGCCTTGCCGCTCTGCGGATTGAAGTGGAAGACCGCCGTCAGCGGCTCCGGATTGGCGTCGACGAACAGCGTGACCGACTTGATGTAGCGGTTCGCCGTCATCGGATGGTCGATGCTGAACGCGAAGGGCACCTGCTCGCCGCTGGGTGCGCGCGACGGCGCGGTGATATGGATGAAAGGCGCCGCTTCCAGCTGCTTGCCGGCGAAGTGCGCCTGTTGCAAGGCCGTCCAGGGCGACTCGCACCGCCTGGGCAAGCGCCCATAGCGGACAGGCCGACAAAGCCAGCGCGGCCAGACCTGGTAGACGATTTTTCATGAGATCAACCTTTATCCGTGTGTGGATGTGGTCCGCCATCATGATGATGATCATAACTCAATCTGACAATAAAAAACGGCGGCCCTTGCAAGGGCCGCCGCCAGGCTGACGCTAGCGCAATGCGGGCCTGCGCCGCACCTCATCAATAAATCGCCGCGCCCGATGCGTCCTTCAGCTGCGCTTTCCAGGCGCCCTGCACCAGCTTGACGACCGATTCCGGCATCGGCACGTAGTCCAGTTCGGCCGCGGCGGCGTCGCCGTTCTTGTAGGCGTAGTCGAAGAATTTCACGACTTCCTTGCCCTTGGCGGCGTCCGCCTGCGAACGGTGCATCAGGATGTAGGACACGCCCGTGATCGGCCAGCTCTTCTTGCCGGCGGTGTCGGTCAGCACCACGGCGAAGCCGGGGGTCTTGGTCCACTCGGCGCTGGCGGCGGCGGCCTTGAAGTTTTCGTCGTCCGGCTGCAGGTACTGGCCGTCCTTGTTTTTCAGCTGGGTGTGCGACAGCTTGTTCTTCTTGGCGTAGGCCCACTCGACATAGCCGATCGAGCCCTTGATGCGCTGGACGTTGGCGGCGACGCCTTCGTTGCCCTTGCCGCCGATGCCGGTCGCCCATTTCACGGCCGTGCCGGCGCCGATCTTGCTCTGGAATTCCGGGTTCACTTTCGACAGGTAGTCGGTGAACAGGAAGGAGGTGCCCGAGCTGTCGGCGCGGTGCACGACGGTGATGTCGTCGCCCGGCAGTTTCACGCCCGGGTTCAGGGCCGCGATCTCGGCGGCGTTCCACTTGGTGATCTTGCCGAGGTAGATGTCGGCCAGCACCGGACCGGTCAGCTTCAGCTGGCCTGGCGTCACGCCTTCGACGTTGACGACGGCGACCACGCCGCCCATGATGGCCGGGAACTGCATCAGGCCCGCTTCTTCCAGTTCAGCCGCCTTCAGGGGCATGTCGGAGGCGCCGAAGTCGACGGTTTTCGCCTTGATCTGCTTGATGCCGGCGCCCGAGCCGACCGACTGGTAGTTCATGCCGGTGCCGGTGGCGGCCTTGTACATTTCCGCCCACTTCGCGTAGATCGGGTACGGGAAGGTGGCGCCCGCGCCGGTCACGTCGGCGGCGAAGGCCGAGGACATCGCAAACACGGCGGCGGCGCCGGCGATCATCGTTTTGAACATGTGCTTGGTTTTCATTGTTGTCGTCGCTTGGGTTCAGGTGGTTAAGTGATGGACGCAGTCTAGCCAGCGAATATGACGGCTGTATGACGCGTTCAAATGCGCCGGCGGCGTGGCGTTTTTGTTATGCTCGGCCTATGCGCCATCTCCTGCTGCTGCCCGCCGCCTGCATCGCCCTCGCCGCCTGCGCCGCCCCGGCCGCGCCGCGGCCCGCCGGCCACGTTCACGCTCGAGCGCGGCGCCAGCGCCGATGCTGGCCCCTGGCGTGACGCTCACCTTCGAGAGCGTCGACGACAGCCGCTGCCCGCCGGGCGTGCAATGCATCTGGGCCGGCAGGCTGGGTTACCGCTTCAGCATCCGGCGCGGCGGCGACGCACCCGAATCCTTCACCCTCTCGCCCGCAGCAGCCGGAAGCCGCGCCAGGCGCCCTGGCCGGAGCGCCGCCTCCTGCTCGACACGGCCACGATCCCTGCCCCGCCCGCGCCCGGCGCCGCCATCGTCTACCGCGCCACCCTCACCCTCGTTCCCGCCTGATCCTCCAACCTTGCCCACCACATGACCCGATCCGCGACCTCTCTTACCTGTACCCTTACCCTCTCCATCATCCTGCATGCGCCGCTGGCGCTGGCCAAGACGCCGGTCGCCACCGGCAGCGGCGGCGCGGTGGCCACCATCAGCGAAAAGGCGTCCGCAATCGGCGCTCGCCATCCTGAACAAGGGCGGCAATGCGATCGATGCGGCCGTCGCCGCGGCGGCCACGCTGGGCGTGACCGATCCGTTCAGCTGCGGCATCGGCGGCGGCGGCTTCATGGTGATTTACCTGGCCAAGGACAAGCGCGTGATCACGATCGACCACCGCGAAACGGCGCCGGCCTCGCTTCACCCCGATGGCCTTCCAGGAGAACGGCAAGGAAATCGATTTCGAGACGGCGGTGGCGAGCGGCGCGGCGGTCGGCGTGCCGGGCACGGTGCGCGGCTGGCACGAGGCGCTGGAACGCTACGGCACGATGAATTTCAAGCAGGTGCTGGCGCCGGCGATCGACGTCGCCACCAAGGGCTTCACGGTCAGTGAAACTTTCTCTCATTTGACGCGCGAAAATGAAAGAAAATTTCAGCAATTCGGCAGCACCAGCGCGCTCTACCTGAGGGACGGCAAGGCCGTCCCGGCCGGCACCCTGCTGCGCAATCCGGACATGGCCAAGGCCTACCGCGAGATCGCCGCCCGCGGCCAGCGCGCCTTTTACGAAGGCCCGATGGCGCGCGCGATCGTCGACGCCGTCAACAAGCCGCCGGTCGCCGGCGGCGCGCAGCGTCCGCGCCGGCACGCATGACGCTGGCCGACCTGGCCAACTACGAAGCGCGCATCCGCCAGCCGGTCGCCAGCACCTACCGCGGCTATGAACTCTACGGCATGCCGCTGCCGAGCAGCGGCGGCGTGACGGTGGCCGAAGCGCTCAACATCCTCGAAGGCTACGACCTGAAATCGATGCCGCGCGCGAACGCCGAGCACCTGTACCTGGAAGCGAGCCGGCTCGCCTTCGCCGACCGCAACGCCTATCTGGCCGATCCGGAATACATCGACGCGCCGGTGGCCGGCCTGCTCTCGAAAGAATTCGCGGCCGAGCGCCGCACCCAGATCAACCCGCAGCGCGCCGCGGCGAATGTCGCCGCCGGCGATCCCGTACGCCTTCCAGGAAGACCAGAGCATCCCGCTGCGCCCGCAGCCGCCCATGCTGCAACGGGAGAATGCGCACACCACCCACTTCACGGTGTCGGACAAGGACGGCAACGTGGTCTCCTACACCTTCACCATCGAATCCTGGGGCGGCAGCGGCATCGTGGTGCCGGGCTACGGCTTCCTGCTCAATAACGAGATGACCGACTTCGATTTTTCCGGCCCGCGCCCGAACGTGCCGGAAGCGGGCAAGCGTCCGCGCAGCAGCATGGCGCCGACCATCGCCCTGAAAAACGGCAAGCCGGCCTTCACCATCGGCAGCCCGGGCGGCGCGACCATCATCACCACCGTCCTGCAGACGATCGTCAACTACGTCGACTTCGGCATGCCGATGGATGCGGCGATCAACGCGCCGCGCCTGTCCGAACGCAATGGCGCGACGACGTCGGCCGAGCCGGGCTTTGCCGGCATCGGCGCAGGCGCGCGGCCTGGAAGCCTTCGGCCACAAGTGGGAAGCGCCGCCCGAAGAAATCGGCGCGGCGAATGCCATCGTCTTCAATCCGGACGGCACCGTGACGGCGGTCAGCGAAGGCCGGCGTCACGGGGTGGGCAGCGCGCTGGTGCAGCGCAAGGGGCACTAGTCACTAGCCAGGCGCCCGACCGGGAAGGCGATGCGGCGCGTCGACGCCGGCCTTCCAGCGCCGCACACCATCCACGCAGGCGATCATGATGCTCATCAGGGCCGCGCCGGCAGCACCGGCAAGCCGGTCGCCGTCACGCAGGACGATGCCCGCGAGGAGGCTGACTCCCGCCGAGGTCATCAGAAACACGAACACGCTGCTGCCCAGCAGGCTGCTGAGGCGGGCCTGGTCGCGCAGGTTGAAGCCGATGAGCGGCAGCGTCAGGCAAGCCAGGCACACCTGCCTGACCAGCAAGGATGCCGGCGCACCGGCGGCCAGCGTCACCCACAGCGACGCGGCAAGCAGCATGCACCATCCGATGGCGGCGTTCGTCAGCAGCAGGCGCGCGAGGCTGCGATTGAACGCCGCGGCGCGCGCCGGGCATGACGGGCGCCAGGCGCAGCAAGGCCTGCTCGCCCCGGGTTTCGATCAGGCGGGTGTTGCGGCGCACGTATTCGAACAAGGACGCGATAAAGAACCCGGACGCAAACGACGGGGCGACGTTGGTCAGCATGCCGCCCAGCGTCTCGCCGCCAAGCCTGCCTGAGCACGAACACGGCGACGCCGGCCAGCAGGGCGACGCTTCCCGGCACCAGCACCTGCTGCGTCCAGTGCTCGCGCGCGCCGAGCAGGTGGGCGAGCAGCTTGCCGCCGTTGTGCCCGGCGCTGTCGCGGCGCAAGGCGGCCAGGTAGATGCGCATCGCGAAGCGGTTGGGGTTGCGCGCCTTGAACTGGCCTTCCGGGCTCAGGCGTTCGGTCTGGAGCTTCAGTGCGGTGCGCAGGGCGAAGTGGCGATCGCCGCCGTTCATGAACATGGTCTCTGAGCGTAAAGGCGGCCAGCGCGAGCATCAGCGCCATGGCGATGGCGAAGCCTGCACCGTGCCCCAGGTGTTGGCGGGCGAAGTCCACCGAGCCCGGGACTATGAAGGCTGGAAAGAACATGAATTGCGCAACCGTGCCTGCACGGTGCCCGCTACGTACGAGGCCAAGGATGGCAAGCCAGGTTCCCATCCCCAGCAAGACAAATGCCGGCGACAAGGGCGTACCCCATGCCAGCAGCGCCGCCAGGCCGGTGGCGCCTGCCCAGCTCGCTGTCGTCAACTGCATCAGCCGGCGCCGCATGCGCGGCACCAGGCGCGCATGCACGGGCGTGTTCAATTTGGCGGCGCCAGACAGGAAATACATGACATACCCGCTCAGGAGGCCGCCAAGGACGATGCGCGCGGCTGCGCCCAGCGCCAGGCCGGCGTCGCTCGTCTTAGCCAGACCAGCAAGCCGACCGCCAGCGCAGCGAGCCCCGTGACGATCAGCAGGAAAGCGTTGGCGTGGGATTGGCGCGCACCGAGCGCCATGCGCCAGAGCATGTAATAGTCGCGCAGCGCGGCCTTCATTGCGTCACCTCGATGAACAGGTCTTCCAGGCTCATCGGCGCGGCAGACCCGGCGCCGGGTCCGGTCGTGCGGCGCGCGCCTTCCAGCAAATCGTCGAGCGGGCCTTGCAGGGCGATCTTGCCGTCCTTCAGGAAGGCGACGTCGAGCGCCACGCGTTCGAGGTCGGACAGGATGTGGGTCGAGAACACGACCGTGGTCCCCTGCTCGATCACGCCGTCGATCAGCGCGCGCAGGAAGTCGCGCCGGCCGACCGGGTCCAGCGCGGACACCGGCTCGTCGAGGATCAGCAGGTCGGGATCCGGTCCGAGCGCGCGGATGATCGACAGGCGCTGCTGCTCGCCGCCCGACAGTTTGCTGATCGGCTTGTTCTGCATGAGCTGCGTCGAAGCCCCAGCGCGCGAGCAGCGCCGTCGACCTTGGCCGCGTTCCAGCGCGGGTACAGCGCCTTGAAGTAGTCGAGCATCTGGCGCGGCGTCATCCACTCGAACAGGTCCGACTTCTGCGGCACGTAGCCGATGCGCGCACGGGTCGCGTCCGACAGCGCGTTCACGTCCTCGCCAAACAGCGTGACCGATCCGCCATCCGTCTCGCGCAGCCCGAGCAGGCATTCGAGCAGGGTCGACTTGCCGGCGCCGTTGCGCCCCAGCAGGCCGACGACCTGGCCCGGCAGCACCTGGAAGTCGAGGCCGTCGAGCACCGGCGTGCTGCCGAAATGTTTGCTGATCGAGGAAAGCCGGACGATCGGGGTGTTCATGCTTGTTCCTTCAGGATGTGGGTGAAGAGGGAAAGGACGGTGTCGGGATCGAGTTCGAGCTGGCGCGCTTCGCAGGGCGGCGCGTTCCAGGATCGGCCGCAGCAGTTCGGCGCGGCTCGAGCGGTGCTGTGCCGGCTTGCCGGCGCGCTCGGCGACGCGCATGCCCATGCCGCGCTGGCGGCGTCAGCAGGCCTTCCATCTCGAGCAGGCCGTAAGCCTTGGAGACGGTCATTGGATTGAGCGCCAGCACCTGCGCCACTTCGCGCACGGAGGGCATGCCGTCGCCGGGCGCCATCTGGCCGGCGGCGACCAGGCGCCGCACCTGCTCGACAAGCTGGCGGTAGATCGGCTCGGAAGAGCCGGTCGAGATCGAAAACAGCTGGGCGGGGTGGGTGGTCATGGCGTCTAGTGTATTAGTTGATTAATACAGTAGACGCATTTTTAAATGATGTCAACAAGAAATCTCAAGACGATGCGTTCCGTTTTCCATGTCGCAGCCCATCAGGCGTATGCTAGCCGGGCGACCTCCCACTCCACAGGAGACCATCAACATGACCCGATTGACCGCAAACGATTTCGACCCCGAAGTATTGCAACTCTTCGACGGCTATGTCCATGGCCACCTGTCGCGCCGCGACTTCCTGGCCAGCGCCTCGCGCTATGCGGTCGGCGGCGCGACGGCGGCGACCTTGCTGGCGCAACTGTCGCCCTCCTTCGCCGCGCCCCTGGTCGCCTCGTCCGACACCCGCCTGAAGACCAGCTACGAGGAGTTCCCGTCGCCGCAAGGCTACGGCACGGTGCGCGGCTACATGGCCGTGCCGGCCAACGCCAAGGGCAAGCTGCCGGCGATCCTGGTGGTCCACGAAAATCGCGGCCTGAATCCCCATATCGAGGACATTACGCGCCGCCTGGCGCTGGAGGGTTTTATCGCGTTCGCGCCGGACGCGCTGCATCCGCTGGGCGGCTATCCGGGCGACGAAGACAAGGCGCGCGCCCTGTTCCAGAAGCTGGACCAGGCGAAATCACGGGCCGATTTCGTCGCCGCGGCGGGCGCGCTCAAGGGGCTGGCGCAGTCGACCGGCAAGATCGGCGTCGTCGGCTTCTGCTATGGCGGCGGCATCGCCAATTACCTGGCCACCGTGATGCCGGACCTGGCCGCGGCCGTGCCCTTCTACGGCAGCCAGCCGCCGGCGGCCGAGGTGGCGAAGATCCGCGCGCCGCTGATGATCCACGACGCCGGCAAGGATGAACGCGTGCTGGCGGGCTGGCCGGCCTACGAGGCGGCGCTCAAGGCCAACAAGGTGGAGTACCAGCACTTCGTCTACGAAGGCGCCGAGCACGGCTTCAATAACGACACGACGCCGCGCTACGACGAGGCGGCGGCCAAGCTGGCCTGGAGCCGCACGGTGGGGTTTTTCAAGGCGAAGCTGGCGTGATGCAGGGCGCGCGGCCTGCCGCGATCACATCGCCGCGAGCGCCAGGTCCCAGCTGTCGATCGATGCGGGCTTCGCCGTGAAAGCATGGTCGATCAAGTCGCTCGGGCGAACCGTCAGCGCGCCCTTTTTGAACTTCATCTTGACGAGCACTTCACCATGTCGATGCGCGCCCCAAGACAGCACATGCGAAAAGTAGACGCACTTGTCATCGGCAAAGACAATCGCCGTTTCCATGCGCACGCGCTGGAACATGCCGACAGGCCGGGAGAACTTGACCAGCTGCGAAGCATTCACGAAGCGCACGCCATCGCGCAGCAGCCGCTGGAACAGCCCGGTCCTGACCAGGTAATCGATTTGCGCCGCCTCGGCCAGTTGCAGGTATTTGTCGCTCTTGAGGGTGCGGATGCCGCAGTCCAGCGGCGTGATCAGGAAATGGGTCATCACCCGGCGACTGCGCGCCGGCGACGCCACGCGATAGAAAGGCTTGCAGCAGCGTCAGCAGATTTCTAAGGAGACCGGACAAGTGCGACCTTCGCGTGAGGGACGAGCGTGGATGGAGCGCCGCGGCCTTCGTGCTCGACCAGGCTTTTCTTGTACAGCTGGCATGGCCGGCCCGGGAGCTACATCAGGGCCGCTGCAACTGGCCGATCACGCTCGCCACTTTGGTGGTGATCACATCGACCGCCGGGCCATTCGCGCCGTGCGGCAAAATGACATCGGCGTGGCGCTTGGTCGGCTCGATGAATTGCTTGTGCATCGGGCGCACCGTTTCCAGGTACTGGCCGACGATGCTCTCGACCGTGCGGCCGCGTTCGGTGATATCGCGTTGCATGCGGCGGATGAAGCGCACGTCCGAGGCGGTATCGACGAAGATCTTCAGCGACATCATGTCGCGCAAATCCGCGTCATACAAGGCGAACAGGCCTTCGATCACGATGACCGGGGCCGGTTTGACCGGAATGGTTTTGGTGGAGCGGTTATCGATCGTGAAGTCGTACTCCGGCATCGCGATCGCTTCGCCATTGCGCAAGGCCTGGACGTGCTGCACCAGCAGTGGCCAGTCGAAGGCGTTCGGATGGTCGTAATTCTGCTTGCGGCGCACTTCGGGGGTGAGGTCGGATTGGTCGCAGTAGTAATCGTCCTGCATCACGACCGACACCAGATCGGCGCCGAAGGCCGCCAGCACTTGCTGGGTCACCGTCGACTTGCCGCTGCCGCTTCCGCCAGCGACACCAATGACAAACGGAGGGGGAGAAATCTCATTCATCCCCGCATGATACCGGAGCGGCGGGCGAACCGACAGGGCCGGTTGATCAACGTGGACTGTTCGGTGCGGCGCTTCGTGCCCGCAACGCATCGAAGCTCACGACCTCGCCCTCTTCCATCGTATAGCGCAGGTTCTCGACCGGGAACCCGACGAATTGGCTGGCGTAGATCACTTTACCTATCCCTTTGTAGTACTCGTTTTGCTGCGGCGCCATTACCAGAATGACGCCTGGATTATGCTGCAGGGCGGAGCGAAGTGCGTCGACAAGCGCATCCCGGTCGAGCAGCGTGCGCCCATCAATGGAAATCGTCTCGTCGTCCACGATGACGACTTTGATTTGATTATTCATCATCCCTTCCTGGCGAATGGCGATTGCTGCTAAGCAAAAAAATAGAAACAGCGCCAAGCTTGCTTTCGGCCGATTCAAGCAATTTGACAGATACACATTTCCCAAATAAACAACAACAACTTAACTTGCAACTTGGAAATATTTAAACGCCTCGATATTATGTGGTCCGCTACATATCGCACCCACGTTTGCATACCCAGTGCTCCATAAGCTGAAGCAAACTATTTTGCAACCGAGCGAGAGACGCTCAACACAAAGGATTTTCACGCATGGCAAACGATTTGGACGAAGTGACTGGCCCGGTCAATGAGGCGGGGCGCGATATCAACGTCATCAACAAGCAGATTTCCGTTCAAATCGGTACCGGGTCGCTGTTCTTCGAAATCGCCTTGTGGACGGTCCTTCCGATTATCGGAGGCCTGGCGCTGCTGACGGATGCGTTGCCGCGAACGTATAGCCTGGGACTGCTGGTGTTGGGCGCCCTGCCCGGCTTGATCTTCCAGTTCATGAAGGTCTTCGCCCTGGCGTATCTGCGCAAACTGCAGCAGAGAAGTCCAGGCCGATGCGTCGCAAATCGACAATTACCTGGAGCAGCGCGTCGTCGTCCTGAACAACGTGGTCGGCCTTGTCGCGAAAGCGATCGATCTGGACAAGGATGTCATGAAGTCGGTTGCGGCTTATCGGAGCGGACACAACGCCGATGCCGAACGCAATCAGGCTGCACAGAACATCGACGGTATTTTTTCCCGCATTAATCTGGCCTGCGAGGCCTACCCGGATCTGAAAGCGCAAGCCGTCATCGCGGATGCCATGCGCCAAAACAGCTATCTTCAAAAAGAGGTTACCGCAGCGCGCACGCTGTATAACGACACCGTCGGAATGTGGAACCAGGATATCTTTGCCTGGCCGACCAAGCAGATCGTCGCGGCGCGCGCAGGTTATACCACGCGCATTCCTTTCACCGCCTCCGCCGAAACCAAGGCCGCCGCCCGGAGCGTCTTCTTTTTGATCGACGGTCACTTCCATGAGCCGCTGGAGCAGTTTTCTTCCCATTTCAAAACTGCTCACGTCAATAATACATCGGACTTTTTCGAGGACCTCGTACGCCGCTCCGGCGTGGATGAGAACGCCAACATAAAGACGGTGCAGGAACTGCGGGAGTTGGAGAAGCGGGCTGCGGGCGCCGGTTCGACCAACAAGTTGTGGCGTATCCTGCGCGGCATTGCCATCGCGGCAGCGCTGCTGACGGCGCTATACGTCTACGCCCATTACGCATGGCCGTGGCTCGTGGCTCCCGCGATCGTGTTTGCCGCGGCGATTTATATGCTAACCCGTCGGCCCTCTCCAAGCTGGAAGACGGCTTATTCGACAAATGGCGCAAGAATCGCGCCATCAAGAAGTTGGAAGCAAAATCCCGCGATGTCAGGCGAGGGGCGTAGTTTTACGGTGATGGCAAACCGGGAATTCGACGCATTGTTCGATGCCACGGACCGCAACCATGAAGTGCAGTTCCGACTCTTGTTCACGCCCTTGGCGCAGCAGGAAATGCTGAAGCTGCTCAAGGATAGTGAAACAGGTTTTGGCGATACGTTCGTGTTCGAGAAAACGCACATGATCAACGTCGTCCAATCGCGGCATATGCGCCATACCGATATCAGCGGCGACCCGGAGAAATTTCTTGCCTACGAACTCGCCCAGGCACGCATGTTTTTCAACGGCTACCACAACGATTTTTTCAGGTCGTTCTACTTCGGGATCGCCCCGCTACTCGCCATTCCCTTGTACCAGCAGCATCGGCCGCATTCGGATATTTACAAAGACACTTACTCGCACAAACCCTGTTTTTGGGAACATGAAGCGATTGCCAACCACCATGGCGAGGCAATGTTCAACCATCCCGAGTGCGTTACTCGAAGTATCTTGAAGACATCCACGCAACACGAGGCCGACGGATCGCAGACGGTGCACGTGACCGCCAGTGGCTTCCGAAGCGTCGAGCGAATCCACCATGTCTCGGTCCGCGGTGGCGATGGCCGCTCGCATCAGGTTCCCGTTCATTGGAACGAGTATTTCGGCGTCCAGAACAGCGCCAACATGTTGGTAAAAGAAACGACTTCGCCAGGCGAGCTGCCCGGCGAAGCCGCTACGGCCAGCAATGAGCTTGCATTGCCGGCGTCGTTTTCACAGCGTGGGATCGATCTGCGGCAGGCAGTCCTGCGCCGGTCGATTGTTTCGGCCGTCGTGCCTGCTTAGACCATACGGTCGAGACCGTGTCTCGATGTCAGACCTCGTATATTGAACCAGCCAACTCTTCGATCGATAATGTAGGCGATGCGGCCGGGCGGGGTGACATCGTTCAGACTGAGTGCCATTGAGCACGTGGGTCAGATAGATGCCCTCGCCCGTTTTCATTTTACAAGTCCGGACGGTATCTTGGGCCATCGCATTGTCGCGTAAGCCTGCATACGAGGAAGGTTCAAAATGGATACAGGCACAATCGAAGTCGTCGGTATCGATGTAAGCAAGTTAAAGCTCGATGTCGCATTGCTGCTCAATGGCAAAGTGAAATCGAAGGTGCTCGACAATTCGTCTGCGGGCCATCAGGATTTGCTGGAATGGCTGGGCAAGTCGAAGGCAGCTATGGCTGCGCTGCACGTTTGCATGGAAGCGACAGGCGTGTATTACGAAGCTGCTGGCGACAGACGCTGCATGAAGCGGGCCTGAAAGTCAGTGTGGTCAATCCATCCTGCATCAAAGGATTCGGCCATAGCGAAAATATCCGCAACAAAAACGATGCCATCGATGCTGGGCTGATTGCGCGCTACTGTGCAGCGATGAAGCCCGACGCCATGGGTGCCGCCACCGCTGGAGCAACGCCAGCTGCAGCGCCTGGTCAATGCGGGTCCAGGCGCTTGCAAGACATCCGCCAGCAGGAAGAAAACCGGCTGCGAGGCGCACACTGTGTCAGCGGCATGAACGACGTAGCAGCCGCATGTGAATGAGCATATCATATGGATCGATGCGCGAAATCAAAAAGCTGGAAAAAGAGATCGAAGATCACATCGATCGGCATCCCGGCCTCAAGCACGATGCCGCACCTCATTACCAGCATCCCTGGAATTGGTCAAGACTACTGTCGCCCGCATTCTCGGGCACCTCGGCGACATCCGCCGCTTTAAAAATGCCAAGGCGCTTCGCCGCGTTTCTTGGCATGACGCCGAAACAGCCATACATCGGGCACATTCAGTCAAAGGACGGTCAATAATTAGCCAGCACGGGCAGCACCTCACTCACGGGCAGCTCTGTATCATGCCCAGCATGGTGGCGCAGCCGTCACAATCCGATTCTCGCATCAATTCGCCGAACGCCTGCTGAGCAACCGGCATGGCGATGAAGGCCGTCATCGGCGCCGTCATGCACAAATTAACGCACCTGATCTACGGCGTCATTCGCACTGGCAAGCCATTCGACGCAAATTATCTGTCGAATGGGCTTGCAATTCAAGACGGTATCTGACCCCAGCTCTGCTGTTACCAGGAGTATCCGGCCTTCAGATAGAAGTAACGCCCATTGAACCCGTTCGGCGCCCACACGCTGTACGGCTGCGTGCCGTTCACGTTCAGGTTGGCCAGCGACGTCACCTGCGCCGGATAGCGGTTGGTGACGTTGTCGATGCCGGCCGTCAGGCGCCACGCGCTGGCGACGCGCACGCTGGCGGCCAGGTCGAGCACCCATTGCGGATCGTAGTTCTGGTCCAGCGCCGCATCGTTCTGCGGCACCGTGAACTTGCCGTAGCGCGTGACGGCGGCGCGGCCATTCCAGATGCCGTGCGTGAGGTCGCCGCTTAAGCTCAGCTTGTCCTTCGGCGAACCGACGGTCAGGCGATTGACGCTCTGGCGGTCCACCAGCAGCAAGCGCTGCGCCGACAGCACGGCCGGCGTGTCCGCCACGTGCTTGCACTTCGTTGTCGTTGTGGTTGTACGCCAGCGTCAGGTCGGCGCGCGTGCCCGGCTGCAGGTTCAGGCGGTAGGTGCTGACGACGTCCACGCCTTTGGTGCGGGTGTCGACCGCGTTGGTGAAATAGCGCGCGGCGCCGACATACACGCCCTGCGCGGCCAGCGCGCTGGCGAGCGCCGGGGCATTCGCCAGTTGCAGGTTCGACGAGAACACGATGCGGTCGTCGATGTCGATGCGGTACAGGTCGACGGTCGTGGTCCAGTTGCGGGTCGGCTGCCATTGCGCGCCGATGCTCAGGTTATGCGCCTTTTCGGCCTTGAGCGGCTGGGCGCCGAGTGCCCGGGCGGCGGCGCTGCCGACCGGGAAGGTGCCCGTTTCGACCAGGGTGCTGGTGCCGTTGACGAGCAGCGAATTGGTCGTCGTGATCGTGTAGAACGATTGCGCCAGCGATGGCGCGCGGAAGCCGTTCGAGGCCGTGCCGCGCAGCGCGAAGGTCGGCGTGAACGCATAGCGTGCCGATGCCTTGGCCGACGTGGTGTTGCCGAAATCGCTGTAGCGCTCATGGCGCAGCGCGAGCGCGCCGGACAGGTTCTTCGTGATGTCGCCTTCCAGGTTCAGGTACACCGACTTGTTGTTGCGGCTGTTCTTGCCGGCGTTTTCGGGACGGAAGCCCGAATAACCCTGGGCGCCGGAACCGAAGTACGAATTCGCTTCGCCCGCGCCGATTTCATACGATTCGTGGCGCGCTTCGAGGCCCAGCGCCACCGTCAGCGGACCGCTCATGAAGGACACCGGAATCTCGCGCGCCACGTCCAGGTTGGCCAGGCTCTGCGTCGAGGTCAGCTCGCCCGCATAAAAACCGGTCGGGCTGGTCGCGCCCAGGCTGTAGTTGACCGTGTTGTCGACGTCCAGCGAAAAGCGGTTGCGGCCATGGTTCAGGCTCGCATCCCAGCGCCAGCCGGCCAGTTCGCCGCGCAGGCCGGTCACGATCGAGGCGTCGGTGGAGGTGCTGTCGAGCAGCGGCTGGAAGCCCGCCGGGTACAGGCTGCGAGCGCAGCGCCGTGCGGTTATTGTCGGTGTAGGCGGTGCGGAAGGTCGCAGCCGACGAGGTCTCGCGCTCGCCATAGCTGGCGAACGCGTACCAGTCGACGGCGTCGTTGACCTTGACCTGGCTGTTGACGAAGAGCGCGGCCGGACGGCTGTCCGGATCGCCGTAGCGCTGGGTCACGGTGCCCTGGCGCGGACCGGCGGAAGGACGCGGATCGGCGAACGAACGGTTGGTGGCTTTGCGATCGGCCGCTTCGACGGCCACGCGCACCCAGCCATCCTGCCCCAGCTCGAAGCCGGCCGAGCCGCGCACGGTAGCCGACTCGCCGTCGCCCTTGTCGTACTGGCCGTAGACGACTTCGGCTTCGCCGCCCTTCGCGCCTTTTTTCAGGATGACGTTGACCACGCCGGCGATGGCGTCCGAGCCGTATTGCGCCGCGGCGCCGTCGCGCAGCACTTCGATGTGGTCGATCGCCGCCAGCGGAATCGCATTCAGGTCGACCGGGGCCGAGCCGCGGCCGAGGGTGCCGTTGACGTTGACGACGGCCGACGCATGGCGGCGCTTGCCGTTGACCAGCACCAGCGTCTGGTCCGGCGACAGGCCGCGCAATTGCGCCGGACGCACCGCGTCGCTGGCATCGGCGCCGCTCGGGCGCGGGAAGTTCATCGACGGCAGCAGGCGCGCCAGCACGGTCGCCAGCTCGCCGGAACCGGTGCTCAGCAGCTCCTTGTTGCTGATGACGTCGACGGGCGACTCCGAATCGAGGGTGCGGCGGTTCAGCGAGCGGGTGCCGGTGACCACAACCGACTGCATTGGTGCGGCGGCGGGATCTTGTTGTTGCGTGTCCTGGGCGAATGCGACTGGCGGGGCCAGCGCGGCGATCAGGCCGAGGATGAGGACGGCGCGGGCCGGATTGGCCTGGGGGTGCTTGCAGCTCATGGGGTTTTCCTGTTGTTCTTGCTTGGGTGACGGCGGCGCTGAGGCTGCCGAAGGGGAAGCGAGCTTAACAGGGGGTGGGTTGGGGGGCCAATACTGATTAGGACTATGCTTATGCGTTGGGTGGGCCAAGACAGCGTCAGTCGGGGGCAATCAAAGGTTGCCAAATTGATACCCGCACTATGGCCGGGTACTTTTGCAATCGATCCGATTCCATTGCGGGTATTACCAGAACGCTTGCACTCCGATCAAAAAACTCCAAATGCCTCGAATCTGTCCTTGTCAACCTCTCTAGGGATGCAAGGGTTTCGGCAACTCAGTCCCAATCGAAACATGGGGTGCATTACACCCTTTCTCCTTCAGGTGTTCCGTCAGCAGCGCGACATAGTCTTTTAATGATGGCCATCCGATTGCCTGCCTGCGCGCATTTGCTTTGACATCATCGTCAAGCGGAACAATGATCATGTCGCACTGGGTTTTATTCTCAACCTGCGTTCCATACTGCTGTGGTTTTCCTTCGTTTAATGCGATGCGGTCAACAAGAAACGCGTAGGTGTAAGCGGGCGAATCGCCGTCATCCACTGCCTGTTTCAAGTGCAAAAGGAATGTACGTTGAGCTGCTTGATTATTATCGGCATGCTGAGCGATTAACCAGGCATGATCCATCGCCTTTTCGCCGTGAATCCTGGGTCGAGGCCAGCCGCACTGCTTGACCAGCGAAACGAGGTTCGCAGTATTGGTGCCGTCAACCAGAATGATCTGCCCGGTCACTTTTTGAATTTTCTTCTTATCCTGCTCCGGGGCTTGCATGAGCTCCCCGATTCGATGGCGCAATGCCTGGTCCGCAGTCGTCATCGCCTCCAGGCGTGGTCCATACTCAGTACACGGAGGCGAAATTTTTTGTGCAAAGGCATTCTCAATGCCAAGACTAAACCATGCAAGCAAGGGAAATATGATCGCTGTTTTTTTCATTAATCGCCGAACAATAGTGGGAACCGCAACCCGATAAGCGGATGTGCAAAGCGGTTTATTGTACGTGCTTTGTCTTTCGTATAACGAGCAAAAGGTTTTTAGACGCTTAGATAAAACCAAAAAAAACCGGAGACGAATCCCCGGTTTAATCAAGCACCTACAAACGCCCGATCACAAATGCGGCGTAATCGCCGGCATCAAATCATCAAACGTCCGTCCGCTGGCATTCTCGCCAATCGCATGCATCTTCCACTCGCCATTGTGACGGTACAGCTTGGCCATCACCTGCGCCGTGTGGGCGCCCTGCACCGACAGGTCGTAGCGCGCCACTTCCTTGTTGCCGGTCGCATCCAGCAGGCGGCAGTAAGCGTTCTGCACTTGCGAGAAGTTCTGCCCCGTAAAGCTGTTCACGGTGAACACGAGCGACTTGACGTTCGCCAGGCACCGATGGACAGGTCGACGTTGATCTGCTCGTCATCGCCATCGCCGGCGCCGGTGCGGTTGTCGCCCGTGTGAACAATGCTGCCGTCCTTGCTTTTCAGCTGGCGGAACCAGACCGTGTCCACCGGGCGGTTCGATTCGTCGAACATGACGACCGAGGCGTCGAGGTCGACGCTTTCGGTTTTCGCGCCGAAGCCGAGGAAGCCCTTCGATTTGATGGCGTCCCAGCCGAGGCCCATCGTCACGCGGGTCAGTGCGCCGCCGCCCTCTTTCGAGAGCGAGATTTTTTGGCCTTTTTGCAGATTGACTGTCATTGCGTATTCTCCTTGATTTTATTTACCAGGGGTTTGCATCCAGGCTTTGAAGGCGGTGCGGTTACGCGAACACACGTAGACCTTGCCCTTGCCCGAAAAGCGCAGGACCATGCCCTCGCCGCTGGTTTGGCTGTTGATCAGATTACCCAGGAAGCCGCCGCTGGTGCCGGTCGTGATCGAAATCTCGTAGCGTAGCGTGCTGTCCCAGCACACGACGTGCGAATTGTCGATGATCGCGTCCTTGCCCGGCTCGACGTCCAGCATCGACATCGACCCGAAGCCCGACACCACCACCTGCCCCTGGCCACCGGTCTCGGTGACGAAGAAGCCGCCGCTGTTGGCGAAGAGCGCATTGCCGATGTTCTGGGTGCGCACCTTCAGCTCGACGCCGGAGCTGGCGGCGACAAAGGCGCCGTCGCTGAGGATGTACTGGTTCTGGCCGACGTCGACGATCTGCATGGCGCCCGGCAGCGTCGGCGAGAGCAGGCAGTCGCCCGACCCGCGCGTCGCTTCGATGTGCTGCTGGAAGAAGGACTCGCCGTTGGCGAAGGTGCGCATCAGCGCGCTACCGAGGCCACCGCGCATCTTGCCCTTCAGGTCGAGGGTCGATTCCATCATCACCATCGCATCGGACTCGCAATAGATGGTCTCGCCCTGTCGCATCGACACATGCAGGAAGGGATCGACATCCCCGGTCACGGTAAAGGTTGGCATTTGCTTTGGCTTCCTTTTTGGATGGCGCCTCGCTTGTGGCAGGCGCCCGGTTATTAATTAGACTGCGACGCCGTAGTTCTTGGCGAGTGGCCCCAGGCCGCCCTGGAAGCCCTGGCCAATGGCGCGGAATTTCCAGTCGGCGCCGTTACGATACACCTCGCCGAAGATCATTGCAGCTTCCGTCGAGCCGTCTTCCGACAGGTCGTAGCGGGCGATTTCCGCGTCGCCGTTGGCGTTGATGCAGCGGATGAAGGCCTTGCCGACCATGCCGAAGTTCTGGCGGCGGGTCTCGGCGTCGTGGATGGTCACGGCCAGCACGATCTTGTCGACGTCGGCCGGGACCTTGGTCAGGTCGACCGAGACGCTTTCGTCGTCGCCCGCGCCTTCGCCGGTCTTGTTGTCGCCCGAGTGGACGACCGAGCCGTCGGCCGACTTCAGGTTGTTGTAGAAGATGAAGTCGGCGTCCGAACGGACCTTGCCCGACGAATTGAGCATGAAGACCGCGCCGTCGAGGTCGAAGGCGGCGCCGTCGGTGGCGCGCGTGTCCCAGCCGAGGCCGACCTTCAGGTTGGTGAGGCCGGGGGCTTCTTTCGACAGGTTGACGTTGCCGCCTTTTTGCAGACTGATTGCCATGATGTGTATCTCCTTGTGAGTACTGCTTATGAACACCGGGGTAATACGCGCAGCGAACTGGTGTTCTGCCGTTCGCCGTGCGGTTCGTTGTGCGCAGCCTTGTGGCGCTGCGCGAAATTCTGTGCTGCTGTTCTTACGGTGTACCGCGTGGGCTCGAGAGCCCACCCTACGGTGTACCGCCGTTCGTAGGGTGGGCACTTGTGCCCACGCGGTACACCGCCTCCCTACTACTTACGCCAGCTCTTTGACACCTTCGTGCGCTTCCAGCGCAGCATGCTTCTTCTTGTGCTGGATCGACGACCACAGCGAGGCACCGATGAAGGCCACACCCGTCAAGCCGGTCACCAGCTCAGGCACGTGGAACTTCATACTGGCCAGCATGATCACGGCCAGGATACCGATCGCGTAGTGCGCGCCGTGTTCCAGGTAGACGAACTCGTCCAGCGTGCCCTTCTTGACCAGGTAGACCGTCATCGAACGCACGAACATCGCGCCAATGGCCAGGCCCAGCATGATGATCACGACGTCGCTGGTGATCGCGAAGGCGCCGATCACGCCGTCGAAGGAGAACGATGCGTCCAGCACTTCGAGGTACAGGAAGCCGCCGATACCGCCGGTCTTGACCATGTCGCCGACGTTGCTGTTCGAATCCGACTCGCTCTTCTCGAGCAGGCTGCTGATCATGTCCACGCCGACGTAGACCAGGATGCCGTAGATACCGGCGACCAGGACGATCATGCGCTGCGCGCCGTCGACGAAGGTCGAAGCGAACAGCAGGGCCGCGAGCGACAGCATCACCGAAATCGACGACACCTTGCCGAACGAACCGAGCTTCTTCTCGAAGTTGCCCAGCCAGTGGGTTTCCTTCTCATCGTCGAGCAGGAAGTTCAGGAAGACCAGCATCAGGAACATACCGCCGAAGGCCGCCACTTCAGCATGGTGCGCCGTCAGGTGGCCGGAGAACGCTTTCGGATCGTTGATCGCCAGGTTCCAGACGTCGGTCATGCCCAGGTCGGCCGCCACGGCGACGATGACGATCGGGAAGACCAGACGCATGCCGAACACGGCGATGATCATGCCCAGGCCCAGGAACAGCTTGAGCCAGAATTCGTTCCACCCCTTCAGCACCGAGGCGTTGACCACGGCGTTGTCGAACGACAGCGACACTTCCATGACCGACAGGATGGTCGCGATACCGACCGCGGTCAGCGCGCCCGACACGCCGCCATGCTCGTATCCCCACCAGGCCGCCAGGGCCAGACAGATGATCGTAACGATGAATGACCCTCTAAAGTGCTTCATGTTGATTTCCCTTCAATTAAAAAGTTGTTCATATTATTTCTCCCTCAATATTGAATTGATGGGACGCATTGTAAGGCTGTACAAACTATTGAAAAAGCGAAGATAATCGAAGGATTACTTCGAGAAAACGGAAGAGATGAAAAACGCCGGCACCAATTTTCGCCATCTGTACTATTTCTGGGTCGTCGCCAAGGAGGGCAGCATCACGCGCGCGGCCGAACGCCTGGGCCTGGCCGTGCAGACCGTCAGCAGCCAGATCACCCTGCTCGAGCAGT
This sequence comes from uncultured beta proteobacterium, assembly GCA_963729765.1. Taxonomy (GTDB): domain Bacteria; phylum Pseudomonadota; class Gammaproteobacteria; order Burkholderiales; family Burkholderiaceae_D; genus Telluria. The sequence goes on along the minus strand of CAVSPL010000008.1, from coordinate 222,848 downwards.
CGGTCGGCAAGTCGCTGTTCACCCAGCAGGGACGGCGCCTGGTGCTGAGCGAAGCGGGCCGCCTGGCCCTCACCTATGCCGACCAGATCTTTTTGCTGGGCGAGCAGATGCAGGACGCGCTCGACCAGACCTCGACCCTGCGCACGCGCCTGTCGGTCGGGATTTCCGATTCGCTGCCGAAACTGACCGCCTACCGCCTGCTGGAAGCGACCACGCGCCTGGCCACCCCGGTGCGCCTGGTCTGCTCCGAAGACCAGTACGAGGCGCTGCTGGCCGACCTCGCCCTGCACAAGCTCGACGTGGTGCTGACCGACCGCGCCCTGCCCTCCGGCAGCACCCTGCGCGTGTTCAGCCACATGCTGTTCGAAAGCGAGATGACGGTGGTCGGCACGGCCGAGCTTGCCGCGACGTATGCGAACGATTTCCCGAAGAGCCTGAATGGCGCGCCCTTCCTGCTGCCGACGCGCAATAATGCCCTGCGCGGCAAGATCGACGAGTGGTTCGAGCTGCAGGGCGTGCATCCGGACGTGGTCGGCGAGTTCGAGGACAACGCCTTGCTCAATACCTTCGGCCGGCGCGGCCTCGGCCTGTTCTTCGCCCCGGCGGCGCTGGCCGGCGACTTGCTGGAACAGCTGCAGGCGGTGCTGGTGGGCCGCGTGCCGGAGGTGCGCGAACAGTTTTATGCGATCTCGAACGAGCGCAAGATCCAGCACCCGGCAGTGGAGGCGCTCCTGTCGGCGGCGAAGCACGGGGCGCTGGGTGGCGGTTGATTCCAGGGAACCTTGTACAATGGTCATCGGCTTTGCCCTTTTTTAACTCTCCCTTTATATGGAAAATATTCTTTTTGTCGTTCTGGCGATCCTGCTGGTCGTCCTGAACGGCTTCTTCGTGGCGGCGGAATTCGGTATCGTCACGTTGCGCAAGACGCGCGTGCGCGCCATCGCCAAGACCTCCGGCATGCGCGGGCGCATCCTGGCCAAGGTCCACGACAAGCTCGACGCCTACCTGTCGGCCTGCCAGCTCGGCATCACCCTCGCCTCGCTGGGCCTGGGCTGGGTCGGCGAACCCGCCTTTGCCAGCCTGCTCGAACCGGTCTTCGGCTGGGTTGGCGTGACCTCGCCGCAAATCATCCATGGCGTCTCCTTCGTCGTCGCCTTCAGCGTCATCTCCTTCCTCCACATCGTGGTCGGCGAACTGGCCCCGAAATCGCTCGCGATCCGCATTCCCGGAAGTGGTGGCGCTGTGGACGGCCTTACCCCTGTACGGTTTTTACTGGGCGATGTACCCGGCGATCTGGGTGCTCAACGCCAGCGCGAACGGCGTGCTGCGCGTGGCGGGCCTGGCCGGCAGCGGCAGCCACGAGACGCATTATTCGACCGACGAACTGAAACTCATCCTGCGCACCAACACCAGCACCGGCAAGGAAAAATTCACCCACGACGAGCGCCACATCCTGGCGCAGTCGCTCGAGTTTTCCGAAATGGCGGTGTCCGACCTGATGCGCCCGATTAACGAGGTGATCGCGCTGCACGAAGACCTGTCGATCGAGGAAAACCTCGATACGGTGCGCCGCAACCGCTTCTCGCGCTATCCGTATTTCGACGAGGAAGGCGAGGAAGTGCTGGGCGTGATCCACCTGAAGGACCTGTTCTTCGCCCAGCAGGCCGGCAAGGACATCAGCGACCTGACCCAATTCCTGCGCCCGGTCGAGACGATTTCGGCGCGCACGCCGGCGCAGGACATCTTCCGCCGCTTCCGCACCGGCGCGCCGCACTTCGCGCTGATCGGCGAGAAGGGCAAGCGCCCGGTCGGCTTCATCACGCTCGACAACCTGCTCGGCGCGATGGTCGGCGAGATCCGCGACGAATTCCGCATGAACGAGAACGACTGGCTGCCGCAGTCGGACGGCACCTATATCGGCAAGGCCTCGCTGCCGATCTTTTCGCTCGAACGCCTGCTCGGCATCGACATCGACAACGAAGAGATGGGCCTGGACGACGTCGAATCGGTCGGCGGCCTGTTGATGGAAAAACTGGGCGATATCCCGAAACAGGGGCAGCGCATCGAGTTCCCGAAATTCGACGTGGTCGTCAAGAAGACGAATGGCCCGCGCATCCTGCTGGTGAAGGTGATTCCGCGTTTGAGCCGCGGCGAAGAAGAGGATGAGCAAGGCTAGCCGGCGAACGGGCTATAATAGTTAATTGCTAACAGCGCGGCCTCTTCGACCTTGGAAACCAGCATGTCCGTACAAACCCGCCACAACGTTTCCATTTCCGGCCGCGGCGACGCCACCATGGTGTTCGCGCATGGCTTCGGCTGCAACCAGGACATGTGGCGCATGATGGCGCCGGCCTTCGAAGACCGCTTCCGCGTGCTCAAGTACGACCTGATGGGCAGCGGCGCCTCCGACCTGTCCGGCTATGACCGCACGAAGTACGGCACCCTGCACGGCCACGCCGCCGACCTGCTCGAGATCGTCGACGCCTGCACCGAGGGACCGGTGATCTTCGTCGGCCACTCGGTCAGCGCGATGATCGGCATGCTGGCCACGATCCAGGCGCCGCAGCGCTTCACAGCCCAGGTCATGATCGGCCCGTCGCCCTGCTACATCAACGACGGCGACTACGTGGGCGGTTTTTCGCGCGAAGACATCGACGAGCTGCTCGACACGATGGATTCGAACTACCTCGGCTGGTCGAGCAACCTGGCGCCGGCCATCATGGGCGCGCCCGGCCAGCCGGAGCTGACGGAAGAACTCACCAGCAGTTTCTGCCGCAACGATCCCGAGATTGCCCGCCACTTCGCCAAGGTCACCTTCCTGTCGGACCATCGCGCGGACGTGCCGCGCTCGCGCACCCCGGCCCTGATCCTGCAATGCAGCGACGACATGATCGCGCCGCGCACGGTCGGCGACTACCTGCACGCGCACCTGCCGCGCAGCACGCTGCACGTGATCGAGAACATCGGCCACTGCCCGCACATGAGCGCCCCGTGCGCCAGTACGCGCGCCATCGACGACTTCCTCGCCACGCAACTGCCATGACCGCCGACGGGCCGCTCCCCGCGCTCGAGCTCCTGTACGAGCACGCCGGCTGCGGCCTGCTCGTCACCGACGCCAAGGGCTTGATCCTGCGGGTCAACGCGACCCTGTGCGCCTGGCTCGGCATCGAGGCCGCACGAGCTGGTGGACCAGGTCGCGGATCCACGACCGGCTGCCGGTCGGCGCGCGCCTGTTCCACCAGACCCATTGCGAGCCTATCCTGCAGATGCAGGGGTCGCTGGCCGAATTGCAGGTCGAGCTGTTCGACCGCGAGCGGCAGCGCGTGCCGATGCTGGCCAACATTACGCGGCGCCGCCATGGCGACCGGGTGCTCGACGAATGGGCCTTGTTTGTCGCCAGCGACCGCCGCTCCTACGAACGCGAACTGCGTCAGCGCGCGCAAGGGCGCCGAACACGCCCTGGCCGCCCAGCAGGAAGCGGAGCAGCAACTGCGCGGGCTGAACGACGCGCTGTCCGACGCCGACCGCCGCAAGGACGAGTTCCTGGCGACGCTGTCGCACGAACTGCGCAACCCGCTGGCGCCGATGCGCAGCGCCCTCGAGGTGCTCAAGCTCGGCCGCGCCGACGGCCCGCCGCCGGCGCGCCTGCTGGCCGTGTTCGACCGCCAGCTGCACCACCTGACCCACCTGGTCGACGACCTGATGGACATCTCGCGCATCACCCAGAACCGGATGGAGCTGCGCCGCGGCCCGATCGGCCTGGCCGCCATCCTGCACAGCGCGGCCCACGACGCGGCGCCCCAGATGACGGCCGCCGGGCACACCCTGAACGTCACCCTGCCCGAGCCGGATGTGATCGTCGACGCCGACGTCACCCGCATGACCCAGGTGGTCGTCAACCTGCTGACCAACGCGGCCAAGTACACGCCGGACGGCGGCACGATCGCGCTGCGTTGCTGGCAGGAGGACGGCCAGGCATTCATCGAAGTGCGCGACAACGGCATCGGCATCCCGGCGCACGCGCTCGACAGCGTCTTCGGCATGTTCTCCCAGCTCAAGCCGGCGCTCGACCGCGCCAAGGGCGGCCTGGGCATCGGCCTGGCGCTGGTGCGCGGCATCCTGGCGCTGCACGGCGGCGGCATCGGCGCCGACAGCGAGGGCGAAGGCCTGGGCAGCGTCTTCACGGTGCGCCTGCCGCTGGCGATCGCGCCCGCGCAGGCGCCGGCGGCGCCGTCGGCCGCCGAGCCGATGGACGCGCGACGAGTACTGATCGTCGACGACAACGAGGACGCCGCCGCGACCCTGGTCATGGTGATGGAACTGTATGGCTGCACGGCGCGCGCCGTGCATACGCGCGCAGGCGGCGCTGGAAGCGCTCGCCGACTTCGCCCCCCAGGTGGCCCTGTTCGACATCGGCCTGCCCGACATGAACGGCTACGAACTGGCACGGCGCGCGCGCCTGCTGCCGGGCGGCGCCGACCTGCTGCTGGTGGCGGCCACTGGCTGGGGGCAGGAATCGGACAAGCAGCTGGCGTTCGCGGCGGGGTTCGATCATCACCTCACCAAGCCGATCGATTTCGACAAGTTGCGGGCGTTATTGGCCGCGCCGCAGGCGTAAATAACGCATCAACCGGTCACGACACCTCGCCCTTCTGCTTCACGATCGGATCGCGCGTCCCGGTCCACTCGCTCATCAACGAGTAGCCCACGGCCAGCAGCACCGGCCCGATGAACATCCCGACCACGCCGAACGCGATCACCCCGCCCAGCACGCCGAGCAGCGTCAGCAAAAACGGCAAGCTCGTCCCCCGGCTGATCAGCATCGGCCGCACGACGTTGTCGACGCCGCTGATCAGGAAGGTGCCCCAGATCGCCATGAAGATCGCCCCAGCCGGTGCTGCCCTGCGAGAACAGCCAGAGCGTGGCGCCGCCCCAGATCAGCGGCGGGCCGAAGGGCACCAGCGAGGTCACGAAGATCATCACCGACAGCAGCGGCACCGCCGGCACGCCGGCAATCGCAAAGCCGATCGCCGCCACCAGCGCCTGCGCCAGGGCGGTGCCGAGCAGGCCGTACATGACGCCGCGCGTGGTCTGGCTGACGATGTCGGTGACCGATTCGGCGCCCTCTCCCATCACCTTGCTCATCATGCTGGACGTGACCGCGATCAGCGAGTGGCCGTCGCGGTAGACGAAGAAGCTCACGAAAGCGGCAAGGCTCATCTGGAGGACGCCGGTGCCCAGCACCAGGCCGCCCGCCATCAGCGCATGCCGCGCCGGTTCGAGCATGCGCTGGGCCAGCTCCAGCATCTGCTCGCGGCTGGCGATCAGTTCGCGCAGGTAGGCGTCGAAGGAGGCGCCGATGAAGGGAATGTCGCGGATCCAGGCTGGGCGGCACCAGGGCGCCATGCTCGAGCGCGTAGCGCAGCTGGCCGAAGGTGGTGGCGACGTCGTCGGCCAGGTTGTAGGCGACGGTGGCCAGCGGGATGATGACGAGTAAAGTCAGCGAGAGCGTCATCGTCAGCGCCGCCAGCGTGCGCCGCCCGTGCATGGCGCGCAGCAGGCGCAGGTAGAGCGGCCAGGACGAGATGACGACGGCGACCGCGAACAGGATCGCCGGCAGGAAGGGTTTGAGGACGAACAGGCAGCCCAGCGTCAGCAGGACGACCGTGGCGATGCGGGTGTAGTTTCTGCCGGAGGCTAGGTTCCATGCCGTCCGTGATGTGTGTCTTTACAGGCACGATCATAGCAGCTGGCGCAGGTCGTGCACGATCGGAGCGGGGCCATTCCCATGACGCAGGAACAGGCGCACGCGCCCTTCCTTGTCGAACACATAGCTGCCGGCCGTGTGGTCGACGGTATAGCTGCCCGGCTCCGTGCCCGGCACCTTGGCGACGAACACCTTGAATTCCTTGGCGGTGGCCGCCGTCTGTTCGGGCGTGCCGCGCAGGCCGAGGAAGCGCTTGTCGAAGGCCGGCACGTAGGACGCCAGCAGCGCCTGGGTGTCGCGTTCCGGGTCGAGCGTGACGAACAGCACCTGCACGTCGTTGGCGGCCGGTCCCAGTTCCTTCATCACGGCGGCCATCTCGGCCATCGTGGTCGGGCAGACGTCCGGGCACTGGGTGTAGCCGAAGAACAGCACCACCACCTTGCCCTTGAAGTCGGCCAGGGTGCGCGCTTTGCCGTTGTGGTCGGTCAGCGAAAAGCCCTTGGCGTAATCGAGCCCGGTCAGGTCGGTGTTCTGGAAGGCGGCCGGCTTCGAGGCCAGCTTGTCGCAGCCGGCGGCGCAGCAGCGCCAGCGCGAGCATGCCTGCGGATGATCAGTCGTTTCATTGTCAGAACTTGAAGTAATGGTCGACCAGCAGCGCCGCGAACAGCAGCGACAAATACAGGATCGAAAACGCGAAGGCCTTGCGCGCGGCCTGGTCGCTGTAGTGCTTGTGCACGCGCCAGCTGTGGCGCAGGAACAGCACGTTCAGCACGACCGCCGCCGCCAGGTAGATCAGGCCGCTCATGCGCACCGCGAACGGCAGCAAGGTGGTGGCGACCAGCGCCAGCGAGTACAGCCAGACCTGCTGGCCGGTATAGGCCATGCCGTGGGTGATCGGCAGCATCGGCAGGCCCGAGCGCGCGTAATCGTCGCGCCGGTACATGGCCAGCGCCCAGAAGTGCGGCGGGGTCCACACGAAAATGATCAGCACCAGCAGCCAGGCCTGCATCGGCACGTCGTTCGCGACCGCCGCCCAGCCCAGGGCCGGCGGCATCGCGCCCGACAGGCCGCCGATGACGATGTTCTGCGGCGTCGCCGGTTTCAGGTAGATGGTGTAGACGACGGCGTAGCCGACGAAGGTGACGAAGGTCAGCCACATCGTCAGCGCATTCACGAAGGCGTACAGCACGAACATGCCGAGGCCGCCGATGATGGCGGAGAAGACCAGCGTCTGGTTGCGCGTCAGTTCGCCGTTGGCGGTGGCGCGGCGGGCGGTGCGCGCCATGCGCGCGTCGATCTCGGCTTCGATCAGGCAGTTGACGGCAAAGGCGGCGCCGGCCAGCAGCCAGATGCCGGCGGTACCGGCGATCAGCACGCGCCAGCCGGGGAAACCGTCGGTGGCGAGGAACATGCCGATGATGGCGCAAAACACGGCGAGTTGCGTCACCCGGGGCTTGGTCAGCGTCCAGTACTGGGAGATGCGGCTTGGTCGGTTGGAGGGCGGTCTGGGTGGTCATCGATACGAGTTCGCGGGGGCGTGGGCAGGCGCGGGGTCGCGCTGCGAGACGTCGAGCAGGTGCTTGACCTTGTAGTTTAACATGGTCACCAGGAGGACGAGGAGCGCAGCCCCGGCGTTATGCAAGACGGCGATCGCCAGCGGGAAGTCGAAAAACACGGTGGCGATGCCGGTGAAGAGCTGGGCGCAGAGGACTGCCGCGATCAGTTTTGCTGTGCCGCGCAGCGCCGGCTGCCGGCTGGCGCGCCAGCTTGCGAAGCCCAGCACCAGCGTCAGCACGACGGCGAAATTGCGGTGCACCCAGTGGATCGCGACCAGCGCCGAGAACTGCAGGTAGTGCCCGGCCGCCGTCTTGCCCAGTTCGCGCCACAGCGTAAAGCCATGTTCGAAGTCCATCTCCGGGATCAGCTTGCCGTCGCAGAAGGGGAATTCGTCGCAGGCGAGCGTCGCGTAGTTAGTGCTTACCCACCCGCCGAGCGCGATCTGCACGAGCAGCACGACGGCGGCGAGCAGCGCCAGCGTGCGCAGCGCGCGCAGGCCGGCCACGTCGCGGCTCGGGGCCGGCGGCTTCAACAGATAATCTTCGCGCCCGCCCAGCCAGACCAGCATCGCCAGCAAGCCCATCCCCAGCAGCAGGTGGATGGTGACGATCACCGGCTGCAGCTTCAGCGTCACGGTCCAGGCGCCGAAGGCTCCCTGCACGCAGACGAACAGGAACAGCGCGACCGGCAGCGCCGGCGCAAAGGTTTGCCGGTGCGTTTTCCGCCACTGGCGGATCGACTGGAACATCAAGGCCATGATCAGGACGCCGATGCCCATGGCCAGATAGCGGTGGATCATCTCGATCCAGGCTTTGACCTTGGTGACCGGACCGGTCGGCATCAGGGCCTCGGCCGCGGCGATCTGCTCGTGGGCGATGAAGGGATTCGCGGCGCCGTAGCAGCCCGGCCAGTCGGGGCAGCCGAGGCCCGAATCCGTCAGGCGCGTAAAACCGCCGAACACGATCAGGTCGAAGGTGAGGAAGGCCATCAGCCAGACCAGCTTGCGGTATTTGTTGGCGTCGGCGGACAGCCAGACCATGGTCAGCGGAATGCTGGCCACGAACAGGCCCATCAGGCCCAGCTGCAACAGCGTGGTCGAATGCATATTCATTAACCAATCGCCGAGGCGCGCAGGAGTTTGGCGATGTCCTTGTTCACGCGCTTCGGATCCGGGTCTTTCGGGAAGCGCATCATCAGGTTGCTGCGCGGGTCGATCAGGAAGATGTGGTCTTCCAGCTTGCCCTGCCCGTCCAGCGGCAGCCACTTGGTCAGCTGTTCGGGCGGCACGCGCAGCATGTGCATGTCGTCGTACGCGCGGATCAGCATGGTGTCCACGGGCTCCTTGTCCGTGATCAGCCAGACGCGCTCGACGCGGTCCATGTTCTTGCCCTGCATGGTGCGCAGCTGGCGCATGGAGAACAGCTGCTTGGCGCAGGCCTCGTCGCAGCGGCCGCCGCCGACTTTCACCATGATCCATTTGCCGGCGTACTGTTCCAGCGTCTCCGGGCGGCCGTCGAGCGTGGTGCTCGACAGCTTCGGCATCGGGTGGGCTGCGCTGGTCGATGAAGGCGCCGTAGTTGGTGCGCCCGCTCGGCTTGATGATGTAATAGGTCACATACGAGGCGATGATCGGCGCCGCGCAGACGAACAGCAGGACGAACAGCTTCAGGCGGCCCTTGCGGCGCGCCTGGATGATGGCTTCTTGTTCAGACACCTTGTTTTCTTCCACTTCGAAATCCCGTAATCACAAAAAATAAGGCAGCCATCAATGCCAGGGCATACCACTGGAAGGCATAGCCGCGGTGCTTGTCGACGCCCACGTCGGGCGCCGGCCAGTCGCGCACCAGCCCCTCGCCCTGCCCCGCTCCCGTCTGCTGCACGAAGAAAGGCTGCAGCGCCAGGCCGCTGGCCTGCGCCACCGCAGCGGGCGTCAGGTTCTGCACGAGCGCGCCCGGCTTCAGGGCGCCCGGCGTGCCGAGCTGCATGACGTGTCCCGCGTTCAGCACGGCCACGCCCTCGATGGTGACCGTGCCCGCCCGGCGTCGCGAAGTTCGGCAGCTTGCCGTACTCGCGCGCATCGCGCGGCAACCAGCCGCGCAGCACCAGCACGTGCTCCTTCGCGCCCGCTATTTTAAACGGCATCGCCAGGATAAAACCCGCCTTGCCATTCAGCGGCCGGTTATCGAGGAACAGCGGCCAGTCGCGCACCCACTCCCCGGTCACCCGCACGCGCCGATATTCGATATCGGCACATCGGGCCGCCGCCCGAACACCACCGCCGGCGCCGCCGACGCGTTCCGCCAGCCGCGCAGCAATCCCCAGCTTCTCCTCCGCCCGTCCTCGTCTGCCAGTTCCCGAGCACAATCCCGAGCACCACCAGCGCGACCGTCGCCACAAACGGTATTACCCTAAACCGGAATGCCAAACGCATTACAATAAACCTTCACCCGATACCGCCGGCCAAATAAATGAAAACCTTCGTCGCCATCGCCTTCATCCTGATCATCGCCAGCCTCGGCTCGGCGCTGTTCTTCCTGATGAAGGACAAGGGCCGCAGCAACCGCACCGTGCATGCGCTGGCGATGCGCGTCGGCCTGTCGATCACCCTGTTCCTGATCGTGCTCGCATCCTACAAGATGGGCTGGATCCATCCAACCGGCATCCGCTGATCGCGCTGCCCTCAGATGTGACAAGGGACAGCCAGCTGGCTGTCCCTCCGCATACTCCAGCCATGGCTGGAATTACAGCCAGTACACGACGATGTACAGGCCCAGCCAGACCACGTCGACGAAGTGCCAGTACCAGGCCGCCCCTTCGAAACCGAAGTGCTGCTCCGGCGTGAAGTGCGCCGCGCAGCACGCGGTACAGCACCACCGACAGCATGATCGCGCCCAGCGTCACGTGGAAGCCGTGGAAACCGGTCAGCATGAAGAAGGTCGAGCCGTAGATGCCCGAGGTCAGCTTCAGGTTCAGTTCCGAGTAGGCGTGCGAATATTCGTAGGCCTGGAAGCCCATGAAGATCGCGCCCAGCAGGATGGTGGCGAACAGCCAGAACGCCGTGTTGCGGCGGTGGCCGGCGCGCAGCGCGTGGTGCGAGATCGTCAGCGTCACGCCCGACAGCAGCAGCAAGGCCGTGTTGATGGTCGGGATCGGGAACGGGCCCATGGTGGCGAAGCTGTCGACCACGCCGGCCGGGCCGGTATTGCCCCACTGGCCGGCGAAGTCGGGCCACAGCACCTTGTGGTCGAGGTCGGCCAGCCAGGGCATCGAGATCGTGCGTGCATAGAACAGCGCGCCGAAGAAGCCGGCGAAGAACATCACCTCCGAGAAGATGAACCAGCTCATCGACCAGCGGAAGGAGGAATCGATGTTATGGCTGTACTGGCCGGACTCCGATTCCTTGAACGCATCGCCGAACCAGAAATACAGCACCACCAGCATCGCCACGATGCCGGCGAGGCAGACGACAGGCCCCCAGGAGGCGCTGTTGACCCAGCCGGAGGCGCCCAGCATGGTCACCAGCATCGAGAAGCCGCCGGCCATTGGCCACATCGAGGGGCCCGGCACGAAATAATGCGGCGCGGTCTTTGACACACTCATCTTCATCTCCTGGAACGTTGTTCTAATGTGTTGATTGAAATGCTGGAAACTTCTATTTCGCGACCGCCATCCTCACCACGAGGATGAGCACGCCGATAAAGATTGCCGCGCCCAGCAGCGCCGCGATGATCACGTGAACCGGATTCAGGTTCGCCGCATCGTCCTCGTAATCGCGCCGCTTGCGCACGCCGAAGAAGGACCAGAAGACCGCCCTCATCGACGCCAGAAACGAGGCCTTGCGCGCGGCGGCTCGTTCGGTTCCATCTACTTGGCCGCCACCGCGCCCGACGACTTCGAAGAAGGTGTACGACAGCGTAATCGTCGTCACTTCCTTCGGCAGCTTCGGGTCGATGAAGAATACCACCGGCATCTGGCGCGCCTCGTTCGGCTTCATGGTCTGCTCGCGGAAGCAGAAGCACTCGACCTTCTTGAAATGCGGCGTCGCCGATTGCGGCGCATAACTCGGAATCGCCTGCGCCTTCACGGCGCGCGCCTGGGTGTTGACGACCTCGTAGGTCACGGTCGCCAGTTCGCCCGGATGCACCTGGATGCTGCGCGTGGTCGGACGGAAGCGCCATGGTCCCTGCGAGTTCCCGTCCAGCTCCACCGTGATGGTGCGGCTGGTGTCGACTTGCGTGTTCGCCGGCCGCTCCACGGTGCCGTCCTTCGGCGTCAGCACGTTCAGTCCGAGCACCTCGCACATCTGGCGGTAGACCGGCACCAGCGCATAGCCGAAGCCGAACATCATCACCGCCACCACCACCAGCTTGCCGAAGGTGGAGCGGTTCAGGCGCAGGCGTTCTTTCGGCGTGTAGTCCACGTCAAGCCTTACATGAAGTGCTGCAGGATGACCGCGGCGAAAAAGAACGCGGCGATCCCGGCCAGCACCAGGCCTGTCTTGCGGTTGTTGGCCTTCTGCTGTGCGTTCATCACTTCACCAGCGGCGGGGTCTCGAAGGTGTGGAACGGCGCCGGGCTCGGCACGGTCCACTCCAGGCCTTCGGCGCCTTCCCATGGCTTGGCCTCGGCCTTGGCGCCGCCACGAATGGTCGGCAGCACGACGGCGAACAGGAAGTAGACCTGCGACAGGCCGAAACCGAAGGCGCCCACCGAGACGATCATGTTGAAGTCGGTGAACTGCACCGCGTAGTCGGCGTAACGGCGCGGCATGCCGGCCAGCCCGAGGAAGTGCATCGGGAAGAAGGTGATGTTGAAGGTGATCAGCGACAGCCAGAAGTGCGCCTTGCCGCGGCCTTCCGGATACATGTGGCCGGTCCACTTCGGCGCCCAGTAATAGAAGCCGGCGAACAGCGCGAACAGCGAGCCGGCGACCAGCACGTAGTGGAAGTGCGCCACCACGTAATAGGTATCCTGCACCTGGATGTCGATCGGGGTCACCGCCAGGATCAGGCCGGTGAAGCCGCCCATCGTGAACACGAAGATGAAGCCGACCGCGAACAGCATCGGCGTCTCGAAGGTCATCGAGCCCTTCCACATGGTGGCGACCCAGTTGAACACCTTCACGCCGGTCGGCACGGAGATGAGCATGGTGGCGTACATGAAGAACAGCTGCGAGGTCACCGGCATGCCGGTGGTGAACATGTGGTGGGCCCAGACGATGAAGGACAGGATCGCGATCGAGGCCGTTGCGTAGACCATCGAGGCGTAGCCGAACAGCGGTTTGCGGGCGAAGGCCGGGATGATCTGCGAGACGATGCCGAAGGCCGGCAGAATCATGATGTAGACCTCGGGGTGGCCGAAGAACCAGAAGATGTGCTGGTACATGACCGGGTCGCCGCCGCCGGCGGCGTTGAAGAACGAGGTGCCGAAGTGGCGGTCGGTCAGGGTCATGGTGATGGCGCCGGCCAGCACGGGCATCACGGCGATCAGCAGGAAGGCGGTGATCAGCCAGGTCCAGCAGAACATCGGCATCTTCATCAGCGTCATGCCGGGCGCGCGCATGTTGAGGATGGTGACGATGATGTTAATCGAGCCCATGATCGACGAGGCGCCCATGATGTGCAGGGCGAAAATCGCCATGTCCATGCCCGGTCCCATCTGGGTCGACAGCGGCGCGTACAGCGTCCAGCCGGCGGCGGTGGCGCCGCCCGGGACGAAGAACGAGGTCGCCAGCAGGATCGCGGCCGGCGGCAGCAGCCAGAACGAGAAGTTGTTCATGCGCGCAAACGCCATGTCGGAGGCGCCCACCTGCAGCGGGATCATCCAGTTGGCGAAGCCGACGAAGGCCGGCATGATCGCGCCGAACACCATCACGATGCCGTGCATGGTGGTCAGCTGGTTGAAGAACTCGGGACGGAAGAACTGCAGGCCGGGCTGGAACAGCTCGGTGCGGATCATCAGCGCCAGCACGCCGCCCGAGAGCAGCATGATGAAGGCGAACCACAGGTACAGGGTGCCGATGTCCTTGTGGTTGGTGGCGAACAGCCAGCGGCGCGCGCCCGTGCGGCATGTCGTGCGCGTGGTCGTGACCGTGGTGGTCGTCGTGTGCGTGATCGAGAGTGCTGGTAGTCATGTCAGTGTCCTAAAACTCATTAACTCACTACGTTACTTGCTGCGTGCAGCCAGCACTTCGGCCGGTTGGACGATGTTTTCGGCGGCCTTGTTCGACCAGGTATTGCGGGTGTAGGTGATGACCGCCGCGATGTCCGAGTCGGACAACTGCTTCCAGGCCGGCATCGCCGCCGCGTAGGCCGGTCCATCCTGGCCGTTGAGCAGGACATCGATCTGGTGCGCCTTGGCGCCGTTCACGACAGCCGAACCGTCGAGCGGCGCGAAGGTGTTCGGCACGCCCTTGCCGTTGGCCTGGTGGCAGGCCACGCAGTTGGCGGCGTAGACGGCTTCGCCTTTCGTCTTGAGTTCGTCGATGGTCCAGACCTTGGTCGGATCGTCCGCCAGCGCGGCCATTTTCTTCTTCTCGCCGGCGACCCAGGCGGTGTAATCGGCGGCCGAGACGACGCGCACGACGATCGGCATGAAGGCGTGGTCCTTGCCGCACAGTTCGACGCAGTTGCCGCGGTAGGTGCCGATCTTGTCGGTGCGGAACCAGGTGTCGCGCACGAAGCCGGGGATCGCATCCTGCTTGACGGCGAAGGCGGGAATCGGTCCAGGCGTGGATCACGTCGTTGGCGGTCAGCACCATGCGGATTTTCTTGCCGACCGGGACGACGACTTCGTTATCGACTTCCAGCAGGTAGTTTTCGCCGCGCTTTTCGGTGTTCGCCACGCCCGGCTCGCCGATCTGGGTGCGCGGGGTGGACAGGTTCGACAGGAAGCTGATGCCCTCGCCTTCGCCCTTGAGGTAGTCGTAGCCCCATTTCCACTGCATGCCGGTGGCCTTGATGGTCAGGTCGGCGTTCGAGGTGTCCTTCATCGCGACGACGGTCTTGGTGGCGGGCAGCGCCATGCCGATGACGATCAGGAAGGGAACGATGGTCCAGGCGATTTCGACCGCGGTCGATTCGTGGAAGGTGGCCGGTTTGTGGCCGCGGGATTTGCGGTGCTTGAACACCGAATAGAACATGACGCCGAAGACGCCGACGAAGATGACCAGGCATACGATCATCATCCAGTTGTGCAAGCTGTAGATGTCAGCGCCGATCCCAGTCACCGGAGTTTGCATGTTCAACTGGTGTTCCACCGGCCGCCCCGTGATCTCGGGAGCTGCCAGTGCCGGAATACTGGTCCCAACCGCGAGACCGAGCATCAAGGCGTGAAGTCGCATTGCATATGTCATGAATTGTCCCCAACCACCAAATATAAGAATATTTTTAAACGGTCAGCAATTCCATGAACGAACCGCCGCCGCTCCGAAACCAATGCAAGCTGGCTCCCGGCGGCGCGGCTTGTGGACGCGCAACTGGTTGATACCATGCTCGTCCACCAGCAAACTGCAAAACACACTGGGGGGCGCGAAACTTGCTGATGCTGCTTTTTTCAATTTTCTATTTATTCCACCGTTTTGCCTAGTTCTTAAACGTTTTTGGCATAACGGGCGAAAAAATAGTCATTGATTATACTCAAATCGCTAATTTTTATTCAAGGAAAATCCTTGCTATGGCTGTGTTATTTCGTGCGCCATGGCATCGAGCGTTGCCTGAAATGCCTTGCCCTCATGCTCAGGGCGTGCTAGCGACGGGTCAAGGTTGGCGCGGCTGGAAGCGCACGATCGCCTCCCCGGCCGCCGTGGTTTTCGGCACCGGCCGGAATGCATGGCCGTAAATCACTTCGAAGGTGAGCCCGATCTTGCCGTCGGCCCCGCGCATCGCCTCCAATGCATCGAGCATGCGCTGCCAGGCCGCCCGTCCGATCAGGCCGCGGCGGCGCGTGGCCAGCGGATTGCCGCCGATCGCGCGCACGTCGGCCAGCAAGGCCTCCACGCGTGCCATAGGTAACGGTGATGCGCTCGGCATCCATCACGGGCGTCGAAAAGCCGGCCTCCACTAACTGGTCGCCGAAGTCGTGCATGTCGACGAAAGGCAGCGTGTGCGGCGTTTCGTCGAGCGCGGCAAACGCGGTGCGCAGCTCCTTGAAGGTGTCGGGGCCGAAATTCGAGAACATCAACAGCCCGTCGACCCGCAGCACGCGGCGCCATTCGGCGAACACCCGGTCCGGCTGGGGATGCCAGTGCAGCGCCAGGTTCGACCACACCAGGTCGATCGAGTTCGGGCCGAACGGCAGGGTACCGAAGTCGCCGCAAAGAAGATCGACGCCGGCCTTGGCCGGCATCAGGCGGCTGAGCATCTGGTTCAGCGAACGCATCGCCGGCGCCGGGGATTTCGGCGCCGGCCAGCATGGCGGCGGAAGCGTCGATGCCGACGATCTGGGCGGCCGGATAGGTTTTTTGCAGGGTGCCGAGGTCGGGACCGGCGCCGCAGCCGGCGTCGAGCACGCGCTGGGGCACGATTTTCACCAGGCTCAGCCGTTCGTGCATGCGCTCGGCGATCTCGCGGCGCAGGAAGTCGGCCGCGGCCACGCGCTGCGGTTCCGCGAACAGCGTGCGCACGCGCCTGGCGTCAATCGGCGCGCTCATTTTCGATGGGGACGAGGGAGAATCCATGGTTCAGTTGCGTTGAAATGAGATAATGGCGGCAGTGTACATGTTTGCAGGGAGGCGAGCCGATGGGAGCTTTTACGCTGCGCTGGCCGCATGCCCTGGCACAGGCGCTGCTGCCCTGCTCCTGCGCCCTGTGCGGAGAATTGGCGCGCGATCCTGTCTGCGCGCCCTGCACGCTGCGTTATGCGGGCGGCGGCGGGCCGCGTTGCCCGCGCTGCGCCAACCCGCTCGGGCCCGATGAACCGGCCGGCCAGGCCTGCGGCGCCTGCATTGCCGAGGAACCGGCCTTCGACGCGACGGTCGTCGCGGTGGACTACGCGGCGCCGCTCGACGGCCTCGTGCTCGGCCTGAAATTCGGCGCCCGCCTGCCGCTGGCGCCCTGGTTCGGCCACCTGCTGCGCGACGCCGTGCTGGCGCAGCCGGGCTGGCCGCTGCCCGACCTGCTGTGCCCGGTCCCGCTGGGGCCGCGCCGGCTCGGCGAGCGCGGCTTCAACCAGGCGCTCGAGATCGCCCGGCCGCTGGCCGGCGCATGATCGGCGTCGCCCTGCAGTCGCGCCTGGCGACGCGCGCCGTCGAAACGGCGGCGCAGTCGGGCGTGACGCCGCGCGAACGTGCGCGCAATATCCGCGGCGCCTTCGAGGTCGCGCCGGACATGGCGGCATTGCATTGAAGGCCGCCACGTCGGCGTCGTCGACGACGTCATGACGAGCGGGCACACATTGAACGAACTGGCCGCCACCCTGAAGGCGGCCGGCGCCGCGCGCGTCTCAAATCTGGTCTTCGCGCGCACGCCGCCACACTAATTAAATGGAGTATGCATGTTTCATGTTGTATTAGTCGAACCGGAAATCCCGCCGAATACCGGCAACGTCATCCGCCTGTGCGCCAATACGGGCGTGCAGCTGCACCTGATCGAGCCGCTCGGCTTCCCCCTCGACGACGCCAAGATGCGGCGCGCCGGGCTCGACTATCACGACTATGCGACCATGAAGGTGCACAAGAACTGGGACGCCTTCATGGCCGATACCCAGCCCGACCCGGCGCGCATGTTCGCGCTGACAACGCACGGTTCCGCGCCCGTTCGCGAACGCCGCTTTCCAGCCGGGCGACGTGTTCGTGTTCGGCCCCGAGTCGCGCGGCCTGGCGCCGGCATTTCGCGAAAGTTTCCCGACGGCCCAGCGCATCCGCCTGCCGATGATGCCGGACAACCGCAGCCTGAATTTGTCGAACACGGTGGCGGTGGTGGTGTACGAGGCCTGGCGCCAGAACGGCTACGCCGGCGGGGCGTGAGGCGCGGGCGTAATCAGTTCACATAACGGTGCTGCCGCACAGCATCCTATTTCTATAATTCATATTCTCCATTTCAAAGACCTGACCCATGAATCACGCCACCTTCGACGGCCTGCGCCGCAAAGCCAGCCAAGCCGCCGGCATGTTCCTCCTCTCGTTCGCCTGCATCGGCGCGTCCAATGCGCAGGACAGCGCCCCTCCAGCCAAGGCCGCCGCGCAGGCGCCGGTCGCCGGGAAGGCGCGCCTGCGCGTGTTCGGCCAGAACGGCATCAATACCCATCTTTACCAGAACAGCGTTTGCATCGGTAAGGGAACGAAGACCACGGTCGGCGGTCTCGACAAAGTCTTCTTCTCCTCGCTCTTCGGCCGGACCACGAATACGTCCATCGGCATGAAGGAAACGCCGAACACCCGCAACATGGCCAAGCGCGACAAGCTCGGCTCGAAAGCCTATTTCCGGGAATTTGAATTGGCCGCGAACGAGCCGGTGTCGATCTCGATGCATTTCCAGAGCGTAGAGCTCAACGCCGGCTGCAAGCTGGTGGGCGGCACGTTCATGCCGGTCGCCGGAAAAGAGTATGAGCTGCAACTGGATGTCACCCGCCCCCAATGCGTGGCAGTCGTGCAGGAAATTGCGCAAAACAGCCAGGGCGAGGTGGTGATGCAGGATGCCGACACGGTGCGGACGACCGAGTGCGAATAAGACTGGGGCCCAAGCCCGGACCAGGAGCAAGCTTGACGAACCGACGAACCGTTTTACGCGCCGCAGCGCTGCTGGCCGCACTTGGGGCCAGCAGCCGCGCAAGCGCCCAGGCCGCCGCTGGCCCGCTGGCGATCGGCGACACCTTCACCTTGCATTCGACCGTGCTCGGCGAACAGCGGCGCATCAATGTGTACAACGCGCCTTCGGGACCCGACGCCAAGCCCCTGCCCGTCCTCTACATGCCCGACGGCGGCCTCGCAGAAGACTTCCTGCACGTCGCCGGCTTGCTGCAGGTATCGATTGCCAACGGCACGATGCGCCCGTTCATGCTGGTCGGCATAGAAAACACGCAGCGCCGGCGCGACATGACGGGCCCGAGCGACGATCCGCGCGACCGCAGCATCGCACCCGTCATCGGGGGTTCGGCGGCGTTCCGGCGTTTATTCGGGAGGAGTTGATGCCTGCGGTCAAGGCGCGCTACCGGACCACGAACGAGACGGCCATCATCGGCGAATCGCTGGCCGGGCTGTTTGTCATGGAAACGCTGTTCCAGGCGCCGGAGCTGTTCGACACCTATATCGCCATCGATCCGAGCGTGTGGTGGAACCACGAATACTTGCTGGGTGCAGGCGCCGCGCAGATGCGTACGCGCCCGTTTGCGGGCAAATCACTGTATGTGGGCGTGAGCGGCGAGCCCGGCATGCCGGCCCTCTCGGGCAGGCTGCGCCAGGTGCTCGAGACAGCCGGCAAGTCCGGACTGCGCTTCGAACTCACGCCCTTCCCCGAGGAATCGCATGCGACGATTTACCATCCGGCCGCGCTGCAGAGCGCTCCGGACGGTATTCAAGCCTCAATAAACAGCCTGCATCACACCATCGGCGGATCGGTCTCGCGCGCGAACGAACGGTGGCTCGGCCAGCGCTTCCTTGAAGGCGCTCCAGGTCTGCCATCGATCAGCAGCGCAGGATCGTCCGAGCCATCCGGCAGCGTGGCCGGGATCATCGCCTTGGTCAGCAAGTCGGCGCCGCGCGCCCAGGACCAGGATCGGCTTGCAGTGGCGATATTGCTCGCGCAGGAAGTCGATCGCCTGGGCATCGCGTCCCAGCAGGTCGGCCGACTTGTCGCCGTCCGGCACGATCACCGCGTCGTACATCACCGACGGACCGGCTTCGAGCGAGATCTCGACGTCCAGCGGGTCGCCGTCGCGCTGGTCTTGACCTTGCCCAGCATGTTGCCGACCAGGCGAGGCACGGCGCCGTCCTTCAGCAGCGACGAATACATCGCGCGCACCGCTGTCGCCATCGACGCCGTTGGCCACCAGGATCGCCACGCGGCGGGTGCGGATGCCGGTTTCGCCCGGACGGCTCAGCAGCGACAGCGCCGGCGACGGCTCGTAGGCTCGGAATCGGCTCGCTTGCTCGCCAGCGGCAGCGGCGCCGGCACGTCCATGCCCAGGCCTTCGGCAACTTTCGGCCACCAGGCGTCGATCGACGTTGGCCAGCAGCGCCAGCACGCGCTCGCGCACGGCCAGGCGTCTGCACCCGGCTCAGCTCGAAGCGGAAGGCGTTGGCGATGTGGGTCTGCTCGGCCGCGCTCTGGCTCTGGTAGAACAGGCGCGCCTGCGCAGTAGTGGTCGGCGAACAGTTCCGGATTGCCGCGCACCTTGTCTTCGCTGGCGAAGGTTTGCGGGAAGCTGGTGAAGCCCATGCTTGCCTGCCTGGAACGGGCAGCCGCCGCCCAGCGAATTCGGCTCGTAGTTCACGCGGCCGCGGTTGATCGCCTGGCGGTGCATGCCGTCGCGCTGGTTGTTCTGGACCTGGACGATCGGCGAGTTGATCGGGATCTCGTGGAAGTTCGGCGCCGCCCAGGCGGCTGATCTGGGTATCGAGGTAGGAGTGGATTCCGGCCCTGCAGCAGCGGATCGTTGGAGAAATCGATGCCCGGCACGATGTGGGCGGTACAGAAGGCCACCTGCTCGGTTTCGGCGAAGAAGTTGTCCGGATTACGGTCCAGCACCATCTTGCCGACCGGCGTCACCGGCACCAGTTCTTCCGGGATCAGCTTGGTCGGGTCGAGGATGTCGAAGGGGAAGGATTCGGCCTGCTCTTCGGTGAAGACCTGCAGACCCAGTTCCCATTCCGGGAAATTGCCCGATTCGATCGCTTCCCACAGGTCGCGCCGGTGGAAGTCGGAGTCGGCGCCCGAGATCCGCACGGCTTCGTCCCAGACCAGCGAGTGCGTGCCCTGCATCGGCGTCCAGTGGAACTTCACGAAGCGCGACTCGCCCGCTGCGTTGATCAGGCGGAAGGTGTGCACGCCGAAGCCCTGCATCGTGCGGTAGCTGCGCGGAATGGCGCGGTCCGACATCGCCCACATCAGCATGTGCGCGATTTCCGGCGACAGCGAGGCGAAGTCCCAGAAGGTGTCGTGGGCGGTGGCGGCCTGCGGCATGCCGTGGTGCGGTTCCGGCTTGGCGGCGTGCACCAGGTCGGGGAATTTCATGGCGTCCTGGATGAAGAAGACCGGGATGTTATTGCCCACCAGGTCCCAGTTGCCTTCGTTCGGTATAGAACTTGACCGCGAAGCCGCGCACGTCGCGCGCGGTGTCGGTCGAACCGCGTTCGCCGGCCACGGTCGAGAAGCGCACGAAGACCGGGGTGCGCTTGCCGCTTGGCGGAGAACAGGGTGGCGCGCGGTCAGCTCCGAGAAATCGCCATACGACTCGAAGTAGCCGTGCGCGGCCGAACCGCGCGCATGCACGACGCGCTCGGGAATGCGCTCGTGGTCGAAATGGGTGATCTTTTCGCGCAGGATGAAATCTTCCAGCGCGGTCGGTCCGCGCAGGCCGATTTTCAGCGAATGCTGGTTGTCGGCGACCGGCACGCCCTGGTTGGTGGTCAGCACCTGGCCGGCGGCATCGACGCGCACGCGGTCGAGCGGCGCCACGGTCGGGTTCTCGCCGGCCGGCGGCTGGCCGCTGCCGACTTTATCGGAGGCGATGATTTCGGTGCTGGTGCTGCCGGTCGCGGCCGGGGTCGACGGCTGGTGATGGTCGCCCTCGGGCGGCGTGCGCGACGCGTCGCCATACTCGCCCGGCTTGTTCGGATTGAACGGCGCCGCGGCTGCGAGCTGCTTTTCGGCACTGGTTTTTTCCAGCAGGCGTTCCGGCATCGGATCCTTGCTGCCCAGGCTGGCGGGCGGCTTGCTGACGGAAGGTCCGGCGACGGTGCTCAGTACGGAGCCGGCGCCATCGGTTGCACCCGGGTCATTCTTCTTACTTGTAGCCATGCGTTCCTCGCTTGTTGGTCAGTTGTCTTGGATTCAACAAACAACATAACCGACCGAGGCGAGAACGCTACGTTCGCTAACTAACCGAGTGCGGGAGCGCCGGATAAATCTTTTCTATTCGCATCGATAGATTTTCGCTACGCCACATCACCCGGTTGCGCCCGCCCTGCTTGGCGCGGTACAGCTGCACGTCGGCCGCCTCGAACAGCGCCGCCGAGCTTTCGCTGCCGGACGCTCGAGCGTGGCGCCGCCGATGCTGACCGTCAGCACCGGCGCCGCCGCCGAGCCGGCGTGCGCGATCATCAGCTGCTCATCGCTTCGCGCAGCGCCTGCACCATCGCGCAGCGCCTGCGCGGCGTCGGTTTCCGGCATCAGGAGCACCAGTTCCTCGCCGCCGTAGCGCGCCGCCAGGTCGGCCGGACGGCGCATGTGGGCGCCGGCGGCGCGCGCCACGGCGCGCAGCGCCCGGTCGCCGGCCGGGTGGCCATACAGGTCGTTGAACTGCTTGAACGAATCGATGTCGAGCAGGGCCAGCGACAGCGGACGGCCGCTGCGGCGCGCGCGCTGCCATTCGAGGTCATAGACTTCGTCGAAGCGGCGCCGGTTGGCCAGTTCGGTCAGGCCGTCGACGTTGGCCAGGTGTTCGAGCAGGCGGCGCTGGCGCACCAGCTGCAGGTGCAGCGCCACGCGCGCCAGTCACCACGGTCGGCATTGAAGGGCTTGGCGATGTAGTCGGAGGCGCCCATCTTGAGGCCGGCCGCTTCGTCTTCCGGCCGGTCCAGGCCCGAGATGAAGATGATCGCCACGTGTTCGGTCTGCGGCGTCGGCGCGCAGGCGGCGCAGCACCTCGAAGCCGCCCATGTCGGGCATCATCACGTCGAGCAGGATCAGGTCGGGCACGTGGCGCGCGGCGCGTTCCAGCGCCTGCGCGCCGTTTTTCGCCAGCAGCACCGTGTACTCCGGCTTGAGCAGTTCGCCCAGCACGCTCGCGGTTGATGCGCGTCGTCGTCGGCCACCAGGACTTTTTGCGCTCGGCCGAGCGTTCATGCGGTCTCCTCCAGTTCACGCCCAGCGCGCGCGCCAGCCGTGCCAGCGGCGCCAGCGCGGCCTGCGTATTCGATTTCGTCGACGGCCATGCGCGATCGCGGCCAGCGAGCGCGTGCATGGCCGGACTCCGGCCAGCAGCTGCCTGCAGTCGCGCAGCGCATCCCGGCGCGGGCATCGTCGGCGCGCAGCTAGGCCTCCAGGCGCGCGCAGCAGCGCCGGCAGCGCATCGGCCGGCGGCGCCGGCGCAGGTCGCGCGGCGCCGGCCAGCGGCGCCAGGCCGGCCAGCAGCGCGTCGAGCGCCGCGACCAGCGCCGGCGCCATGCGCGGCCGCTCGCTCGGACTGGCCGCCGCGCAGCGCCTGCTCGATGCTGCCGCGCCTGGCCGCCAGCTCGTACGCGCCGACGTAGGCCGCGCTCGACTTGAGATTGTGCGCCAGCGTCTGCAGCGGCGCTCGTCGCCGCCGCTGCCAGCGCCGTCGCGCACGCTGGCGCGGCGCCGGCGCGTATTCCTGCACGAAGCCGCGCACGCGCTTGTCCAGGCGCGCGTGCTGGTGGCCGACGCCGGCCAGCGCCGCGTCCCAGTCGACGCCCGGCAGCGACGGCAGCAGGCCGGGACCGTGTCGCCGTCGCGGCACGAGCGCGGCGCTGCCGGCGGCACGGCGCCGTCCGCGCCAGGCGCGCCGGATCGATCCAGTTCAGCAGGGTCCGGAACAGCAGGTCCGGATCGATCGGCTTGGTGATGTGGTCGTTCATGCCGGCCGCCAGGCTGCGCTCGCGGTCGCCCGCCATCGCGTGCGCCGTCATGGCCACGATCGGCAGCGCGCGCAGGCGCCGATGCGCGCGGATCCGGCGCGTGGCGCTCAAGCCGTCGATCTCGCGGCATCTGGATGTCCATCAGCACCAGGTCGTAGTCGCCGGCCTGCACCATCCGACCGCCTCGCCGCCATGCACGGCGACGTCGACCTGGACGCGGCGCGGCGGCCAGGAAGTCGAGCGCCACTTCGCGGTTGTTGGCGTTGTCCTCGACCAGCAGGATGCGCGCGCCGTCGCAGGCGCGACAGGTCGCGCGCGGCTCGAGTCCGGCGCGCTGCGCGATCGGCCGCCGCGCTCGCGCCAGCTCGGGCGCAGCACCTGCAGCAGGCTGTGGTACAGCAGCGCCGGGCCGACCGGCTTGTGCAGGAAGCCCTCGCGGCTGCACCGCGCCGGCCTGCGCTGGCACACGTCCTCGCGCGTGCAGGCGCTGACCATCAGGATCGCCGGCGCGGCGTGCGCAAACCGCGATCGTCGGCGCGGATGCGGCGGATGGTTTCGACGCCATCCCAGCCCGGCATCATGAAGTCCATCAGCACCACCTGGTACGGCGTCGCCCGCGCTCGACGGCGGCGGCCAGCAGCTCGAGCGCGCGCTTCGCCCGAGGCGGCCGGCATCGGCGGTCACGCCGAAGGCGCCCAGCATGCTCGACCAGGGCGTCGCGCGCGGTGGCGCTGTCGTCGACCACCAGCACGCGCACCTGGTGCAGCACCGCCATCGGCGGCGCCGCCGGCACGCCCGGCGTGCGCCGGCCACGGCCCAGCGGCACCGTGAAGCTGAAGCGGCTGCCCACGCCGGGCGTGCTGGTCGACGCTCGATCTCGCCGCCCATCATTTCGACCAGCTGCTGCGAGATCGCCAGGCCCAGGCCGGTGCCGCCGTACTTGCGGGTGATCGAGCCGTCGGCCTGGCTGAAGGACTGGAACAGGCGCGCCAGCTGCTCGTCGTCCATGCCGATGCCGGTGTCGCTGACGCGAAAAGCGCAGCGCGAGCGCCGCCGGCGCCGTGCGCGCGCAGCGTCGACGGCGACCACGATTTCGCCGCGCTCGGTGAACTTGACGGCGTTGCCGGTCAGGTTGATCAGGACCTGGCCCAGGCGCAGCGGGTCGCCCACCAGGCGCGGCCGGCACGCCGCGGCCGACCCGGAACACCAGTTCGACCCGGCGCGCGTCGGCCTTGACGCGCGGTCAGGTTCGACAAGTGCTCGAGCATGTCGCTCAGGTCGAAGTCGGCACCGTTTCGAGCGTCAGCTTGCCGGCCTCGATCTTGGAAAAGTCGAGGATGTCGTTGATGATGCCCAGCAGGTGCTCGCCGGCGCCCTGGATCTTGCCCAGGTAGTTGCGCTGCTGCGGCGCTGGGCTCGGTCATCAGGGCCAGCCGGCTCATGCCGATGATGGCGTTCATCGGGGTGCGGATTTCGTGGCTCATGTTGGCCAGGAATTCGGACTTCATGCGGGTGGCCGCTTCGGCGCGCAGCATGGCGCCTTGCATGGCCTTGCTGCGCATGCCGAGGATGCGCATGAAGATCAGCATGTCGAAGGTATTGCCGAACTGCAGCGCGTGCATGGTCCAGAAATTGGCCGGCGATGCGTGCCGCCGATGACCTGGCTGAGCACGACCGAGCGAGCGAAGCTGACCGCCCAGCCGATCAGGAAATAGGTGCCGACCGCGTCGCCGCGGCGCGCGCGCATGATAGGCGCCGGGCAGGCCCAGCAGCATCGGCATGATGCCCAGCGTGCTGACGATCGCCACCAGCTATCTGACGCTGATGACGTCGAAGCGCGTAGGCCAGCGCGGCGACCACGGTCAGGGCGGCGCCGGTCTTCATCAGGCGGCTGAAGAGGCGGTCCATGCCGGGCCGCGCCAGCGCCTGCTCGACGAACAGGTAGGCGCCGCAGGAGGCCATCAGGGCGAACAGGCCGCCCGCGTGCAGGGTCAGCCAGGCATTGTCGCCCCACAGGTACTGCGAGCCGATGCCGAAGAATTCCAGCCGAAAACAGCGTGGTGCCGCCGACCAGCAGCGCGTATTTGCCGAACAGCGGCTCGCGCAGGTTGATCCATTGGCGCCAGGCTATACAGCAGCAGGCACAGGCGCAGGCCGAGCAGCATGCCCTGCAGCATCTGCTCGCCCAGGGCGGCGGCGTGGAAGGCGCGCCGGCTGTGGAAGGCGGATCGGCAGGATCTTGGAGCCGCGGTTCTCGATGCGCAGCAGCAGCTCGTAAGCTGGCGCCCGGCACCAGGTCGAGCGCGACGGCCGGCGTGCGGCACCCGGCGCATGCCGCCCGGCTCGTGCAGGTTGCCCAGCCAGCGCGTGCTGGCGCCACGCTGGCCGCCGCTGCGCCACGTGAGGTCGACCCGGTTCAGCACCGCGTAATCGATATCGAGGATCCAGTGCCGTCGCTGCCCGGCCGGCACCACGACCGGAATGCGCAGCCACACCGGACGTCCTCGTGCACGCCCAGCGTGGCATAGGCCGACTGCGGGCGGCGCGAAGCGCTGCCGGCGGGGCCAGGGCCCGCTCCTCGATGCCCAGCTTGCCGCCCGATGTCGAACAGCACCGTCACGGCGGGCCAGGCTGTCGACGCTGCCGCGCCGGTCGTCCAGCACGCAGCGGCTGCGCCGCCCAGCGCCTGGCGGCATGCATGCCAGGACGAACAGCAGCAGGACGCAGGCGGCACGCAGGCTGGACGACAGCGCGCTCATGCGGTCTCCTCGGATACGTTACGGTGCGGCGAAGCCGTTGCCGGCCGCATGCGCCAGCTCGATGGCTTGATCCAGCCCGGCGCCTTGGGATCGACGTCCCAGCCGCGTCATGCGCGGCCGACCTGGTTGAGCAGCGGGTTCGGCAGTTTGAGGGGCCGGGTCTGGTCCATCAGCACGCTTGCACCGTGAGACGGTAGCCGAAGATGCGCGTGATCAGGCGCGCAATCGAAAAACCGCGGGCAAACCAGCCGCGCGACGGTATCGATGCCGCGGGCGACCAGCATCCGAGCGCGAACAGCGCGCGCGCGAGACAGCGAGACGCGGCGGTCGAGCCCAGGTCGCTTGCGCCGTCGTCGCGGCCGCACAGGCGGCGCGTCAGCAGCACCGGGAAGGCTTCGGATGCGCGCAGCGGGAATCACCGTCTTGCATCGTTCGCATCAGGGCCTGGCCCAGGGCCGGACGCGGATCGGGCTGCGTACGCTGGCGCGCGGCCGCGCCTGCAGCGTCGCGAACAGCGCCTCGGCCTGCGTCCATCGTGTCGGCCATCAGCCCGTGCTCGATGCCCAGCACGTGGCCCATCACGTTCCAGGCGTGCAGGTAGGCTTCCTCGTCCTGCCGTGGACAATCCCAGGCCGAGCTGCGCAGGCTGCGCAGGAACACGTAGCCGAAGGTCAGCAGGTGTACGCCAGCTCCTCCTGGTTGCACGGCACGCCGTTTCGGCGTCACGTCCCAGCCGCGCGCGAACAAGGCCTGGTGCAGTTGCCCGGGCCGTCCGCCAGCAGCGGCGGGACCGCGGCGCGCAGCTCGAGCGCCTGGCCCGGGTCGCCGCGCAGGATCAGGTGGCGGATGGTGGCGTGGATCAGGCGCACCTTGAGCACCTGCGCCACGCCGCCGCCGTCGGGTCCAGTCAGGCCGCCGCCATCATGACCGGGAAGATCATCGCCGCCGTGCGCGGATCCGGTATTCGGTATGCTGCTCGAGCTGGCCGGCCACGTGCAGCACGCGGCCAGGTCGGCGGATCACGTAGCACTCGGGCAGGCTGGCGCAGAACAGCAGCGTGCACGACAGCATGCCCATGTCGACGAACACGGTTCCTCGGCGCCGTTCGATCTGGCCGGCGTCGGCCCAGGCCGGCAGCCGGCGTGCCGCGCGCCACATAGTCCTCCAGTCGCGGCCGCGCATCGGCGCCGGCGTGCCGCTGGGCTCGCTTCGCCAGTCCGGCGAGCACGCCGTTGGTCTGCCAGCCGGCCACGCTCCGGTTCGACATCGCGATCGCGCTCCCAGCGCGACGGCGCCGGGCTGTGCCGTCGTTCCAGCTCCAGGATGCGCGCGATGGCGTCGTCGGCCAGCGGGATCGGCGCGCACGCGGATCGGCAGATTCCAGCGGTATCGGCCAATCGGCTGCGTCATGCCTCCGCCGCCGGATGCGGCCGCGCGCCGCTTTCCAGCGCCACCAGCCCAGCGCGGCGCGCACAGCAGCGGTATGCCCATCGCGAAGAAGGCGATGGCGCGCGTTTCGACGGATACGCCCAGCAGCACACTGGAACACCATGTTGCCGCCGTAGATGGCCATCGGCACCAGCGCACGCCAGTTGGCCGCGATCGGCGTGGCCGGCGGCCGGCGGCGCGTTTCAGCCACGTCAGGCGGAACAGTGAAGATGATGACGAAGCGCACGAAGATCCAGCCGGCAAAGCCCTGCAAGGTCTCGCCGAACCAGCGGCCGTCCAGTCTTCTGTCATGATCCAGGCCTTGAGCTTGAACACCATGTAGGGATCGGCGCCCAGGTCGTAGGCGGTCACGATCATCGCCGCCAGCAGCGACTGCATGCAGGCCGTCTGTGCCCAGCGGCGCCAGCGCCATCGACCGGTGGTCTGCCAGACGATCAGGTTGGCCATCACGTAGGCCATGTAAGTGCAGCGCAAACCACATCAGCGGAATCGATGAAGGGCACGTCGCCCAAGGCGCGGGCCGAGCACCTTGGTATACGTGTAGGAACCGAAGAACCAGCCTATGCGCGGCGCCCAGTTCCTCGGCGATCCAGCCCAGGACGGCGGCGATCAGGACAAAGGGCAGCGCCTCGCGCGCGCCCAGCACGTGCACGGCGCTGCCGAGGCAGCAGGCGAACATGGCGACCGAACCGGCCACCAGCAGGCCGGTCGTCTCGCCCAGGCCGCGCATCAGCAGAATGGCGCCCGCCAGCGCCAGCAGAGCGAAGGTGAGGCGGGGCAGCGTACGCGAGAAAACGTCATGGATCCGTCCTCAGAAGCGGTAGTCGACGCGCAGGGCCACGGCGCGCGGCTCGCTCGGCACGGTCATGCCGAAGCTGTCAATCGTTCACCGGCTCGACCTTGTTCTCCAGGTTCTTCACGCGCAGCAGCACGTTCCAGGGCGAGTTCGCCGGCTGCATAGCCCAGGCGCAGGTCGGTTGCAGTACGGCGCCGGAATCCGGTAGCGCAGCAGCTGGCTCGGCACGCCGATGGTCCACTCGCTGCTGCGGCGCGCGAACACGCCGGCCGTCAGCAATCCGTCGCGCAGCGCGAAGCCGTGCTCGTAGCCGAGCGTGAGCGACGGCGCGCGGCGCGCGGTCGAGTTTGTAGCCCGCCCAGGGAGTGAACGCCGTCCGGGCTGTAGGCAACGTAGTGGGCGTCCAGCAGCGCCAGCGTGTAGCTCAGGCGTCCCTGCGCGCAGCCGGCTTGCAGCGCGCCCTCCACTTCCAGGCCCTTGACGCTGGCTTCGCCCGCATTCGTTCGTGACGTAGCGCGGCACGCCCCTTGCACGATCGCCACGCCCGACAATTGCAGGTTCTCGTAGGCATAGCGGAAGGCGCTCAGGTTCAGGCTGGCGCGCTTCGTCCCAGAAGCGCGTCTTCAGGCCCAGTTCGTAGGCAGTCAGCGTCTCGGGCTGGTAGACCAGGGTCGATGCGGGCACCGCCGACTCGCGGGCGGTCGGCAGCCGAGCCCGCGTCCCGGCCAGCGCAGCCGTCGTTGAAGCCGCCAGCCTTGTAGCCGGTCGAGACCGTGGCATACAGCAGGGTCGACGGCGAGAGATCGATTTCGGCGCCCGGCGCGCCAGGTGGTCTTGCTGGTGGCCAGCGAGGCCGCATTCGGCAGGCGTCATGTCGGTGGCCGGATTGAAGGTCGCCTGCTGCTGCAGGTTGGTCGAGCCGATAGCGCGACTTGCGGTCGTCGGTGCGGCGCGCGCCGAGCGTGAGGCGCAGGCGCTCGCTGGCGCGCCAGGTCAGCTGGCCGAACAGCGCCGCGGCTGTTCGAGACTGACGGGATCCGACGGGAAGACGTAGTACGGCGGCAGGCCGATCGGTTCGAGATCGCGGAAGGTGGTCAATTGCTCCATCTCGTTCGCGGAACCAGTACACGCCGCCCTGGGCCGAGACGGGACCGCGGCCATTGCGTGGCCAGGCGCAATTCGTGCGAATCCTGCTCGAAGGGGCCGTCGTAATCCTGGCGCACGCCGAGCGCGAAGCCGGGCTGGATGCGATAGTAATAATTGACGCAGGAAGTCGTGGTCGAAGCGGCGGTGCGCGCCCAGGTAGTGCAGGCGTCGCAGGGCCCAGGTCCCAGGCGAATTCGGCGCCGAAGCCGCGTGCTGGCGCGGCGGCTGTGACCCTGCTCCGGCGCCGTATTCGGCGGCACGAAACCATTGCGTCAGGCGCTCGGCCGTGGAGCGCGTCGTAAGGGCGCCGGATTGCCGGTCTCGATGCCGCGGTAGAAATTGGTGTCGGGGACGATGCACGTCGTTATTGTCGCGCTGGACCGTGCGGTCGCAGGCGCAGCAGCAGCGAGGCGCCCGGTGCCAGCGCGAACCTGGCCGACAAGCGCGCCGCGTCGGCGTCGCGGTCCTGGCCAAGCGTATGCGGCGTGCCCTGCGCGTTGCGCAGCAGGCTGTCGCGGCGGTCGACTCGAGACGGCAGCGCGCAGCGCGATGCTTCGCTCGACCGGCACGTTGATCGTGGCGCTGCGCTTTGCGGCTGCCGTGGTTGCCCATCTCGGCGCCGGCTGCCCCTTCGAAACGCGTCGTTCGGCGCGTTCGAGATGACGTTCACCACGCCGGCCGTCGTATTGCGGCCGTACAGCGTTCCCTGCGGACCGCGCAGCACTTCGACGCGCTCGACGTCGAGGAAGTCGAGGTTCTGCCCGTGCGGCCGGGCGATGTAGACGCCGTCGAGCATGAAGGCGGCCGAAGGTTCGCCCTTTTCGGTGGCGTCGGCGTTCGAGACGCCGCGGATCGTGATGCGCAGGCCGGCGGCGGCGCCGTCGATGGACACGCCCGGCAAGCGGGCGCCGATGTCGGCCGGGCGATCGAGCCCGCCACTGGCGAGCGCTTCTGCGCTCACGACCGACATCGACACCGGCGTTTTCGATTCGGCGCTGCGCGTCGCGCTGGGCGGTGACGACGACTTCCTGGATCTGGCCCGCGGTGTCGGTCGATCCGGCGCTGCGCGTATCCTGAGCCAGCTGTGGTGCCGCCCCAGAGGCATACCCGCGACGGCGAACGCCAGCGGCGTAAGGTTCGGACGAACCTGACGGTTGTACATGCTTTCCCCTCGTTTTTCTGATGTAGACGCTGGCGCCGCTTTCGCAGGGCCTGCCCAACCGTGTGTTTGATTTACATCAACACATCTTTTAGGTGGGCGTGAGTTAACAGAGTCTATCAGTTAGTGCAATGGGGAAACAGTGCCTTGAAGCGATACCGTGGGCGGGTAACAACTGTTCAGCCGGCGAATCAGGAAAACGGACCGGGTCATGGCCGGGTCACGATCTGCTGCTAAGAGGGCATTCGCATGGACGCGGGCGAACAACAACGCCTTCGTCAGCCGGCGCGGACTTTGGTGAGGAGCTTGGTTGTCGAGCGGTCGTGTTCGAAATCGATGGCGATGGCCTGGCCGCCGTAGGCCAGCACGGCCTGCCCTTCGGGAATGGCGCTCATCTCGTAGTCGCCGCCCTTGGCGTAGATCTCGGGGCGCGCTTCGAGGACGGTCTCCAACGCGGTGTCTTCGTCGAACTCGACCACCAGGCTGACCGATTCGAGCGCGGCCAGCACGGCCATGCGGTCGTTCAGCGTGTTCAGCGGGCGGTCGTCGCCCTTGCCGAGCCGTTTCACCGACGCGTCGGTGTTGGCGGCGACGACCAGCGAGGCGCCCAGTTCGCGCGCCTGCGCCAGGTAAGTGACGTGGCCGCGGTGCAGGATGTCGAACACGCCGTTGGTCAGCACCACGGGTTTCGGGAGGGCGGCGACGCGCGCCTTGAGCTCGGCGCGCGAGCAGATCTTCGATTCAAATTCGGCATGGTCATCAAGCTGGATTGGCGGGGTCTTGCGGTTCTTCTTCGAGCATCATCGACAGCGCGGAGGCCTTGCCGCCGCCGTCGCCCGGCTTCGCGCCGTTCGCCCGAGAGCTTGATCTGCAGGCGCAGGCCGTTGGCCGAGTCGGCATTGCGGATCGCCTCGTCGTAGCTGATGTGGCCCTTGTTATACAGCTCGTAGAGCGCCTGGTCGAAGGTGCACATGCCCAGTTCGCGCGACTTGTGCATGATCTCCTTGATGCTGTGAAAATTCCCTTTCAGGATCATCTCGCCGATGGTCGGCGTGTTCAGCAAGATCTCGATCGCGGCCTTGCGGCCCTTGCCGTCCTCGGTGCGCACCAGGCGCTGCGAGACGATCGCGCGCAGGTTGGCCGACAAATCCATCAGCAGCTGGTTGCGCCGCTCTTCCGGGAAGAAGTTGATGATGCGGTCCATCGTCTGGTTGGCGTTGTTCGCGTGCAGCGTGCCCAGGCAGAGGTGGCCGGTTTCGGCAAAGGCGATCGCGTGCTCCATCGTCTCGGTGTCGCGAATTTCGCCGATCAGGATCACGTCGGGCGCCTGGCGCAGCGTGTTCTTCAGGGCGTTGTGCCAGGAATGGGTGTCGACGCCGACCTCGCGGTGCGTCACCAGGCAGCTCTTGTTCTTGTGGACGTATTCGACCGGATCTTCGACCGTGATGATGTGGCCGGCCGAATTGCTGTTGCGGTAGTCGATCATCGCCGCCAGCGTGGTCGACTTGCCGGAACCGGTGCCGCCGACGACCAGCACCAGGCCGCGCTTGGTCATGACGACGTCTTTCAGCACCTCGGGCAGCTCGAGCTTTTCGAAATTCGGGATTTCGGAGGCGATCGTGCGCACCACCATGCTGACGCTTTGCTGCTGCACGTAGACATTCACGCGGAAGCGGCAGACGTTCGGCAGCGAGATCGCGAAATTGCACTCCATCTGCGCCTCGAACTCGGCGCGCTGGCGCTCGTTCATCAGCGACAGGGCGAGCGCGCGCGTGACTTCGCCGGTCAGGCGCTGCTGGCTCATCGGTTTCATCGCGCCCTGGTGCTTCATGCTGGGCGGGAAATCGGCGGAAATGAAGAGATCCGAGCCGCCCTGCTGGTGCATCACCGTGAGCAGCTTCTGGATATAGGCGAGGGCTTCGGCCGGGCCAAAGGTAGAGGTCATGCGAGCCTTTCTGAACGTCGGACGATTATTCACTGTCGATATCGCCCGCGAGGCAATTATATCGACTAAGATTCTCGTTAAACTACTATTTCTCGGCTCGCCAACTCTCTCCTATGACACTCACCGAGCTCAAGTACATCGTCGCCGTCGCGCGCTCCAAACATTTCGGGCATGCCGCCGAGTCGTGTTTCGTCGCCCAGCCGACCCTGTCGGTCGCCATCAAGAAGCTCGAAGACGAGCTCGGGGTGACCCTGTTCGAACGGGGCGGCTCGGAAGTATCGGTGACGCCGGTCGGCGCCCAGATCGTGGCCCAGGCCGAGCGCGTGCTCGAGCAGACGGCCGCGATCAAGGAACTGGCCAAGCAGAACAAGGACCCGCTGGCCGGTCCCTTGCGCCTGGGCGTGATCTACACGATCGGCCCCTACCTGCTGCCGCCGCTGGTCAAGAACCTGATCGACAACGTGCCGCAGATGCCGCTCGTGCTGCAGGAAAATTTCACGGTCAAACTGCTGGAACTGCTGCGCCAGGGCGAGCTCGACGCCGCGATCATGGCGCTGCCCCTGCCCGACCACGGCATGATGATGCAGACGCTGTACGACGAACCCTTCGTCGTCGCCACGCCGCGCAGCCACCCCTGGGCCAAGCGGCGCGAAATCCCGGCCGACGATTTAAAGGCGGAAACCATGCTGCTGCTCGGCAGCGGCCACTGCTTCCGCGACCAGGTACTGGAAGTGTGCCCGGAAATGGCGCGCTTCTCGTCGCCGGGCAATGGCATGCAGCGCACCTTCGAAGGCTCGTCGCTGGAAACGATCCGCCACATGGTCGCCAGCGGCATCGGCCTGACCGTCTTGCCGCGCGCCTCGGTGCGCGACATGGAAGACCCGAACGGGATGCTGGCCTTCGTGCCCTTCTCGAACCCGGCGCCCTCGCGCCGCGTGGTCATCGTCTGGCGCAAGAGTTTTACCAGGCGGGCGGCGATCGAGGCGGTGTGCAATGCGGTGGCGCAGTGCGATTTGCCGGGGGTCGATATGTTGGGGTTTGAAAAAGCGGCGTGATGTCCTGATCCGGTAAAATCGCTGTCTTGTACACAATAATTCTTGCGCGACAAGAAGCGAATCATGAACAAGCTGGCGCTCTACTTCCGGCTGGTCCGCGCTGACAAGCCGATCGGCATCCTCCTCCTGCTCTGGCCCACCCTGTGGGCGCTGTGGATGGCCTCCGGCGGCAAGCCCGACCCGATGATCGTCGTCATCTTCATCCTCGGCACCGCCCTGATGCGCTCGGCCGGCTGCGCCATCAACGATTACGCCGACCGCGATTTCGACAAGCACGTCAAGCGCACCGTCGACCGCCCGCTCACCTCCGGGCGCATCAAGGGCTGGGAAGCGGTCATGGTCGCGGCCGTGCTGGCGATCGTTTCCTTCCTGCTGATCCTGCCGCTGAACACGCTCACCAAGCAGCTGTCCGTGCTGGCCGTGATCGTCGCCGGCACCTATCCCTACTTCAAGCGCTTCTTCGCGATTCCCCAGGCCTATCTCGGCATCGCCTTCGGCTTCGGCATCCCGATGGCATTCGCCGCCGTCCAGGGCAGCGTGCCCGCCGTTGCCTGGTGGCTGCTGGCGGCGAACGTGTTCTGGGCCGTGGCCTACGACACCGAATACGCGATGGTCGACCGCGACGACGACCTGAAAATCGGCATCCGCACCTCCGCCATCACCTTCGGGCGCTTCGACGTGGCCGCCGTCATGCTGTGCTACGGCGCGGCGCTGGCCATCGACCTGGTCTGCGGCTGGCTGCTGGGCCTGCGCTGGTGGTTCGTCGGCGGCGTGCGTTGTCGCGGCCGGCATCGCCCTGTACCACTACACCCTGATCCGCGACCGCGACCGGATGCGCTGCTTCGCCGCCTTCCGCCACAACAACTGGTTGGGTGCGGCCCTTTTCTTCGGTGTCGCGTTAGACTATGCTTTAGGATAATATTGTCCGAATTGCACTAACCGTTGCGGCTCATGAGGCCGCAGCCCACATTCACATAAAGAGGACTCCCCATGATGGAAAAAATCCCGACCCAGACCGGCGCCCGCGACCAGCTGATGGCCGACTTGAAGAACGTCATCCAGGACGCCGAAGCCTGGCTGCGTCACGGCGGCGCGCTGACCGGCGACGAGCTCAAGAACGCGAAAGCCAAGTTCGAAAGCGCCATCACCAGCGCCAAGGAAGGCCTGGCGAACCTGGAAGTCGTCGAGAAATCGAAAGCCGCCGCCAAGGCGACCGATGTCTACGTCAAGGAAAATCCGTGGAAGGCTGTGGGTATCGGCGCCGCCGTGGGTGTGGTGCTGGGGATGCTGATCAATCGTCGTTGATCATGCTACTCGCGGCCGGCTTGATGCTTCAACCGCGTGGGCACGTGCCCACCTACCTTGCGCCGTCTCGCAGGGTGGCGCTGGCCACGCGGCACGCGCCAAACCCGGCCACGCAAGTTAATCCGCTCCCAACTCGTCGCCCAACTCGCGTCCTCGTGCGGCTGCCGCTTTCATCGCCGCGACGATCGATTCCTTCACGCCTGACGCTTCCATGCTCGTGATGGCCGCATGCGTCGTCCCGCCCTTCGAGGTCACGCGCTGGCGCAGCACCTCCAGTGATTCGTCCGACTGCGCCGCCAGCTCCGTTGCCCCGGCAAAGGTCGCCAGCGCCAGCTGCTTGCCCTGCTCCGCGCTGAGTCCCATCTCGACGGCAGCCGCCTGCATCGCTTCCAGAAAATAAAACACATAGGCCGGCCCGCTGCCCGACACCGCCGTCACCGGATCGATCAGCGCTTCGTCATTCAGCCACACGGTCTGCCCGACCGCGCGCAGCACGCTGTCGGCCGCCGCGCGCTGTTCGGCGCTCACGCCGTCCAATGCCACCAGGCCGGTGATGCCCATGCCGATCAGCGCCGGCGTATTCGGCATGGCGCGCACGATGGCGCCATAGCCGCCCAGCCAGCGCGACAAATCCGCGCCGCGGATGCCCGCCGCGATCGACAGCACCAGCGGCTTGCCGCCCAGGTGCGGCGCCAGCGCACCCGCCACCTCGCGCATCTGCTGCGGTTTCACCGCCAGCACGATGACGTCGACGCCGCCGACCGCGGCATCGATGCCGCCGGCGGTCGTGGCGCCATACTGCGCCGCCAGCCGCGCCAGGGCTTCCGGGTTGGGATCGACCACGTGCACCTGCGTGCCGCCAGCGCCCTCCTTCACCAGTCCGGCGATCAGCGCCGTTGCCATATTCCCGCCGCCGATAAATGCAATCTTCATGTGCTTCCCTTAGTCGTAATGGCGCGAGCCGAAAATGGCGCTGCCGACGCGCACGATGGTCGCGCCTTCGGCAATCGCCGCCGCCATGTCGCCCGACATGCCCATCGAGAGCGTGTCGATCGTCAAGCCGCCCGCACGCAGCGCACTCGGCCAGCACGCGCAGCCGGGCAAAGGCGGCGCGCTGCAGCGCCGGGTCGGTTTGCGCTTCCGGAATCGCCATCAGGCCGCGCAGCGTCAGGTTCGGCAGCGCCGCGACCTGGCGCGCCAGCTCCGGCAGTTCGGCGGGCGTGGCGCCGCTCTTGGTGGCCTCGCCGCTGATGTTCACCTGCAGGCAGACGTTCAGCGGTCCCATCTCGGGCGGACGCTGTTCGGACAGGCGCTGGGCGATTTTCAGGCGCTCCACGGTATGCACCCAGGCGAAGCTGGTGGCGATCGGGCGCGTCTTGTTGCTCTGGATCGGGCCGATGAAATGCCATTCGACCGGCGTATCCGGTTGCGCGCGCGCCACGGCGGCGATCTTTTCGACGCCTTCCTGCAGATAGTTTTCACCGAAGGCGCGCTGCCCCGCAGCCATGGCTTCGAGCACGGCTTCCATCGGGAAGGTCTTCGATACGGCAAGCAGCTGGACGCTCGATCGGGGCCTGCCGGCGGCCTCGGTCGCAGCGGCGATTGTCGCTTCGACAGCTTGCATGTTGGCGGCGATTGTGGACATAATCGTTTTCTATAGGCAATATTCAGGCGAGGCGGGCAGCGAATTGCAAACCCGCGGCGCCGGCCTTCACGGCACAGGATTATAAATGGACATCTCCGAACTACTCGCCTTCTCGGTAAAGAACAAGGCTTCCGACCTGCACCTGTCCGCCGGCCTGCCGCCGATGATCCGCGTGCATGGCGACGTGCGCCGGATTAACCTGCCGCCGCTCGAGCACAAGGACGTGCACGCCATGATCTATGACATCATGAACGACGGCCAGCGCAAGCAGTACGAAGAAATGCTCGAATGCGACTTCTCGTTCGCGATTCCCGGCCTGGCCCGTTTCCGCGTCAACGCCTTCAACCAGGAACGCGGCGCCGCCGCCGTGCTGCGCACCATTCCTTCGAAGATCCTGTCGCTCGAAGAACTGAACGCGCCGAAGATCTTCGCCGAACTGGCGCTGCGCCCGCGCGGCCTGGTGCTGGTCACCGGCCCGACCGGCTCCGGCAAATCGACGACGCTGGCGGCGATGGTGAATCACCTGAACGAAACCGAATACGGCCACATCCTCACCATCGAAGACCCGATCGAATTCGTGCACGAGTCGAAGAAGTGCCTGATCAACCAGCGCGAAGTCGGCCCGCACACGCTGTCCTTCAGTAATTCGCTGCGTTCGGCGCTGCGCGAAGACCCGGACGCCATCCTGGTCGGCGAGCTGCGCGACCTCGAGACGATCCGTCTCGCTTTGTCGGCGGCCGAAACCGGCCACCTCGTGTTCGGCACCCTGCACACCTCGTCGGCCGCGAAAACCATCGACCGTATCGTCGACGTCTTCCCGGCCGAAGAAAAAGAGATGGTGCGCGCGATGCTGTCGGAGTCGCTTGCAGGCCGTGATTTCGCAGACCCTGTTGAAGACCAAGGACGGCTCCGGCCGCGTCGCCGCGCACGAGATCATGCTCGGCACGCCGGCGATCCGCAACCTGATCCGCGAAGCGAAGATCGCGCAGATGTACTCGAGCGATCCAGACCGGCAGCAATGTCGGCATGCAGACGCTGGACCAGAACCTGACGGACCTGGTGCGCCGCAACGTGATCTCGGCCGCCGCCGCCCGCTCGGCCGCCAAGATCCCCGAAAACTTCCCGGGCTAAGCCATGGAACGCGACCAGGCATCCAAATTCATGTTCGACCTGCTGCGCCTGATGGTCAGCAAGGGCGGCTCCGACCTCTTCATCACCGCCGGCTTCCCGCCGGCGATCAAGATCGACGGCAGGATGACGCCGGTCTCGAGCCAGCCGCTCACCGCCGCCCACACGGCGGACCTGGCGCGCTCGATCATGAACGACAAGCAGACCGCCGGCTTCGAGCTGACCCGCGAAGCGAACTTCGCGATCAGCCCGGGCGACCTGGGCCGCTTCCGTGTCTCGGCCTTCGTGCAGATGAGCAGCGTCGGCATGGTGCTGCGCACGATCACGACCCAGATCCCGAAGTTCGAAGACCTGGCCCTGCCGAATGTGCTCAAGGACGTCGTCATGTCCAAGCGCGGCCTCGTGATCATGGTCGGCGCCACCGGCTCCGGCAAATCGACGACGCTCGCCGCCATGGTCGGCTACCGCAACGAGAA
The DNA here is from genome assembly GCA_963729765.1 of uncultured beta proteobacterium. GTDB lineage: Bacteria > Pseudomonadota > Gammaproteobacteria > Burkholderiales > Burkholderiaceae_D > Telluria. The sequence continues at coordinate 184,968 of CAVSPL010000008.1, read as the reverse complement.
CAGCTACGGCCACATCATCACCATCGAGGACCCGGTCGAATTCGTCCACCCGCACAAGAACTGCGTCATCACGCAGCGCGAAGTGGGCGTCGACACCGACAGCTTCGAAGCGGCCCTGAAAAACTCGCTGCGCCAGGCGCCGGACGTGATCCAGATCGGCGAAATCCGCGACCGCGAGACGATGGAACACGCGATCGCCTTCGCCGAAACCGGCCACCTGTGCCTGGCCACGCTGCACGCGAACAGCGCCAACCAGGCGCTCGACCGCATCATCAACTTCTTCCCCGAAGAGCGCCGCCAGCAGCTGCTGATGGACTTGTCGCTGAACCTGCGCGGCCTGGTGTCGCAGCGCCTGATCCCGAAAAAGGAAGACAAGGGCCGCGTGGTGGCGATCGAAATCATGCTCAACTCGCCGCTGATCTCCGACCTGATCTTCAAGGGCGAAGTCCACGAGATCAAGGAGATCATGAAGAAGTCGCGCGAACTGGGCATGCAGACCTTCGACCAGGCGCTGTTCGACCTCTACGATGACGACCGCATCTCCTACGAGGACGCGCTGCGCAATGCCGACTCGGTGAACGACCTGCGCCTGAACATCAAGCTCGAATAGCAAGAATGCGAAGGACCGCGATTTCTCGGCCGGCACCGAGCACCTCGGCCTCGTCTGACCGCCTTGCGGGATGATAGTAGTATCATCCTGACATGAACGTATTCGACTTCCAGGCCAGCGCCCTCGACGGCGCACCCATCGACCTGTCGCGCTACCGCGGCAAGGTCGTCCTCATCGTGAATACCGCGACGGCGTGCAAGTTCACGCCGCAGTTCGCCGGCCTCGAAGACCATCTACCGCGAATTCCACGAGCGCGGCGTCGAGGTGCTGGGCTTCCCCTGCAACCAGTTCCGCGGCCAGGAGCCGCGCGACGAAGCGGGGATCGGCGAATTCTGCGAACGCAATTACGGCGTCAGCTTCCCGATGTTCGCGCGGATCGACGTCAATGGCGCCAATGCGCATCCGCTGTTCCAAGCACCTGAAGCAGGAAGCGCCGGGGCTGCTTGGCACAAAGATGATCAAGTGGAACTTCACCAAATTCCTGGTGGGACGCGATGGCAAGGTGGTCAAGCGGTATGGGCCGCAAACCGAGCCGGAAGCGATTACGGCCGATATCGCGACGCTGCTGGAATCGAACGCCTGACAGACGCTAAAAGCGGACACCACATTAATAACAAAGTTAGCCAGGGAGCTTCATGTCCAAATGCAGTTTTACTTTCATGTTATTTGCCTCGCTCGTGACCGTGTCCAGCGCTGCCCTGGCCCAGCCAGATCAGCCGGTCCCGTGGGATCGCGCGGCGCAAGCGGCCGACCAAGCCTATTGGGATGCTTATAACCAGGCTGATCCGACAAAATGAACAGGTGGTTGACGTCGGACGTCGAGTTCTATCACGACCGTGGAGGCAGTTTGCACGGCAAGAAAGCGCTTTCCAACGCAAATAATGTCATGCGAACCGCTACAGTCAAATTGCGGCGCGAAGCCGTACCTGGCACTGTTCATTTCTTTCCGATGCGCCAAGGCGAGACCCTTTATGGCGCGATCGTCACCGGCGAACACCGTTTTTTTGCGCGGCCTAAAGGCGAGCCCGAGGCACTGGTGGGCCATGCGAATTTTTCTCACTTGATGGTATTGCAGGGAAAGCAATGGCGCATTGCCCGCATTTTTAGTTTTGAACATGTCGACGCAGCGGGATCCGGCAAGTAGATATTGCAGATCGGTTCGGGGTACGCACCTAAACAAGGTTCGAGGTCAGCAATGGGCTGGGTGCGGACGGTCGTGACGTTCTTCGACTTTTCCTGGGCATCAAGCTGCTACGCAGCCCCTAACGCCTGGGTTCGGACGAGAACAGTCGGTTGAGTTGCTGCTGTTTATACCCCACCTATTTTTCCTGGCTTTGATAGAGACAGGTGAACCGGGTGAGCTTCCCTGAATTAGGTCCGCTTCGGATCGGTCGCAGTCGAACGCTGAGCGGCAGCAGCTGGCCAGAAGCCATATACGCACTATCGATCACTAAAGCGCGGTACAACGGAAACAACGCGTGGGAGCCGCGAAATGTATTTTCACCCGATCTTCGTATTGATTCCTGCCCTCGCAATCGCTGCGATATTGGGAATGTCATTCGCCATTGTTGGGACTGGACATCGAAAGGCGTGGATGTTGCTTCTGCCGATCGTGATTGCTGTCTGGTACGTCGTTGAGCAAGTGATCGCATTGTTTGTACTTAGCTCACTGCTCTCCATATTTTGGAGCTTGGCGCTACCCGTGATTGTGTCCGTCGCTGCCTGGATCTTTCGCCGCTTCCGTGAACGTCATGGGGCGTGAGCGTCTGCTCTGGATCGAAAGCTGCCCTATACTGAACGGCCGAAAACGGCCAAAAGCGGACATCAGCATCGTCTGGGCTGAATAGCAGCTGCCGTAGACCGGACAACAATTTCACAGGAAAATATGTCATCTACTTTACGGACACTATCGGCCGGTACGGCAATAGTTTTATTTGCGACATGCCATTTTGCCAGGGCAGAAAAATTTTCTCGTGCGTTTGTCTCGCCCGATCAAGCCTACGTTGCTGTCTTAGTCTCCGAAATCGGAAATGGGTTCCCAAGCTCTTCTTGTGTCGACACCGTTTTCGTCGTCCCAAACAGACCCATTACGTCAGATAATTATCCCTCGGCCAGCCGCGCCTATGTCGGTGGGTGCCATCAGCTAAAGATGCGTTTAATTGACGATAAACAGGCCATGCCAAACGGGCCACAATTGCGTTGGACAGCACCACGCGAGCTGAACATCGTCTTCGACCCTAAACGTGCACGCATTGGCGTACCGGCGTTTTACTCGGTGACGTCGCTCTACAATGGTGCCATAAGGATCCGCAACGAGCCGGAATAGTAACAGGGCTCAGCCACAGATTCGTCCGCTCTGGGTCGAAAGCCGACGTACTCCGCAGTTGTCAGCAGTTAGTATGGCGACCGTCTCCACCGGCAGATTTTGTTCATGATGCAGACTGCGCAGCTGTCATGAGCGACAAGCAGACAAGCATCAGGCCTTCCTGTTGCTCCCCTGCTCGCTCATCTGTTGACGGTAGCTCGAAAGGCTATGTTCTCAATGGCGGTCTCGCCGCTCGTCGCGCCTGCCATCACGGTCCCGTCGTCCATGCCCCCGCTCATCCCGGCCATAGTCCCTGCGATCACCATAGTAGCCAAGCCCGAGGTTCACTTCCACAGGGGGGCCGGCATACGTCGAGTAGCCCCCGTTTCCGTAATATGGGTCATAGGCGCCGTAGGGAGGCCCATAAACGGCACATCCCCCTAGCCCGGCAGCGAGCAATAATCCCGCCGCGCATCGCTTCAACACAGGTACGTTTCGCGTATTCATTTTGGTTCCCGATCACGTTAGCATCGCCCCAGTCTAGGCTGCTACAGCCGGTTTTCAATCGAAGTTACGTTTGCTAACGCCGACCTTGCGTGGGCACAGCGATGGGCCGCACACCGAGCCGGAAGCGATTACGGGCGATATCGCGAAGCTGCTGGAATCGAACGCCTGACAGAAGCCGAACAGAGACGTGCGTAACGGGTGCCAGGGCAACAGCAAAAAGTTGCTGTTCGTTAAATTCATCGCTACACTGGACGGCTTGTCATTTTGAAAATGCGTGCTCGCCATGTTCGCCATTTCCCCCGTTCACCGCCAATTTGGCGTCGTCTCGATCGCAACAGCCCTGCTGCTTGCTGCCTGTGGCGGTGGAGGCGGTGGAAGCAGTGGCGGCGGTGACAGCAGCCCGATCCAGGGCGCTACCCCCCCTCCTGTGGCGACGGTGCCGGCACCGGCAGCCAGCTACAGCGTGGGAGGCAGCCTGAACGGCCTGGCTAGCGGCACCGAACTCCGAGTCGCGCTCAATGGCGGGCCGCCGCTGGCCTTGGGCCAATCCAGCGCTTTCACCTTTCCCAATTCCCTTCCTTCGGGCACAAGTTACGGCGTGACGATTGCCGCCCAGCCTGCGGGGCAGACCTGCACGATTGCCGGCGGCAGCGGAACACTCACTGCGAATATCGGCAACGTGGCGATCACTTGCGCAACGCAGCCGCCGGCCGTCACGCTGGCGACGATCGGCGGCAGCGTCGCCGGACTCGTAGCGGGCGCCGTCGTGAGCCTGGTGAACAATGGCGGCACACCCGTCGCCTACAACGCGAACGGCAGCTTCAGCTTCACCAATCTGCAGGGAGCGCCCTACTCGCTGTCCGTAGCACGCCAGCCTGCGGGCGAATGGTGCAAGGTGATCGGCGGCGCCGGCATCGCCACCGCGGCAACGACCCCGATCACTGTTAACTGCCAGTCCGCCCAGCTTGTGTTGCTGGCCGGTAGTGGCGGCGGCCCGGGCAGTGCGGATGGCATGGGCGCCAATGCGCGCTTCACGCGGCCGATGGGCATGGTCGTCGACAGAGCGGGCAATGTGTTCGTGGCCGACAGGGGCAATAGCGTCATCCGCAAGATTACGCCAGCCGGCGTCGTCACCACCTTCGCCGGCAGCGCCGGTCAATTCGCCAGCGTCGATGGTGTGGGCCCCGCGGCGCGTTTCGGCAGCCCGATGGGCCTGGCGATCGATGCCGACGATAACCTGTATGTCACGGACGGGTGGTTCAACAACCTGCGCACGATCACGCCAGCGGGCACGGTCAGCACCCTGGCCGACAAGCCGACGATGACCGGCGCGCCCGACATCCCGAATACGTATACCGGTTACCACGTCCTGACCGGCATCGTGCGCGACGCCACCGGTAACCTGTACGTGGCCAATAGCGGCAACAACGTGATTCGCAAGCGTGCACCTGACGGCAGGGTGACGACGCTGACCGGACAGCACGACGTGTGCGGGCACGCCGACGGCGCGGCAGGCGCCGCGACGCTCTGCGCGCCGACCGGCATCGCACTCGATGCGGGCGGCAACCTGATCGTGGTCGATGCCGGCAACCAGCTCGTGCGCAGGATTTCGCCCCAAGGGGCGGTGACGACCCTGGCTGGCGTGCCGCTCGAGGAAGGCGGCCGTGACGGCCCGGGCGCCACCGCCATGTTCGGTTTCGCCCACAATCTTCTACGAGGCCGGCATGCCGCTGGCGGGTATTGTCGTGGAACCGTCCGGCAGCGTGCTGGTGACGGACTATTACAACGGCCGGCTACGCCGGATATCTCCGAATGGCGACGTCACGACCGCCGCCGGACTCGGCGAAGGCTATGTCAACGGCGACGCGGCGAACGCACGCTTCCGCAAACCGACCGGCATGGCACTGGGGGCCGGCGGACAAGTCTTCATCGCCGAGGACACCCACGCAATCCGCAAGCTGGCGTCCGGCCAGGTAACGACCGTCGCCGGCAAGCCCTTGATCGGGGACCAGGTCGACGGCCTGGGAACGGCGGCCTACTTCGATAACATCCTCGCTCTCGCGGTCGATGCTGCGGGCAATATCTTCGTGGCCGACGAAAACAACCATGCGATCCGCAAGGTGACACAGGCCGGCCTCGTCACGACCTTCGCCGGTCGCGCCAACCGCAGCATGCCGGTCGAGGCCGGCCCGGCGCCAGACCAGGTGGTCAACCCGAATGGCATGGCGATCGACCGCGCCGGCAATCTCTACATCATCGACCGCTCGTGCGTGCGCAAAATCTCCCCGGATGGCGTCGTGACCATCCTGGCAGGCTCGTTCGTCGAAACCGGCAACGTCGATGCTGTTGGAACAAAGGCCCGCTTCGCCATCCTGAGTGCGATCGCGGTCGACGACAAGGGCAACGTCTTCGTCAAGGACTCCTACAGCCTCCGCAAGATCACGCCCGACGGCAGCGTTTCGACGATTGCCAGCTCGGGCTGCGGCTATCGCGACGGCCCCCAAGGCCAATTTTGTACTGTTACCGGCATGGTGCTCGATCGTGCAGGCAACCTGTATTTCAGCGACCTGACCAACCGCAACATCCGCAAGCTGTCGCCCGACGGCATCATGAGCACGCTGGCGGGCAACATGGCCGCGAATTCCACGCGCGGCAGCGCCGACGGCCAAGGCGCCGCAGCGGCGTTTTCCTCCCCCGGCAGCATGGCGATCGACAGCGCGGGCAACCTGTACGTCTCGGACGCGGGCAACTATACGGTGCGCATGATCACGCCGGCCGGAGCGGTATCGACACTGGTAGGGACGATGGAGCGTTTCGAGGTGCATGAAGGGCCGCTGCCGGCGATGATTGCCGGGGCGGTGCTGGCGATCGGGCCGGATGACAGGCTGTATATCGGATCGGCGAACGGGGTGTTGACGATCAACGCCGCTCGAACCACGCCATGAAGGCGTCGTATTCCTTCTGCGACTCCGGTATTCCCTCCCCTCCGGAACCAGGTTGTGCGCCGCCAGCGGCACGCGGCGGAAGGTGACGTCCCTGCCCTGGCTACGCAGCTGGGCGTACATCATCTCGGTCGACAGGATCGGCACCATGGTGTCCTGCATGCCGCTCACCAGGTAAATCCGCGCCTTCGAGTGCGCCAGGTTGTCGACCGGTGACTGGGCGAAGAAGCTGCTCCAGCGCAGGTAGGTATGGCCCCAGGCGAATTTGCTGGTGCTCTTCGGATCGGCGCTGATCGCATTGAACCTGGCGTCGAGCTCCTGCAGCCGTATCAGTTTCAGTTCGTCCGCATCCTGCGAGCGGTAGATCTTGACGGCGAAGTCGTACAGCTGCGTCGGCCCGTTCGAGGCGCCGAGGACGACGTGGGTCACTTCGGGAATGTTCGCGCGCCAGGCCGGCGGCCATCGGCCCGCCTTCGGAGAGACCGAAGACCAGCACCCGCGTCGCATCGACTTCGGGACGCTTCAAGGCATGGCGCAGCGCCTGCTTGAGTGTGGCGAGCCAGCTGTCGTAGGAGAAGTGCTGGTTGAAGGCGCCGGCGCAGCCAATTGCGGAGCCGCCCTCGCCCTGTTGCGGTTCGTCGGACTGGTAAGGCTTGTCGACGGCCATCACCGCATAACGGCCCTGGTGCGCCAGCGGCAGCCAGGAGTACAGGCTCGACGTCCGGTTCGGCGTATCGAGTCCGGTAAAAGGCGGAATGCAGCCCGATCCCTGGATGAACAGGACCAGCGGCGCCTTCTTCGGCGCAGGCTTCGACAGGTAGTAGCGCACCGGCGGCTGGCCGGCGCCTTGCAGGGTCACGCGCGACATCGTCAGCGTGGGGTAGTTGAAGACGTTCTTCCTGGACGGCGGGAGTTGGCGCCGGCGCTGCGCTGGCGCTGGCCGCCAGCAGCAGGCCGGAAATGAAGCTGATCGAACGTCGTTGCATGGTTTTCCAGGCTGAGTGAAGCCTGGGATAGTGCCATGGAACGGGGCGCGCAAACCTATCGAAAAGTCACGAACGCGCCTGACTCAATGGCGGTCTCGCCACTGGTCGCGTCTGTCATCACGGTCCCGTCGTCCGTGACCCCGCCCATCCCGACCATAGTCCCTGCGATCGTTGCCACCGTAGTAACCGAGGCCAAGGTTCACTCCCACGGGGGACCGGAGTAAGCAGGGTAGCCCCCGTTTCCGTAGTATGGGTCATAGGCGCCGTAGGGAGGCCCATATACGCATCCCCCTAGCCCGGCAGTGAGTAATAGTCCGGCTGCGCATCGCTTCAACACACGTAAGTTTCGCGTATTCATCTCTATCCCCGATCACGTTAGCATCGCTACAGTCTAGGCTGCTACAGCCGGTTTTCAATCGAAGTTACGTTTGCTAACGCTGACCTGTCAGGACCCTACTTCTGCAAGATGAAGCGGATCGCCTGCCCGCCGCCCGGCGCCAGGCGCAGCTGCAAGGCATCCTTGGCGGTGACGCTGCGCTGTTCGGTCACCAGGTCGAAGCGGCGCTCGCTGCGGTAATCGGCGGCGTCGCCATCGCGGTAGATTTCGGCGACATAGGTTTTATCCGGCGTCGAGGAAGGACAAAGGCAGCGCCAGCGTGCGCGCCTGGCCATCGGTGACGGCGCCGACGTACCAGTCCTGCGAGCGACGGTCCTTGCGGGCGATGGTGGCGTACTCGCCGACGGCGCCGTTGATCACGCGCGTGTCGGCCCAGTCGGTCGGCACGTCGCGGATGAACTTGAAGGCGGCCGGGTATTTGTCGTAGTTCTCCGGCAGGTCGGCCGCCATCGCCAGCGGCGAATAGATCACGACGTAGTTCGCCAGCTGCTTGGCCTGGGTCGAATTGAACACCTTGCCGTCCGCACCGAGCAGGCTCAGGACGCCCGGCGTGTAATCCATCGGGCCGCTCAGCATGCGGGTGAAGACCAGCTTGGCTTCGTGGTCGACGCTGTTCGGCGGGCTGCCCCAGGCGTTGTACTCGACCCCGCGCGCGCCTTCGCGCGACATCCAGTTCGGATAGGTGCGGCGCAGGCCGGTGTCCTTGACCGGCTCGTGGGTGTCGATGGCGATGCGGTATTTCGCCGCTTCCGTCACGGCTTTCAGGAAGTGGTTCACGCCATCCTGCGAGTCGTAGTGCCCGTAGCGTACCTTGCCGTCGCGGCCGGTGAACTGCATGCTGCCGGCTTCGTGCACATAGCCCGACTTGATGCTGTCGACGCCGTGCTTCGCATACAGCTTGTAGGCCGCATCCATCTGCTTTTCGTAGGCCGGCAGGTTGCCGCCGGTCTCGTGGTGGCCGATCAGGCGCACGCCTTTGGTTTTCGCATACGCGGCCAGGCCGGGCAGGTCGAAATCCGGGTACGGCTTGGTGAAGCTGAAGTCGGCGCCGCCATGGCCCCAGTCGCTTTCCCAGCCCTGGTTCCAGCCTTCGACCAGCACGCCGCGGAAGCCGTTCTGCGCCGCGAAGTCGATGTAGCGTTTCGTATTCGCGGTGTTCGCGGCGTGCTTCGGTCCCGCGTTCCAGGTGCCTTTTTGCAGGTGCATCTCCCACCACACGCCGACGAACTTGGAGGGTTTCAGCCAGGAGACGTCGCCCAGTTTATTCGGCTCGTTCAGGTTCAGGATCAGGTCCGACATGTAGAGGCCGGCCGCACTGTCCGCGATCTGCAGCGTGCGCCAGGGCGTGTTGAAGGCGCCGTGGCGCACCACGGCCGGGCCGTAGGACGAAGGCGCGAGCATGGCGCGCAGCTTCTGGCCATCGACCTTGCGCAGCCACATCGAGGCGTAGTCGACCAGCGCCGCTTCGTGGAAGGCGATATGGGTGCCGTCGTTCAGGCGCACCGTGAGCGGGGTGTTGGCGATGCCGATTTCGGCGAGCGGCGCCTTGCGGATCTCTTCTTCGAGCCCCGGCAGTTCGGCGGCCGGAATCCACCAGGCCGTCGCCGGCTGGGCCACCGTGAATTCGGTCAGCTCGTCGAGGATCTCGGCGTCGCGCAACTGCGCCTGGTCCGGGAATTCGTAGCGGAAGCCGACGCCGTCGTCATAGATGCGGAACACGACCGCCAGGCGGCGCTTGTTGCGGTTCTTTTGCTCGACTTCGACGCGCAGTTCGCGGTAGTGGTTGCGCACGAACTGGCGCTCGCCCCAGGGCTGTTCCCAGGTCGCGTCGACGTCGGTCGCGGCTCTGGCGCAGCAAAGTAAAACCGCCGTCGAGCTTGGGCGCGTTGGCCAGGTTGAAGCCGAGGCGCGACAGAGCGATGACCTCTTTACCGTTGCGCTTGATCGCATACGCGAGCTTGCCGCCGCCATCGACCTGCACCTCGACATCGAGCACCTTGCCGGGCGAGGCCGCGCTGGCGATCACTTGCTGGGCCCAGGCATTCAGGCTGAGGGTCATGGAAGCCGCCAGGATGGCGGCAATGCGGCGGATCTGCATGCGGTGGTCTCCTCGTCGCCACCTCTCTCAAGGTAGCGAAACTACATATGTTGGTGAAATATCCCGACGATGATATGCCAAAAAATGTAGTCCGACTACTAAGAACAATATCCAGAACGCCCACACATGAAAAAAGCCCGCAAATCATGCGGGCTTTTCATTAACCAAGGCCGGATCAGTTGGTCGTGGTGGCTGGCATGGCTGGCGTAGCCGGGGTAGCCGGCATCGCCGGGGTGCGGAGCCGGGGTGGCTGGCATCGCCGGGGTGGCCGCGGTCGTGTCGACCTGGGTGCCCTGGGTGTCGCTCACGCTGGTCGTGGCTTCGGTTTCCGGTGCGGCTTTGGCCTCGGCCTTGTGCGCCTTGGTTTTGGCCTTGGTGGTCGTTTTGGTCTTCTTGGTGTCGGCCTTGACGGCGGTCTTGACGTCCTTCGTCTCCGCTTTCACGACGGCCGTTGGCATGGTTTCCGTCTTGACCGTCTGCGTCACCACCTTGGTGTCGGCGGCCGCGCCGGCCTTCATGTCCTTGTTGCTCACCAGCACAGCCGTTTTCGCATCGGCGTGGGCAACCGGCTTCGTGGTGGACGTTGCTGGGGTTTGCGCGAAGGCAGCAGTGGCGAACAGGCCGGCGATCAGGGTAGCGGTAATCTTTTTCATGGTGCAGCTCCTCGGTTGGTTGTGATCGTTTAACGAGGAGGCGTGCACGGCAGTTGACGAATTTAACAATCGCTTACATTTACAGCCAAGGCATTACGCCACGTTCAAGCCCAGCGCCCGCACGATCTCCGCCGCCTGGCGCGGCGAGATAGTCGCCCCTGCGAACAGTTTGGCGTTGACGAGCTTGACGCCGCCAAGGTCCGCTTCGCGCAGGTCGGCGCCCTCGAAGCGCGTGTCCTTGATGTGCGCCTCGCGCAGGCCGCCGCCTTCGAAGACGGCGTCGCGGAAGTCGCAGCCCGACAGATCGGCATCGGCGAAATCGAGGCCGACCAGGGTCAGTTTGCGAAACGACATGCGCCGCAGGTCGGCGCCGATCAGCAGGCAATCCTCGAACGACAGGCCGAGATAGCTCACGTCCTCGAAGAGCGCGCCGGTGAGTTTGCAGCTGCGAAAGCTGCACGATGCCAGCTTGGCGCGGCGCCAGCTGCTGTTGTTCAGGTCGGAGGATTCGAAACGGGCGTCGACCAGGTCGGCGGATTCGAAATCGGCGTGGCCGGCGCGGCAGCGCTGCCAGCGCGTGCGCGACAAATTGGCCGCGTAGAACGAGGTTTCCAGCAGCGCGCAGTTGCGAAAGCCGGTCTCCTGCAGGTTCAGGCGCGAGCAGTCGGCGCCGGAGAAATCGCAGTCCTCGAAGACCAGCATGGCGTCGCCGGCAAGCAGTTCCTCGATGCGGGACCGGCTTCGGCGCTTCGCCGGAAATCGTGATGGTGGAACGTGGCATGCGGTCTCTTCTCAGCGGGTCTGGATTTCGGCCGAACCGTGGACGACACAGCCGCGGTTGACGTTTTCGAGGAAGCGGATCGCTTCGGCCATCAGGGCCGCCGCCGGCACCAGGCGGTTCAGCCCCGGTTCGCTCATTACCCGGTCGAGCCCATAGGCTAGAGCCCGCGAGACGTCGCGCCCGCACCTGCCGTCGCTGTTGTAGAGGGCGTCGTAGACACCGACTTCTTCCCACAAGGGAACGAAACCGGGCGTGGTGGAGTCCTCGAAGACGACGACGGGGGACGCGCCTCCCTCGTCGCGCACGAGGCGAAAGACTGAACTCATGGGGTACTCTTGCAGATCGTGGCTGGGACGGCATGCTAGCACAGCGCCCAAAAAAAAGACCAGGCCGAAGCCTGGTCTTTCGTACTAACTCACACCTTCAAGCGAATTAGAACTTGTAGGTCGCAGCAACGCCAAACGCGCGGAACTGTGGCGAGGTCGTGTTCCAGCCATCGCGGTACTGGATCGGACGGTCTTCGCCGAGCACGTTGTAGACATAGGCATTCAGCGTCACGTGCGGGATGCCCGAGTACGTGAGGTTGTAGTCCAGGGTCGTGTTGTGGTCGACACGCGCGCAATCAGCCAGGTTCTCAGGCGCAACGCTCTGCGTCGCGCAGTAGGTCAGCGAACTGGTGCTGTTGTTCGTGTAGCCGCTGGCGTAGTTCCAGACCAGACCGTTGTCGAAGTTACCCTTGCGCACGTTGGCACGGGCTTTGACGGTCATGCGCGAACCGAAGTCGTAAGTACCGACCATGTTCGGGTAGTAGACGTTCTTGCCCACGTTGAAGGTCTGGTAATTCAGCACATAGGTGCCGTCCAGTTTCAGGCGAACGTCGGTACCCAGCAGCTTGAAGCGGCCCGATGCATCGAAGTCGAGGCCCGAAACGCGGGTCTTGCCGCTGTTGACGTACGGGTTGTACACCAGGCCCAGCTGGCCAACGCCACCGTAGTTCAGGGTGGTGTTCGGCGCGTATTTCTTCACCAGGGCGATGAACTCGTTGTCGGCAGCGGTGCTGTTGATACGGACCAGCTGGCCGGCCGGCAGGTTGGCTTCATCGTCGAGGATGTCGGCGGTCGAACGGGTGCCGATCTCGTTTTTGCGCTCGATGTAGTAGTAGTCCATCGCCATCGACCAGTTCTTGATCGGCTGGAGGACGAAACCAGCGGTCAGCGAACGCGAGGTTTCCGGTTCCAGGTTCGGGTTCGAGGACACGAAGCTTGGCAGGCCGGCGACGCATTCCTGCGCGCGGAAGCTGTTCGCCTGGGCCTTGTCGCTGGTCGTTGCGTTCGGCTGCGCCATCGACCAGTGCGTTCAGTGCGTTGGCGGTCGGGCAGCGGCGTGGATCGACGACGGCGGTCGACGACCGAGCTGCGGCCGCGGCCGTCACCCGATTCGACGATGTTCGGTGCGCGGAAGCCGCCCGATGCCGTTGCGCGCAGCAGCAGCTTGTCGCTGACCGTGTAGCGCAGGCCCAGTTTCGGCGACATGTGTGCGTCGAAACCGGCGGTCTTGTCGGCACGTACGGCGGCGCTCAGTTCCAGGTTCTTGAGGACAGGAACGGTCGCTTCGGTGAACACGGCGTACTGGTTGACGCGGTCGGCCACTTGCAGGCCGAAGATGCCGACCAGTTCGCCGTTCAGGACGTTGTCCGAGCTCTTCATCCAGTAGCCATTGCTGCGGATGTCGGTGCCGACGGCGAGGCTCAGCGGACCGGCCGGCAGTTGCATGACCGCGCCCGAGATCGTCGCATCGAAGAACTTGATGTCCGATTCGCCTTCGGTGGTACGGATCGGGAACATCGCGTTCAGCAGTGCTGGATCGTTTTGCTGGCCGAATTTATAGGTGGCGTTGTTGATCGCGGCCGGGTAGTCAGTCGGCGCTGACGGCGCGGGTGGCCTTCGTTGCCGACGACTTCATCCAGCCGGCGGCCGATTTCCAGTCCCAGCTGCCGATCGTGCCGTCGAGTGCCAGCATGGCGCGCGACTGGTCGGACTCGGTACGGTTGAAGTTGAAGCCGTTGCCGGTGTCCATCATGCGCGCACGGTATTCGGTTGGCGACGGTGTACGGGTTGTTCGGGTGGCCGACCGGCAGCTTCGGATACGAGAACGGACCGACCATCTTGCCGGCATTCACGTTGTACCAGATGCTGGTCGCGGTGGTCGTGCTGCCGTTGCTGACGCTGAACGGCGCCACGATGTAGTCGCTGGTCGCGCCGGCCTGGGTCAGCTCGAAGTTGGCGTTGATCGCGCTGCCAATCTTGAAGTGGGTGCTGCTGGCGATGGCGTGACGCTTGTTGTTGGTGGTCAGGCCGCTGTACGGCAGGACGTCCCATTTGCACAGGCTCGTCGGCCGGATCGATCGCGTCGGCCGGGCAGCCCGGTGCGGCGACGATGTTCGTGCTGTTGATGAAGTAGTTACCGGTTGGCGACAAGGTGCTCTTGGCATCCCAGGTCGAACGGCCCGGGGTCTTGCGGTGCCATGCCGGGTAGTAGTCTTTCAGGTCGCCGACGCTGTAGCCGTCGCGCTTGTAGAACTCGGCGCTGATGTAGGTGTTGAAGCCCTGCTCGTCGATGTCGCCGAAGCCGGCGATGGCCGACACGCTACGGCTGCGGTCGTCGTGGAAATGCTGGGATTCGCGGTGGTTGACGCGGATCTGGGCGCCCTGGTAGTCCTTGCGCAGGATGATGTTGACCACGCCGGCGATGGCGTCGGAGCCATAAATTGCCGAAGCGCCATCCTTCAGGATTTCGATGCGCTCGATCGCGTCGCTGGCGATGGCGTCGAGGTTGGTGAAGTTTTCCTGGGCGTTGTCGGCCAGGCCGTAATTGGCGATGCGGCGGCCGTTCACCAGGATCAGGGTCGAGACCTTCTGCAGGCCGCGCATGCTCACGCCCGAGGCGCCGGTGGCGAAGCCGCCGCTGCTGGAGGTAGCCGAGTTCAGGCTGGTGTCGACCGAAGCGGTCGAGGTCAGGATGCCGAGGGCCGTCGTTTGGCCGGTACGTTCGATGTCATCGCGGGTCAGGACCTGGACCGAACCGGCAGCTTCCGCTTCGGTACGCTTGATGTTACTGCCCGTGACTTCCACGCGCTGCATTGGCGCAGCCGGATCGATCGGCTGTTGTGCCAGGGCGAAGGCCGGATAGGCCAGCATGACTGCCAGTGCGATGGCGTTTTTGTTCAAAGTACTCTTGTGCTTCACAACGACTCCCGGATGGTAAATTTATTTTAACAACTCACTGTCGTCGTCCAGGCCTTGATGGCGACTGATGACGATGACGCGGGTAAATACTGTTACACAACATTGACGTACAGCAAAGGTTGAGAGCGCGCATATTTCACAAAATTGTTAAATTTTGTTAAATCCGTCGCGTGTTTGATACATTTCGTTACTAGCCACATACTACAAAATTCCGGACGAACAGTCAGGTTTCGACTGAAATGCGCTGCGCCGGCGCTCAGGCGGCGATTGTATTGAGGAACATGCTGAGGGATGGCCGAAACGTAGAATGACTATCACGCATGCGCCAGCCAGTGCGCCGCTGGCTGGCGGGATGTCAGCGCGGCGCCGGCCAGCGCCTGGTCGACCAGCTCGATCCAGTGCGTCACCGGCGTATCGGTGCCCGACTGCAGGTGCGTCATGCAGCCGATATTGGCCGACACGATCTGCCTGGCGCCGGTCGCCTCCAGGTTGGCCAGCTTGCGGTCGCGCAGTTCGTGGGCGATCTGCGGATGCAGCACCGAATAGGTGCCGGCCGAGCCGCAGCACAGGTGGCTGTCGGCGCACAGCACGACGTCGACGCCGGCCGCGCGCAGCACGCCCTCGACCTTGCCGCGGATTTGCTGGCCGTGCTGCAGGGTGCACGGCGGGTGGAAGGCGATGCGCTCGCCGATCTTGCCGCGCAAGTGCGGCGCCAGCTGCTCCTCGAACTCGGGCAGGATCTCCGACAGGTCGCGCGTGAGCATCGAGATGCGCCCCGCTTTCGCCGCATAGGCCGGGTCGTGCGCCAGCAGATGCCCGTATTCCTTGACGGTCACGCCGCAGCCCGAGGCCGTCATCACGATCGCCTCGACCTGCTCCTGCTCGACATACGGCCACCAGGCATCGATGTTGCGCGCGCATGTCGTCCAGCCCGCCGCCTGGTCGTTCAGGTGATAGCGCACGGCGCCGCAGCAGCCGGCCTTCGGCGCCAGCGACCAGTTGCACGCCCAGCGCGTCGAGCACGCGCGCGGCGGCCGCGTTGATGTTCGGCGCCATCGCCGGCTGCACGCAGCCGTCCAGCACCAGCATCTTGCGCGCGTGGCTGCGCGTCGGCCAGTGGCCGGCCATGGCGCGGGCGCTGCAGCTTGTCCTGCAGCGCCTTCGACAGCAGCGGGCGCAGCGCGGCGCCGGCCCTGAAAGCCGGCTTGAACAGGCCAGTGCGCGGCAGGAACTCCTTGAGCATCGTGCGCTTGATGCGGTCGGCCGCCGGACGCGGCACGCGCTCGTCCACCACGCGCCGGCCGATGTCGACCAGGCGCCCGTACTTCACGCCCGAGGGACAGGTCGATTCGCAGTTGCGGCAGGTGAGGCAGCGGTCCAGGTGCAGCTGGGTCTTGCGCGTCGGCTCGGCCCCTTCCAGCACCTGCTTGATCAGGTAGATGCGCCCGCGCGGGCCATCGAGCTCGTCGCCCAGCAGTTGATAGGTCGGGCAGGTGGCGGTGCAAAAGCCGCAGTGCACGCAGGCGCGCAGGATCGCTTCGGCCTCGTCGCCGTCCGCGGTGCCCTTGATGAAATCGGCCAGGTTGGTTTGCATGCTAGAACATTCGTCCGGGATTGAAGATATGGGAAGGATCGAAGGCCGTTTTCAGGCGCTCGTGGATGCGCGCCACGGCGGGCGCCAGCGGCTGGAACACGCCGACGGCCTTGTCGCCGCCGCGGAACAGGGTCGCGTGGCCGCCGCACGGCGCTGACGGCGCGGCGGATGTCGTGCGCCTGCTGCGCCGGCGCGCGCAGCCAGCGCTGGGCCCCGCCCCACTCGATCAGCTGCTCGCCGCCGAGCACGATGGCGCCGCTGGTGGAGGGCACCGACAGGCGCCACAGGGGCGCATCGCCATCGAAGAAGGCATGGCGCTGTTCGCGCAGGCTCTCCCAGAAAGCGGCGGCATCAGGCATCACCTCCCCGCCCAGCGAACGCTGGGCCGCATCGACCGCGGCGCGCGCGCCGGACAGGCGCAGCATGCAGCGCGCCCGCGTGCCAGCAGCTGGCCGATAGCGGCAGCGGCTGGCCGCCCCAGGTATTCAGCAGGCGGATCGCGTCGATCTCGCTCGTCTCGAAGCGCAGCGTGGCTTCCTGCGTCGGCGCGCGGCAGCACCTTGACCGACAGTTCGAGCATCAGCCCGAGCGTGCCCATGGAACCGGCCAGCAGGCGCGAGACGTCGTAGCCGGCCACGTTCTTCATGACCTGGCCGCCGAATTTCAGCACCTCGCCCTTGCCGTCCATCAGATGCGCGCCCAGCACGAAGTCGCGCACGCCGCCGCTGTTGGCGCGGCGCGGACCCGACAGCCCGGCCGCGATCGCGCCGCCAAACGTAGCGCCCTGGCCGAAATGCGGCGGCTCGAAGGCCAGCATCTGGTTCTGCGGCCGCGAGCACGGCTTCGATCTCGGCGAGCGGCGTGCCGCAGCGCGCCGTGATCACCAGTTCGGTCGGCTCGTAGTCGACGATGCCCGCATGCAGCGCGCGTGTCGAGGATCTCGCCCTGCGGCGCGCCGCCATACCAGTCCTTGGTGCCGCCGCCGCGGATGCGCAGCGGCGTCTTGTCGGCCGCTGCCTGCAGTACCTGCGCCCTGAATTGTTCGATCGTCGTCATTGCATTAAAAGCGCGGGAGGTCGGGGAAAGGCACGGCGCCCTGGTGCACGTGCAGCTTGCCGAATTCGGCGCAGCGGTGCAGGGTCGGGATCGCCTTGTCGGGATTGAGCAGCATGTGCGGCATCGAAGGCGCGCTTCACGGCGAAGAACATGTCGAGCTCCGGCCGTGCGAACTGCACGCACATCGAGTTGATCTTCTCCATGCCGACGCCGTGTTCGCCCGTGATGGTGCCGCCCACCTCGACGCACAGCGCCAGGATCGCGGCGCCGAAGGCTTCGGCGCGGTCGAATTCGCCCGGCTGGTTGGCGTCGAACAGGATCAGCGGGTGCATATTGCCGTCGCCCGCGTGGAACACATTCGCGCAGCGCAGGCCGTAGGTGGTTTCCATCTGCGCGATGCTGGACAGCACATGGGCCAGCTGCTTGCGCGGGATGGTGCCGTCCATGCAGTAGTAATCGGGCGAGATGCGCCCCGCCGCCGGGAAGGCGTTCTTGCGGCCCGACCAGAACTTCATCCGCTCCGCTTCGTTCTGCGAGACCGCGATCGCGCTGGCGCCGGCTGCTTGCAGCACCGCCGTCATGCGTTCGATTTCCTCGGCCACCTCGAGCGGCGTGCCGTCGGCCTCGCACAGCAGGATGGCGGCGGCGTCGGTGTCGTAGCCGGCGTGGACGAACGGCTCGACCATGCGCGCCGAGGTGCGGTCCATCATCTCCAGGCCGGCCGGGATGATGCCGGCCGCGATCACGCTGGCCACCGCATTGCCGCCGGTGACGACGTCGTCGAAACTGGCCATGATCACCTGCGCCACGGCCGGCTTCGGCACCAGTTTCACGGTGACCTCGGTCACGATGCCGAGCATGCCTTCGGAGCCGATGAAGACGGCCAGCAGGTCCAGGCCGGGCGCATCGAGCGCCTCGCTGCCCAGTTCGATGATCTCGCCGTCGATGGTGGCCACGCGCACGCGCAGCACGTTGTGCACGGTGAGCCCGTATTTGAGGCAGTGCACGCCGCCCGAGTTCTCGGCCACGTTGCCGCCGATGGTGCAGGCGATCTGCGAGGACGGGTCGGGCGCGTAGTACAGGCCGTACTGGCGCCGCCGCTTCCGAGATGGCGAGGTTGCGCACGCCCGGCTGGACCACCGCCGTGCGCGCGTAGTCGTCGACGCGCACGATGCGGTTCAGGCGCGCGGTGGACAGCACGACGCCGTCGTGGATCGGCAGCGCCCCGCCCGACAGGCCGGTGCCGGCGCCGCGCGGCACGATCGGCACCTGCAGTTCGCGGCAAACGTCGAGGATCGCCAGCACCTGCGCTTCGTCGCGCGGCAGGGTGACGACCATCGGCAGCTGGCGGTAGGCGGCCAGGCCGTCGCATTCGTAGGGCCGGGTGTCTTCCGGGTCGGACAGGACGACGCCGTCGGGCAGCCTGGCGCGCAGGGCGGCGGCGACTTGCTGCCTGCGTTCGGGTGGAACTTGAAGGGGGGCGCTCATCCTCCGATTGTAAGCACAATCACATCGATTTGTCGTATGCTCGGGCTATCTTTTTTTCGCACCAGGCCATCATCATGGGTAATCGACTTTCAAAAATCGCCACGCGCACCGGCGACGACGGCAGCACCGGCCTCGGCGACGGCAGCCGCACGGGCAAGGACAGCGCCCGCATCCACGCGCTGGGCGAGGTGGACGAACTCAATTCCTTCGTCGGCCTGCTGCTGTGCGAAGACATGCCGCCAGACCTGCGCGAGGAGCTGGTCTCGATCCAGCACGACCTGTTCGACCTCGGCGGGGAACTCTGCATTCCCGGCTACCAGATGATCAAGGACGAGCATGTCGCCGCGCCTCGACGGCCTGCTGGAGAAGTACAACGCAGACCTGCCGGTGCTGAAGGAATTCATCCTGCCGGCCGGCTCGCGCGCGGCCTCCACCGCGCATGTCTGCCGCACCGTGTGCCGGCGCGCCGAACGCGCCATCGTCGCGCTGTCGAAATCGGACCAGATCAACCCGCAGCCGCGCCAGTACGTGAACCGCCTGTCGGACCTGATGTTCGTGCTGGCGCGCGTGCTGAACCGCTTCGCCGGCGGCAGCGACGTGCTCTGGAACCACGAGCGCAAGCGCGGCCAGGACTGATCGATGGCGGGTAGCGCAGTCTTCGACGTTCGTTTTTATATCGCCGGCAAGAACTGGCCATCGAATCCCTTCCGCTTTCTCGGCAAGGGCACGCTCGCGATCGAAGCCGATTTCGTCTTCGTGCGCGGCAGCAGCCAGCGCTCGCTTCCGCATGCCGCGGCGCGAAGAGCACAAGCTGCGCAAGGCCGACATCATCAACGCCTATGCCAGCGGCCAGGATGTCTGGTTCGAGGTGGTGGGCGTGAAGGAGACCCAGACGGTCGGCTTTTCCACGCCTGACCGCGAGACGGCCGCGCGCATCGTCGCCCTGCTCCCCACGCGCCAGACCGAGGCCTTCGTCCAGGAGCATGCGGAAAACGAAGTCTTCCACGACCGCATCGATTACTGGAGCCCGTCGACGCCGGTGATCTGGGGACTGCTGGCGGCCAACATCGGCATCTTCGCCCTGATGTGGCTGGCGCGCTGGAAGTTCAAGTCCGAAATCGTCGGGCCGCTGCGCGAACTGTTCGCCCTGCATCCGAACGCCTCGGCCATGCTGCATGCGCAGCAGCTGGTCGACTGGGGCTCGAACGTCGGCCGCTACACGCGCGGCGGGCAATGGTGGCGCCTGGTCAGTTCGATGTTCCTGCACGGGAGCGTCTGGCACCTGGGCTTCAACATGCTGGCGCTGTGGCAGGTCGGGCGCCTGGCCGAGCGCATCTTCGGCAGCACGCGCTTCGTCGCCCTGTATTTCATCGCCGGCATCGCGGGCAGCCTCGCCAGCGTGCTGTGGAATCCGAACGTGAACAGCGTCGGCGCCTCGGGCGCGATCTTCGGCATCCTCGGCGGCCTGCTGGCCTTCCTGAGCCGCGCCAACACCGGCGTGCCGCCCACCGTGGTGACCGAACTGCGCGCCTCGCTGCTGCCCTTTTTACTCTTCAGCCTGTGGATGGGCTTCGTCTACCCGCATACCGACAACGCGGCGCATATTGGTGGCTTGATCGGCGGCTGGCTGGCGGGGCACTTGCTGGCAAGGTCGATTCATTTGCCGGAGCAGCGGCAGGCATGACCAAAGGCTGGGGTCAGGTCTGACATTTGGACACGAGCTCTGCCTTTGTGACGTACGGTGGGGAACTTGAGGGAGAAAACGCCATGTTCGATTTTGCCCAGCGTTGGAGCGAAGATTGGGCCAGGCTAGGCTTGAGTGCCGATAATGCCTGCCTTGATCGCCTGCTGGCCAGCCATGCCGGCCCCGGTCGCCATTACCATACGCAGCAGCACCTGGCCGAATGCCTGGCCCTGTTCGCCGAGGTGGCGCACCTGGCCGAACGGCCGGGCGAAGTCGCCATCGCACTCTGGTTCCACGACGTGATCTATGTGCCGCGCGCGCCGGACAACGAAGCGCGCAGCGCCGCATGGGCAGCCGAGACGCTGCGCACCGCCGGCGCCGATCAGCGTGTGATCGCCAGGGTCGAGGCGCTCATCATGGCCACCGCCGGCCACGAGGCGCACGGCAACCAGGACGCGCGCCTGGTCATCGATATCGACCTGGCCATCCTCGGCGCCGCGCCGGCGCGCTTTGCGGAGTACGAACAGCAAGTGCGTGCCGAGTATGCCGCCGTCCCTGTCGACCTATACCGGCAAAAGCGCGCCGAGCTGCTTGCCTCCTTCCTGTCCCGGCCTGCCATTTACAGCACACCCGAGCTGCATGCCCGGCTGGAAGCCCAGGCGCGGATCAACCTGCGCCGAGCCCTCGCAGGATCGAATTCGACGGAGAAGCCATGCTCGAGCTGACCATTCCGCCACTGGGCTGGACTGCAGGATGCCTGTGGAAGCGCGCTCTTGCTCGACATGTCTTCTCCCGAGACTGTCAGACGATTTCCTGGAATACTCCTCCCAACGTTAAACTTTCATGGCAGACAACATGTCATCGAATATCCCTCCCCGCTCCCCCTTTGCAGGCTTCGCCCTGTTCGCAATACTGCTCGCGCTTGCGACGATCCTCTTGCCTTTGATCCTCGGCAAAAAGATAACCATCTCCCCTCTCCTGTTGTTCGGAGCGGCCGTCCTGCCGAACTTCATCGCTTACCTGATTCCCGCCACCGAGGAAAACGGCGGGCACGCCCTGTTTTCGCGCACCTTCTATCTGCGTCTCGTGGCGTCGGCTGCATCCGTCATGCTGCTGCTGGCAATTGAACGCATCGCTCACGCCCTCGCATAGGTCCAAGCTGGGGCCAGGTCTGACATTCAGACACGAGCTCTACTTTAATCCCCTGATTTCGGGGCCATCAGCGCCGAAATGAAAGGTACGGTTGAGCTCGTGTCCAAATGTCAGACCTGACCCCAGCCCTCGTTCGAAAATTTCGATCGTACATCCCCAAATATTCCGTTTTTCATATCGTTCGAAGCCTCACATAATGGCTCCATCGCATCAACGACAACGCAGCACCGGGCAGCAACAAATTGCCTGAATGCTTCGAAGCCTTCGATGCTCACAGCATACGAGGAGCGGATCATGTACCTGATTTCACTCGGCGCCGGCATCCTGGCCGGCCTGCTCTACGGCCTGATCAACGTGCGTTCGCCGGCGCCGCCCGCCATTGCCCTGATCGGTTTGCTGGGCATGCTGGTCGGCGAGCAGATCGTGCCGGTGGCCAAACGCATGATCGACGGCGCCCCGCTCACGAAGGCCTGGTTCGCCAGCGAATGCCAGCCAAAGATTACCGGCGTCCCAGCAGACGCCAACAAGGATGCCGCCGACGAATCCCGTCACGGCTGACCCGATATTCCACCCGCCGCGGGATGCGCGGCCAAACGACGACAAGGAGCACACCATGAACAACCCGAAACTCGAAGTCCTGACCCCGCACAACTCGCAGCTGATCATCATCGACCACCAGCCGCAGATGGCCTTCGGCGTGCAGTCGATCGACCGCCAGACCCTCAAGAACAACGTGGTCGGCCTGGCCAAGGCCGCCAAGGCCTTCGGCATCCCGACCGTGATCACCACCGTCGAGAGCGACTCCTTCTCGGGCAGGACCTACCCGGAAATCCTGGACGTGTTCCCGGACCACCCGATCCTCGAACGCACCTCGATGAACTCCTGGGACGACCAGAAAGTGCGCGACGCGCTGGCCGCCAACGGCCGCAAGAAGATCATCGTCGCCGGCCTCTGGACCGAAGTGTGCAACACCACCTTCGCGCTGTCCGCCATGCTCGAGGGCGACTACGAGATCTACATGGTGGCCGACGCCTCGGGCGGCACCTCGAAGGACGCCCACGATTTCGCGATGCAGCGCATGGTGCAGGCCGGCGTGGTGCCGATGACCTGGCAGCAGGTGCTGCTCGAGTGGCAGCGCGACTGGAAGAACCGCGATACCTACGATGCCGTGATGAAGATCGTCACCGAGCACTCGGGCGCCTACGGCATGGGCGTCGACTACGCCTACACGATGGTGCACAAGGCGGCGGCGCGCAACCAGGGCAGCAACGAAGTGCTGGCGCCAGTCGCAGCGCCGGTCCGCTAAGGAGCCGACCATGCACGCACAGTCCACCCCCGCCACTCATCCTCATCAACGGCAAGTTCGCCACCCTCGACCGCGAACGGCCGCAGGCCACGCGCGGTAGCGATGAAGGATGGCCGCTTCCTCGCCGTCGGCGACGCCGAGCACGTGATGCGCCACCGCGAAGCGGGCAGCCAGGTCATCGACCTGAACGGCCGCACCGTGATTCCCGGCCTGAACGACTCGCACATGCACCTGATCCGCGGCGGACTGAACTACAACCTCGAGCTGCGCTGGGAAGGCGTGCCCTCGCTCGCCGACGCGCTGCGCATGCTCAAGGAGCAGGCCGAGCGCACCCCGCACCCGCAGTGGGTGCGCGTGGTCGGCGGCTGGAGCGAATTCCAGTTCGCCGAACGGCGCATGCCGACCCTCGACGAAATCAACGCCGCCGCGCCCGATACGCCGGTCTTCGTCCTGCACCTGTACGACCGCGCCCTGCTCAACCGCGCCGCGCTGCGCGCCGTCGGCTACACCAAGGACACGCCGAACCCGCCGGGCGGCGAGATCCAGCGCGACGCGGCCGGCAACCCGACCGGCCTGCTGATCGCCCGGCCCGAACGCGATGATCCTGTACGCGACCCTGGCCAAGGGCCCGGCCCTGCCGCGCGAGCAGCAGGTCAATTCGACGCGCCAGTTCATGCGCGAACTGAACCGCCTCGGCTTGACCAGCGCGATCGACGCCGGCGGCGGCTTCCAGAACTACCCGGACGACTACGCCGTCATCGAAGAACTCGCACCGCAACGAGCAGCTGACCATCCGCATCGCCTACAACCTGTTCACCCAGAACAAGGGCCAGGAACTGGAGGACTTCCAGCGCTGGACCGGCATGGCCAAGCCCGGCGAAGGCAGCGACTACTATCGCCTCAACGGCGCCGGCGAGATGCTGGTGTTCTCGGCGGCCGACTTCGAGGACTTCCTCGAGCCGCGCCCCGACCTGGCCGGCCGGCATGGAAGACGAACTCGAGCAGGTGGTGCGCCACCTGGTGGAACAGCGCTGGCCCTTCCGCCTGCACGCCACCTACGACGAATCGATCACGCGCATGCTCGACGTGTTCGAGAAGGTCAACCGCGAGATCCCCTTCGACGGCCTGCACTGGTTGTTCGACCACTGCGAGACCATCAGCGAGCGCAACATCGAGCGCGTAAAGGCGCTGGGCGGCGGCATCGCGATCCAGCACCGCATGGCCTTCCAGGGCGAGTACTTCGTCGACCGCTACGGCGCGGAAGCCGCACGCGCCACGCCGCCGATCAAGCACATGCTGGCGAGCGGCGTGCCGGTCGGCGCCGGCACCGACGCCACCCGCGTGGCCAGCTACAACCCGTGGACGGCGCTGTACTGGCTGGTGTCGGGACGCACCGTCGGCGGCCTGCCGCTGTATGGCGACGAACGGCCTGCTGGCGCGCGAGGTCGCGCTCGAACTGTGGACCGCGGGCAGCGCCTGGTTCTCGAACGAGCAGGGCCGCAAGGGCAGGATCCAGGAAGGCATGCTGGCCGACCTGGCGGTGCTGTCGGCAGGACTTCTTCAGCGTCGACGAGGAAGCGATCAAGTCGATCGAATCGGTGCTGACGGTGGTCGGCGGCCAGGTCGTGTACGGCGCCGCCGAATTCACCAGCCTCGGGCCGCCGCCGATTCCGGTGCTGCCCGACTGGTCGCCGGTGCAGACGGTGCCGGGCCACTGGCGCCGCGCCGCGCCGCAGCAGGCGGTCGCCCTGCCCCACCAGTGCAGCGGCCCCTGCGGCGTGCACGCCCACAGCCACGACCGGGCGCGCAAGTCGACGGTGCCGGTGCGCGGACTTCGGCGGCTTCTGGGGCGCCTTCGGTTGCAGCTGCTTCGCGTTCTGACCATGCAGACCCCACAATTCCAGCGCCTGCAAGGCGCCAGCATGGGCTTCCTGGCCGGCTATGTCGACACCCTCGGCTTCGTCGCCCTGTTCGGCCTGTTCACCGCCCACGTCACCGGCAACTTCGTCCTGATCGCGGCGGCCCTGGCCGACCCGGCGCAGACGCCTTCGCTGCTGAAACTGCTGGCCTTCCCCGCCTTTATCCTGGGCGTGGCCGCAGCCAGGCTGCTGGTGGCCAGCTGCGAGCGGCGCGCCGCGCCGGCCGCCAAGCCGGTCTACCTGCTGCAGCTGGTCCTGCTGCTGGGCTTCATGGCCTGCGGCATGCTGGCCGAGCCGGTCGGCCGCAGCGCCGGCGCGATGGCGATGGCGGCCGGCCTGCTGGGCGCGGCCGCGATGGGCGCGCACAGCGCGGCGAGCAAACTGCTGCTGTCGAATCTGGCGCCGACCTCGATGATGACCGGGAACGTCACCCAGCTCGTGATCGACACCGTCGACCGCCTGCGCGGCGCCGCCGATGCGGCGACCAAGGCGCGCTGCGCCAAGTTCTTCTGGCCGGTGCTGGCCTTTGCCCTGGGCTGCGCGGCGGCGGCGTTTGCCTATCGCGCCTTCGGGTTCGTCGCGCTGGCGGTGCCGAATGCGATCCTGTGCTGGCATTTGTGGTTGAACGAACCGGAGGCGGCGTGAACAACATCACGACGTATTCTTCCTGACCGCGCTTCTCGCGATCACGGACCGGCCAATGCGGTTTGCCCCGAGAAGCCGGTGCCGATTTGCCAGGTTGTCCGGCAAAACCCCGTCGTGGTGCGGGCAAAGGTCACCTCGACGCAGCGGCTTGTGGACGAAGACGATCCGGAGGGTGTCGCCGGATGGATGTATCACCTTGATGTGATCAAGGATTACCGGAACGGAAAATCGCGGCGTCTGGCTGTCATGAGCGAGAATACGACGGCAAGGATCAGCCTGAAGACCGGTAGCGAATATCATTGTTTTCGCATCCAGGAACAGCGAAGGTCAGCTGGAGACCGGCAACTACTGCGATTCCTCTTCATCAGAAAAATTTGACGCGAAGACGGAACGGAAAGTCCTGACCTGTTTGCGCAACGAGAAAGCTGGCCGGCGGAACTGAACCACCTGACAGGAAAAGAACAATGGGCAAAAACCGGCTCGAAGCCTTCAGCGACGGCGTCATCGCCATCATCATCACCATCATGGTGCTGGAACTCAAAGTCCCGCACGGCGCCGACTTCAACGTCCTGCTGCCGCTGTGGCCCGTCTTCATGAGCTACGTGCTCAGCTTCATCTACGTCGGCATCTACTGGAACAATCACCATCACCTGATCCATGCGATCGACGAGGTCAACGGCGGCGTCCTGTGGGCCAACCTGCACCTGCTGTTCTGGCTGTCGCTGATTCCCTTTGTCAGCGCCTGGATGGGCGAAAACCATTTCGCAACCGGGCCGACCATCGCCTACGGCTTTGTCCTCTTCATGTGCGCGACGGCCTATTCGATCCTGGTGCGCACGCTGGTCGCCCACCATGACAAGAACACGACCCTGGCCGAAGCCATCGGCGACGACCGCAAGGGCAAGCTCTCGATCGTGCTCTACCTGGCCGGCATCGCGCTGGCCTGGTTTGCGGCCTGGCTGGGCTTCCTGTTCTATGTCGGGGTTGCCGTCATGTGGCTGATTCCGGACCGCCGCATCGAGAAAACGCAAGAAGTGATCGAGGAAGAACAGGAAGAGGCAGCCGGAGGCTAGCGCAGGCCGCCCTGCCCTGCCTGCTCAGCCCTGCGGCGCCATCCAGACCAGGTTCCACAGGTGGCCGTCGATGTCCTCGAAGCCCTGGTCGTACATGAAGCCGTTATCCTCGGGCGGATGCGGGGTGCGCGCACCGGCGGCGGTCGCTTTGGCGATCAGGCTGTCCACTTCTTCGCGGCTCTCGCAATTGAGGCAAATGACGACCTCGTTCGCCTCTTTCGCCTGCGCGACCGGCTTGCCGGTCAGGGACGTGAAGAAGGTTTCAGTCGTCAGCATGGCGTTGATACTGCCCTCGACGATGTTCATGAAGGCCGCGTTGTCGTTGCCCCATTTCGGATTGAAGCTGAAGCCGAGCGCGGAAAAGAAGGCCTTCGACTTGTCCAGGTCCTTGACCGGCAAGTTAAAGATGATGTTCTTGTTCATGACGTTCTCCAAAGCAAGTGGATGGAATGACGGTCTTGCATCCTGACGACGAATGGCACCCATGAAATCGACAGGCCAGGATCAGGTCTGACATTCAGACACGAGCTTAACCGCATGTTCAGATCGGCACCTTAGATCCCGAAATTGCCGGCCAAGGTAGAGCTGTGTCCAATGTCAGACCTGACCCCAGCTGTTCCGCGCTAATACCCCAGCAAGTTGTGCCGGATCCGCACCAGATGCTCCATCAGCAGCCCCCGCGCCCGCTCCTCGTCGCGGTCCTTCAGCGCATTGACCAGCGCGCGGTGCTCCAGTTCGTAGGCCCGGCGCCGCTCCGGCGTCAGGCTCTTCATTTTGAGCGAGCCCCATTCGCCCTGCTCGCGCACCTTGTTCATCAGGTGGAATACCTCCTTGATGAAGGTGTTGTGGGTGGCGTCGGCAATCGCCTGGTGCAGCGCCCCGTCCCACACTTCGAACTGTTCCATCGTGCCGGCGTTTTCGCCGCGCGTGCAGCACTCTTCCATGCGCGCGAAATCGACGCCCGTCCCGTTGCGCACGACCAGCTGCGCGATCATCGGTTCGATGACCATGCGCGCTTCCATCAACTCGGCCGGACTGGTGTGCATGCCGGTCGCCTCGGTCTCGAGGCCCTCCAGCAGCGTGCTCGCCTCCTTCGAGACAAAGGTGCCGCTGCCCACGGTCTGGGTGATCAGGCCGCGCTCCTTCGCCTCCGCCAGGATCTGGCGCACCGCCGCCCGGCCGATCTGGTAGGTCTCGCTCAGGGCGCGTTCGGTGGGGAGCTTTTCGCCGGCGCGCCAGTGCCCGGAGCGCATGTTCGCCAGCAGGGCTGCACGGAGCGCCGTTGCGCCATTCGCGTTTTTCATCAGGTTCGATTCAAGTGAAATTGGTTCCATTTTAAACCAATTTTTGCTTTGACTACGCCCTATCACCCGTTGTAAATTGGTTTCGGAGACAAACCATTTAAAACCAAAAGAGGCAAACAATGCGCATCGCAACCATCGAAGTCAACAACGCATCGCGCGTCGTCATCGTCGACGACGCCGGCGAACACTACTGGGACATCGCGGACCTCATGCCGCAGTTTTCGGGCGACATGCTCGACCTGATCAAGGCCATGCCCGACCCGGCAAACCAATTGAAACCCGTCGGCCCCGGCCAGCCGCTGGCCGGCATCCGCCTCAAGGCGCCGCTTGGCCGGCTGATCGCAACCTCTTCCTGGTCGGGAAAAACTACCACGAGCATGCGAAGGAATTCAGCGGCTCCGGCTTCGATTCGTCCGGCCAGGTCGTGCCGTCGGCGCCGAACGTGTTCACCAAACCGGCGAGCGCGATCGTCGGCCCCCATGACGACATCCTGTCGCATCCCGAGGTGACGCAGCAGATGGATTACGAGGCCGAACTGGCCGTCGTCATCGGCAAGGGCGGGCGCGGCATCCGCAAGGAAGACGCCTACAGCCACGTCTGGGGCTATACGGTCGTCAACGACGTCACCGCGCGCGACCTGCAAAAGCTGCACGGCCAGTGGTTCCTGGGTAAATCGCTGGACACCTTCTGCCCGATGGGCCCCTGGATCGTCACCGCCGACGCGATCGATCCGGCCAACACCCGGGTCCAGTGCTGGGTCAACGGCGAGCCGCGCCAGGATGCGAACACGGCCGACCTGATCTTCGACATTCCCACGCTGATCGCCACCATCTCCGCCGGGATCGAACTGAAACCGGGCGACGTCATCGTCACCGGCACGCCGGTCGGCGTCGGCATCGGCTTCAAGCCGCCGAAATTCCTGAAGGCCGGCGACGTGGTGCGCATTGCGATCGACGGCATCGGCACCATCGAAAACACGGTCCGCTAAGCGCCGCATCCACCGAATCCACAGCGAGAACACGAATGAAAATCCAATTCATGAAAACGCCCGTGCTGGTCGCGGGCCTGGTGTGCAGCGTCTTGTCGAACCTGGCCGGCGCCGCCGATGCCTGGCCTTCCAAAGTCATCACCATGGTCGTCCCCTTCCCGCCCGGCGGCGTCGCCGATACCGTGGCGCGGCCGGTGGCAAACGCCATGGAACGGCATCTCAAGAACAGCGTCATCATCGAAAACAAGGGCGGCGCCGGCGGCGCGATCGGCATGGGGCAAGTGGCGCGCGCCGCGCCGGACGGCTATACGATCCTGATGGCGCTGTCCTCGATTTCGATTATTCCGGAGGCCGACAAGGTCACCGGAAGGAAGCCCCTGTACCAGATGGCGCAACTCAAACCGATCGCCCGCTTCACCGCCGACCCGACCGTGCTGGTGGTGCGCGCCGACAGCCCGTGGAAGACGCTGCCCGAGTTCATCGCGGCCGTGCGCAGCAAACCGGGCGCCTACAGTTTCGGCTCCTCGGGCAATTACGGGACCATGCACGTGCCGATGGAAATGCTCAAGGCCGAGGCCAAGCTGCACCTGCTGCACGTGCCCTACACGGGCGCGGCGCCGGCCGTCATGGCCCTGCTCAGCGACCAGGTGACGGCCCTGTCGACGGGACCGGCCAGCGTGGCGCAGCACGTCAAGGCGGGCAAACTGCGCGTGCTGGCGCACTGGGGCACCGAGCCGCTGGCCGCCTTCCCGGGCGTGCCGAGCCTGAAGGAAGCCGGACACCCGGTCGAATTCGCGCAATGGTCAGGCTTGTTCGTCCCTGCCGACACCCCGGAGCCGGTGGTGGCCAAGCTGCGCGAGGCGGCGCGTTTTGCCGCCAGCGATCCGC
Organism: uncultured beta proteobacterium; assembly: GCA_963729765.1. Taxonomy (GTDB): domain Bacteria; phylum Pseudomonadota; class Gammaproteobacteria; order Burkholderiales; family Burkholderiaceae_D; genus Telluria. The sequence goes on along the minus strand of CAVSPL010000008.1, from coordinate 155,347 downwards.
TGGTGCGCCAGACGATGACCACGGCCGGCAGTCCGCTGCAGTACCTGGACACGCCGGAGTTCCAGGCCTATATCGCGGAGGATTCGAAGAAGCTGAAGGAAGCCGTGCACAAGATCGGCAAGGTCGAGTAGTTTGCCGGGCGGCGCGCGGCTAGGTACTCGACCGGAAATAAATTGAATTTTGGCAAACAGAACCGGATGCGGTGCAAGGCGGCGAGTGCGCCGCAGTGCGAGCACTGCAAGCAGGAGCCAACGCAGCAACGCGCCGGTTCTGGCAGCCAAAAACACATTTATTTCTGGGCGAGTACTTAGGTACACTAGCGGCGCGCCCACCAGCCCAAGGATTGAGCTTGAACGACTTCATCGGCATCTACGACGGCGCCCTCACGCCGCAGCAATGCGACGCCATCGCCGCCCGCTTCGAGGCCAGCGACAAGGTCGTGCGCGGACGCACCGGGAAACGGCGTCGACACCAGCAAGAAGGACAGCTGGGATCTCACCATCGGGCCGCACAAGGAGTGGCACGACGTCGGCAACCTGATGATGGGGGCCGTGGCGCAGCACCTGGCGTCGTACATCGACCAGTACCGCGCGCTGGTGCTGGGCGCGCTGGCGCCGATGGTGGCGCATCCGCAGCACGGGCGAACCGGTGGCGCTGTCGCTGGAGAACTTCGACGAATGCGGCCGCCCGCACCTGGCCGGCGCTGCTGCAGTCGATGTACCGCTGCGGCGCGATCAACCTGCAGAAATACCTGCAGGGGACGGGCGGCTACCACCACTGGCATTCCGAGATCTATCCGCAGAACGCCAGCTGCGAGACGCTGCACCGGGTGCTGCTGTTCCAGTTCTACCTGAACGATGTGGCCGAAGGCGGCGAGACCGAGTTCCTCTACCAGGGGCGCAAGGTGGAAGCGCGCAAGGGCCGCCTGATCATCGCGCCGGCCGGGTTCACGCATACGCACAAGGGGCATGTGCCGGTCAGCGGGGACAAGCTCATTCGCGACCTCGTGGATTTTGTTCCGGCGCGCCGAAGAGCTGTTCAAGTCAGCCGTAAAAAATCATCCCAGTCCGGCGTCTCGCCGAATCTTCTCGAGCAGGTAGTCGATGAAGACGCGCACCTTCTGCGGCAGGAAGCGGTTTTCCATGTAGACGGCATACAGCTGGTCGCCGAAGGGGCCGAGCGGCTGGGCGTCAAGCAGCAGGTGTTCGGCCGCGCCGCTGGCGATATCGGCGCCGACGATATAGGTCGGCAGCAGCGCGATGCCCACGCCGCCCAGCATCGCCATGCGCAGCGACTGGCTGCTGTTGGCGCTCAAGGCGCTCTCGAAACGCACCACCTGTTTGTCGCCGTCCACGCGGAAGGTCCAGGCGCCCGTCGGCGACTCGCCGAAGGCCAGGCAGCGATGGCCTTGCAGGTCCGCGATCGAGGCCGGCCTGCCGTGGCTGGCGAGGTAATCCTTCGACGCCACGAGCACGTGGCGCAGGCGGCCGACCGGGCGCGCCACGGCGCTGTTCAGCGTCACCTGCGGCGTCAGGCGCAGCGCGACATCCATCCCCTCTTCCACCAGGTCGACCACGCGGTCGCCCAGGTGCAGCACCACGTTCACGTCCGGATAGCGCGCCATGAAGCCGGGCAGCAGGCGCGCCAGTTGCGTGTTCCCGAAGGCCATCGAGGTCGTCACGCGCAAGGTGCCGGCCGGGCCGTGCTGCATGCCGGCGATCGCCGCTTCGATGGCGCGGCCTTCGTCGATCATGCGCACCGCGTGGCGATAGATTTCCAGGCCCGCTTCGGTGGTGCCGAGGCGCCGCGTCGAGCGGTTCAGGAGTTTGGTTTGCAGGGCCGCCTCGAGGCGCGTAATCTGTTTGCTGATATTGGCCTTGGTCGTGCCCATCTGGCGCGCCGCCTCCGAAAAACTGGCGCAGTCGACGACGCGCACGAAGGCCCACAGGTCGCTGAAGTCGCGCGGCTTTATTTGGCTCATGGTATCCAATCTGGAAACAGTGAATTGCCGGATAGGATCATTGTATCCAGTTTGGCAAAGTCCTAAGCTGCAAGGATCGACAACAAGAAAGACAACCATGACCACCCTCAGCCTTCCCGCCGCAAGCAGCCTGCGCGCCAGCCTGTTTTCGCTTCCCGTCGCGTTTGTCCTGTTGTGGAGTACCGGCTACGTGGTCGGCAAGATCGGCCTGCCCTACGCCGGGCCGTTCACCCTGCTGTTCCTGCGCTTCGCCGTCGCCGCGCTGGTGCTGCTGGTGGTCGCCCTGGCGACGCGCGCGCCCTGGCCTGCCAGCCGCGCCCAGGTCGGGCACTTGATCGTGGTCGGCTTGCTGTTCCAGGCGCTGCAGTTCGGCGGGCTTGTACACGGGACTGAAGCTGGGCGTGGGCGCGGCCGTGTCGGCGCTGATCGTCGGGACCATGCCGATCTTTACGGCGCTGGGCGCCGGCGCCTTTCTCGGCGAGCGGATCGGCACGCGCCAGCGCATCGGGCTGGCGGCGGGCCTGGCCGGCGTGGCGCTGGTGGTGGCGGAACGGATCGGGAGCGGGACGGCCGGGCTGGCCGGCTACGGCGCCTGCGTGCTGGCGCTGGCCGGCATCACGCTCGGCACGCTGTACCAGAAGAAGTTCTGCACCGGGATGGATTTGCGCACGGGGAGCTTCGTGCAGTTGTCGGCCGCCAGCGTCGTGGCGCTGGTGCTGGCGGTCGGCGTCGAGGGGATGGCGGTGCGCTGGACGCCGGGGCTGCTGTTTGCCACCGGCTGGCTGTCGATCGTGAACTCGATCGGCGGCTTCAGCCTGCTGTTCGTCATGATGCGCAAGAACGAGGCGAACAAGGTGGCGAGCTTGTTTTACCTGATTCCGGGGGTGACCGCGTTCATGGGCTATGTGGTGCTGGGGGAGCGGCTGGGGTGGGTGTCGGTGGCGGGATTCGTGGTGTGTGCCGGCGCGGTGTACGTGTGCACGCGCGGGTCAGTCGCAGGCATGAAAAAACGGCGCCGAGGCGCCGTTTCTTATGTGGAGGCCGAAGCCTCAGGTGTTGTTCACCACCAGCCGCGGCTCGCCCGCCCCGCCGAAGCGCGCACGGATCGAAGCGGCGATGCCCTTCGCATCCAGCCCGACCGACGCCAGCAAGGCCGCAGGATCGCCCTGGTCGATGAATTTGTCCGGCAAGCCCAGGATCAAGAGCGGCTTGACGATGCCGGCAGCCGCCATCGCTTCGGCCACCGCGGCACCGGCGCCGCCCATGGTCGCGCCCTCTTCCACGGTCACGAAATACGCGTGGTCTTCGGCCAGCTTTTTCACCAGCTCGACGTCGAGCGGCTTCACGAAGCGCATGTTGGCGACCGTGGCGTTCAAATCCGCGGCAGCGCCCAGGCTCGGCGCGACCATCGAACCGAAGGCGAGGATGGCGACATCCTTGCCCTGGCGCTTGATCTCGCCCTTGCCGATCTCGATCGAGGTCAGTTCTTCCTTGATCGCCGCACCGATGCCGGCGCCGCGCGGATAGCGCACCGCGGCCGGACCCGGATAGTGGTAGGCCGTGGTCAGCATCTGCCGGCACTCGTTCTCGTCGCTGGCCGCCATGACGACCATGTTCGGGATGCAGCGCAGGAAGGACATGTCGTAATTGCCGGCGTGGGTGGCGCCATCGGCGCCGACCAGGCCCGCGCGGTCCAGCGCGAAGGTCACGTCCAGGTTTTGCAGCGCCACGTCGTGGATCAACTGGTCGTAGCCGCGCTGCAGGAAGGTCGAGTAGATCGCGACGACCGGCTTCATGCCTTCGGTCGCGAGACCGCCGGCGAAGGTGACCGAGTGCTGCTCGGCGATGCCGACGTCGAAATAGCGCTCCGGGTATTGCTGGTGGAAGCGCACCATGCCCGAACCCTCGCGCATCGCCGGCGTGATGCCGACCAGGCGCGTGTCGGTCGCGGCCATGTCGCACAGCCAGTTGCCGAAGACTTCGGTGTAGGTGATCTTGCTCGGCGCGGTGGCCGGGATGATGCCCTCGGTCGGATTGAACTTGCCGGTGCCGTGGTACAGGATCGGCTCGGCCTCGGCCAGCTTGTAGCCCTGCCCCTTCTTGGTCACGACGTGCAGGAACTGCGGGCCCTTGAGCTTCTTGATGTTTTCCAGCGTCGGGATCAGGGAATCGAGGTCGTGGCCGTCGATCGGGCCGATGTAATTGAAGCCGAACTCCTCGAACATCGTGGCCGGGACCACCATGCCCTTCGCGTGTTCTTCCAGGCGGCTGGCCAGTTCGCGCAAGGGGCCGGGCAGCACGCTCTTGCCGACGTTCTTGGCGGCGGCGTAGAACTGGCCGGACATCAAGCGCGCCAGATAGCGGTTCAGGGCGCCGACCGGCGGCGAGATCGACATGTCGTTGTCGTTCAGGACCACCAGCAGGTTGCAGTCTTCCTCGACGCCGGCGTTGTTCAGCGCTTCGAAGGCCATGCCGGCCGTCATCGAGCCGTCGCCGATCACGGCGATCGCGTGGCGGTGCTCGCCCTTCAGTTTGGCGGCGGCGGCCATGCCGAGCGCCGCCGAGATCGAGGTCGACGAGTGCGCGGTGCCGAAGGTGTCGTATTCGCTTTCGTCGCGCTTCGGGAAGCCCGACAGGCCGTTCAGCTGGCGCAGCGTGTTCATGCGGTTGCGGCGGCCGGTCAGGATTTTGTGCGAATAGGTCTGGTGGCCCACGTCCCAGACGATGCGGTCGTGCGGCGTCTCGAACACGTAGTGCAGCGCGATGGTGAGTTCCACCGTGCCCAGGTTCGAGGACAGGTGGCCGCCGGTTTTCGACACCGAGTCGAGCAGGTACTGGCGCAATTCGTTCGCCAGCGGCGTCAGTTGGGTGCGCGGCAACTGGCGCAGGTCGGACGGGTCGTTGATGGTTTCTAGCAGTTTCATTTATGCCTTCCGCTGCACGATCAGGTCCGCGAGTTCGCGCAGCCGCAGTGCTGGTTCTCCAAATGGCGACAGCGCGTCAATCGCGTCGCGCCGCAATTTCTGCGCCAGTTCTTTCGATTCTTCCAGGCCCAGGATCGACACATAGGTCGGCTTGTTGTCGGCCGCATCCTTGCCGGCGGTCTTGCCGAGCGTGGCCGAATCGGCCGTCGCATCGAGGATGTCGTCGACCACCTGGAAGGCCAGGCCGATCGCCAGCGCATAGGCCTTCAAGCCTTCGAGTTCGACCGCGCTCAGCTCCTTGCCGCACAGGGCGCCGAGCAGCACCGAGGCGCGCAGCAAGGCGCCGGTTTTCAGCTGGTGCATGCGTTCGAGCTGCTCCAGGTTGAGGGCGATGCCGACGCTATCGAGGTCGATCGCCTGGCCGCCGCACATGCCGCTCGAACCCGCGGCGTCGGCCAGCAGGCGCAGCATGCCGACCAGGCGGCCGGGGGCAGCGTATCGCTGCCGACGCCAGCACGGCGAAGGCCTGCGCCTGCAGCGCGTCGCCGACCAGCAGCGCGGTCGCTTCATCGTAGGCGACGTGCACGGTCGGTTTGCCGCGGCGCAGCGCGTCGTCGTCCATGCAGGGCATGTCGTCGTGCACCAGCGAATAGGCGTGGATCATCTCCAGCGCGCAGGCGGCGCGCGCCAGCGCTTGCGGGTCGGCGCCGAACAGCGCGCCGCTGGCGTACACCAGCAGCGGACGCACGCGCTTGCCGCCGCCGAGCACCGTGTAGCGCATCGCTTCGTGCAGCTTGAACGGAACCTGGTGCGCAGCCGGCAGGAAGCTCGACAAGGCATCCTCGACCTCGGCCTGCACGGCGCCCATCCAGGCGCGAACGGCATCTCCGTCGTCATTGCATCTGCGCACCTCACCCGCGCCGTCGGCGCTGAATGGCTTGAGCATATCTCCCTCGAGCACCTTGACCTGGGCTTCGACTTTTTCGAGCTGGGCCGCGCAATACTTCACCAGTTCCGAGCCGCGCGCATAGGCGGCGACCGAGGCTTCCAGCGGCAATTGACCGCCTTCCATCTGGGTGACGAGCTGGGCCAGCTCGGCCATGGCCTCTTCGAAAGAGGCTGGGGCCGTCATCGCTCCCGCGTTAGTAGTAGTTGCCATAGTGTCTTATTGTGTTGGACCAGCGCGAATCGCGTATTTTAAAACAATCCACACCCTTGGGGTGGCTTGCGCGATTGCCGAGTAAGTTTCTAGGCAACTTCCTCCAAAGCGCTACCGTTGCAATCTGATGAAAACCATGCCTTTCCGGCACTTTCTGTGCCATTGCGCACCACAATCTCGCGATGGGCCGGGACTGTTGAGCTCGTTAGGACGATATAATCTCCGGTTCTGTCCGAAACGCCGTATTTCCTTGCTAAAAATACTGGTCTTTGGATTCTTTCTCTTCTTTGCTCCATGCTTCCATTAAAGGGGGGTTGGGATGTCCGATCTGGCTACCCACGCCAAGCTGGCGCGCTCCTGCGCTCAGCTTCCGGTAAATGTTTATTTTGACAACGCGCTGCTGCAGCGCGAGATCCAGCAACTGTTCCAGAAGGGCCCACGCTACGTCGGCCATGAACTGATGGTGCCGGAAACTGGCGATTTCGCGACCCTGCCTTCCGAAAACGAAGGCCGTATGCTCGTGCGCAACGCAAACGGCATCGAGGTGCTGTCCAACGTCTGCCGCCACCGCCAGGCGCTGATGTTCAATGGCCGCGGCAACGCCAACACCATCGTCTGCCCCCTGCACCGCTGGACCTACGACCTCAAGGGCGAGCTGATCGGCGCCCCGCATTTCGCCGAGACGCCCTGCCTGAACCTGTCGAAGACGCCGCTGCAAAGCTGGAACGGCCTGCTGTTCGAGCAGAACGGCTACGACGTGATGGACAAGCTGAAGAGCATGTCGGTCACCAAGGACCTCGACTTCTCGGGCTATCTGTTCGACCACGTCGAAATCCACGAGGTCGATTACAACTGGAAGACGTTTCATTGAAGTCTACCTGGAGGATTACCACGTCGAGCCCTTCCATCCGGGCCTGGGCAACTTCGTCAGCTGCGAAGACCTGACCTGGGAATTCGGCCGCGACTACAGCGTGCAGACCGTGGGCGTGAACCGCGGCCTGCAGAAGGCCGGCTCGCCGACCTATAAGAAATGGCAGGAGCAGGTGTTGAAGTTCAACGGCGGCCAGGCGCCCAAGCAAGGCGCGATCTGGCTGACGCTGTACCCGAACATCATGGTCGAGTGGTATCCGAACGTGCTGGTGGTGTCGACCCTGTGGCCGATGGGCCCGCAAAAGACGCGCAACGTGGTCGAGTTCTACTACCCGGAAGAGATCGCCCTGTTCGAGCGCGAGCTGGTCGAAGCCGAACGCGCGGCCTACATGGAGACCTGCGTCGAGGACGACGAGATCGCCCAGCGCATGGATGCCGGCCGCAAGATCCTGTTCGAGCGCGGCGTCAACGAAGTCGGCCCCTACCAGTCGCCGATGGAAGACGGGATGCAGCACTTCCACGAGTGGTACCGCAGCAAGATCGACCTGCCGGGAATGTAATGCCTTCACTTTGGATGCTGTTCGCCAGCTTCGCGTTTGCCGCCATGGGCGCCGGCGTCAAGCTGGCCTCCGAGTTCTACACCACCTCCGAACTCCTGTTCTACCGCGGCCTGATCGGCGCCGTGATCCTGCTCGCCCTCGTGCGCCAGCGCGGCGGCAGCTTCCGCACGGCCTTCCCGAAACAGCACCTGGTGCGCAGCGCTGGTCGGCGTCACCTCGCTCTGGCTGTGGTTCTTCGCGATCGGCAAACTGCCGCTGGCCACCGCCATGACGCTGAACTACATGGCGCCGATCTGGATGGCCGCCGGCCTGTTCGTGGCCGGCTGGTGGTCGCGCACGAAGTACGCGTCGAGTGGCCGCTGGTGCTGGCCGTGGGCGCCAGCTTCTTCGGCGTGACGCTGGTGCTGCAGCCGGCGGTCGAATCGAACCAGTGGCTGGGCGGCCTGGCCGGCGTGTGCTCCTCGGTCATCTCGGCGATCGCCTACATGCAGGTGCGTAAGCTGGGGCAGATGGGCGAACCGGAATACCGGGTCGTGTTCTATTTTTCGCTGACCACGATGTGCGCCGGCCTCATCGGCGTGCTCGGCGGCGACGGCGCAGCCAAGCGGCTTCCCCTTCCACGGCCATACCGAGGGCGGCGCCCTGCTCCTGCTGGGCATCGGCGCGGCCGCCCTGATGGCGCAGATGGCGATGACCCGCGCCTACCGCGTCGGCAAGGTGCTGGTGGTGGCGAATTTGCAGTACACCGGCATCGTCTTTTCCAGCCTGTGGGGCCTGGCGCTCTGGGGCGACCGCTTCGGCTGGCACGTGTGGCTCGGCATCGGCGTGATCCTCGCATCCGGCATCGCGGCGACGTTCTACAATACGAGAAAGACGGCGAAAGGCGCCGCGCTGGAAAAGACCGATCCGATCGCAAGCGAACTGTGAGGAGCCCATGTACACCACCCTGATTTCCGCTGAAGACCTGTCACGCCATATCGACGACCCGGACTGGGTGATCGTCGATTGCCGCCACGACCTGGTCAATCTCGCCTTCGGGCGCGAAGCCTATGCCGCCGGCCACCTGCCGCATGCGCTGTTCGCCGATATGGAAACCGAACTGTCCGGCGCCAAGCGCGGCGAGGACGGCGCGTTTCGCGGGCGCCATCCGCTGCCCGAGAAGGAAGCGCTGGCCGCCGTGCTGCGCCGCTGGGGCGTGAACCCGACGACCCAGGTCGTGGCCTACGACGCCCACGGCGGCATGTACGCGGCGCGCCTGTGGTGGCTGTTGCGCTGGATCGGGCACGAAGCGGCGGCGGTGCTCGATGGCGGCCTGCCGGCATGGCAGGCGCTGGGCCAGCCCCTGTCGTCCGATCCGCCTGAGCCGCGCAGTGCCGGCAGTATCGACGTGCGCGCGCCGTTCGTGCCGACGGTGACGGTGGCCGAGGTGCTGGAGAATATCGAGAGCGAACAGCGCACCGTGGTCGACGCGCGCGCGGCGGACCGCTTCCGCGGCGAGAACGAGACCATCGATCCGGTGGGCGGGCATATCCCGGGCGCGAAGAACCGCTTCTTCAAGGACAACCTGCACAACGACGGGCGCTTCAAGGCGCCGGAGCAGCTGCGCGAGGAGTTTGCAGGCGTGATCGACGATCCGCGCAAGGCGATCATGCAGTGCGGGTCGGGGGTGACGGCTTGCCACAACCTGCTGGCGCTGGAGGTGGCGGGGATGCCGGGAGCGGCGCTGTATCCGGGGTCGTGGAGCGAGTGGAGTTCAGGATCCGAAGCGGCCGGTGGCCAAGGGTTAAGTTTCGACGATTGAAACCGTGCGCACGCGTAGCGGACGCACGGCCTTTAATGCCCCGCCGTCAGGAACAACACGATCGCGACACCCAAACCGATCAATAACACCTGGGGCACCGAATCCTTCACGGTCGCCCTTCTCTGCATCTGCGGCATCAAATCGCTCACCGCGATATAAATGAACCCCGACGACGCGAACACCAGCACGTACGGAATCAGCCCGCTGGCGCGATCGAGCGTGTAATACCCCAGCAGTCCCCCCGCCACCGACAGCAAGCTGCACAGCAGGTTGAACACGTACGCGCGCATGCGCGAAAAGCCGGCGTTGAGCAGGACGATGAAATCGCCGATCTCGGTCGGGATCTCGTGGGCGACGATCGCCAGCGCGGTGACGATGCCCAGCTCCGGGTTGGCCAGGAAGGCCGCCGCGATCAGGATGCCGTCCGTGAAATTGTGCATCCCGTCGCCGATCAGGATCATCCAGCCCGATTTGCCCGCCTCGCGCGCATCGTGCCCGTGGGCGTGATGGTGGCCGTCGCCCTCGTGGTGGTGCGAGTGGCGCAGCAGCGCCAGCTTCTCGAGCAGGAAGAAGGCCAGCAAGCCCGCCAGCAGGGTCGCGAACAGTTTATGCGGACTGGCGCCCGACTCGAAGGCCTCGGGCAGCGCATGCAGCAGCGAGGTCGAGAGCATGATGCCGACCGACAGGCTCACCAGCCGCTCCACCATTTTGGAGAGCAGCGTGAACGAAAATACAGCCGCGGCCGAGATGCTGAGGGCGCCGGCGACCAGGGTCGCCAGCAGGATGGAGGTGAGAGTCGGGTCGATGTGAAGCCTCTTGTTCTGGACTTGCTGGGCGTGGCAAGCCGGGCATTGTACAGTGCCCGGCCCGCTTGCGTGGCGCGAAGAGACTTACACGACGCCGTGCGTGCGGAACCACTCCAGCGCGCGCCGCCAGCCGTCCTTGGCGTCAGCTCGTTGTAGCTCGGCCGGTAGTCCGCGTGGAAGGCGTGCCCCGAATTCGGGTAGACGTGGAAGGCCGAGCCGCTGTTGCCCTTGTCCAGCGCGGCGCGCATGCGCTCCACCGACTCGAGCGGAATGCCGGTGTCCTTGGCGCCGTACAGGCCGAGCACCGGGGTCTTGAGGTTGGCGGCGATGTCGATCGGGTTCTTCGGCGAATTCGCGTTCGGCTCGCCGACCAGGCGCCCGTACCAGGCCACGCCGGCCTTGACCTTCGGGTTATGCGCCGAATACAGCCAGACGATGCGCCCGCCCCAGCAGAAACCGGTGATGCCGAGCCGCTCGGTATCGCCACCCTTCTGCTTGGCCCAGGTGACGACGGTGTCGAGATCCGAGCATGACTTGCGCGTCCGGCGTCTTGCCGACGATGTTCTTCATCAGGTCGGCGATGTTCGGCTCCTTGCCGGCGTCGCCCGCGCGCACGAACAGGTCGGGCGCGAGCGCCATGTAACCCTGTTTCGCGAAGCGGCGCGCCACGTCCTTGATGTGCTCGTGCACGCCGAAGATCTCGGAAATCACGAGGATCACCGGCGGATTGGTCTTGCCCTCGGGCTGGGCGCGGTAGACCGGCACTTCCTGGCCGTTGATGACGATCAGGTGGTCCTGGGTGGCCAGGCCGGCGGTGTCGGTCTGGACCAGGGTCTGCGCCTCGACCGGCAGCACCGCGGCCGCGAAGCCGGTGCCGATCGCCGCCTTGATGAAACCACGGCGGTCGACGCCGTCTTCGAAACTGCTGGCGCCAACCAGGCTGTCGCCGTCTTGTACGAGATCCTTCATGTGCATCCCTCCGTCGGTGGTTATCAGGCTGGCTATCTTACAGCGACATGCAGGCTTGCGCATGAGCAGACATGTATCCGGAACACCTCCGCTCCCACGCCGGCAACATATTTGTTGATTTATCGCAATATTTACATACTTACGGTAATATCGATCGAAACAAATAATAACGACAAAGGCAGCACCATACGGAGGAGACAGCATGAGGTTTTTCAGGCCGCTCAAGGCGCAGATCCATGCGCTGGCGAGGCAATTACAAACACAACTGCCGGGCGCGATCACGGTCGATCTCCTGAATAATGTCGACATCAAGGGCAGGACTGTCCCGGTGCTGAAAAGCGGGTCGACCGTGCTGAACCTCGACTTCGCGCTGCCCGACGCATTCCAGAAGGCGACCGGCGCCACCTCGACCTTTTTCGTGCGCGTGGCCCAGGACTTCGTGCGCGTGACGACCTCGGTCAAGCGCCCCAACGGCGAGCGCCCGCTCGGCACGCCGCTCGACCGCGCCCATCCCGGCTACAAGGCGCTGCTGGCCGGCCGCCCCTACGTCGGCTACGCCACGCTGTTCGGCAAGCAGTACATGACCCATTACGATCCGATCTTCAACCGCAGCGGCAGCGTGATCGGCGTGCAGTATGTCGGCATCGACGTCGGCGGCCTGCGCCAGATGCCGGTCTCCGTCAAGCTCGCCCTGATCGCGGTCGCGGTGGCCGGCACGGCCGGCGCGGCCGGCGTCTGGGCCATGACGGCGCAGGCGCCGCAAGCTGAACTGGCGGACCTGCGCCTGCACTACCTGCTCGCCATGCTGTGGCCCCTGCTGGGCCTCGGCGTCGTCGTCGACCAGTGCGTGCGGCGCATGGTGACCCGGCCTTTGATCGCCTTGCGCGAGGCGGCGCAACAGCTGGCCGGCGGCGACCTCTCGGCCCAGATGCACGTGGCGCGGCGCGACGAGATCGGCCAGCTGATGCAGGCGATTAACGGCGTCAGCCAGGGCCTGGCCGAGATCGTCGGCAAGGTCAGGAGCGGCTCCGACGGCATCGCCGTCGCCACCCGCGAAATCGCCTCCGGCAATGCCGACCTGGCCACGCGCACCGAAACCCAGGCCGGCGCGCTCGAGGAAATCGCGGCCAACGTCGACACCATCGTCACGGCCGTGCGCGCCAACGCGGAACGCTCGTCCCACGTGACCGCCCTGTCGAGCTCGGCCTCGGACGATGCGGCGGCCGGCGGCAAGGCGGTGGCCGAGGTGGTCGGCAAGATGACGGCCATCCGCCAGGCCTCCGCCAACATGGCCGACATGATCGGCACCATCGAGGCGATCGCGTTCCAGACGAATATATTGGCGCTCAATGCCGCGGTCGAAGCGGCGCGCGCCGGCGAACATGGGCGCGGCTTCGCGGTGGTGGCCTCGGAGGTGCGCGCACTGGCGCAGCGCAGCGCCACCGCCGCGCGCGATATCGGCGGCGTGATCACGGCCTCGGTGGCCGAGGTCGACGAAGGCAGCAAGCTGGCCGACCAGGCCGGCGCCGCCATGACGAACCTGCTGCAGTCGGTGCGCAGCGTGGCCGGCATCATGGCCGAGATGAGCGGCGCCAGCCGCGCCCAGGGCAGCAGCATCGAAGAACTGAACCAGTCGATCGGCAACCTCGACGGCATGACCCAGCAGAACGCGGCCCTGGTCGAGGAAGCGGCCGCGGCGGCCGAGAACCTGCACCGCCGCGCCGACGAGCTGTCCGGCGTGGTGCAGGTGTTCAAACTGAGCCACTGAAACACCGTGCATCCCCGCTTCGCGCGCTTCATCGCGCGCTTTTTGCAGTTCGTCGCAGGCCGGTGGATTGCAGCGGGGGCGATTGCTAAAGTACTCCCATCGAAAGCCCGAACGCAGAAGCAGCCGGGCCAGTCTAACCACCGAAGGGAGCCTGAAATGAACGTCCTCAAACACATGGAATCGCTGTTCCTGGTCGCCGCCCTGATCGCCGGCGTGAGCACCTACGCCAGCGCCGAGAACTACAAGGCGCAAGTGCGCGCGGAGTCGATGGTCTCGGTCGGCAGCGAAAAAATGGCGGTGGTGAAGGTGGTCGGCAAGCGCATCCCGGCAGCGACCAAGTTCGGCTAAGCCGGCACTGCCATGACAGCCCGCGAACGCGCCGAACTCCTCGCCCTGCTGGAGGCCAGATTCGAGACGCATCCGCAGCGCCATCCCGACCTGGCCTGGGCCACGGTCGCGACGAGGCTCGACGCCAGGCCGGAAGCCTTGCTGTCGCTGTGGAAGATGGAAGCCAGCGGCGGCGAGCCCGACGTGATCGACGTCGACCTGGCCAGCGGCAGCATCACCTTTGGCGACTGCTCGGCCGAGAGCCCGGCCGGACGCAGGAGCCTGTGCTACGACCGCGCCGCGCTTGACGCGCGCAAGGAAGCCCGTCCGCACAGCAGCGCCTTCGACGTCGCGGCCGAGATGGGCGTCGCGCTGATGACCGAAGCGCAGTACCGCATGCTGCAGACCCTCGGCCAGTTCGACCTCAAGACCTCGAGCTGGATCGCCACCCCGCCCGACGTGCGCGAACGCGGCGGCGCCCTCTTCTGCGACCGCCGCTACGGCAGGGTCTTCGTCTATCACAACGGCGCGCAGTCGTACTACGCCGCCCGCGGTTTCCGCGGCGTGCTCGCGGTCTGACGCCCGACCTGACAGCCTGCCGGCTTACGGCGCCAGCGAGAAATTCACCGCCGTCTGGTTCTGGGCCGCGATACTCACGCCATCCACACCCTTGACCGGCAGGTTGGCAAACGCGTAAGAAACCTCATACTTGCTCTCGCAGCAACAGTCTCGTACACTGAGCCGACGTCCGCTATCGGCTGTGGATGTAACCGGTCGATGCAACACATTCATGAAATCGTTGCGCCTGGTGTTTGCCAAACCTCCAATTCTGCCCCTGCCATGTTAAACATCCTGCTCGCGACCTACCTACTGATTGTCTATCCGGCATTTAACCTGTGGCGTAGCTTACGTCCGAAGAGCAACAAACCGCCTCGTGCGCTGATGCTTCGTTACTGGTCAATGACCTGGCAGGGGCTCCTACTATTGGCCGTCCTATGGGCTGGTTCGTGGGAGGCAGGCTACACGCTACGGGACATCGGCTTCGATCTGCCCCTGTCCACGGCAGGGGTTTGGGGGCTGTGCTTCGCGGTGCTGCTCATTGGCGGGCTTTGGATAGCAGCCAACGTCATCGAGCGGCGCAAGTCGCCGGAGGCGCGTGTCGAGAGCGAACGCAAGGTGCTGGATTCGTCTTTCCCCTGGCCGCGAAACGGTCGCGAAACGCTGGCCTTCGTCGTCAGCATATCGATCATGACCGCCGCATGGGAAATCCTCTACCGTGGCTTTGTTTTGCTACTGCTGACGCCAAGCACTGGATTGCCACTCGCTATTGCGATCTCCGCTTTTGCGTATGGCATAGGTCACGGCTACACGAATCCAAAACAGTTACTCGCCTCGATTTTCTCGGCTTTCGTTTTCACGATCGCATATGCAATGACGCATAGCTTATGGTGGTTAATTGTCATCCACGCTGGATTGCCGCTGGCATCGATTCCAGCAATGCTGCGCGCGCAGCAGCGCCGTGACGCGAGTAGTTCCGATGCATCACTGGGCCAAGTTCGACCTTAGCACTGTGGGGCGTAAGCGGAGGTCACAATAGGTCCGCAACGGCTGGAAGCAGACGCTGTCAAACCGTTCCAAATATTTTTTGTTCTCAAGCGATAACCGTGAATTCAGAAACGCGTGAACGTATTGTCAAAACGTGCAAGGACGGTCTTCCCATTCTGTGGACCTATGTTCCAGAGATGCCAGAGGAGAGTTCACGGCGCGCCCTCCCATGGCTGACCGTCCTCCGATGGGAATACGATGGGTCAGAAAATAATGGGATGCCCCAAGCCGACGAAAATCAACGGATGCTGATGCTTGAGGCGGCTCTTCTGAAGATTGAACGTCCAGAGATGTGCGTCGAAGCTTACCGCCGGATCGGCGCTGGGCTGAGGGAATTTGTGTATTACATCGGCGACCGTGAAAGATTCCTTGAAGAATTCAATGATCACGTTGCCGAAGATCCGCGTTACCCCATTGAAATCAAGTTCTACAAAGACGAGACTTGGTCAGAGCTTCGAGACCTGATCAATGACTTAGGTTAATTTAACCCTGACCTAAGGCGTCGAGACAAGGAACGTCTGCTCCGGGTCCAAATCCAACGTCCGAACCGTCACCGTTTGGTACAGGTCGGTCCACTAAAGGAGGCAGGGTCAATGAGTGGGTATTTAAATGAACTGCGCACGGCCCAAAGAACAGTGCGCATATGTGTCCTCCTGGCGATTGTATTTGTTGCCCTTGGAATCAATGAGCTTCGTTCCGAGCAGACCAGCTCATTTGGTCGTGGTACGGGTGGCATGCTCCGTGAGTTTCTGAACACCTACTTTGACGTAGCCGGGCTATGCGTCTTTTGGATCGTGCCAGCACTGGGGCTTCTCATATTTGCACGATCGATTTGGCGTCACACACTTCGTACTCCCAACGATCGCTGGTACCGGAATTAATAAAACAATGTGCTGCCGGAGCACTTAGACGACTATGTGACTGAGAATAATCCGGTTTGTATCGTTGATGTATTTGTCGAAGAGCTTGATCTTGCCAGCCTCGGATTCGGGCGAGTGCATCCGGCGAAGACGGGGCGACCGGCTTACCATTCAGCTGTGCTGCTCAAGCTTTATATTTACGGCTACCTAAACATATTCAATCGAGCCGACGGCTTGAGCGCGAGGCCCAGCGCAACGTCGACCAGCGGCTCCGCTAGACGGTGCGTACCGGATCAAGAATCGGGCCCTCTGACAGGTGGGTCAGGTATAGTCGCGCTCTATGCTCAGAAAAGTGGTCGATAAGCACTTGGGCCACAACCAGGAGCAGCAGGCCGGCAGCGGCACCATGCACCCAGCTACGATGGGTGAGCAACAGGCCCAATAGGCTGACTGCGGCAAACGCTGCCGCACCGTTGCGGTAGTAACGATACTTCGATACGACCGCCTCTATTCGAGCGCGCTCGGCCGACACCACGAAGGCGTGTTGAGATGAACCGATGCCCTTCTCGAGCGAGCGCGATAGTTGGGCATCTCGAACGAGCAGTGAGGCAGCGGTACTGGACAACAGCGCGGCAGAAGCCAGCACAGTCACCATAAACGCAATCGTGAACCCGGAACGCGTAGACAGCCACAGCCAGGCCGCCAATGAGGCGAACAGGATCGAGCCTGCAAGGATGAAAATCATCTCGCTGTGTTCGCCACTGAAATACTCGCGCACAGCAACCTGCAAAGAAGTCGTAGCATCAGCAGCAATCATTGGGTTTCCTCCGTTCTAGTTGCAGGCACTAGGTTGGCGGTGCGCCAGCCTAACGGTGTCTGGTTCTCCCACTGCTTGAATGCACGGAAGAACGAGTTTTGATCTTCGTAACCCAGCATGAACGCCACCTCAATAAGGGTGAAAGACGGGTCTGCCAAATGCTCAAGTGCGAGCTTGTGGCGGGTCTCGCTAACCAGGACCTGGAAGTTCACGCCTTCGTCAGTCAGCCGTCTTTGCAAGGACCGCTCGCTCATGGCAAGCTCGGCCGCGACCGAGCGGATGTCCGGACGGCCCGCCGTCAGTCGCCGGCGAAGGACCCACTTGGTCTGTTCCGCCACCGAGTTGGTCTCCTGATGCGCCAAGCGCCGGTCAAGCTCGGGGGCCAGGACCTCCAAGAGTTCCTTGTTGTAGCTGACGAACAGCTTGCTCAGGTCTTCACGGAAAAAGCTGATGCGGTCCACTGTGGCGCCAAACTGAATCGGACAGCCAAAGTACCGATCAAGCGCTGACCGAGAAGCTGCCGGGCGCGTGAGCTCAAGATTGCGAGGCACAAGTCGTTCGCCGGTTCCTCTGCGGCCCATCTCCACAAAGGACACCATGGTCGCATCGACCATGGATGATGGGGCTGCGGATGCTCCGGCGTGTGGCCAGTGAATGACGAGGTCGCTCTGCTCATTCTTCTCCGTAAGCGAAACTTCTTCAGGAGCGCAGAGCCGCTTGAAGCGAGCGACTCGAGTGATCGCATCCCGGAAGTCACGAGCGTGATACGCCGCAACAAAGGCAAGTGGCATCACCGACTCGTCCAGGGACGTAGCGATCCGCAAGCCGATTGCGGGGTCGCCGCTGACCGATTCAATAGCGCGCCATAACGAAAAGAACTGCGAGGTCGTGACCGGAGCATCGTCCTTCAGCACGCTGAGGGGCAAGCTTGCGCGGCGGACGACCTCAGCTCGGTCGACTCGCGCCCGCTTCATACCCTCCCACAGCGTAGCGGGGACCTTCAGCTTGTCGGATCGGGTGCTGTCCATCGGCTCTACTTCGCCTGGAAGCCGCCGTCCACGTTCAGCACGTGCCCGGTGACAAAGCTTGCTTCGTCGGAGAGCAGCCAACAGATTGCGTTCGCCACTTCTTCCGGACGCCCCAGACGATTCATAGGGTGCATCGCAGATATGCTGGTTTCGTCGTAGTTCGGGTCGCCGCCTTCGAGCTGGGCGGCAATGATATCTGTCTTGATGGCGCCAGGAGCCACACCGTTCACGCGAATGCCTTGAGTGGCATGGTCGAGGGCGGACGACTTGGTCAGACCGACGACAGCGTGCTTGGTGGAACTGTACGGCCCCGCCCAAGCGATGCCGTTCAGCCCGGCGATGGAGGCAAGGTTCACGATGGCGCCATTGCCTTGTTTCACCATTTGGGCGAGTTCGTGCTTCATGCTGAAGTAGACACCCATGATGTTGGTGTCAACCATGGCGCGATAGTTGTCGCTGCTCGATTCCAGGAGCGTGCCGGTTTCGTTGGACAGGCCGGCATTGTTGACAGCCATGTCGAGACGGCCAAATTCGGCCACGATTCCGTCAATCATCGTCTTGACGGCAGTTTCGTCCGCGACGTCGTTCTGGACGAAGCGCACTTGCGCGCCGTCTCGGGCGGCGGCGGCCACTTCGGCGACAGCTGACTTGCCGACTTCGTCCCTTCGGCCGCTCATGACGACGGTTACGCCACGCGCTGCGAGCTTGAGCGCAACAGCCTTGCCGATGCCGGTGGCACCGCCAGTAATCAGGGCTACTTGATTGGACATTTAAAAACTCCATGAGAGGTTGGGGAACCGGGTTGCACCATTCCTTGAGGTGTACGAGAAGTTTAGGATGAAACCCCACCTATTGATATGCAGAACACGCCACGACACTCGCCAAATGCGCCACCCTCGCCAAGCAGGGTCCGCTCTGCCTTGGGCTGCAAGAAAAATAGTGTCCAGTTTCTGTAATTGCTCGCCTCTGCTGCGCCGTCGCGGCATCGCGAATAGCGTCATCGTTTCCGAAGACTGCGCATCCCGCATGCGCGACGGGCTGACATTCACCAAGCGTTCCTGGGGTTCCAGGGGTATTTGATAAACTGCCGCCTTTGGCCCGGTGGATCGCATCGCCTCACATGACTATCCATGAGTGACACAGCCAGGCAGGGCTTCCTGCTGACGCGCCACTGGCGCGATGCCGGCAACCACGGCGACGATGGGATCGGCGGCGTCGAGGTCGAGCTCTGGCTCGCCACCGACGACGGTCCATGCCGCCTGCGCCTGCCGGCGGCGGAGGCGGTCGCCTTTGTCCCGGCCGAGCAGGAGGCGGCGGTGAGGAGTCTGGTGCAGCGCGAACGCGGTGTCGAACTGCGCCCGCTGGCCTTGTGCGACTTCCGCGGGCGTCCTGTGCTTGGGCTGTACTGCCGCCACTACCGCCATCTGCTGCGGCTGGAGAAGCGCCTGCGCGAGCACGGGATCGACGTCTACGAGGCGGACATCCGTCCGCCCGAGCGCTACCTGATGGAGCGCTTCATCACGGCGCCGGTGGCGTTCACGGGCACGCCGGCCCCCGACGACCCCGCGCTGCTGCTGGCCGCCCACCTGAAACCGGCGCCCGGCTACCGCCCGCGGCTGCGCACCGTCTCGCTCGACATCGAGACCACCATGCAGGGCGAGTTGCGCTCGATCGGCCTGGAAGGCTGCGGCCAGCGCCAGGTGTACATGCTGGGGCCGCCGAATGGCGACCCAACCGGGCTCGATTTCGATCTGGAGTATTGCGACACCCGCCTGGCCTTGCTGGAGAAGCTGGAAGCGTGGATGGCGCGCCATGATCCGGACGCCATCATCGGCTGGAGCGTGATCGGGTTCGACCTGCGCGTGCTGCAGGAGCACGCCGAACGCCTGCGGCATCCCTTGCGCATCGGCCGCGGCGGCGCATCGATGGAGTGGCGCACGAATGCCAAGGCCAGCTCGGAGCGCGAGGCGCGCTATTTCGCGGGCCTGCCGGGCCGGCTGGTCATCGACGGCATCGAGGCGCTGCGCTCGGCCACCTGGAGCTTCCCTTCGTTCAGCCTGGAGAACGTGGCGCAAACCCTGCTGGGCGAGGGCAAGGCGATCGACCATCCCTACGACCGCATGGCCTCCATCGACCGCATGTTCGCGCAGGACAAGCCGGCCCTGGCGCGCTACAACCTGAAGGACTGCGAACTGGTCACCCGCATCTTCGAGAAGACCGGCCTGATGGCCTTCCTGCTGGAGCGCGCCAGCGTCACCGGCCTGGCGGCGGACCGCAGCGGCGGATCGGTCGCCGCGTTCGAGCACGCCTACATCCCGCTGATGCACCGCCTGGGCCGGGTGGCGCCCAACATCGGCGACGTGCCCGGTGCGGACAGCCCGGGCGGCTTCGTCATGGATTCGCGTTCGGGCCTCTACGATTCGGTGCTGGTGCTCGACTACAAAAGCCTGTACCCGTCGATCATCCGCACCTTCCTGATCGATCCGGTGGGGCTGGTGGCGGGGCTGGAGGAGCCTGAGCCCGACACCGTGCCGGGCTTTCGCGGCGCGCGCTTTTCGCGCACCCGGCACTGCCTGCCCGGCATCGTCACGCGCGTGTGGGAGGACCGGGAGGCGGCCAAGCGCGCCGGCGAACCAGCCGTTGTCGCAGGCGCTGAAGATCATCATGAACGCCATGTACGGCGTGCTCGGGACCACCGGCTGCCGCTTCTTCGATGCGCGGCTGGCGTCGTCGATCACGATGCGCGGCCACGAGATCATGCACCGCACGCGCGCGCTGATCGAGGCGCGCGGCTACCAGGTCATCTATGGCGACACGGACTCCACGTTCGTGTGGTTGGGTAGCGCCCATGCCGACGTTGACGCGCTGCGCATCGGGCGCGAACTGGTCGAGCATGTGAATGGCTGGTGGCGCACGCATCTGCGCGAGGAGCTCGGGATCGAGAGTGCGCTCGAGCTGGAGTACGACATCCATTTCCGGCGCTTCCTGATGCCGACCGTGCGCGGCTCCGACGAGGGCAGCAAGAAGCGCTATGCCGGCCTGGCCGGCACGCCCGGCGGTGGCGAAGAGATCGTGTACAAGGGCCTGGAGACGGTGCGCAGCGACTGGACGCCGCTGGCGCAGCAGTTCCAGCAGGGCCTGTACGGCCGCATCTTCCGGCGCGAACCCTACGAGGATTACGTGCGCGACTACGTGGCGTCTACCCTGCGCGGAGACTTCGACGACCTGCTCGTCTACCGCAAGCGCCTGCGCCGGCCGCTCCAGGAATACGAGCGCAACGTGCCGCCCCACGTGCGCGCCGCCCGCATGGCCGACGACTTCCATATCGCCCAAGGCCGGGGAGCGCAATACCGCAACGGCGGCTGGATCCGCTACCTGATGACGACCGCCGGGCCCGAACCGATGGAAGCCTTGCGCTCGTCGATCGACTACGAACACTACCTGGTCAAGCAGCTGGAACCCGTCGCCGACGGCATCCTGCCGTTTGTCGGCGACAGTTTCGCGCGCCTTACCAGTCCGCAGGGCGCGTTGTTCTGACCTCAAGTCGCCGGCGCTGACCGAACCCAGTCCGGCGACGCTCTTGTTCACCGTGCGCGGCTTGCCGTAGTAGCTCAGGCTGCCCATGCCCTGCACGGACACGTCGAGCTTGTCCTTGGCGTAGACCTTGACGTCGCCGATGCCGCGGAAACGGATGTCGGCGTTGTTCGCGATCAGCGCCTTGCTGTCGACCTCGCCCACGCCTTCGGCCGTCATCGTGAAGGTGTTGACCTTGCCCTTGATTTCCATGCTGCCGGCGCCGCGGTAGTTGACGTCGAGGCGCTCGCCCTGCACGTTGTTGAGCTTGATCTCGCCCGCGCCTTCGGCGGCGAACGCGCGCAGCTGGGGCATGGAGATGACGATGCGCTGGTCGTCGTGGTTGGTGTTGATGTTGTTGAAATTCTTGTCGCGCATGCGGATGCGCAGTTCGCCGTTGACGACTTCGCTGGTGACCGTATTCAGGAACTTGTCGCTGCCGCGCACGCGCACCGACTGCTGCGCGGTGCCGGCGTCGACGGTGACGCTGATCGGGCCTTGCACGTTGATCGAGGTGAAGGGGGCGGCGGCGCGGACCTGCTCGGCGGCGTGGGCGGCGGTGGCGGCGAGGGACAGGGCGAGGACGAGAGCTAAGCGACGCATGATGAATTCCTTTCGTTAGAGTGGAATCATCGTAAGTCGAAGCGCGCTTGTGGAAGTGGGTTTTGCGATGGACTGCAGAAATGACGGCGCGAACGCGTATCGAGGGCGGGGGCTGGTACGACTACACCTGAGCGCTGCGTCAGCGCTGCGTGAGCGCCCACGCGTTCAACGCACGGTGGAGCCATCGCGCGGCCATGCGTCAAGCCGGTCGAAGTCGCGTGGCGCGGCGCATCCGCAGCGTGGACGCATCGCCGTCGCGTAGAGCGTCCACCACGTACGTGCTTAATGCGCCTCTTCCCAGTTGCTGCCGACGCCCGTCTCGGCCACCAGCGGCACCTTCAGCTCGGCCACGCCGGCCATCAGCTCGGGCAGCTTCGCCTTCACCAGTTCCAGCTCGGCCTCCGGCACTTCCAGCACCAGTTCATCGTGCACCTGCATGACCATGCGCGTGGCCAGCTTTTCCGCTTCCAGCCAGTCCTGCACCGCGATCATCGCCAGCTTGATCAGATCGGCCGCCGTGCCCTGCATCGGCGCGTTGATGGCGGCGCGTTCGGCGCCGGCGCGGCGCGGGCCGTTCGGGGAGTTGATTTCGGGGAGCCACAAACGGCGCCCGAACACGGTCTCGACATAGCCGCGCGCCTTGGCCTGCAGGCGCGTTTCGTCCATGTACTGCTTGACGCCCGAGAAGCGCGCGAAATAGCGGTCGATGTAGCTGGCCGCGGCGCCGCGTTCGATGCCCAGGCGCGCGGCGAGGCCGAAGGCGCTCATGCCGTAGATCAGGCCGAAGTTGATCGCCTTGGCATAGCGGCGCTGCTGGTTGTCGACTTCGTCGGGCGCGACGCCGAAGACTTCGGCGGCGGTCGCGCGGTGGATGTCCTCGCCGTCGGCAAAGGCCTTGAGCATGGCCGCGTCGCCCGAGATATGCGCCATGATGCGCAGCTCGATCTGCGAGTAGTCGGCCGACACGATGACGTTGCCCGGCGCCGCAATGAAGGCTTCGCGGATGCGGCGCCCTTCGGCGGTGCGCACCGGGATGTTCTGCAGGTTCGGATCGTTCGAGGCCAGGCGGCCGGTGATCGCGACGGCCTGCGCATAGTTCGTGTGCACGCGGCCCGTGTTCGCGTTGACCATGGTCGGCAGCTTGTCGGTATAGGTCGACTTCAGCTTGGCCATGCCGCGGTATTCGAGCAGCACTTTCGGCAGCGGGAAGTCCTCGGCCAGCTTTTGCAGCACCTCCTCGTCGGTCGAGGGCGCGCCGGTGGCGGTCTTCTTGATGACGGGGAGCTGCAGTTTGCCGAAGAAGATTTCGCCGATCTGTTTCGGCGAGCCGAGGTTGAACGGGCCGCCGGCCATCTCGTAGGCCTGCTGCTCGAGTTCGACCAGGCGCGCGCCCAGCTCGCGCGACTGCGCATGCAGTTTTTCGGCGTCGATCAGCACGCCGTTGCGCTCGATCTTTTGCAGCACGATCTCGGTCGGCAGCTCGATGTTCTTGTAGATGTAGGTGAGGCCCGCATCCTTTTCCACGTGCGGCAGCATGGTCTGGTGCAGGCGCAGCGTGATGTCGGAATCCTCGGCCGCGTATTCGGTCGCGCGCTCGAGTTCGACCTGGTCGAAGCAGATCATGTTGACGCCCTTGCCGCACACGTCGACGAAGGGAATCGTGGTGTAGCCGAGGTGGCGCATCGCCATCGTGTCCATGTCGTGCGGCTTGTGCGACTCGAACACGTAGGACTGGAGCAGCGTGTCGTGCGACGATGCCCTTCAAGGTGACGCCATGGTTGTTAAAGATGTGCATGTCGTACTTCAGGTTCTGGCCGAGCTTCGGCTTGCTCGGGATCTTCCAGCCAGCCGCGCATGCGCTCCAGCACCTCTTCGCGCGGCAGCTGTTCCGGCACGCCGGCATAGCGGTGCGCGACCGGGATGTAGGCGCCCTTGCCCGCTTCGACCGAGAGCGAGATGCCGACCATCTGCGCCGTCATCGGGTCGAGCGAGGTGGTTTCGGTGTCGACCGAGGTCAGTTCGGCGGCGTTCGCCAGCGCCAGCCATTTGTCGAGCTGCTCCCAGGTCGTCACCAGTTCGTACTCGCC
Source organism: uncultured beta proteobacterium (assembly GCA_963729765.1). Lineage (GTDB taxonomy): Bacteria > Pseudomonadota > Gammaproteobacteria > Burkholderiales > Burkholderiaceae_D > Telluria. The sequence goes on along the minus strand of CAVSPL010000008.1, from coordinate 131,609 downwards.
CTTGATGATCGGCATGCCGGGCAAGGTGTCCTGCGCGCCTTCCGGCGAATTCATGACCGGCGCGCGCCACGCCGGGACCGGCCTGCAGGTCGCGCAGCATGGTCTTGAAACCGTAGCGCGTGAAGAAGTCGCGCAGCGCGTCCTTGTCTTCGGGACGGGCGACCAGGCTTTCCTCGATCGAGACGATATGGCCCATCAGTTCGCAGTCGGTCTTCACGGTGATCAGCTGGCGGCCTTGCGGCAGCCATTCGAGCGCCGAGCGCAGGTTTTCGCCGACCGCGCCGCCGATGCTGTGCGCGTTTTCGATCACGCCGTCGAGCGAGCCGTGCAGGGCCAGCCATTTCAGGGCCGTCTTCGGGCCGCACTTGCTCACGCCGGGCACGTTGTCGACGGTGTCGCCGATCAGGGTCAGGTAGTCGATGATGCGGTTCGGCGGCACGCCGAATTTTTCCAGCACGCCGGCTTCGTCGAGCTTTTCGTTGCTCATCGTATTGATCAGCATGACCTTGTCGTTGACCAGCTGCGCCAGGTCCTTGTCGCCGGTCGAGACGATGGTGTTCATGCCCTTGGCGGCGGCCTGCACGGCCAGGGTGCCGATCACGTCGTCCGCCTCGACGCCTTCGATCATCAGGATCGGCCAGCCCATCAGGCGCACCACTTCGTGGATCGGCTCGATCTGCTTGGAGAGGTCGGTCGGCATCGAGGCGCGCGTCGCCTTGTACTCGGGGTACATGTCGTCGCGGAAGGTTTTACCCTTCGCATCGAAGACGCAGGCGATGTAGGCGGCCGGATAGTCGGCGCGCAGGCGGCGCAGCATGTTGACCATGCCGTGCATCGCGCCGGTCGGGTGGCCGTCCGGGCCGCGCAGGTCGGGCAGCGCGTGGAAGGCGCGATACAGGTAACTGGAACCGTCGACGAGCAGCAGGGTATTTTGCATGGGTATGATGGGTAAAGCCGGCGATAAAGTGGCTGCCATTATCGCAGAATCCGGCATGGGGAAAGCACAACAGAGCGGTTGCGACCGCTTACTGTATATGGGGTCGGTCAGCGCACTTTCCACGGGACGGCACTGTGTTTGTTACAATGGATGAAACGATACAAGGTGACCATCATGCCGCGCACATTTCCCCGTCTGACCCTGTCGATCGCCCTGCTGGCCGGCGCCGGTGCAGCCCTGGCCCAAACGCCGGCAACCGGGCAACCGCCGATCGAACGCATCGAGCCGGGCAGCGATGTGCCGGCCACCAGGATCGAACCGAAGCGCGGCACCCAGATCCGGGAAAAGCGCAACAACAGCGGTCAGGTCACCGAAGTCGAAGTCCAGAGCGGCGGCAGCCACTATGTCATGAAATCGGGCCAGCCCGTCGGCAACGCCCAGCCGGGCGATGCCCAGAGCAGCGGCATTCGCGCGCCGCAATGGCAAGTCATGGAATTCGACCTCAACGGCAAGAGGAAGGCGGCAGCCGGCAGCGGCCGCGGCAGCGGCGGCGGCCGCTGCGCCCGCCACCGCTGCGAAGCCGGCCGCTGCGGCAGCGGCATCGGCACCGGCCCGCAATGTGCCGGCAGCAACGGCGCCCGATGATGAAGCCGGCCGACATTCCACCGCCGCCGCCGATGCCCGCCACCCGCTGATCAACCCGCCCGGCGGGCGCATGCGCCCGCACGCCCAGACTCTTCTCACCCCACCCCCGCATAATGGCAGTTTTCACCGCAGTCACACTGGATGACCTCACCCAGTGGATGGAGCAGTTTCCCCTCGGCCAGGCAATGGCGCTTCAAGGCATTGCTTCCGGCATCGAAAACAGCAATTTCTTCCTGACGACCGAGCGCGGCGAGTATGTGCTGACGGTCTTCGAGAACCTGAGCTTCGAGCAACTGCCGTTCTACGTGCAACTCATGCGCCACCTGGCCGAGCGCGGCATTCCGGTGCCGGCGCCGGTGGCCAACGCGGCAGGCGAGCTGGTCGTGGCGCTGCACGGCAAGCCGGCGGCCATCGTCAGCAAGCTGGAGGGCAGCTCGCAGATGGACCCGCAGCCGGTCCACTGCGCCGAAGTCGGCGCCATGCTGGCGCGCATGCACCTGGCGGCGCGCGACTTCCCGCTGCAGCAGCCGAACCTGCGCGGACTCGACTGGTGGCAGGCGACGATGCCGCAGGTGCTGCCCTACCTGACGCCGGAAAATGCGCGATTGCTGCAGGACGAGGTCGCGTTCCAGGCCGAGTTTGCCGCCGGCGCGACCTATGCGGCTTTGCAGCGCGGTCCGGTGCACGCCGACCTGTTCCGCAACAACGTGATGTTCGTCGGCGAACGCCTGACCGGCTGCTTCGACTTTTATTTTGCCGGCGTCGACACCTGGCTGTTCGACCTGGCCGTGACCGTCAACGACTGGTGCATCGACCTCGCCAGCGGCAAGCTCGACACGGCGCGCGTGAATGCGCTGCTGGCGGCCTACCGCGCGGTGCGTCCGTTCACGCCTGAAGAAGAACGCCGCCTGGCAACCGATGCTGCGCGCCGCGGCGCTGCGCTTCTGGCTGTCGCGCCTGTACGATTTTTACGTGCCGCGCGAGGCGGAAATGCTCACGCCGCACGACCCCACCCATTTCGAACGCATCCTGCGCGAACGTATTGCCGACCCCTGCACCGCAGTCTGGCTCACCAAGAATGAATAACATGCCCGCAATAACCGGCTGGAACTGGCTGAAGGAAGGCACCGCCTTGTTCCGCAAGCAACCTGCCGCGCTGACCACGCTGCTGTTCGCCAATATCCTGATCAGCCTGCTGATCAGCGCGGTGCCCCTGCTCGGCCCGCTGATGGCCATGGTCCTGATCCCCTCGTTCTCGCTGGCCTTCATGAAGGCTTGCCTGATGATCGAAAACGGCGAGCGCGTCACGCCCGCCGTGGTGATGACCGGCTTTCAGCAAGCCGGTGCTGGCCGAGCTGTGCAAGATCGGCCTGGTCTACCTGGGCCTGTCGGTGCTGCTGACGCGTGCTGGCCACGCGTGGTCGTCGACTCCGAGCTTCATGCGCAGCAAGTGTCGCAGCCGGCCGATCCGAAGGACGCGCCGCCGGTGCCGGCCTGGGAATTCGTCAGGCCATGTTCGCGCATCTCCGCCCTGGATGCCGGCGTCCTGATCGCGCTGTGCGTTCGCGCGCGCCGCTGATCTACTGGCAGAAGATGGCGCCTGGCAAGGCGATGTTCTACAGCTTCTTTGCCGTCCTGAAGAGCGCGCGCGTGTTCATCGTGCTGCTGCATGGCTGGCTCGGGATCTTCTGCTCGGCGTCTGCTTCGTGATCGTCATGATCCTGGGCGGCTCGATGCATCGGCGCGCGTGCTGATGATGTGGCTGATCTTCCTGTTCGTGCTGCTGCTGCAGTGCGCGATGTATGCGGGGTATCGGCAGATTTTCGGCAAGCCGGTGGATGTGGACGCGGGCCGCGTCAATCTGAACAAATAAGCGCTGGCACGCGATGGCCCGGCTTCGTTGGTTATGGCGCCGTGCGACGCACGCCAACCAGCGTGTGCTTAGCGGCGCCACGATCCGCTCCAGCTTCGCCACCGACAAATCGAGCACCTTCATGCCGGCTGCGCCGAAGTTGATCTGCGCACGCGCGGCGCCGGCGCCGCCTTCGATATTCACGATCACGCCTTCGCCGAACTTGGCGTGCGCGACCGACTCGCCGATGCGCCAGCCCGAGCCGTTGCCGGCTGACTTTTGGGTGATTTGCTGGGCGATCTTGTTGTCGCTGCCGTTGCGGAAGGCGGCGTCGTCCCAGGCGGTGGCGGCCTTCTTGTTGCCGAACCAGTGGCTCTGCACCCGCGGCGACAGCCACTTCAAGGCTTCTTCCGGCAACTCGTCGAAGAAGCGCGACTTCATGTTGTAGCGGGTCTGGCCGTGCAGCATGCGCTGCTGGGTAAAGCTCATGTATAGACGCTTGCGCGCGCGCGTGATCGCCACGTACATCAGGCGCCGCTCCTCGTCCACGCCGTCGAGCTCGCTGGCGCTGGTTTCGTGCGGGAACAGGCCTTCTTCCAGGCCGGTGATGAACACCGCGTCGAATTCCAGGCCCTTGGCCGAGTGCACCGTCATCAGTTGCATCGCATCCTGCCCGGCCTGCGCCTGGGCGTCGCCCGCTTCCAGCGAGGCGTGCGACAGGAAGGCGGACAAAGGCGACATCACCGTCGGCAGCGGCGCGTCGGCGTCCATGATTTCGATGCCGTCCTGGTAGACGACCGCCTCGCCTGCCTGCACCGTGCGCGGCCGGGCCCAGGTGGGCCGGGGCGAACTGGCCGAAGCCTTCTTCCTGCACGAACTGGGTGGCCGCGTTGACCATCTGCTCCAGGTTTTCGATGCGGTCGGCGCCTTCTTTTTCGTTGCCGTAGTGCGTGAGCAGGTTGCTGCGCTCGAGCACGACGCGCACCATTTCCGGCAGCGCCAGTTGCTGGGTCTCGAAACGCGCGCCTTCGATCAGCTTGACGAAGCCGCCCAGCGAGGTGCCCGCCTTGCCCGTCATGTAGGGCACGGCCGCATACAGCGAAACGCCATAGGTGTCGGCCGCCATTTGCAGCTGCTCGATCGAACGCACGCCGATGCCGCGGGTCGGGAAATTGACCACGCGCAGGAAGGCCGAATCGTTGTGCGGATTGTCCATCAACTGCAGGTAGGCAATCGCATGCTTGACCTCGGCGCGCTGGAAGTAGCGCAGGCCGCCATACACCGTGTACGGAATGCCGGCCGCGAACAGCGCATGCTCGATGACCCGGCTCTGCGCGTTCGAGCGGTAGAGGATCGCGATTTCGCTTGCGCGCCAGGCCTTCGCCCATCAGGCTTTTCGCTTCCTCGATGATCCACTGCGCTTCTTCGAGATCGGAGGACGCTTCGTAGATGCGCACCTGTTCGCCCAGGCCCGCATCGGTGCGCAGGTTCTTGCCCAGGCGCTTCGGTTGTTGGCGATCAGGTAGTTGGCGCTGTCGAGGATGTGGCCATGCGAGCGGTAGTTCTGCTCCAGCTTGATCAGGTTCTTGACCTGAAACTCGCGCTCGAAGGCCGACATGTTGCCGACGTTGGCGCCGCGGAAGGCGTAGATGCTCTGGTCATCGTCGCCGACGGCAAAGATGGCGCCGCCGACCTGCTCGCCATGGCCGGCCAGCAGTTTGAGCAAGTTGTATTGCAGGTCGTTGGTATCCTGGAACTCGTCGACCAGCACGTGCTTGAAACGCATCTGGTAATGCTGGCGCAGCGGCGCGTTGCGCGACAGCAGCTCGTAGGAGCGCAGCAGCAGCTCGGCGAAATCGACCACGCCTTCCTTCTGGCATTGCTGGTCGTAAAGTTCGTACAGCTCGACCATCTTGCGTTCGATCGGGTCGTAGGCCTCCACCTGGCCGGCGCGCAGCCCCTGGTCCTTCGCATTGTTGATGAAGTACATCAGGTTCTTGGCCGGATATTTTTCATCGTCGACGTTCGCCGCTTTCAACAAGCGCTTGATCATCGACAGCTGATCTTGCGAATCGAGGATCTGGAAGGATTGCGGCAGCGCGGCGTCGCGGTAATGCGTGCGCAGCAGGCGGTTGCACAGGCCGTGGAAGGTGCCGATCCACATGCCGCGCGTGTTCACCGGCAGCATGGTCGACAGGCGGGTCAGCATCTCCTTCGCCGCCTTGTTGGTAAAGGTCACCGCCATGATGCCGGCCGGCGAGACTTGCCCGGTTTGCAGGAGCCAGGCGATGCGCGTGGTCAGCACGCGGGTCTTGCCCGAACCGGCGCCGGCAAGGATCAGCGCGCTTTGGGAAGGCAGCGTAACGGCTGCCAATTGTTCGGGATTGAGGTTGTGAAGGAGATTCATGCGGCCATTATACCGCCGCGACTTTACTGTATGCCCATCCAGTCTCGCGCAGAAACTCTGCAGTAGTGAAAGAAAATTTCAGAAGCCAAGTTCCTGTGAAATATTCTTTCAAGGCTCGGTTCGACGCATATGGCCGCGTTCCTGCGCCAACGCCGGCGAATCCGTCAAAGGAAGCCTGTTATTGATCCTCTTCGAATAACGGCAATTTCCTAGGTAAAAGCAAATAAGCAGACGGCATAATGCGACAACTTCACCCAACTCAGCAGTATCGGTACGCATCCCTCCCGCGCGCCACCTGTTCAGAAATTCGCTTAACTTAACGACAAATACGCGAATCACTGCGTGGCCCATGAGGAACCATCGTTTTAAGGAGAAACCTATGCTGAATCGAGTCGTGACTGTCGCCGCACTTGCTGTGGGCGGAATGATGCTGTCGAAGCAAATGAAGAAAAACCGAACCCAGAATGGCGACTCGTCGATCATCGAAGCGATCGAAGTGAATGCGCCGGTGAGCACTGTCTACAACCAGTTCACCCAGTTCGAAGACTTCCCGCAGTTCATGAAGAGCGTGAAGGAAATCCGCCAGCTCGACGACAAGCGCCTGCACTGGAAGGCGAACGTCGCCGGCGAAGACAAGGAATGGGATGCGGAAATCACCGAGCAAATCCCGGACAAGCGCATCGCCTGGCGCAGCATCGGCGGCGTGCACAATGCCGGCGTGGTGACTTTCCACAAGATTGCCGACAACGTCACCCGGATCACGCTGCAGATGGATTACCAGCCGGACGGCGTGCTGGAAACCGTTGGCGACGCCTTCGGTGCGGTGCGCATGGAAACCCGTGCGAACCTGACCAACTTCAAGGAAATGCTCGAGAAGCGCGGCGCCGAAACCGGCGGCTGGCGCGGCAAGATCGACCAGCATTAACTAACGTACGACGGTAAAAAGCCCGACAGGCCAGCGACTGGCCTGTCGGGCTTTATGTTTGTCCGTGCAACTGCGTATTACCAAACCCGGCAGCGCTTGACGGCCGCCATCGGCTGCCCCGGCTTGCAGGCAAAGGCTTTCTCGAACTCCGGCATATTGATCACGACGCCATTCACCCGGTATTTGCCCGGCGAGTGCGGATCGGTCATCGCCGTCACGCGCAGGTTTTCCGGGCGGTCGTTTTCGCAGGCCCACTGCGCGAAACCGACAAAGAAGCGCTGCTCCGGCGATCAAGCCATCACGCGGCGCCTGCGCCTGCTGCGGCATGCTCGCCATCTGCGTCTTCCACGCCATCCAGCCAAGGATCAGGCCGCCGAGATCGGCCACGTCTTCGCCCAGGGTCAGCTTGCTGTTGATCTTGATGTCGTCGACCACCGTGTAGCCGGCATATTGATCGACGATGCACTGGGCGCGGTCCGTGAATTCCTTGCCGTCCTTCTTGGTCCACCAATCCTTCAAATTCCCTTTGGCATCGAACTGGCGTCCCTCGTCGTCGAAGGCATGGGTCAGCTCGTGGCCGATGGTGCCGCCGGTGTTGCCGTAGTTCGGCGCGTCGTCCATTTTCGGATCGAACAGCGGCGGCTGCAGCACGCCGGCCGGGAAGTTGATGTCGTTCATCTGCGGATTGAAATAGGCGTTCACCGTCGGCGGCGTCATGCCCCATTCGCCACGGTCGAGCGGCTTGCCGATCTTGGCGAGCTGGCGGCGGCTCTCGAACAGCTGGCCGCGCACGACGTTGCCGGTGAAATCGTCGGCGCGCACGTCGAAGGCGGAGTAATCGCGCCAGGTGTCGGGATAGCCGATCTTGTTGACGATGGTGTCCAGCTTTTCGCGCGCGCGCTTCTTGGTGTCCGGGCTCATCCAGTCGAGCGACTCGATGTCCTTCGCCATCGCCTCTTCCACCTGGCGCGTCATGTGCAGCGATTTGGCTTTGAGTTCCGGCGAGAACGCGCGGCTGGTGAATTCCTGGCCCAGCGCTTCGCCCAGCTGGGCGTCGACCAGCTGCACGCAACGCTTCCAGCGCGGCTTCTGCTTCTCGACGCCGCGCAGGGTCTGGCTGAAGAAGGCGAAATGCGGCTCGTCGAACTGCGGCGACAATGCCGGCGCCAGCGACTTGACCGTATGCCAGCGCAGATAGGTCTTGATGGCGGCCAGGTCGTTGCCGCGCAGCTGCTTGCCGAAGGCCTTGAAGAACTTCGGCTCGGTGACGTTGAAGGTCGTCAAGCCGGGCTGGCCGATGGCGGCCAGATAAGTCTTCCAGTCGAAGCCGGGCGTCATCGCCTGCAGGCCTTTCAGGTCCGTCTTGTGGAACAGTTTATAGGGGTCGCGCTTGTCGACCCGGGTCAGCGACGCCTGGGCCAGCGCGGTTTCGATGCGCATCACGGTGGCGGCCGAGCGCTTCGCCACCGCCTCCGATTCGCCGAGCAGGCCGAACATGGTCGCGATGTGGGCTTCGTACTTGGCGCGGATCTCTTTCGAGCGCTTGCATCCGTTTTCAGGTAATAGTCGCGGTCCGGCAAGCCGAGGCCGCCGCCGCTGGCAAAGGCGATCACGCGGGTCGAGTCGCCGAAGTCCTGGTTCGAGCTGAAGCCGAAGAAGAAGTCTTCGTTCGACAGGGCCGAGCTGCAAGCTTGCCAGCACGCGCGGCAGTTCGCGCGTCGCGGCCATGCCGTCGATCTGGTCCAGGAAAGGTTTCAAGGGCGCGGCGCCGCGTTTCGCGATCGCGCCCTCGTCCATGCAGGCGCCGAAATAATCGCCGATCTTTTGCTGGGTGACGTTGCGGCCTTCCTTCTGTTTCGCCAGGCCGTCGAGGATGCCCCACAGGTAGCGCTGGTTATCCTGCGCCAGCTTGCTGTAGACCGACCAGCGCGCCTGGTCGCTTGGGACCGGGTTGTTCTTCATCCAGCCGCCGCAGGCGTACTGGTAGAAGTCGACGCAGGGGTCGGCCGTCTTGTCCATCGAACTGACGTCGAGGCCGGGCGTGTAGGGGAAGGTCGTGGCCGGGCGTTCCGGCGGGGTGGTTTGGGCGGAGGCAAGCGCGGCGCCTCAGGCGAGCGCGCTCGAGACGGCAAGGCGGAGTGAACTGGTGCATGGAATCGAGGTTCCGAAAAAGGGATTCCCCATGCTGACATACAAATATTGCTAAGGCAATATTGATCCCGCCGCCTGCGTCCTCAGTCGCCCGGCCCTTCGCCCGGCATCGTATCGGCCATCAGGCGCAATTCTTCCGGGGTCAGGTCTTCCGGTTTCTTGTCCGCCAGGCCGTCGAAGGTGTCGGCGGAAGTGGCGCGCATCCTGCTCCTGCTGCTCCTGCTCGATATGTTGGTTCGTCATGCCGTGCTCCTATGCTGGTTGGATGCGCCAGTCTGGCACAGCGCCGCGGCAAGCGGCGCCCAGCTCGCCTGGCTCAGCGTCCCGGACCGCCCGGACCGCCGCCGAAGCCGCCGCCCATGCCGCGCATGCCCGGCCCGCCACCCGGCCGGCCCTGGCCGTTGCCGCCGAAACTGCCGAAGCGGTAGGACAGGCCGACGGTGAAGGTACGCCCGTCGAAGCGGCGGATGCTGGTCTGGCGCAGGCGGTCGTTTTCGGTGAAGGTGTCCATCTTCTGCGAATCGAAGAGGTCGTTGATGTTGACCACCAGCGACAGCGCCGGCGTCAGGCTGCGGCGGTAATTGAAATCGGCCGTGCTCGAGGGCTGGCGATAGCCTTCGCCGAGCAGGGTCTTGCCCTGGGCGTTGAGCATCAGCTGGACGCTGTTTTCGCGGTCGATCTGGTAGCCGATGCGGGCGCGTCCGGACAGCGAGGTCGCGTTGCGCTTGTCGTTGCTGGCAGTGCCGAGCACGGTCTGCTCGGAATAGCCGAGGTTGCCGCTGGCGTTCAGGCTCAGTTTTTCGGTGACCTTGCCGCCGAAGGAAAATTCCAGGCCGCCCGAGTTGCTGCTGCCCGCGTTCTCGCGCGTCGTCAGCAGGACATTGTTATCCAGGAAGAAGCGGCGCTCGGAAATCAGGTCGGTGTCGCGCCGGGCGTACAGGCGCAGGTTGGTGTCGACCTTGCCGAGTTTCGTCTCCAGGCCCAGTTCGAGCGAATCGGAATCGCTCGGCCGCAGGTTCGGGTTGCCCGACGAAACGTTGAACTCGTCCTGGTAGATGACGAAGGGATTCAGGTCGCCCGCGCCCGGACGGCGGATCCGGTGCGCATAGCTCAGGCGCACGGTCGTGTCGTCGGTCCAGCCATAGGTCAGGAAGGCGCTCGGAATCGCGTCCAGGTAATTGTTGCCGGCGCGGACATTCGTCGTGGCCTGGAACAGGTCGACATCGGTGTACTCGGCGCGCAGGCCGCCCAGCACGCCCCACTGGCTGTTGATGCGCCATTGATACGAGGCATACAGGGCCGCCGTCGTCTCGTCGAGCTCGAAGCGGTTGGTGCGCCGGGTGTTGATGCTTTCAAACAGCGTCGCCGCATTGACGTCGAAATAGGCGTTGTCGAAGACGCTGCTGGTGCGCGCCACCTTGTAGCCCATCTTGAAAATGCCGCGTTCGCCCGGCAGCTCGTAGTCGCCCGTGAAGTCGGCGATGCGGTTTTCGGTGAGGTTGTCCTGGCGCGTGCGCGCGGCTTGCGCATTGAAGGGGCAGCACCGTGTAGTCGGTGAAGGTGAGGCTGTCGCCCTCGTTCTTTGCGCCGGACAGGCGCAGGTCCATCTTGAACAGCTCGCCTTGCGAATCGCCCTTGTGGTCCAGACGGGTCGAGAGGCTGTAGTTGCGGTTGCTGCCCTCGCGCCGGCTGGAGCGCAAGTAGTCGCTGTCGACCATGCCGGCGGCATTTGCGCCGCGGTAGCGCTCGCTCGACACGTTCTCGCTGTCGGTCGCGCCCGCCATCACGGTCACGGCCACGACATCCTTGTCGCCCAGGTTATAGCTCAGCGAACCGTTCATGACCACCGAGCGGTTCTCGTTGTCGCTGTTCGAGGACGAGGTGCTGCGCGCCACGGCGCCGGTGACCGGATCGATGCGATCGCGCACCGTCTCGCCGGTCGAGCCGCGCTTGTCGCGGCGGCCGGACAGCCCGCCCTGCGCACTCAAGCGGCCGGTCGTATAGCTGCCGAAACTGCCCGACGTTGAAACGGCCCTCGGTGCCGGCGTTCGCATTGATCGCGGCAAAACCGCCCGGCGTGCGCTCGCGCCGCATCACCAGGTTCAGGATCGGCCCGCCGCCGCCCTCGTTGCCGAACTGGGCGCCGGGATTGTTGATGACTTCGACCGATTCCAGGTCGCCCGCCGGCAAGGCATTGATCGCCGCCGCCCGGTTCTCGCCCTGCATCATGGCCGACGGCTTGCCGTCGACATAGATCTGGACATTGCTTTTTCCGCGCAGCGTCACCTGGCCGTCGGCATCGACCGCCACCGACGGCACCTTGTTCAGGGTGTCGGCCACGGTGTCGTTGGTGCTGGCCGGATCGGCTTTCACATCGTAGACCTGGCGGTCGATCCGGTTCGAGTTGCGCTTGGTGGTGACGGAGACGGTGGCGGGCGTGCATCGGTCGTGGCCGGGGTCTTGCTCGGTCACGGGCGCCGCTGTCGTTGCAGGTGCGGGTGTCTGCGGGGCGGTCTGCTGCGCCCACGCCGGGGAAGCGGCAAGCAGCGCGCCGAGGGCAAGCGGCGTCAGCGAAACATAACGGTGGCGGGACAGGAAGAGCGGGCGGGTACGGTCGAAGAGCGGCATGAGGAATACGCATTGCAGAGTTTGGGCGACTGCGATTGTCTCATGCCAGGCGGACAGAACTGTTCAAGGCGCTGAGTGATTCTGGTAACGCAATGTATCTGTGGCAACAGCAGGCGCGGCCGCCGGAAGCAGGCATACTAGGCCACATTCGCCATCGACCATAAAGGAATGCAATGCCGACTTCCCGCCCCCTCGCCCGAACCCTCCTGAGTACGCTGCTGCTTGCGGCATTGTCGCTACCGGCCGTCGCCGCCGAACCCGCCTGGGTCACGAAGAGCAACGAGAACGCCAAGGTGCTGCTGAACGTGCTCGCCAAGTATTCGCCCGAGGGCGCCAGCAACCTGGGCGTGGACGGCTACGACGAGCAGATCACCGACATGTCGCGCGACCAGTTCGAGGCGAACAACCGCGACCTGCGCGCCGCGATCGCCGAACTGCAGAAGCGCATGCGCAGCGAAACCGATTCGAAGGTGAAGCAGGACCTGCAAATCCTGATCGACAAGGCGCAGGACTCGATCAAGACGAATACCCTGCAGCGCAAATACTTCATGCCCTTCGACGACCTGACCGGGATGATCTTCGGCGTGGTGCGCGCCACGCTCGATCCGCGCATCCCGAAGGCGCGCCAGCAGACGCTGCTGGTGCGGCTGGATAAATACGCGGGCCTGGCCAAGGGTTACCGCCCGGTGACGGAACTGGCCCACGAGCGCCTGCAGGAGCGCCTGAAAGGCGAACAAGAACCTGCTCGGCCCCTACAAGGGCGAGGTCGAGCAGGCGCTGAACGACGGCCCGACCCTGTTGAAAGGCATGCGCGAGCTGCTGGCCAAGAGCGACCTGAAGGGCTGGGAAAGCCGCTTCGACGCGCTGGAAAAGCAGCTCACCGCCTACAACGCGCGCCTGAAAACGGAGATGCTGCCGCGTGCGCGCAGCCGACCATAAACTGCCGCCGGAAGTGTATGCCGACAACCTGAAGAATTTCGGCGTCGACATCGGGCCGCAGGAAATGATCGCGAAGGCGCTGACCTCGTTCGCGGAAATCCGCAACCAGATGCAGATCACGGCGAACCTGATCGCGCGCGAGCGCGGCTTCAAGGATGCCGATTACCGCGCCGTGATGCTCGAGCTGAAAAAGCAGCAGATCCCGACCGACAAGGTGATGCCGCTGTATGCCGAGCGCCTGGCCGCGATCGAGGCGGCGGTGCGCGAGCAGCGCGTCGTCACCCTGCCCGCGCGCAAGGCCGTGATCCGCCTGGCCTCGATGGCCGAGAACGCGGCCCAGCCGGCCCCGCACATGAGCCCTCCGCGCCTGATCGGCAATACCGGAGAATACGGCGAATTCGTGCTCACCACCGGCATGCCGCCCGACGCCAGCGGCAAGCGCCTGGTGTTCGACGATTTCACCCACCAGTCGGGCACCTGGTCGATCACGGCGCACGAAGCGCGTCCCGGCCACGAACTGCAGTTCGCCAAGATGATCGAGACCGGCGTCTCGACCGCGCGCGCCGTGTTCGCCTTCAACAGCGTCAACGTGGAAGGCTGGGCCCTGTATGCGGAAGCGGAAATGCAGCCCTACGAGCCGCTCGACGGCCAGCTGTTCGCGCTGCAGGCCCGCGCCATGCGCGCGGCGCGCGCCTTCCTCGACCCGATGGTCAACCTGGGCGAGATCACGCCCGACGGCGTGAAAAGCTTCCTGATGCGCGACGTCGGCCTGTCGGAAGGCATGGCGACCCAGGAGATGCAGCGCTACACCTTCCGCGCGCCGGGCCAGGCGACCTCGTATTTCTACGGCTACCAGCGCCTGATGGAAACGCGCCAGGCCGCCGAAGTGGCGCTGCGCGGAAAATTCGACCGCCAGAAATTCAACGACTTCGTGCTGGCCCAGGGACTGGTGCCGCCGGCGCTGCTGCGCAAGGCGGTGATGGAGGAGTTCGTGCCGGCGCAGTAATTAACTGCTGGGGTCAGGTCTGACATTCGGACACCGAGCTCAAGCGTACAGGCATCCGGCCGACCGGTTTTTTCTGGCTAAGGCAGAGCTCGTGTCCGTTTGTCAGACCTGACCCCAGCCGTTTTATTAACCGCGGCGTGGCGCCGGCTGCGCCTTGCCGCTGGCGAGCGCTTCGCCGATGATGCCGCGCGTGGTGCGGTCGGCATCCTTTTGCTGGGCTTCCATCTGCTCGCCCAGCACTTCCATCTTCTTGCCGAGCGCTTCCATCGGCTTGCCGGCGTCTTCCATCTGCTTGCCGATGGCTTCCATTTTGGTCTTGTTCAGGGTGGCGGCGGCCAGCGCCATCTGGCTGCCGTACTTGCCCATGGCTTCGCCGTGGCGGCCCATTTCCTTGCCGTGCACTTCCATCTCGGCGCCGGTCTTTTCCATCGGCGCCCAGGCCTGGCGCACGCGCTCGAGCAGGGCCGGGTCCTGCACGATGTATTCCTTGCCGTCCTTGCGGAACCAGAAGAATTCGCCCTGCACGCGGCGCTTGATGGCTTCCATGTCGCTGTCGCTCAGGTTATTGCACGGTCATGTTCATGCGCGTGCCGGGCCGCACCAGGGCGTAGGGATCGCCGCCCTTCGCCGCTGTGCATGACGCGCACCGGCTTGCCGCGTCGGCGGCCGGCGCGGCGTGCACGGCGCAGCAGGGGCGCGGCGCAGGCGGCTGCGGCGGCGCCGATCAGGAGCGCTTGCTTGATGCTGCGGGATGAGAAAAAGCGGGATGCGTGCATGGTGTCCTCCAGGAGCCGGTTGGCGATGGAAGGACTGTAGAAGAACGGCTTGCCGCCCGCCCGCGCCGTGCGACGAACGGTCGCTTTCGCGGAACAGGCGGCAAAAACAGCGATGACTTAATACACGACGACCGAGCGGATCGACTCGCCCGACTTCATCAGGTCAAAGCCTTCGTTGATGCGTTCGAGCGGCAGGTGGTGGGTGATCAGATCGTCGATGTTGATCTTGTTTTCCATGTACCAGTCGACGATCTTCGGCACGTCGGTGCGTCCGCGCGCGCCGCCGAAGGCCGAACCCTTCCACACGCGGCCCGTCACCAGCTGGAACGGACGGGTCGAAATCTCCGCGCCCGCTTCGGCCACGCCGATGATGATCGACTGGCCCCAGCCCTTGTGGCAGCACTCGAGCGACTGGCGCATGGTCTTGACGTTGCCGATGCACTCGAAACTGAATAGTCGGCGCCGCCGTCGGTGATCTGGACAATGCTGTCCACCACGTTCTCGACCTGGCTCGGGTTGATGAAATGGGTCATGCCGAACTTGCGCGCCATGGCTTCGCGCGCCGGGTTCAGGTCGACCCCGATGATCTTGTCGGCGCCGACCATCTTCGCCGCCTGGATCACGTTCAGGCCGATGCCGCCCAGGCCGAACACGACGACGTTCGCCCCCGCCTCGACCTTGGCCGTGAAGATCACGGCGCCGACGCCGGTGGTGACGCCGCAGCCGATGTAGCAGATCTTGTCGAAGGGCGCGTCCGAGCGCACCTTGGCCAGCGCGATTTCCGGCACCACGATGTAGTTCGAGAAGGTCGAGGTGCCCATGTAGTGGAAGATCGGCTTGCCGTCGAGCGAAAAGCGCGAGGTCGCATCCGGCATCAGGCCGCGGCCCTGGGTCGAGCGGATCGCCTGGCACAGGTTGGTCTTTTGCGACAGGCAGAATTTGCACTGGCGGCATTCCGGCGTGTAGAGCGGGATGACGTGGTCGTCCTTGCGCAGGCTGGTCACGCCCGGGCCGACGTCGACCACGACGCCCGCGCCTTCATGGCCGAGGATGGCCGGGAACAGGCCTTCCGGGTCGGCGCCCGAGAGCGTGTAGTAATCGGTGTGGCAAATGCCGGTGGCCTTGATTTCGACGAGTACCTCGCCGGCCTTCGGGCCTTCGAGCTCGACTTCTTCGATCGTCAGCGGCTGGCCCGCCTTCCACGCAATCGCTGCCTTGGTTTTCATGGGTTGTTCCTGTGAGATGGGAATGGGTGATTGCCATCATACCAAGCGCAGGAAAACAACGTCGGCTATGCAGGCTGCAAATTTGCTGCACATGCACAAGGTCGGGGGACAAAAATATATCACTAAATAAATCGCATCCATATCCGATTTTCAATTGTGCGAGTGTGCAACATTGCAACACGGCTGAGCACGATTGATTTGTCAATTGCCTATACATATGTTTCGTGCCTACACTGGATTCAGCCGTCATCGTTTGCGGCAAACCAGGCTTCACATAAAAATGTGCACGCGAGCAAAGAATCGCGGCATTTCCATAGGCTTTTATACGGAGAAGTAAACATGGTTCAGCGTTCCGCTCGTGCTTCAAACAAGACCTTCCGCCTCTGCCTCGCCGCTGCCGCGGTCGGACTGCTGTGTAATACCGCTGGCGCCGCCAGCGTTGCCGAACCCGATACCGACACCACCCGCGTCATCGTGAAATTCAAGAAGGGCCAGAAAGCCGTTCTGAAATCCCTGGTGGCCGGTCTCAAAGGCAAAGTGAAGCACGAAATCTTCAACGATGACGCCATGGCCGTCGAAGTGCCGCGCGCCCTCCTGAAAAACCTGGAAAACAACCCGAACGTCGAATTCATCGAGGAAGACGCCAAGCGCTATCCGCTGGCGCTGACCAGCCCATCGACCGGCACCCCGTACACCAGCCGGCCAGCTGGTCCCGTACGGCATCAAGATGGTGCAGGCCGACCAGCTGAGCGATTCGCTGGCCGCCAACCGCAAGGTCTGCATCATCGACTCCGGCATCGACCGCAACCATGAAGACCTGTCGGGCAACAACCTGACCGGCGAATACGACGCGGCACCGGCTGGTGGTACACCGACGAAAACCACCACGGCACCCACGTGGCAGGCACCATCGCCGGCATCAACAACAGCGGCGTCGGCGTGGTCGGCGTGAACCCGAACAAGCAGCTCAAGATCCACATCGTCAAGGTGTTCGGTCCGGATGCCTGGGCCTATTCGTCGACCCTGGCCTCGGCCGCCAACAAGTGCAAGGCTGCCGGCGCCAACGTCATCTCGATGTCGCTCGGCGGCCCGACCCAGAACAACACCGAGAAAAATACCTTCGCATCGCTCGAAACGGCCGGCATCCTGTCGCATCGCCGCCGCCGGCAACGACGGCAACACGCGCCTCTCCTACCCGGCCGGCTATACCAGCGTGGTCTCGGTCGGCGCGGTCGACGAGAACAAGGCCTGGGCCACCTTCTCGCAGTACAACAGCAAGGTCGAACTGGCCGGTCCAGGCGTCGGCGTGCTGTCGACCGTCCCGACCGGCGTCGGCCAGGAAGCCGTCCTGACGGTCGGCGCCAGCACCTATGCGCCGGGCGCGATGGAAGGCTCGCCGGTCAAGACCGCGACCGCCCCGCTGGCCGACTTCGGCATCGGCGACGCGGTCAACACCGCCATGACGGGCAAGGTCTGCCTGATCGCACGCGGCACGGTCGACTTCTCGACCAAGGTCTCGAACTGCCAGGCCAGCGGCGGCGTCGGCGCCGTGGTGTACAACAACGTGGCCGGCGCCTTCGGCGGCACGCTGGGCACCACCGTCACCAACATCCCGTCGGTCACCGCGACCGATGTCGACGGCACCGCGATGAAGGCCCAGCTGGGCCAGAGCGCCACCGTCGGCATCAAGGCATCGAACTACGCCTACTACGACGGCACCTCGATGGCGACGCCGCACGTGTCGGCCGTTGCTGCCTTGGTGTGGAGCTACTTCCCAACCTGTACCGGCAAGCAGATCCGCACTTCGCTCGACAACAGCGCGCTCGACCTGGGCACCGCTGGCCGCGACACCAAGTACGGCTTCGGCCTGGTGCAGGCGAAGGCTGCCTACGACCGCATCAAGTCGCTGGGCTGCGGTAAGTAATTCGCCCGCGGTTGGCATGTAAAAGAGGACGCTGCGGCGTCCTCTTTTTTCGTTTACAGCCCCCGGCGCGTATACAAAGCGTTTAGCTCGCACCCCCTTCTTTTTAGAAAATCTTTACGCCTGCGCTTCTACACTTTCCTTCATCGCGACGCTGCACCCGGCGCCGCGGCTAACAACAACAAGGAAACGACGCAGATTATGAATACCCCACTTTCCAGCCTCGCCACCTCCGCCCTGCTGCTGGCGCTGGCGGCGCCGCTGCATGCCCAGGAGGCGCAGCCGGACCAGGTCACCAGCTTCAACGCGGCGCTGGTCTCGGATTACCGCTACCGCGGCATCTCGCAGACGCGCCTGCAGCCGGCCCTGCAGGCGGGCGCCGACTTCACCCACAATCCGAGCGGCCTGTATGCCGGCGCCTGGGCCTCGACCATCACATGGACCAAGGATGCGGGCGGCGGCGGCGACGTCGAATTCGACTTGTACGGCGGCCGGCGCGGCACGCTCGGCGCGCTCGCCTAGACGCCGGCGTGCTGGCCTATGTCTATCCGGCGCAACGGCTTGAAGCGGGTGCCGGGCTTTGCGAATGCGAACACGGGCGAACTCTACGCCCAGCTGGGCTACGGCCCCGCGTATGCCAAGTATTCGCTGGCGCTGACGAACCTGTTCGGCTTCGCCGACAGCCGCCGCAGCGGCTACCTCGACCTGGGCGCGAACGTCGGCCTGGGCCGCGGCCTGACGCTCAACCTGCACGCCGGGCGCCAGCAGGTGCGCCGCCACGCCGTGGCCGGCTACACCGACTACAAGCTCGGCGTCACGTCCGACCTCGGCCTGGCCAGCCTGTCGCTGGCCCTGGTCGGCACGAATGCCGACGGGGCGGCCTATGCCTCGCCCGCCAACGGCAACTTCCTCGGCCGCCGCGCGCTCGTCGCCAGCCTCGCCAAGACCTTCTGACTCAACCCGATAACTCTTGAGGTGTTCCATGGATATCGTCTTCATCGCCGCAATCGCCCTGTTCTTCGCCCTGACCTGGGGCATGGCCAGCGCCTGCGCACAACTGGGAGCGCGCAATGACGCTCTTTTACCTGATCGGCGCGCTCGCCGCCGGCGGCCTGCTGGCCTACCTGCTGTACGCCATGTTCAACGCGGAGGACCTGTGATGGATAGCCGTTCGCTGGCGCTGGTCGCGCTGTTCTTCGTGATCCTGCTGGCCCTGGCCTGGCCGCTGGGCAGCCTGCTGGCGCGCGTGGCCGAGGGCGGCCGCGTGCGCGGCCTGGGCTGGCTGCAGCCGCTCGAGTCGGCCCTGTACCGCGTCGCCGGCGTGCGCGAAGGCGACGGCATGGGCTGGAAAGCCTATGCCGTCGCGCTGCTCGCCTTTAATACCGTCGGCGCGCTCGCCGTCTACCTGCTGCAGCGGGTGCAGGCCTGGCTGCCGCTCAATCCCCAGGGCTCGCCAACGTCAGTCTCCCGACTCGGCCTTCAATACCGCCGTCAGCTTCGTCACCAACACCAACTGGCAGGGCTACAGCGGCGAACAGACGATGAGCTACCTGACGCAGATGCTGGCCCTGACCTGCCAGAATTTCTTCTCGGCCGCCACCGGCATCGCCGTCGTGTTCGCGCTGATCCGCGGCTTTTCGGCGCGCTCGGCCCAGTCGATCGGCAACTTCTGGGTCGACCTCACCCGCAGCACCCTGTACGTGCTGCTGCCGCTGTCGCTGCTGTTCTCGGTCTTCCTGATGGGCCAGGGCGTGATCCAGAATTTCTCGGCCTACCAGCGTGCAGCTGTCGAGCCGTACTCCGCAGCCCGACGGCCAGCCGCTCAAGGATGCCAGGGCCACCGGTACGGAACGTGACCGCAGACCAGTCATCGCGATGGGGCCGGTCGCCTCGCAGGAAGCGATCAAGCTGCTCGGCACCAACGGCGGCGGCTTCTTCAACGCCAACTCGGCCCATCCCTTCGAGAACCCGACGCCGCTGTCGAACTTCGTCCAGATGCTGGCGATCTTCCTGATCCCGGCCGCGCTGTGCTTCACCTTCGGCCGCCTGGTCGGCGACCGGCGCCAGGGCTGGGCGATCCTGGCCGCCATGACCGTCCTGTTCCTGGTCGCGACGGCCGGCGTGATGGTGCGCCGAGCAGCAGCCGCACCCGCGCTGGCGGCGCTCGGCGTCGACCAGCAGGCCAGCGCGCTGCAATCGGGCGGCAACATGGAAGGCAAGGAAACCCGCTTCGGCATCGCCGCTTCGGCCCTGTTCGCCGCCGTCACCACGGCGGCGTCCTGCGGCGCGGTCAACGCCATGCACGATTCGTTCACGCCGCTGGGCGGCGCGGTGCCGCTGCTGCTGATGCAGCTCGGCGAAGTGGTGTTCGGCGGCGTCGGCTCCGGCCTGTACGGCATGCTGGTGTTCGCGATCATGGCCGTGTTCATCGCCGGCCTGATGATCGGCCGCACGCCGGAATACCTGGGCAAGAAGATCGAGGCCTACGAGATGAAGATGACCTCGATCGCGATCCTGGTCACGCCGCTGCTGGTGCTGGCCGGCACCGCGATCGCCGTGATCGCCGAGGCCGGCAAGGCTGGCGTCGCCAACCCGGGCGCGCACGGCTTCTCCGAGATCCTGTACGCCTTCAGCTCGGCCGCCAACAACAACGGCAGCGCGTTCGCCGGCCTGTCGGCCAACACGCCGTTCTACAACACGATGCTGGCCATCGCCATGTGGTTCGGCCGCTTCGGCGTGATCGTGCCGGTCCTGGCGATCGCCGGCTCGCTGGCCGCCAAGCAGCGCCTGCCGGCCAACGCGCGGCACCATGCCGACCCATGCGCCGATGTTCGTCGGCCTGCTGATCGGCGTGGTGGTGCTGGTCGGCGTGCTGAACTACGTGCCGGCGCTGGCGCTCGGGCCGATCGTCGAGCACCTGCAGCTGTTCGCTCGATAATTCAACTCTGGAGTCCACCATGTCCCAACTGCCCACGCCGGCCGCACCGCTGCCAGCCGCTGCTCCCGCCACCCATCGCGCTGACCCTGTTCGATACCAGCCTGGCCGGCCCGGCGCTGGTCGACGCCTTCAGAAAGCTCGGCCCGCGCACCCAGCTGCGCAACCCCGTCATGTTCGTGGTCTAGGTCGGCAGCATCCTCACCACCCTGCTGTGGGTGCAGGCCTTGCCGGCAGCGGCGAAGCGCCGGCCGGCTTCATCCTGGCGCATCGCCGTCTGGCTGTGGTTCACGGTGCTGTTCGCCAATTTCGCCGAAGCCCTGGCCGAAGGCCGCAGCAAGGCGCAGGCCGCCTCGCTGCGCGGCCTGAAGCAAAGCCGTGATGGCCAAGAAGCTGGCCACGCCGAAGCACGGCACCGGCTGGCTGCCCTGCCCCGCGCTCGATCTGCGCAAGGGCAACGTACATCCTGGTCGAGGCCGGCGACGTGGTGCCCGATCGACGGCGAGGTGATCGAAGGCGTGGCCTCGGTCGACGAGAGCGCCATCACCGGCGAATCGGCGCCCGTGATCCGCGAGTCGGGCGGCGACTTCTCCTCGGTCACCGGCGGCACCCGCGTGCTGTCGGACTGGCTGGTGGTGCGCGTCACGGCCAATCCCGGCGAGACCTTCCTCGACCGCATGATCGCCATGGTCGAAGGCGCCAAGCGCCAGAAGACGCCGAACGAGATCGCGCTCACCATCCTGCTGGTGGCGCTGACGATCGTGTTCCTGGTGGTGACCGTGACGCTGCTGCCGTTCTCGCTGTATAGCGTCGAGGCGGCCAAGGCCGGCACGCCGGTCACGATCACGGTGCTGGTCGCGCTGCTGGTGTGCCTGATCCCGACCACCATCGGCGGCCTGCTGTCGGCCATCGGCGTGGCCGGCATGGGCCGCATGATGCGCGCCAACGTCATCGCCACTTCGGGCCGCGCGGTGGAAGCGGCCGGCGACGTCGACGTGCTGCTGCTCGACAAGACCGGCACCATCACCCTCGGCAACCGCCAGGCGGCCGCCTTCCTGCCGGCGCCGGGCGTGACCGAGCGCGAGCTGGCCGACGCGGCGCAGCTGGCCTCGCTGGCCGACGAAACGCCGGAAGGGCGCAGCATCGTGGTGCTGGCCAAGCAGCGCTTCGACATGCGCGAGCGCGACGCTGGCCAGCCTGCAGGCGCACGTTCGTGCCGTTCTCCGCCCAGACCCGCATGAGCGGCGTCGACCTCGGCGAACGGCGCATCCGCAAGGGCGCCGCCGATGCGATGCGCGCGCCACGTCGAAGCGCTCGGCATGCCGCTTCCCGGCCGAGGTGCTGCGCAGCGTCGAGGACGTCGCGCGGCGCGGCAGCACGCCGCTGGTGGTCGCCGACGGCGCGCGCGTGCTGGGCGTGATCGAGCTGAAGGACATCGTCAAGGGCGGCATCAAGGAGCGCTTCGCCGAACTGCGCCGCATGGGCATCAAGACCGTGATGATCACCGGCGACAACCAGCTGACCGCCGCCGCCATCGCCGCCGAAGCGGGCGTCGACGACTTCCTGGCCGAGGCCACGCCGGAGGCCAAGCTCAAGCTGATCCGCGAGCTACCAGGCCGAAGGCCGGCTGGTGGCGATGACCGGCGACGGCACCAACGACGCGCCGGCGCTGGCCCAGGCCGACGTCGCCGTGGCGATGAACTCCGGCACGCAGGCGGCCAAGGAAGCCGGCAACATGGTCGACCTCGACTCGAACCCGACCAAGCTGATCGAGATCGTCGAGATCGGCAAGCAGATGCTGATGACGCGCGGCGCGCTGACCACGTTCTCGATCGCCAACGACGTGGCCAAGTACTTCGCCATCATCCCGGCGGCCTTCGTCGGCACCTATCCGCAGCTCGAAGGCGCTCGAACGTCATGCGCCTGGCCACCCCGGCAGCGGCGATCCTGTCGGCGCGTGATCTTCAACGCCCTGATCATCGTGGTCCTGATCCCGCTGGCGCTGCGGGCGTGCGCTATCGCGCCGATCGGCGCCGCCGCGCTGCTGCGCCGTAACCTGCTGGTCTACGGCGTCGGCGGCATCATCGCTGCCGTTCATCGGCATCAAGCTGATCGACCTGCTGCTGGCGGCGTTCAGCCTCGTTTGAATCGTCGAATCAAGGAAACCCATCATGTCATCCATCCTTCGTCCCGCGCTGGTCTGTCTTCGGCGCTTGACCGCTGCTCGTGCGGCGTCGCTCTACCCGCTGCCGTCACCGGCGTCGGCCAGCGTCGCCTTTCCCGACCAGGCCAACGGCAGCCTCTCGAGCGGGACGGCAAGCCGGTCGGCTCGGCGCTGATCGGCCAGCCGTTCACGGCGCCGGGTACTTCTGGGGCCGGCCGTCGGCCACCGCGCCGACGCCCTACAACGCGCCGGCTTCGAGCGGCTCGAACCTGGGGCCGACCAATCCGGCGCTGCTGGACGCGCGTCAAGGCGCGCATCGCCGCGCTGCAGCGGCCGACCCGGAACCGCGCCCCGGTGCCGGTCGACCTGGTCACCGCTCGGCCAGCGGCCTCGATCCCCACATCAGCCTGGCGGCGGCGTACTACCAGGTCGCGCCGCGTCGCCGCGCGCGCGCGGCCTGCCCGAGGCGCAGGTGCGCGCCCTGGTCGAGGCCGAGCGCACAGGACGCCGGCTTCGGTTTCCTCGGCGAGCCGCGCGTCAACGTGCTGGCGCTGAACCTGGCGCTCGACGCCGCGGCGCCGCGGTCCGATGAAGGCGGCCGCATGAACCATGCCCGGCGAAGCCGGAGCGGCCCGACCCGGACGCGCTGCTGGCCCAGGTCCAGCAGCAGGAGCGGCGCGCCGCGCGCGGCCGGCTGAGATCTACTTCGGCGCCTCGGCCGGCGTCGGCAAGACCTACGCGATGCTGGCCGCGGCGCGCGCGCTGCGGCGGCGAAGGCGTAGACGTCGTGGTCGGGGTCGTCGAGACCCACGGCCGCGCCGAGACCGAGGCCCTGCTCGAGGGGCTCGAGGTCCTGCCGCGCAAGCGCATCGACTACCGCGGCAAGACGCTTGCTCGAATTCGACCTCGACGCCGCGCTGGCGCGCCGCCCGGCGCTGATCCTGGTCGACGAGCTGGCGCACACGAACGCGCCCGGCTCGCGCCACCCGAAGCGCTGGCAGGACGTCGAGGAGCTGCTGGCGGCCGGCATCGACGTCTACACCACGCTCAACGTGCAGCACCTCGAAAGCCTGAACGACGTGGTCGGCGGCATCACCGGCGTCCGCGTCGGCGAGACCGTGCCCGACACGGTGTTCGACGCGGCCGACGAGGTCGTGCTGGTCGACCTGCCGCCCGACGAACTGCTGCCGCGGCTCAAGGCGGGCAAGGTCTACCTGCCGGACCAGGCCGAGCGCGCCGGCCGCAACTTCTTCCGCAAGGGCAACCTGATCGCGCTGCGCGAGCTGGCGCTGCGGCGCACCGCCGACCGCGTCGACGACGACGTGCGCGCCTACCGCGTCGAACAGTCGATCGATCCGGTCTGGAGCAGCGGCGCGGCGCTGCTGGCCTGCATCGGCCCCGGCGCGGATGCCGAACGCGTGGTGCGCAGCGCCGCCCGCCTGGCCGGCCAGCTGGGCGCCGGCTGGCACGCGGTCTATGTCGAGACGCCGGCGCTGCAGCGCCTGCCGCCGGCGCAGCGCGAGCGCATCCTGCAGACACTCAAGCTGGCCGGCGACCTGGGCGCGACGCACCGCTGTCGCTGTCGGGCAATACGGTGGAAGCGGCGCTGGTGGACTATGCGCGCAGCCACAACCTGGCGCGCATCGCCTTCGGGCGCAGCCGTGGCATCCGCGCCCTGGCGCACGCCGCGCAGCCGCCGCATCGCGCGCGCTGGCGCCCGACATCGAACTGATCGAAGTCGCCGCGACGCCGGCGAGTTCGGCCCCGCGCGCCGCCACGCCCGCCGAGGCGCCATGCCGCCGGACGCTGGCGCGCCGCCAGGTCCTCGCCCGGCACGGCATCGCCGCCCTGGCCAGCATCGGCATGGCGCTGGCGGTCATGCCGACCGTGCGGCTACCTCGACCTCGCGAACATCGCCATGCTGTTCCTGCTGGTGGTGCGTGCTGGCGGCGGTGCGCCTCGGGCGCGGGCCCTCGGTCACGGCCACCTGCGTCGGCGTGGCCTGCTTCGACTTCTTCTTCGTGCCGCCGCGCTTTACCTTCGCCGTTTCCGATGTCCAGTACCTGGTCACCTTCGGCGTGATGCTGGCCGTCGGCCTGATCACCGGCCACCTGACGGCGGGCTGCGCTTCCAGGCGCGGGTCGCCGCGCACCGCGAAAGCCGGCCGCGCGCGCTGTACGAATTCGCGCGCGACCTTGTCCGGCGTGCTGCAGATCGAGCAGATCTCGAGGAAGCGACGCGCGCCGCCATCGCGCGCAGCCGTTCGGCGCGCGCAGCGGCGCTGCTGCTGCCCGATGCCGACGGCCGGCTGCAGCCCGCCGGCGACGCCGAAGCCGCACGTCGCAGGCGCTCGATCAGCGGCGTCGCCCAGTGGGCCTTCGACCACGGCGCCAGCGCCGGGCGCGGCACCGACACCCTGCCGGGCAGCCCGCTGCTCTACCTGCCGCTGGTGGCGCCGATGCGCACGCGCGGCGTGCTGGCGATCGAGCCGGACGAAGCGCGCTGGCTGCTGGTGCCGGAACAGCGCCAGCAGCTCGACACCTTCGCCGCGCTGGCCGCGATCGCGCTCGAGCGGGTGCACTATATCGAGGTGGCGCAGCAGGCCGCTGGTCAGCATGGAATCGGAGCGCCTGCGCAATTCGCTGCTGGCGGCGCTCTCGCACGACTTGCGCACGCCGCTGACCGCGCTGGTGGCGCTGGCCGAGTCGCTGGCGCAGTCGGCGCCGCCGCTGGCGCCGGCACAGCGCGGCATGGCCGATGCGCTGCGCGAGGAGAGCGGGCGCATGAGCACGCTGGTGACGAACCTGCTGGACATGGCGCGCATCGAGAGCGGCGCGGTCAAGCTCAGGCTGCAATGGCAGCCGATCGAGGAAGTCGTCGGCAGCGCCCTGCGCGCCAGCCGCGCCGCGCTCGCCCGGCACGTGGTGCGCACGCTGCCGGCCGAGCTGCCGCTGGTGAACTTCGACGCCGTGCTGATCGAGCGGGTGCTGTGCAACCTGCTCGAAAATGCCGGAAAATACACGCCGGCGGGCAGCACGATCACGATCGCGCGCCGAGCTGCACGGCGATGTGGATGAACGTGTCCGTGACCGACAACGGGCCGGGACTGCCGCCCGGCCAGGAAGAAGCCGTGTTCGAGAAATTCACGCGCGGCGAGCGCGAGTCGGCGCACGCCCGGCGTCGGCCTGGGGCTGGCGATCTGCCGCGCGATCGTCGGCGCGCATGGCGGCACGATCCGCGGCGCCAACGCGCCGGGCGGCGGCGCCCGCTTCGTGTTCACCCTGCCGCTGGGGACGCCGCCGGCGCTGCCGCCGTGCGACGAGCCTGACAACGAGGAACAGGATGACGTGATCTCGGCGCGACCGCGCTGCTGGTCGAGGACGAGCCGCAGATCCGCCGCTTCGTGCGCGCGGCGCTGGAAGCGGAAGGCTGGCAGGTGCACGAGGCGGCGACGCTGCAGCGCGGCCTGACCGAAGCGGGCACGCGCAAGCCCGACCTCGTGATCCTCGACCTCGGCCTGCCCGACGGCGACGGCGTCGACTTCATCGCCGACCTGCGCGAATGGTCGGCCGTGCCGGTCATCGTGCTGTCGGCGCGGGTCGACGAGGAGCGACAAGATCGGCGCGCTCGACGCCGGGCGCCGACGACTACCTGACCAAGCCGTTCGGCGTCGGCGAACTGCTGGCGCGGGTACGCGCGGCGCAGCGGCGCCAGCGCAGCCCGCCGCCGGCGCCGACGGCGCAGGTGCGCTTCGGCGACGTGGTGGTGGACCTGCAAAACCGGCGCGTGACGAAAGGCCGGCGTGCACGGTGCACCTGACGCCGACCGAATACCGGCTGCTGGCCGCCCTGGTCGGCAATGCGGGCAAGGTGCTGACGCACGCCCCAGCTGCTGCGCGAGGTCTGGGGGCCGAACCAGGCCGAGAACAGCCACTACCTGCGCATCTACATGGGCCACCTGCGCCACAAGCTCGAGGACGATCCGGCCCAGCCGCGCTTCTGCTGACCGAAACCGGCGTCGGCTACCGCTTCCAGCCGGCCTGAGCGCGATTGGTCATCGATCTTTCGCCGGCTGCATCTTCAGGCCGATCAGGCGCGCGACGACCGCGGCCAGGTAGATCAGGCCGACGAACATTTCGATGCTGGCCAGCGCGCGCGCGTGGTAGGTGAGCGGGATGACGTCGCCGATGCCGGTGGAGGACAGCAGCGCGAAGCTGAGGTAATTCAGTTCGGTCCAGGTGCGCGGCAGCTCGGCGTTGACGGCCGCGCCGAAGGAGTGCGGCGTCAGCGCCTGCACCACCAGGTACAGGTGGGTAAAACCCCAGGCCAGCAAGGTGAAGGTGGCGCCGGAGGCGAACAGTTCGTCGGTGGTCACGTGGCGGTCGGCCAGCATGTAGGCGATCAGGCTGCCGGCGGCGTAGAAGTAGAACAGGGCCTCGATCGCGGACGACCAGGCCTGCAGGTGCGGCAGGTCGTACAGCATCTGCGCCGACAGCAGGCCGATGATCGGCACGGCCATCGCCACGCTGAACCAGGTTTCGCCCGGCGTGCGCCGCACCATGCGGATCGTGAAGGCGAGGATCGATGATGCCGAAGGCGTTGAAGGCGATGTGGCCATAGTGCGTGCTGCTCCAGGAAGGGATACACGAGCATCCCCAGCAGCTGGGCCAGCAGCAGGATGGCCGACGGGTGGCGCCGGGTGCGGACGATCAGGCGAAGCAGGCGCATCGTTGTCTCATGAAAGGATGTCGATCCGCTATTGTAGGCACAAGCGCGGCCATGCCCGCGTTCAAGCATGAAAAAACCCGCCACGCGGGCGGGTTTCAAGTGGCGCGCGCGCCGCGATCAGGCGATGGCCGCGCTGTCGATCACGCCCATATCGTCCGACGACATCAGGCGGTCGATGTCGACCAGGATGATCATGCGCTCGTCGACCGTGCCCAGGCCGACCACGTAATCCGTGTTCAGGGCGCCCATGTCGGGCGCCGGCTTGATCTGCTCGGCCGTCAGCGAAATCACGTCGGAGACCGAATCGACCACCATGCCGACCACGCGGTCCTGGATGTTCAGGATGATCACGACGGTGAACTGGTTGTAGGTCGGCTCGCCGAGCTTGAACTTGATGCGCATGTCGACGATCGGCACGATGGTGCCGCGCAGGTTGACCACGCCCTTGACGTGTTCCGGGGCGCTGGCGATGCGGGTCACCGATTCGTAGCCGCGGATTTCCTGCACCTGCAGGATCTTGATGCCGTATTCCTCGTTGCCGAGTTTGAAGGCGAGTGCTTCGAGCACGCCGTCGTTCATCAAGGTGTTGTCCATGGTATGTGGGAGAGTAGAGAGAAGAATGCGGAGCATTATATATTTTTGCCGCAAGGCAATATATAGCGAGGCGTTCCAGAACCCCGATCTGTCTCTCTCCTGCAACGGGTCGTTACTCTCCCCCGGCGCCGGTCGAACAGAGCGCGCTCCATGCGCGCGCGCCGCGCTTCCGGCTCCGGATCGCCGTAGACGGCCGTGATGGCGGCCACCATGTCGGCTCCGTGCGCCACCAGCGGCCGGCATTGGCCGGGCGTCATGCCGCCGATGACGACCAGCGGCAGCGTCGAAGGCGCGCACGCGCCGTTGCCAGCAGCGCCGGCGGCGTGACGAAGTCATAGCGTTTGACGGGCGACGGATAAAAGCCGCCAAAGGCGAGCGTAGCTGGCGCCGGCGGCGCTGCGCGGCGTGGGCCAGCGCCAGGTCGCCGTAGCAGGAGGCGCCGACGATCTTGTCGCGGGCCGAGCGCGCGCGCGCGCCTGCGCGAGCGCGGCGTCGGCGCGCGCCCAGGTGCACGCCGTCGGCGTCGATCCGCATGCACAGGTCGAGATGGTCGTTGATGACCAGCGGGCGGCCGTGGCGCCGGCACAGCGCCAGCAGCGCCGTGGCCTGCTCCAGGCGCAGGCGCGGGCGCCGGCCTCCTTGTGCCGGTACTGCACCAGGACCGCGCCGCCGCGCAGGGCGGCGCTCGGTGGCAGCCAGCAGCCGCTCGGTGTCGTCCCAGTTCGGGGGTGACGAGATAAAGGCCGCGCATGATGTGTCCTTATGAATGAAGGTGTGGAGGAAGCGGCGCGGGATGCGCTGCCCGGGGGCGATCGCGAACGACTGCGCCAGCGCCGGCATGGGTATATGCCTGGGCCGCGCCGAGGGCGCCTGGCATGTCCTCGCCCAGCGCCAGGCGTGCCGGCCAGCGCGGCGGCCAGGGTGCAGCCGCTGCCGTGGAACTGCCCGGGCAGGCGCGGCCAGCGCCAGCGCCGCACCAGTCGTCGGCGCAGCGTACCAGCGGTTGATGACGCAGCTGCCTTCGCCATGGCCGCCGGTGACGAGCAGGTGCGCGGCACGCGCACGGCGCCGATGCGCGCGCGCTTCAGGCTGGTTCGGGCAGCGACGATCGTGGCCAGCGCCAGCAGCGCGCGCCAGGCCGGCGCGCGGGTCGCCGGTGCCGAGCGCGTCGCCCTGGCCGCTGGCCAGGACCGGGTCGAGCACGATCGGCAGATCCGGATCGCGCGCGCGCAAGCGCCGCAGCAGGCCGGCGATCGCGCGCGCATTCGCGCGCGTTGCCGGGAATGCCGATCTTGACGGCGCGCGATCGTCGCAGGCGGCGACCAGGGCCTCGCGCCTGGCGCAGCACCAGGGCAGCGTCGACCGGGACCACGGCGTGCACCCGGTTGTTGTCCTGCACCGTGAGCGCGGTGGCGACCGGCAGCGCATGCGCGCCTTGCGCCGCAATCGCCAGCACGTCGGCCGCCAGGCCGGCCCCGCCGCCGGGATCGAGCCCGGCGAAGACCAGTACGCATGGCGTGCGTCACGCCAGGCGTCCCTGCCAGCGGCGACGAAGGCGACGGCCGCGAAGCGCCTGCGGCATGCGCCCGGCCAGGAAGGCTGCGCGCCCGGCCTGCACCGCCAGCTGCATCGCGCGCGCCATCCGCACCGGGTTTCTGCGCGCTGGCGATGGCGCGTGTTCATCAGCACGCCGTCGCAGCCCAGTTCCATGGCGATGGCCGCGTCGGACGCCGTGCCGACGCCGGCGTCGACCAGCACCGGCACCGTGGCCTGCTCGATGATCAGCGACAGGTTCCACGGATTGAGGATGCCCATGCCCGAGCCGATCAGGGAAGCCAGCGGCATCACGGCGACGCAGCCGATCTCCTGCAGGATGCGTGGCCTGCACCGGGTCGTCGCTGCAGTAGACCATCACGTCGAAGCCGTCGCGCACCAGTATCTCGGCCGCGCGCAGGGTTTCCGGCATGTGCGGGAACAGGGTCTTCGGGTCGCCCAGCACTTCGAGCTTGACCAGCTTGTGCCCGCCCAGCAGTTCGCGCGCCATCTGCAGCGTGTAGCACCGCGTCCTCGGGCGTTGTAGCAGCCGGCGGTATTGGGCAGGATCGTGAAGCGATCCGGCGGCAGCACGTCGAGCAGGTTGGGCATGCTGCGGGTCCTGGCCGATGTTCACGCGCCGGATCGCCACCGTCACGATCTCGGCCCCGGAGGCCAGCGGTCGCTTCGCGTGTTTCGTCGAGGTCGCGGTACTTGCCGCTGCCGACCAGCAGGCGCGAGCGATAGGGTCTTGCCCGCGATGGTCAGTAAGTCGTCGTTCATTGTCTTCTCCTTTTAGCCGCCGCCGATGGCGTGCACGATGTCCACCCGGTCCTGCCTGGCCAGGAGCGCGCTCGCCCCACTGCTGGCGCGGCACCACCTGGCGGTTCACCGCCAGCGCCAGCGCCTGGCCCGGCCAGGCCGAGCGCGCGCACCAGGTCTTCCAGCGTCTGCGCCTTGCGGCAGGCGGTAGCGGCGCGCCATTGAGTTCGATATCGAGCATGGTCATACCTCGCGGTACAGCTTCACACCGCTCGCGCACGAACTCGATCGCCTTTTCTTCCATCCCCTGCCAGCGCGCTCGCTGAACGCGGCGGCGTAGTCGCGTACTTCCTGGGTGATCTTCATCGAGCAGAAATGCGGGCCGCACATCGAGCAGAAATGGGCGACCTTGGCTCGATTCCTTGGGCAGCGTTTCGTCGTGGAAGGCGCGCGCCTTTTCCGGGTCGAGGCCGAGATTGAACTGGTCTTCCCAGCGAAATTCGAAGCGCGCCTTCGACAGCGCGTTGTCGCGGACCTGGGCGCCGGGATGGCCCTTGGCCAGGTCGGCCGCGTGGGCGGCGATCTTGTAGGTGATGATCCCGTCCTTGACGTCCCCTTGTCGGGCAGGCCGAGTGTTCCTTCGGCGTCACGTAGCACAGCATGGCGGTGCCGTACCAGCCGATGATGGGCCGCGCCGATGCCGGAGGTGATGTGGTCGTAGCCGGGGGCGATGTCGGTCGTCAGGGGCCCGAGCGTGTAGAACGGCGCTTCGTCGCACTGTTCCAGCTGCAGGTCGCATGTTTTCGCTGGATCAGGTGCAGCGGCACGTGGCCTGGGCCTTCGATCATGGTCTGCACGTCGTGCTTCCAGGCGATCTGCGTCAGTTCGCCGAGCGTGTCCAGTTCGGCCAGCTGGGCTTCGTCGTTGGCGTCGTAGATCGAGCCGGGACGCAGGCCGTCGCCCAGGCTGAAGGAGACGTCGTACGCCTTCATGATGTGCGCAGATGTCTTCGAAATGCGTGTAGAGGAAGGATTCCTTGTGGTGCGCCAGGCACCACTTGGCCATGATCGAGCCGCCGCGCGAGACGATGCCCGTCAGGCGCTTGGCCGTCATCGGCACATACGCGCAGGCGCACGCCGGCATGGATGGTGAAGTAGTCGACGCCCTGCTCGGCCTGTTCGATGAGCGTGTCGCGGTAGATTTCCCAGGTCAGGTCCTCGGCCTTGCCGTTGACCTTTTCCAGCGCCTGGTAGATCGGCACGGTGCCGATCGGGACCGGGCTGTTGCGGATGATCCATTCGCGCGTTTCGTGGATGTGCTTGCCGGTCGAGAGGTCCATCACGTTGTCGGCGCCCCAGCGGATCGCCCAGGTCATCTTTTCGACTTCTTCGCCGATCGACGAGGTCACGGCCGAGTTGCCGATGTTGGCGTTGATCTTGACCAGGAAATTGCGGCCGATGATCATCGGCTCGCTTTCCGGGTGGTTGATGTTGGCCGGGATGATGGCGCGCCCGCGCGCCACTTCCGCGCGCACGAATTCGGGCGTGATTTCGTCCGGGAATGCTGGCGCCGAAGGACTGGCCCGGATGCTGGCGGCCCAGCAGTGCGGCCGTGCGCTGTCCCATCGGCCCGCTCTCCTCCAGCTGCGCCAGGTACTCCTTGCGGCGCAGGTTTTCGCGCAGGGCGACGAATTCCATCTCGGGCGTGATGATGCCCTGCCGCGCGTAATGCATCTGGGTGACGTTGGCGCCCGCTTTCGCGCGGCGCGGCTTCCTCTGCAGTTCGAAACGCAGGGCGTCGAGGCTGGCATCGTCCAGGCGCGCGCGCGCCGAAGGCCGAGCTCGGGCCGGTCAGCTGCTCGGTGTCGCCGCGCTCGAGATCCAGTTGCGGCGCAGCGGCGGCCAGGCCGCGCCGGATGTCGACCTGCACGGCCGGATCGGTGTAGGGGCCGGAGGTGTCGTAGACGAAGACCGGGCGGATTGGGCTTCGCCGCCGAAGACTGTCCGGCGTGTCGCTCTGGGCGACGGCGCGCATCGGCACGCGGATATCCGGGCGGCTGCCTTCGATATAGACTTTGCGTCGAATTGGGAAAGGGGCGATGGCGGCCTGCGTCCACCGTGGCGGTGGCGGCGTCGAACTTCAGTGGTGCATTCATGTGGCTCCTTTGGGCAGGAGCCAGCAAAGGAGTCGGGGACGGCAGGCGAACGCGTGCGCGCAGTCGGCGGACATCCCGAAGCTTCCCTTCGCTGGCATTATCCAGATCAGGTTCAGAGGGTATTTCTCACCCACGCCTCAAGCGATGCGCAGGACCCCTAGCGTTTGCTGCCGTGTCGGCAGCGGATGAATTATAGCGTGCCGAGTTTTCTTTACAAGCAGTAAATGCTTTTCTGGCGGGCGCCAGTGCCCATAAATTCAGCGGCGCCCGCGACCGCATCCCCACTTACCTCCTCTATAATGGTCGTTTTCGCACATTCAAACGCCATCACATCATGGAATTAGCCAAGTCTTTCGAGCCAGCCGACATTGAACAATATTGGCGCACCGAGTGGGAACAGCGCGGGTATTTCGCCGCCACCATGGACGCCGACAAACCGGCATTCAGCATCCAGCTGCCGCCGCCGAACGTGACCGGCACGCTGCACATGGGCCATGCCTTCAACCAGACCGTGATGGATGGCCTGACGCGCTACTACCGCATGCGCGGCTTTAATACCGCCTGGATCCCGGGCACCGACCACGCCGGCATCGCGACGCAAATCGTCGTCGAACGCCAGCTCGACGCCAAGAAGATCTCGCGCCACGATCTCGGCCGCGACGAATTCATCAAGAAGGTCTGGGAGTGGAAGGAAGAGTCGGGCAACACGATCACCGGCCAGATGCGCCGCCTGGGCGCCTCGCCCGACTGGCAGCGCGAATACTTCACGATGGACGAGACGCGTTCGAAAACGGTCGTCCGAAGTCTTCGTGCGCCTGTACGAGCAGGGCCTGATCTACCGCGGCAAGCGCCTGGTGAACTGGGATCCGAAGCTGGGCACGGCCGTGTCCGACCTGGAAGTCGACTCGGTCGAGGAAGACGGCTCGATGTGGTACATCCAGTACCCGCTGGCCGACGGCTCGGGCCACCTGACGGTCGCCACCACCCGTCCTGAAACCATGCTGGGCGACGTCGCCGTCGCGGTCGACCCGACCGACGAACGCTACGTCCACCTGGTCGGCAAGATGCTGAAGCTGCCGCTGACCGGACGCGAGATCCCGATCATCGCCGACTCCTACGTGGACAAGGAATTCGGCACCGGCTGCGTCAAGATCACGCCGGCGCACGACTTCAACGACTACGCCGTCGGCCAGCGCGCCAACCTGGCGCCGATCACGGTCATGACGCTCGACGCGAAGATGAACGAGAACGCCCCTGCGCAATACCAGGGCATGGACCGTTTCGCCGCGCGCAAGCAGATCGTGGCCGACCTCGAAGCACTGGGCCTGCTGGAACAAGTCAAACCGCACAAGCTGATGGTGCCGCGCGGCGACCGTACCGGCGTCGTCATCGAGCCGATGCTGACCGACCAGTGGTTCGTCGCCATGACCAAGCCGGCGCCGGAAGGCACCTTCAATCCGGGCAAATCGATCACCGAAGTGGCGCTGGAAAAAGTCGCCAGCGGCGAGATCAAGTTCGTGCCCGAGAACTGGAGCACGACCTACAACCAGTGGCTGGGCAACATCCAGGACTGGTGCATCTCGCGCCAGCTGTGGTGGGGCCACCGCATCCCGGCCTGGTTCGACGAAGCGGGCAACATCGTCGTCGCGCGCGACGAAGAAGAAGCCAAGGCCAAAGCGGCCGCGCAAGGCATCACGGGCGAACTGCGCCGCGACGAAGACGTGCTCGACACCTGGTTCTCGTCGGCCCTGGTGCCCTTCTCGACCATGGGCTGGCCGGAAGAGACGCCGGACATGAAGATGTTCCTGCCGTCGTCGGTGCTGGTGACCGGTTTCGACATCATCTTCTTCTGGGTCGCGCGCATGGTCATGATGACCGCGCACTTCACGAACAAGGTGCCGTTCGAGACCGTCTACGTGCACGGCCTGGTGCGCGATTCGCAGGGCCAGAAGATGTCGAAGTCGAAGGGCAATACGCTCGACCCGATCGACCTGATCGACGGCATCGACATCGAGTCGCTGGTCGCCAAGCGCACCGCCGGCCTGATGGACCCGCGCGCCGCCGAGAAGATCGCGAAAGCCACGCGCAAGGAATTCCCGAGCGGGATCCCGGCCTTCGGCACCGACGCCGTGCGCTTCACCATGGCCAGCTACGCTTCGCTGGGCCGCAACATCAACTTCGACCTGGGCCGCGCCGAGGGCTACCGCAACTTCTGCAACAAGCTGTGGAACGCGACCCGCTTCGTGATGATGAACACGGAAGGCAAGGACTGCGGCAAGCCCGATGACGCCGACCTGTCGCAGGCCGACAAATGGATCATCTCGCTGATGAACCGCGCCGAACTGGAAGTGGCGAAGGGCTTTGCCGACTACCGCTTCGACAACATCGCCAGCGCCATCTACAAATTCGTCTGGGACGAGTACTGCGACTGGTACCTGGAAGTGGCCAAGGTCACGGTCCAGCAAGGCACCGAGGCGCAGCAGCGCGCCACCCGCCACACGCTGCTGCGCGTGCTGGAAGTGATCCTGCGCCTGGCGCATCCGGTCATTCCGTTCGTGACCGAAGCGCTGTGGCAGGCGATCGCGCCGATGGCCGGCAAGACCGGCGACTCGATCATGATGCAGCCCTACCCGATCGCCAACGAAGCCCTGATCGACGAGGGCGCCGAAGCCTGGATGGCCCAGCTGAAGGACCTGACGAATGCAACGCGCAACCTGCGCGGCGAAATGAAGCTGTCGCCGTCGGTGCGCGTGCCGCTGATCGTCGAGCCGGGCAACGACGCGGACCGCGCCAACATGGCCGGCTTCGCACCCTTCATCCAGTCGCTGGGCAAACTGGCGGAAGTGCAGATCGTCGACGCGCTGCCGGAGTCGCCGGCCGCGGTGTCGATCGTCGGCACCACGAAGCTGATGCTGAAGGTCGAGATCGACGTCGCCGCCGAGCGCGAGCGCCTGTCGAAAGAGATCGCACGCATCGAGGGCGAGATCGCCAAAGCCAACGGCAAGCTGTCGAGCGAAAGCTTTGTCGCGCGCGCGCCGGCGGCGGTCGTGGCGCAGGAAAAGGAACGCCTGGCGAACTTCTCCGCGACGATCGACAAGATGCGCGAACAGCTGGGCAAACTGGCTGCGGGCTGATCTTCCTGCTCCACCGAAACGCGGCCCTGGTGGCCGCGTTTTTTTTGGCCTGGACCCATGGACGCCGCTCTGAAACATCCAGCAACGCTTTTATCGCCAGCTGAGCCGAACAGTTTGCTACACTGGCCCCAACGTAACCACAACAACGGAGACACCACGATGCGACCTCTGATCAAAGCCGGCCTGCTGGCCACCCTGCTGCTCACTTCCGCCGCCTGGGCGCAAACCACCTCGCCGGTCGGCCTGTGGAAGACCATCGACGACGAGAGCGGCAAGCCGAAGGCGCTGGTGCGCATCACCGAGGAAAACGGCGCCCTGCAGGGCAAGATCGAAAAGCTGTTCCGCGGCCCGAACGAAGACCAGAACCCGAAGTGCGGCGAATGCAAGGACTCGCGCAAGGACCAGCCGCTGATCGGCCTGACCATCGTGTCGGGCCTGAAAAAGGACGGCAACGAGTACACCGGCGGCGAGATCCTCGATCCGGCCAAGGGCAAGGTCTACAAGAGCAAGGCGACGCTGCGCGACGGCGGCCAGAAGCTCGAAGTGCGCGGCTATATCGGCGCGCCGATGTTCGGCCGTTCGCAAGTCTGGCAGCGCGAGCAGTAAGACTGCCTAGTCGATGTGGGTGACGCGGGTCATCCGGATCGTGTGCTGCTGCTCCTTGCCTTCGGCCTGCCAGCGCTGCTCGGCTTCCAGGGTCGATGGGTCGACGCGGCGCCAGATGAAATGGGTGGGTGCCTTGACCGGTTCGAAGGCGGCGAAATCCTTGCCGATGCTGGACGCCCGCCAGGTGAATTCTCCCCAGGTCGAGCGCACTTCGCCGTCGTGGAAGCTGATCGTGCTGCCGTCGCTGTGCTCGTCGAAGGCATCGGTCGGGAAGCGGCGCGAGCGGAACAGTGCCCGGCTTCGGGCCGGTCGTACTGTTCGTAGAATTCCTTGCCGTCCGCGCTGTGTCCGCGCCAGCGGCCTTCGAGGAACGCAAGCTGGGCGAAATCGTCGAGGGTGAACATGGCGCTTCTCCTGGTAGTCTAGCGCGGCGTGCGCCGCCGGTCGTGCGTGCGCTGCTGGGTTGGCGAGCACAGCACGCGCAGCGCAACCGTGCGCGGCACCCCGACAAGCTGCATGAACTCGAGCGCAGGCGACATCCCGTCGGTCCTGAGCATTTTCAAGGCGTCGTCGACACGCGCCGCCAGGTAGGCGTTGGCGCGCGGATCCATGTTGCCGCTTCCTGACATTCAATAGCCTCGCTACATCCGACTTCTAGCGGCATCCTAGCAAAGACGCGGACGTGGCGCGCGCTTGGCGTGCGCGAAACAAATGTCGGAGGGC
Source organism: uncultured beta proteobacterium (assembly GCA_963729765.1). Lineage (GTDB taxonomy): Bacteria > Pseudomonadota > Gammaproteobacteria > Burkholderiales > Burkholderiaceae_D > Telluria. Next base: position 94,863 of record CAVSPL010000008.1, on the reverse strand, counting down.
GTGGTTGGACTCAAATCCGTCTGGATCGGCGCAGCGGCGCGAGAAATTAAATCCGAAATAATTAGGATAATCTGGAAAAGCCCTGTATCTTCCATCTCGCACTACATCAAGTCGTTGTTATTGTTGGTCTTTCTCTCCCGCATCGCCTCTCGGCAGCCTGTTTGATTTCCTCCCGTTACACCCTCTCTGGTCGCGTGCATCCCGGGCGCTGTTGCCCATGCAAATCTAAAGGAAATGTAAATGACTACTCAAACCGGCACCGTAAAATGGTTCAACGACGCTAAAGGCTTCGGCTTCATTACCCCTGACGCAGGCGGCGGCGATCTGTTCGCCCACTTCCAGGATATCCAGTCCGAAGGCTTCAAAAGCCTGGCCGAAAACCAGCGCGTATCGTTCGAGCGCTCGACCGGTCCTAAAGGCGAAAAAGCCGGCAATATCCGCGCGATTTAATTTAATAAATTAAATAACGGCGCGCACCACGCAGATAGCGTGGGCGAGGCCGGAGCGAAAAAAGCCCACCATCGGTGGGCTTTTTGCATTGGCGGCGGCCATCAGTCTTTCGGCGAGCTGCGCACGATGGCAAGGATGATGAGGGCGAACAGTGCGCTGACCACCGCGGTCGCCTCGCGGCCCATGCCGGCGGCAATGCCGATGGCGGCGGTGAGCCAGATGCTGGCGGAGGTCGTCAGGCCGCGGATGTCGTTCTTGTTGCTCTGCTTGAGGATGGCGCCGGCGCCGAGGAAACCGATGCCGGCGGTGACGCCTTGCAGGACGCGCGACAGGTCGGTGATGCCCATCCCGGCCTGCAGGGGAATGAGCACGAACAGGGCCGAGCCGAGCGAGACCAGCATATGGGTGCGCAGGCCGGCCGAGGCGCCGACCGATTCGCGCTCATAGCCGAGGATGCCGCCCAGCACGATCGCCACCAGCAGGCGCACCACCAGCCGGGTGATCGAATCGACGTCGCCCAGGTCCGAGAATTCGTGCTGTATCGTTATCCAGCTCTGCTGCCACCACGCCACGTGCCGCTCCTGTCAGAATTTCCGAGGATCATGACAGATTGGCGGGCTCGGCGGCGCACGCTGCGGTTCGTGGCGCTGTTGCGACAGTATGGTGGTTAATCCGCGTGGGCTCAGAGCCCACCCTACGGTCACCGCTACCGGCAAGATCATACGAAACCCGATACGCAGCTTTCCCGTAGGTGGGCTCTCAGCCCACGCGGATCAGCACACAATACGAACACGCAACAGCGCCACCTACCGCTCAAAGCCAGCCCGCATCCCGCGCCAGCCGATACGCCTCGACCCGATTGCCCGCCCCCAGCTTGCTGATCGCTTCCGACAGATAATTGCGCACCGTGCCTTCCGACAGGTGCACCTGGCGCGCGATGTCGGCGCTGCTGCGGCCCTCCCCCGCCAGGCGCAGCACCTGCCGTTCGCGCTCGGACAAGGGGTCCTGCCCGCCGCCCCAGATTTCCAGCGCCAGCTCGGGCGCGATCGCCCGGCCGCCGCCGTGCACGCTGCGGATCGCGCGCGGCCAGCGTGTCGGCCGGCGCATCCTTCAACAGGTAGCCGCGCACGCCCGCCGCCAGCGCGCGGCGCAGGTAGCCGCTGCGCCCGAAGGTGGTCACGATCACCACGCGGCAGGCGCGCCGCGCTCGGCCAGGGCGACGCGCCAGTTCCAGGCCCGTCATGTGCGGCATTTCGATATCGGTCAGCACGATGTCCGGCACCAGCTGCTCGCACAGCGCCAGCGCCTGCCTGCCGTCGGCGGCGCAGGCCCACCACCTCGAAATCGGGTTCGAGCCCGAGCAGCGCGCCCAGGGCGCCGCGCACCAGCGCCTGGTCTTCGGCGATCAGGATGCGGATCATGCGGCAGCTCCCGCGGCACCCGCAGTTCGAGCGCCAGGCCGGCGCCGACCCGCAGGGCGAGCTTGCCGCCGAGCGCCGCCGCGCGTTCCTGCATGCCGGACAGTCCGTTCCCATGCCTGCAGCTGCGCCGTCGCTGCGCAGCGGTTGCCGTCGTCGAACACGCGCAGCACGCACGCGCCCTCCTCCACGCACAGCGACAGGCTGCAGCGGCGCGCGCCGGCATGGCGCACGACGTTCGTCACCGCTTCGCGCAAGGCCAGCGCCACCACGTGTTCGGTCGCCGGCGCCAGGTCGATGCGCTCGACCTGCTCGTCGAGTTCGACGCCGGCCGCCGCCAGGCTGGCGCGCGCATTCGCCAGCGCCTGGGCCAGGCCGCTCTGGCGGTAGCCGGTGACGGCCGCGCGCACCTCGGCCAGGGCCTCGCGCGCGCTGGTTTCGATGTCGCCGATCTCGCGCGCGCAGGCCGCGGCGTCGCGGTGCACCAGCTTGCGCGCCAGTTCGGCCTTCAGCGCGATCAGCGACAGCGAGTGGCCGAGCAGATCGTGCAGGTCGCGCGAGATGCGTTCGCGCTCGGCGATGGTGGCCATGTGCTCGACCTCTTCCTGCTTGCGCATCAAGGCCTGGCGCGAGCGGCGCAGGCGCGCATCCATGACCGACCGATCCCGACCGGCAGGCTGACGGTCAGGATCGGCATCAGGAACAGGAAGCGCATCTGCATCTGCGCGATCTGCAGGGAGGCGAGCAGCGCGACCGCGATCACGGCCGCCGATCGCCAGCATGGCGCGCCGCATGTGCCACGAATGGGCGCGCCATGGCGCAGGCGAAGATGAAGAAGGTGCCGGCGCCGGCGTTCCAGCGCGCCCAGGCGGCGCCGATCAGCGCAGCCGGCCAGCATGCAGGCCGCCACCCGCCAGCCGCGCGCCCAGTAGCTGGCGCAGTACAGCGGCATGAACAGCGACGAAGGTCAGCGCCAGCAGCGCCGCCTCGACGCACGCCGGGCGTCACGTAAGCGTACTTCCAGAACATGTAGCCCAGGCTCAGCAGCCAGAAGTACGGCATCTTGCCCAGCTCGGGCGGGAGCCAGGGTCCCGCCCACATCGTCTGAATCGCCAGCCGTCGTCATCGTTGTTCGCTCTTTTTGTCGTGTCATTCGGCCAGCAGGCGCACGTCGGCGATCTCGAAGCGGTAGTCGCCCGGCTGCGGACCGGCGTTGAATCCTAACATGGTGACCGCCGTCGGATCGAGGCCTTTGAGCGCGCTGAAAGGGCACGCTCACCTCGGTCCACTCCGGGCCGCGCGACGAAGGACTTCGCAGCCGGGATGCGCACGCCCTCCGACATCGCGATCAGCTGGTAGGTCTTGCCGTCGCCGCGCGCCCGGAAGCGCACCACCTTGGCGGCGGACAGGTCGGTTGCCTGCATCGGCGCCTTGCCCGGCATGAAGGCCACGCCGGCCCAGGCGAACGGCAGGCCCGGCGCCACGTTGGCCTGCGATCGCCAGCGGCACCTGGCCGTCGGCCAGCGCCGGCGCCCGCGGCCATACGACGCTCGACTTGCCGCCCACGAAACTGTCGGTCGACGGCCCCCAGCCCATGCCGAACGGGCTGGCCAGCTGCTCCGCGCTGAACTGGCTGATGCGCCCGTCGCGCGGCAGCGCGAGCGCCTTGCCGCCCTGCTGCCGCGCTCTTGGCGACCTGCTGGCGCTGGGCGTCGCGCAGGCCGTTCGCGCTCTCGCCATCCTTCCACACCTCGACGATGCGGCGCGTGGCGCGGATGTCGGCCGTCGGATCGCCGTCGACCAGCAGCAGGTCGGCCTTGTAGCCCTTGGTCGATGCGGCCGCGCCGCCCCAGCTTGAAGGCGTCCGCCGGCACGCTGGTGGCCGCCGCCAGCGCCTGCGCGCGGCGTCAAGCCGGCTTCGACCAGCGCCGCCAGTTCGCGGTGCATGCTGACGCCGTACTGGGTGCCCGGGTTGCCGGCGTCGGTCCCGGCCAGCAGCGGCACGCCGGCGTCCAGCATCGCCTTGGCCACCGCCTTCGGCGCCAGCAAGCTGTCCGGCCGCGCCGTGCTGCCGAAGCGCGCCTTGAGCGGGGCCTGCGCCGTCCTTGTCGAGCAGGCCGGCAAAGGCGGGATTGGCGAGCAGGTCGTCGCCGCGCCAGCCCGCCATGCTTTCCAATACGGTGAAGGTCGGGATCACGAACGCGCCCTTGCGTCGCGCGCCAGCGCTGCCAGCCGCCGTGGCATCGGCGCGACGTCCCGGGAACAGGTGCACCAGGCCGTCCGCGCCCGCCTCCAGCACGGCGCGCGCATCCTTCTCGTTGCCGATGTGGACCACGGCCAGCTTGCCGCGCCGGTGCGCCGCCTCGATCACGGCCTTGGCCGTCGCCATGTCGAGCGAGGGAAAACCGTAGCCGCTTTCCATGACGATCTTGATGAAGTCGGAGCCTTCGGCGATGCGCGCGTCGACAAAGGCCTGCGCCTGTTCCGGTCCGCGTGATGGTCGGGATGGCGAGGCCGAACTGGGTGCCGTGGCCGTGCGGCGACGTGACCAGGGTGCCGGCCGAGAACAGGTCGGCGCTGGCGCGTGGTTGCCGCCCTGCGCCATTTCCTGTTTCGCCTTCTGCATCATGGCACGTCGGTGAACATGTCGATCTGGGTCGTCACGCCGAACAGCACCGGCAGTTCCTGCGCGCGGAAGGCGTGGGTGTGGGCGTCGATCAGGCCGGGCAGCAGCGTGCGCCCGGCGCCGTTCGACGACGCGGCTACCCGCCGGCGCCTTGCCCTTGAAATCGGCATCGACGATGAGGCCGCGGTCGAACAGCACCGAACGCCGTTCGTGCACGGCCTTGCCGTCGAACACGCGCACGTCCTGGACCAGGGTGGGCACGGCGAATGCGGCGGGGCTGGCGCAGATGGCGGCGCACAGGAACAGGCGTTGCAGGGTCGGTTTCATCGGGCTCTCTCCAGTGGAAGTGGGTGTGAGCCGAGTATCCGGATCGGGCGGCGCTGCGGTAGAAGCAGCTGCCACCACTTTAAGATGACAAATGTCAGGTGCGTGGACGGTGCCGCGCCAGGTGGCGGTCGAGCGCATTCGCGAACTGCTGGCGGTCGGCCTGGCTGAAGGCGGCCGGGCCGCCGGTGTCGACGCCGCCGCTGCGCAGTTCTTCCATGAAGGCGCGCATCGTCAGCTGCTGGGCGATGGTGTCCTTGGTATAAAAATCGCCGCGCGGGTTGAGGGCGAAGCCGCCCTTCTCCAGCACCAGCGCCGCCAGCGGGATGTCGCCGGTGACGACCAGGTCGCCGGGCTCAGGCGCTCGACGATCTCGGCATCGGCCACGTCGGCGCCGCTGGGCACCTGCACCGAGCGGATGAATTTCGAGCCGGGCACGCGCAGCAGCTGGTTCGCCACCAGCGTCACCTGGATCTGCGTGCGCTCGGCCACGCGGTAGAGGATGTCCTTGATGACGGCGGGGCAGGCGTCGGCGTCGACCCAGATCTGCATCACCGCAGCGGGTCCCACAGGTCGCCCGTCGGGCTGATGCGCGGAGCGGCGACGCCGAAGTGCATGTACGCCGCCGGCGTGGCGATGCGCCCGCGCGGGGTGCGCTGCAGGTAGCCCTGCTGGATCAGGTACGGTTCGAGCACGTCTTCGATGGTGTCGGCCGCTTCGCCGATGGCCGCGGCCAGGTTGCCGATGCCGACCGGACCGCCGCCGAATTTGAACAAGCACCGCTTCCAGCAGCTTGCGGTCCATGACGTCGAAGCCGACCGAGTCGACGTCGAGCATGATCAGGGCCAGGTCGGCGATCGCTTTCGTGATCTGGCCATCGCCCTTCACTTCCGCATAGTCGCGCACGCGGCGCAGCAGGCGGTTGGCGATACGCGGCGTGCCGCGCGCGCGCATGGCGACTTCGCGCGCACCTTCCTGGTCGATCGGCGCTTCCAGCAAGGCCGCGCTGCGGGTGACGATCTTGGTCAGCTCTTCGACGTTATAGAACTCGAGGCGGGCGACGATGCCGAAGCGGTCGCGCAGCGGATTGGTCAGCATGCCGGCGCGCGTGGTGGCGCCGACCAGCGTGAACGGCTGCAGGTCGAGTTTCACGGAACGCGCGGCCGGACCCTCGCCGATCACGATGTCGATCTGGTAGTCCTCGAGCGCCGGGTACAGGATCTCTTCGACCACCGGCGACAGGCGGTGGATCTCGTCGATGAAGAGCACGTCGTTCGGCTCGAGATTGGTGAGGATGGCCGCCAGGTCGCCCGGACGTTCCAGCACCGGACCGGAAGTCTGGCGCAGATTGACGCCCATCTCGCGCGCGATGATGTGGGCCAGCGTGGTCTTGCCCAGGCCCGGCGGGCCGAACAGCAGGGTGTGATCGAGCGCCTCGCGCCGCTTGCGCGCAGCCGAAATGAAAATCTCGAGCTGGCTGCGGATCTTTTCCTGGCCGACGTATTCGTCGAGCTGCTTCGGGCGCAAGGCGCGCTCGATCGCCTCCTCGTTGGGCGAGGCTGGCGCGGCGTCGATGACGCGCTGCTCGGTGAAATTGTCGGTCTGGATGCTCATGGATTAATCTCGAATTACGCTTTCGACAGCGCTTTCAGTGCGAACTTGATGCCGTCGGATACGGTCGAACCGGCCGGCAGGTTCTTGATGGCCAGCAGGGCTTCCTTGTCAGAATACCCCAAAGACTGCAGTGCGTTGAGCACGTCGGACTGGGTATCGTCGCGCGGCGCACCGCCGACGATGCCGAGGTCGGCGCCGACTTTGCCTTTCAACTCCAGCAGCAAGCGCTCGGCGGTCTTCTTGCCGATGCCGGGCACCTTCATCAGGCGCCCGGATTCCTGCAGGGTGACGGCTTGCGCCAGGTCGGCCACCGTCATGCCCGACAGGATGGCGAGCGCGGTGCGGGCGCCGACGCCGGTGATCTTGATCAGCTGGCGAAACAGCGCGCGCTCGCTGGCGCTGCCGAAGCCGAACAGCAGATGGGCATCCTCGCGGATCGCCTGGTGGGTGAACAGCACCACCTTTTCGCCGGTATGCGGGAGGTTGTAAAAGGTGCTCATCGGCACGTCGACTTCATAGCCGACGCCCTGGCAATCCACCAGCAGTTGCGGCGGGTTCTTTTCCAGCAGAATTCCGGAGATGCGGCCAATCATGGCGGACCTTTCTTTTAATTAGACGAGACGGCCGTTCTTCATCCGCAGCGTGGCCTTTTGCGGACTGAGGACGTTGAGCAGCGCCAGCGTGTCGTAGGTATGGGCGTGGCAGATGGCGACGCCGAGGGCGTCGGCCGCATCGCTGCCGGGCAGGCCGGGCAGTTTCAGCAGGCGCGCCACCATGTCCTGCACCTGCGGCTTGGCGGCCTTGCCGCTGCCGACGACGGACTGCTTGATCTGGGTCGGCGAGTATTCCGCCACCTCGAGGTCGGCCCCGACCAGCGCGCAAATCGCCGCGCCGCGCGCCTGGCCGAGCAGGAGCGTCGACTGCGGATTGACGTTCACGAATACTTTTTCGATGGCCGCGCAGTGCGGGCCGTAGATCGCCACCACTTCGCGCACGCCGGCGAGAATGATCTTCAGGCGCGGCGGCAATGCGCCTTCCAGGCCGGACTTGATGGTGCCGGAGGCGATGTAGCGCAGTTTGCTGCCGTGTTTTTCAATAACCCCAAAGCCGGTGGTGCGCAGGCCTGGGTCGATGCCGAGGATAATCATGGACGAATGTTATACCGGCCAGCAACGTTCGTGGGAAAAATACTGTCTAAAAACACAGTTCGGCTGTGTTTTGCGCAACCGTTTCGTCGGGTGGGCGGCGATCACGCCGCCCACCCGATAACATCAATGGCGGAAGTGGCGGGTGCCGGTGTACAGCATCACGACACCACGCTCATCGGCCGCGTCGATCACTTCCTGGTCGCGCATCGAGCCGCCCGGGTGGATCACGCAGGTCGCGCCCGCATCGACCACGACATCGAGGCCGTCGCGGAACGGGAAGAAGGCATCCGAGGCCACGGCCGAACCAGCTCAGGGACAAGCCGGCGTTCTGCGCCTTGATCGAGGCGATGCGCGCCGAGTCGATGCGGCTCATCTGCCCTGCCCCGACGCCCAGCGTCATGCCGTTCGCGCAGAACACGATCGCGTTCGATTTCACGAATTTCGCCACGCGCCAGGCGAACATCAGGTCCTGCAGCTGCTGCGGGGTCGGCTGCTTCTTGCTGACCACGCGCAGTTCGCCGATGCCGACGTTCTTCGCATCCGGCGCCTGCACCAGCAGACCGCCGCCGACGCGCTTGACGTCGTACGGGTTCTGGCCATTGCCCAGCGCAATTTCCAGCAAGCGAACGTTCTGCTTGGCCGCCATGATCTGGCGTGCTTCTGCGGTAAAGGATGGCGCGATCAGCACTTCGACGAACAATTTCGCCAGCGCCTCGGCCGCGCGGCCGTCGACTTCGACGTTGAAGGCGATGATGCCGCCAAAGGCCGAGGTCGGATCGGTCTGCAGCGCGCGCGTGTAGCAATCCAGGGCGTCGGTGCCGATGGCGACGCCGCACGGGTTGGCGTGCTTGACGATCACGCAGCCGGCCGGCTGGGCGAAGCCGCCGAGGGACTTGACGCATTCCCAGGCCGCATCGGCGTCGGCGATGTTGTTGTACGACAGTTCCTTGCCCTGCAGCTGGCGGTAATTCGCCAGCGCGCCGTCGATCGAGACGATATCGCGATAGAAGGCCGCGCCCTGGTGCGGATTCTCGCCGTAGCGCATCTCCTGCACCTTCTCGAAGCTCATGTTGATCGTCGCCGGGTAGTGCGAGCGCGTGGCGTGCTGCTTGTCTTCGCCGAGGCTGGTCAGGTAATTCGTGATGGCGCCGTCGTATTGCGCGGTGTGCGCGAAGACTTTCTTGGCCAGGCGGAACTTGGTGTCGTAGCTGACGGCGCCGGCGGTGTCGCCGGTGCCTTTCATTTCGGCCAGCACCACGCCGTAATCGCTCGGGTCGCAGACGACGACCACGTCGCGGTGGTTCTTGGCCGCCGAACGCAGCATGGTCGGGCCGCCGATGTCGATGTTTTCGATCGCGTCTTCCAGCGAGCAGTCATCCTTGGCCACCGTCGCCTGGAACGGGTACAGGTTGACCACGACCATGTCGATCTCGGGAATGCCGTGCTCTTGCAGCTTGGACACGTGCTCGGGGAAATCGCGGCGTGCGAGGATGCCGCCGTGCACTTTCGGGTGCAGGGTCTTGACGCGGCCGTCGAGCATTTCCGGGAAACCGGTGTAGTCGGCCACTTCGGTCACCGGCACGCCATTGTCCTGCAGCAGCTTGGCGGTGCCGCCGGTGGACAGGATGTTCACGCCAAGCGCGGACAGCGCGCGCGCAAAGTCGAGCACGCCGGTCTTGTCGGAGACGGAAATGAGAGCTTGTTTGATCATGGGGTGGCCACTGTTGATGAGAATTCGGAACGGAATTCCGGCGCGCCGTGCTGGCCGCGCCACGCGGCCACGCGTGCCGGTGAAGCTTAGAGCAGTCCGTGCTCTTGCAGTTTCTTGCGCAAGGTATTGCGATTGATGCCGAGCATCTGGGCCGCGTGCGACTGGTTGCCGTCGGCGCGCGTCATCACGACTTCGAGAATCGGTTTCTCGACGGTCATGACCATCATGTCGTAGATGTTCGTCGGCTTTTGCTCGCCCAGGTCATTGAAATAGTCCTCGAGGCTTTTCTGGACAACTTCCTGGATACTCTCTTTGCTCATGTCTGCTGCTTCATCCTGGTTAGTGATTGCTCCGCCGATTGTGTCGGCGTTGTCCCCAAATCGTTTTTGTTGTTCTACGTACTATTTTTTTATGCCGCCAACGCTTCGATCAGCTGGGCGGGCCGGTATTGTAACCGCTCGCCATGACGAAGTTGCGATTCGAAAAAATTATCGACTGCCGCGAGTTGCTCGGCCGTCGTTTCCAGCAGGTTCATCCGCTGGCGGAATTCTTCGCCGCCCGGCAAGTCTTCGACATACCAGCCGATATGCTTGCGCGCGCTGCGCACGCCGATGTAGTCGCCATAGAAGGCGTAATGCGCCGGCAAGTGTTCGTTCATCAGGTGGCGCACTTCTTCCACCGTCGGCGCCGGCAGGTGCTCGCCGGTGCGCAGGTAGTGGTCGATCTCGCGGCAGATCCACGGGCGGCCCTGGGCTGCGCGGCCGATCATGATCGCGTCCGCGCCCGTGTAGTCGAGCACGAACTTCGCCTTTTCCGGGGTCGTGATGTCGCCGTTGGCCACGACCGGGATGCCGACCGCCGCTTTCACGGCGCGGATCGTGTCGTATTCGGCCTCGCCCTTGTAGCCGTCGGCGCGGGTGCGGCCGTGCAGGGTCAGCATCTGGATGCCGGCCTGTTCGGCCATGCGCGCAATGACCAGCGCATTCTTGTTCTGGCGGTCCCAGCCGGTACGGAATTTCAGCGTCACCGGCACGTCCACCGCCCGCACCACCGCATGCAGGATGCGCTCGACCAGGTCTTCGTGCTGCAGCAAGGCCGAACCGCACCAGCTGTTGCACACCTTTTTGACGGGGCAACCCATGTTGATGTCGATGATCTGGGCGCCGCGCTCGACGTTGTGACGGGCGCAATCGGCCAGGTCTTGCGGGTCGGCGCCGGCGATCTGCACCGCTTTCGGCTCCATCTCGCCTTCGTGGTCGGTGCGGCGGCTGGTCTTTTCGCTGGCCCACAGGCGCGGATTCGACGCCGCCATCTCGGACACGGCATAGCCCGCGCCGAGCTGCTTGCACAGCTGCCGGAACGGACGATCGGTCACGCCGGCCATGGGGGCGACGAAGACGTTATTGCGCAGTGTATAAGGGCCTATTTGCACGGCGGGAGCAGGTAAAGAATGGACGGGAACCCGCTATTTTACCTGAACTACTGCTCAATTTACGGGCAATATTTTTGCCGAACTGTCGCGAACGGGACAATTGTGGGTAGACGGATGGGAAAGAAATGCTATAGGAACTTACCCAACAGGCATATGCCAACCACGTCACGCAAACTCAAACGTCGTCGAGGACGGCCGGCTGCAAATGGGCGACCTCGCCCCAGCTGACCAGTTCCAGCTTGCCATCGCGCACGATGAAGCGGTTGATGCTGGCGTTGAGCACCTTGAAATCGCGCGGCGTTTCCAGCGACAGGCCCAGCGCGGCGCGGTAGATGCATTCGAGCACGCCGCCATGGGCGACGATCGCCAGCGATTTACCCGGATTGTCCGCCGCCCAGCCGAGCACCGCCCCCGTCACCCGGTCGTAGAACTCGCGGAAGCTTTCGCCGCGGTTCTGGCCCGGCGGCAGCTGGGCGTCGACGTCGCGCCCCTGCCAGGCGGCAAACTCTGCCGGAAAGCGGGCGGCGATGTCGGCGTACAGCAAGCCTTCGAAGCCGCCGTAGCAGCGCTCGCGCAAACGTCCATCTATATAGAGGGGCTGGCCGGTGGCGTTGCCGAGCGCCTTGGCGGTCTCGGCGGCGCGCGCCAGGTCGCTCGAGACGAGCAGGTCGAAGTGCTCGCCGGCCAGGGCCGCGGCCATCGCGCGCGCCTGGCGCCGCCCTTCTTCGTTGAGGTCGATATCGAGGTGGCCCTGCAGGCGGCGCTCGAAGTTCCAGGCGGTTTCGCCATGACGGATCAGCACGATCCGGGTAGAGGTGTCGTTATGCATGCGGTGCGCCCCATGACGGGGCGGGGATCAGGTGATCAGGTGGAAAGGCGTCGGCGCGATGTCGGGATTCAGGGAATAGACACCGAAAATTTGCGCTTCGTCGAGAATGTGGCCGGAGAGCGCCAGCCGGGCTTCGGCGCAGGTAAAGCTGCCGTCGAGCGGAAACTGCGGGATGTCGAGCGCATAGATTGTAAACACATAGGTGTGGACGCGCTCGTCGTTCCATGGCGGACAGGGCCCGTCGTAGCCGAAGTACTGGCCGGCCATGTCGGGATCGGCCGCGAACCAGCCGGTATAGTCGTTCACGCCCTGGCGCACCTGGTGCTCGGTGCCGTTCTTGACGAGGAAGGGCACGTTCGGGCCGCTCTTGCCGCCGGGCGTGACCATGTCGGAAAACTGGCCTTCGGTGATGAACTTGAGGCTGGCCGGGATGTCGACCAGCGCCCAGTGATAAAAATCGGCGCGCTTGAGCGACTCGGGGACGGTTTTCCCCTCCTTGTTGACGTCGGTGCCGTCGGTCGGCGCGTCGGCGTCGACACACAGGATGACGAGCGACTGGGTACCGGCCGGCACGTCGTCCCAGGCCAGGTGGGGATTGCGGTTGCTGGACAGCCGTACGTGCGTGTCCGGATCGATGACCGCGAACGCGCACTCGGGCGGGATCATGCCGCCCTCGGTAAATGAATCACTCCAGATCTTCATCTTGGACTCCACTGGGCCTCCCTAATAAGTATTGACCGCGCACGGCGGTGGGGGTTTCAACGCGTAACTACGACGGGATCAACACGCAGCCAGATGGTGACTGGACCGTCATTCGTCAGGCTGACTTTCATGTCTGCGCCAAATTGGCCGGTTTCAACTTTGCCATGGCGCGCGCTGGCCTGGCGCACGAAATAATCGAACAGGCGACGCCCGTCCTCGGGACTGGCCGCCGGCGAGAACGATGGACGGGTACCGGAGCGGGTATCGGCCGCCAGCGTGAACTGGGGCACGAGCAGCAGCGCGCCTTCGGTGTCGGTCACGCTGCGGTTCATCTTGCCGGCCGCGTCCGAAAACACCCGGTAGCCGAGCAATTTGGCGAGCAAGGCGTCGGCCTCGCGCTCGGTGTCGCCCTTTTCGGCGCAGACCAGCACCATCAGGCCGGCGTCGATCGCGCCGACCGTCGCGCCGTCGACCACGACGCTGGCGTGGCTGACGCGTTGCAGCAGGCCGATCATGCGGCGCTGAAGTTCACGCGCGCGAACTTGCGCTTGCCGACCTGCATCACGAAGCTGCCGGCCTCGACCTTCAGGTTCTTGTCGCTCACCACATTGCCGTCGATGCGCACGCCGCCCTGGTCGACCATGCGCATGGCTTCCGAGGTCGAGGCGCACAGGCCGGCCGCCTTCAACAGTTGCGCCACGCCCAAGGGCGCGCCCGCGACCGCCACTTCCGGCACGTCGTCCGGGATGCCGCCTTTCGAGCGATTCACGAAATCGGCCAGCGCTTCCTCGGCCGCCTGCGCCGAATGGAAGCGGGTGACGATTTCCTGGCCCAGCGCCACCTTGGCGTCGCGCGGATTGGCGCCGCCTTCGACCGCGGCGCGCAAGGCGGCGATGTCGTCCAGCGAGCGGAAGGACAGCAGCTCGAAATAACGCCACATCATCACGTCCGAAATGCTCATCAGCTTGGCGAACATGGTGTTCGGCGCTTCGGTGATGCCGATGTAATTGTTCTTCGACTTGGACATCTTTTCGACGCCGTCCAGGCCCTCGAGCAGCGGCATGGTGAGTATGCACTGCGGCTCTTGCCCGTAGTCTTTCTGAAGTTCGCGTCCAACCAGCAAGTTAAATTTCTGGTCCGTTCCACCTAGCTCAAGGTCTGACTTCAAAGCGACCGAATCGTAGCCCTGCATTAACGGATACAGGAACTCATGCACGGCAATCGGAGTCCCACTCTTGTAGCGTTTGGTGAAGTCGTCGCGTTCCATCATGCGGGCGACGGTATAGCGCGAGGCCAATTGAATCATGCCACGCGCGCCAAGGGGGTCGCACCACTCGGAGTTGTAGCGCATTTCGGTGCGCTCGGCGTCGAGCACGAGCGAAGCCTGGCGGAAATACGTTTGGGCGTTTTCCTCGACCTGCTCGCGGGTCAGCGGCGGGCGCGTGACGTTGCGGCCCGACGGGATCGCCGATCATCGACGTGAAGTCGCCGATCAGGAAGATCACCTGGTGGCCCAGGTTCTGGAGCTGGCGCAGTTTATTCAGCACCACGGTGTGGCCCAGGTGCAGGTCGGGTGCGGTCGGGTCCAGGCCCAGCTTGATGCGCAGCGGTGTGCCCGTCTTTTCCGAGCGCACCAGCTTTTGTACGAAGTCGCTTTCGACCAGCAGTTCGTCGATGCCGCGCTTGGTGATGGCGAGCGCTTCCTGGACCTTGTCGGACAATGGTAGTTGGGTCTTGGAAACGGAGTTGTTAGTACTACAAGACGCGGAGTCTGTCATAAATTCTTTGTAGGAGTTTGGCTAAAACGGTTGTAGGACGCAATATTTTGGTACAATGCTCGATCCCATCAATCTTGCCGCAAGAAAACTTTTCAAAACAATAAGAAAAATAGTGGTCCTAAGTTCAAGCGGTAAATTTTAACTGATTGCATGAACCCTATCCAAAAAATCACCTCTACCAGCGTCTCCCGCCTGACTAATATGAGTCGCAAGACCCGTATCGTCGGCGCCGGCGCCCTCGCCCTCGCACTGTGCGCATTTGGCGCTGTTGCGACCGCCCCTATCGTCCAGGATGACAGCGATGTCCACGTCGTCTCGGTTGCCGAGAACCTGGCCCTCCCTAACCTGTCCGACCAGATCGCCGCCCTCCAGCAGGACGAGCAGCAATTCATCCACGAAGAGCGCGTCCGTTCGGGCGACTCGCTGGGCGCCATGCTCGGCCGTCTCGGCGTGAACGATGCGCAGGCGCAGAACTTCATCCGCTCCGACAAGCTCGCCCGCCGCGTCCTGTCGCTGAAAAACGGCAAGCGCCTGCAGGCCGAAACCGATGAGAACGGCCAGCTGCTGTCGCTGCGCGCCACCCTCACCGACAAGAACAGCGCCCCGACCACGCTCACCATCGCACGCCATGGCGACAGCTTCAAGGCCTCCGAAGTGCCGGCCAAGCTCGAGCGCCGCGTCGAAATGCGTTCGCGCGAAATCACCAGCTCCTCGCTCTACTCGGCCACCGACGCCAACGTCGACGGCGGCTCGATCCCGGATTCGATCGTCGGCGAAATCGTGCAGATGTTCTCGACCAACATCGACTTCCGCGGCGACCTCAAGCGCGGCGACCGTTTCAACGTCGTCTACGAAACCTTCTGGCTCGACGGCGAACTGGTGAAAACCGGCCGCATCCTGGCAGGCGAATTCATCAACCGCGGCACCAGCTACCAGGCCGTGTGGTTCGAAGATCCGGCCACCAAGCAAGGCAGCTACTATAGCCTCGACGGCAAGTCGCTGAAAAAGGCCTTCCTCAAGTCGCCGCTGGAATTCTCGCGCGTCTCGTCGGGCTTCGCCAACCGCGTGCACCCGATCTCGGGCGAGTGGAAAGCGCACAAGGGCATCGACTACGCCGCAGCGACCGGCACCCCGATCCGCGCCGCGGGCGACGGCACGGTCGACTTCGCCGGCGTCTCCAACGGCTACGGCAACATGGTCGTCCTGAAGCACTGGTCGAACTACAGCACCGCCTATGCCCACATGAGCCGCATCAATGGCCTGCGCAAGGGCGCCAAGGTCACCCAGGGCCAGGTCATCGGCTTCGTCGGCTCGACCGGCTGGTCGACCGGCGCCCACCTGCACTACGAGTTCCGCGTCGCCGATGTCGCCCGCGATCCGAACACCCTGAAGGGCCTGATGGCCGCACCGCTCTCCACCGGCGAGCTGGTCCGCTTCAAGATGGCTGCGCGCGAAATGAACCACCGCTTCTCGCTGCTGACCCCGGGCGGCAACGCCATGGCTGCCCGCTAAGCACACCGCACCCCTTCAAACGCCTTCCGTTGCTTCACCGCACGGAAGGCGTTTTTACGTGGGTCTCGATTATGATGAGCACATGATGACTTCTTCCCTGACTTCTTCCCTCTACATCGGCCTGATGTCGGGCACCAGCCTCGACGGCGTGGACGGCGTGCTGGCCGATTTCGCGGGCGGCGCGATCCGCACCCTCGAAGCCGCCTTTATCCCCTTCCCGGCGCCTCTGCGCGCCGAACTGATGGCCCTGCAGGCAAACGGCCACAACGAGATCGAACGCGAGGCGATTGCCGCGAATGGCCTGGCGCAGGCCTATGCCGCCTGCGTCGACGCCTTGCAGGCGCACGCGCCCGGCCCGGTTGCCGCCGTTGCCGTGCATGGGCAAACCGTGCGCCACCGGCCCGAGCTCGGGTTTACGCGCCAGACCAACAATCCCGCCCTGCTGGCCGAACTGACCGGCATCGACGTCATCGCCGACTTCCGCAGCCGCGACGTCGCCGCCGGCGGCCAGGGCGCGCCGCTGGTGCCCGCCTTTCATGCGGCCGCCTTCGGCAAGGCGGGCACGACGCGGGTGGTGGTGAACATCGGCGGCATCGGCAATATCAGCGTGCTGCATGGCGACGGCCGCGTGACCGGCTACGACACCGGGCCGGGCAATGTCTTGCTCGACGGCTGGATCGGGCGCCATCAAGGCAAGGAATACGACGAAGACGGCGCCTGGGGCGCGAGCGGGACGGTGGATGGGGGCTTGCTGGCGGCCTTGCTGGAAGAACCCTACTTCCACCAGCCGGCGCCGAAGAGCACCGGGCGCGACCTGTTCCACATGGAATGGCTCGATGCGCGCCTGGCGGGCTTTGCGCAGCTGGCAGCGGCCGACGTGCAGGCGACGCTGACCGCGCTGACGGCACGCACGATCGCGGACGCCATCAAGCGCGAAGGCGTGGCGGTGGATGCTGTCTACGTCTGCGGTGGCGGCGCCTACAACGGCTCGCTGCTGCGCGCGCTGGCGCGAGGCGCTGGGCGGCAAGGTGCCTGTGGAATCGACGGCGGCGCTCGGCATCGCGCCGAACCGGGTCGAGGCGCTGGCATTTGCCTGGCTGGGATATCGCTTCAACGAGCGCCAGCCGGGCAACATGCCGGCGGTGACGGGGGCGAAGGGGCTGCGCATCCTGGGCGCGCTGTATCCGGCCTGAATCTTCGGCCTGAATCGGGCGCACAAACAACAAATCCGGGCAGTGCCCGGATCTGATCTCAACGCCCGGCTTGCCCGGGCTGTACGCGACTTTTACGCCGAGAACGACGAACCGCAGCCGCAGGTGCTGGTCGCGTTCGGGTTCTTGATGACGAACTGGGCGCCTTCGAGGTCGTCCTTGTAGTCGATTTCGGCGCCGACCAGGTACTGGTAGCTCATCGAGTCGATCAGCAGTTGCACGCCGTTCTTCTCCATGGTGGTGTCGTCTTCGTTGACGATTTCGTCGAAGGTGAAGCCGTACTGGAAACCCGAGCAGCCGCCACCCTGCACGAAGACGCGCAGTTTCAGGTCGGGATTGCCCTCTTCTTCGATCAGTTGCGCCACTTTTTCAGCGGCGCTATCGGTGAAGACGATGGGGGTCGGGATGGTGTCAAAGTCTACTACTTCGGCGACTGCAGTCATGGATAAACTCCTGATTAAATTCGGATTTCTTCCATTATAGACTGTTCGCGCCGGTCACGCTCCGGCAGCCTCCGCCTCGGCCAGATGAAACACCGGTTCGCCGGCCGGATGGTGGGTCAGCTTGCCGGTCACCAGGGCGCCGCCGTGCATCTCGAGCAGTTTGTAATGGACATCTCCATGAATGCGGCCTTTCGGCTGTAATTCAAGCAGTTCCGTCGAATGCACCGAACCGGCGATGAAACCGTTCACCACCAGGTTGGCGCAGCGCACCTCACCCTCGATGCGCGCGTGCTCGGACACGATCAGGACGCTGTCGACGCCCTCGCTGGCGATCACGTTGCCGTGCACCTCGCCATCGATGCGCAAGCCGCCGCTGAAGCACAGGTCGCCCTCGATGCGGGCGGCGATGCCGATCAGGCTGTCAATTTCGCTTTTTGCGTTGCGACCGAACATGGTGGCACCCCTGAGAGATAGATGATTGACCCGATAAAACCGATCAGCTGCACAGGTCAATTTACCGTTCTCAACAGTTACCACCTTGATCTAGCTCTTGTCAGACAATGCACAAAGGCAACTTCAGAGGGCGCCTATTTTCTGCGTAGTCGGTTTCCTGCAACGTCACTTATGGCAGCAGCGCGATCTGTTGCAATCCGGTCGTTTCGTCCAAGCCGAACATCAAATTCATGCACTGCACGGCCTGGCCCGACGCGCCCTTCACCAGATTGTCCTGCACCACCAGGATGACGACGGTATTCGCCGCCATCCGGACGGTGCAGCGCCAGGCGCAGCATGTTCGAGCCGCGGGTCGAACGCGTTTCCGGGTGCGAGCCGAAAGGCATGACGTCCACGAAAGGCGAATCCTTGTAGGTTTCTTCGAACAGCGCCTGCAGCGCGGCATCGTCGATTCTTTCGTCAGGCGCGCATACAGGGTGGCGTGCATGCCGCGGATCATCGGCACCAGGTGCGGCGTGAAGATCAGGCCGACCTTGTCGTCGGTGAAACGCTGCAGCTGGGCCGCCGTTTCCGGGGTGTGGCGGTGGCCGGACACGCCATAGGCCTTGAAGTTGTCGCTCGACTCCGAGAACAGCGTGCCGATCTCGGCCTTGCGGCCGGCGCCCGAGACGCCCGATTTCGCGTCGGCGATCAGGTTGCCGGCGTCGATCAGGCCGGCCTTGAGCAGCGGCACGAAGCCCAGCTGCATCGTGGTCGGGTAGCAGCCCGGGTTGGCGATCAGGCGCGCACCCTTGATTTCTTCGCGGTTCAGTTCCGGCAGGCCATACACCGCTTCCTCGATCAGCTCGGGCGCGGTGTGGTCGATCTTGTACCATTTTTCGAACGTTGCACGGTCCTTCAGGCGGAAGTCGGCGGCCAGGTCGATGACCTTCACGCCCGCGGCCAGCAGGGCCGGCGCTTGCGCCATGGCCACGCCATGCGGGGTGGCGAAGAACACGACGTCGCATTGGGTCAGGTCGGCCTTGTCCGGCGCCGAGAAGGCCAGGTTCACGCGCCCGCGCAGCGACGGGAACATGTCGGCCACCGGCAAGCCGTCTTCCTTGCGCGAGGTGATCGCGGTCAGCTCCACGCCGGGGTGAGTTGCCAACAGCCGCAGCAATTCCACGCCCGTGTAACCGGTTCCGCCAACGATGCCAACTTTGATCATGTTCTTTCCTTTAAATATGTAATTGCTACGACGAGCCGCAATTTTAACAGTCCGCTTGAATTAGGGTGCCGGCGACGCCGGCAGCGGCGCGCGCCCATGAAAAAAGCCGCCCGAAGGCGGCTTTCTTGTCCAGCAGTAAGCAGCCCGGAGGCTGCTTGAAACGGTATTAACGCTTCGAGAACTGCTTTGCGCGACGTGCTTTACGCAGGCCGACTTTCTTACGCTCGACTTCACGGGCGTCACGGGTGACGAAACCGGCACGTGCCAGGTCGCCCTTGAGGCCTGCGTCGTAGTCGATCAGAGCGCGGGTGATGCCGTGACGAACGGCGCCAGCCTGGCCCGACTCACCACCGCCGTGCACGTTGACCTTGATGTCGAAACGCTCGACATTGCCGGTCAGTTCCAGCGGCTGGCGAATGACCATCAGGCCGGTTTCGCGCGAGAAGTATTCGTTCGCAGGCTTGCCGTTCACGATGATCAGGCCAGAGCCGGCTTTGATGAACACGCGAGCGACTGCACTCTTGCGACGGCCGGTGCCGTAGTTGTAGTTACCGATCATGTCAGTTCCTTAGAGGGTCAGTGCTTGTGGTTGCTGAGCTGCGTGTGGGTGCGAACCTTCCGCGTACACTTTCAGCTTCTTGATCATTGCATAGCCCAGTGGGCCCTTCGGCAGCATGCCTTTGACAGCTTTTTCCAGGGCACGGCCCGGGAAGCGCTGTTGCATTTTCAGGAAGTTGGTTTCGTAGATACCGCCCGGGTAGCCCGAGTGACGGTAGTACGTTTTGTTGGTGGCTTTCGTGCCGGTCACACGCAGTTTGCCTGCGTTGATGACGACGATGTAGTCACCGGTATCGACGTGAGGAGTGAATTCCGGTTTGTGTTTGCCGCGCAGTCGGAGTGCCACTTCGCTGGCAACACGTCCGAGGACCAAGTCCGTCGCGTCAATCACGAACCAGTCGCGCTGGACTTCATGGCCCTTAGCGGAAAAAGTTTTCATGTTGACTTCCTAAATAGGTAAATTGCTCAAATGGTGGTTCCGCAATGGTTACTGCGGACTCTGCCTTATTGTCTTTTCCAGAGCAAATGGAAAGCCGACGATTATACTGCGGCCGGCTTGGCTGGGTCAAGGTAAAGGCTGGGCGCTTGTGGCATCGGCGCCTCTTCCACCCCCGTCAAGCTGGCAATGGGGTGATATCCCACAATCATTTCCTTGCGCAACGGGCTAGACTGAGCTCAACCATTCTCTGGCGAAACTTTTTGTTGACCGGCGAAACGATAGCAAATTACTATTGGTCAACTATCTGAGGAGTCTTCGTGAAAACACGTTCCATCCTGCCCTCCTTGCTGGCCCTGCTCGTCGCGACCGGCGCCACGGCGCGCCGGCGGCCCCGAGACGGCGCGCGCCAAACCTGAAGCGCGCTCCTGCCACCTGCCCGGCGCCGAAGGGGCGCTGCGCTGCGTGGCGATCCCGGTGCCGCTCGACTATGCAAAACCGGACACGAAAAGCCTGAAGATCCACGTGACGGTGGCGCCGGCGTATCGCGAGGGGGCAAAGACCGACCCGCTGTTCGTGCTGGCCGGCGGCCCCGGCCAGGCCGGCAGCGAGGTGATCCTGCTGCTTTCGTCCGCGCTCAAGCGCGTACGCGCCACGCGCGACATCGTCTTCATCGACCAGCGCGGCACCGGCTTGTCGGGCAAGCTCGATTGCGAGGACAAGCCCGAGCACGAAACGATGAGCGACACCGAACTCGAAGCCGAGATCACCCGCTGCATCGGCGCCAGCCGCGCGCCGTTTGCCGCCTACACCACGGCCAACGCCGCGCGCGACATCGAGGAAGTGCGGCGCGCGCTCGGCTACGGCAAGGTCAATGTCTGGGGCGGCTCGTACGGCACCCGCCTGGGCCAGGCCTATGCGCGCGCCTATCCCGCCAGCGTGCGCGCCCTGATCCTCGACGGCGTGGCCGCACCGGACCAGGTGATCCCGGCCGGCGGGCGCGATGGCCAGGCCGCGCTGGACAAGCTGTTCGAGCAGTGCGCCAGGGATGCCGGCTGCAACAAGGCCTATCCGAACCTGCGCGCCGAATTCGACAGCCTGGCCGCACGCGCCGAGGGCGGCCTGAAACTCTCGATCGCCGACCCGCGCACCGCGCAGCCGGTCACCTTCACGATGACCGGGCAGCGCTTTTCCGGCACCGTCCACAGCATCCTGTATTCGCCGGCCGACGCGCGGCGCCTGCCCTTCCTGATCCACAGCGCTTACCAGGGCCGCTGGGAACCCTTCATCGCGCGCCATAACGTCGGCGGCGACTTCGCCGGCGAAGGCGGCACCGCCTACCTGCTGCACCTGGCCGTGGTCTGCGCCGAGGACGTGCCGCGCATGACGCCGGCGCTGATGAAGGAAGACGCGGCCTTGCTGACGCGCGCACTGGCCGAGCGCATGCCGGCCATGTGCAAGACCATGAACGTGCCCGCCGTGCCGTATGCGGCGCCGGCCCCGATCGAGGCGCCGGTGCTGCTGCTGTCGGGCGCGCTCGATCCGGTCACGCCGCCGCGCCGTGCGGAAAGCGCCGCGCGCCACATGACGCATGCGCGCCACCTGGTGGTGGCGAATGCCGGCCACGGCGTCTCGCAACTGGGCTGCGCGCCGCGCCTGCTGCGCGAATTCCTCGACGCACCTGGCGCCACGCTCGACGCGAAATGCCTGGCCGAGATCCCGGCCCCGACCTTCCAGCTCGGCAGCGCCGGGCCGCAACCATAACATCGAGGCCTCCATGATCGAAGTGACACGATGTACGTAAACAGTTCGGCGACGTCCAGGCGCTCGGCGGCGTCAGCTTCAGTGCGCGCGACGGCCAGATCACGGCCCTGCTCGGACCGAACGGCGCCGGCAAGACCACCCTGCTGCGCACCCTGGTCGGCCTGCTCAAGCGCGACCACGGCACCATCTCCGTCGACGGCGTCGACCCGGAACGCGATCCGCTGACGGTGCGCCGGAATATCGGCTTCCTGACCGACCAGTTCGGCCTCTACGAGCGCCTCTCCACGCGCGAATACCTGCGCTATTTCGGGGAGCTCAACGGCATGGGCGGCGCGGCGCTGAAGACCCGGATCGACGAGGTGTCGGAACTGCTGTCGATGGACGACATCCTCGAGCGCCGCACCAAGGGCTTCTCGCAGGGCCAGCGCATCAAGGTGGCGCTCGCGCGCACGCTGCTGCACCGTCCGCGCAACCTGCTGCTGGACGAACCGAGCCGCGGCCTGGACGTGATGAGCACGCGCGCGCTGCGGCGCGCCCTGACCGCGCTGCGCGCCGACGGCTGCTGCGTCATCATGGCCACCCACGTGATGCAGGAAGTGACCGCCCTGTGCGACGACGTGATCGTCATCGCCAAGGGACACACCGTGGCCCAGGGAACGCCGTTTGAGCTGTGCCGGCGCACCGGCATCGAAAACCTCGAAGACGCATTCGTCAGCCTGGTCGGCGAAGAAGGGATTGCCGCATGAAGCCTGCATTCGTCACCATCTTCGTGAAGGAACTGCGCGAGACCCTGCGCGAGAAACGCACCGTCGGGCTGCTGCTGCTGTTTACGCTGATGTACCCGGTGATGTTCGGCATCCTGATCACGCAGATCATCGACCGCAGCACGCGCTCCGACCGCGAAGGGATCGAACTGGCCGTGATCGGCGCCAGCAAGGCGCCCACGCTGATGGCCCAGCTCAAGCAGAAAAACATCACCGTGATCGACACCGCCCCGCTCGACGAAGCGGGCATCGAAGCCCTGCTCGACAAGAAGGACAAGCTGGCGGGCGTGCTGCGCCTGTCGGATAAATTCAGCGCGAACTACGCGGCGATGCGTCCCGCCCGCATCGAACTGTGGTTCAACTCCGCAGCCGAAAGCGGACCGCAGCGGCGCGAAGTCGAGGACGTGCTCGAGGCCTACGGCGCGAACGTCGCCAGTGCGCGCCTGCTGGCGCACGGCGTCTCGCCGGCGGCGCTGGCGCCGATCCAGGTGCAGCGCTACGACACCGGCACCAACGCCTCGCGCTCGGCCGGCTTCATCGGCAGCATGCTCAGCATGCTGTTCTTCCCCGCCTTCTTCTGCGGCATGTCGGCCGCGGTCGACAGCACCGCCGGCGAACGCGAACGGCGCTCGCTCGAAGTGCTGATGGCGCAGCCGGCGCGCGCCTGGGAGATCATCACCGGCAAATGGCTGATGGCCGCGTCGCTGGCCATCATCGGCCTGACCCTCGAACTGATCCTGGCGCACGTGGTGCTGTCCTGGCTCCCGCTCGAGGAAATCGGCATGACCTGGAGCCTGAACTGGTTCGATATCGGCATGGTCTGCATCGTCGCCCTGCCGCTGGCGCTGCTGGCGGCCGCCCTGCAGATTGCGCTGGCGATGAACGCGAAATCGTTCAAGGAAGCGCAAAGCCTGCTCAGCATCGTGCTGCTGCTGCCGATGCTGCCGGGCGTCGTGGTCTCGATGATGGACCTGAAGACGGCGACCTGGATGTATGCGGTGCCGATGCTGTCGAACCAGACGCTGCTGCGCGAGATGTCGAAAGGCGTCGAGGTCGGCGCCCTGCCCTTCCTGCTGACGTTCGTCAGCGCGGCGATGCCGGCGCTGGCCATCGTGGCGTTCGCCGGCTGGCGCATGAAGAGCGAGCGCTACGTGCTGGCGGTGTAAGCTTTACAATACCCGCCACCCAACTACCCGCGGAGAAACGCATATGGAAGTCAAAGTCAGCTGGAACGGCCCCTCGGGCATGAGTTTTCGCGCCCAGACCGGGTCCGGCCACATGGTGGCGATGGACGGCGCGCCCGACGGCGGCGGCCACAACCTGGCGCCGCGGCCGATGGAGATGGTCCTGGTCGGCACCGGCGGCTGCACCGCCTATGACGTGGTGCTGATCCTCAAGCGCGGACGCGAGGACGTCGTCGGTTGCGACGTCACGCTGCAGGCCGAGCGCGCGGAAGTCGATCCGAAGATTTTCACGAAGATTAATTTTCACTTCGTCGTCACCGGGCGCAAGCTGAAGCCGGCGGCCGTGGAGCGCGCGGTCAAACTGTCGCACGAGAAGTACTGCTCGGCCTCGATCATGCTGGCGGCGATGGCGGAGATCACGCATTCGATCGAGATCGTCGAAGCGTGAAACCGCCGGCACACCGGCGCCGTCACTTATCGCGTATTTATAAATAGTAGGCGGTCGTCGTCATCACCTTCGACATCGCCCGCATCGCCAGCTTGACCGGCACCGGCATCTCCGCCGCGCCCAGCTTCTGGGCCGCATCGCCATGCGCCACTTCGTCGACCCGCATCTGCTCGACGATCGCGCGCGACCTGGCGTCGCCCGCCGGCAGCTGGTCGAGGTGGGCGTTCAGGTGCGCTTCGACCTGGCGCTCGGTCTCGACGACGAAGCCCAGGCTGCGGGCGTCGCCCAGCCGTGCGGCCACGGTCGCCCATCGCATACGCGCCGGCATACCAGAGCGGATTCAGGACGCTCGGCTGCGAGCCCAGTTCCGTCAGGCGCTGCGCGGTCCAGGCCAGGTGGTCTTCCTCTTCGCGTCCGGCCTGTTCGAACTGGGAGCGCATGGCGGGGCTGCTGGGCGTGGCGCGCCTGCGCGTTGTAGAGCGCCTGGGCGCAGACTTCGCCGACGTGGTTCACGCGCATCAGGCCCGCGCTGTGGCGCTGTTCGCGCTCGTCGAGTTCGCAATCGACCGCGTGCGCCGCCGGGTTCGCGCGCGAGGCCGAGGCCACGCCGCCGACCACGCGCAGCGCCTTGTCGAAGCCGACGATCAGGTCGTCGAGGGGACTGAGGAAAGGATTGGCTCGCATAGGATTCCAGTTACGCTTGGGAAAACGACATTATATGCGCCGTGCACGGGCCTTGCCGCGCGGCTGCCGACGCCGCGCTCCTTGCTCCCGCTTTTTGCACTCTGGCCGGCGCTTCGCGCCGTGCATCGCACCGGTCCGCCCGAGTCAGCCGTTAGGGCATACAATGCATTCGTCAAAAAAAGCTTGGCGGAAATGAAAGTAATCGCCCTGCAAATATTCATCTGGAGTCCGCATGGAATTACGCATCCGCAATTTGTCCAAGACCTACGCCAACGGTGTGGTGGCGCTGGACAAGGTCACGCTGAACATCCCGCCCGGGATGTTCGGCCTGCTGGGGCCGAACGGCGCCGGCAAGTCGACCCTGATGCGGATCCTGGCCACGCTGCAGGAATGCGATGCCGGCTCGGTCTTCGCGGGCGATATCGACGTGCTCGACGAGAAGGACGAAGTGCGCCGCATGCTCGGCTACCTGCCGCAGGACTTCGGCGTCTACCCGAAGGTCTCGGCCTATGAAATGCTCGACCATTTCGCCCAGCTGAAGGGCATCGCCGGCAAGGGACGGCGGCGCGAAGTGGTCGACGGCCTGCTGCAACAAACCAATCTGTTCGAGGTGCGCCACCAGAAGCTGGGCACCTTCTCGGGCGGCATGCGCCAGCGCTTCGGCGTGGCGCAGGCCCTGATCGGCGACCCGCAACTGATCATCGTCGACGAGCCGACCGCCGGCCTCGACCCGCAGGAGCGGGTGCGCTTCCATAACCTGCTGTCGGACATCGGCGCCGACAAGACGGTGCTGCTGTCGACCCACATCGTGTCGGACGTGGCCGATTTGTGCGCCAACATGGCGATCATCCACAAGGGCCACGTGCTGCTGTGCGGCGAGCCGGCGCGCCTGATCGAGGGCATCGAGGAACACATCTGGGCGCGCTTCGTCGACAAGGCGGACCTGCCGCTGTTCCAGAAGCAGCACGCGGTGATCTCGACGCGCCTGCGCGCGGGACGCACGCTGATCCACGTGTATGCCGAGGGCGACCCGGGCATGGGTTTCGAAGAGGCCCACGCCAGCCTCGAGGACGTGTATTTCGCCACCATCGCCGGCCGCCACAATTTCCAGGCCGGGAACTGCTGATCGATGGCTGCGCTTTTCGCCATCGCCCGTTTCGAACTGCGCCAGCGCCTGCGGCAGGTATCGACCTGGGTCTGCCTGTTCGCCTTCATTGCCCTGACCATGCTGTGGACGGCCGCCGCCGGCGGCGTGTTCAAGGACACGATCGTCGCCTTCGGCTCGCGCGTATTGATCAACGGCCCGCGCCAGGTGGCCCTGTCCTGCGCCTTCCTCGGCTGCGCGGCCGTGGTCGTGATGGCCGCCATCATGGGACGCGCCGTGCAGCAGGACTTCGAGCACGGGATGCACCACTTCTTCTTCAGCGCGCCGATCCCGAAATACGCCTATGTGTTCGGGCGCTTCCTGGGCGCCTACGCCATCCTCGCCTTCATCTTCGCCGCCATTCCCGCTGGGCGCCTGGCTGGGCAGCCTGCTGCCGGGGATCGATCCCGACCGCGTCGGCGCCGACGGCCCGCTCGCCTATGTGCTGCCCTGGCTGTTCACGCTGCTGCCGAACCTGTTCATTTTCGGCGCCATCTTCTTCGTGCTGGCGGCGCTGACGCGGCGCATGCTGCCGGTGTATGTCGCCAGCATCGTCCTGATGGTCGGCTACACGATCGCGCCCTCGCTGGCGCGCGACTTCGACTATAAAACCCTGGCCGCGCTGATCGACCCGTTCGGCACCACGGCGCTGCTGCGCCTGACCGAATACTGGCCGACGCCTGAGCGCAATGCGCGCCAGGTGCTGCTCGAAGGCGTGTTCCTGGCCAATCGCCTGATCTGGTGCGGCTTCGGCCTCGTGGTCCTGCTGCTGGGCTACTGGCGCTTCCACCTGGTCGGCCTGCTGGAAACGCGTTCCTACGATGCGCGCGGCGAGGGCGAAGCGGCGCCCGCCCTGTCGCAGGCGGCCGTCAATACGCGCGAACAACCCGACTTCGCGCGCCGCAGCCTGGGCCTGCTGCTGGTGCGCGAAGCGGCGCTGCACCTGCGCCAGTCGGTGGCCACGCTGCCGTTCGCGCTGATCGCGGTGGTCGGCATGGCGATGCTGGTGGCGCGGCAGCTTCGACATCGGCCAGTTGCACGGCGCGCGCACCTATCCGCTCACCTGGCAAATGCTGGAACTGGTGCGCGACGTGTTTTCGACCGTACATCGCGGTCGTCACCGCCTTCTACGCCGCCCAGCTGGTATGGCGCGAGCGCGATGCGGGAACCGCCCCGCTGTTCGACGCCTTGCCGGTCCCCGGCTGGCTGGCGCCCCTCTCGAAAACGCTGGCGCTGGTGGCGATGCAGGCCCTGCTGCTGTTCCTGGCCATGCTGTGCGCGATGCTGTGCCAGCTGCTGCGCGGTTATTTCGCGCTCGAGCCGGGCCTCTACCTGCGCACCCTGTTCACGATCCTGCTGCCGCAGTACGCGCTGCTGGCGGTGCTGGCGATCGCGGTGCAGGCGCTGTGCAGCCGCAAATACCTCGGCTACGCGGTGCTGGTGGCCCTGGCCGTGTCCGGCCTGGCCCTGCAGGGCCGCGGGCGCGACCATGTGCTGCTGCTGTACGCGACCTTCCCTGCGCTCGACTATTCGACCATGAACGGCTACGGCCACGCGCCTGCTGCGCGAGCGCATGCTCGAACTGTACTGGGGCGGCATGGCGCTGATGCTGCTGGCGGCGGCGATCGTGCTGTGGCCGCGCGGCGTGAACGCCGAGCTGCGCAGCCGCCTGGCGCTGGCGCGCCAGAACCTGTCGCTGCCGGTGCTGGCCGCCTTCGGCGCCGGCCTGCTGGTCTTTGGCGGCAGCGGCGCCCTGCTCTGGTACGAACTGGAGGTGGCCGGCAATTACAGCACGGCGCACGCCGCCGATGCGCGCCGCGCCGCCTACGAAACGCGCTACCGCCGCTTCGCGCAGCTGCCGCAGCCGCAGCTGGCCGCGGTCGACCTGCGCATCGACCTGCATCCGCGCAGCCGCATCCTGAATGTGCAGGGCCATTACCAGCTCGAGAACCGCAGCGGCGCGCCGCTGTCGGACCTGATCCTGTACCAGCAGCCGGGCGTCGACCTGGCCACGCGCTTGTCGAACGCGGCCACGCTCGTCACCAGCGACCGCGAACGCGGCTTCTTCCGCTACCGCCTGGCCCAGCCCCTGGCCCCGGGCGCACGCATCGCGCTCGCCTTTCGAACTCAGCATCGCGCCGGGCGGCCTGCTGGGCGCCGGCAGCGATACGCCGGTGGGGAAGAACGGCAGCTTCTTCACCAACGCGGCGCTGCCGCGCATCGGCTACCAGGACACGGTCGAGCTGACTCGACGCGCGCGACCGGCGCCGCCACGGCCTGGCGCCGCGCGCGCCCACGCGCCGCCGGCGCGCCGACCGGACGCATCGCCTTCAGCGCCATCGTCGGCACCGCCGTCGACCAGGTCGCGGTCGCGCCGGGCACGCTCGAGCGCGAGTGGATCGCGCAGGAGCGGCGCTATTTCCATTACCGCTCCGAGGGCGCGATGCCGGACGATTACGCGATCGCCTCGGCGCGCTATGCGGTGCGCCACGAGCGCTGGCAGGACGTCGCCATCGACGCCTATTTCGTCCCGGCGCACGACGCCAACGTCGAGCGCCTGCTGCGCGGCGCCGGCGCCGCCCTCGACTACGGCGCGCGCCAGTTCGGGCCCTACGGCCAGCACGACCTGCGCCTGGTCGAGACGCCACGCGGCAGCGCGGAGGCGCACGCCTTCCCGGGCATGCTGGCCCTGCCGGAAGACGGCGCCTTCATCGCGCGCATCGACGGCAAGAGCGCGACCGGCATCGATTATCCGTTCTACATGGGCGCCCGCCTGACCGCCCGCCAGTGGTGGGCGCGCCAGCCGGGCGGCGCGCAGCTGGCCGACACCCTGGCCGAGTACACGGCGCTGATGGCGGCGCGCACCAATGGCGGCGCGCCCGCGATGCGGCGCTACCTGCGCGAAGACCTGCGCCGCTACCTGATGGGCCGGGCCCTGTCCACCAGCCGCGAACAGCCGCTCGTCGAACAACCAGGACGCGCCCTGGCTACGCGAGCGCAAGGGCGCGCTCGCGCTCTACCTGCTGCAGGACCTGCTGGGAGAAGAGCGCGTGAATGGCGTGCTGCGCGCCCTGGCCGCGCGCAGCGGCGCGCCGGCCCCGGACATGGCGGCGCTGGCCGCCGGCCTGCGCGCGGTGGCGCCGCCCGACAAGGCCTATCTGGTGCGCGACCTGTTCGAGGACATCGTGCTCTACGAGAACCGCGCCGACAGCGCCAGCGCGCGCCTGCGCCCGGACGGCAAGTACGAAGTCGTGCTGCGCGCCAGCGCGGCCAAGGTGCGCGCGGGCGGCGCGGCCGAGCAGGAACTGCCGCTGGCCGACTACATCGAGTTCGGGGTCGACGACCGCGCCGGCAACCCGCTGCTGCGCGAACGGCGCCTGGTGCGCACGCGTGCGCAGACGGTCACCTTCATCGTGGCTGGCCGTCCGGGACGCGCCGGTATTGATCCCGATCATAAATTGATCGACAAGAAGCCGGCGGATAACATGGTAGTAGTCGACAACGGGTAAAACTCGCGATATCATCAGTGCACTATTTTCGAGAGGTTTACCGATGTCCACCATGCTTGCCGAAGTTTGCGAAAAAATCCAGGTTCTCAGTGCTGACGATAAGCATGAGGTGCTGCGCATCCTGCTGCAGGACCTCGACGACTCCGCTGATTTCGATGCCGACGCGGCCTGGCGCGATGAAGTCGTGCGCCGCGTGAAGGCGATCCACAACGGCGAAGCCGCGATCCGCGCGCTGCAGGACTGGCAGGAGTGAGCGGCGCCGTGCCGCGGCGAACGCGCCGCCGGCACGCTGCCCTCCTTACCCGAAACGGGTAATGGTATAAACAGAATACGGCGTACACACCACATAAAAAAACCGCGACCCGAGGGCCGCGGTTTTTTTTCGCCTCCCCTCGCGGGGATTATTTCTTGACGGCGGCCGCCTTCTTCGCGGCTGGCTTCTTGGCCGCGCGGCTTGGCCGCTGCTTTCTTCGCCGCCGGCTTCTTGGCCACCTTGGCCGCCACGACCTCGCCGTCGCCTTCCGGCGCCGCTTCGACTCACCGCGGCCTTGCCCTTGGCCGGCGCCTTGGCCTTGCGTTCCTCGAACTCGAAGCTGATCTTGCCGTCCTTGGCGCGGGCCAGGTAGGCCTTGAACGAACGGCGCGTGCGCTGCGACACGAAGCCCGGCAGCAGGTCGGTCTTGCCCTCGTTCAGGAGCTTGGCCATCTGCTCGGGCAGGATCTCCTGCTGCAGGATGATGCGGCCGCTGCGGAAGTCGCAGGTCTTCGGCTTGGCCACGGTTTTCTCGCAGACATAGGCCAGGCCCATCTCGTAGACGCCGCCGAAGCATTTCGGGCAGGGGCCGAGCGGGGTCTGGCCGGTGAAGTCGACGCCTTCTCCGTCCTCGCCGCCTTCCTGGTCCTGGCCGAAGTCGAATTCGAGCTTGAAGTTGCTGATGTCCTCGTCGCGCACGATGCGCAGGATGGCCGCGAACGGACGCCCCATCTTCGAGCGGAAGCCTTGCAGCGGACCGATGGTGCGCTTTTCCAGCAGCTCTTCGACCTCGGCGATCTCGAACTGGCGGCTGCCCGGCGTCTTGCTCATCGAGAAGTCGCACTTGGTGCAGGCGAAGCGGCGGTAGTTTTCCTTGACCACGCCGGCGCAGTTCGGGCACGGCGCCGCCAGGGTCGCGTAGTCGCCCGGGATGGTGTCGTTGTTGTATTCCTTGGCGCGCTTGACGATGATCTGGGTCATCTGCGCGATTTCGCGCATGAACTCTTCGCGCGAGATCTTGCCCTTCTCCATCTGCGACAGCTTGTATTCCCACTCGCCCGTCAGTTCCGGCGCCGTCAGTTCGTTCACGCCGAGCCCGCGCAGCAGGGTCATCAGCTGCGAGGCCTTGGCGGTCGGGATCAGCTCGCGCCCTTCGCGGATCAGGTATTTTTCGTTGAGCAGGCCCTCGATGATGGCCGCGCGCGTGGCCGGCGTACCGAGGCCCTTGCCGGCCATCGCATCGCGCAGCTCGTCCGAGTCGAGCAGCTTGCCCGCGCCTTCCATGGCCGAGAGCAGCGTCGCTTCGCTGTAGCGCGCAGGCGGCTTCGTCACCAGGCCGTTGGCGGTGATTTTATCGGTCAGCACCTTCTCGCCCTTGGCGACCGGCACCAGCGTGGCGCCATCCTTGTCGTCGCCCGTGGTGTCCTTGCCGTAGACGGCGAGCCAGCCCGGATTGGTCATGACCTTGCCTTCGGTCTTGAACTGGTGGCCCGACACTTCGGTGAAGCGGGTCGTGACCAGGAACTCGGCCGCCGGGAAGAAGACGGCCAGGAAACGGCGCGTGACCAGGTCGTACAGCTTCTGTTCCGGCTCGCTCAGGTTCTTGGGAGCGACGCCGGTCGGGATGATCGCGAAGTGATCCGAGATCTTGGTGTTGTCGAAGATGCGCTTGTTCGGCTTGACCCAGCCGTTTTTCGTGACCTGCTTGGCGAACTGGTTGTAGTTATTCGTGTCGGCCAGCGCGCCCATCGTGTCCTTGACGGTCTGGATGTAGTCTTCCGGCAGGTGGCGCGAATCGGTACGCGGGTAGGTCAGCACCTTGTGCTTCTCGTACAGCGCCTGGGCCAGGCCCAGGGTGTTCTTGGCCGAGAAACCGAAGCGGCCGTTGGCCTCGCGCTGCAGGCTCGTCAGATCGAACAGGGCCGGCGCCATCGAGGTGGTCGGCTTCGACTCTTCCGTGACCACGCCCTGCTTGCCGCGGCAGGCGGCGGCGATCGAGTCGGCGGCGGTCTTGCTCCACAGGCGCTCGGCGCGCTTTTCCGGATCGTTCTCGTCCTTCTTGAACTTCTGGTCGAGCCAGCGGCCTTCGTAGACGCCGGCGGCGCAGACGAATTCGGCGCGCACTTCCCAGAAGTCGCGCGAAACGAATTTCTTGATCTTCTCTTCGCGCTCGACCACGATCGACAGGGTCGGCGTCTGCACGCGGCCGACCGTCGTCAGGTAGAACCCGCCCTCTTTCGAGTTGAAGGCGGTCATGGCGCGGGTGCCGTTGATGCCGATCAGCCAGTCCGCCTCCGAGCGGCAGCGCGCGGCGTCGGCCAGCGGCAGCATCTCTTCGTCGGTGCGCAGCTGCTTGAAGCCTTCCTTGATCGCGTTGGCCGTCATCGACTGCAGCCACAGGCGCTTGACCGGCTGCTTGGCTTTCGCATTCTGCGCGATCAGGCGGAAGATCAGTTCACCTTCGCGGCCCGCGTCACATGCGTTGATGAGGGTGGTGACGTCCTTGCGCTTGATCAGCTTGTTCAGCACCTTGAGGCGCGACTCGGTCTTCGCGATCGGGTTCAGCGCGAAATACGGCGGAATCATCGGCAGGTGGGTGAAGCTCCATTTGCCGCGCTTGACGTCGTATTCCTCGGGCACCGCGATTTCCAGCAGGTGGCCGACGGCGGACGACAGGACGTATTCGTCGGATTCGAAATACTCATCGTGCTTGGTGAAGCCGCCCAGTGTCTTCGCGATGTCGTTCGCGACAGATGGCTTCTCGGCGATGATGAGGGTTTTGGTCATAGAGTTTCTCGTCGTACTTATATATAGGGGTATTTGGCCTGCGCATCATACATGCTTTGGCGGCGAGGCCGTGACACCAGGGCATTAATGTCTTACTGGTAACAGTCCGGAATGAGCGGCCAATGATAAGCGCGTTATCGCGCTGTTCGCAAGTAGCCTCTGCACCTTTGTCGGGCAGCGCGGCGTCCGGAGGGGTACATTCCGGTGCACGTGGCGCGTGCGCAACGAGAAAGTTTCACTCGTGCATGCACTCGAACCGGCGCGCCGGCAAAATCGCTTGCAATTAGATAGCGCGCGATATAAAGTGGGGCCATGACAAGCAAATCCGCCAAGTCCGACGCCCTGCTCCGCCTCGACAGCCAGTTGTGCTTCGCCCTGTACTCGGCCAATCTGGCAATGACCAAGGTTTACCGGCGCCTGCTGGCCGACCTCGGCCTGACCTATCCGCAATACCTGGTGATGCTGGTGCTGTGGGAAGGCGACGGCGTGACCGTCTCGCAACTGGGCGAGCGCCTGTTCCTCGATTCGGCCACCCTGACGCCCCTGCTCAAGCGCCTGCAGGCGGCCGGCCTGGTGCTGCGCGAACGCGGCATCGAGGACGAGCGCCAGGTGCTGGTCAGCCTGACCGATGCAGGCCGGGCCTTGCGCAGCAAGGCGCGCGCGGTGCCGGAAAGCGCCTTCTGCGCGACCGGCTGCAAGCCGGAAGAATTGCAGGCGATCCGGCGCGACCTCGAACAGTTGCGCGCGCGCCTGGCGCGAGCAGTCCGATTGAGTTTTTTTACCGATTTAAGTAGTGCACTATTTAATCGACAGCGATCGTTTCGTGGTACGGCGCTGTCTTCCTGTCACCACCACTTTGGAGAAAAACATGTCCCTCGAAAAAACCTTGTATGTCGCCCATGCCACCGCCACCGGCGGGCGCGACGGCCGCGCCGTCTCGTCCGACGAGCAACTGATGTCGCGCTGGCCACGCCGCGCGAACTCGGCGGCGCGGGCGGCGCCGGCACCAATCCCGAGCAGCTGTTCGCGGCCGGCTATGCGGCCTGTTTCATCGGCGCATTGAAATTCGTCGCGGCAAAAGAAAAGGTGGCGTTGCCGGCGGACACGTCGATCGCCGCCGATGTCGGCATCGGCCCGCTGCCGACCGGCTTCGGTATCGAAGTGACACTCAATGTCTCAGTTCCGGGCCTGGCGCGCGAGCTGGTGGAAGCGCTGGTGGAGAAGGCGCACGTGGTCTGCCCGTATTCGAATGCAACGCGCGGCAATATCGACGTCACGCTGAATATTGTCTAAGGGATGTGCCGCTGAAAAGCGAGGCTGAAATGAAACCTGCCGCAGTGCGGCAGGCAGACGATTCGTTAATGCAGTTGACGCGGTATCTGTTCGTCGTCGGAGCCGAACAGATCGTCGAAGATCAGGGCGTCCGGTTCCTTGTTCTGGCTCCACATCATCATCAGCACGATGATCTTCAGCTTGCTCAGGGTGACAGGCGATTCGTCCACCGCGAGCGCGCGCTCGATGACGATTTCGCGCTGCAAAGGCGTGAGCAGCTTGGCGCTCTCGAGGAACTGGATGAAGCCGATCGCTGCGCTGCCGAGCTCGTTATATTCCTCGTCCACGTAGTAACGGGTGCCGGTGGAGGCGACCACGTCGGCCAGCTCTTCGCCGGCCATTTCGGTAAGTCCCGTAAGCCAATCGATCGCCTCGCAAATCTCGAAGTCGTCGAAGCCGACGGCGGAGAGTTTGCGTGCCAATGCAGCCGGCTCGGGGCAGGCTTCGGGACGATAGTACGTCTCGTAGAGGTAGACCAGGATGTCGAACATAGTGACGCTACTGTAGCAGCTAAGCTCGCGCAGGTACAAGCTTGCTGCGTGTGTGCGCAAGCGGCGAACAAAAAGCGTCGTTTTTCGGCCTTATCGGTTCATATAGGCTTGTAAGTAAGGTTCGATATGGTGCGTGCATTTAAGCTTTTATTCAACGCGCATTAAAGATGTATGCGCTGCACTTTTCCTCCCGGCAGACGCTCGATCATGCCCGCCATTTCCAGTGCCAATAAGCCCATGCTTAATTCGCCGATATTCGAATCGAGACGTTCCAATAAGTCGTCGACGTCGATCGGCTCGTGTCCGAGCTGCGTCGAGTAAATCGGTGCAATCGGTTTCGGTCGGCAAGGCATTCGACGCCGAAGGCGCGGCGGCCAATGGCGACACCCGCATCGCTTCGAGTATTTCATTCACGGTCTCCACCAGCCGCGCGCCATCGCGTATCAGCTGGTGGCAGCCCTTGGCCAGCGGCGCGTGGATCGAGCCGGGCAAGGCGAACACTTCCCTGCCCTGTTCGGCGGCCACGCGCGCCGTGATCAGGGAACCCGATTGCGCGGCCGCTTCGACCACCAGCACGCCGCACGACAAGCCGCTGATGATCCGGTTGCGGCGCGGGAAATTGCCGCTGTTGGGCGGCGTGCCGAGCGCGTATTCGCTGACGATGCAGCCTTCGTGGGCGATGCGTTCGGCGAGCGCCCGGTTGCGCGCCGGATAAAACAAATCGGCGCCGGTGCCGACCACGGCGATGGTCGAGCCGGCGCCGCGCAATGCGCCTTCGTGCGCGGCGGCATCGATGCCAAGGGCCAGGCCCGAGACCACGCACACGCCCGCGCCGCGACAAGGCGCCGGCAAAGGCGGCGGCATTCGCCTTTCCCTGCACCGTGGCATTGCGGCTGCCGACGATGGCCAGCGCGGGCCGCGCGAGCAGGTCGATGCGCCCTCTTATATAGAGCAGCAGCGGCGGATCGGGAATGTTGGCGAGCGCCTGCGGATAGGCGGCGTCGCCCAGCGCCAGCACATGGTGCGCGGGCGCGGCCAGCCAGGCGAGCGTGGTGTCGATCAGGGCGAGCGTGTGGCGCGACGGCGGCGCGCACAGCGTGCGCGCCAGCGCGGGGCCGACCTGTGCGGCCAGCGCGGCGTGGCCGGCTTCGAAGATGGCGCGCGGCGAGCCGAAGGCGGCCAGCAGCAGGTGTGCCGTGCGCAGCCCCACCCCGCGTGCGCCTTCGAGGCGCAGCCAGTCGGTGAGTAAAGTAGCGCGGCTGGCGGGGATGGGGTCCGTGTCCTGCACGGTGGATTTACTCCGGTGATTTCGCCACGTCGCCGACTTCCACCGGCGCCGTCACTTGCATGATCAGGCCGTAGGACACGTGCCCGAACACTCGGAAGATGAACAGGCTGCCATATTGTTCATCGGGAAGCTTCATTTGTGCACGTTTCATCCCGAGGAAACCTGTTTTCCCTTCGGGGTCGGCCACCGTCTTCCCGAAATGATAGAGCTGCAGCACCGAGCCGACATCGAGTCCGTCAATCGAACCACGGTTGACAGTGACGACCTGGCTCTGGCCGGCATAGCTCACGCCGGCATAAATCGACATCACGCGCGCATCGATGTTCGACAGCGGCGCATGCGGCACGTAGTTGCGCACGGCGGGCGGCGGCATCGGCACCAGGCGGTCGCCCACGCCCATCTCGCTCACCGAGCTCGAGACCGTCATGGTGTGCACGTCGACGCCGGGCACGGCCGCCTTGACCAGCTTGACGGTGCCGACATAGGCCGCTTCATGCGCCAGCACGGCGCCGGTCTGCGGATCGCTTCAATGGGCCGCCCGGACGGAACACCTGGAATTCGGTTGCGCCGGCGAGCGTCGCCACGCACGTACACGCGGTCGCCGGTGCCGAGATACAGGCGGTTCTCTTCGGAGGCGGCGATGCGCGGCGCGCGCGGCCAGTGCATCCTTTTCGATCACCAGCGGCTGGGTCAGGAAGGGCTCGATCACGCTGGCGGGAATGGCGTCGATCGCACCGCGCTCCAGCCCTTCGCTGCGCACCTGGGGCGACAGGCGCAGCAGGGGCGCATCGCCGCCATCGCCGCTGCCCGGGCGGGTCAGCGACAGGCGGCCGCGCGCGCGGTCGAAGTAGACGACCTGGCCCGGATAGATCCAGTGCGGATTGCGGATTTCTTCGCGGTTCATGCCCCAGACCTGGGGCCAGCACCAGGGATGCTCGAGGAAGGCGCCGGAAATATCCCACAGGGTATCGCCCTTGACGACGCGATGCTGATCGGGGGCATTTGGCTTGAAGCTGCATTCGGCAGCCTGGACAGGGCCGGCCACAACACACGCGACGAGCGCCGCGGCTGCAGCGCGGGTCACGACTGTGCTAAAATTTTTCATTGAAGACGTCCGTAAAATGCGGCATTGACAACGGAATTGCTGGCGGCGCTCATCATCTCGGCCAGCCGCGGCGCAAGAGACGGCACGATGGAACTCCCTTTTCCGCACTGCGTCCGCAATGCGGAATGTCAAAGGGTTGCCCTACTGAATCAAATTCTGCACATAAATCCTTGAACTAGCAAGACAAACCGCGTCCTGCTTTCCTGGCAATGTGTTGCATTCCTGCCCCTCTGCCCCAATCTACAGACCGTCCACGAAAAACCTTATACATCTATTACTGAACACGCTGATATGGCCCTCCTGAACATCCTGCGCTATCCCGATCCCCGCCTGCACAAGGTCGCCGCGCCCGTTACCGAATTCGGCGAGCGCCTGGCCAAGCTGGTGGCCGACATGGCCGAGACCATGTACGACGCGCCCGGCGTCGGCCTGGCCGCATCCCAGGTCGACGTGCATGAGCAAGTCGTCGTCATCGACACCAGCGAGACGCATGACGAGCTGATCGTGCTGGTCAATCCGGAAATCACCTGGGCCAGCGAAGAGCGCCAGGTCTACGACGAAGGCTGCCTGTCGGTGCCGAACGTCTACGACGGCGTCGAGCGTCCGTCGCGCGTCAAGGTGCGCGCCCAGGATGCCAAGGGCGAGTTCTTCGAGCGCGAGTGCGAAGGCCTGCTGGCCGTCTGCATCCAGCACGAGATGGACCACCTGATGGGCAAGGTGTTCGTCGAATACCTGTCGCCACTCAAGCGCAACCGCATCAAGGCCAAGCTGCAGAAGGAAGAGCGCGGCATGGAACGCGAAGCGGCCCTGAAGGCTGCCGGCCGCCGCTATTAAGGCGCCGATGAAAGTCGTCTTCGCCGGCACGCCGGAGTTCGCCGCTTGCGCCCTGCGCGCCCTGATCGATGCCGGTTTCAGCGTTCCGCTGGTGCTGACCCAGCCCGACCGTCCGGCCGGGCGCGGCATGCAGCTGCAAGCCTCCGCGGTCAAGCAGGTCGCGCTGGAACACGGCATCGAGGTGCTGCAGCCGCTGTCGCTGCGCATGGACAGCAAGGATCCGCAACGCGCGCTCGAAGCGCAGGCACGCGCATGCGCGCCTGGCTCGCGCTCGACTATGACGTGATGGTGGTGGCGGCCTATGGCCTGATCCTGCCGCGCAGCACGCTCGACATCGCGCCCTGCATCAACATCCACGGCTCCCTGCTGCCGCGCTGGCGCGGCGCGGCGCCGATCCACCGCGCGATCGAAAGCGGCGACGCTGGAAACGGGCGTGACGATCATGGGCATGGAAGAAGGACTCGATACGGGGCCGATGATGCTGATCGAACGCTTGGCCATCGACGACCTCGATACCACCGGCAGCCTGCACGACAAGCTGGCCGCGCTGGGCGCGGGCATGATCGTCGAGGCCTTGCGGCGACTGGAGCGCGGCGAATTGCCGGCCACGCCGCAGCCCGAGGAAGGCGTGACCTATGCGGCCAAGATCAGCAAGGAAGAAGCGAAGCTCGATTTCGACTCTGCCCGCGCTGGACCTGTGGCGCAAGGTGCGCGCCTTCAATCCCTTCCCCGGTGCGCAAGGCACGGTGAATGGCACCGTGATCAAGATCTGGCAGGCGGAACTGGCGCAAGGCAAGCGGAGAGCCGGGGCAAGTGCTGGCTGCCGATGCGCAGGGCATCGTGGTCGCTTGCGGCAGCGGGTGCGCTGCGCTTGTTGCAGTTGCAAAAGCCCGGGCGGCAAGCGGCTGGCGGCGGCGGAATTCCTGAAGGGATTTGCGCTGCGAGGGCTGTGCGTTCGACTGAACCGTCACGCGCTCCACAAATAAAAACGCGCCCATCCGGGCGCGTTGTTGCATCTGACTGCTGCTTAATTGCCTTCCAGCTCAGCCGCACGCTGCGCATCCATATGCTCACGCAGGACCTGGTTGATGCGGGTCTGGTAACCTGGGCCGGCTGCCTTGAACCATTCCAGCATGTCCACATCAAGGCGGATCGTGACGATCTGCTTGGCGCCCGCCGGCGTCGCTTTTGGCGCTGCGCTCGCCACGTGGCTGTGCAGTGAAGGCTGGTCCCAATCTGGTTCGTACTCTTTGTTCATGCTATCCATCCCGGTGTTAAAACATGTCACGTTCTTAGTGACCACGTGATTTATTGTCGTCCCTGTATGTATCCGCAAAATTGCGAAACCGCCGGGTTTTGTAACGTCATGTAACAATCGGATGCATAAACACATAACGATACAATCTGCCCCGAGCTTGTCCGGCCCGGACGGCAAGGCGGGTCATTGACGTATAATTTCAGACCGCCCAACCGTGCATGTGTCTTCTGCACGTCTCTCGAAAGTGACCGATGACTGCCCCGACTTCTACCCCATCCCCGATCGAAACCCAGCTGCGCGACATCCTCGCGCGCCGCATCATGATCCTGGATGGCGCCATGGGCACCATCATCCAGCAATACAAGCTCGATGAAGCCGCTTACCGCGGCGGGCCAGCGGCGCTTTGCCGACTTCGCGGCGCCGGCAGGCAGCGGCGCGCGCGAGCTCTTCGTCAAGGGCAACAACGAGCTGCTGACGCTGACCCAGCCGCAGATCATCCAGGAAATCCACGAGCGCTACCTGGCCGCCGGCGCCGACCTGCATCGAGACGAATACCTTCGGCGCCACCAGCGTGGCCCAGGACGACTACCACATGGGCCACCTGGCCTACGAGATGAACGTGCAGGCCGCCAAACTGGCGCGCGCCGCCTGCGACAAATACTGCACGCCGGACAAACCGCGCTTCGTCGCCGGCGCGCTGGGCCCGACCCCGAAGACCGCCTCGATCTCGCCCGACGTCAACGACCCGGCGGCGCGCAACGTCACCTTCGACCAGCTGGTCGACGAGCTACCACGAGCAGGTGCGCGGCCTGGTCGACGGCGGCGTCGACGTGCTGCTGGTCGAGACCATTTTCGATACCCTGAACTGCAAGGCGGCGCTGTTCGCGATCGACCTGTACTTCGACGAACACCCGGATGCGGTGCGCATGCCGATCATGATCTCGGGCACCGTCACCGACGCCTCGGGCCGCATCCTGTCGGGCCAGACCGTGCCCGCCTTCTGGAATTCGGTGCGCCACGCCAAGCCGCTGACCATCGGCCTGAACTGCGCGCTGGGCGCCGCGCTGATGCGCCCTACGCCGAAGAGCTGTCGCACATCGCCGATACCTTTGTCTGCATCTACCCGAACGCCGGCCTGCCCAACCCGATGAGCGACACCGGCTTCGACGAACTGCCGGCCGACACCTCGGCCCTGCTGCGCGAATTCGCCGACGCCGGCTTCGTGAACATCGCCGGCGGCTGCTGCGGCACCACGCCCGAGCACATCGCGGCCATTTCGCGAACTGCTGTCGACAGCGCGACGCCGCGCGCCGTGCCCGAGATCCCGACGGCGTTGCGCCTGTCGGGCCTGGAGCCGTTCACGGTCGACGAGACGCTCGCTGTTCGTCAACGTCGGCGAGCGCACCAACGTCACGGGCTCGAAAGCGTTCGCGCGCATGATCCTGAACGAGCAGTTCGACGAGGCGCTGTCGGTCGCGCGCCAGCAGGTCGAGAACGGCGCCCAGGTCATCGACATCAACATGGACGAAGCGATGCTCGACTCGCAGGCGGCCATGACGCGCTTCCTGAACCTGATCGCCTCCGAACCCGACATCTCGCGCGTGCCGATCATGATCGACTCCTCCAAATGGAGCGTGATCGAAGCCGGCCTGAAATGCGTGCAGGGCAAGGCCATCGTCAACTCGATCTCGATGAAGGAAGGCGAGGAAGAATTCCTGCGCCAGGCGGCCCTGTGCCGCCGCTACGGCGCCGCCGTCATCGTCATGGCCTTCGACGAGCAGGGCCAGGCCGACACCTTCGAGCGCAAGATCGAGATCTGCGCGCGCGCCTACAAGGTGCTGACCGAGCAGGTCGGCTTCCCGCCGGAAGACATCATCTTCGACCCGAACATTTTCGCCATCGCCACCGGCATCGAAGAGCACAACAACTACGCGGTCGATTTCATCGACGCCACGCGCTGGATCGTGCAGAACCTGCCGTACGCGAAAGTCTCGGGCGGCGTCTCGAACGTGTCGTTCAGCTTCCGCGGCAACGACCCGGCGCGCGAAGCGATCCACACCGTCTTCCTGTACCACGCGATCCAGGCCGGCATGACGATGGGGATCGTCAACGCCGGCATGGTCGGCGTCTACGACGACCTGCCGGCGGAACTGCGCGAGCGCGTCGAAGACGTGGTGCTGAACCGCCGCGACGACGCCACCGAACGCATGATCGAGATCGCCGGCACCTTGAAAGCCGGCGGCGGCAAGCAGGAACAGAACCTGGAATGGCGCAACGGCCCCGTCGAAAAACGCCTGGCGCACGCGCTGGTGCACGGCATCACGCAGTGGATCGTCGAGGACACCGAGGAAGCGCGCCAGGCCGTGTTGAAAGCCGAAGGCCGCCCGATCCACGTGATCGAAGGCCCGCTGATGGACGGCATGAACATCGTCGGCGACCTGTTCGGCCAGGGCAAGATGTTCCTGCCGCAGGTGGTCAAATCGGCGCGCGTCATGAAGCAGGCCGTGGCCCACCTGATCCCCTACATCGAAGAAGAAAAGGCGCGCGAAGAAGCAGCGCACCGGCATCGTCGCCAAACCGAAGGGCAAGATCGTGATCGCCACCGTCAAGGGCGACGTGCACGACATCGGCAAGAACATCGTCTCGGTGGTCCTGCAATGTAATAACTTCGAGATCGTGAACATGGGCGTGATGGTGCCCTGCTCCGACATCCTGGCCACGGCCAAGGCCGAGAACGCCGACATCGTCGGCCTGTCGGGCCTGATCACGCCTTCGCTGGAAGAGATGGCCCACGTCGCGCGCGAGATGCAGCGCGACCCGTGGTTCCGCGAGCGCGGCATTCCGCTCCTGATCGGCGGCGCCACCACCAGCCGCGCCCACACGGCCGTCAAGATCGCGCCGCATTACGACGGCCCGGTGATCTATGTGCCGGACGCTTCGCGTTCGGTCGCGGTCGGCCAGTCGCTGCTGACCGAAGAATCGCGCCACCAGTACATGGCCGAGATCAAGCTCGGACTACGAACGCATCCGCGAGCAGCACGCCAACAAGAAGGCGCTGCCGATGCTGACGCTCGAGCAGGCGCGCGGGAACAAGGCCAAGCTGGCGTTCGCACCGGTCAAGCCGAAATTCATCGGCCGCCGCGTCTTCAAGAACGTCGACCTCGGCACGCTGGCGCGCTACATCGACTGGGGCCCGTTCTTCCAGACCTGGGACCTGGCCGGCCCCTACCCGGCGATCCTGACCGACGAGGTCGTCGGCGAGGCGCGCCAGCAAGGTGTTCGAGGAAGGCCAGGCGCTGCTGAAGAAAATCATCGACGGCCGCTGGCTGACGGCCAACGGCGCCATCGCCCTGCTGCCGGCGAACAGCGTGAACGACGACGACATCGAAATCTACACCGACGAATCGCGCGAGAAAGTCGCCTTCACCTGGCACGGCCTGCGCCAGCAGGGCGTCAAGCCGGTCGTGGATGGCGTGCAGCGTCCGAACCAGTGCCTGTCCGACTTCATCGCACCGAAAGACAGCGGGCGTGGCCGATTACATCGGCATGTTCGCGGTGACGGCGGGCCTGGGCATCGAGAAATACGAACAGCGTTTCGAAGCCGCGCACGACGACTATTCGTCGATCATGCTCAAGGCCCTGGCCGACCGCCTGGCCGAAGCCTTCGCCGAATACCTGCACGAGCGCGTGCGTACCGATTTGTGGGGTTATGCCGCGAACGAAGACCTGAGCAATCCGGACCTGATCGCCGAAAAATACGTCGGCATCCGCCCCGCCCCCGGCTACCCGGCCTGCCCCGAGCACACGGTCAAGAAGGAGCTGTTCGAGACGCT
Source organism: uncultured beta proteobacterium (assembly GCA_963729765.1). GTDB lineage: Bacteria > Pseudomonadota > Gammaproteobacteria > Burkholderiales > Burkholderiaceae_D > Telluria. Next base: position 52,333 of record CAVSPL010000008.1, on the reverse strand, counting down.
TGCAGGCCGAGGAGATCGGCATGCAGCTGACCGAATCCTATGCGATGTACCCGGGCGCCGCGGTGTCGGGCTTCTACCTGGCGCACCCGGACTCGAAGTATTTCGTGGTCGGCAAGATCGGCGACGACCAGGTCGACGACATGGCCACCCGCCGCGGGATGGACAAGCGGAAGTCGAACGCCACCTGGCGCCGAACTTGTCGTAACGCGTGCCGGCAGGCGCCCTGACCTGGCCAGCTTGAAGTCCAGACCGCGATGTTATCTAATGAATCATGGGATCCGTCCCATTTTTCAGGAGAAGGTCATGGCAATGCATCTTTCGACCCGGCGCTGGCAGGACCAGGTCATCCTGCTGCTTGGAATCTGGCTTGATCGCATCGCCCTGGGTGATGGGTTACCCGAGCGGTTCGCCGCCAGCCACCAATGCCTATATCGCAGGCGCCATCATGGCGGCCCTTGCCGCTTTCGACCTCTACAAAACCTATGCCTGGGCCGTGTTCCTCAACATCATTGTCGGCGCCTGGGTTGCGGTCTCTCCCTGGCTGGTCGATATCATGCGCGACCGCGCCATGAGCGGCAGCATGCTGATCGTCGGCCTCGCCACGATCGTGCTCGGCATGTGGGAGCTGCGCACCGACCCCGACCTGCACCAGCAGTGGGCCGGCACGACCAGCGGTTGATTCGATCGCCTGGCCATGGACGCGGGCCGCTCGGCCCGCGTTTTTTATTACAAGGCGCTGCGCACCACCTGGCCGCTCCACTCGAAGGCCGCCATTTCCAGTTCCATCAGGTCGTCGCCGTCGGCGGCCAGTTCGCCCAGGGCCGGCAGCATGTCGTCGCCCTCTTCCATCCGTTCGAACGATTCGGCCAGGCGCAGCAGCTCGCCGAAGAAGCCGCGTGCGGCGCAGCAGCGCCTGGCGCCACTTCGTCGCTCACCGGGATCTGCTCGACCAGGTCGGCCATCGGCACGCAGAACAGCGTATCCATCAGCGACATGATGCCGACCGTGAAGGCCATGTCGGCGACGTGGCGCTGGCCCGGGCGCAGGCGGCCGGCCAGCAGCTCCAGCAGGCGCGCGCGGGTACTGGCCAGCATCAGGAGCGAAGTCTGGGTGTGGCCGCGGTTGCCCGGTTCGGCATACAGCATGATCTGCAGCCAGCGCTGCAGCTGGCGGCGCCCGACCACGATCAGGGCCTGGCTCAGCGATTCGATGCGCTGGCGCAGCCCGGCCGCCGGCGTGTTCACGATGCGCAGCAGGTTGATCGACAAGGTGACGTCGCGCTTGATCGCGCGTTCGATCTCGATATTGTCGGCATCCGACACCACCAGGTTCATCAGTTCGACCACGGCCAGCTGCGACGGCGACAGCTTGCGCCCGGCGATCACCGACGGCCGCGCGAAATAAAAGCCCTGGAAGTAGTCGAAGCCGAGGTCCAGGCAGGTCTTGTATTCGGCCTGGCTCTCGACCTTCTCGGCGATCAGGCGCTTGCCGGTGCCGCGCAGGCGCGGCACCAGCGACAGCATCGTCACCAGCGGCATCGCGCGCAGGTCGATTTTGACGAAGTCGAGCAGCGGCAGCAGGCGCCCCAGGCGGCTGCCGTGGACGCTGGCCTCGGCGGCGAACTTGAAGCCGTGGCCGGACAGTTCGGCCAGGCGCCACAGCACCGGCTCCGTCGCTTCGACCGAGCCGACCAGTTCGATCACGGTGCGCTCGCGCGGCAGGAAAGCGAAGATATCGCTCATCAGCACTTCGGTGTCGACGTTGAGGAAGGCAATGGCGTCGCCCACCGCGCGCGGCAGGCCGAGCTGGGCGGCGTGGGCCAGCACGGCCGACGTGGCCGCCAGGTCGGTCTCGATCTCGGCGCTGTTGTTCGGGGTACTGCCGGAACAGCAGTTCGTAAGCGAACAGGGCCTGGTTACGGTCGAGCATCGGCTGGCGCGCAAGGTAGAAATTGCGGAGCCGCAAAGGCTGGGATGCCTGGTCAAGGCTGGCGGTATCGGTCATCGCTGTCCCGTGGTCACATTCAAGCCGACCACTCTACCCCATTCTCGGCAATTAGTGGATTTTCAGGCATCGTTTTTTCGTTAAAAAGATGCCTCTAAGCTAAAAATCGACTGAGACGCGGTTCGCCATCGATGAATACCAGCAGTTCCCCCGGCGCGAAACGCGGTCCAGGTCTCGTTGGTCGTCAGCGGTTCGGTGACGATGATGGCGACCCGGTCCTTCGGCGTCGTCACTTGCGAGAAGTCGACCGACAGGTCTTCGTCGGACAGGCGCGCGGTCACGAACGGATATTGCCGCACGATGTAGCTGAGCTTGGTCGAGCAATGCGCGAACAGGGCCGTGCCGTCGGACAGCAGCATGTTGAAGGTGCCGTACTGCGCAATCGCGCCGACCAGTTCGCTCAAGGCGGCGGGCAGCGCCGGCAGCGCCGGGCGCGCGTGTCGCCGAAACGGCGGCGCAGTTCCTGCAGCAGGAAGCAGAAGGCCAGCTCGCTGTCGGTATTGCCGACCGGGCGGAAGGCGCCGTCGAGCTGCGGCTCGAATGCCCTTCAGGTCGCCGTTATGGGCAAACACCCAGTAGCGGCCCCACAGTTCGCGCACGAACGGATGGCAGTTTTCGAGCGCGACCTGGCCTTGCGTGGCCTTGCGGATATGGGCGATGACGTTGGTCGACTTGATCGGATAACGCTTGATCAGTTCGGCGATCGGCGAATCGATCGCGGCCTGGTGGTCGACGAAATGGCGCACGCCGGCGCCCTCGAAGAAGGCGATGCCCCAGCCATCGTGGTGGGTATCGGTGCGGCCGCCGCGGTGGGCGAAACCGGTAAAGGAAAACACAATGTCAGTCGGGACATTGCAGTTCATTGCAAGGAGTTGGCACATGGCAGGAAGCTTACCATGTCGCCTGGGTCAGACTGGGAGGCGCAGGACGGACGCGGCGCCGGCTCTGTAGCGCCTGCATCCTGTTGTGTCCCTGGCCGTCTGCGGCGTACTCCTCCAGCTGGTCAGCGGCCTGCTTAGTGCAGCACCACCGGCTGGTTCATCATCGTGTCGTAGGACCCGAGGAATTCGTCGATTTCTTCCATGGTCGGTTCGCTCGCGATGAGGTTGTTGACGTCGCGGCGGAACGATTGCGCCAGTTTGCCGCCGATGAACGCTTCGCGCCGGCCGGCCTTGTCGACGATCTCGTAACCGCCGAAGCGCAGGGCTTCGAGGTCGCGATCGACGCCAAATTCGACCACGCTGTACTGTTCGCTGTTGTAGATCATGTTCATGGTGACTCCTTCTCTTGATCAGAGTGATGACCAATCGCGCGGCGGCGGGCGACAGGCTTTGACTTAGTGAAGAGGTGGGGCTCGCCGGACCAAATTTCAAGTAGTGCAGGTCGGGTGCGAGAGCCAACAGTTGATCGTATGGCGGACTACTCAACCATGATCGCAACTGATCAAGATGCGTCGTGGCCGCCACGCCGATGAACAGGCGCGCCGGCCGCTGGCGCAGCAGACGATTTAATGTAACACGCATGACGAGATTTCCCGCGCAGCACAAGCAACCGGGCGCGATGCGTGAGATCAGGAGTTGGTCGGAATGCTCCAGCGGCGAACTGCCGCTCGGCAGGCCTTCGAGGATGACGGCGGCCCCTCGCTACGGGGCGTAGCGGGGTCGTCGAGCGCACGTGGCGATGGCCGCTTCGCGGACGCGCCGCACTGGCGCCGGTGACCAGCACCGTAGGAATTGGATGACGCAAAGAAGAGCCTGAAGAGAAAGGTAGGCCGACGCGAGGGCCCCTTTCAGTCTCATCCGCCGCGCTTGCCGAGCTTGCCCGGTTCGACGCCGAGCTGTTTCAGCTTGCGGTACAGGTGGGTGCGCTCGAGGCCGGTTTTTTCGGCCACGCGCGTCATGCTGCCGCCTTCGCGGCCCAGGTGGTGTTCGAAGTACATGCGCTCGAAGGCATCGCGCGCTTCGCGCAGCGGCAGGTCGAACGAGAGCGTATAGCCCTGGGTTTCGCCATGGCCGATCACGCCCACGCGCGCGCCGTTGAGCGGCGCCGGCGCCGGCTGGGCCGCGAACATCTGGTTGCTGACCGGCAGCGGCTCGATGACCGGCGGCGGCATGCTCGGGCGCGGCGCCGGCGCCGGGGCGCGCGCCACTTCCTGGGCGCGCGTCAATCCCTGCTGCACGGCTTTGAGCAGCTTTTGCAGGGCGATCGGTTTTTCGAGGAAATTCAGGGCGCCGATGCGGGTCGCCTCGACGGCGGTATCGATGGTGGCGTGGCCCGACATCATGATGACCGGCATGGTCAGCAAGCCGTCGCGCTGCCATTCCTTGAGCAGCGTGACGCCGTCGGTATCGGGCATCCAGATATCGAGCAGCACCAGATCGGGCGCGCCGGCGGCGCGCGCCTCGCGTGCCTGCTGCGCATTTTCGGCCAGCGTGATTGCATGGCCTTCGTCTCCCAGGATTTCCGAGAGCAGCTCGCGGATGCCCATTTCATCATCAACTACGAGTATGTTCGCCATCTTTTGCCTTCCGTCTTCGCACGGGTATCAGTTGTGATTCGAGTCGTATTCGGTGTGATTCGAGTGTGTTTCGAGTCGTGATTCTATGCCCGTTTTACGCTTCAGCCAAGTTCGCCTCTTGTGCTAACTTTAACAGCAAAATGAATACCGACGCGCCACTTCCATCGCGGACGGTTCTGGACATCGATGCGGCCACCGTGTTCGTCGATGATCTTTTTCACCATCGGCAGGCCCAGGCCCGTGCCGCGCGCCTTCGACGTCACGTAGGGTTCGAAGGCGCGCGCCAGGATTTTCGGCGCAAAGCCCGGGCCCGTTGTCGACGATCGCCAGGCGCACCGCCTCGCCCGCCGTGCCGTCGGCGCCGGTGTAGCGGATGATCTCGGTGGCCACGTCGATGCGCGGCGCCGGCGCATCCGGGCCGCGGTCGGCCAGCGCATCCTGGGCGTTCTGCAGCAGGTTGTGGATCACCTGGCGCAGCTGGGTCGGGTCGCCCATCACGCGCGGCAGGTTCGGCGCCAGCGTCGCATGGATCACGTCGGAGGCGTCCTCGGCCAGGTAGAGGGTCAGGATTTCCTCGATCAGGCCGTTCAGGTCGAGCGGTTCGAGCACCGCCGGCGGCGTGCGCGCATAGTCGCGGAAGTCGTCGACCATGCGCTTCATGGCGTCGACCTGGTTGACGATGGTGGTCGTGCGCGCGCGCCAGCAGGGCCGCGTCGATCGGCTCGAGCTTGCCTTCGAGTTTCATCTGCAGGCGTTCGGCCGAGAGCTGGATCGGCGTCAGCGGGTTCTTGATCTCGTGCGCCAGGCGGCGCGCCACCTCGCCCCAGGCCACCGAGCGCTGGGCCGAGATCACGTCCGAGATATCGTCGAACACGACGATGAAGCCGCTGCCCACGCCCACCGGCAGGCGCGAGCCGCGCGCCAGCAAGGTGGTGTCGTGGTCTTCGCCGGGCGGCGCGGCGCGGGATTTCGATTTCCTGCTGCCAGTGGGTGCGCTGGCGCGCCGTGCCGGCGGCCGACTGCGCGCTTTGCGTCGAGAAGGCGCGCGTCACGGTGGCGGCAAAGGCTTCCAGCCCGTCGATCTTCGAGAGCGGCCCGGTCAGGTGGCCCTGCTCCATCTGCAGGATGCGGCAGGCGGCCTCGTTCGAATTCACCACCGTGCCCTCGGCATCGAGCACCAGCACGCCGGCCGACATATTCGCCAGCACCGACTCCAGGTGGGCCTTGGCGCTTTGCAGCGCGGCGCGGTTGCGCTCGACCGCGCTCCTCGCTTCGAACAGCTGGCCGGTCATGGCGTTGAAGGATTGCGTCAGCGTGCCCAGTTCGTCGTTGGTCTCGACGATCGGACGCGGCGACAAGTCGCCCTCGGCCACCGCCTGCGTGCCCTCGGCCAGCACCAGCAGCGGCTGCGCCAGGTTCCCCGCGATCAGGACCGCGCTGCCGATGGCGCCGAAAATCGCCAGCAGCAGGGTCAGGGTCAGCGTCTCGATGTACATCTGGCGCAGGCCGGCGCGCGCCACCGAGCGCTGCTGGTATTCGCTGAAGGCGCTGCGCAGCACCTCGGCATTCGAGGCCAGGTTCACCGGCACCGTCTGCATCAGCTGCAGGTAGCGCGGCGCCGCGCCGGGCGGCTCGGGCACCGCCATCACCACGCGCAGGCGCAGGCCGGTGACGGCGTCGAGCGCGCTGGAATTGGCGCCGTCTGCGGCCATTGTCGCGGAAGTCGAGTTCGATGCCGCCCTCGGCGCGCGCATAACCGCCGGGCATGGCGGCCTGGCGCACCATCTGCGGGTTCGGCAGGTCGGCGGTGAGGTCGGCGCGCCGGTCTTCGCTGGCGCTGGCCACCAGCTTGCCGCCGGCGTCGAGCAGCAGCGCGCTTTGCATGCCGCTCGGTGTCGGACACCAGCTGCGACAGCGTCAGCTGGGCGCCGCTGTCGTCCTGGCCGGACAGGGTCGCGGCCACCGTCTGGCTCTTCGCGGAGAGTTCGGCCAGCGACTTCGTCGAGCGCGGCATGGCCGAGGTTCAGGCCCGATTGCAGGGCCGACTCGATTTTCACGTCGAACCAGGACTCGATCGAATGCGAGACGAACTGCACCGAGACCATGAAGATGACCAGGCCGGGCAGGATGCCGATGCCGGCGAACAGCAGCACCAGGCGCGCCATCAGGCGCGAGCCGAAGCGCTTGGCCTTGTAGCGTGCGTACAGGCGCCCGAGCGCGACCACGACCAGGATCAGCAGCAGGAACGCGATCGTCGCGTTCAGGCCGAGCAGCCAGGTATAGTAACGGCCGAAGAAGCCGGAGTTGTCGGAGGCCGCGGCCAGCAGGAACAGCAGGATCGAGACGACCGCGCCGCCGACTACCAGCGCATAGCGCATGGCCTGGTTCACGCCTTACTCCGCACGGTAGGTGAAGGTCTTCTTGTTGGAGGCGAGTTGCCAGTCCGAGTTGCTGAACGCGTTGACCTGCAGCGGCTTTTGCAGCAGGTCGCGGTTCATGTACATGCGCAGGGTGACTTCATAGCTTTCGCCGGGTTTCAGCGCGCCTTTCGGGGCGATCACCCAGCGCCCGGGGCGCCGGATCTGGAACATCGCTTCGTCCAGGGTCTGGAAGGTCTGCTGGACGCTGCCGCCCATCGACACGTAGTACTGGCGCAGCAGCACGTCGTAGGAGATGCTGACCGTGCGCTTGGACGAGACGGCGCGGTCGTCGCGCCACCACCAGCGCGGGCGCGTCAGTTCGATCTCGGTCGTGAAGTAGAGTTTGACGCCATGCTGCAGGGCGTCTTCCAGGTCGTGGTTCAGGTCGAACGAATAATTGGCGCCGAGCCGGTAGCCCTCGTCGGTCGCCTCGATTTTCGCCAGCGTGATATCGATCCCGTCGGCCGCCTGCGCCGTTGCGCACGCGAAGACCAGCAGGAGCTGGCAGGCGAGGAGGCGGAAAAATCGTAAAGTCACAAGGGGCCGGAACCTAAGTAAATTGAGCTATGGTGCGTTGCGCGAATCGTGCGGGAACGTTACGCCGCTTTCTTCTGGAACAGGGCGTAGAACAGACCGTCATGATCGAGCCCGGCGCCGCTCGCGGGAAGCAGCTGCCCCGGCGCATCGAGGCGGATGGCGTCGTCGTGGCGCGCCGCGAACGCGGCCGCCTGTGCCTCCGATTCCTGGGGCCAGAGCGAACATGTCACAAACAACAATTTACCATCGGCCCGCAGCATCTGCCAAAGATTGTCGAGTATCTCCCCGGAAAGTGTTGTAAGTTGGCGCGTGTCGGTCTTGCGGCGCAACCAGCGGATGTCCGGGTGGCGCCGCACGATGCCCGAGGCCGTGCACGGCACGTCGGCCAGGATGCGGTCGTACTGCTCGCCATCCCACCAGTACTGCGCCTGCGCCGTGCCCGTCACCAGCGTGGCCGACAGGCCGAGCCGGCCCAGGTTGTCGCCCACGCGCGCCAGGCGCTGCGGCATCCGAATCGACCGCGGTCAGCTTCACGTCGGCCATCTCGAGGATGTGGCCGCTCTTGCCGCCCGGCGCCGCGCAGGCGTCGAGCACGCGCATGCCGTCCTCCAGGCCGAGCAGCGGCGCGGCCAGCTGGGCGCCGGCGTCCTGCACCGACACCAGGCCCTCGTGGAAGCCGGGAATCTGGCGCGACGTTGGTCGCCTGCTTCAGGCGCACTGCGGTCGGGCCGATCCGGTCGGCGCCGAGGCCGGCCTCTTCCAGCTGGCGCAGGTAGTCGTCGACGCTGGTCTTGCGCACGTTCACGCGCAGGGTCAGCGGCGGCTGGCGGTTGCCGGCCGCGAGGATCGCTTCCCAGTCGCGCGGATAGGCGGCGCGGGTGGCGTCGATCCACCATTGCGGATAGTTCCACTGCGCCAGCGGCTGCTGCAGGGCGCGTCGCCGACCAGCGTCGTCGCGCTCGCGCAGGAAGCGGCGCAGCACGGCGTTCACCATCGCCTTGGCGTGGGCGAAATCGGGGTGGCTCGCGGCCGCCGTGACGGCCTGGTCGACCACGGTGAACGGCTCGTAGGCCGCCTTCTCGCCCTCGGGCGGATCGAGCAGCACCAGCGCGCACATGGATCAGGCCGACCAGCATCGGCACGTCCGGCGCCTTGGTCGTCATCAGGCCGAGCAGCGTTTCGCGCGCGCCCGAGGCCGCGCATCGTGCGGTAGGCCAGGTCCTGGATCGCGCCGCGGCTCTGCGGCGTCACCTCATAGGCCGCAAACACGCTCGACAGGGCCTGCGGCAGCGCGGTGCCGGCGCGTACCTGGGCCACGGCGCTGGCCGCGCCCAGCATGGCCAGCGCCAGCGAGTCGGCCGGCAGGTCGGGCGGAAGGCCTGCTGGAACTGGGGCTTGACCTCGTGGCGCCGGACGCGGCGCTGATGCCGGCGCCGCGCCGGCTTCGCTGCGGCTGCTTCTGCACCCGGGCCGGCGGCTTGGCTTGCGCCTTCGGCCGGCGCGTACTGGGCAGCCGGATTGCCGGCGGGCTTGGACACCTTGGCGCTGGCGGCCTTGGGGTCGATGGAGAGCGTGCGGCGCTTGTCGGTCATGATGGCGGGTCGGTGCGGAGAAAGAGCGCATTGTACCGACTCCGCCTTTGGTCGGGCTTAAAGCCTGGTCATGCCGGTGCCGCTGCCGCCGGGCCGTGTTCGGCGCTGCGGCAAACCAGTATAATGAACCCTTGATTGACAGCAGCCCGCCTCTTACCGACCGAATCTCATGCTCGCCCAACAAAAACAAGAGATCGTTGCCCTCTTCCAGGCCGCCCTCGCGCCGATCGTCGCCGGCACCGATCTGACCCCGAATATCGTCCTGGAGCGCCCGCGCGACCCAAGCCACGGCGACGTCGCCTGCAATATCGCGATGCAGCTGGCCAAGCCGCTCAAGACCAACCCGCGCGAACTGGCCACGCGCCTGGTCGCCGCGCTGCTGGCCGACCCGAACGCGGCCGGCCTGGTCGAAGCGGCCGACGTCGCCGGCCCCGGCTTCATCAACCTGCGCGTGGCCGCCGGCGCCAAGCAGTCGGTGGTGCGCAGCATCCTGCAGCAGGGCGCGGCCTTCGGGCGTGGCGAATCGCGGCAAGGGCCACCACGCGATCATCGAATTCGTCTCGGCCAACCCGACCGGCCCGCTGCACGTCGGCCACGGCCGCCAGGCGGCGCTGGGCGACGCGCTGTCGTCGCTGTTCGAAGCGCAAGGCCACGAAGTCACGCGCGAGTTCTACTATAACGACGCCGGCGTGCAGATCGCCACGCTGGCCAACTCGGTGCAGGCGCGCGCGCGCGGCTTCAAGCCGGGCGACGCCGAGTGGCCCGAGTCGGCCTACAACGGCGACTACATCGCCGACATCGCCGCCGACTTCCTGGCCGGTAAAACCGTGTCCGCCAGCGATGGCGAGCCGGCCACCGCCAGCGGCGATGCCAACGACCTCGAATCGATCCGCCGCTTTGCCGTGGCCTACCTGCGCAACGAGCAGGACCAGGACCTGCAAGCCTTCGGCGTCAAGTTCGACAATTACTACCTCGAGTCCTCGCTCTACGCCGACGGCAAGGTCGACCAGGCCGTGCAAGCCCTGGTCGACGCCGGCGTCACCTACGAGCAGGACGGCGCGCTGTGGCTGAAAACCACCGACTACGGCGACGACAAGGACCGCGTGATGCGCAAGTCCGACGGCACCTTTACCTATTTCGTGCCGGACGTCGCTTACCACATGCAGAAGTTCCGCCGCGGTTTCGACCAGGCCATCAACATCCAGGGCAGCGACCACCACGGCACCATCGCGCGCGTGCGCGCCGGCCTGCAGGCGGTGAACATCGGCATCCCGCAGGGCTATCCCGACTACGTGCTGCACAAGATGGTCACCGTCATGAAGGATGGCGAAGAGGTCAAGATCTCCAAGCGCGCCGGCTCCTACGTGACCGTGCGCGACCTGATCGAATGGTCGGGCAACGGCGACATCACGCGCGGACGCGACGCGGTGCGCTTCTTCCTCATCTCGCGCAAGGCCGACACCGAATTCGTGTTCGACGTCGACGTCGCCCTGAAGACCTCGGACGAAAACCCGGTGTATTACGTGCAGTACGCGCATGCCCGCATCTGCTCGGCCCTGGCCAACTGGGGCGGCGACGAAGCGGCGCTGGCGAACGTCGACCTGTCGCTCTTGACCACGCCGCACGAGGCGAGCCTGCTGTCGAAGCTGGCCGCCTATCCGGAAGTGCTGCAGCGCGCCCAGGCCGAACTCGGCCCGCACCAGGTCGCGTTCTACCTGCGCGAACTGGCCGGCGAACTGCACAGCTATTATTTCGCGCACAAGTGGCTGCTCGACGGCGACGAAGTCGCTCAAGCTGGCACGCCTGGCCCTGGCGACCGCGACCCGCCAGGTGCTGCGCAACGGCCTGGCCCTGATCGGCGTCTCGGCGCCGAACAAGATGGAACGCGCCCCTAGTCGAACGCACAAGACGAACCTGCAAGCATAATTATCAAGCGACCATGACCGCCACTCTTCGTTTCCCTTCCCGCCAGCGCGGCAGCACCCTGACCGGCATCATCATCGGCCTGATCATCGGCCTGGGTATCGCAGTGGCGGTCGCGCTGATGATCACCAAGGGCGCCTCGCCCTTCACCGACCGCTCGAACAAGATGGGCCGCCCGGCCGATCTCGAACCGAGCCTGGCGAACGATCCGAACAAGCCGATGTACGGCAACCGCGACGCCGCGCGCGAAGCGGCCAAGCAGCTGGCCGAGCGCGAAGCGAAGAAGGCGGCCGCTGCGGCAACGCGCTGCCGCCACGCCGGCGCCTGCGCCTGCGCCGGCGAAGGCGCCAGCCGCCGCGGCCGAATCCGATCCGCTGGGCCAGGCGATTGCCGGCATGACGGGGGCCAGCGCGCCAAAAGCGCCCGCGGCCGCACCGGCACCGGCGGCAGCGCCTGCCGGCGCACCGACCGCGCCCGCGGCGTCGAACGCCGGCGGCGACGACAAATACGTGTATTACCTGCAGGCCGGCGCCTTCCGCGAACTGTCGGACGCCGAAAACACCCGCGCCAAGCTGGCCCTGCTCGGCTTCGAGGCCGCCATCAGCGACCGCGCCAGCGACAGCGGCACCTTGCACCGCGTGCGCCTCGGCCCGTTCGCCCAGGTCGAATCCGTCAACAAGGCACGCGCCAAACTGCTCGACAGCGGTATTGACGTCGCCATCGTCCGTAACCAGAAATAAGGAAAACACTCGATGCAAATGCTTCGCCGCCTGTCTGTCACTGCCGCCCTGCTCACCCTTCGCGGCGTCGTCTCTCGCCGCACCCGTCGCGCCGAAAGAAGGCGTGCATTACCAGGTGCTGCCGCAGAAACTGGAAACCCCGGCCGGCAAGCCGGTCGAAGTCATCGAGTTCTTCGCTTACTACTGCCCGCACTGCAACGTGTTCGAGCCGCTGCTGGCCGACTGGGTGAAAAAGCAGGGCAACAACATCGTCTTCAAGCGCGTGCACATCGCGAGCGGCGCGCGCGTGCTGCCGCAGCAGCGCCTGTTCTACGCGCTCGACGCGCTCGGCCTGCTCGGCCAGTACCACACCAAGGCCTTCGCCGCCATGCACCAGCAAGGCGCGCGCTTCGCCGACGACGCGGAAGTGATCGACTGGGCAGTCAAGTCCGGCATCGACCGCGCCCGCTTCGTCGACGCCTATAATTCCTTCGGCGTCCAGGCCAAGGCGCGCCGCGCCGGGACCATGATGAACGAGTACAAGGTCGATCACTGGCCGATGGTCGCCATCGACGGCCGCTTCGTCGACCTCGCCTTCGATGGCGAACCCGGAAGGCTCCGAGGCGAAGACCGAGACCGAACAGCAGCAGGTCGCCCTGCAGGTGATGGACGCACTGGTCGCAAAAGCCAAAGCGGACAAAAAATGACCCCTGCGGCTGGCGCCGACCGGGTGTTCATCACCGGCGCCTCGAGCGGCATCGGCGCGGCGCTGGCGCGTGAATACGCAGCGCGCGGCGCCATCCTCGGCCTGGCCGCGCGGCGCGGCGATGCACTCGCCGCGCTGGTCGCTTCCCTCCCCCACCCCGAACGCCACCGCAGCTATGCGGTCGATGTGCGCGACCATGCGGCCCTGGATGCGGCGGCCCGCGATTTCCTGCAGCACGCCGGCGGCGCCGACATCGTCATCGCCTGCGCCGGCATCTCGCACGGCACCCTCACCGAACGGCCTGAAGACCTGGCCGTGTTCGAGGACGTGTTCGCCACCAACGTCAACGCCACGGTCGCCACCTTCATCCCTTTTGTCGCGCCGATGAAGGCGCAGGGCGGCATGCGCCGGCTGGTCGCGATCGGCAGCGTCGCCGGTGTGCGCGGCATGCGTGGCGCCGGCGCCTATTGCGCCTCGAAAGCGGCGGTGCGCGTTTACTGCGAATCGCTGCGCCTGGAGCTGAAATCGTCAGGCATCCGCGTCGTCACCATCGCGCCCGGCTATATCGATACCCCCATGACCCGCAACAACCGTTTCACGATGCCCTTCCTGATGCCCGCCGAGCAGTTTGCACGCGCTGCCGTGCGCGCGATCGCGCGCGGCGACAGCTACCGCGTCCTGCCCTGGCAGATGGGTGTTGTCGCCAGGCTGCTGGGCGCGCTGCCGAACGCCGTGTTCGACCTGCTGTTCGCGCGTGCGCCGACCAAACCGCGCAAGGAGCCGGCATGAACGGCGCCGCCATCGCCGCGCTGTCGCGCTCGCGGCGTTGCCGTCGAGGTGGTCGAGGAGACCGGCTCGACGAATGCCGACCTGCTGGCGCGCGCCGCCACGCTGCCGGGCCCGCTGCTGCTGGTGGCCCGCAACCAGACCGCCGGACGCGGACGCGCCGGCCGCAGCTGGCTGTCGTCGAGCGAAGGCTCGCTGACCTTCTCGCTGGCCTGGAAATTCGACGGCGGCCTGCCGCGCCTGACCGGCCTGCCGCTGGCGGTCGGCGTGGCCCTGGCCGACACCCTCGAGCGCCTCGGCGTGCAGGTCGGCCTGAAATGGCCGAACGACGTGCTGCGCGACGGCGACAAGCTGGCCGGCATCCTGATCGAAACCCAGGCGGCGCAAGGCGGCGGCGTCTGGGCCGTGATCGGCATCGGCCTGAACCTGCTGATGCCGGACGAACTCGAAGCGCGCATCGGACGCAGCGTCGCCTCCCTGCCCTGGCTGGCGCGCATGGACCGCGACGCCTTGCTGGCCGCCCTGCTCGACGGCCTGGCCGACGCGCTGGCGCGAATTCGACCGCGCCGGCTTTGCCGCCTTTGCCGCGCGCTGGAACCTGCGCCACGCCTGGCAGGGCGAGACCGTCACGATCCTCGACGGCGCGCACGGTGCTGCACGAAGGCAGCGCCGCCGGCGTGGACGACGCCGGCCGCCTGCTGCTCGATACGCCCGCCGGACGCATCGCCGTGCTCGCCGGCGACGTGTCGCTGCGCGTGAAAGGCGCCTAGATGCTGCTCCTGATCGATGCCGGCAATACGCGCGTGAAGTGGGCCCTGGCCGCGCCTGGCGCCGGCGCTCGGCGAATGGACCTCGTCCGGCGCGGCCCTGCACGCCGATCTCGACGCCGCCGCCGCCGGCTGGCACGGCCAGGGCGTGACCAGCTGCGCTGGTCTCGAACGTGGCCGGCGCCGTGCTGCGCGAACGCCTCGCCGCCCTGCTCGGACCGATCGCCACCGAATGGTTTGCCTCGAGCGGCGCGCGCGCCGGCCTGGTCAACGGCTACCGCGAGCCGCAGCGGCTCGGCTGCGACCGTTTCGCCGCCGCCATCGGCGCGCGCGCGCTGGCGCCGGATCAGCCCCTGGTCGTCGCCACCTGCGGCACGGCGACGACGGTCGATGCGGTCAGCGCCGATGGCCGTTTCGTCGGCGGCATGATCCTGCCGGGCCTGGCGCTGATGGCCGGCGCGCTGGCGAAAAACACCGCGCAGCTGCCGCAGGCGGCGCCGGGCGCCGCGCCGCCGCCGCTGTTCGCCGACAATACGAACGACGCGATCGTGTCCGGCTGCCTGTCGGCCCAGGCCGGGGCGATCGAGCGCGCGGTGGCCGCGCATGCGGACGCGCTGTGCATCCTGTCCGGGGGCGCGGCGCCGTATATCGCACCGGCCCTCAAGTGCCGCTACCGGATGGTCGATAATATCGTGCTGGTCGGGCTGCACGCGGCGGCGCTGTTTGACATGCCAATGGGGGATGGGACTTGTTGAGATTCGTATTCTGGGCTTTGCTGTGCGCGAACGCGCTGCTGTTCGCGTACGGACGCGGTTTCCTCGGCAGCTTCGAGCTCGAAGCGCGCGAGCCGGCGCGCCTGCGCAACCAGCTCGCCGCCGACAAGCTGGTGCTGCTCAGCGGCGCGCAGGCGCAGGCGATCGCGCAGGCCGCCACGCCGGCCGAGACGGCGGCTGACAGCGCGGCCGACAGCGCGGCGGCGGCCGACGGTGCCGGTCGCGCCGGCGCCGCCTGCCGCCGTGGCCGCGCCCGCCGTGGCCTGTGTCGAGACCGACGCCTTCGCCGCCGGCGATGCGCGCCGTTTCGAGACGCGCCTGGCCCGCCTCGACCTCGGCACGCGCCAGACCCGCCTGACGGTGCCCTTCCAGGAAGTCACCCGGCACCTGGTCTACCTCGCCGCCCCAGGGCGGCAAGGAAGGCGCCGACCGCCGCACCGCCGAACTGCGCGAGCGCGGCGTGACCAATTCCTTCGTGATGCAGGAAGACTCGCCCCTGAAATGGGCGATTTCGCTGGGCGTGTTCAAGACCGAGACGGCGGCGCGGACCGAGCAGGCGCGGCTGACGAAACAGGGCGTTGCGAACGTGCGCGTGGTCGGCCGCGGGCCGCAATCGCAGCGCTTTGCCTACCGGTTCAGGGCGATCGATACCGAGCTTCGCAACGCGATCGTCGAGGCCGGGCGCGGGATGCCGGCCGCCGTTCTGCATATTTGCCGCTAAGGTCGTTCTTGGCCGCGTGTAACGTAGCGTGGGCAGTTCCGCCACGCGTTCAACCACGCCGAATCCGATCCGGCGAGCACCTAGTTTACCGCTTCACCACGATCGGCTTCAACCCCAGCCCCGACGGCAGCGCCTTGGCCGCCTCCTGCGCCTGCGCGCGCGTTTCGAACGGCCCGCCATACAGCCGGTGCACGCTCCCCACCGGCGCCACTTCCAGCGTACCGAGCGCCACGCCGGCATCGGCCAGCTGGCGGCTCATGTCCTGCGCCTTCTCGGCGCGGCTGTAGGCGCCCAGCTGCAGGTAGAAGCCGGCCGGCGTCGGCCGTCACCGCCGCCGCGCTGTTGGACTGCACGCGCTCTTCCAGCATCATCGCGGCGATGTCCGGCGGCGCCGGCGTGACGTTCAAGGCTGCGCTTGGCCGGCGCCGGGCTCAGCCTGCGCCAGCGAGGTGGCGGCGCGGCGCAGCGTGGCCAGGCGGCCCGGGTCGTCGGCGAACAGGCGTTCGATCTCGACGTCGTGGCTGCCTTTACCCAACAAACCCAGTTTCAGGGCCGCCGTGTAGGAGACGTCGATGATGCGGCTGGCGTGGAAGGGACCGCGGTCGTTGATGCGCACCACGACCGACTTGCCGGTGGCGATGCTGGTGACGCGGGCGTAGGACGGGATCGGCAGCGTCGGGTGCGCGGCCGTCATCTTGTACATGTCGTAGGGCTCGCCCGAGGAGGTGCGCTGGCCGTGGAACTTGACGCCATACCAGCTGGCCACGCCGCGCTGCGTGAACGGCTCCTCGTGCAGGATCGGGTTATAGGTCTGGCCGAACACGGAATACGGCTTGTTCGCCCATTTGGCATAGGGTTCGGCGCGCACGATGGCGTCCGGCACCAGTTCCAGGCCGGGCGGGATGTTGCGGCCCGGGCCGTCGTCCTTGTAATAGCCGCCGCGGCCGGAGCCGGCCGGGGGCAGGACGGGGCCGTGGTTGGGCGTGACTTTGTGGTTCCAGGGTAGCGGGACCAGGCTTTTGTGTTCGCCAGTCGATCCGCATCCGGTCATCAAGGCCGCGAGGGCGATGACCGCTGGGAGATGTCTCGGAGCGGTCATTGCCTCCTCCTCCATTCAGGTCTGCACCAGCTTGCGGTGCCTTTGTATGCTCATCAATATACCAGCGCCGAGGCCCAGCGTAATGAACGCGGTACCGCCGTAGCTCATGAAAGGAAGCGGAACTCCCACGACAGGCAGGATTCCGCTCACCATGCCCATGTTGACGAAGGCATACGTGAAGAAAATCATCGTGATCGCACCGGCCAATAGCCGGGAGAACAGATTCGGTGCGTTGGCCGCGATCATCATGCCGCGGCCGATCAGCAACAGATAGATTACCAAAAGAAATAGGTTTCCGACCAGTCCAAACTCTTCGGAATACACCGAGAACAGGAAGTCGGTGGTCTGTTCGGGCACGAATTCGAGCTGGCCCTGGGTGCCCTTGGTATAGCCCTTGCCGAACACGCCGCCCGAGCCGATCGCGATCGTCGACTGGATGATGTGGAAGCCCTTGCCGAGCGGGTCGGAGGTCGGGTCGATCAGCGTCATGATGCGTTCGCGCTGGTAGTCGTGCAGCATCGACCAGGCGACCGGCATGCTGGCCGCCGCCGGCCACGGCCAGCCCGACCAGCACTTTCCACGACAGGCCGGCCAGGAAGATGACGTAGAAGCCCGAGGCGCCCACCAGCAGCGCGGTGCCGAGGTCGGGCTGCTTGGCGATCAGGGCGAACGGCACCACCAGCAGGACGGCCGCCACCGCGAACGACTTCCAGCTCCCTACCCTGGCCCGGTTCTGGAAATACCAGGCCAGCATCAGCGGCATGGCGATCTTCATGATCTCGGAGGGCTGGATGTCGACGCCCACGTGCAGCCAGCGGCGCGCGCCCTTCTTGATGATGCCGAACACGGCCACCGCAATGAGCAGCGTCACGCCGAAGGTATAGATCGGCACCGCCAGGCGCATCAGCGTTTGCGGGGGCACCAGCGCCGCCATCCACATGACGATGAAGGCGAGCAGAAAATTACGCATCTGCGATTCGACGCGGCCCGGGAATTCGGCCCCGGCCGAGGACATCGTGATCACGCTCGTGGTCAGCAGCATGAACAGGATCATCGCCAGCGGCCAGTCGAAGACGGTGAAATACGGCTTCAGCCGGCGGCCGAGGGAACGCCGCTCCGGATAATAGGCCATCTGTTACTCCTTGGTGGTGGCCGGCGTTGCAGGCAGGGGCGCCGCCGCGACGCGCGTCGCGGCCGGCTTGGCGACGACGACAGGCTTGGCGCCGGCCGGCGGGTCGACCGGTTTCGGTGGCGTCGGACGCTTGCCGAGCAGGTAGTAGTCGAGCGCCTTGCGCGCGATCGGCGCCGCCGAGCCCGCGCCGAAACCGGCGTTCTCGACCACGAGGGCGAGTGCGATCGTCGGCTTGTCGGCCGGTGCGAAGGCGGTGTACAGGGCATTGTCGCGGTGGCGCTCGTCGATCGCCTTGGCATTGTATTTGCCGCCCTTCAGGCCGATGACCTGGGCCGTACCGGTCTTGCCGGCCGAGATATAGCCGGCGTTGGCGAAGGCGCGGCGGCCGGTGCCGTAGGCTTCCTGGGTCACGCCCACCATCGCGCTCTTGATGAAGTCGATGTTTTCCTGCTTGAGCGGGATGCGCCGGGTTTCCTTCGCCACGGTCATGGTGCGCTGGCGCGTCGCGCCATCCTCGATCAGTTTCACCAGGTGCGGCTTCATGACCACGCCGTTGTTGGCCAGGTTGGCCACGGCATGGGCCAGCTGGATCATCGTGTAGTTGTTGAAGCCCTGCCCGATCGAGACCGAGATGGTATCGCCGCCCACCCATTTCTGGGCCGCGCGGTTGCGCTTGAAGCGCTCGGCCTTCCATTCCTTGGACGGCAGCACGCCGGTCTTTTCGTGATCGAGGTCGATGCCGGTGGGCTCGCCGAAGCCGAACGGACGCATGAAGGTCGACAGCCGGTCGATCCCCATCTCGTTGCCGAGCTGGTAGTAGAAGGTGTCGCAGGACTCGGCGATCGAGCGGTACATATTCACGTAGCCGTGCCCGCCCGGCTTGTCGTCGTTGAAGCGGTGCCCGCCGAGCATGAAGAAACCGGGATCGGAAATGCCGTCGGTCGAGCGCCGGATGCCCAGCTCCAGGGCCGCCAGCGACATGAAGGGCTTGAAGGTCGAACCGGGCGGATAGGTGCCCGACAACGGCCGGTTCATCAGCGGTTTATCGAGCGAGGTATTCAGTTCGTTCCAGCTCTGGCTGTCGATGCCGTCGACGAACAGGTTCGGATCGAAACCCGGGCGCGAGACATAGGCCAGCACGTCGCCGGTTTCCGGCTCGATCGCGACGAGGGCGCCGCGCTGGTCGCCGAAGGCTTCCTCGATCACCTTCTGCAGCTCGATGTCGATCGACAGGATCAGGTTGCTGCCCGGGACCGGCGGACGGCGCGACAGCGTGCGGATCGCGCGCCCGCCGGCCGAGCGCTCGACTTCCTCGTAGCCGGTGGTGCCGTGCAGCTGGCGCTCGTAGCGCTTTTCCAGGCCTTCCTTGCCGATGTGGTCGGTGCCGTTGTAGTTGGCGGCGTCGTCGCTTTCCTCGATCACCTCGGCTTCGCGCGTGTTGATGCGGCCGATGTAGCCGACCACGTGCGAAGCGATCTCGCCCAGCGGGTACTGGCGGAACAGGCGCGCCTGGACTTCGACGCCGGGGAAGCGGAAGCGCTGGGCGGTGAAGCGCGCCACCTCGTCGTCGGTGAGCCGGGTGCGCAGCGGCACGCTGGCGAAGCTGCGCGACTCTTCCAGCAGGCGCTTGAAGCGCTTGCGGTCCTTCGGCTCGATGGCGACCAGCTTGGCCAGCTCGTCGATCACCGAATCCATGTTGGCCTGCAGTTTGGAGGGCGTGATCTCGAGCGTGTAGGCCGAGTAGTTGCGCGCCAGGACCACGCCGTTGCGGTCGACGATCAGGCCGCGGTTGGGCACGATCGGCACCAGCGCGATGCGGTTGTCCTCGGCCTGCGCATGGTATTTGTCGTACTGGATCATCTGCAGCCAGACGAAGCGCGCCACCAGCGCGCCGAAGCAGACGAACACCAGCACCACCAGCGCGGTCAGGCGCAGGCGGAAGTGGTGGATCTCGCGGTCGCTGTCTTTAATTTCGGTCATTACTGCGTTCAGTCATTACTCAAATCGGGCGCGTATGGTCGCGGTCGACCGCACGGCGCTGCGGCGCCAGCAGCAGCCAGGTGATGACCGGCCACAGGGCGACGGCCACCGCGCTTTCGATGAAGTGCAGCCAGCCGGTGAAACGGCCGGTGGCGAAGAAGTGCACGAAGGACTGGATCGCCTGGGCCAGCAGCAGCAGCGGGAACACGTGCATGGCCTGGGTCAGCACCGGGAACCACAGCACGCGGCGGTGGATCATGGTCGCCACATACGACAGCAGCGTGTAGGCCAGCGCGTTTTCGCCCAGCAGCGTGGCGTCGTGCACGTCCATCAGCAGGCCCATGCCGAAGGCGACGCCGATGCCGACCTTGCGCGGCTGGTGGATGCCCCAGAAGACCAGCACCAGCGCCACGAAATCGGGCGCGCCGGTCCACTGGCCCCAGGGCAGCAGGTTGAGCATGAAGGCGCAGGTCAGGCTGAACGCGATGAACAGCGGGCTGACCGGCAGCAGGATGTAGTTCGGACGTCCGGCCATCATGTGCCCTCCTTCTTGATTGCGGGTTGGGCCGGCGCGGCCGGACGCGACCGTGCCCGTCGCGGCGGGCGGCGTGCCGGCGGCGGCGCGGCTGCTGCGGCTGGCGGCTGTGCGGCGCCAGGCGTCACGGCGCCGGTCCCCGCCGGGCTGTTGGCGCCGGGCTGGGTCGGCAGCCCCTGCGCCGGCAGCGGCGCGGCGGCCAATGGCGGCGTCGGCACCGGTTCCATCTTCGGCAGGTTTTTGCGGCCGGCGCCGTGCACGGGCGCGGCCACTGCCGGCTCGGCAGGGCGCGGTGCGCGCGCCACGGTCGACATCACGATCAGGAGCTGGCGGTTGCGGTCGACGCCGCCGAGCGGCTGGCAGACCACGCGGCCGAAGGCGCCGGCCGCGACCTTCTCGACCTGCATCACCTTGGCCACGGCCAGGCCGGCCGGATACATGCCGTCCAGGCCCGAGGTGACGATCACGTCGCCGACCTGGATGTCGGCGTCCGGCGCGACGAAGCGCAGGTCGAGCAGGCCCGAACGTCCGCGGCCATAGGCGATGCTGCGCAGGCCCGAGCGCAGCACCTGCACCGGAATGGCCTGTTCCTTGTCGGTCAGGAGGGTGACTTCGGAGGTGAACGGGAAGACGCGCGTGACCTGGCCGATGACGCCGGCGTTGTCGATCACGGGCAGGCCGAGCTGGACGTTGTTGCGCGAGCCGCGGTCGAGGACGATGCGGCGCGTCGACGGGTCGCGCGCGTCGTACAGGATCTCGCTCATCATGGACTGCCACCGGCAGGTATTCGCGTGCTTCGAGCAGGCGCCGCAGGTGGGCGTTCTCGGCCATCTGGAGCTGGGCCTGCTGCATCGACTGGGCCTGGGCGACCTGCTGGTTCTTCAGCTCGCGCACTTCGTTCTGCAGGCTCGAGAGCGACGAGAAATAGCCGCCCATGCTGGAGACGGCGTCGCGCGGCATCAGCGCGGCCATCTGCAGCGGATAGAGCACGGTGCCGGCGACCTGGCGCACGGTGTTCAAGACGTGCATGTGCGCGTCGACCACCAGCAGCACCAGCGACAGGATCGCGAAGACCGTCACCTTCACCCGCGCGGGGGCGCCCTGTTTGAATAGCGGCGGAGGACTGTAATCCATGAATCTCAATGTGACGGCGTAGCCGCGATCAAATCAGCGCAGGCGGGCAGCCGGTATTGCACCGCCTGCCCGCCCAGGGTCACACACGCGCGTGGGCGATTATTCGTACGAGAAGATCGAACCCAGCTTGTCATTGTGTTCCAGCGCCATGCCCGAGCCGCGCACCACGCAGGTCAGCGGGTCTTCGGCGACCAGCACCGGCAGGCCGGTCTCTTCCATCAGCAGGCGATCGAGGTCGCGCAGCAGCGCGCCGCCGCCGGTCAGCATCATGCCCTTCTCGGCGATGTCGGCGCCCAGTTCCGGCGGGGTCTGCTCGAGCGCGTTCTTGACGGCCGAGACGATGTTGTTCAGCGGGTCGGTCAGCGCTTCGAGGATCTCGTTGGACGAGATCGTGAATGCGCGCGGGATGCCTTCGGACAGGTTGCGGCCCTTGACTTCCATTTCCTTGACTTCCGAACCCGGGAAGGCCGAACCGATGGCCTTCTTGATCGCTTCGGCGGTCTGTTCGCCGATCAGCATGCCGTAGTTGCGGCGGATGTAGTTGACGATGGCTTCGTCGAACTTGTCGCCGCCCACGCGCACCGAACCTTTGTAGACCATGCCGCCCAGCGAGATGATGCCCACTTCGGTGGTGCCGCCGCCGATGTCGACCACCATCGAGCCGGTCGCGTCCGACACCGGCAGGCCGGCGCCGAGGGCCGCGGCCATCGGCTCTTCGATCAGGAACACCTGCGAGGCGCCGGCGCCGAGCGCCGATTCGCGGATCGCGCGGCGCTCGACCTGGGTCGAACCGCACGGCACGCAGATGATGATGCGCGGCGAAGGACGGAAGAATTTCGAGTCGTGCACCATGCGGATGAACTGCTTGAGCATCTCTTCGGTGACGGTGAAGTCGGCGATGACGCCATCCTTCATCGGGCGGATCGCCTCGATGTTGCCCGGCACCTTGCCGAGCATCTGCTTGGCTTTTTTACCGACCGCCTGGATCGTTTTCTTGCCGTTCGGGCCGCCCTGCTGGCGGATCGCGACGACCGATGGCTCGTCCAGCACGATGCCCTGGCCGCGCACATAGATCAGCGTATTGGCGGTACCCAGGTCGATGGCCAGGTCGTTCGAGAAGTAACTGCGTAAAGAACCAAACATGTGTGTCCTGATGCGCGAAACCGCGCCTAAACTATTGATCGGGAGTCCTCGCCGCGTCGGCCCTGCCTGCGCCCGGCGGTCTTGTCACCACCTGCTCTGGCAGGCTCTGGGTGCAGTGGCCGCGCTCATTCGGCGCCGACCACGCATTAGCCCGCCATTCTACCTTATAATTTGCCGATTATTTGCCCATTACGCGCCGAAAACAGGGGGTTTTACCCCTCAGTTCCCGAAGCGAGATCGACGGTATTAGCAAGGTTTTATCGACCGTAGCACGCTGTTCAACAGCCTGGTGCGCTCGCCTTGTTGCCAGCCCAACCACATTTTGAACGCGGCCCGCGCCGCGCATTTTGCCATGTCCCTGACTCTTTCAGACGTAAAACGGATCGCCAACCTGGCCCAGCTCGATATGGACGACGCCCATGCCGAGACCGCGCTGGGCGAATTGAACGGCATCTTCGCCCTGGCCGAACAGATGCAGGCGGTCGACACCAGCGGCGTCGCGCCGCTGTCGCATCCGCTGGCCGCGATCCTGTCGCTGCCGCTGCGCCTGCGCGAAGACGTGGTCACGGAAGAGAACCGCCGCGACGACTACCAGGCGCCCGCGCCCAAAGCCCAGGACGGCCTGTACCTGGTGCCGAAGGTCATCGAGTAATCCCTGCCTCCACGAAAACGACAGCACCATGCATAACAAGACCATCAAAGAACTGTCCGCGCTGCTGCATGCGAAACAGGTGTCGAGCGTCGAACTGACCCGGCACTTCCTCGACCGCATCGCCGCCAGCGGCCACAACGCCTTCCTGCACGTCGACCCGGCCCTGTCGCTGGCCCAGGCCGCCGCCGCCGACGCGCGCATCGCCGAGGGCACGGCCGGCCCGCTGACCGGCGTGCCGATCGCCCACAAGGATATCTTCGTCACGCGCGACTGGCGCACGACTGCCGGCTCGAAGATGCTGGCCAATTACGTCAGCCCCTTCGACGCCACCGTGGTCCAGAAATTCAATGCGGCCGGCATGGTCACGCTCGGCAAGGTGAACTGCGACGAATTCGCGATGGGTTCGGCCAACGAGAACTCGGCCTTCGGCCCGGTGAAAAACCCGTGGGACGCGCTGGCGGTGCCGGGCGGCTCCTCGGGCGGCTCGGCCGCCGCGATCGCCGCGCGCCTGGCGCCGGCCGCCACCGCCACCGACACCGGCGGCTCGATCCGCCAGCCGGCGGCCTTCTGCGGCGTCAGCGGCATCAAGCCGACCTATGGCCGCGTCTCGCGCTTCGGCATGATCGCGTTCGCCTCCTCGCTCGACCAGGGCGGCCCGATGGCGCAAACGGCCGAAGACTGCGCCCTGCTGCTGAACGAAATGGTCGGCCACGACGAGCGCGACTCGACCAGCCTGACGCCCGACCAGGGCAACCTGCACGAAGACTTTACGCGCGACCTGGACAAGCCATTGAACGGCCTGCGCATCGGCGTGCCGAGCGAATACTTCGGCGAAGGCCTGGCAAGCGACGTCGAAGCCGCCGTGCGCGCCGCGCTCGACGCAGTTCGTCAAGCTGGGCGCGACCCTGGTCGATATTTCGCTGCCGAAGACCGCGCTGTCGATCCCGACCTATTACATCATCGCCCCGGCCGAAGCCTCCTCGAACCTGTCGCGCTTCGACGGCGTGCGCTACGGCCACCGCGCCAGCGAGTACAAGGATCTGCAGGACATGTACAGCAAAACGCGCGCCGAAGGCTTCGGCCGCGAAGTCCAGCGCCGCATCATGGTCGGCACCTATGTGCTCTGCCACGGCTATTACGACGCGTATTACGTGCAGGCGCAAAAGATCCGCCGCCTGATCGCCGACGACTTCCAGGCCGCCTTCGCCGACAAGTGCGACGTGATCATGGGCCCGGTCGCGCCGACCGTGGCCTGGGACGCTCGGCTCGAAAACCAACGACCCGGTCGCCAACTACCTGGCCGACATCTTCACGCTCTCGACCAGCCTGGCCGGCCTGCCCGGCATGTCGATCCCCTGCGGTTTCGGCAGCGGCGAGAAGAACGCCAAGCGCCCGGTCGGCCTGCAAATCATCGGCAATTATTTCAGCGAAGCGAAGCTGCTCAACGTCGCCCACCAGTACCAGCTGGCGACCGACTGGCACCAACGCGCCCCTGACGGCGTCTAACGTCTACCGAATACAAAGAGAGAACACCATGCAATGGGAAGTCGTCATCGGTCTTGAGAACCACGTCCAGCTCACGACCAATTCGAAAATCTTCAGCGGCAGCGCGATCCAGTTCGGCGCCGAGCCGAACACGCAGGCCAGCCCGGTCGACCTGGCGCTGCCGGGCGTGCTGCCGGTGATGAACAAGGGCGCCGTCGAGCGCGCGATCCGCTTCGGCCTGGCCGTGGGCGCGACCATCGCGCCGCAGTCCGTCTTCGCGCGCAAGAACTACTTTTATCCCGACCTGCCGAAGGGCTACCAGATCAGCCAGTTCGAAGACCCGGTGGTCCAAGGCGGCACGATCACCTTCGGCTACGAGAAGGACGGCAAGCTGGAGACGAAAACCGTCAACCTGACCCGCGCCCACCTGGAAGAAGACGCCGGCAAATCGCTGCACGAGGATTACGCCGGCATGACCGGCATCGACCTGAACCGCGCCGGCACGCCGCTGCTCGAGATCGTGTCCGAGCCGGAAATGCGCAGCGCCGCCGAAGCGGTCGCGTATGCCAAGGCGATGCACTCGCTGGTGATGTGGCTGGGCGTCTGCGACGGCAACATGCAGGAAGGTTCCTTCCGCAGCGACGTCAACGTCTCGGTGCGCCCGGTCGGCCAGAAGGAATTCGGCACCCGCTGCGAGATCAAGAACCTGAACTCCTTCCGCTTCATGGAAGAAGCCATCCACTACGAAGTGCGGCGCCAGATCGAGCTGATCGAAGACGGCGGCCAGGTCCAGCAAGCGACGCGCCTGTGGGACCCGGACCGCAAGGAAACCCGCTCGATGCGCTCGAAAGAAGACGCGCAGGATTACCGCTACTTCCCGGACCCGGACCTGCCGCCCCTGATGATTTCGGAAGACTGGATCGAGCGCGTGCGCGCCGACATGCCGGAACTGCCGGGCGCGATGCGCGCCCGCTTCACCGGCGACTACGGCCTGCCGGAATACGACAGCCTGATCCTGACCTCGTCGCAGGCGATGGCGAACTACTACGAAGCCGTGGTGGCCAAAGCCGGCAAGGAAAACGCCAAGACGATCGCCAACTGGCTCATCGGCGACGTCTCGTCGACGCTGAACCGCGAAGGCGTCGAGATCACCGAGTCGCCGGTGGAAGCGTCGCAGCTGGCGCGTGCTGATCAAGCGCATCGCCGACGGCACCATTTCGAACAAGGCCGGCAAGGAAGTCTTCGCGGCGATGTGGGAAGCCAAATCGCTGGACGAAAACATCGCCGACACCGTGATCGACCAGAAGGGCCTGAAGCAGATTTCGGACACCGGCGCGCTGGAAGCGATCGTCGACGAAGTGCTGGCGGCGAACGCCAAGTCGGTCGAGCAGTACCGCGCCGGCAAGGAAGCGGCGATCAACGCGCTGATCGGGCAGGCCATGAAGGCCTCGAAGGGCAAGGCGAATCCGGCGCAGGTGACGGAGCTGCTGAAGCAGAAGCTGGCGGGTTAACTGCTCGCTGGCTAACGAACCGGGCATGCCCGGTTTTTTTCAGTGCTCGAATTATTCGGAATTGCGCAAAATTGCAGTCGATTCAGGTACGCTGACACCTCGGATTTTCAGAATTGTACCGGCAGGCCGGTAATTGCGCTGGCCTGCGCCTGACTCTGGTCCCGCGCTTATTTCGGTGCCAGAGCAGGCAGAGGCAATTCGCTCGATCATATTCGACTCTGACGACCTGATGGAGATCGGATCGAGCCAATCTGTCCGCTCATCGTACGGAATTGCCGCCACGATTCCTGCGGCAGAGTCTTAATCGGAAGAATATGACAGCCGGCAACTAAATCGGTCGCAAGCAGCATGAACTGGGGTCAGCACTTCGAATAGCTCGACAACATTGGGTACTGTAGTCACCGATTCAGTCGACTCTGACCCTAATTGACTTGACAGAGACGATTCCGCCAATCGTAATTCCTCGGCATCAGATCTGTCTGAATTGATGCTGGAAGCCAGCGCCTTTGAGGCAACTTCGCACAGCAAATCTACGACTGACCCTACATCTGAGTATCGACGGTGTATCGCTTTCAGATGCCGTAGCGCGTCCGATACGCCGCCACCGCCTCCTTGTGCTGCCCCAGCTGCGCGCCCGCCTCCTCGCCCGACAGGTAAGTGAACAAATCGTCCAGGTTGGCGATCGAAATGACGGGAATGCCGAATTCGCTCGCCACCGCCTGCACCGCCGAGCCTTCCGACAACGCACCCTCCTTGCCCGAACGCTCCATGCGGTCGAGCGCGATCAGCACGGCGGCCGGTTCGGCGCCGGCGGCGCGGATCATGGCGACCGATTCGCGCACCGAGGTGCCGGCCGAGATCACGTCGTCGACGATGACGACCTTGCCCTTCAAGCCGGCGCCGACGATGGTGCCGCCTTCGCCGTGGTCCTTGGCTTCCTTGCGGTTGTAGGCATACGAGGTGTTGCGGCCCTTGCCGGCCAGGGCGACGGCGGTGGCGCTGGCCAGCGTGATGCCCTTGTAGGCGGGGCCGAACAGCATGTCGAATTCGACGCCGGAGTCGAGCAGGGTCTGGGCATAGAATTGCGCCAGCTGGCCCAGCGTGGCGCCGTCGTGGAACAGGCCGGCGTTGAAGAAGTAAGGCGACTGGCGCCCGGCCTTGGTGGTGAACTCGCCGAACTTGAGCACCCCCGTCGAGACCGAAAAAGCGATAAACTGTTGGCGCAAATTGTTCACGATGACCCCACATTAAAAAAGTGGCTGTATTTTAATCCAGCCTCAGGTCGGCGTGCCCGCTTCCCCTTCCCCTCTTTCATCTCATGCCACGAATTATTTCCGCCAACCTGAACGGCATCCGTTCGGCCCACAAAAAAGGTTTCTTCAACTGGCTGGCGTCGATCGACGCCGACTTCATCTGCGTGCAGGAACTGAAAGCCGTGGAAGCCGACATGACCGAGGAATTCCTGCGTCCGCACGGCTACCACGGCCATTTCCACTACGCCGAAAAGAAGGGCTATTCGGGCACCGGCGTGTACAGCCGCCTGAAACCGGACAACCAGCGCATCGGCTTCGGCTGCGCAGGAATTCGATGCCGAAGGGCGCTACACGCGCTGCGATTTCGGCGACCTGACCGTGATCTCGCTGTACGCGCCGTCGGGCTCGTCCTCGCCGGAACGCCAGCTGGCCAAGTTCCGCTTCATGGAAGCCTTCCTGCCGCACCTGCAGGAACTCAAGGCCGAGGGCCGCGAAGTCGTCATCTGCGGCGACTGGAACATCGCGCACAAGGAAATCGACCTGAAAAACTGGAAGAGCAACCAGAAGAACTCGGGCTTCCTGCCGGAAGAGCGCGCGTGGATGACGCGCCTGTTCGACGAGCTGGGCCTGGTCGACGTGCACCGCGTGGTGGCGCCGGACGCGGCCGACTACACCTGGTGGAGCAACCGCGGCCAGTCATGGGCGAACAATGTGGGATGGCGCATCGATTACCACGTGGCGACGCCGGGCATCGCGGCCAAGGCGCATGCGGTGTCGGTCTACAAGGACGAGCGTTTCTCGGACCACGCGCCGCTGATCATCGACTATCACCTGTAATTGTCTTATTCGGGCCAGTCCAGCGTGCGTTCGCTCGTGAACGTGCGCTTCTGGCCCGTGAGCGGATCGTCGAAACTGATCGACGCGCGCCAGCAGTTGCAGGGGCGCGCTAAAATCGTCGCCCTTGCAGGGCAGCGCCACCGGGTAAAACGCGTCGTTCAGGATCGGCGCGCCCAGCGAGGCCAGATGCAGCCGCAGCTGGTGCTTGCGGCCCGTGTGCGGATGCAGGCGGTAGCGCACGATGTCGCCGCGCCGTTCCAGCACTTCGATCAGGGTCTCCGAGTTCGGCTCGCCCTCCTCTTCCCTCATCACGAAGAACTTGTCGCCGTCGACCATCCGGCTTCTGTAGGTGAAGGGGAAGTCGCGTCCTTCGATCGGGCCGGCCAGCGCCTCGTAGACTTTTTTCACGACGCGCTTCTGGAACATCGACTGGTATTTGCCGCGCGTGTCGAGGTTGTGCGAGAAGATGACGACGCCGGCCGTTTCGCGGTCGAGCCGGTGGATGGGCGTCAGGTGCGGCAGTTCCAGCTGGGCTTTCAGGCGCACCAGCAGGGTCTCGTGCAGGAAGCGCCCGGTCGGGATCATCGGCAGAAAATGCGGCTTGTCGACGACGAGCAGATGCGCGTCCTGGAACAGGATCTGTTCCTTGAACGGGATCGGGGTTTCCTGTTCGTCGAGCTCGCGGTAGTACCAGATGCGCATGCCGGCGCGGACGTGGCTGTCGGCCGTGAGCGGCGTTCCGGCGGCGTCGACCACTTCGCCGCGTTGCAGGCGCGCGGCCCAGGAGTCGCGCGTCACGTCCGGGAAGCGCTCGGCCAGGAAGCGCAGCATGCCGCCGGCGCGCGTCTCGGTCAGCCACAGGTAGCTGGGCGCGACGCCGCCGCGCAGCGGCAGCGGCACATAGGCATTGGCTTCGGCCTGCCGTCCCATTTACCTTAGCGCGACGTTGGTGCGGTATTCCGGCAAGCGGTTCACCGTGGTGCCCTTGGCGCGCGCGTACAGCGGCAGCAGACGTTCATGTGCTTTTCCATGTCCTTGATGCGGGTTTCGCCGCCCGGGTGGGTCGACAGGAATTCGGGCGGCGCGCCCTTGTTCAGCATCGCCATCTTGCGCCACAGCGCGATGCCGGCGCGCGGGTCGAAGCCGGCGCGCGCGGCGATGTCCAGGCCCACCAGGTCGGACTCGCGTTCCTCGTCGCGCGAGAATTTCAGCACGACGCCCTGGCCGATCATGCCGGTCACGGAATTGGTGATGCTCGGGTCGATGCCGAAGATGGCCGCGCCGAGGGCGCCGGCGCCGCGCGCGACGACCGAGGTGATGCCGGACTTGGCCATGCGCTCGCGGCCGTGCTCGCGCAGCGCGTGGGCGATTTCGTGGCCCATGATGGCGGCCATTTCGTCGTCGGTGAGTTTCAGCTGGTTGATGATGCCGGTGAAGAAGCCGATGCGCCCGCCCGGCATGCAGAAGGCGTTCACCTGCGGCTGGTCGACCAGGTTGACCTGCCACTTCCAGTCCTTGGCCGCCGCGTTCCAGCGCGGCGTGTGCGGAATCAGGCGCTGGGCGACGGCGCGCAGGCGCTTGACCTGCGGATCGGTGGCCGGCACCAGCGCGCCCTTCTGCTGGGCCTGCGACATCATTTGCTGGTACTGCTGGGCCGCGGCCTCGTTGAGCTGCTCTTCCGGCACCAGCACGCGCACGCGCGAGAGCGGCTTGACGGCGATGCCGTCCTGGACCGACCTGCTCCTTGGCGCTGCGCGCCTGCTGCAGCGGCATGGCGCCGAGGGCGGCGATGACCGCGATGGACGCGGCGAGTTGTTTCATGTTTTTCATGGGAGTAGCCGGTATGCTGTTTTGTCAACAGCATCGTCGCAGAAAAGCGCGGCTTGGGGTACGCACGATAAGGGCCGCGCCCTCAGCGCCCGCTTCGCCTTCTTCCGCAGCCTGAACACCGCCAGGCTCCCGCGCAGGTTCGGCAGGAAAGTCACCGGCTTGCCGTCGGCCAGCGCCACATACTCGATCACCTCGAGCCCGCACTCTTCCGCCAGCTCCTTGAAATCGTAGATGGTTGCGCAGCGCACGTTCGGCGTGTCGTACCACTGGTAAGGCAGCGAGCGCGAGACCGGCATCCGGCCTTTGAGCAGCGCGACCCGGTGCGGCCAGTAGGCGAAATTCGGGAAGGAGACGATGGCTTCGGCGCCCGACGCGCACGATGTCGCGCAGCAGCGCTTCGACGTGCTGCATCATCTGCAGCGAGGACAGGCAGAGCACCGTGTCGAAGGAATTGTCGCCGAACAGGCCGAGGCCCTGCTCCATGTCGTGCTGGATGACGTTGATGCCGCGGCGGGTGCTTTCCAGCACCTTGTCGTCGGCGATCTCGATGCCGTAGCCGGTGCAGCGCTTGCCCTTTTCCAGGTAGCGCAGCATGGCGCCGTCGCCGCAGCCGACGTCCAGCACGTGGGCGCTGCTCGCCCACCCAGTGCGCGATGAAGGCCAGGTCGGGCCGCAAGGTGCTCAGGTCTTCGAAATTCATGCCGCCTCCCCTGCCGTGATGTGGGTCCAGATGCGGTCGTAATAGGCCCGCACCACGCCCATGTAGCGCGCGTCTTCCAGCAGGAAGGCGTCGTGCCCGTGCGGCGCGTCGATCTCGGCATAGGTCACCTGGCGCCGGTTCGAGATCAGCGCTTCCACGATCTCGCGGCTGCGCTCGGGCGAAAAGCGCCAGTCGGTGGAGAACGAGGCGATCAGGAACTGGGCGCGCGTGGTGGCCAGCGCTTTGGTGAGGTCGCCGCCGTGCTCGCGCGCCGGGTCGAAGTAATCGAGCGCCTTGGTGATGAGCAGGTAGGTGTTGGCGTCGAAGTATTCCGAGAACTTGTCGCCCTGGTAGCGCAGGTAGGATTCGATCTCGAAGTCGACGCCGAAGTCGAATTTGTAGTCGTTGGTTTCGGCGGCGTTGCGCAGCCTGCGGCCGAATTTCTCGGCCATGTCGTCGTTCGACAAATACGTGATGTGGCCGACCATGCGCGCCACCTTCAGGCCGTTCTTCGGCACCGTATTGTGTTCGTAGAAATCGCCGCCGTGGTACTCCGGGTCGGTCAGGATGGCCTGGCGCGCGACGTCGTTGAAGGCGATGTTCTGGGCCGAGAGTTTCGGCGTCGAGGCGATCACGATGCAGTGGCGCAGGCGCTCGGGGAACTTGATGCTCCACGACAGGGCCTGCATGCCGCCCAGCGAGCCGCCCATCACGGCGGCGAAGCAGTCGATGCCGAGGCGGTCGGCCAGGCGCGCCTGGGCGCTGACCCAGTCTTCCACCGTCAATAACGGGAAGGCCGCGCCGTAGGGCTTGCCGGTGGCGGGATTGGTGTGCATCGGGCCGGTCGAGCCGAAGCAGGAGCCGAGGTTGTTCACGCCGATGACGAAGAAGCGGTCGGTGTCGAGCGGTTTGCCCGGTCCCACCATGTTGTCCCACCAGCCGAGGTTTTTCGGCTCGTCGGCATAGGTGCCGGCGACGTGGTGCGAGGCGTTCAGTGCGTGGCAGACCAGCACCGCGTTCGAGCGGTCCGCGTTCAGGCTGCCGTAGGTTTCGTACATCAGCGTGTAGTCGCCCAGGCTGCGCGCCGCTTTGCAGCAGCAGCGGCTCGGCGAAATGCATCGCTGATGGTGAGACGGTTCCAATGGATCCCATGAGACTTTCTTTATCTTGTAGATGGCGGCACTGGCGGCCGCCTCGGTGCTTGACTGTTACGTGAGCTGCAGCTGTTCGACCGCTTCGAGGATTTCGGCCGGCTCCATCGAGCGCATGATGCGCCGCATGCGCGGGGCGATCTGGGCCAGGTCGGCGTTCAGGATTTCCTGCTTCACCGACAGCAGCTGGGCCGGGTGCATCGAGAACTCGCGCAAGCCCATGCCCAGCAGCAGGCGCGTCAGCTTGATGTCGCCCGCCATCTCGCCGCAGACGGCGACGTCGATGCCGGCCTTCTGCCCGGCCGCGATCGTCATGCCGATCAGCTGCAGGATGGCCGGGTGCAGCGGGTCGTACAGGTGCGCCACTTCGTAATCGACGCGGTCGATCGCCAGCGTGTACTGGATCAGGTCATTGGTGCCGATCGACAGGAAATCCATGCGCCGCACGAACATCGGCAGCGCCAGCGCGGCGGCCGGGATCTCGATCATGGCGCCCACTTCCACGGCCGGATCGAACTTGATGTTCTGTTCGCGCAGCTGGGCCTTGGCCTGCTCGAGCATGTTCAGGGTCTGGTCGATCTCGAAGGCGTGCGCCAGCATCGGGAACAGGATGCGCACCTTGCCGAAGGCCGAGGCGCGCAGGATCGCGCGCAGCTGGGTCAGGAACAGCTGCGGTTCGGCCAGGCAGTAGCGGATCGCGCGCAGGCCGAGCGCCGGGTTCAGGGCCGTGTGCTCGGTCGGGTCGAGCGGCTTGTCGGCGCCGACGTCGAGCGTGCGGATCGTCACCGGACGGCCCTTCATCGCGACCACGGCGCGCCGGTACTGCTCGAACTGTTCGTCCTCGTCGGGCATGCGCAAGGCGTGGGCGCCGCGGCCCATGAACAGGAATTCGGAGCGGAACAGGCCGATGCCGGTGGCGCCGGCGTCGAGCGCATGCGGGCAGTCGTCGGGCAGCTCGATGTTCGCCATCAGCTTGATCGCGGTGCCGTCCTTGGTGACGGCCGGCGTCTTCTTCAGCTTCTGCAGGCGCTTGCGGGCCTTGGTCAGCGCCAGCTGGCGCGCGCGGTACTGTTCCAGCACCAGCGGGCTCGGATTGCAGATCACCACGCCGGCGTCGCCGTCGACGATGATCCAGTCGTCCTGCTCGATCAGGCGCGAGGCCTGGCTCATGCCGACCGCCGCCGGGATGTCGAGCGAGCGCGCGACGATGGCGGTGTGCGAGTTCTGGCCGCCGACGTCGGTCACGAAGCCGATGAAGGAGCGGTCGCGGAAGGCCAGCATGTCGGCCGGCGAGATGTCGTGGGCGACGACCACCATTTGCGGCGCGTAGCCCTCGTCGCCGGCCAGCAGCGGCGGCACCGACAGGGCGGTGCCCATCAGGACTTTCAGTACGCGCTCGGCGACCTGCTGGATGTCGTGCTTGCGCTCGCGCAGGTAGGCGTCTTCGATCTCGTCGAACTGGCTCGACAGCTCGTCGATCTGGGTCACCAGCGCCCATTCGGCGTTGTAGTGGCGCGAACGGATGATGTCGAGCGGCGCTTCCGAGATCATCGGGTCGGACAGGATCAGCGCATGCACGTCGATGAAGGCGCCCAGTTCGGTCGGCGCATCCTTCGGCAGGTCGGTCCACAGCTCCTGCAGGTTGCGGTGCACTTCGGCGATCGCGTCCTGCAGGCGCTGCACTTCGGCCTCGACCTGCTCTTCCGGGACCAGGTAGTGCTTGACGTCGAGCGCGGCGGGCGTGAGCAGGTGCGCGCGCCCGATCGCGATCCCGCGCGAGACGGGAATGCCATGGAGGGTGAACGACGCCATCGAGGGTCCCGAACGGTAGCGGCCCGATTCCGGCATTACTCGCCTTCGCCGAACTTGTCGTTGACGAGGCCGGACAAGGCGGTGATGGCGTCCTGTTCGTCGGCGCCGTCGGCTTCCAGCGTGACTTTCGCGCCCTTGCCGGCGGCCAGCATCATCACGCCCATGATCGACTTGGCGTTGATGCGGCGGCCATTCCGGGTGAGCCAGACTTCGCTTTTGTACTTCGCGGCCAGCTGGGTGAATTTGGCGGATGCGCGGGCATGCAAGCCCAGTTTGTTGATAATCTCAAGTTCTTGTTGAATCATGTTGTCGTTTTCTTTTCAATCGTCAGAACTGCGCATCCTCGAACTCTTCAACCCGTTCAACCGGGGCCGACCCGGATACGGTTATCGACCCGCACCGCGCCATTCTGGGCGCCCGCCAGCGCCATTTCCACCACCACGTCGAGCGTATCGCGCCGATACGTGATCGCGCGCAGCAGCATCGGCAGGCTGATGCCGGCGATGACTTCGACGTGGCCGGCGATCGCCAGCGAATTGCAGCAATTGGCCGGCGTGCCGCCCTTGATGTCGGTAATCACCAGCACGCCGTCGCCGTCGTCCAGGCGCACGATGGCGTCGCGCGCGCGCAGGTTGACGGCGTGCGTGTCTTCGTCGGCGGCGACGTCGATCGCTTCGAAGCGCTCGGTCGGCCCGCGAAACACGTGGGCCACTGCCGCGATGAATGCCTGGCCCAGCGGTGCGTGGGTCAGGAGCAAAATACCTACCATGTCATTTCCCTGTTGCCTGCTCGACGGCATCGATGAACATCGCCGCCACGTCGAAACCGGTCTGGTCGGTGATCTCCTGGAAGCAGGTCGGACTGGTGACATTCACCTCGGTCAGGAAATCGCCGATCACATCCAATCCTACCAGTAACAGGCCACGCTCGGCCAGCAGCGGGCCCGAGCGCCTCGGCGATCTCGCGGTCGCGCTCGGTGATCGGCTGGGCCACGCCGATGCCGCCGGCGGCCAGGTTGCCGCGCACTTCGGTGCCCTGCGGGATGCGCGCCAGCGCGAACGGCACCGGCTTGCCGCCGATGACGAGGATGCGTTTGTCGCCCTTGACGATCTCGGGGATGTATTTTTGCACCATGATGGTGCGTTTTCCGTTGTCGCTCAGCGTTTCGATGATCGCGCCCAGGTTCATCGCGTCCGACTTTCACGCGGAAGATGCCGGTGCCGCCCATGCCGTCGAGCGGCTTGAAGATGACGTCGCCATGCTGGGCGTGGAAGGCGCGCAGGCGCTTTTCCGACGAGGTGACCAGGGTCGGCGAGGTGTACTGGCTGAACTGGCCGATGGCGAGCTTTTCGTTGTGGTCGCGAATCGCCGACGGGCGGTTGAAGACGCGCGCGCCCTGCTTTTCCGCCAGTTCCAGCAGATACGTGCCGTAGACGTATTCCATGTCGAAGGGCGGATCCTTGCGCTCGATGATGGCGTCGAAGCTGGACAGGCGCAGGTCGCGCGCCTCGTCCGCCCGGTACCAGGCGTCCTGCTCGCCGGTGAGGTGGATGCGCGCCACTTCGGCGCTGACCACGCCCATCTCCAGCGCCATGTGGCGCTGCTCGAAGAAATAAATCTCATGGCCGCGCCGCGCCGCTTCGCGCATCATCGCGAAGGTCGAGTCCTTGTAGATCTTGAAGCCATCGAGCGGATCGGCGAGGAAGGCGATTTTCATGGAGGGTCCTGTCTGGGTAATGCCCTCGATTTTAGCCGGAATCCCAAATTCGCGCGGGCGGCGGGCCGGTTCGAGAATAGTTCTGCAAGGCACGTAATGCTGATGAGCAAATTGCGCGCGATCGTGGAGACGCCTGAGCGTGCGCAAATCGTGGCGCGATCGGCGGAGCGACGATGGATGAATGGACGCCCAACTCGACCACAAAAACGAACCGGAGCGCATCGCCAAGGTGCTACGGCGGCTGGCATGGCGGCATGGCCCTGGCGCGCACCGCCTGGCACCGGCCCGACATCGTCTACCAGCACGCCATGTGCACCCGCGTGCTGTCGCGCCTGCTCGCCAGCACCCTGGGCACCGACCTCGGCAAGGTGCGCGTGGTCGACGTCGGCTGCGGCACCGGCGGCTTCCTGCGCCAGCTGATCGACTGGGGCGCCACGCCCGCCAACCTCACCGGCACCGAACTCCAGCAAGACCGGCTCGAGCTCGCCCGCCGACGCTCGGCGCCGGAGGTAACCTGGCATTGCGGTCCCCTGAACGCCTTGCCGGCCGCCAGCGTCGACCTGGTCAGCGCGCAGACCGTGATCTCGTCGCTGCTCGACCCCGAACTGCGCCAGCGCCTCGCGGCCGACATGTGGCGCATCCTGAAACCAGGCGGCTGGTGCCTGGTGTTCGACTTCCGCTACAACAACCCGCGCAACCCGCACCTGCGCAAGGTCACGCGCGACGAGCTCGACGGCTACTGGCCCGGCCACCGCCGCCAATACCAGACCCTGCTGCTGGCGCCGCCCGTCGGCCGTGCGCTGGCCGGGCTGCCGGCGCTGTTCACCGAAGTGCTGGCCGCGCTGGCGCCGCCGCTGCGGTCGCACTTTGTGTATATGGTGCAGAAGGAGCGCTGACCAGGGCCGGTTCGGGCTGCGAAGCTGTGCGCGAAGAAGTCGGTCACGCGCGCTTCATAGGCCGCTTGCGCGTAGCGATGCAGGTCGACGTGCGCCGCGCCCGCCGACTTCCCACAGCGCTTTCGGCTGCGGCGCCTGGGCGAAGATGCGCCGGGTCTCCACGATCGTCGTATGCTGGTCCTGGTCGCCCGCCGCCACCAGCACCGGCATCGTCAAGCCGGCCATGGCGTCGATCGGCCGCAGTTGCCGCGCCTCGATATGCAGGCGCAGCGGCAACTGCCAGAGCAGCAGTTTCGACAGCGGGACGGCGAGCACGCCGGCACGCTGGCGCAAGCGGTCCTCGACGGCTTCTTCGATGGTCGGATACATCGACTCGAGGACGACGGCGTCCACCTGCGGGCAGGTCTTGCACAGCATGAAGGAGGCCGCGCCGAGCGAGACGCCGATGACGCCGAGCGGCTGTTGCGGTGCCTGCTTGCGCAAGTAACCCAGTGCCGCCTGCACCCCTTCCGCCTCGCGCAGGCCGAAGGTGATCGCCGGGGCGGCGCTGGCGCCGTGGCCGGGCAAGTCGATCAGCAGAACGCTATAGCCTGCCGCGGCCAGGAAATGCGGCCCGCCCCAGCATCTGCCGCCGGTCGGCGCGGATGCCGTGCAAGAGCAGGATCGCGCCCTTGCCCTTGCCGGGGACGAACCAGCCGGCCACCGCGCGGCCATGCTCGAGCGGGATCTTGACGCTGCGGGCGTCCAGGCCGGCCGGCGGCGTGACCACGTATTGGGTCGGCGCCACCAGTTGCGAGCCGGCGATCCAGGACAGGACCGCGCCGCCCATGAGCAGCGCCACCAAAAGCATCGACAAACGGCGCATGCGCGCTCCTTGGGTTGATATTCAGGCGAAATGTTGAGAAAGCATTATCGCTGTTGTGCGGGCGTTACGGGGCTGTTGCCGTGGAGCTATTGGTCTGTTTGATCCGCGTGGGCATGCAATGCGCACCATGATCACACCGTAGCAGGCAACAGCCCCACCAGCCCAAAAAAAAGGGACCGAACTGGTCCCTTTCCTTGCTTCAAAGCGCCTGAACGCCGATCAATACACTTCCGGATTCGGATCCGTCCGCTCCATCTCGAGCGAAGCCGCCAGCAAGCCCAGGCGCGCCACGACGCCATACACATAGAACCGGTTCGGCGCCGCCGTCCCCGGCTTGGCCTTCAAGTCCGGCACGGCATGCTGCTGCGCAAACGCCAGCGGCACGTACTGCGAGCCCGGGGCGTTCAGGTTCTGGTCGATGCCGCGCTCGCCGTGCACGCGGTAGAAGCCGCCGACCACGTAGCGGTCGATCATGTAGACCACCGGTTCGGCCACCGCATCGTCGATCTTTTCGAAGGTCGGCACGCCTTCCTGCACGATCAGGTCGGTCACCGCCAGCCCATCCTTGACGACCGACATCTTGGCGCGCTGCTTGAGCGACAGGTCGCGCACTTCGCTCGCGTCCTTGATCGTCATGATGCCCATGCCGTAGGTGCCGGCGTCCGGCTTCACGATCACGAAGGGCTTTTGCTCCTTCATGCCGTATTCCTTGTACTTCTTCTTGATCTTCGAGAGCAGCGACGAGACGGCGTCGGCCAGTTCCTCGGTGCCCTGGTCGTGCTCGAGGTCGACTTCGCTGACCTTCGCATGCAGCGGGTTGACCAGCCACGGGTCGATGTCGATCAGCTTGCCGAATTTCTTCGCCACTTCATCGAAGGCCTTCAGGTGATTGCTCTTGCGGCGCAGCGCCCAGCCGGCGTGCACCGGCGGCAGCAGCGATTGCTCGTGGATGTTTTCCAGGATGGACGGGATGCCGCTCGACAAATCGTTGTTCAGCAGGATCGTGCACGGGTCGAAGTCGACCAGGCCCAGGCGGCGCCCGTTGGCCGAGCGCACCAGCGGTTCGACCACCAGCATGTTCCCGTCCGGCAGCGCCAGCGGGGTCGGCTGGGTGACGTCCGGCGACAGCGAGCCGAGGCGCACGTGCAGGCCGGTCTGGCGGAAGATCTGCATCAGGCGCGCCACGTTTTGCAGGTAAGTCGGGTTGCGCGCTCTGCGCCTGGGTTTCCGGGATCAGGAGCAGGTTGCGCGCGTCGGGACAATACTTGTCGATCGCCGCCATTGCCGCCTGGACGGTGAGCGGCAGCATTTCGCTGGCCAGGTTGTTGAAGCCGCCCGGGAACAGGTTGGTGTCGACCGGCGCCAGTTTATAGCCGGCGTTGCGCAGGTCGACCGAGCAATAGAAGGGCGGCGTGTGCTCCTGCCACTCGAGGCGGAACCAGCGCTCGATGGCCGGCGTGGCGTCGAGGATCTTTTTTTCTAAATCGAGCAGCGGGCCGGTCAGGGCGGTAGCGAGGTGCGGAACCATGAAAGTGGACGTCCTTATTGGCTTCTTTGCAATGAATGCCCGTATCTTGGGGCAACAGTCCTCTATTTTAAAGGCGCCCGAAAACAAAAAGGCGCCCGCAGGGCGCCTTTTATGCTGAACGGGTCGCGGTGTTACGAATGGTACGCCGATTCGCCGTGGCTGGTAATATCCAGGCCCTCGCGTTCCTGCTCTTCCGGCACGCGCAGACCGATCACGATATCGACCAGTTTGAAGGCGACGAAGGCAACGACCGCCGACCAGATGATGGTCACGCCGATCGCCTGGGCCTGCACCCAGACCTGGTGGCCGATCGAATACACGTCGGCCGACGCTTTATTCGTGACGTAATCCCAGACGCCCTGCCCGCCCAGTTGCGGCGCGGCGAAGACGCCGGTCAGCAGTGCGCCGACGATGCCGCCGACACCGTGCACGCCGAACACGTCGAGCGAATCGTCAACGCGCAGCAGGCGCTTCAGGCCGTTCACGCCCCACAGGCAGACGAAGCCGCCGACGAGACCGATGACCAGTGCGCCCATCGGACCGACGAAACCGCAGGCCGGGGTGATGGCCACCAGGCCCGACACGGCGCCCGAAGCGGCGCCCAGCATCGATGGTTTGCCCTTGGTGATCCACTCGCCCATGGTCCAGGCGACGGTCGAGGCGGCAGTGGCCAGCAGCGTGTTGATGAAGGCCAGCGCGGCGATGTCGCCCGCTTCCAGTGCCGAACCGGCGTTGAAGCCGAACCAGCCCACCCACAGCAGCGAAGCGCCGATCATGGTCATGGTCATCGAGTGCGGCGCCATCGATTCGCGGCCGTAGCCGACGCGCTTGCCGATCACATAGGCGCCGACCAGGCCCGCCACGGCGGCGTTGATGTGCACCACGGTGCCGCCCGCGAAGTCGAGCGCGCCCTTTTGCCACAGCCAGCCGGCGTCGGCGGTGACGCTTGCCAGGGTCGCGGCATCCTTGATCGCGTCAGGACCGGCCCAGAACCAGACCATGTGCGCGACCGGCAGGTAGCCGAAGGTGAACCACAGCACCACGAAGGCCAGCACCGCCGAGAAGCGCGCGCGCTCGGCAAAGGCGCCGACGATCAGGCCGCAGGTAATGGCGGCAAAGGTGCCCTGGAAGGCGACGAAGATGAACTCGGGGATCATCACCTCCTTGCTGAAGGTCGCGGCCATGCTGAACACGCCGGCGGCCGGATCGTAGATCCCGTTCAGGAAGGCGCGGTCGAAACCGCCGATGAAGGGGCTGCCGCCGGTGAAGGCCAGCGAGTAGCCGTACAGGCACCACAGCACGATGATGACCGCGAACACCATGAACACTTGCAGCAGCACCGACAGCATGTTCTTGGCGCGCACCAGGCCGCCGTAGAACAGGGCCAGGCCCGGGATCGACATCATGATCACGAGTATGGTGGCGATAAACATCCAGGCGGTATCGCCCTTGTTGATGGCGGGTGCGGCCCAGGCCGGCACTGCAACGCCCAGCGCCAGCGCAGCGCCGCAGGATTTTTGTCATTGTTCGATTCATTTGGAAATCCCCTTACAGTGCGTCGTTGCCGGTCTCGCCGGTACGGATACGGATGACCTGGTTGAGGTCGGACACGAAGATCTTGCCGTCGCCGATCTTGCCGGTGCGCGCGGCGCTCTGGATGGCGTCGATGACCTGGTCGACGACGGCGTCGTCGACGGCCGCTTCGATCTTGATCTTCGGCAGGAAGTCGACCACGTACTCGGCTCCACGGTAGAGCTCGGTGTGGCCTTTCTGGCGCCCGAAGCCCTTGACTTCGGTGACCGTCATGCCCTGCACGTTAATTTCCGACAGCGCCTCACGCACTTCGTCGAGCTTGAAGGGCTTGATAATGGCGGTAATCAGTTTCATCGGCATTGCCTCTTTCAGAAAGTTTTTGAGACGGACAGCACGGCCGCCGACTTGCCGAGATTGCGGCCGGACGGGCTGACATAGGCTTCGGTATTGGCCTTGATCCAGGCCAGGGAGACGCTGGCGAAGCCGAGGTCCTTGGTCAGGCCGACCTTGTAGTCGGTGTACGAGAACTGGGCATTGTTTTCCACGCGCTGGCGGCCGACGTGCAGGTTCAGCACCAGCCCTTCCATCATGGTCAGCGGCACGTTGGCGCCCAGGTCGAGGTAACCGCTCTGCTTGCTGTTCGAGGTGCCGAACAGGTTCGTGGTCGAGTGCGAGTACTTGATGTAAGCCGGGCCGTAGCCGAGCTGGCCGTAGAGTTCGAAGGTGTTGGCGTTCGGATTGAGGTCGTTCGACGGATACCAGTAATACAGGCCGCCCACGTCGTAGCTGATCTCGGGCGTGATCTGGCCGCGCTTGCCGGCGTACAGGTCGACTTCGACATTGCCGTCGCCGCCCAGGTCCTTGGTCCATTTGATGGTGGAGAGCCAGGTGCCGGCATAGAAACCGCTCGGGTTGTGGGTGTAGTCGGCGCCGCCCTGCAGGGCCGGGTCGAAGCGGGACTGCGACAGGCCGCGGTAGCGGTATTCGCTGGTGAGCGCGGCGTTGTAGCTGAT
Organism: uncultured beta proteobacterium; assembly: GCA_963729765.1. Lineage (GTDB taxonomy): Bacteria > Pseudomonadota > Gammaproteobacteria > Burkholderiales > Burkholderiaceae_D > Telluria. Next base: position 11,061 of record CAVSPL010000008.1, on the reverse strand, counting down.
TTGATGCTCGGGGGCCGCAGCCTCCTGCGCATGCGCCACATTGCCCATGATTGCCAGCGCCAATACACGCTGCACCGCTTGCTAACTTGCTCTTCATGACGATTCCCCTTGTTTGGATGGATGTGGTGTCTCTTTGGCCTGAGTTGCAGCTTTACCCATCCTGTAGCAGAATGCGTGCCAGCTCACCGGGGCATCGCATGTGCTTGATTTTTCGCCCACACGCCCCACTTTCGTTGGTAATCACCACAATTAAGCGCGCGGGCGACGCAAGATTCGTCGCCGCGCACTAAACGAGGTCGCCGCGCACCATCGTGGTGCGCCACCTCGCCGACCAGGACTGATGAACATGAATAATTTCTTCAACGACTTGCAAGGCAAGCTCAACCAGGCGATGGACAGCTCGCCCGCCAAGGACATCGAACGCAACGTCAAGGCGATGATGACCCAGGGCTTTTCCAAGCTCGACCTGGTGACCCGCGAGGAATTCGACATCCAGGCCCAGGTGCTGGCCAAGACGCGCGCCAAGCTCGAAGCGCTCGAGCTGCGCGTGGCCGAGCTGGAAACGCGGCTGACCGACACGGCGCCAAGGGCACGACTGGCAGTCATCGCCATTGCCGTCAGGATGAAGTAAGTGTTTGTAACGAGGTCAACCGGAGGTCATCCGATCGCGTTTTATCGGCAAGGACACGCCAACGACGTGCCTTGCCCCGATAACCTGAGGATCCTTCATCATGAAAAAGACCATTGCTTCCCTGCTCGTCAGCCTGTTCGCCACCGCAGCTTTCGCTCAGTCGCCTGCCCCGGCGACGGCGCCTGTGACCGTCAAAACCGAAGTCACGCAGAACAGCAGGGCGCGCAAGCGTTGACACCAAAGTGAGCAAGGCCAAGGTAACGACGAAAACCGTCAAGCATGTCCAGCACAAGCCGGCGAAAGTGGCGAAAGCAGTCACCGTCAAGAAAAACAAGGAAACGACCGCCGTCGGCGCTCCGGCAGAAACCGTCAAATAAACCGGCCCGCGAAGCCGCCGGGTTGCCCTGAAACCCCAAAAGTTGGACGCCGACTTTTGGGGTTTTTTCATGCTGCTTTCGACATCGTCCCTGAAAGCTAACTGCGAAGACGGCCGCAGGTCAAGCGTCTGCAACTCGTCCGTGACATGTCCATCACATCTCCGTTGCTCGGGAGGCGCGCCATGAATGCAACAGATAAACTGCCCGGCACGGCTTTGCCTCCGCAAGAGGTATCGATCGACGTGCTGCGCGAGAAATACGCGAAAGGCGACGAGACCTCGGTCTCCGACGTCCGCCGGCGCGTGGCCCGCGCCCTCGCCGCGCGCGAGGCGCCCGAACAGCGCGCCGAACTGGCCGAGCGCTTCCTCTGGGCCATGGAAAACGGTTTCGTCCCGGGCGGGCGCATCAACTCCGCCGCCGGCCTCGATGTGAAAGCCACCCTCATCAATTGTTTCGTGCAGCCGGTCGGCGACTCCGTCACCGGCGTCGACGACGGCCTGCCCGGCATCTACACGGCGCTGGCCGAAGCGGCCGAGACGATGCGCCGCGGCGGCGGCGTCGGCTACGACTTCAGCGCCATCCGCCCTTTCGGCGCCGTGGTGCACGGCACCCGCTCGCGCGCTTCCGGCCCGGTCTCGTACATGGAGCTGTTCGACGCCTCCTGCCGCACGGTCGAATCGGCCGGCGCCCGGCGCGGCGCGCAAATGGGCGTGCTGCGCATCGACCATCCCGACATCGAGCGCTTCATCGCCGCCAAGGACCGCGGCGCCCTCTCCAACTTCAATATCTCGGTCGGCGTCAGCGACGCCTTCATGCAGGCGCTGGAGGCGGACGCCGATTTCGCCCTCGTGCACCGCGCCGAACCGGGCGAGGAGCTGATCGCGGCAGGCGCCCACCGGCGCGGCGACGGCATCTGGGTCTACCGCGAAGTGCGCGCCAGGACCCTGTGGGACCGCATCATGGCCTCGACCTACGACCATGCGGAGCCGGGCGTGCTGTTCATCGACCGCATGAATGGCGAAAACAACCTCTGGTATTGCGAACAGCTGCGCGCCACCAATCCCTGCGGCGAACAGCCGCTGCCGGCCTACGGCTGCTGCGACCTCGGCTCCCTCAACCTCACCTGCTTCGTCGAGGAGCCGTTCAGCGACAACGCCCGCTTCGACCTCGAACGCATGCGCGAAGTGGCCGCTGTCGCGGTGCGCATGCTCGACCTGGTGCTGGACGCCACCGAATGGCCGCTGCCGCAGCAGGCGGCAGAAGCGCGCGCCAAGCGCCGCATCGGCCTCGGTTTCCTGGGCCTGGGCAGCGCGCTGGTGATGCTGGGCCTGCGCTACGACGCGCCCGAGGGCCGCGCCCTGGCGGCCAGCATTGCCGAGAACCTGCGCGACGCGGCCTACGCGGCCTCGGTCGACCTGGCGCGCGAAAAAGGCGCCTTTCCCCTGTTCGATGCGGCGCGCTACCTGGAAGGACGGTTCGTCTCGCGCCTGCCGCACGACGCTGCGCGAAGCGATCCGCCTGCACGGCATCCGCAATTCGCACCTGCTCTCGATCGCGCCGACCGGCACCATCGCGCTGGCCTTTGCCGACAATGCCTCGAACGGCATCGAACCGGCCTATTCCTGGACCTACCAGCGCAAGAAGCGCATGCCGGACGATACGATGCGCGCCTACGAGGTGCAGGACCACGCCTGGCGCCTGTACCGGCGCCTGCATCCCGACGCCACGCCGGACGGCCCCTTGCCGCCGGCCTTCGTCACCGCCCTGCAGATGCGCGCCGACGACCACCTGCGCATGCTGGAGGCGGTGCAGCCTTTCGTCGACACGGCGATCTCGAAGACGGTGAACGTGCCCGCCGATTATCCGTACGACGATTTTCGCGGCCTGTACCTGGAAGCCTGGCGCGCCGGCCTGAAGGGCCTTGCCACCTATCGCCCGAACACGGTGCTGGGCAGCGTGCTCGGGAGCGTCGCGCCCGACGACCCGGGCTGCCTCGACGACGATCCGCTGCGCAAGCGCTTCGACGGCCGCCCGCTCGGCGAACTCGAATCCGTCACCTCGAAGGTCGAGTACGCGACCCAGGAAGGCCGCAAGACCGCTGTACCTGACGGTGAGCTTCATCCGCGTCGAGGGCCTGGTGGACGGCCTGCCGGTGACGATCGAGCGCCCCTTCGAATTCTTCATGCCGGCCAACCAGCGCAGCGACGGCCAGCAATGGATCACGTCCTCGATGCGCCTGCTGTCGATGCTGGCGCGCGCCGGCGGGCCGATCGCCAAGGCCCTGGCCGACATGCGCGAGGTGGTCTGGGAAAAGGGACCGGTGCGCTGCGGCTTCCTGACGCGCGAGGATGGCGTGCAGGTGCCGGTGTTCCACGATTCGGAAGTCGCGGCGGTCGGCTTCATGCTGCAGCGGATCCTGATCAAGCGCGGTTTCCTCGACAGCCAGGGCAACCAGGTGCCGGTGGCGCAACTGGCCGCGCGCGCTGCCTCGTCCGATGCGGCGCCGATGGAGGCCGCGGCCGATGGCAGGCGGCGCGGCGCCGGGCAGCCTGGGCGCGAAATGCCCGGAATGCGGCGCCCGCGCGCTGCGCAAGGCCGAAGGCTGCACCCGCTGCGACAACTGCCAATATGTGGGCGAATGCGGCTGAGTTGGCGTTGCGGCGGGCCGGTGCGGTGATACCATCATGGGATCCGGCAAGTGCTTACCGCCTTGCGACCGGCAGGGGAAATCATTGAACAAGTATGTGAATTATGTGGCCGTAGCCTGTTTCGCGCTCGGCCTTGGAATGTCCAGCATGGCATGCGCCCAGGAAGCCGGCCGGCCGCTCGAGGCCCGCGTGGTCGTGGTCAACGTCGAGCGGCTGCTGGTCGAATCGAAGCGCGCGCGCGCCGTCAACGCCAAGATCGAGGCCGAATTCGCCCCGCGCCGCCAGCAGATCCAGGCCCAGCTGCGCCAGTTGCGCGAAATGTCGGACCAGCTGGCGCAGGACGCCCTGCATCTGGACGACCGCGAGAAGCTGCTGCGTTCGCGCAGCGTCAGCGACCTCGAACGGACCGTGCGGCGCGCCCAGGAGAAAATCCGGGACGACTTCGCCGACCGCAGCGCAGCCGAGCGCGACGCGATTGCCAAGCGAATCCACGACATCGTGCAGGCCCTGCCCGCCCAGCAGGGCGTGGATGTGGTCCTGACGCGCACGATCTGGCACCGGCCGCAGATCGACGTGACGGACAAGGTGCAGGCCCTGCTCGACCGCTGACCTCCCATGCTGCCGAGCCACTGCATCGCCTTCCTGGGCACCGAGCTGCTGGCCGAAGGCGCGCTCGTCGATGTCGTGCGGGCCGTCAAAACGGCCCTGGACCGGGGCGTCGATCAATCGATCGCCCTGCTCGACGCCGCGACCAGCCGTCCTGTCGAAATCAATTTCAGCGGTACCGAAGAGGAAGTCCTGCAGCGCATTCCGCGCGCCCGCGCGCCGAGCGCCGCCCGCACGAAGCCTGGCGTGTCGCGCGCGAGGTGACCCTGCTGCCGCGCCACTGGGAATGGCTGGACACGCAACCCGGCGGCGCCTCGGTGGCGCTGCGCAAACTGGTCGAACTCGCCTCGCGCGATGCACGCGGGGCCGACACGATGCGCGCCGCGCGCGATGCGGCGTATCGCTTCATGCATGAGCTGATGGGCGATGCGGCGGGGTTCGAGGAGGCGACGCGGGCGCTGTTCGCGGGCGACGGCGAACGCTTCAAGGCGCTGGTGGCGGACTGGCCGGTTGCGGTGCGTAGGCATGTACTGGCATTGGCGGGGCCGGCGTTCGGGCCGGTAGCGACCGGCGCCTGAGTAGATTGCGCTTTTACGAGACGCCGGTAGCCTCGTTGAACTCGCGCATCGCATCGTTTGCGTACGCCCGGGCTTGTCCTTCCTGACCCGGTGCTCTGGACACTGTATTGTTTTAAACAGATTTAATTAAGTAAGCCGATAGCTAATAGAAATGTCGCCAACGGCAGTCGGACCGGTTTTAGTGGTTAACTTCTTTTGAGCAGTAACTTCAAGGTGTTTTTGCGACACCACTCTGATAGATGGAGGGACGCTTGCTGATTGCATATTTGATTGCCTCAGGAGTTCGGTCTCGTGAAAAGCTGTGCCTCTCTGAATTTTCAATTTCACAACAAAGGCCCCACCCACATTCAGCCCGTCATCACAAACAGCATCTTCAACCAGTAACACAGAACCTGATGCATCCATTGGCAACGTCTCGAGAATCTCATTCGAGCAAGTCAATCCAGAAGATGGTCCAAATATTCTCATAGCCAGAAAATACATTATTACGACGACTAGAATCAACACTGTCGCTAACGCCGTCAGTACTTTAAATTTGTTGGATTTCATTTTACATATCAGTGTAATCGGCTTTTTAAAGATAGACACGAATTTTATGAAATCCAGGCGATACTAATCGACGTAGGTGACGATATCAATATCATAGGCGTCAGCAGCGGGCAGCAGCAATGTAAATCGGCTATCTGAAAGTATGTATAGGATGCTGAGCGATCTTTAACGGCAGTCCTCCGATAGATAGCATCGCGATGTTTCTGGTACGAGGCATTTAGCATGCGCACGATTGGCAGCGCTCAATGACCGCCGCAGGCGTCGGCGCACCATCGTGAGAGTCCGCCCTCCTCAGGAATCCAATGAGCCTCGCCGTTTTACGCAGCCGCGCCCTCGCCGGCATGGAAGCCCCCGCCGTCAGCGTCGAAGTCCACCTGGCCAGCGGTTTTCCCGGGCTCACGATCGTTGGTTTGCCCGACGCCGAGGTGCGCGAGGCGAAGGACCGGGTTCGCGCCGCGCTGCAGAACGTGGGGTTCGAGATGCCGCACGCCGCATTACCGTCAACCTGGCGCCGGCCGATTTGCCCAAAGAATCGGGCCGCTTCGATTTGCCGATTGCGCTCGGCATCCTGGCTGCATCCGGGCAGATTCCTTCCAACGAGCTGGACCGCTACGAATTCGCGGGCGAGTTGTCGCTTTCCGGACAATTGCGTCCGGTTCGCGGGGCGCTGGCGATGACCTTTGCGATTGGGCGCGGCGGCGGCGACGATTGGCAGCGCTCAATGACCGCCCAACGCGTCGGCGCACCATCTTGCGAGTCCGCACTCCTCAGGAATCCAATGAGTCTCGCCGTCTTACGAAGCCGCGCCCTCGCCGGCATGGAAGCCCCCGCCGTCAGCGTCGAAGTCCACCTGGCCAACGGTCTCCCCGGGCTCACGATCGTCGGCTTCCCCGATGCCGAGGTGCGCGAGGCAAAAGACCGGGTCCGCGCCGCCCTGCAGAACGTCGGCTTCGACATGCCGGCGCGCCGCATCACCGTCAACCTGGCGCCGGCCGACCTGCCCAAGGAATCGGGCCGCTTCGATTTGCCGATTGCGCTCGGCATCCTGGCCGCGTCCGGGCAGATCCCGTCCAAGGAGCTGGACCGCTACGAGTTCGCGGGAGAGCTGTCGCTTTCCGGACAGTTGCGTCCGGTTCGCGGGGCGCTGGCGATGACCTTTGCGATCGGGCGCGGCAGTGGGGACGCAGTAGACAACGCGCGCCTTCATCCTGCCGCGGGCCAATGCCGACGAGGCGGCGCTGGTGATGGACGCCGCCATCTACCCGGCCGACACGCTGCTGCAGGTGTGCGCCCACTTCGCCGCAACCGACGACGGCGCGCGCCTGGAGCGCTACCGCAACGAGCGGCCCGGCCAGCCGGTGTGCTATCCCGACTTCACCGACGTGAAGGGCCAGCAGCATGCGAAACGGGCGCTCGAGATTGCCGCGGCGGGCAACCATTCGCTCCTGCTCATGGGGCCGCCCGGCGCCGGGAAAAGCATGCTCGCCGCGCGCTTTCCCGGCTTGCTGCCGCCGATGACCGACGAGGAAGCGCTGGAAGCGGCCGCCGTGCAATCGCTGAACGGCAGTTTTACGGCCGAGCGCTGGCGCGTGCGGCCGTTTCGCAGCCCGCATCACACGAGTTCGGGCGTGGCCCTGGTGGGAGGAGGCGGCGTGCCGCGTCCGGGCGAAGTCTCGCTGGCGCATTGCGGCGTGCTCTTCCTCGACGAGTTGCCCGAGTTCGACCGCAAGGTGCTCGAGGTGCTGCGCCAGCCGCTCGAATCGGGCCGCATCACCATCTCGCGCGCGGCCCAGCAGGCCGATTTTCCGGCGCGCTTCCAGCTCATCGCGGCAATGAATCCCTGCCCTTGCGGCTGGCAGGGCCATCCCTCGGGCAAGTGCCACTGCACCAACGAGACGGCCCTGCGCTACCGCGACCGCGTTTCCGGCCCCTTGTTGGATCGCATCGACATGCAGATCGAGGTCAAGGCCATGTCGCCCGATGCGATGAGCGAGCGCGCCGATGGCGAGAGCACGGCCGGCATTGCCGAGCGCGTGGCGCGCGCCCATGCGATCCAGCTGGCGCGCCAGGGCAAGCCGAACCAGCGCCTGGGCACGCACGAGATCGAACGCCATTGCGCGCTCGATCCATCGGGCGACCGGACATTGCGCACGGCCATGGCGCTGATGCACTGGTCGGGACGGGCCTATCACCGCGTGCTGAAGGTGGCGCGCACGATCGCCGACCTGGCGGGCGCGCCTGCCATCGGGGCGCCGCACATGGCCGAAGCGGTCGGCTACCGGCGCGGTTTGCAGGAGCGTTGAGCGGCCGTGCGCTTGAGGTAGCGCAATGAAAGCCGCGCTGCTACCATCGGCACATGCAAAAACGACTCTTTTGTGCGGCCTCGCTTGCGGCCGCCCTGCTCCTGTCCGGGTGCAACCCGACCTATAACTGGCGCGACTACAGCAGTGCCGATGCGCCCTACCGGATCATGTTCCCGGCCAAGCCGGTCACGCATACGCGGGCAATCGACCTGAACGGCATGCAGGTGGAGATGACGATGACGGCGGCCGAGGTCGAAGGCGCCATGTTCGCCGTCGGTACCGGCGTCGCGCCGGATGCGGCGCAGGCCCAGGCGGCGCGTCGCGGCGATGCAGACGGCGCTGGTGCGCAACATCGGCGCCAAGGTCGAGCGCGAAAGCACGGCCGCCGCCGGCACCAACACCGCCGTCGACATCGACGCCACCGGCAGCGCGAACGGCCAGCCGATGAAGCTGCGCGGCCACTTCGAAGCGCGCGGCAAGCGCTTTTACCAGGTGATCGTGATGGGCAAGGCGAGTGCGATGTCGGCCGAACACACCGACCAGTTCATGTCGTCGTTTACCCTGCTGTGATGACGAACACCCCTGCCCTTGCGCTGACCGGGCTCAGCAAAAGTTTCGGCCGTCCCGCGGTCGACGGCCTCGACCTCACCGTCGCCCGCGGCGAGTTCTATGCGCTGCTCGGGCCCAACGGCGCCGGCAAGACAACCACCCTGCGCATGGTCGCGGGCCTGCTGGCGCCGGATGCGGGACGGATCGAGGTGCTCGGCATCGACCTCGCCGCTCGACCCGGCGGCGGCCAAGCGCCGGATCGCCTATTTGCCGGACGACCCCATGCTGTACGGGAAGCTGAAGCCGACCGAATACCTCGAGTTCGTCGCCGGCCTGTGGGGCATCGACGCCAAGGCGGCCGAGCCGCGGGCGCGCGAACTGCTCGCCTGGCTGGACCTGGAAAAGCATGCGCACGAGCTGACCGAAGGTTTTTCGCGCGGCATGAAGCAAAAGCTGGCGCTGGCCGGCGCCCTGATCCATGAACCGGAATTGCTGATCCTGGACGAGCCGCTGACCGGCCTCGACGCCGGGGCCGCGCGCCAGGTCAAGGACTTGCTGCTGTCCCATGTCGCCAAGGGTGGCACGGTGATCCTCACGACCCATATCCTGGAGGTGGCGGAGCGGCTGGCGCAGCGGATCGGCATCATCCAGCACGGGCGCCTGATCGCCCAGGGTACGCTCGACGAATTGCGCGTGGCGGCGCCCGGCGCGACGCTGGAAGACACCTTCCTGCGCCTGACGGGGACGGCGTGAACTTGCGGCCCGGCAGTACGCCCTGGCTGCTGCGCCACGAAATGCGCATGTTCTGGTACACGAACTTCGCGGGCAGCAAGCAAGGGAAACGGCGCAGCGCCAACTGGCGCGTCGTCGGTGGCGCCTTGCTGGTCTGGTCGGCCTTGCATTTCGGCGTCTTCGCCCTGCTGCGCGCTGTCGGTCCGGCGGCGGGCTTTTCGGCGGGGCCATTCGTGGTCGCCGTCACGGCGATCCTGCTCGCCACTTTCCTCTTCATGCTCTCGAGCGCATTGAAGGCGAGCGTCGAAACGCTGTTCGACCGCGGCGACATGGACTTGCTGCTGTCGTCGCCCCTGCCCTCGCGCAGCATTTTCAGCGTCAAGCTGGCCGGCATGGCCTTTGGCGTCGCTGCCCTCTACCTGTTTTTCCTGGCGCCCTTTGCCCATGTCGGCCTGCTGCTGGGACAGTTCCGCTGGCTGGCCATCTACCCTGTCCTGTTCGCCATGGCGGTGCTGGCGGCCTCGCTGGCGATGCTGCTCACGCTGGCCATGGTGCGCGTGCTCGGCGCGCGCCGCACGCGCGTCGTCGCGCAAGTCGTCGGCGCGCTGGCCGGGGCGCTCCTGTTCCTGCTTTCGCAAGCGGGCAATTTCCTGGCGCAGGAAGATGGCCCGGCCGCGTCGGCGATGGCGCAAGCGATGGCGGCCGCGCAATCGCTCGATGCCGGAAGTCCCCTGCTGCTGCCGGCACGCGCGGCGCTGGGCGACGGCCGCGCCGTCGCGATCATCGCGGCACTGGGGCTGCTGGTCGCCCTGCTGACGGTGCGACTGACGCACCGCTTCTTCGTTCGGGGTCTGCAACAGGCCGCAGGCAGTGAACGTGCAACGCACCAGCGCGGCGCCCGTGCGTTATCGGTTCGACCGCAGCCTGGCCAGCTGTCGTCATGGTCAAGGAGTGGCGGCTGGTCTGGCGCGACCCGCACCTGGTTTCGCAGGTCTTGTTGCAGCTGCTGTATCTGCTGCCGCTGTGCTTCATCGTGTTCAGGAAGGATGCACTGCAGCTGTGGGCGGTTGCAGGCGGCTTGACGATGCTGTGCGGTTCGCTCAGCGCCTCGCTGTCCTGGATCATCCTGAAGGCGGAAGATGCGCCCGACCTGCTGCAAACGGCGCCTGCAAGCGCGGCAACGGTACGCAGGGCGAAACTGGCGGCGGCAGTCCTGCCGATATTCGCCCTGGTCGCTATCCCGCTCGGTTGGCTGCTGCTACGGGCGCCACTGGCCGGCGGCGCGACGCTGACGACGGTGTGCGGCGCGACCCTGGGCGCCGCACTGGTCAATCTGTGGACCGGACGGCCTGCGTCGCGGGGAGAGTTCAAGAACCGCGGCAACCGCGACATCGGATCGCGCATGCTTGAACTGTCCAACCTGCTGGCGTGGTCGGCGCTGGCCTCCCTGCTGCCGCTCGCGCTCGGCGGTGCGCCGCGTTGATTTCGCGATCGCCGGCGGCGTGGGCGCCGCCGCGGCGATCGCCTTGGGCACCCTGCCACTGGCCTGGATGCTGCGTTACCGCGTACGCTAGCGGCGTGCGCAGGGTGACCGCAAGGGCCACTCGTGTTATCGTTTAGTTACGACGAAAAACACGAGAACCGCACCATGTTAATTACTTTCAAAAGCAAAGCCTACCCCGACGTGATGATGTACCAGGATCACGCCAAGCGCATCCTCGACCTGCTGCACAAGGAGCCTGAGATGGGCGTCATCACTTCGGCCGAAGCCGAGCGCGCCGTCTCCCTGCTCGAGCACGAAATCGAAGAAAGCCGCAAGCATCCCTCGACCGAAATGGTCGAGCAGGACATCAAGGCGCATCGCAACGAGGACGACGACGATCCCGACCACGAGCAAGTGCAGATGGTCAGCTTCTCGACCCGCGCCTACCCCTTGCTCGAGATGCTGCGCGCTGCGCGCGACCACAAGTGCGACATTCTCTGGGGTGTTTGAGTTCCGGAAAACGTAAGCTGTTTGAAGGCAACCGTCCCGCTAGGTACGGTTGCGCGGCCTCTTGTCGAACTGCTCATCAGTCGATAATCAGCTAT
>CAVSPL010000007.1:0-17496 GCA_963729765.1 uncultured beta proteobacterium | reverse complement strand
AAGGGCGGTCCCGCGCTGTTCGTAGCGCGTCCAGCTCAGGCCCTTCGGGCAGTCCATGATGCTGGCGCCGTGCAGGTCGGCGTTGCCGAAGCCGGTGACCATGCCGCCGACGCTGCCGCTGCGGTAGCAGCGCGAGCACCCGCCGATGGTGGTACGGTAAATAACGACGCCGTCCGGCGAGGTATAGCTGTCGCGCGTGACGGTGTTGTCGCCGCCCTTGCGTGCGGCCGCGAAGGCTTCGGCAAAGCGTTCCCACTTGCGCTCGGGTTCGGCGCTGATGGGACTGGCGCCCTTGCGCAACTCGCGGTCGATCCGTCCCGCCATCGCCCGCGACGACTTCAGGAGATCGCCGGGGAGGGCATCGGGCGCCGCTGCTGCGGGTTCCTCTGATGGCGCGCTGGCCGGTTCCGGCGTGGAGGCGGACGCCATGGCGGCCGGCGTCGCTGGCTGGATGCTTGCCGGCGGGCGGCTGCGGGGGAGGGCCAATCGTGGCGGCGGCCGGGGCGCCGGCGGCCGCGCGGCCAGGGGCTGCACCAGCACCAAGGTCGAGGCGCGCGCGGGCGCCTCGGGCGCGGCGCCGCCGCGCGCACCCATCGGCCGGGCGAGCACCAGCAGCAGGTGCAAGGCCAGCGTCAGCGCCAGCGGCGTCCACGGGCGTGGCGCCCCAAAGGCCGGATCGCCGCGGCTCTGGCACCGCTTACCTGGACGCCGTCATCGCTTGCCTGATCGCACGCAGCGCTGGTCTTCCTGCTGCGTGTCCAGCAGGGCGCGGCGGGTACCGGCCGACAGCCCCGTCTCTGCGCCGCCCGCCTCGGTCAGGCGCGCCACGCTGGCCGGCGTGCAGCCGGCGGGATCAGCGAGCCGCGTAGGCACGCATGTAGACCGGGCCGGCGGCCTGGTCGAGCGCCGGCAGTTGGCCAGGCGCGCGCTCGGCGGTCTGTTCGGCCAGCGCGCCCTGCTGGCCGGATACAGGCTGTCATGGCGGTGCGGATCTTGAGAATGGCAGCGTGGTCTTCTGGTCGTCGACGGTGGCCAGCCATTCGGCCTTGATCCTGGCATCCGGGCGCGCCACGGTCGCGGCGAGCGCGGCGGCCTGGCCGCTGTCAGATTTGTCGCGCGCGGCTTCGGCTGCCGACCAGTGCGGCGCTGCCCGGTAGTCGTAGCGGTTCAGGCGCGCAACGATGTCCCAGCGCAGATCCTGGTTGATCGTCCAGGCCGTCGACCTTGACCGCGCCGTCGAGGATGCCGGCCAGGCGCTCAGCGCGGCCGGCTGCTGGCCAGGTCGAGGTAGTGCCGAACCAGCGGCGCTGGAAGTTGTCGTCGCCCTTGCTCGCCGCGCGCCGTTCCACGCCATCTCTTCGAGCTGCCGCGCGGTCTTCTTGCGCGCCAGGCGACGGCGCCATCGCGTCGAGGTAGTACTTGGACGCGCCGCACTTTGCCGAGCACGTCGCCGAGCAGCGTGTAATCCTTTTCGGCCGGCGCATTTGCCAGCGCGGTCTCGATGAATTCGTTCAGCGGCAGTTTGCCGTCGCGCACGCCGTCCCACAGGCTCTGCCACAGCATCGTGCGCAGCAGGGGATCGTCCACCCCGGCCAGGCTGGCGCGGCGGTCGCGAAGGAACGCTTGTCGAGCTGCACCTTGACAAAACCCCAGTCCTGGTAGTTCGGATAGACCATGTCCGGGCAGGCGCTGCCCACCAGGGCCGGCACGCGGGTCGCGCGCCCGGTACGTCACCGGCACGTTTTCAGCGCGGGAATTTGTCGCCGTCGAGCTTGAAGGTGGCCACTTGCACGCGCTGTTCGCGCAGCGTCGGCAGCGCCTTGCTCGGCGCGCTCTGCTGCAGCGTGAAGGACGCTGATCTTGCCGCGGCGCAGCTGAATCGCCGCGATCGTGTTCACGCCCGGCTGGTACAGCCACTGCTGTCCAGCCGGTCAGGTCGCGCCCGGCGGCCTCGCCCAGGCTGCCGATGAAGTCCTCGAGTTTGGCGTTCTGGTAGGAATACTTGACCAGGTAGTTGTGCACGCCCTTGCGGAACACGTCTGCGCCCAGCAAGTGGCGCAGCTGGATCAGGGTCGAGGCGCCCTTCGAATAGGTGATCGCATCGATGTTGTCGAAGGCGTTCGCGGTCGACGGCACCGGCACTTCGATCGGGTGGGTGGTCGCCTTCTGGTCCTGGACGTAGGCGGCCTGCTTGCCGCTCGAGTAGAAGTGCTGCCAGGCGTCCTTGAATTCGGTCGCTTCGGCCGTGGCCAGCGTGCCCATGAAGGAGGCGAAGCTTTCGTTCAGCCACAGGCCGTTCCACCACTTCATCGTCACCAGGTCGCCGAACCACTGGTGCGCCATCTCGTGCATGATCACGCCGGCCAGCGACTGGCGCTGGGCAGCCGTCATGGCCGCCTTGTGCAGGAAACCGCGCTCGGCGAAGGTGATGGCGCCGGCGTTTTCCATCGCGCCGTACAGGAAGTCGGGCACCAGCAGCTGGTCGTATTTCTCGAACTGGTAGGGGATGCCGAAGTAATTGTCGAAGAAGGCCAGGCCATCCTTAGTGTAGCGGAACCAGTCGGCGGGCGTGACTTGCGCCGCCACCGACTGGCGCGCGAACAGGCGCATCGGGTATTTGCCGCTCTTGTCTTCCCACACTTTATACGGGCCGGCGTGCAGCGAGAAATTATACGGGCTGAGCTTTTTGGCTCGGGAAGGTCCAGCGTTTGCGGCGCCGGCGTCCTCGACCGCTTTCGCGCGTGGTCGACACCACCTGCCAGTCGGCCGGGGCGGTGACGTTGACCTGGTAAGTCGCCTTCAGGTCGGGCTGGTCGAACACCGCGAACATCTGGTGCGCGGCGGCCGGCTCGAATGCGAATAGGTGTAGACGCGGCCATCGACCGGGTCGACCATGCGGTGCAGGCCTTCGCCATTCGTGCTGTGCAGGCGCTCGTAGGCGATGACGATGGTATTCCTGCCCTGCGCCAGGTCGGCGGCGGCGATCGTGACGAACCAGTTGTTGTACCTGGCGTCGACCCGCTTGCCGTTGACCGTGACCGACGCACGGTGGCCTTGTCGAGGTCGATCGTCAGGGGGGCGCTGTTGTCGGCGAGGTCGAAGGTGGCGGTGGTGACGCCGCTGAAGCTTTCCTTGCCGGTCAGCGTGAATGCGAGGGCGTAGTCGACGTTCGACACGCGCGCCGAACGGGCGGCGGCATCTTGCTGCGACAGGAAGGCGTTTTCGGCGCGCGGTGCGCCGGCGGCGGTTTGCGCAGCGCTTGCTGCGAAGGTCGATACGGCGAATGCCGCTGCGATGGCGAGCGCCATCGCGGGTGGTGCAAGACTATCAAGATGGTTCCCTGTTTGAAGCGTGCACCGCCGACCGGCGCGACCGCGAATCGCGCAAGAATAGCATGGGTGCATGCCTAAACAGAGGATAAAAAGCGCGCTGTACGGGGCGTATGCACCCCGTACATATGTGTCAATACCGGTGGATTACGAGGCTTGCTGGAGCGGAGCGTAGTCCGTATAGCCTTCGGCGCCGCTGCCGTAGATCACTTCCGGACGCAAGTCGTTCAGCGGCGCGCCGCTGTGCAGGCGCTGCGGCAAGTCCGGATTGGCGATGAACCACAGGCCGAAGGCGACGGCGTCGGCTTTGCCGGCGGTGAGCAGGCGCTCGGCCGTCTCGACGGTCATCTTTTCGTTGGCGATGTAGACGCCGCCGAACTCTTTCTTCAGCAGCGGGCCGAGGCTGTCCTCGCCGACCGCTTCGCGCGCGAAGATGAAGGCGATGCCGCGCTTGCCCAGTTCGCGCGCGACGTAGCCGAAGGTCGCGACTGGGTTCGAATCGCCCATGTCGTGCGCGTCGCCGCGCGGCGCGAGGTGCATGCCGACGCGGTCCGCGCCCCAGACGGAGACGCAGGCGTCCGTCACTTCGAGCATCAGGCGCGCGCGGTTCTCGATCGAGCCGCCGTATTCGTCGGTGCGCTGGTTGGTGCTGTCTTGCAGGAACTGGTCGAGCAGGTAGCCGTTCGCGCCGTGGATCTCGACGCCGTCGAAGCCGGCCTTCTTCGCATTCTCGGCGCCCGGCGGTAGGCGGCGACGATGCCGGCAATCTCGTTCGTCTCCAGCGCGCGCGGCGTGATGAAGTCGCGCTTCGGGCGCACCAGGCTGACCGAGCCGGCCGGCGATGGCGCTCGGCGCGACCGGCACCGCGCCGTCCAGGAAGACCGGATCGGAAATGCGGCCGACGTGCCAGAGCTGCAGGACGATGCGCCCGCCGGCGGCGTGCACGGCCTCGGTGACCTGCTTCCAGCCCTCGACCTGCTCGTCGGACCAGATGCCCGGCGTGTCGGCATAACCGACGCCCATCGGCGTGACCGAGGTCGCTTCCGACAGGATCAGGCCGGCGCTGGCGCGCTGCACGTAGTATTCGGCCATCATGGCGTTCGGCACGCGGCCGGGGCCGATGGCGCGGGCGCGGGTCAGCGGCGCCATGATGATGCGGTTCGGCAGCTCGAAGGCGCCGATCTTGATAGGGTCAAATAAAGTGGTCATCTGGTTCCTCGTGCGTTGAGGGAGGGGGTGCGGTCGTCGGGTGGTCGCCACGGGTCCTCGCGCTTGCTCCCGCTCGCAGATCGTCATCAACTTCCTCCTCCCTCTGGAATAGGTTCTGAGTCGAAGCATCTTACGGGACACGCCGAATTCCTGCCGAGCACGCCTCATTTTCGCACCTGTACCGGGCTGCCCGAGGCCGGCGCTATACTTGCGCCCGTTTTTACGAACGGGCAAGCCCCGCGAAAGGTCGACGATGAGCTGGATTTACCTGGTGCTGGCGGGCTTGCTGGAAGTGGCCTGGGCGGCCGGATTGAAGTACACGGAAGGCTTCGCCCGGCCGATCCCGACGGCCTTCACGCTGCTGGCGATGCTGCTCAGCGTCGGCATGCTGGGCCTGGCGCTGCGGCACCTGCCTTTGGGCACGGCCTACGCGGTCTGGACCGGCATCGGCACCATCGGCACGGCGATTTTCGGGATGATGATGCTGGGCGAACCGGCCGGCGCGCTGCGCATCGGCTCGATCGGCCTGATCGCGCTCGGCATCGCGGGCCTCAAGCTGCTGACGCCGGCCGTCGGGACGTAAAAAAAGCAGGCCAGCGGCCTGCTTTTCACTCCTGCCCGATGCGACGCATCAGAAACGGTAGCTGACGCCCACGCGCACGACCGGATACAGTTTGAAATCCTTCACTTCGTCGGCCAGCTTGGCGTTTTCCGCGGCGACGTCGCTGGCGATCTGGGTGCACACCAGCGCCGGCGCGGTGCAGCCGCTGGTCACAGGGCCGTCTTTGGCGAACCCTGGAAGGTCACGCCCAGGTCCATGCCGAAGCCCCAGCCAGCCGCCTGGACCGCGTTGCCCCAGCCGATACCCAGGTAAGGCGCCGCCTTGCGGAAGTCGATGTTGCCGTCGAGCTTGCCAACCAGAGCGCCGAAGTAGGTGCGGCCGTTGAGGGTGTAGCTGCCATTCTTCGGCTTGGCGTTCGCCTCGATCTTGTTACCGTTGTACACGACGCCGCCGCTCACGCGGAAGCCGCTGTCGAACGGGTGGTAGTCGAGCAGGGCGTCGACCGTGGCCAGCTTCAGCTTGAACGCGTAGTCCACGTCCGAGGTGTTGCCGTCATACGAATAGCTGGCGTGTTCAGGCCGGCGCGTGCATTGAGCTTCGGCGCCAGCGGCGCCGTCAGGTGCAGGCCGAGGCCGGTGGTGCCGAGGTCGAACGTGGTGGCGATCTCGCCTGCCTGCGCAGTGTGGACGGTGGCCAGTGCGGCCAACAGCAAGGACACGATCTTCGTAATTTTCATCTGGTTTCCAATATGTCAGCACGCGCTGATGCGGCGTTAAATTGCCGTGCGGCAATCCGGCCGCAATCATAGGGTTCCCGAATGGGGCAGGCAAGTGCTTTTCCGCGATGCAACATCATCTGTTGCGGGAGGGCGACAGCACGGTGGCGCCTGGACGGCGCCCGGCAGGAAATGAAGTGTGCGCGAAGACGCCGGCGGCTGGCGCCGGTCAGCGGTAGAAGGCTTCGACCTTGCCCTTGAGTTTGATCAGCATTGGCTTGCCCTTGCGGTCCACGGTCTTGCCGGCGGCGACCTTGATCCAGCCTTCGCTCAAGCAATACTCTTCGACGTCGAAACGGTCCTTGTCGTTGAAGCGGATGCCGACGTCATGCTGAAACACGTCGCGGTTGTGGAAAGGGCTGCTCGGATCGATCGAGAGCCGGTCTGGGAGAGGGGGGAGGGTTGCGGTATCGTTCATGGGCGAATTATCGCCCAGAACCGCTGCCGCGACAACGGTGCACGCCGTCGCGGCGCCTGCTTTCAAGCGCGGCCGAACGCGGGATAGGCCCGCGTCAGGTAATACCACTCCGAATTCGCCCCCGCCTTGGCGTCCGGGAACAGGATGCGGCCGCCGAACTCCGCCACGACCGGCGTCCCGTCGGCGCGCGTGCCGATCTGCTCGCCCTCGGCGACCGGATCGAAACTGGCCCAGGCGCGCACGAACTGGTCGCCGGCGTCCTGTTTGTCGTGCACCACGACCATCTGCAGCGCTTCCATTTCCTCGAACGGGACTGGTTCAGGTTCCGGCGCCTCGATCAATTTCAGGAAAGCCAGGGTGTTGACGATCGCGCGGTAGGCCACTTCCGGCGCCTGCGGATCGAGGTGCTGGCCGCATTCGAGCGTCAATGCGTAGCCGCCCGTGGTGCGCATGTATTCGGTGGTGCCGACGCCGTAGCGCAGCACGGTTTCCAGTTCGGCGGCATTGCCGCGCGAGCGGCGCTGGACGCCGCCGCCGTAGGCCGCCATCCAGCCGGTGACGAAGCGGCGCACGCCGAGGCGGCGGGCAAGGGCGCGCTCTTTGTCGGCATGCTTGAAGGCTTCGAGCGGGCCGTCGTTGTTGACCGGCCCCACCATCACGAAGGGTTCGCCATGCGCGGCGTTGAAGGAGTGCAGGTCGAGCAGCACGTCGTGCTGGGCCAGCAGCGGGCACAGCCAGTTGGCGATCTGGTCCTCGAAATCCTGCGGATCTTCCTTCGGGAACAGGTTGCGGTTCAGGTTGCGGTCGCCGTTGCGCTGGTTCTTGAAATAGGCCAGCGGATTGACGATAGGAACGAAGGTGACGCTGCCGGCGGCGATCTTGCGCGCGCCGCTATCGAGCTCGGCCATGACGCGGCGGATCGCTTCGGTGCCGCAGATCTCGTTGCCGTGGGTGGCGCCCATGATGATCACGCGTGGGCCCTGGCCGAGGCCGGTATAGGTGACAGACTTGAACTGCAGATTCGGTGCGGCGCTCATGCGTAATGATCCAGAGAAATAACGGTGCCGTCATTTTATCGGGAAACACTGGCACGGGTGCAAGCGCCATGGCATCATCCGCCCCTCTTCTTTCCACCTTCGCCCATGAACGACTCCGCAGCGTGCGCCTGCATGGCCTCGATACCTTGCGCGCCCTCGCCGTGACGCTGGTCGTGCTCCACCATTACACGCTCTTCGTCTCGGGCGACGACAACACCTTTGGCTGGGTCGGGCGGATCGGCTGGGCCGGGGTCGACCTGTTTTTTGCGCTGTCGGGCTACCTGATCGGCAACCAGATTTTTGCCGCCTTGAAAACGGAGGCCGGCCTGTCCCTGAAAGCCTTCTATGCGCGGCGCCTGCTGCGCACGCTGCCGAATTACCTGGTCGTGCTGGCAATCTATTTTATGTGGCCCGCCTGGGGCGAGAACGCCGCGCTCGCGCCGGCCTGGCGCTACCTGAGCTTTACCCAGAACCTGGCCCTGGCGCCGGGCACGGCCTTTTCGCACAGCTGGTCGCTCGCCATCGAAGAGCAGTTTTATTTGCTGCTGCCGGCGCTGGCGCTGCTGGGCATCGCACTGCGCCTGCGCATCGGCGCGGCCTGGATCTTCATCGCGGGCATTGTCGCCGCCGGCATGCTGGTGCGCGCCCGGCTCTG
Source organism: uncultured beta proteobacterium (assembly GCA_963729765.1). Taxonomy (GTDB): domain Bacteria; phylum Pseudomonadota; class Gammaproteobacteria; order Burkholderiales; family Burkholderiaceae_D; genus Telluria. The sequence continues at coordinate 9,511 of CAVSPL010000007.1, read as the reverse complement.
GTGCGTCCACGTCGATGCGCACGATTATGGGATTTACTTCTATTACAAGCTCATTTATTACTCGAGCTTCTGCCGGCTCGACGAACTTGTGGCCGGGGTAGGGCTGGCGCTGCTGAAGAACCGACATCCGAACGTTTGGACGCGGGTCACGGCCCATGGCAACCGCACGCTGGCGGCGGGACTGGCAGTCACGGGGCTGACCTTCTGGCTCTTCCTCGACGACCGCTACGGTTTCGCGGCGACCGTGATCGGCTTTCCGCTGCTGGCGCTCGGCGTCGGCCTCCTGATCCTGGCCGCGCTGTCGCAGCGCTCCTGGCTGCGCGACCTGAGGATTCCCGGCGCCGGCCGCCTGGCCGTCTGGTCGTACGCCATCTACCTGACCCACCGCGGTGCCTGCGCGGTCGCCGTCGCGCCCTTGCAGAAGCTCGGCTACGGCCCGCAGACGGGGGTGGCGATGGCGCTGCTGCTGGGATTGTCGGTGCTGTCGGGCTGGCTGCTGTACCGGCTGGTGGAGACACCCTTCATGGCGCTGCGCGCCCGCTACGTGCCGGGCAACCTGGCGCGCCGGGCTTCTACTGCGCCTCGATGACGTCGAAGGCCAGCGGCATCGTGCCGAGGAAGGCCAGCACCGCGTGCACGCGCTCGCGCATCTCGAGGCCGTCGGTGGCTTCGATCGCCGCGCGCAGGCCGGGCCGCGCTTCCATCGTGTAGGGGCTGCGGTAAGCCTCGATCAACAGCGCGACGAGGTCGGAAGGCGCGCCGCACGAACGGCGCAGGCGGGTCTCGATCACGCCCAGCAGGGTGCGCTGCATGGCCGGCGTCGGGTGGACGATGTGGGCGAAAATGGCGGGCGTGTTGTCGATCGAGGCGCACAGCGCGCGCTCGATGGCATCCGGTTTCAGGTCGGACGCGATGTCGAAATACGCCCGGTCCCAGTGGGTGCGCGCATGCAGGTGGCCGCGCGGGAAACGGTCGGCCGTCTCGAAGCCGAGGGCAAAGCTGGCGCGCGCCAGCAGGTCGAGCAGGATGTCGGGTAAAGGCATGCCGGCAGTGTAACGCAAGTGCGCCGGGCGATCCAATGACCGCCCAGGCGCAGGTAAAACAAGCCGCTTATGGTGCGAAACGACCGGCGCGGAAATCCTCGACCGCCTGCCGCAGCTCGGCCTGGGTATTCATCACGAAGGGCCCGTACTGCGCGATCGGTTCCTTCAGCGGACGGCCCGCGATCAGCAGCAAACGGGTCGCCTTGGCCGCCTTGACGACGACGCCGTCGGCGCCTTCGGCATTATCGAGGATCGCCATGCGCGCCTGCGCCACCCCCTTGTCCGCGATGACCGCTTCGCCGCGGAACACGTAGATGAAGGCGTTATGGCCTTCGGGCAGCGGCTGCTCGAAGCTAGGCGCCCTCGGGCGGTCGATGTCGAGATACAGCGGCTCGGTGCCTTCGCGCTGCACCGCGCCCGCCACACCGTGCGCACTGCCGGCGATCACCTGCACGGTCACGCCGGAATCGAGGGTGAAGCGCGGCACCCTCGGCGTTCGGGATGTCGCGGTACCGGGGTCGCGCAGCTTGTCCTTGCCTGGGAGGTTCAGCCACAACTGGAAGCCTTCCATCAGGCCTTCGTTCTGCTCCGGCATTTCGGAGTGGACGACGCCGCGCCCGGCCGTCATCCACTGGACGCCGCCGTCGGTAATCAAGCCTTCGTTACCGGCGCTGTCGCGGTGGCGCATGCGCCCCTTGAGCATGTAGGTCACGGTCTCGAAGCCGCGGTGCGGGTGCTCCGGGAAGCCGGCGATGTGTCGCCCGCCTTGTCGCTGCCGAAGGCATCGAGCATCAGGAAGGGATCGAGGCGGCGCTGCAAGGTCTGGGTCAGCACGCGGTTGATCTTCACGCCCGCGCCGTCCATCACGAACTGTCCGCTGATTACGCGTTCCACGCCGCGTGGACGCGCCACGCTGGTCGAGATCACTGCATTCATCATGTTCTCCTTGAAATCGCCGCCGGCCTGTCAGGCCAGTGCGGCTTCGATCGTTGCGTCGGCCTCGGCGCGGCCCTTGCTCGATGCTTCCGGACCCATCGCCTCGCCCGAATACACGAAGGTGTGATCGGTCATGCCGAGGAAGTTCAGCAGCATGCGCACGAACGGCACTTGCGGGTCGGCGTCAAGCGGATAGATGCCGCCGCGCGCGGTGGCGACAAACACCTTCTTGCCCTTCAGGAGGCCTTCCGGGCCGGTCTCGGTGTAGCGGAAGGTGACGCCGGCACGGGCGATCGCGTCGAACCAGCTTTTCAGCTGCACCGGGATGCCGAAGTTGTACATCGGCGCGCCGATCACGACCACGTCGGCGGCCTGCGCCTGGGCGATCAGGGCGTCGTCGAGCGCCACGCGGGCGGCCTGTACGGGCGTGCGGCTTTCACCGGCGTGAACAGGGCGCCGAGCGCCGCTTCGTCCAGCTGCGGGTGCGGGTCGCGGGCCAGGTCGCGGGTGGACGACGGTGGCGCCCGGATTGGCGGCGCTCAGCTTGGCGACGATGCTGTTGGTGACGCGGCTCGACTCGGATTCGGCGCCACGCAGGCTGGAAGTGATGTGCAGGATGTTCATGGTGATGTCCTTTTGTGTGGTGTTCGGTGTTTCGATGCACCCACTTTAACAGTTCCAAAATCAATTCAGAAGACGCTAGAATGGATAACATTATTCAGTCATCGAACAATCATGGAAGTCGAACCGAACGACCTGCTGCTGTTCGCGCGCATTGTCGAGGCCGGCAGCTTCAGCGCCGCCGCCACCCGCGTCAACCTGCCGAAATCGACCGTCTCGCGCCGCATCTCGCTGCTCGAGGCGCGCCTGGGCGAACGCCTGCTGCATCGCACGACGCGCAAGCTGATGGTCACGGAATTCGGCGCCAGCCTGCTCGAGCACGCGCGAAAGGTGGTCGAGGAAGCGGAGGCGGCCGGCGCGCTGGCCCAGCACCGCCAGGCCGCGCCGAGCGGACGCCTGCGCATTTCGCTGCCGTCCGATTTCGCCAACCTCGGCATGAGCGCGATGATCGCCCCGGTTCATCGAACGCTATCCGGCGGTGAACGTGGAGCTCGACCTGTCGCCGCGCCGGGTCGACCTGGTGGCGGAGAATTTCGACATCGCGATCCGCATGGGCGACCTGCCGGACGACGCCTCGCTGGCGGCGCGCCGGGTCACGATCCAGCGCTTCGGCCTTCCGCCTCGCCTTGCTACACGGCCGTGCGCGGCCTGCCCGAGCATCCGGACGACTTGTTCAGCCACGACCTGCTGTGCCTGCTCAGCCGCGGCGGCGGGCCGCTACCCTGGACGCTCACGCGCGGCAAGGTGCGCTGGCAGCGCGACCTGCGGGCCCGGCTGACGGCGAACTCGCCCGACCTGCTGGCGCGCATCGCCTGCAGCGGCGCGGGCATCGCCGCGAGCTCGGAACTGTTCGCGCAGCCGTTCGTGAAAAAAGGGGAGCTGGTGCGGGTGCTGCCGGAGTGGGACCTGCCGCCCGCCACCGGCTGGGCGGTGTTCCGGGGCGGCGCCTGATGCCGGCCAAGACGCGCGCCTTCCTCGATATGATGGAAGCGATGTTCTGCAGCGAGGTAACGACGGCGCCGCCCCTTGAAACGAAAGCAGCCGTGAAGGAGGTCGCCGCCGTCTACAAAAAAATCGCAGGCTGGTTCGACCAGACGCGCACGCGCGCGCTGATCGAACTGCCTTATCTCGACCATCTGGCGGGGCGGTAGAGGGAGGGCGCTTGCGTTCTCGACCTGGGCTGCGGCACCGGCGAACCGATACTGCGCTGGCTGCTGGAAAAGAATACGAGGTCGCTGGGCGTCGACGCGAGCGCCGCGATGATCGCTCATCGCCAGTACGCGCTTCCCCGCCGCCCGCTTTGCTGGTGGGCGACATGCGCGCCTTGCCGCTGCAGCGCAGCTTCGACGCCATCGTCGCCTGGCATAGCCTGTTCCATTTGCCGCCCGACGACCAGCGCGCGATGTTCCCAGACACTTCGCCCGGCATCTGCATCCGGGAGGGCTGTTGATGTTCACCTCCGGCAGCGAAGCCGGCGAGGTGTGGAGCGAGAACGGCGGCGAAGCGCTGTATCACGCATCGCTGGCCGAGGCCGACTACCGCAGCCTGCTGGAAGCGCATGGTTTCCGGTGCTGGGCATGCGCGGACGATCCGGACTGCGGCGGCGCCACGGTCTGGATCGCTTTACGGCTGGGGTCAGGTCTGACATTCGGACACGAACTCTGCCTTAGTCGCTAATTCTCCGCGCCGAGAGTCGATCAGACGCGAGCAACGGATGAGGCCGTGTCCGAATGTCAGACCTGACCCAGCGGTTGACGTTAGCGGCGGCAGCTCAGGCGCAGGTTTTCGTTTTCGTGCCGACACCCGCACCGGTTCGCTGTTGCCGCAGCGATAGACAACGGTCAGGCGCTTCTGGGTGCTGACGGCCGGATCGCCGCACAGCTGGTTGCCGACCGGGATGATGTCGCCGCCACGCTCGATGATGTCGCGCACTGCGCGGCGGGCGTTGCACATGCCGCGGCTGCTGCCGTCGTCGGCTTGCTCGACGCGCACACCCCAATCGCGGCCACGGTCGCCACGGTCGCCCGGTCGCCCCGGCTGTCGCGCTGGCCGGCGGCATAACCGTCGTCGTAGCCGCGGCGGTAGTCGGCGCTCTGGGCGAACGCGGAGGTGGAAGCGGCCGTCAAGGCGAGGACGGCGACGATACGGCGGATGGTTGGGCTGTGCGAGTTTCATGGTGGTCTCCCGGTGCGGATGATGGTGGACGCTGCGGCGAGCCCGGCCCGCCGTATGCGCATGGACACAGTGTCTCAATTAACGCCGATAAAAGCGTTCCCCGCACTGTAAGAGGAGTTTCAATTTGTAAGCCGCACGGGAGGCGGCCGCGGCGCTCAGCCCACCAGCACGTCGCTCATCTGGATGATCGGCTTCTGGTTGGTGTAGTTCGGGATGTCTCCCATGATTTCCTTGGTGTGCGGACCGAAGCCGGCCTGGAAGGCCTCGACCGACTCGCAGAACAGGTGGCCCATGGCGATGTAGGGCGCGTTCGATGGTCCTGGCCGCCCGATAGCGCACGGTCGATCGCGTACGACTTGCAATGCTCGCCCATCAGCCGCTTCACCATCGGCATGTGCTTGTCGCGGTAATAGGCTTCGTCGAAATGGGCGTCGGGGCCGTTCGGATACATCACGCTTACCTTGATCATGGTCTTTCTCCTTGTCGTGTCAAGCAGTCCAAATCGTCATTGCGCATCGTCCGGCCTGCCCCCGCCGGCAACGCTCAGGCCGGCCGGTTTCCCATCATTTCGCCCAGGCGCACCTTGCGTCCGGCGCCCAGTCCGGTTGAAGCTGATCGTGTTTGGCTTGAACAGCATCACCACGGTCGAGCCGAGCAGGAAGCGTCCCATCTCTTCGCCTTTCTTCAGCACGACCGGCTTGTCGTCGTAGGTCCACTCCGAGACGAGCCGGTGCGCTTCGGATTGACCACGCCATGCCAGGGCGTGGCCATGCTGCCGACGATGGTCGCGCCGACCAGCACCATCACGAAGGTGCCGAACTGTTCGGACTCGAACACGCAGGTGACGCGCTCGTTGCGGGCGAACAGGCCGGGCACGCCGCGCGCGGTGGTCGGGTTCACCGAGAACAGCGCGCCCGGCACGTAGATCATGCGCGTCAGGCGGCCGTCGCACGGCATGTGCAGGCGGTGGTAATCCTTCGGGCTCAGGTAGAGGTTGGCGAACGCGCCGTGCTGGAACTGGGCGCCCAGGGCCGCGTCGCCGCCGACCAGCTGGGTGGTGGTGAACTTGTGGCCCTTGGCCTGCAGGATGTGGTGGTCGTCGATCGCGCCGAACTGGCTGATCGCGCCGTCCACCGGGCAGACGAAATCGGCGTCGGCCAGCGGACGCACGCCGTCCTTCAGCGGACGCGTAAAGAATTCGTTGAAGCTCGCGTAGCTGGCGATGTCGGAATTGGCCGCCTCATCCATGTTGACGCCGTACTTGCCGACGAACCAGCGGATCAGGCGAGTGGTCACCTTGCCTCCGCGGTGGCCCGCGACGCGCCCGGCGAAGGTGGTCAGCGCCTGCTTCGGCAGGACATATTGCGGCAATACTTTGAAACGGTCGGACACGATGGCAGCCCTTTATAACTTGTGATGATGGCGAATTATAAATAACTGGCGTTCCCGTGCATATCTTTGTTTGCGGCGGGCACCCGGTGACGCAGTGTAGCGCATCGGTCACATCCGGGCCGCCAGCCCGGGACAGGGCGTGGCCATCAGATCATGCATATCGAAAATATTTCCCCGAAACCAACTATGCAGGAGAAGTCGAAGACAATACGTTCTCATAAACTTGGCTTTCTGATATGTATATGCTCTCACCGCTCCGCCTGACCCTGCTGGCCGCCGCGCTGGCCGCCGCCTTCCCGACCTTTGCCCAGGACACCAGCGCCCCCGCGCCCGTGAGAGCCGAGACCGCCCCGGCCGCCGGCGAGCAGAAAATGCAGAAAGTCGAAGTGCGCGCGCAATGCCGAGAGCTACGACCCGCGCCGCGACGACACCGCCACCAGGATCGTCGTCGGCCAGGAAGAGATCGCCAATACGGCGACACCAACGTGGCCGACGTGCTCAAGCGCGTGCCGGGCATCACGGTCAGCAGCCCGAACGGGCGCAATGCCGAGATCCGCATGCGCGGCCTGGGCGCCGGCTACACCCAGATCCTGATCAACGGCGAGCGCGCGCCGAACGGCTTCACGCTCGACTCGCTCTCGCCCGACGTGATCGAGCGCATCGAAGTGCTGCGCGCGGCCAGCGCCGAGTTCTCGACCCAGTCGGTGGCCGGCACCGTCAACATCGTGCTCAAGAAAACGGCGCGCAGCGGCCAGCGCGAATTCAAGCTCGGCGCGCGCACGGGCAGTGGCTTCAGCGGCCCGACGGCGAACATCCAATTGTCCGACAAGCTGGGCAAGATGTCGTATTCGATCGCGGGCAGCGTGATGGCCGAGCAGATGAAGCGCGAGAGCGTCAGCGACGACATGGTGCCGACCTGACGGGCCGGCCTGCGCTGGCGCGCCTACCGCTCGGCGACGAAAACGGCCGTGTCAACGTTTCAACTTCGCCCCGCGCCTGAACTGGGCGCTGGAGGGCGGCGACACCCTGACCTCGCAAAGCTTCGTCAACTCGGTGCGCTTTCGCAACGGGAGCCATGAGCTCACCAGCACCAGCCTCGGCGCGGCCTCGTTTATCCGGTGCTCGATACCTCGGTTCGTTCGGACAACGATGTCGTGCGCACCGAAGCTCAACTGGGTCCACAAGATGGCCGACGGCGCCAAGCTCGACGTCAAGGCCAGCCTGATCGGCGGCCAGAACACGACCGACAACCGGCGCACCACGCCGGCCGGGGCGGCGCGTCCGGTCGACAACCTGGTGCACCTGGAGGCCGAGGAAGTGGGCACGACGACGGTCGGCAAGTACAGCAAGACCATCATGGCCGGCCACAACCTGGGCATGGGCTGGGACGCCGGCTATTCGAAGCGCGAAGACAGCCGCGAGGAAACCGAGGCCGGCCGCCTGCTGTTCCCGGCGCTGCCAAGCGGCGAAACCTCGGACTCGCGCGTGGCGCGCCTGGCGCTGTACGCCCAGGACGAGTGGACCTGACGCCGCGCTGGTCGCTCTACCTGGGCGCGCGCTGGGAAGGCATCCGCACCACGACCACCGGCAACACCTTCAACACCGGCCGCTCGAGTTCGAGCGTCTGGAGCCCGGTGATGCAGACCTTGTTCAAGATCCCGGACACCAAGGGCGACCAGCTGCGCTTCGCCGTCACCCGCACCTACAGGGCGCCGAGCTTCCAGCAGCTGATCCCGCGGCGCCAGACCTCGATCGACAACCGTTCGACCGATCCCGACTTCGCCGGCAACCCGGACCTGAAGCCTGAACTGGCGCTCGGCTTCGACGCCTCGTACGAGCATTACTGGGCCGAAGGTGCGATGTTCTCGATCAGCGGCTCGATGCGCCGCATCGACGACTACACGCGCTACCTGGTCAATTTCGACGGCGCGCGCTGGGTGGCGATGCCGATGAACGCGGGCCGTGCGACGACCCGTGGCCTGGAACTGGAAACCAAGTTCCCCCTGAAAGCCCTGATGAAGGATGCGCCGGCGATCGACCTGCGCGCCAGCGTCAGCGCCAACTGGTCGCGCGTGGATGGCGTGCCGGGCCGGACAACCGCCTCGACGGCCAGACCCCGCTGTCGGCCAACCTCGGCTTCGACTACAAGCGCGCCGACTTCAGCACCGGCGCCAGCTTCGCCTAGAAGCAGGGCGGCACGGTGCGCGTCTCGGAGCGCCAGACCTCCTTCCTCGTGGCGCGGCGCGACCTCGAAGCCTATGCGCTCTACAAGTTCACGCCGAAGCAGCAGCTGCGCGTGGCCCTGTACCAACCTGCTCGGCCAGGACTTCGTCAACCGCAGCAGTTTTGTGGAAGAGGGACGGGGCCCGGTGCTGCGCGACAGCGTATTCGAGGCCGGGCCGAGCCTGCGTGCGACGCTGGAGCTGAAGTTCTAAGACAGATAACCGACGTATTCAGCCGCATCGCGACGCGCCGCCGGCGATCAGGCCGACGGCCAGCAGGCGCGTGCGGCTGATCCGTTCGCGCAGCACCAGCGCCGCGATCGCCGTGGCGAACAGGATCGAGGTCTCGCGCAGGGCGGCCACCAGGGCCACCGGCGCCTGCGTCATCGCCCACAAGGCCATGCCGTAGGAACCGACGGACATGCGCCGCCGCCCAGCAGCATGACCGGATGGCGCCGCGCGAAGGGCAGCAGTCGCGCCCTGCGTGCGCCAGGCCGGCGCCAGGCCGACGCGTCACCGAAAATCCACATCATATCCGGCCGGCGCGCCCGAACGGCGCACGCCGGCGCCGTCGACCAGCGTGTAGCACGCGATCACGCAGGCCGTGGCGAGCGCCAGCAGCGTCGTGCGCCGCGCGGCGCCGGCCCGCCGCATCGACAAAATCGCCAGCACGCCGCCGCAGATCAGGCCGACCGCCAGCCACTGGCCAGGCCCAGGTGTTCGCCCATGAGGGGCGGGGCAAGGCCACGATCAGCGGCGCGCAGCCGCGCATGAGCGGATAGGCGTGACTGAGTTCGCCGGTGCGGTAGGTTTCGATCAGGAGCGCGGATAGCCGGTCTGCACCAGCGCGGAAGCGCCGATGAAGGGCCAGCTCGCAGGCGCGGGCGCGGCGACGAAGGGCAGGCCGAACGCGCACAGCAGGCCGCCGCCGGCGGCCACCAGCACCGTCGGCGCGCCGCTGCCGCCGTGCACCTTGACCAGCGTATTCCATCCCGCATGCAGGAACGCCGCGACAGGACGGCGCCAATCACGGCGCCGCTCATCGGGCCCGCAGGCAGTGGCACGGCGCCGCGCGCGCGTTCAGGTTGCGCTCCCGAGCCATTCGGCGGCGAACTCCTCGCG
>CAVSPL010000006.1:0-88076 GCA_963729765.1 uncultured beta proteobacterium | reverse complement strand
TGGTAGCCGGTTTTGCCGCGGGTCGCTCAAGGCCGCCACGAGGCAGAATCTAAATTGGCGTTCGTGTGGGCATCAGCGTCTAATTCACAGTATTATTTTGACAAGTAACACTTTGATTTGGATTAACCGCCACTCGCGCTCACGCCATTTTGGATTTATCATGGGCCGAGAGCGACAACATTTTGTCAGGTACACCCTCATGCGCCGCCCTATCGTCCTGGTTCCAGCCTGCAACAGCGATATCGGTTCCCACCAGTATCACGCGGTGCAGGCCAAATACGTCGACGCCGTCGTCAAGGGCGCCGCCTGCGCCCCGCTGATCCTGCCGGCGCTGGGCGACACGCATCGAACTCGAAACCATGCTCGGCGCCTGCGACGGCATCATGCTGACCGGCTCGGCGTCGAACGTCCATCCCAGCCACTACGCCGAAGACGTGCTCGATCCCGGCCTGCCGCAAGACCGCGCGCGCGACGCCACCACGCTGCCGCTGATCCGCGCCGCGATCCGGCGCGGCATCCCGATCCTGGCGATCTGCCGCGGCTTCCAGGAAATGAACGTCGCGCTCGGCGGCAGCCTGCACCAGGCGGTGCAGCGACGTCGAGGGCAAGATGGACCACCGCGAAAATCCCGACCTGCCGCTCGACGAGCAGTACGGCCCGGCCCACACGGTGGCGCTGACGCCGCTCGGCACCATGGCCAGCATCCTCGGCCCGGCCGACATCGCCGTCAATTCGCTGCACGGCCAGGGCGTCAACCAGTTGGCCAAGGGGCTGGCGATCGAAGCGCGCGCCGCCGACGGCCTGGTCGAAGCGTTTTCGGTGGCCGGCGCGCCCGGCTTCACGCTGGCGCTGCAGTGGCATCCCGAGTGGCGCATCACCGAAAACCCGGTGTCGATGAAGCTGTTCGGCGCCTTCGGCCAGGCCTGCCGCGAGTACCATGGCCGCGCGCGCGAGGCCATCATGAGCTTACGTGAGAAGTGGGCCGCCTTCCGCGTGCCGTAGCTTCGCTCTCGACATTCCCCATCCGCCGCCGGCGCGCCGCCGCGCCGCGCACCCGAAAAGACAACAGAGAGAACACAATGGCAATCCGCGAAAACTTCACCTATACCGACATGGATTTGTGGCTCAACGAAAAACGGGTCACCGAAATCGAATGCCTGATTCCCGACCTGACCGGGGTCGCCCGCGGCAAGATCATGCCGCGCGCGAAATTCACCCAGGAGCGCGGCATGCGCATCCCGGAAGCGGTGCTGGGCATGACCGTGACCGGCAACTACCCGGTCGATGACGCACCCTACGACCGCGCCATTTCGACCACCGACCGCGACATGATCCTGAAGGCCGACCCGACCACCATCACGATGGTGCCGTGGGCGGTCGACCCGACCGCGCAGGTGATCCACGACTGCTATTTTGCCGACGGCGCGCTGGTCGACTTCGCGCCGCGCACGGTGCTGCGGCGCGTGCTCAAGCTGTATGCCGACAAGGGCTGGAAGCCGGTGGTCGCGCCCGAGCTGGAGTTCTACCTGACCGCCAAGAACATCGATCCCGACCTGCCGCTGCGCGCGCCGGTCGGCCGCAGCGGCCGCGCCGAAACCAGCCGCCAGGTCTACAGCATCGACGCCGTCAACGAATTCGATCCGCTGTTCGAGGACATCTACGACTACTGCGAAATGATGAACCTCGACGTCGACACGCTGATCCACGAGATCGGCGCCGGCCAGATGGAGATCAACTTCCTGCACGGCGACCCGCTGGGCCTGGCCGACAAGGTGTTCTTCTTCAAGCGCACCCTGCGCGAGGCGGCGCTCAAGCACGACATGTACGCCACCTTCATGGCCAAGCCGATGGCCGGCGAGCCGGGTTCGGCGATGCACGTGCACCAGAGCGTGGTCGACATCAAGACCGGCCTGAACATCTTCAGCGCCGAGACGGCTCGGCCGCGCCGATCTTCAAGCACTACATCGGCGGCCTGCAGCGCTACATGCCGTCGGCGATGGCGATCGTCGCGCCGTACGTCAATTCCTACCGCCGCATCGTGCGCCACACCGCCGCGCCGATCAACATCCAGTGGGGCATCGACAACCGCACGGTCGGCTTCCGCGTGCCCGAATCGGGCGTGCAGGACCGCCGCGTCGAGAACCGCATCATCGGCGCCGACGCCAATCCCTACCTGGCGCTGGCGGTGACGCTGGCCTGCGGCTACCTCGGCATGACCGAGCAGCTCGAGCCGACCGCCGATGATGGCCGGCAGCGCCTACGACATGCCGTTCGAGCTGCCGCAAGGCCTGCCCGAAGCGCTGGCGCCTGCTGCGCGGCGAAGACAAGCTGCGCACCGTGCTGGGCGACCGCTTCATCGACGTCTACGCCGCCATCAAGGACCTGGAGCACCAGGAGTTCATGACCGTCATCAGTCCGTGGGAGCGCGAGCACCTGCTGCTGCACGTGTAAGCAGGAGAATCGACCATGGAAACAAACAATCGACACCAAGGCACGATCCAGCAGCTCGACTCGGCCCACTATCCTGCATCCGTTCACCGACCACAAGGCGCTGGCCGAACAGGGCGCGCGCGTGATGGTGCAAGGGCGACGGCATCTACCTGTGGGATTCCGAGGGCAACAAGATCCTCGACGGCATGTCGGGCCTGTGGTGCGTCAACATCGGCTACGGCCGCACCAGCATGTGCGACGCGGTGTACCGGCAGATGCAGACAGCTGCCGTTCTATAACAGCTTCTTCAACACCACCAACGTGCCGGCGGTGCAGCTGGCCGCGCTGCTGGTCGAGATCTCGCCGCCGCAGTTCAACCACGTGTTCTTCACCGGTTCCGGTTCGGAAGCGAACGACACCATCGTGCGCATGGTGCGGCGCTACTGGGAGCTGATGGGCGCAGCCCGAGCGCCACGTCATCATCAGCCGCCACAACGCCTACCACGGCAGCACCATCGCCGGCGCCTCGCTGGGCGGCATGGCCGGCATGCACGCGCAGGGCGGCCCGATGGTGCCCGGCATCGTCCACATCGGCCAGCCGAGCTATCTCGAAGGCGGCGCGCGGCATGAGCGAGGACGAATTCGGCGCTGGTCGCCGCCGGCTGGCTGGAAGAGCGCATCCGCGAAGTCGGGCCCCGACAACGTCGCCGCCTTCATCGGCGAGCCGGTGCAGGGCGCCGGCGGCGTGATCATCCCGCCGAAGACCTACTGGCCCGAGATCCAGCGCATCTGCGACAAGTACGGCATCCTGCTTGATCGCCGACGAAGTGATCTGCGGCTTCGGCCGCCTCGGCGCCTGGTTCGGCTCCGAGCTGATGGGCATCAAGCCCGACCTGATCGCCTTCGCCAAGGGCGTCACCTCCGGCTACATTCCGCTCGGCGGCGTGCTGGTGGGCGACCGCGTGGCCGACGTGCTGACCGAAAAGGGCGGCGACTTCAATCACGGCTTCACCTATTCCGGCCATCCGGTCGCCTGCGCCGCGGCGCTGGAGAACATCCGCATCATCCTCGACGAAGAGCTGGTCGAGAAGGTCGCGCAGCGACACCGGCCCGTATTTGAAGGAGCAGTTCGGCGCGCTGGCGCGACCATCCGCTGGTGGGCTATGCCGACAGCTGCGGCTTCGTCGCCGGCCTGAACCTGGTGCGCAAGCAAGGGCGCGACGGTGCACGACAACGAAGTGTTCGACGGCGACCTGGGGGTCGGCATGATCTGCCGCGGCTACATGTTCGACAACGGCATCATCATGCGCGCCGTGGGCGACCGCATGATCATCGCGCCGCCGCTGGTGATGACGCGCGCCGAGATCGACGAGATGGTCAAGCGCATCCGCGCTGCGCTGGACGACACGCTGGCCGAGCTGCAGGCCGCGGCGGCATGGTTCGCTTAAGTAGCGCCGCGCCGGGCCTCAGGCGCCTTGCCTTGCGTCGTGTCGTGCCGGTCTATCAGCACCTGCGGCAGCAGCGAGCCGGCGATCATGCCGGCGAACGCCGGCCAGCAAGCCGGCCAGCTGGCCGGGGAACACGCGCGCCAAGGCTGCTCACCTGCGGGAAGAACAGCCAGCCAGGTGCAGATGCCCGCGCGCCACCGACAGCGATCGCGCCCTGGGTGGTGGCGCGCTTCCAGTACAGGCCCATCACCAGCGGCACGAAGGCGCCGACCAGCGTGACCTGGTAGGCCGACGACACCAGCTCGTAGATCGAGGTGCCCTTCATCGCGATCGCGTAGGCCAGCACCAGCGCGGCGAACACCACGATCGTGACGCGCATCGCGAACAGCTGCTGGCGGTCGCTCATGCCGGGGCGCAGGTGCTTGCAGGATGTTCTCGACGAAGCTGGTCGACGGCGCCAGCAGGGTGGCCGACGAGGTGCTCTTGATGGCCGACAGCAGCGCGCCGAAGAACAGGATCTGCATCACCAGCGGCATCTTGGTCAGCACGAAGGTCGGCAGCAGGCGCTGGTAGTCGTTCTTGGCGATGTCCAGCGCGTCCTGGCCCATGACGATGACCGCGCACGGCGACGATGAACATCGGCACGAACGCGAACAGGATGTAGCTGGCGCCGCCGATCATCGGCGCCGGCGCGCGCGGTCGGCGCGTTCTTGGCCGACATCACGCGCTGGAACACGTCCTGCTGCGGGATCGAGCCGAACATCATGGTCACGCCGGCGCCGATGAAGAACGCGATGTCGGTGAAGCTCGGCGCCGGCAGAAGCGCCACAGGTCGCCTTGCTGTCGCCATCGCCATCACCTTGCCGGCGCCGCCGGCCAGGTCGGCCGCGAACAAGGCGATGATCGACAGGCCGATCACCAGCACGATCATCTGGATGAAATCGGTCATCGCCACCGCCAGAAAGCCGCCGACCACCACGTAGATCAGCACCGCCAGCGTGCCGACGATCATGCCGGCGGTCTCCGACATCGCGCCGTTGGTCAGCACCGAGAACACCAGCCCGAGCGCGGTGATCTGCGCCGCCACCCAGCCGAGGTAGCTCAGGATGATGGCCACCGAGCAGAACACCTCGATGCCCTTGCCGTAGCGCTCGCGGTAGTAGTCGCCGATGGTCAGCAGGTTCAGCTTGTACAGCTTGGCGGCGAAGAACAGGCCGACCAGGATCAGGCAGGTGCCGGCGCCGAACGGGTCTTCCACCACGCGCGTTCAGGCCGCCCTGCACGAACTTGGCCGGAATGCCCATCACCGTCTCGGCGCCGAACCAGGTGGCGAAGGTGGTCGTCACCACCATGATCAGCGGCAGGCTGCGGCCGGCCACGGCGAAGTCGCTGGTGTTCTTGATGCGCGTGCCGGCCCAGACGCCCAGGCCAGCGTGCCGAGCAGATACAGCACGACGGAGGTAATCAGGGTGGTATTCATCGATTGCTGCCCAATTTTGTTGGTTTTTCAGTCAGGAAAATTTTGGCGATTATAGCGTCATGAATCGCTGCAGCGCGAATTTTCGGAGAAGGCTGTTGCGTCAGAAGGCCATTTGTGAACCTGCATTTCCATAGGCGAAAGCGCGCGGACGTACTGTCTAAATGTTATACACTAGCCTTTGAAACAATCCACTCGGGAGTGGCCATGCGACAACTGATTATCGAATTCGACGAGGAGGAGGCCAAGCAGCTTGAAGCGGCAGCGCGAGCCTGTGGGATCGATCCAGCTCACATGACCAAGGCGCAACTTCTGCACTTATTGAGCAATGTGTCGGGCAGCGAGTCCTCTACCGTAAAAACGGGGCAGGCAGATGCGCAAGAGACTCCTGCTGAAGCACGTGCAAGGCGCTACAAGGCGCTCTCTGCCCATGCAGGGAGTGTGGAAGGGCGATCCGGACAAGCCACAGGATGGGGTAGCGTACCAGCGGGAGGTACGCGCTGAATGGCGATAGTCCTCTTCGATACCAACATATTGATCGATTATTTCGCCGGTCACAGCGCAGCCATCATCGAACTGGCCA
This sequence comes from uncultured beta proteobacterium, assembly GCA_963729765.1. Classification (GTDB taxonomy): domain Bacteria; phylum Pseudomonadota; class Gammaproteobacteria; order Burkholderiales; family Burkholderiaceae_D; genus Telluria. The sequence continues at coordinate 82,138 of CAVSPL010000006.1, read as the reverse complement.
GTTTCGACGACGCCATTATCAGTTCTCTTACCTGGATCGAGGTAGCAAATTGACCTTCGCACAGCAGGCGCAATTCGACGCACTTTTGGCTGATGCCGGCATCGTAATCGTCCATCTGAACGATGACATCATGTTGCGGGCTACCGCGATACGTCGAAACAGCCTCGCCAATCCGCCCAAGGTCTCACTTCCTGATTGCGTTATTCGCGCCACTGCGGAAGCGTCAGGGCGGATTATCGTCACCCGTAACCCTGCAGATTTTGGCGGAACTGGCCCGATGGTCCGCGTCCCGTACGAAATTGTGAATGGATCGGCAGTCAATATCGTACCGCCGCCGCAGTAGCTACAAGAGCATTCGCTTGTATGTAACCACAAGATTTTAGGAGATGGACAATGCAAACCAATAATTGGCATGAACGCGCCGCGGCGCTCGAAATCGACGGACGCGCCTTCATCAACGGCCAGCGCGTCTGGGCCGTCTCGGAGCAGACTTTCGACAATCATTCGCCGATCGACGGCCGCCTGCTGGCCAAGGTGGCGCGCGGCGACGCCGCCGACATCGATGCGGCCGTGGCCGCGGCGCGCGCCGCGTTCGACGACCGGCCGCTGGGCCGGCAAGTCGCCGGCCGCGCGCAAGCGCACGCTGATCAAGTTCGCCGACCTGGTGCTGAAGAACACCGCCGAGCTGGCGCTGCTCGAAACGCTCGACATGGGCAAACCGATCAAGTACAGCCAGAGCGTCGACGTGCCGTCGTGCGCCAACTGCATCCGCTGGTACGGCGAGGCGATCGACAAGATCTACGACGAGATCGCGCCGACCGCCGACAGCAGCCTGGCGCTGATCACGCGCGAACCGGTCGGCGTGGTGGGCGCCATCGTGCCGTGGAACTACCCGCTGATCATGACCGCCTGGAAGATCGCGCCGGCGCTCGCCGCCGGCAACAGCGTGGTGCTCAAGCCGTCCGAGAAGTCGCCGCTGTCGGCGCTGCGGCTGGCCGAGATCGCGCTCGAAGCGGGCATTCCGGCCGGCGTGTTCAACGTCGTGCCGGGCTACGGCCACGAAGCCGGCGCCGCGCTGGCGCTGCACATGGACGTCGACTGCATCGCCTTCACCGGCTCGACCCGCGGTCGGCAAGAAGATCATGCAGATGGCCGGCCAGTCGAACCTGAAGCGCGCCTGGACCGAGTTGGGCGGCAAGTCGGCCAACATCGTCTGCGCCGACTGCCCCGACCTGGACGCGGCGGTGAAGCGCGGCGATCGGCTCGATCTACTTCAACCAGGGCGAGAGCTGCAACGCGCCTTCGCGCCTGTTCGTCGAAGAATCGATCAAGGACAGCTTCCTCGAAAAGGCGATGGCGATGATGCCGCGCTTCCAGCCGGGCGATCCGCTCGACGAGGACGACCGTGATGGGCGCCATCGTCGACGCCACGCAGATGAAAACGGTCATGGGCTACATCGAGGCGGGCAAGGCGGCCGGCGCCAAGCTGTTGTCGGGCGGCGAGGCGGCGCGCGCGCGATAGCGGCGGCTTCTACATCACGCCGACCCTGTTCGACCAGGTCGACAGTTCAGCATGCGCATCGCGCGCGAAGAGATTTTCGGGCCGGTGCTGTCGGTGCTGGGTTTCACCGACATCAAGGAGGCGATCCGCCAGGCCAATTCGACGCCGTACGGCCTGCAGGCGGCGGTGTGGACGCGCGACATGACCAAGGCGATCCAGACCGCGCGTGCGCTGCGCGCCGGCACCGTGCACGTCAACCAGTACGACGGCGACGACATCACGGTGCCGTTTGGCGGCTACAAGCAGTCGGGCAACGGCCGCGACAAGTCGCTGCACGCGATCGACAAGTACACCGAGCTGAAGACGACCTGGATCCAGATTGGCTAAATAGTCAGTCGAGAAATCGTACACACCGATAGCGTGATCAGCATCCGGACCCGCAACAAGGCTGCGTCCAGCGACGCGTGCACTGCCGTGCCGCGCCTCGCGATGGCCGCGCTCCGCGCGAAAATCCAACTCAATCACCTGCGCCCATTCCTGTAACTGCGGCAGCGGTACGGCTGCTTTTGATGACTTGCTAACCACATTAGTTGTCTAAATTTTGTCGGGAAATCTTACACTCGAGCACGAGCGGAAGTATAAGCTATGCATAAAGTACTGATTAGAAACATAAATTTCCAGCAGGCATGACTATTTCTTACTGTAACTTTATCTTTCATTCTATCAACTCAAGGTACTTTACATGAATGCTGCCAAATCCCTCATCGCCACCCTGCTCGTCGCGGTCGCATCGCTCACAACCGCTGCGCACGCCACAGTAATCAATTTCAACAATCTTGGTGGCACCGCGATTGCCGGCAACACCGGCGTGTATTACGGCTATACCCAATTCAATGCTCAGGCGCCGCTTGCCAATAGTGGTTTCACATTCATCGGTTCACAAGGACATTATTCGTATGCGATGGGCGCCAAGTACAGCGGTAGCGACGAAAGTAACATTGCGTACAATGGAAACGATTTTTACATGAGCAGCGGGCTGTTCACCATTGCCAGCGCCACTGCCGCGCCTTTTTCGGTCAACAGCATGGACTTAGCGCGATGGAATTCTTATTCTAATGTTGCGAGTTTTACCGCAACTTTGGTCGGCAATAAAGTAGGCGGAGGAACGGTTACGCGCATTATCAACCTCGATACAACTCTGAACAGCATCAAGACCACCGGCAACGACTTCGCGACTTACTCGCTGACCGGCTTCGACAACCTCTATTCGATGACGATCACGAATAGCGGCAACGAGTACTTGGCAATGGACAATCTCGTGATCAACGCCACCAGCGTGCCTGAGCCGTCGTCGATCGCGCTGTTCGGCCTGGCCGTGGCGGCAGGGGCATTCGCGCGCCGTCGCGCCTGCAAGGTTTCCTGAGAAGCTAGGACGCTCCCAAAGATGATTCAGCGAGCGTTGTACGCTTGCACGATCCCATACTCCGAGCCGTCCCCGATCTTCGACTGTATCAGCGCGTAGCCGTCGACCTGCCAGCGGATCGGCGGCCCCTGGATCGTCTCCACCAGCGAACCGGCGCGCCTCCCCAGCGTGACGTGCGGCCGATATGGCCGCGCCTCCGGCGTCATCCCTAGCCGCACCAACGCGTTGCCTAGCGATGCGTGCAGCGCCAGCAGCGGCGCCGGCACCGGGTCGGGCGCCAGCACGGCGACGCTGCCGTGCCACAGCTCGCGATGGCCGAACTTCAGTTCAAATGGGTCAAACGGCACCGCGACGCCATTCGCCAGTTTCGGTATGTCCTCCAGCGCCACGCTGCCGAGGAAATGCAGCGTGACGTGCAGCTGCCCGCTGCGCACCGGCGAGGCCGACGCCGGCCATGCCACGCCGTCACGCCACTGGCAGAGCGCCGCGCGCTCGGCGGGGCCTGGCCACAAGGCGATGAACATGCGGGCGGTGTCGCGGCTCATCGCACTAGATCAGAAGCAGTGCTCCGGACCGGGGAAGCTGCGATCGGTCACCGCGTTGATATAGGCAGTGACGGCGCCTTCGACGCTGCCCTGGCCGTCCATGAAGTTCTTCACGAAGCGCGCCTTGCGGCCTGGGAAGACTCCCAGCATGTCGTGCATCACCAGCACCTGGCCGGCGCAATCGGGACCGGCGCCGATGCCGATGGTCGGCATCGCCAGCATGTCGGTGACTTCCTTGCCGAGCCCCGCCGGAATCGCTTCCAGCACCAGCATCGAGGCGCCGGCCTGCTGCAGCAGCAGCGCGTCGGCCTTGAGCTGGTCGGCGCTTTCGGTGGTCTTGCCCTGCACCTTGTAGCCGCCCAGCTGGTGCACCGACTGCGGCGTCAGGCCGAGGTGGGCGCATACCGGAATCGCGCGCTCGGTGAGGAACTTGACGGTGTCGGCCAGCCAGGCGCCGCCTTCGAGCTTGACCATGTGGGCGCCGGCCTGGATCAGTTTCGCCGCGTTGTCGAACGCCGCTTCCTTGGTGGCGTAGGCGCCGAACGGCAGGTCGGCGACGATCATCGCGCTCTTGCTGCCGCGCGCCACCGACGCGGTGTGATACGCCACTTCGGCCACCGTCACCGGCAAGGTCGAGTTGTGGCCGTTGCAGACCATGCCGAGCGAGTCGCCGATCAGCAGTACGTGCACGCCGCAGCGATCCATCAGCGCGGCGAAGCTGGCGTCGTAGCAGGTCAGCATGACGATCGGCGTGCCGGCCGCGCGCATCGCGTTCAGCGTCGGAATCGTCACCGCCTTGGTGACGACCGGCTTGGCCGGCGCAGTCGCCGGCGCCGGGTTTCCGCGCCCGTCATTTCTTTACCCTGCAAATATGAGCTCATTGTTTGTCCTTGATGTCGAATAAAAACGCCACGCCGATATATACATTTTTTAGACATTTTTTATTCACGACTTTTATTGGTTCTTTTAACTGGGTGATTGTAGTTTTTAAATTTTTCTTGTTATTAAGTTTACAAATTTTTTACTCGTATCTCAAGGCATCTGCTGGTTTTAGTCTTGCAGCCTGCATGGCAGGAAGAATTCCGGATGCCATCCCAACGATGAAAGCAAATAACAGCCCAAAAAATAAAATCCAAAACTCAATTTTTATGTTCAATAAAAACCCGGCATTTTTTGCAAGTTCGCCTATTCCCAGAGCTACCAAGCTCCCTAAAATAGTCCCAAATAATCCGCCGACAAGTCCTATTAATCCAGACTCTATCAGGAATATTTCAAAAATGTCCAGATTTCTCGCACCTATCGCTTTCATTACTCCTATGTCTTTTGTTCTTTCCAGAACAGATCATCGGGTCTTGCATGCGCTCAGCCGGCGACGGCGGCGGTGCGGATACACAAGCGTGCGCACGGCAATTTCCGCAGGCACGTTCATAGCTGCAAGAAACTCGGCGGCACGCTGCATGCCGAGCGTCGGAATCGAGGCCACCGCCTGGTTCACCAGGTCACGGGTGCGCAGGTCGGTCCTCACCACGCGCGCATTCGCCGCCTGGCGCGCTTGTACTTCTTCGACTTTCATCATGTTCCCGAGATTGCAATAGCGACATGACTATTGTAGAGCAAGGGTGTGCAAAATGCCATCTCTTGTAGGAATAATCCTTCAAGCAAGTGCAGGAGCCGGCTCGGGCGCGATGATTTCCTCGGGGCGCAGGCCGCGGCCCTCGATCAGCAACTGCTTCGAATTCGTGCGGCCGGCAGGGGTTTGCTGAAGTAATAGCCCTGCATTTCGTCGCAGCCGTGGCGGCGCAGGTAGTCGAGCTGCTCGTGCGTTTCCACGCCCTCGGCGATCACGCGCCAGCTTCAGGTTGTGCGCCAGCGCGATGATCGAGGTGACGATCGCCGCGTCGTTGGCGTCGCGCGTGATGTCGGCCACGAACGAGCGGTCGATCTTCAGCACGTCGATCGGGAAGCGCGACAGGTAGGACAGGCTCGAATAACCGGTGCCGAAGTCGTCGATCGACAGGTTCACGCCCAGCGCCTTCATGCGGTGCAGCAGGTCGACCGCCGGCGTGACGTCGCTCATGAACAGGCTCTCGGTCAGCTCGATCTCGAGGCATTCCGGCTCCAGCCCGGTGTCGGCCAGCACGCTGGCGAGGCTGCTCGATCAGGTCGGCCGCGCCGAACTGGCGCGCCGACAGGTTGACCGCCACGCGCAGCTTGCCGAAGCCGGCGTCCTGCCAGGCCTTGTTCTGGGCGCAGGCGGTGCGCAGCACCCAGGCGCCGATCGGCACGATCAGGCCGGTTTCCTCGGCCATGCCGATGAAGCGGCCCGGCGGCACCATGCCCAGTTCCGGATGCTGCCAGCGGATCAGCGCTTCCATGCCGCACGATCTGGCCGGTCTTCATGTCGAGCTGGGGCTGGTAATGCAGCACGAACTCGTCGCGCTCGAGCGGCATTGCGCAGCGCGCTTTCGATGCGCACCCGTTCCAGCGACTCCTCGTTCATCGCCGGCGTGATAGAACTGGAAGTTGTTGCGGCCCAGCTTCTTGGCGCGGTACATGGCGATGTCGGCATGCTCGATCAGCGTCTCGGCGGCGGTGCCCTCGCTCGGGTACACGGCCACGCCGATACTGCAGGTGACGAAGAATTCCTTGGTGCCCAGCATGACCGGCTGGGCGACCGCATCCATCACGCGCTGCACGATCTCCGGGCGTCAGCTGCTGGTCGCCGCGTTCGGAGACGATGACGACGAATTCGTCGCCCGACAGGCGCGCCACGGTATCGGCGTCGCGCAGCGACGAGCGCAGGCGCGCCGCCACCGTCATCAGGAGCACGTCGCCGGCCTTGTGGCCCATGCTGTCGTTGACGAACTTGAAGCGGTCGAGGTCGATCAGCATGACCCACACCGGGTTGCCGCTGCGGCTGGCATAGGCCACGGCCTGGCCCAGGCGGTCCTGCAGCAGCGAGCGGTTCGGCAGGCCGGTCAGCGCGTCGTGCTGGGCCACGTGGTGCACGCGCTGCTCGGTCAGCTTGCGCTCGGTGATGTCGCTGCCGGTGCCGCGGTAGCCGGTGAACTCGCCCAATTCGTCGAACACGGGCTGGCCGTTGACCAGGAACCAGCGGGTCTGGCCGTTGTCGTCGAGGATCTGGTATTCGAAATCGGTGAAGGGCTGGAAGGCGCTGCACCTGGGCGATGTGCGTGCGCCCGTGTCGGTGTCGGCCAGGGCCGGCGACGTATTCCCAGCGCGTCTTGCCCAGCAGGCGTTCGACCAGCACGCCGGCCTTTTCGGCGAAGCCGCCGGTGATCATCGTGAAGCGAAGCTCGGCTGTCCTGTTCCCAGTACCAGTCCGACGACATCGACACCAGCTGGCGGAAGCGCTGCTCGCTTTGCTGCAGCGCCTTTTCGGTGCGCTCGCGCGCGACCATGTCGTCGACCAGGCGGCGGTTGGTGCGGCTTCAGGTCGGCGGTGCGCTTGCGCACCAGTTGCTGGACGCGCGCGCGCGCGCTGCGCCGGAGGCCTGCACCCAGGCCGCCGTCATCAGGCTGAGCAGGATGCCGCCGGCCAGCATCGACCAGCGAGGCCAGGTGGTCGGCCGCGAACGGGCGCGGCCGCATGCTCACCTCGACCAGCCAGGGCCGGCCGGCCACGTCCAGCGGTGCGCGCGCACCTGGTCGCGTGTTCGGGGGCGATCCAGCTGCCGAGCAGTTCGCGGCGCGGTCGCGCGCCATCGCGGCTGGTGGTGAACACCAGGTTCGCCGGCTCGGGGCGCGCGCCGGCATACACCGACATCGACGATCTGGCCGTCGTCGAGCAGGCCGGCGCCGGCCAGCGCCATGCTGCACCAGTTCCTCGGCCCGGACCACGACGGCGGTGTCGCCGGCCAGCGCCCCCTGGCGTCGAACACGGGCAGCACCAGCTGGAAGCTCGGCCTGGCGGGCTGGCGTCCTGCACCAGCGGGAACAGGCGGCGTGGCGGCGGCGCGCTTGTCGGCGCTGGGCGCGAGCCAGGGCGCGCTTGATCTGCGGGCCGGGTCGCGGCGTTCGAAGCCGAAGGCGGCCTCGTTGCCGGCCATCGGCACCAGGTAGTCGACAATGCTGTAGCTGGCTGCGCGGGCGGCGCCGGCCCGCGCCGGCCGCAGGTCGTCGCGTGATCACGGTGCCGGGAAGCACGCGCTGCAGTTCGGCTTCGACGGCGGCGCGCTCGCTGTCCTTGCACCACGCGGTGAAAATTGAAGGCCTTGATGAAGGGGTGGCGCAGCAGCAGCGGCGCGGTGAAATCCTGGAACTGCGTCGCGCGTGACCGGGGTGCCGAGTGGCAAACAGCTGGTTGGTCACGGTCACCACTTCGACCGCGTCGTGCATGCCCTGGCGCACCGCGGCCACGCGCTGCTCGGCGCGCTGGTTGAACGACAGCGCCAGATTGTCGTATTCGAGATGGCTGACGCCGATGAACAGGGCGGTCGAGGCGGCGAGGCCGGCCCCGAGCGTGAGGGCCGCCGCGCGGGTGAGGGAAAACGGCAGGCGACGCAACATGACTGATCTGATCCCGAAATCATTTGCTTGAAAGCACCATAGCAAGTGGAGTGTGTCATAGGTTGCGCCATTTCACGCAAACAAATGCCGCACTGGCGATGGACGATCTTGCCCGCGGTGTCGCCGCGATCAGACAGGGCGCCATGCCAGCCAGGCCACCAGCGCCCGCGCGAGCAGCCTGTTCAGGAGCGGCCGATGCCAGGCCGCGCCGGCGCGCGAAGCGGGCCGCCAGCCGGCGCTGCGCGCGCGCCGGCCGGGCCGGCGCCGGCGCGTACGGCGAACAACAGATGGTTGTTGCCGGCGATGCCGGAAAGTCGCAGGCATGCCGCCGAAGGCGTCCCGCGATGCGTTCGACGATCAGATCGTGGCAGGGATCGTAAGTGAGGATGTTGGCGACCAGCACGCCGCCTTCGCGCAGCGCGCGCCGGCAGGCGGCGTAAAAGCGCGCGCGCTGCCGAGCTCGGCAGGCATGCCGGCGGCGTCGAAGCCGTCGACCAGGATCACGTCGGCCGCGCCCTGCATGGCGCGCGATGTAGTCGGCGGCGTCGGCATGCACGATGCGCAGGCGCGCATCGTCCGGCGGCACGTGGAAGGCGTCGCGCAGGGCGATCACCTCGGCGCTGATCTCGAGCACGGTGATGCGGGTGTGCGGGAAATGGCGGTAGCAGAACTTGGCCAGCGAGCCGCCGCCCAGGCCCACCATCAGGATGTGGCGCGGACGCGGCGCGAACAGGGCGAAGCACATCATCGCGCGCGCGTACTCGAGCACCAGGGCGTCGGGTGCGACAGCAGCATCTCGCTCTGGATGTCGCCCGGCGCGAATTCGAGCGTGCGCCGGTTGCCGCGCGTGCGCACCAGGGGCGTGCCGGGGCGGGGCGGTCGGAGCGGGATCCGGGCGTGGGCGACATGGCGCCAGTATAGAAGAGAAGGGCGGCCGGGTGCCTGCGACGCCCGGCCGCCTGCCTTGTCCGCAGGCATGAAACTCTGATAAGCTGGCCCTTGCCGCCACCCGGAGTCCCCATGTTCCTCGATCATCCATCGATCACCGCCACCAACAGCGCCCTCGAGCCCGACCGCATCGAGCGGCTCAACCGTGTTTACGGCTATGCGATGGCGCTGGCCGACAGCGCCGGCAACGCGCAGTTCGTCGACAAGCTGACCCAGCTGCACGACCACAAGGGCACCCTGATCGTGTTCTGGAACGAGGTGCCGGACGAGGCCGAACGCGGCGTATTTCGTGCGCGCCTGGGCCAGCAAGGTCGGCGACGGCACCGAGAACGTGGAACACGAATGCTGAGCGGCGCCATGCTGACGATGGATTCGACCACCATGGTGCTGGTGCTCGCGCTGGGCAACCTGGTGCTGTGCAGCGTGCTGTTCTTCTTCGACTACGGCGCGGTGCGCCCGCCCGCGCTGGCCAGCTGGGGCCTGTCGAAACAGGTGCAGGCGGCCAGCTGGATCCTGCTGGCGCTGGGCGGGGCGCGCGTGGTGCCCGAGCCGCTCGCGCTGCCGGGCGCCTGGGCCCTGCTGATCGCCGGCGTCGCGCTGGAAAGCGCGTCGCCTCTGGGAAACCGCGCACCGGCGCCGCCTGGTGCGCGCCATGCTGCCGCTCGCCGTGGGCGCCATCCTGGTCTTCCTGGTCTGCGTACTGGATCGACGCGAATGGCCTGGGCAAGCTCGCCGCCGCGCTCATCCTCGGCGCCTTTTATTTGCTGGGCGCCGCGGCGCTGGCGCGCGGCTGGGCGGAAGCCTCGATGCTGCAGCGCGCGCTGGCCGTGGTCACCGCCCTGCTGGCCCTGTCGGTGGCGGCGCGCGGCATCCTGGTGCTGGTCATGCCGCGACGGCTGGCGCTGGCTCTCGCACGACCTGCTGCGCCAGTTGTCGACCGTCGCCTTTTACCTGCTGATGCTGGTCAACGGCTTCGGCTGCCTGCTGCTGGCGCGCGAACGCCTGCAAGGCGACCTGGCGCGCCTCGAGACGCTCGACCTGGTGACCGAGGCGCCGAACCGGCGCGGCTTCTTCAATGCGCTGGCGCCCTGGATGGCGCTGGCGCGCCGCCCCGGTTCGCCGACCGCGCTGATCGTGCTCGACCTCGACAGCTTCAAGCGCGTCAACGACGGCTACGGCCATCCGGTGGGCGACGTCGTGCTGCGCCACGTGGCCGACCTGTGCAAGCGCCAGCTGCGCGACAGCGACCTGCTGGGGCGCCTGGTGGGCGGCGAATTCGCGCTGCTGCTGCCGCGCACCGGGCAGGAAGAAGCCATGCTGGTGGCCGAGCGCATGCGCGCCGCGATCGCGGCCACGCCGGTGAAAACCGAGCGCGCGATGATTTCGATGACGGCCAGCTTCGGCGTCACCACGATCCGCCCCGACGACAGCCACGTCACCCTGTTCGGGCGCGCCGGCAGCGCCATGCGCGCCGCCAAGGAGGCGGGGCGCAACGCGATCCGCCTGGCGCCGCGCGAGCAGCGCGCCCGAGCTCTAGCGGCCTTCGGCGCGGCCGCGTCATCGGGCCGTCACAATGCGCGGTTCACACTGCGCTGTCCCACAGCCGGAGCGAACCATGCCAGCTTCCGCACCACCGACTCCCTCCTGTACGCCGCCGTCGAACTCGGCTCCGACAGCTTCCGGCTGCATGTCGCCAGCTGGGAAAACGGCGCCATGGAGCTTGCCGCCACCCTGGACGAACCGATCCGCCTGGGCGCGGGGATCGGCGCCGACGGCTGCCTCGATGGCGCGACGGTGCGCCGCGCGCTGGCCTGCCTGCGCCAGTTCAAGCTGGTGCTGGCCCTGTGGCAGCCGCGCGCCGTGCGCGTGGTCGCCACCGCCGCGCTGCGCGTGGCCTGCAATGCGCCGGCCTTCCTGCCGGCGGCCGAGGCGGCGCTCGGTTATCCGGTCGAGGTCATCGGCGGCGAGGAAGAGGGCCGCCTGGTCTACCTGGGCGTGGCCGGGGCGCTGGGCGAGACGCCCGAGCGGCGCCTGGTGCTCGACGTCGGCAGCGGCTCGACCGAAATCGCGGTCGGGCGCGGCGACACGGTCGAGCTGGTGCAGTCGTTCGGCGTCGGCGCCCTGCGCCAGGGCCTGGCGTTTTTCGGCGGCGGCATCTCGCCGCCCGCCTTCGAGGCCGCGCTCGCGTCCTCGCGCAGCCGCTTCGCCGACGCCGGGCCCTTCACCGGCCGGCGGGGCTGGCCGCGGGCCTACGGCGCCTCGGGCACGGTGCGCGCGCTGTTCGAGCTCGGCGGCGCCGTCGTGCCCGCGTCGCGCCCGGCCAGCGCGGCGGCGCTGCACCGGCTGCGCCGCACCCTGGTCGAGGAGGGCGGCTTCGCGCGCAGCGCCACCCTGGCGCAGCCAGCCGGCGCGCGCGGCGCAGATGGCCGGCGGCCTGGCGCTGCTGCTGGCGCTGGTCGACGAGCTCGGCATCGACGAGCTGGTGCCGGTGCAGGCGGGCCTGCGCCTGGGCGTGATTCGCGACCTGCAGCCGGCGCACGGTAGGAAGCGCCCCCTTTCGGGAACGGGCCTGATCGACTATATTGTTTACCTTGTTAAGCAGTGGACTACCCCATGACCAGAAAACCGGCTCCCGCCACCAGCGCGGCCACGGCCGCATCGACGCGCGCCAAAAGCCGCCTCCGCACCCGCCAAGGCAGCACCGAAAACCTCAAAATCCGCCCCCACGACAGGCAGCGCCAAGCCGTCCGCCAAGTCCGCGCCCGCGAAAGCGGCCGCAGCGAAGAGCAGCGCCCGCGCGCCCGCGAAGACGGTTGCCGCGAAAGCGGCCGTCAAGCCGGCGCGAAAGCGGCCGTGAAGCCGGCCGTCGAAGGCGCCGGCCAAAGCGAAAGCCGCCGCAAAAGCGCCTGCGAAAGCGACGGCCAAGGCGGCGGCGCCGGCAGTCAAGCCCGCGCCGAAAGCCGCCGGCCGCGGCAGCGCGGCGAAGCAGCCGGCGCTCGCGCGTCAAGAATGCCGCCAAGGCGCTGGTCAAGGCCGCGCCGCCGGCAGGACGCGGCCGTGCCGTCCAGGCGGCGCCCGCGGCTGGATGCTGCGCGGCCGGCGCTGGTGCGCGACAGCTTCACGATGCCGGATGGGGAATATGCGGTGCTGGCGACGGTGAAGCAGGCTTGCCTGAAGGCCGGCTTCGAGATCAAGAAGAGCGAGTTGCTGCGCATCGGCGTGGCGCTGGTGGGGCGCCTGGATACGGCGACCCTGCGCCAGGTGCTGGGCAGCCTGCCGCAACTGAAGACCGGGCGTCCGCCAGGCCAGTAAGGCCGTCGCGTATGCCACCGCGGCGGCGCGTCCGCGCCGCCGTCCGCCGTCTAATGCAGCGCGGCCGAGGTCAGTTCCTTCAATTCGCGGATCGGGATATTCGATTTCTCGTGCATGCGCAGCAGGATCGTCGCGCCCACGTTGAGCTTGCGGTGACGGATCTTGCTGATGATCGGCGGCTGCACTTCGAGCACGCGGCAAAGCTCCGCATCGTTTTTAAGATGCAGTTTTTCGATCAGGGTGTCGAGCAGCTTGTTCGGCACGAAACTCGACGGCTCAAGGGCGCGCGCACGGTGCATCGCGGCCAGCATTTCCTGTTTTTTTTGGCGTACGTTCATGTACTCCTCCAAATACTTTGGTTGAGGGGACAGGACCGTTCTGGAAACGCCCGGTATTTTTTGATCTGATAACTTATGCGGTCGGGTCGTTGTGATATTACTACGCTTGCACAGCAAGCGCCGCACTGTTCGTTGCGAACGGTGTCTAACGTGCTTATTTCCGCGCGGAACTTCCGCTAATCTTCACGCTGGCTTGAGGCCGTCGCGCGTCAGCAGCAGGACCTCGTCGGCCATGGCGGCCGCCGCATGCGAGTGGGTGACCATGATGGCGCCGGCCCCGGTGGCCTTGATTTCGGCGCGCAGCAGGCGCAGGATGCCGCCCGCCGTGTCGGGTCGAGGTTGCCGGTCGGTTCGTCCGCCAGCAGCAGGGCGGGCTTGTGGACCAGGGCGCGCGCGATCGCCACGCGCTGCAGTTCGCCGCCCGGAGAGCTGGCGCGGGAAGTCGGCGCCGCGTCCAGCCAGGCCCACCGCGGCCAGCATCTCGTCGGCGCGCGCGGTGCTCTCTCGGTTGAGCAGCAAGGGCAGCGCCACGTTCTGATGCAGCGTCAGGTGCGGCAGCACGTGGAAGGCCTGGAAGATGAAGCCCATGCGCGTGCGGCGCAGGCGCGTGGCGGCATCGTCGTCGAGCGCCGCCATGGGCCTGCCGTCGACGATCACGTCGCCGCTGTCGGCGCGCGTCCAGGCCCGCGATCAGGTTCAGCAGCGTCGACTTGCCGACGCCCGATTCGCCCATGATGGCGACGAACCGCCCGGATGCGAAGCGGTGCGACAGGTTCGACAGGACGGTGCGTCCGCCATAGGTCTTGGTGAGGTTCGCGAGTTCCAGCATCGGGCTTACCGTGGTCAGGGCGCGCCGCAGCGCAAAGCTGATCGCATCGACCAGGGCCACCAGCAGCAGCATCGCCAGCACCACGGTCGCGGCGCTCTGCATCTGGAACAGCGACAGGTGGTATTTCAGCATCTGGCCCAGGCCCCCGGCGCCGACCACGCCCAGCACGGCGGCGGCGCGGATATTGTTCTCCCAGCGGTACAGGGTGTAGGACAGCATTTGCGGCAGGGTTTGCGGCAGCGTGGCGTAGAAGAAGGCGGCGAGGGCCGGCGCCCCGTTCGCGCGCAGGCGCAGCTTCCGGCTGCGGCTCGGCGTTTTCGAGGGCGTCGGCGAACAGGCGTCCCAGCACGCCCGCCGTGTGGGCCGCGAGCGCCAGCGTGCCGGCGAAGGGGCCGAGGCCGGCGGCCACCAGCAGCAGCGACGCCCACACCAGTTCCGGAATCGAGCGCAGCACGTTCAGGACGATGCGCACGGCGCTGCGCGCCGCGCGAACCCCAGCGCCCGGCCGCCGGCAGCGCCAGCACGCAGGCCGGCGACCACCGCCAGCAGGGTGCCGAGCGCCGACATCGACAGCGTCTCGAGCGCCGCGTTCAGGGTCTTGAGCAGGAACGGCGTCGCCATTTCGGGCGGCGCGAAGCCGCCCAGGAATTCGGCCGTCGTGCTCAGCGCTTGCGGCGTGAAGAAGGCGGCCAGGTCGAGGCGCAGCGTGGCGAAGCTGGCCACGACCAGCGCCACCAGCGCCAGCACCAGCAGGGGCGTGCTCCAGTTGCGCGGCGGCGGCGAAGGCCGGTTCATCCGAGCCTCCGGCGCAGCAGGGTCGAGACCACGTCCGCGGCGCCCACCAGCAGCACGAACATGAAGAGCATGGTGGCGACTTCGCCGCCCGCCATCATCTTGGTCGATTCGTCCATGCGCTGGCCCAGGCCGCCGGCGCCGACAAAGCCCATGATGGCCGAGCCGCGGATCGCGCATTCCCAGCGGTAGACGGTGTACGACACCAGTTCGGCGGCGGCGTCGGGCAGGGCGCCGTACAGCAGGGCGGGCAGGCGCCCGGCTGCCGTTGGCCAGCAGGGCGTCGGTGGCGTGGGCGTCGCTCGATTCGAGGATCTCGGCGTACACCTTGGCCAGCATGCCGCAATAGGTGAGCGCGATGGCCAGCACGCCGGCGGTCGGGCCCAGGCCGACCACGCGCACGAACAGCAGCGCCCACACCAGTTCCGGCACGCTGCGCAGCAGCACCAGCACCCAGCGCACGACCTGGCGCACGAGCGCGGCAAGCGGACGGATCCGTCCGGTGCCCAGGCGCGAGATCGACAGCCGCTCGCTCACCAGCAGGGTCGCGGGAATCGCGCCGAGCAGGGCCAGCGCCAGGCCGGCGGTGGCGATCGCCACCGTGATCCAGGTTTCGCGCAGCACCATCGCCAGGAATTCGAGCGAGTGCGCGGGATGCAGGAAGTCGCGCAGGAAGCCGCCGGCGGCGCGCAGGCTTTGCAGGTCGAACAGGATCCAGGGCTTGAATTCGCTGTAGACCAGCGCCGGCCACAGCAAGGCCAGCGCGATCGGCGCAAGCCGTCAGGCGGCCGCGCCAGGCCGGGTCGGGGTGCACGGGATAGCGCCGTCATGCCTCAGAAGCAGGCGCCGACGGCGATGCGCGCGGGCGTTTCGTGCTCGGGCTGCGCTGCCGGTTGCAGCGTTTCGTTGGCGTAGAGCGCGGCGATCATCTCGTCGCTGACCTGCTCGCGCGGCAGGTCGAACACGATGCGGCCGTCGCGCAGGCCGACGATGCGCTTGAAATGGGCGCGCGCCATGTCCACCTGGTGCAGGCTGCACACCAGGGTGGCGTTGCGCGGACGCGGCTTCCTGCTGCAGGGTCGCCAGCGTGATGCGCGCCAGCGCCGGGTCGAGCGCGGAAATCGGCTCGTCGACCAGGAAGGCGTCGGCACTGGACAGCAGCAGGCGCGCCAGGCTGCAGCGCTGGCGTTCGCCGCCCGAGAGGCGGTCGACGCGCGCATACAGTTTGTCGCCCAGGCCGAAGCGGCTGAGCGCCTCGAAGGCGGCATCCGGGTCGCTCGGGGCGAACAGGGAGCGCAGGGCCTTGCCCAGGCTCCAGTGCGGCAGGCGCGCCGCCAGCACGGCGGTGACGACGCGCTGGCGCGGCGGCAGCGGCGGCGTCTGCGGCGCCAGGAACAGGCGCGCGCGCAGGGCGTGGCGCGCGCCGTGCGACAGCGACCAGGGATCGAGCCCGAATACCGACAGCGCTGCCCTCGGCCGGCTGGTGCGCGCAGGCCAGGGTCGACAGCAGGGTCGTCTTGCCGGCGCCCGAGGGGCCGATGAGCGCAAGCTGCTCGCCCTGGTTCACCACCAGGTCGAGCGCGTGCAGCGCAGCCGCTTTGCCACCGGTGAGGTGGCGCACGGTCAGTTGGTCGAGCTTGAAACTCATCGGTCCACTAACGTGATTACTTCAGCAGGCCGGCATTTTTCGCCGCCGCTTCGATCGCCTTGTAGTTCTCGACCTTGGTCGGCACGAACTTGGTGGCGCGCTGCAGGTCCAGGATTTCCTTGCCCTGCGGGGTCGATGCGTCGAGCGCCAGGAAGGCGTCGCGGATCTTCTTTTGCAGCGCCGGCGCCATGCTGCTGCTCACCGACCAGTTGTAGTCGTAGTAGCCCGGGGTGGTGTAGAACACGCGCACCGCTTTCGGATCGACCTTGTTCGCTTCGACCAGTTTTTCCCAGACCGAGATGTTCAGCGCGCCGGCATCGACCTTGCCGCCGGCAACGGCGGCGACGGTCGCATCATGCGCGCCCGAGAAGGCGATGCGCTTCAGGTCGGTGTCCGGATTGATCTTTGCGCCCAGCAGGAAGGAACGCGGCATCAGGTGGCCCGAGGTCGACGATTCCGAACCGAAGGACAGGGTCTTGCCCTTCAGGTCTTCCAGCTTGTTGATGCCGGGCTGGGTGGTGATGAACACCGAGCGGAATTTTTCGTCTTCCGCGCGCTGCACCAGCGGCACGACCTGGCCCTTGCTGCGCACGTTGGCCTGCACGAAGGTGAAGCCGCCGAACCAGACCATGTCGAGCTTGTGGTTGATCAGGCCTTCGACCGAGGCCGCGTAGTCGGTCACCGGGGTGAATTCGACCTTCAGGCCGGTGGCCTTGGCCAGGTAGTCGCCCAGCGGCTTGAACTTGCGCTGCAGTTCGGTCGGCGCTTCGTCGGGAATGGCCGAGACGCGCAGCACGCCCGGCGTGTTCTGGGCGGAGGCGCCGCCGGCGGCGAACAGCAGGGTGGCGGTGACGGAGGCGGCGAGCAGCGATTTCAAGGCGGACAATGGGGACATGGTGGTTTTTTCCGGTTATTAAAAGTGAGCGGGCGGCGAGCACGCTTGGCGGCGCGCGAGCGCGGGCAAATCGGGACTTCCGCTATGATAGCAAAAACAGCAACTTCCTAGCCAGGGCGCATTGGGCACTCCGGCGGCACGAATGATAAACCTTATGCTGACGTCATGCACAACCGACAGGCCGGCCGCTCCCCAGGCGAGCGCCAGCGCCCACGTGCCGGCCGAACTGTTCGACGGCCTGGGCGCGCGCCATGCCACGATTTCGCCCAAGTTCCTGTATGACGCGCTGGGCTCGAAACTGTTCGAGGCGATCTGCGAGCTGCCCGAGTACTACCCGACCCGCACCGAAGCCGGCGATTTTCGAACGCCACGGCCACGAAATCGCGCGCGCCTGCGGCACTGGGCGCCACGCTGATCGACCTGGGGGCGGGCAACTGCGCCAAGGCGGCGAGCCTGTTCCCGCTGCTGCGCCCGGCGCAGTATGTGGCGGTGGACATTTCGACCGACTTCGTGAGCGAAGCGCTGGCCAGGCTGCGGCTGCGCTTTCCGCACATCGACATGCAGGCGCTCGGGCTCGATTTTTCCAGCGGCCTGGAGCTGCCGGAGTCGGTGCGTGCGGAACGCCGCCTGTTCTTCTATCCGGGTTCCTCGCTCGGCAATTTCACGCCGCTCGAGGCGCGCGCCTTCCTGACGCGCCTGCGCAAGGGCTGCGGCGACGATGGCGCCTTGCTCATCGGTATCGACCTGGCGAAAGACAAGGCCATCCTCGATGCCGCCTATGACGACGCGCTCGGCGTCACCGCCGCCTTCAACCTGAACGTGCTGCGCCACGTGAACCGCCTGCTGGGCAGCGACTTCGACATCAGGCAATGGCGCCATGTCGGCTTCTACAACGAGCTGGCCGGCCGGGTGGAAATGCACCTCGAAGCGAAAAGCGCGCAGCGCGTGTGCTGGCCGGGCGGCGGGCGCGATTTCGCCGCGGGCGAGCGCATCCATACCGAGAACAGCTACAAATACCGCCAGGCCGACGCCATCGACCTGCTCGAGCAATCCGGCTTCGAGGCCACGCGCGTCTGGACCGATCCGCGCTGCCCGTTCGCGGTGATCCATGCGCAGGCCATCGCCTGACGACCGCCATGCTGCGTGACGACTTCCAGGCCGTGCGCCAACGTTCCCTGCAACTGGCCGCGCCGCTGTCCGATGGAAGACTGCTGCGCCCAGTCGATGCCGGACGCCAGTCCCGTCAAATGGCACCTGGCGCACACCACCTGGTTCTTCGAAACCTTTATCCTGGAGCAGCGCGAAGCCGGACTTCGCGCCCTTCCACAGCGCCTTCCGGGTCCTGTTCAACTCGTATTACAACGGCGTCGGCGCCAAGCATCCGCGTGCCCAGCGCGGCTTGCTGACGCGCCCGTCGCTGGACGAGGTGCGCGCCTACCGCGCCAACGTCGATGCGCGCATGGTGCGCCTGCTCGAGGCGCAGGCGCATGGATCCGGCGCTGGCCGCACTGGTCACGCTCGGCCTGCAGCACGAACAGCAGCACCAGGAATTGATCCTGACCGACGTCAAGCACCTGCTGTCGCACAACCCGATCGCACCGGCCTACGACGGCGATGCGATGACGCCGGATGCGGCGCCGCTGCCGCTGGCCTTCCTCGCAGTTCGACGGCGGCCTGGTCGAGATCGGCCACGATGGCCGCGGCTTTGCCTTCGACAACGAACTGCCGCGCCACCGCAGCTATGTCGCGCCCTTCGAGCTGGCCTCGCGCCTGGTGACGAATGGCGAGTACCTGGCATTCATCGAGGCCGGCGGCTACCGCGATCCGGCCCTGTGGCTGGCCGAGGGCTGGGACAAGGTGGCGGCCGGCGAGCTGGCCGCGCCCCTCTACTGGCGCCGCCAGGAAGACGGCAGCTGGCAGGAATTCACCCTGCACGGCTTGCAGCCGCTCGATCCGGCGCGCCCGGTGACGCATGTCGAGCCTGTATGAAGCCGACGCCTATGCGCGCTGGGCCGGTGCGCGCCTGCCGACCGAGGCCGAATGGGAATTTTGCGCGCGCCTGGCGGACATCGAAGCCGCGCTCAAGGAAACGGCGTGGCACCCGAGCGCGGCCGACAGCGACGGCCTGGCGCAAATGTTCGGCGCCTGCTGGCAATGGACCAGCAGCAGCTACGCGCCGTATCCCGGCTATGCGCCGGCGCCTGGGCGCGATCGGCGAATACAACGGCAAGTTCATGGTCAACCAGTATGTGCTGCGCGGCTCGTCCTGCGCGACGCCGGCCGGCCATGCGCGCGCCAGCTACCGCAATTTCTTCCCGGCCGGCGCGCGCTGGCAATTTACCGGCATCAGGCTGGCGCGATGATGCGTCTCGGTCGTCTGCGCCTGCGCCGCCTGCGGTGCGCCGCCTGCGCGTGCAGATCCTGAACCGGCGCGCCAACGCCTATATCCTGCAGCATCCGCTCGCCTTCACGCTCAGCGTCATCAAGGGCTTCCGCGCCAACCAGGGCCTGCTGCTGGCCGGCGCCGTCGCCTATTACGCGCTGCTCTCGATCGTGCCTTTCCTGATGCTGGTGGTGGTGGGGCTGTCGCATTTCATCGACCAGGCCGAACTGCTGGTCACGCTGCGCCGCTACCTGGAGCTGCTGATCCCGGGCCAGTCGCCCTCGATCGTGGCCGAGGTCGCGAACTTCCTCGACAACCGCGACCTGATTACCTGGGTCCTCGGGGTGACCATGCTGTTCTTCAGCTCCTTCGCCTTCACGGTGCTGGAAAATGCGATGAGCGTCATCTTCATCCACCGGGTATCGATCCGGCGCCGCCATTACCTGGTGTCGGCCGTGCTGCCTTACTGCTACATGCTGGCCCTCGGTGCGGGCGTGCTGCTGGTGACGCTGGTGGCCGGCACGCTGCAGGTGATGGGGCGGGAGAGCGTGGAATTCCTGGGCCACACCTGGTCGCTGAACGGCGTGTCGGGCGCGCTGCTCTACCTGATGGGGCTGGTCGGCGAAATCCTGGTGCTGACCTCGATCTACCTGGTGATGCCGGTCGGGCGCCTGTCGCTCTCGCATGCGCTGGTGGGCGGGGTGACGGCGGCGCTGCTGTGGGAAGTCGCGCGCCACGTGCTGGTCTGGTATTTCTCCACGCTGTCCCAGGTCAACGTCGTGTACGGCTCGATGACGACCGCGATCGTCGTCATGTTCAGCCTCGAGATCGGGGCCACGCTGCTGCTGTTCGGCGCCCAGGTGATCGCCGAGTACGAGCGCGTCGGGCGCGGCAAGCTCGACAGCCACCCTCCCATGACGACGAACGCCTGAACGGCGCCGTCGCCTTGGTTTGAGGTAGCGCAATTTCCTTCAGGCATCCAAATCGTACAGTACCCTCTTGCGCCGGCATGACGCTGGGCAATCAAAAGAAGGGGAACTGTCATGGAAGCAGGCGTATTCCTGGGTTTGCCATTGCCGGTCATGCTGGCATTTTTCGCGCTGCTGGCGGGGCTGGTCCTGCTGGCGCGCCAGTTGCACCAACTGCGCCGGCCGGTCGTTGTCCGGCGCAGCGTCCATCCCGCATCCCCGCACCGGGGAACTTCCCACATCCGACTAGGCCCGGCTCAGAGCACGACGCTGCGGTTGCGCCCGGCCGACTTGGCCGCATACAGGGCGCGGTCGGCCCGTTCGATCGCCTGGTCGATCGGCTCGCCCTCCTCGTAACGCGCGAAACCGGCCGAAAAGCGCACCCGCACATCGGGCAGGGCGGGGCTGGCCGGCATTTTCTCCAGGCTGTCGCGCAGGCGCGCCACGCCCAGGGTCGGGTCGCCGGGCGGGGTTTCCGGCAACAGCAGCAGGAATTCCTCGCCGCCCCAGCGTCCGATCATGTCGGTGCCGCGCAGCACCAACTGGGCCTGGGTGGCGAACGCGCGCAGGACGGCGTCGCCCGCGGCATGGCCGTGGGTGTCGTTGATGTTCTTGAAGTGGTCGAGGTCGATGATGCAGACGAAAAAGCGCGGACCGCCGCGCGCGTGGCGCGTCGCGTGTTCCTGCAGCAGCGTCATCATGCGGCGCCGGTTCGGCAAGCCCGTCAGCTCGTCGCGCGCCGCCATTTCCTTGATATGCCCGAGCGCCTGTTCCAGCGCGAGCTTTTGCGTTTTCAGGCGCGTGCGCATGTCCATCAGTTGGCCCGAGAGCTGGGAAATGGCCAGCATCACGATGGCCGTCAGCGCAAAATTGAAGATTTCCTGGCGCGCCGGATAGTCGAGCGGGTCGTTGCCGGCGCGCCAGTACATCACCAGGCCCATCAGCGTCACGGTGTACAGGCAGGCATGGCGCACCGCCAGCGGGCGCAGGCTGAACATGCCGAACACCATCACCAGCGACAGCATGATCACGGTCGCGCCATGCACGGGTCCGGTGATGGCATACGAGGCCGCGATCAGCGTCTGCGCCATGATGGTTTGCGGCATGGCCAGCGTCGGGTCGGCAAAGCGCTGGTTCAGCTTGCTGCGGATGACGGCATAGAAGCCGAGAATGATGACGAAATACAGGGCGGTCAGCACGCTCGACCTGGCGCACGTCGGCCACACCGATATTGCGCCGCATACACCAGCAGCACGACGACGGTGGCCGTCACCAGGGCGGCCAGGCCCAGCAGCGCGAGGGTGCGGCGTTGCAGGCTGTCGGTGCCGAGCAGGGCATTGGTCAGGCGGGTGGTCCACCCGCCAGGGCGATAGGAGTCGAGCGCCGCCTGGGCGGCCTGTTGCGTGGGCATTGTCTCTGGGGATTGTCTGTTGAATGATCAAGACCGGTCTGCGCCGGTAGAGGCGATTATACAACCGACAATTCTCTAAAAAACAATAATTGCTTTGCGGACAAAAAATAAAATTGTTGACGCGGCAACGTTTTTACGCTGCCGCGCCAGTGCCCGTTGCAATCAGACGGATCAGGCCGATACGACGACGCGCGGCGTGCCGGCTGCCATGCGGCCGATGACTTTGGCGTCGCCAAACCCCTCGCGCGCGAACAGGGCCAGCACGGCGTCCGCCACTGCCGGGTCGCAGGAGACGAGCAGGCCGCCCGAGGTCTGCGGGTCGGTCAGCAGGGATTGCTGGGCCGGCGTGACGGCGTCCGACAAGGCCACGTCCTTGCCGTAGGCATCCCAGTTACGGCCGGATGCGCCGGTGAAATAGCCATCCTGCGCCAGTTGCAGCACGCCGGGCAGCAGCGGGATGTCGGCCATGTCGAGTTCGGCCGTCAAGCCGGCGCCGCGCGCCAGTTCCAGCAGGTGGCCGAGCAGGCCGAAGCCGGTGACGTCGGTCAGCGCATGCACGCCCTCCATCGCGGCCAGCGCCTGGCCCGGCTTGTTGAGTTTGGTCGTGTTGGCGATCATGGCGGCATAGCCGTCCGCGCCCAGCACGTCCTTCTTCAGCGCCGCCGACAGCACGCCCACGCCCAGCGGCTTGCCGAGGATGAGCACGTCGCCGGCACGGGCGTCGGCATTGCGTTTCACGCGGTCGGGATGCACCAGGCCCAGCACGACCAGGCCGTAGATCGGCTCGACCGAATCGATGGTATGGCCGCCGGCGATCGGAATGCCGGCTTCGGCGCACATCGACTCGCCGCCGCGGATGATCTCGCCGATGGTCTCGAGCGGCAGCTTGTTGATCGGCATGCCGACCAGGGCCAGCGCCATGATCGGGGTGCCGCCCATCGCATACACGTCGGAAATCGCATTCGTCGCGGCGATGCGGCCGAAGTCGAAGGGATCGTCGACGATCGGCATGAAGAAATCGGTGGTGGCGATCAGGGCCTGCTCGTCGTTGAGCTTGTAGACGGCCGCGTCGTCGGCGGTCTCGATGCCGACCATCAGCTGGGGCGGCACCGGGAAGCCGCTCGAGTTCTTCAGGATTTCGGCCAGCACGCCGGGGGCGATCTTGCAGCCGCAGCCGCCGCCGTGCGAGAAGGAAGTCAGTTTGATGGTCTGGGCGGGCGCGTTCATGTTCGGTTCCAATCTTTTATAAGTGTTCGGGCTGTCCGGCTTTCGGCAGCAGCAGATTATCCACCAAGTCGGCCAGCGCCGCTTGTTCGGCCTTTGGTGCGAACAGCGGCGCGCGCGCGGCGCACTGGCGGCGCAGCAGGGCGTCGAAGGCGGCATCGCCGGCGCAGCGCTCGATCAGCCGCGCCAGCGCGCCGGCGTCGCCCGCGGGGAAGTAGCCGGCATAGTCCTGTCCCAGCATGCCGACGTTGCCGTCGATGCGGGAGGCCAGCACCGGCACGCCGCTGGTGACCGCCTCGATGATGACGTTGGCGCCGCCTTCCATGTGGGAGGCGATCACCATCGCGTGGCAGCGTTTCAGGCGCTGGCGCGTTTGCGCATGCGGCATGGCGCCGAGCCAGCGGTAGCGCGGCGTGGCCGCTTGCGGTGGCCTGCGCCGCC
Organism: uncultured beta proteobacterium; assembly: GCA_963729765.1. Classification (GTDB taxonomy): domain Bacteria; phylum Pseudomonadota; class Gammaproteobacteria; order Burkholderiales; family Burkholderiaceae_D; genus Telluria. The sequence continues at coordinate 58,950 of CAVSPL010000006.1, read as the reverse complement.
GCCAGCAGCGCCGGGTCGAGCGCGCCGCCGATGTGCAGCAGGCGCAGGCGCGGGTTCTGCACGAGCGCGGCCGCCCGCATGAAGGTCAGCGGGTCTTTTTCGGGGCGCAGGTGGCCGATCATGCAGATGTCGATGTGGCGCCGGGCGGGCGAGGGCGGGATCGGGCGCAGCGCGGGCGAGGACTGGTAGATGATGCGGGTCTTCGCTTGCAGCCGCGGCGCCAGGCGCGCCAGGCCGGCTTCCTGCAGCACGACCAGGGCGTCGGCTGCTTCGAGCGAGGCGCGTGCTTCAGGCGAGGTGTCGATATCGCGGTACAGGTCGGTGCCGGTGAGGACCAGGGCGCAGGGGCGATCCGGGTGCGCTTCCTTGAACGCCTCGATCGCCGGCGCCGAACGGCGGGCGTGCAGCGCGATCAGGAGGTCGGGCGCCGGATCGGCGCTGGTGAAGTCCGCGCGCACGTCGACCACATACCGGCCGCGCAAAAAGCGCGCCCAGCGGCTGGCGGTTTGCCAGTTGCCGTTGTTGTCGCGGGCGGCGGCGGGGCTGACGATCAGGATGCGCTTGCGGTCCATCGGTAGCAAAATAGGGAAGCTGGACGGGAGCGCGATTATACGGCGGCAATGCTGAAGATGAACGCCACGGGCGAAAAAAAACGGCTGCCGAAGCAGCCGTCCTTTCTATTCGCTCAGAACGCGAACGATTAGTTGTCGCCGAAGCTGCGACGCGCGCCGTCGGCCGAGCGTGGGTTGCTGCCGCGGTAACCGCCGCTGCTGCCTTCGCGGCGTGGGGCGCCGGTGCTTGGGCCGCGTGGAGCCGCGTCACGGTTGTAGCCGCCTTCGCGTGGTGCTGCCGATGGCTTGCTGAAGCTGCGCTGGCCTGGCTTGGCGGCGGCGCTGCGGCCGTCGCCTGGTTTCCAGCCGCCTGGACGGGCGCCGCTGCGGGCCGGTGCCGCCGAACGCTTCGGCTCGAAGCCTTCCACCACGGTTGCCGGGATCAGCTGCTTGGTGAAGCGCTCGATGCGCTTGATGTTCATGCCTTCGGCATGGTTCACCAGCGAGATCGCCAGGCCATTGCGGCCGGCACGGCCGGTACGGCCGATACGGTGCACATAGTCTTCAGGGAACTTCGGCAGGTCGTAGTTCACCACGTGGGTGATGGTCGGCACGTCGATGCCGCGGGCAGCGACGTCGGTGGCCACCAGCACGCGCACCTGGCCGCGGCGCAGGCTGTCCAGGGTGCGGTTGCGCGCGCCCTGGTGCATGTCGCCGTGCAGCGCGGCGGCTGCGAAGCCGGCGATGTTCAGGCGGTCGGCGATGGTGTCGGCGTCACGCTTGGTGGCGGTGAAGACCACGGCCTGGTCCATCGTTTCGTCGCGCAGCAGGTGGTCCAGCAGGCGATTCTTGTGCGACAGGTCGTCGACGAAGTGCACGCGCTGCGAGATGTTTTCGTGGCGGTTGCTGGCGCTGGCGATCTGGATCACCATCGGATCCTTGGTGATGCGGCGCGCCATGTTGCCGACGACGCCGTCGAGCGTGGCCGAGAACAGCATGGTCTGGCGGCCGGCCGGGGTGGCGGCGACGATCTTTTCGATGTCGTCGATGAAGCCCATGTCGAGCATGCGGTCGGCTTCGTCCAGCACCAGGATCTGCAGTTCCGAGAAGTCGATCTTGCCCGACTCCATGTGGTCGATCAGGCGGCCAGGGGTCGCGACCAGGATTTCAGGGTTCTTCGACAGCAGTTGCATCTGCTTCGGGTAAGGCATGCCGCCCAGGATCGACACGGCGCGGATGCGGCGCATGTAGCTGCCGTATTTTTCGGTCGCGGTCGTGACCTGCAGGGCCAGTTCGCGGGTCGGGGTCAGCACCAGCATCTTCGGCTTGGCGGCGGTGAAACGCACGCGCTCGCCGCGCGCACGGGATGCATCCTGCGCAGGGGCGGCGACGACTTCGGCGCTCACCAGCTTGTGCAGGGCAGGCAGCATGAAGGCTGCGGTCTTGCCCGAACCGGTTTGCGACGACACCAGCAGGTCGCGGCCTGCGATCGCGGCAGGAACGGCTTGCTCCTGGACTGGCGTAGGGATGGTGTAACCGGATTCGGTGACTGCTTTGACGATGGTGGCGTGGAGGCCTAGTGCTTCAAAACTCATTGTTTTCTTACTTTCGGTAGTGATCAGCGCTCATCATGTGTACGAGCGCGAAATAGCAACGCGAACCAACAGAACGAAATGACTCAGAAATGAAAGAAATTTCGGCACAAAAGCTTTGCGCCGGGACGGTGTCAAAAGGTCGACACACAGGGCGGGAGGGCTTTAAGGGCTACCTGGATCGGTAGGCCTGGCTGCGGTGCTGCTTGTTATTACGTTATTACCTTGTTGGTGCACCTGAACGACCGGTAGTCGTCTTATTGCAGCGCACAAACAGCACTATACAGTAGTTTGGGAATGCTTGCACAGTACCGTCGATTTGATCCTGCGCAAACTGTCGGCCAGGGAAAACACAAGGGCCGGCGCTGAAGGCCGGCCCCTGGGTACTGGCGAAGCAGGCGTTTAGCGGTGCTTGCGGGTGCTGTTCGGGCTGCGCGAGACGCGGGTGTTCGACGTCGGCCTTGGCCTTGAAGCGCTGGGTGCGGGCGCCGCTGCGTGCGGTTCGCCGCGGTCGGCTTCGAGCGCCATGACGGCGCTGTCGACGATGTTTTCGGCGATGTCCGAATGCATCGAGGCCGAGACCTTCGGCACCAGGATCGTCGAGCCGGCTTTCAGGCGGGTCTGCGCCGGGATGTTGTTGGCCTGGCGGATGACTTCCGGCGTGGTGCCGAATTTCGAGGCCAGCGAGGCGATGCTTTCCTTGGCGCCCGTGATCTTGTGGGTGGTCCAGGTCGACAGCGCCTGGCCGAATTGCGCCAGGTTCAGGTGGAATTTCTCGGCGTTCTTTTGCGGCAGCAGGATCTTGGTGCGGTCGTCGCCGGTGATGACCGGGCGCTTGAACTGCGGGTTCAGGGCCTTGAATTCGTCGACCGACATCTCGGCCAGCTGGGCGGCGATGGTCAGGTCGATGTCGCTGGTCTTGTCGACGGCGGTGAAGTAGGGCTGGTTGTCGATCGGCGGCAGGGCGACGTTGTACTGGCCCGGGTTGGCGACGATGTTCTTGACGGCCTGCAGCTTCGGCACGTAGTTGCGCGTCTCGGCCGGCATCAGGTCGGCCAGGCTTTCGAAGTCGGTCGGCTTGCCGAGCGCCTGGTTTTTCTTGATCGCCTTCTGGACATTGCCTTCGCCCCAGTTATACGCGGCCAGGGCCAGCTGCCAGTCGCCGAACATCGTGTACAGGCGCTGCAGGTAGGTCAGGGCGGCATCGGTCGAGGCCAGCACGCCGCGGCGCTCGTCCTTGAACATGTTCTGCTTGAGGTCGTAGTCCTTGCCCGTGCCCGGCACGAACTGCCAGAGGCCGGCCGCGCTGGCGGTCGACAGGGCTTGCGGGTTGAAGGCCGATTCGATAATCGGCAGCAGCGCCAGTTCGGTCGGCATGTTGCGCTTTTCCAGTTCGTTCACGACGTGGAACATGTAGAGCGATGCGCGGCCCGAGATGCGTGCCATGTATTCCGGCTTGAGGCTGTACGACTTCACATGGCGCTCGACCAGGTTGTTGCTGATGTCGGGAATCGCGTAGCCGCTGCGGATACGGCCCCAGACGTCGGTTTCCTTGTAGTCGTCGGCTTTCAGGGATGCGGCGCCGGCAGGGGCGGCGGCCGGGCGCATGACGGCGGCGCTCTGGAGCGCGCTGACCGGGGCATTGTCGATGGCGTGGGCGAGGGGAGCCGAGAGCAAGATCACCAGCGCGGCAGCAATAGAAGTAGTGCGGGTCATGTCGTACATAGCTTTCCAGTATGTTGCGTCCAGGAACTGCGGGACTGACGGTAAGGGGGCAGTGTAAGGAGCAGCTGTTGAGACAGTCAAGCGCTAATCCCGGGCGGTTACAAAAAAGTTTGTCTACTATTTTTGCCAACATGAAATAATTTTGACAACACTCGCAGGGGGTATGCGATTTCTGATAGATTATTCTCATAGGGAAAATTTAAAAAGAATGGATACTATCCCGGAGTATGCAAAATCTCCCAAGTGCAACTTATTCCATGTGGAAACACTATTGGCTTGCCATTCCCTTAGCCGGTTGATAACAAAAGGCGGGTTTTTCGCGTCCCGCCCGGTCTGTTTTCAACTTACCCGCCTCGAATTGCTGACCTATGAGCGCACGCAAACTCTGGGTACAATCGGGGTTCGCACGCTGTTTCCTTTATCGAGAGCACCCGCACTATCTATATGAGCACCCCCAACCTGAACGCCGACGACGACGCCATCATCGCCGCCACCCGCCACTGGCTGGAAAAGGCCGTCATCGGCCTGAACCTGTGTCCCTTCGCCAAATCCGTGTACGTCAAGGAGCAGGTGCGTTATGTCGTCTCGAATGCGCGCACGCCCGAGGCGCTGCTGGAACAGTTCATGGACGAGCTGCAACTGCTGTCCGATACCCCGGCCGAGAAAATCGACACGACGCTGCTGATCCATCCCTTCGTGCTCGACGACTTCCTCGACTACAACGAATTCCTGGATGTGGCCGACGCCGCGGTCGAGGACATGCACCTCGACGGCGAATTGCAGGTGGCGAGCTTCCATCCGGAATACCAGTTCGCCGACACCGACAAGAACGATATCGAGAACTTCACCAACCGCGCGCCGTATCCGATCCTGCAGCTGCTGCGCGAAGAGAGCATCGAGCGCGCCGTGGAGGCCTTCCCCGACGCGGCCGAGATCTTCGAGAAGAATATCGAGACCATGGAACAGCTGGGCCATGAAGGCTGGGACAAGCTCGATGTCGGACCAGCCCGATAAGCCGGCGGCGCCGGAGCGTCCTGCCGGGACGACCCCGCGTCCCGACACTCCCTGCGTGGCGGTCTGCTCGACCACCTTCGACGACGTCTGCCGCGGCTGCGGGCGCACCGTGGCCGAGGTGGCGCACTGGGTGTCGATGCCGAACGAGCAAAAGGAACTCGTCTGGCAGCGCATCCTGGCCCAGGGCTATCCGCGCCGTAACACGTGAGCGAGCGCATGGCTGCCCGGCCGGGCCCGGCTGTGCGATGATAGGCCGAGAAGCGGTGCGCCTCCGACCCGGCCGGCGCCCCGGCACCAACCATTGCGGCCACGACCATGCCACGGATTGATCTGCGCGGATTCACGTCGAGAGTAAGCAGGTTCTACGTCAAGTCGGTCTATGCGGCCATGCTGATGGTCGTCGTCGGCGGCCTGGTGGTGCCGGCGCTGGTGGCCAGCTATTTCCTGCTGGTCGTGCAGGAACGCCAGAACACGGTCGCCGAACTCAACGAAACCCTGCAGCGCAACGCCGAGATCCTGGCGCTGGGCATGCAGGAGTCGCTCTGGAACATGAATACCGAGGCCGCGCGCTCGCTGGTCGACTCGGTCATGCGCGATCCCGCCGTGGTGCGCATCCAGGTGCGCGGCCTGTCCGACAACGGTTTCATCGACGTGCGCGCGCCCGAGCGCGCCCGTGGCAACGTGCTGCGCGCCGAGCGCCGGATCATGATGGAGAGCGAGCGCATCGGCGACGTGACCATCGAGATGGACGACCTGCGCAGCCAGCGCGAACTGCGCAACAAGCAGCGCAACTACGCGCTGGTGCTGGCGGTGCAGGTCACCGTGTCGCTGCTGCTGATCCTCGCTTTCCTGCGCAAGCGCCTGCACGCGCCGCTGCGCACCCTGGCCGGCTTTTCCGACCGCCTCTCGCGCGGCGACTTCGACACCCCGCTGGTGCTCGACGTGCCCGGCGAGCTGGGCCGCCTGGGCACCCAGATGGAAGCCATGCGGGTGGCCATTCGCGACCTGTTCGCCGACGTCGCGCGGCGCGAGGAGCAGTTCCGCAGCATCGTCTCCCAGGTGCCGGGCGCCGTGTTCCGGGCCAGGGCGCGCGGGGCGATCGACTTCGTCAGCGACGCGATCGAGGACATCGCCGGCGTGCCGGCGGCCTCCCTGATGCGCGGCGATACCGATGCCTGGTCGGCGCTGATCCATCCGGACGACCGGCGCCCTGCGGCGCCAGGTGACGCGCGACGCCCTGATGAGCGGGCGCGCCTACGAAGTCGAATACCGCATCCTCGACGCCGGCGGCCGCCAGCGCTGGGTGCTCGAGAGCGGCCAGCCGCAGCGCGTGCCCGGCGAGGACGGCTTCTGGGTCGACGGCATCATCTCCGACATCAGCGAACGCAAGGACAACGAAATGCGGATCCAGGCGCTGCTGGCCGAGCAGGGCGCGATCCTCGACAACGTCATGTTCGGCGTCGTGATCACGCGCGACCGCCGCATCGTCTCCGTCAACCGCCGCACCGAGCAGCTGTTCGGCTACCCGGCGGGCAGCCTGGTCGGCCGTCCGGCCTCGGTGTTTTTCCTGTCCGACGAGGATCACGCCGGGCCGAAAGCGAATTCTTCCGGCGCCTGGCGCGCGGCGACGACACCAGCCACGAACGGCAGTTCCGCTGCAGCGACGGCAGCCTGTGTGGTGCATGGTCAGCGGCAGTTCGATCGACCCGGGCGCCCGGAACTGGGCAATGTCTGGGTCTTCGCCGACATCTCCGAACGCAAGCAGAACGAGGAAAAGCTGCGCCTGTCGGCCACCGTCATCGAGCACATCGCCGACGGCGTGATGGTGGTCGACATGGCCGGCACCATCGTCACCGTCAATCCCGCCTTCACCCACATCACCGGCTACGAGGCGCGAGGCGGTGGTCGGCAAACCCTGGAGCGTGACGCGCTCGAGCCGCAATGACCAGGACATGTACTGGGCCATGTGGCGCCAGCTGAGCGAGACCGGTTTCTGGCGCGGCGAACTCTGGAGCACGCGCAAGGACGGCGAAACCTATCTCGAGTGGCTCACGGTATCGACCGTGCGCGACGACGCCGGCAAGGTAACGCATTACGTCGGGCGTCTTCTCCGACATCACGCGCCTGAAGGAATCGCAGGAAAAGCTCGACTACCTGGCGCACCACGATCCCCTCACCAGCCTGCCGAACCGGCTGCTGTTCAACGACCGCCTGCTGCATGCGATCGGCCGCGCCACGCGCGTCAACCAGCAGCTGGCCGTCATGTTCATCGACCTCGACCGCTTCAAGAACGTCAACGACACCCTCGGCCACCACGTCGGCGACGAACTCCTGAAGCAGGTCGCGCAGGCGCTCGGCCAGCGCCTGCGCGAAGGCGACACGCTGGCGCGCCTGGGCGGCGACGAATTCATCGTGCTGCTCGAGGACGTCGACGGCAGCTACGGCGCCGGGCAGGTGGCTTCCAAGATGATGGCGCTGTTCGAGCAGCCCTTCCTGGTGGCGGAGCACGAGCTGTTCGTCACCGGCAGCATCGGCATCAGCCTGTTCCCGGCGAACGGGCAGGACGCGAATCTACTGGTGCGGAATGCCGACGTCGCCATGTACCAGGCCAAGTCGCGCGGCCGGAATGGCTACCAGTTCTATTCGCCCGAGATGGATGGCGAAGGTGTCGAGCGCCTGCGCATGGAAGCGCTTGCTGCGGCGCGCGATCGAGCGCAAGGAGATCTTCGTGCACTACCAGCCGCAGGTCGACATCGGCAGCCGCCAGCTGATCGGGGTCGAGGCGCTGGTGCGCTGGCATAATCCCGAGCTGGGGCTGGTCAGTCCCGTGCGCTTCATCCCGATGGCCGAGGACACCGGCTTCATCAACCAGATCGGCGAGTGGGTGCTGTTCGAGGCCTGCCGCCAGATGCGCCGCTGGGACGAGGCCGGGCTGAAGGTGCCGAAGATGGCGGTCAACCTGTCGGTGCGCCAGGTCGAGCGCGGCGCGATGACGGCGCTGGTGGCGCAGGTGCTGGAAGAGACGGGCCTGGCGCCGCGCCGCCTGCAGCTGGAGGTGACGGAGTCCGTCATCATGAATACCGGCGACGCGCTGGCCTTTGTCCACGAACTGCACGCGATCGGCGTCGGGCTGGCGATCGACGACTTCGGCACCGGCTACTCGTCGCTGGCCTACCTGAAGCAGCTGCCGGTGGACGTATTGAAGATCGACCGCAGCTTCATCAAGGACATCGCGGTCGATTCGAACGACGAGGCGATCGCGATTGCGATCATCCAGCTCGGTAAAAGCATGAACCTCTCGGTCATCGCCGAAGGGGTGGAAAACGAAGAACAGGCGGCATTCCTGCTGCGTCACGGCTGCACGCGCGCGCAGGGTTACCTGTACGGCCGGCCGGTGGCGCCCGAGGTGCTGCTCGAAGAATGGGGAAACAAGAACGATGAGAGACATCGAACACGCCGGACGCGGCAGCGGCGCCTGAAGCGAGCCTGAAGCGAGCCAAGGGCCGCTCGCGGCGGCGCTTCCTGGTCGGCAGCCTGGTCGCCAGCGGCGCGCTGCTGGTCGGCTGGGGCATGCGCCCGCCGCGCCAGCGCCTGCATACCAGCGTACCCTTGCCGGTTGCGCAAGGCGCGGTCGCCCTGAACGGCTGGATCGCCATCAACCCGGACGGCACGGTCTCGGTGGTGGTGCCGCGCAGCGAGATGGGGCAGGGCGTGCACACGGCCTTGCCGATGCTGGTGGCCGAGGAGCTCGACGCGCTCCCTCGACAGCGTGCGCATCGCGCCGGCCCCGATCGACAAGATCTTCGGCAACCTGGCGGTGCTGCGCGAGAACCTGCCCTTCCACCCGGACCAGCGCGGCAATGTGAAGGACGGCGCCCAGTGGATGCTGGCCAAGGTCGGGCGCGAACTCGGCATCATGTTCACCGGCGGCTCGACCAGCGTCAAGGATGCCTGGCAGCCGATGCGCGAAGCCGGGGCCGTGGCGCGCGCGATGCTGGTCAAGGCGGCCAGCGTCGAATGGAAGGCGCCCGTGCGCGAGCTGCGCACCGAGGACGGCTTCGTCATCCACAAGGACGGCCGCCGCGCCTCCTATGCCAGCCTGGCCGCGCGCGCGGCCGAGGTGGGCGCCGGCATCGAGGCCGGCGACGTGCGCCTGAAGGACCCGCGCGAGTTCCGCCTGATCGGCAAACCGGTGCCGCGCCGCGACACCCCAGGCAAAGTCAACGGCACTGCGCTGTTCGGCATCGACGCCCGGCCGCCCGGCCTGCTGTATGCGGCCGTGAGCATGGCGCCGGTGATCGGCGCCACCGTCGCCTCGTTCGACGCGGCGAAAGTGAAGGCCATGCCGGGCGTGGTCGGCGTGGCCGACGTTTCCGCTTCGCTCGGCCCGTATGCCGGCGCCGGGGCCGGCGTGGCCGTGATCGCGCGCAGCTGGTGGCAGGCGAAGACCGCCGCCGCCGCGCTGCCGGTGCAGTGGAGCGAGGGCGCGGGCCGCGCGCTGTCATCAAGCAGCATCTTCGCCGGCTTTGCCGCCGCGCTCGACAACGAATCCGGGTTCACCTATTACGAGAGCGGCACCCAGGACGTGAAGGGCGCAGTCAACACCATCACGGCCGAATACCGCGCGCCCTTCCTCGCGCACGCGACCATGGAGCCGGTCAACTGCACGGCCCAGGTGGCGAACGGCAAAGTGCATTTGTGGGCCTCGACCCAGGTGCCGAGCATCGCGGTCGACGTGGCGGCGAAGGTCGCGGGCGTGGCGCGCGAAGACGTGACGATCGAGGTCATGCTGCTGGGCGGCGGCTTCGGGCGCCGGCTGGAAGGCGACATGGTCGCCCAGGCGGTGGCCGTGGCGCTGGCCGCCAACGGCAAACCGGTGCAGCTGATCTGGACGCGCGAAGACGACACCACCCACGACGTGTATCGCCCGGCGGCGCTGGCGCGCTTCAAGGCATCGCTGGATGCCGCAGGGCGCCTGCTGGCCTGGGACAACAAGTCGGCCAGCGGCGCGATCGGCCACCAGTACTTCCCGCGCAACCTCGGGCTTGCCCGGGCATGGGGCCGGACAAGACCACGGCCGAGGGCGAGTACGACATGCAGTACGAGATCGCCAACCAGCGCATCGCGCACGTGATCGTCGACAGCGCGGTGCCGCTCGGCTACTGGCGCTCGGTCGGCCACTCGCACAATGCCTTCTTCAAGGAGGCCTTCCTCGATGAAGTCGCGCACGCGGCGGGGCAGGACGGCGTGGCCTACCGCCGCGCGCTTGCTGGCCAAGCATCCGCGCCACCTGGCGGTGCTCGACGCCGCGGTGAAGAAGGCGGGCGCGCCGCCGGCGGGCCGCGCCCACGGCGTGGCCCTGCACCAGTCGTTCGGGAGCATCGTGGCGCAGGTGGCCGAGGTCTCGGTGGAGGGGCAGCGAGATCCGCGTGCACCGCGTCGTCTGTGCGATCGACTGCGGCATCGTCGTCAACCCGAACATCGTGGCCCAGCAGATGGAGTCGGCGGTGGTGTTCGGCCTGTCGGCGGCCTTGGGGGGCGAGATCACGATCAAGGACGGGCGCGTGCAGCAGTCGAACTTCGGCGACTATCCGGTGCTGCGCATGGACCGCGCGCCGCAGGTGGAGACGGTGATCCTCGCCAGCGCCGAGCCGCCGCGAAGGCGTGGGCGAGCCGGGCGTGCCGCCGATCGCCCCGGCGGTGGCGGCGGCCGTGTTCAAGCTGACCGGCAAGCGCCTGCGCAGTCTGCCGCTGCGCCTGGCGTAGCGTGCGCACCGCCCACGACACCGTCATCCCGACCAGGAAGCCGAGGCCGACGTGCGCGATGGCCACGGCGGCCGTCAGGGCCACCGGCAGCAGCGTACGCCAGTCGCGCCCCGGCGGCAGGTTGCCGGCCACCAGGCGGCCGCCCGCGAGGAACAGGATCGTGCCCAGCACGGCGGGCGGCACCGCCTGCAGCAGGAAGCCGATCGAATCGCTGAAGCACAGCGCCAGGATCGCGAGCGTGGCGCCGAAGACGATGGGCGCGCCGCCGCTGCGCGCGCCGAAGGCGGTATAGGCCGCCATGCCGCCGGCGCCGTGGCACATCGGAATGCCGCCCACCAGGCTGCCGGCCAGGTTGATGGCGCCGGTGGACAGCGCCACCTTGCGTGACGCTGGTCGGGCGGTCGGGGAAGAGCCGGTTGTTTTCCCCGGTGACGGCGATCACCGCATTGCCCATGGTGAGCGGCAGCTGGGGCAGGGCCAGCAGCAGCGTCCCGGTGACGACATCCTGCCAGGCCAGCTGGCCGAGGGCGAAGCCGGGCAGGCGCGGCGCGAAGCCGAAGTTGGCCGCCTGCCACAAGGCGGGGTTGCGCGCCACGCCATAGGCCAGCCCGCCGGCCAGCAGGACGATCATGGCCGGGAACCAGCGGCTGCGCCGCAGCAGCACGGCGAGGGCAAAGGCGACGCCGGCGGCGGGCAGGTCGCTGTCGCATCATGCGCCAGCCCTGCAGCATGAAGGACAGTCCCAGCCCCACCACGATGCCCTGCACCACCTCCTTCGGAATCACGCGCGCCAGGCGCGCGGCCGCGCCGCTTGCGCCCAGCAGCAGCCAGGCCAGCCCGGTGACCAGGCCGGCCGCCGCGATCGACGCCTGGCGTCAGCGTGCCGGCGTGGGCCACGGCCAGCGCGCCGATCGCCTTCATCGGCTGCACCGGCATCGGGGTGCGGTACAGCAGGCCGCAGCAGACCAGGGCGGCGCCGAAGGCGAGCAGGATGCCGACCGGGTCCATCTTCAGGACACTCACGTAAGCGACGACGAAGGGGATGAAGCTGCCCAGGTCGGCGAAGGCGGCCGACCATTCGGCGCGGTCGAAGCGCAGCGGCGGCGCGATGCTCATGGCGCTGATTTCGGCTTGCGGAAGGCGTACCAGGGCAGGGCCTGGCTCAGGCGCAGCACCTCGCCGGCGCCGTCGATGTCGTAGCCGGGCAGGTCGGCGATCAAGCCTTGCCACTCGCTGCGCTGCAGCAGTTCGCGCAGTTTGCGGATCGGCGCCTGGTCCACCGCTTCCTTGAGGCAGACAAAATAATACTGCTCGCGCGTCAGCGGCAGGAAATCGAGCCCGAAGGCGGCCGCCGCGGCCTGGATCCCGAAGCCGACGTCGGCCAGTTTCGAGGACACGGCGGCGGCCACGGCCAGGTGGGTCGGTTCGGCACTACTCGAATCCGTTCACGCTGGCGGGCGCGATCGCCGCGCTGGCGAGCAGCTGTTCGATCTCGAGCCGGGTGCCGGAGCCGGCTGGCGGTTGACGAAACGGATGTCGGCGCGCTTGAGGTCCTGCACGCCGTTCGATCGCTTCGGATTGCCGGGCGCGAGCATCAGGCCCTGCTGGCGGCCGACGAAATTGATCAGTTTGTGGCGGCCGGGTTTCAGCAAGGACTTGAAGGCCTTCTGGGTCATGCTGCCCGCGGGCGCGGTCTTCGCTGACGTGGAAGCCCGCCAGCAGGCAGTCGCCGCGCGAGAGCGCCTCGATGCAGGCCAGGCTGCCGCGAAATTGCAGGTCCAGGTGCAGGTTGGCGTCGCGCGCCAGGAAGTCCTTCAGGCGCGACAGCGCGATGTCGTGGCTGGCGAACATCGGGATCACGTGCACGTCGGGGTCGAAGGCCAGCGCGAATTCGCGCTCCATTTCGGCGATCAGGTTCTCGACCTGCGGCTGCACCCGCATCCTGGCGCGCTGTTCCGCGAACAGCAGCTTCTCGCCGAAGGGCGACAGGCGCGCGCGCTTGCCGCGCTCCCAGACGATCAGGCCGGCGTCGAGCGTGGCTTCCCAGCGCTTCAGCTCGCCCCACACGTGGCGGTAGGACAGCTGCAGGCGCGCCGCCGCCTGGCCGACCGAGCCGGAGGCGTGGATGGCGGACAGGATGTCGAACAGGGGATTTTCGAGCTGCATCCGCATTCCGCCGGCGCGGGCGAAGGTGTAGGCGAGCTTAACGTGCAACATATTTAAAGTGCAACCTATGCAAAGCTGTTCATATTGAAAGTTTCTGGGGGCGGCTTACCATAGCACATCGATAAACAAGGATGACAACCCCATGCTGAAACTGAAGAAGCACCTTGCCCTGCTCGGCTTCCTGCTCGCTCGCCGGCGCGCCCGCGCTGGCCCAGCAGGCGATCCGGCTCTCGACCACCACCAGCACCGAGAACTCGGGCCTGCTGCAATACCTGCTGCCGAAGTTCGAAGCGAAGACCAACACGCAAGGTGAAGGTCATTTCGGTCGGCACCGGCAAGGCGCTGGAGCTGGCGAAGAACGGCGACGTCGACGTGACCCTGGTGCACGCGCGCGCCGTCGGAAGACAAGTTCGTCGCCGAGGGCCATGGCGTCAACCGGCGCGACGTGATGTACAACGACTTCATCATCGTCGGCCCGGAAAGCGATCCGGCCGCGCATCAAGGGCAGCAACGACGTGCTTGGCGGCGATGAAGAAGATCGCCGCCAGCGGCAGCAAATTCATTTCGCGCGGCGACAATTCCGGCACCGACCTGATGGAGAAAGCCTACTGGAAGCAGGTCGGCAGCCAGCCGCAGGGCGCCGCCTACGTCTCGGCCGGCCTGGGCATGGGCGAGGTGCTGAACATGGCGGCCGAACTGCGCGCCTACACCCTGACCGACCGCGCCACCTACATCGCCTACCGCGCCAAGACCGGCCTGCAGATCGCGGTCGAGGGCGACCCGAAGATGTTCAACCCCTACGGCATCATCGCGGTCAACCCGCAAAAGTCGAAAGACCTGAACTACAAGGGCGCGATGCAGCTGGTCGAGTGGATCACGTCGAGCGAAGGCCAGAGCCTGATCGCGGCGCTTCAAGGTCGACGGCCAGCAGGTGTTCTTCCCGTCGGCGAAGGCGGCCAGATTACCTATGGAAGTGACACGAAGGCCGGACCCCGCCGATTTGGTGAGGTCCGGCTTTTTCGCGTCAGCGGCATTTTCAATTGTGATGTTCCTCTTTATGCTACCGCATTCGGTGAGTCACCGTACTGAACCATTGCTGACGAAAGGCTTACGCTAACGCCTCCAAGGAGCTAGCAATTGGCAATGAGTGGGCCAACCAAGCAAAGAAAATCAGCCACATGAGATACATGACCACGACCGCTCACGAAATACATGAAGCCAAAACCCGCCTGGCTGCCGCCGAGTTGGGAACGCATGAGCAATTCAACTTGTTGAAATCGAAGGCTTCCGACGCGCTTTCCTCGCCGTATGTGCGGGGCGCTGCTGTGCTGGGAATCGCGGCGGCGGGCTATGCGCTCGTCAGGCGCAAAAAACCCCGTATATCGACTATCAAACCAGAACGCAGTAACGGTGCCGGCAATATCCTGAAGGTGGGTAGCTTATCTTGTATCGCTGGCTAGCCGTCTGTTGCATCGGTCATGAACGATGCCAGCGTCGATGACCGCCTTCGCCACCGTCGAGAAAGAAACAGAAACCGCGTCGAAGCGTCCAGAGGACTGCAAATCCACTGCGAAGGACGCGGAACCCGCCACAAGCACGCCCGCGCGCCCGATGTTCGAGCAAAGCGCGGCGAGCTGGATTGGCAAGCAGTGGCAAATATTCCTGGCGGCCGCCAACGCATGGATGGATGATTACGCGCCAAGCATGGGGGCGGCGCTGTCGTATTACACGCTGTTTTCCCTGGCGCCGCTGCTGGTGCTCATCATCGCGATTGCCGGGATGGTATTTGGACAGGACGCGGCGCAAGGAGCAATCATCGCCCAGCTTCAAGGCATCATGGGCCAGGATGGCGCGACCGCGGTGCAGGACTTGCTGAAAGCTGCGCGTGAACCGTCCACCGGGATAGTCGCCAGTATCGTTGGCGGTTTTCTGCTGCTGCTGGGGGCAACTGCGATTTTCGCCGAGCTGCAAACGGATCTGGACCGCATCTGGCAGGTGCCGGCGAAAGACAAACCGTCGGGCATCTGGGGTTGGTTGCGCAGCCGCGTATTATCCTTCGGACTGGTTCTCGGACTGGCGTTCATGCTGATGATTTCACTCGTCGTCAGCGCGGCGCTCGCAGCGTCGAGCGCATGGTTGAGCGGGGGGGATGCGGCGAAAGGCGTGTCTGGCGAGTGGCATTGAATTTCGCCGTGTCGTTCGGCCTCTTCACGTTGCTGTTTGCGATGATCTACAAGATCATGCCGACCGCGAAGATATCCTGGCACGATGTCTGGATGGGGGCCGCGGTAACAGCCTTCCTCTTCAACGTGGCAAGGCATTGATCGGCTTGTACCTTGCAAAATCGAGCGTGGCCTCGGGCTTTGGCGCGGCCGGCTCGTTCGTGATTCTCGTCGCGTGGTTCTACTATTCCGCGCAGATTTTCCTGTTTGGCGCCGAATACACCTGGGTGTACGCGAACAGCAAAGTACGCAACGCCTAGCGCGCCGCGTATCGACGCGTCAGCCGGCCTGGCGCAGCAGGGTCTGCAAATTGCAGTCGCGCTGCCAGTCGCGCCGTTCCTGGTTCGACTGCGCCAGGCGCGCCAGTTCCGCCGGCGCCAGTTCGGCCTGGGCCTGCACCAGGCGCTCGGCCAGCTTGGCGTCGGGCAGCATGGGGCCGAAAAACGCCACCGTATCGCCCTGCTGCAGCAGCAGGGTCGGGAAATTGTCGACGTCGAGGTCGCCGACCACGTCGGCCTGGTCTTCGATGTCGATCCAGACGAAGGTCTTGTCCGGATGGCGCGCGGCCACCGATTCGAAGGCGGCGCGGTAGCCGCCGCAGGTGCCGCACCAGGCGGCGCACAGGCAGGCGACGATCCAGCGGCCGTCTTCCATGGAGGCGGCGAGCTGCGTCGCGGTTGCTGGTGTCGAGTGTCAGGCTATGCATGGGTCGGATTCTACCTCGTGGCGGCCCGCTTGCCCAATTCGGGTCATTCCCGCCATGGCCGGCGCCCCCGCGTGGCGGGTTAAAATAGCGCATGCCTATCATCCTTGCCATCGAAACTTCCTCCGAACTCGCCTCCTGCGCGCTGCTGTCCGGCGACACCGTCACTCGCGCGCGAATCCGGCGGCGTGCGCACCCATTCGCAGATCGCTCCTGCCGATGGTGCAGGAACTGCTGGCGGAAAGCGGCATCAAGCTGGCCGAGGTCGACGCGATCGCCTTCGGCGCCGGACCGGGCTCGTTCACGGGCGTGCGCACGGCCTGCGGCGTGGCCCAGGGGCTCGCCTTCGGCGCTCGACCTGCCGGTGCTGCCCCTGATCACGCTCGAAGCGATGGCCGAGGCTTGCCGCGCGCGGACCGGCGCGACCGAGGTGCTGGCCGTGCTCGACGCGCGCATGAGCGAAGTGTATTGGGCGCAGTACCGGTTCGATGGCGCGTGGACGGCCGTCGATCGAACCGGTGTTGTCGACGCCGGAAGCGGTGCAGCCGCTGCCAGCCGACGGCCTCGCCGCCTGCGGCAACGGCTTCGCGGTCTATCCGGACGCGTTCGCCGGCAAGCCGTTCGCGGCGCATGCCGACAGCGGCATCGTGCCGCATGCGCGCGAACTGGCGCGCATCGGCGCGGCGGCGTTCGCGGCCGGGCAGGGCGTGCCGGCGGCCCAGGCCCAGCCGCTCTACCTGCGCAACAAGATCGCCTTCACCAGCGCCGAGCGCCAGGTGATCAATGCGGCCAAGGCCGCGGCGGCGGCGTCATGATGGCTGCCGCACGATGCTGCCGCAGCGCGGCCTGGCGCTGGTGCCGATGACCATGGACGACGTCGACGAGGTGCATGCGCTCGAATGCAGCGTGTTTCCCCATCCGTGGAGCCGCGCCAATTTCAGCGATTCGGTGCAGGCCGGCTACGACGCCTGGCTGCTGCGCGACGCTGCCGGCGAGCTGGCCGGTTATTTCCTGCTGATGTATGCGCTCGACGAAGCCCACCTGCTCGATGTGGCGGTGGCCGGCAAGCGCCATGGCACCGGCCTCGGGCGCCATCTGCTCGAGACCGCTGTGCGCGCGCGCGCCGCAGCATGGGCGCGGAATCGGTGCTGCTCGAAGTGCGCCCGTCGAACGCGCGCGCGCTGGCCGTGTATGAACGCTTCGGCTTTGCCGAGATCGGCCGCCGCAAGGGCTATTATCCGGCGCATGAGGGCAAGCGCGAAGACGCCATCGTGATGAGGCTTGCAGTATGAACGTGAACGAGCGCGACGAAGTTTTCCTGGCCGAGATGGGCATCACGCCGCTGTGGCGCCTGCGCCGCCAGCCCGAGGCGGAGGCCGCAGCCTGAGGAAGCGCCGGCCGCAGCGCTGGCCGATGCGCCGCCGGCGCCGGCCGAGGCGCCGGGCATGCACGCGCCCGGCGTCATCCCGCCGCCGCCGCGCGACCCGGCCTGGGGCGAGATCCCGCGCACCACCGCGCCCGCACCGGCGCGCCTGGACGCCGCCCGTCCCCGCGCCGGTCGAAGAAGAGCAGGGCGACAGCCTGGAAGCCATCGCCGCCATGGACTGGGATGAGCTGCGCGGCGCGATCGCCCGTTGCAAGCGCTGCGGCGACTGCGCCGGCCGCAAGCCGGTCTATGGCGCCGGCGCGCAGACGCGGCGCGCTGGTTCGTCGCCGCCGGCGCCAGCAGCGCGCTCGACGAACAGGCCGGCGCGCCGCTGGCCGGCGACGCCGGCAAACTGCTCGACAACATGCTGGCCGCGGTCGACCTGAAGCGCGAGGACGTGTATGTGACCAACCTGGTCAAATGCCGTCCGCTGTCGGCCAATGGCGGCGACCGCGCGCCGACGCGCGAGGAAGCGGCCGCCTGCCGTCCCTTCCTCGAGCGCGAACTGGCCCTGAGCGGCGCCGGCCTGGTGCTGACCCTGGGCCAGATCGCCGCCAACGGCCTGCTCGGCAAGCCCTTGCAGGAGCCGCTGGCCG
The DNA here is from genome assembly GCA_963729765.1 of uncultured beta proteobacterium. Classification (GTDB taxonomy): domain Bacteria; phylum Pseudomonadota; class Gammaproteobacteria; order Burkholderiales; family Burkholderiaceae_D; genus Telluria. The sequence goes on along the minus strand of CAVSPL010000006.1, from coordinate 41,189 downwards.
GCAGCCGCGGCGCGGTGCACCGCTATCGCGACGCCGCGCTGGTGGCGACCCTGCATCCGGGCGAACTGCTGCGCCGCGGCGCCGACAAGGCGCTGGCCTGGGCCGACCTGTGCCGGGCAAAGGCAGCCGATGCGCGACGGGATCGATAGCTACCAGGCCGCTTTCCACCGCCGCTGGGGCCACTTGCGGCGCGCCCGGGTGCGCGCCCTGGCCTGGCTGCTCGATTCCCCCGACCTGCTCGATGCCGAGCGCGCCGCACTGGCAGGGCCGCATCGCCTCCACCGGGCCGGTCACGCCTGAAGTCGCGCGCTGGCTGGCGCGATCTCGACCACGACCCGGCGCCGCTCGACGCCGCGCTCGGCCCGCGCGTCTACACCCGCCTCGGCCTGTACGCCGAAAAGCTGATGGCCTTTTATTACCAGCAGCAGGGACGGCTGGTGGCCCACGGCCTGCAGATGCGCGCCAACCGCAACGACACCGTCGGCGAGTTCGACTTCCTGCTCGACGCCGGCCCGGACGGCGCTCGAACACATCGAATTCGCCACCAAGTTCTACCTGCTGCAGGGCGAGGCCGGGCAGGAATTCGACGCCCTGGTCGGCCCCAACCTGGCCGACAGCCTGGGCGCGAAGATGCGCAAGATTTTCGGGCGCCAGCTGGAGCTGGGCGCGCATCCGGCCGCCCAGCCTTTGCTGCCGCGCCCGGTGACCGCGGCGCGCGCGCTGGTGAAGGGCTGGCTGTTTTATCCGGCCGGCAGCTGGCCGGCGATGAGCGGCATCACCGCCGGCCATTGCCGCGGCTTCTGGTGCGCGCTGGGCGAGCTCGACAGCCTGGGCGCCGACGCCTTCCTGGTCCTGCCCAAGCTGCAATGGCTGGCGCCGTTTCGCGCCGGGCAGGCGGCATCGATGCTGAACCGCGCCCAGCTGCATGCCGAGCTGGAGGCGCAGTTCGAGACGAATCCGTCGCCGGTGCTGGTGGCCGTGGTGCGCGCAGACGCCGGGGCTGGTGGAAGAAGTGGAGCGCGGCTTCATCGTCCCGGACGACTGGCGCGCGCGTGCCGAGGCGCGCAGCGCAGCCGACAATATGCGAAATATTGTTTGGTAAAATTGCAATTTATGCAAATATTATTTGCATGAGCTGCGATCAGTGCTTGTGCTCGCCAATCAAGGCCAGCGAATCGTGCAGCGCCTGGTTGCGCTGGTGCAGGCGCATGATGAGGAAGGTGATCCCCGCGATCGACAGGCCGAACAGCACGATGATGATGTCCAGGTCGAGGTTCAGCGTGATCATGATCGCGTACATGCGCGAGCATGGTCAGGATCGACAGGTTCTCGTTGAAGTTCTGCACCGCGATCGAGTGGCCGGCGCTCATCAGCACGTGGCCGCGGTGCTGCAGCAGCGCGTTCATCGGCACCACGAAGAAGCCCGACAGGAAGCCGATCAGGGCCAGCAGCGGGTAGGCGATGATGACGTCGTGGACGAACACCATGCTCGTCACGACCAGGCCCATGACGATGCCCATCGGGATCACGGTCAGCGACTTGCGCAGCGGGATCACTTGCGCCGCCAGCGCCGCGCCGATCGCCACGCCGATCGCGACCACGCCGATCAGGCTGGTCGCTTTGTCGAGCGGCATGTGCAGCGAGCGCTCGGCCCACTTCAGCACGATCAGTTGCAAGGTCGCGCCGGCGCCCCAGAACAGGGTGGTCACGGCCAGCGAAATCTGGCCCAGCTTGTCCTTCCAGAGCGTGGCCGAGCAGTTCGCGAAGTCGGCGATCAGCTTGATCGGATTGCGTTCCTGGTGCTCGTAGCGCGCGCCGGTTTCCGGGATGCGCAGGTTGAACAGGGCGGCCAGGATGTAGATCGACGACCACGACCGCCATCGCCGCTTCGCTGGTGGTGTCGATGCCGGTGTCGATCAGCGGCAAGTCGAAGCCCAGCAGCAGGGCCGAACCCTTGGCGCTGACCAGGGCGCCGCCCAGCACGGTGCCGAAGATGATCGACATCACGGTCAGGCCTTCGATCCAGCCATTCGCGGCGACGAGTTTTTCGGGCGGCAGCAGTTCGGTCAGGATGCCGTACTTGGCCGGCGAGTACACGGCCGCGCCGAAGCCGACCACGGCGTAGGCGAGCAGCGGGTGCACGGTCAGGAACATCAGGGCGCAGCCGAACACCTTGATCAGGTTGGCGATGAACATGACGCGGCCCTTGGGCAGCGAATCGGCGAAGGCGCCGACGAACGCGGCCAGCAGCACGTAGAACAGCACGAACGAAAGCTTCAGCAGCGGCGTGAGCGAGCCGGGGCGTGCATCGTCGACCAGCACGTCAATGGCTACAAACAGCAGCGCATTGTCTGCCAGCGACGAGAAAAACTGCGCCGCCATGATGGTATAGAAACCACGATTCATTCGAGGATGTCAGAAAACTAGTGTGGGTTGCTTTATACCATGAAAGAACGGCGTGCCCAAAGAAACGGACGGGCAGGAAGCGGATGCTGGCTCCGGTAAAATAGAAGCCTTCGCCTAATCGTTTTTCTCGCCGATCCGCCATGCCACGCCCGCTCTGCGCCACCATCCATCTCGATTCGATGCAGCATAACCTTGCGCGTGCGCGCGCCTGCGCCCCCGAGGCGCGGATCTGGGCCGTCGTCAAGGCCAATGCCTATGGCCACGGCCTCGAGCGCGGCGTGAAGGGCTTCATGGGCGCCGACGGCCTGGCCCTGATCGAGACCGAGAACGCCTTGCGCCTGCGCGAACTGGGCTGGATCAAGCCGATCCTGCTGCTGGAAGGGATCTTCGACGCCAGCGACGTGCTCGCTGCTGGCCGAACACAATATCAACAGCACCGTCCACTGCCTCGAGCAGATCAAGATGCTGGAGTACACCCAGCTCTACCGCCCGATCGACGTCCACCTCAAAATGAACACCGGCATGAACCGGCTCGGCTTCAAGCCCGACGCCTACGCGGCCGCCTACAAACGCCTGCGCGCGATTCCCGGCATCCGCAACATCACCCTCATGACCCACTTCGCGAATGCCGACGAACTCGAACACCCGCGCCTGGCGGTCGCCGAGCAGGTCGAGCGCTTCGTCGGCGGCGCCCAGGGCCTCGAGGGCGAGCGCAGCCTGTCCAATTCCGGCGGCGTGCTGCACCAGGCGATGCTGCAGGCCGAGCTGCACAACGACTGGGTCCGTCCCGGCATCATGCTCTACGGCGGCACGCCGGGCGGGCGCACGGCGCACGACTTCGGCCTGCGCCCGACCATGACGCTGACGCTCCGAAATCATCGCGATCCAGCACCTGGTGGCGCGGCGACACGGTCGGCTACGGCAGCAGCTTCCAGGCGCCGGGGCCGATGCAGGTCGGCGTGGTCGCCTGCGGTTACGCCGACGGCTACCCGCGCCACGCGCCGCACGGCACGCCGGTGATCGTCGACGGCGTGCGCACCTCGGTGGTGGGGCGCGTCTCGATGGACATGATGACGGTCGACCTGACGCCGATCCGCAATGCGCGCATCGGCAGCCAGGTCACGCTCTGGGGCGACGGCCTGCCGATCGACGAGGTGGCGGCCAGCGCCGGCACCATCGGCTATGAATTGATGTGCGCACTCGCCCAGCGCGTGCGCGTCACGGAAGGACGCTTGGGCACCCATGGCTAAGGCAAAAACGCAGTTCGTCTGCAGCGAGTGCGGCAGCGTCAGCAGCCGCTGGACCGGCCAGTGCGCCGATTGCAAGGCCTGGAACACGATGGTCGAGACGGTGCCCGAGGCAGCCACCGCCGGCGTGAACCGCATGTCGCAGACGGTGAACTACAAGGCGCTGGCGCAGACCGCGCCGGTGCTGTCGCTGGCCGACATCGAAGCGGTCGACGTGCCGCGCTTCGGCACCGGCATCGAGGAATTCGACCGCGTGCTGGGCGGCGGCCTGGTGGCGGGCGGCGTGGTGCTGATCGGCGGCGACCCCGGCATCGGCAAGTCGACCCTGCTGCTGCAGGCCCTGGCCAACCTGGCCGCCACGCGCTCTACGCTTTATGTCAGCGGCGAGGAATCCGGCGCCCAGATCGCGCTGCGCGCGCGGCGCCTGCGGTGGAGGCGAAAGACCTCAAGCTGCAGGCCGAGATCCAGCTCGAGCGCATCCTCGGCACGCTGGCCGACCTGAAGCCCGAAGTGGCGGTGATCGACTCGATCCAGACCCTGTATTCGGACGCGCTGACCGTCGGCCCCGGGTTCGGTGGCGCAGGTGCGCGAATGCGCGGCGCAGCTGACGCGCGTGGCCAAGCAGACCGGCGTGACCATCATCCTGGTCGGCCACGTGACCAAAGAGGGCGCGCTGGCCGGCCCGCGCGTGCTCGAGCACATCGTCGACACCGTGCTGTATTTCGAGGGCGACCCGCAGTCGAGCTTCCGCCTGGTGCGCGCGATCAAGAACCGCTTCGGCGCGGTCAACGAGCTGGGCGTGTTCGCGATGACCGAGAAGGGCCTGAAGGGCGTGTCGAATCCGTCGGCGCTGTTCCTGTCGCAGCACGACAGCCAGGTGCCGGGTTCCTGCGTGATGGTGACGCAGGAAGGCACGCGGCCGCTGCTGGTCGAAATCCAGGCGCTGGTCGACGCCAGCCACCTGCCGAACGCGCGCCGGCTGTCGGTCGGCCTGGAGCAGAACCGCCTGGCGATGCTGCTGGCGGTGCTGCACCGCCACGCCGGCATCGCGGCCTTCGACCAGGACGTGTTCGTCAATGCGGTGGGCGGCGTGCAAGATCGCCGAACCGGCGGCCGACCTGGCGGTGCTGCTGGCGATTAACTCGTCGCTGCGCAACAAGCCGCTGCCGCGCAGGCTGGTGGTGTTCGGCGAAGTCGGCCTGGCCGGCGAAATCCGCCCGGCGCCGCGCGGCCAGGAACGCCTGCAAGGAAGCGGCCAAGCTCGGCTTCTCGATCGCGCTGATCCCGAAGGGGAATATGCCGAAGCAAAAAATCGAGGGCATGAACATCATCGGCGTCGAGCGGATCGACCAGGCCTTCACCAAACTGCGCGAACTGGACTAGGCGCATACCGGAGTTCAGCCATCTTGCATATAATCGTGCCTTGAAATGACCAATATCGGCATACCGTGCAAGCAGAACAAAGGCAGTCCCAGCGCAAGATCCTGAAAACCCGCGCCATGTTCGCCCTCGAAGGCAGCGCCCCGTGCTGGGGCGCACCACCGACGTCAGCGCCAACGGCGTCAGCATCAACGTGGCGCAGCCGGTCGCGGTCGGGCAGGGCGCGCCAGCTGCGCTTCGATTTGCTGGTCGACGGCAAGGTCGTGCCCATCCATTCGAAGGCCCGCACCCAGTACTGCATTCTCAGCAATGGCGAATTCAAGGTCGGCCTGCAGTTCCTGAACCTGGAACTGGCCGCCATGACGGCGCTGTCGCGCTTCCTCGTAATGGCAGCACGCTGCAAATGAAAGCGGCGAGCGCCCATTGGGCCTCGCCGCTTTTGTCATGGTCCCGCGTAGCGGGTTGGGCACTATTCGTGATAGTGGTCATGCAGGGGTTCGGAACTGCCTTCGATCTCCTGGAAAATCTCGTAGGCGATCAGGCCGACCAATCCCGACAGAACAGCAAACACAAACATATTCCACATAGCTACAAAACGCCTTTCAGCATCCCTCCATACGGTGACTACGCTTTGAGCATAGCAGCCGCCAGTGTATTTACAAGCCTTCGCAGCGACCTTTATTTGCGGCTCTGTCTGCGCGGCATTTCAATCGCGTGACGGGGATTCGCGCATCGCGGCACTATGGCGCCACGCCATGCGTCGCATCGCATGAACCGTGTGACATGCTTTTACGGCCGTGTCATCGATTCGATGACATGCGCAACAGCATGTCATGGACTTGTCACGAACTTGTCATATTTGGCCGCTAGACTGCGCAGCAATACCAGGGCGCATGCTGCGCCTTCACTCTAAGGAAACTGATATGCGTATGAAGCCCTTGCTCCTCTCGATCGCACTTGCCGCCACCACCTTCGCCGCAACCGCCGCCCAGGCCGTCAACATCACCGGCGCCGGCGCGACCTTCCCGTATCCGATCTACGCCAAGTGGGCCGAGATGTACAAGGCCGCCAGCGGCAACGGCCTGAACTACCAGTCGGTCGGCTCCGGCGCCGGCATCAAGCAGATCAAGGCGAAAACCGTCGACTTCGGCGCCTCCGACATGCCGCTGCCCGCCAACTGAACTGGCCGCCGCCGGCCTGTTCCAGTTCCCGGCCGTGATGGGCGGCGTGGTGCCGGTCGATCAACCTGCCGGGCGTGACGCCGGGCCAGGTCAAGCTCTCCGGCGCCGTGCTGGCCGATATCTTCCTCGGCAAGATCACCAAGTGGAACGCGCCAGCCGATCGCCGCCCTGAACCCGGGCGTGAAACTGCCGGCCGAGGACATCACCGTGGTGCACCGCGCCGACAGCTCGGGCACCACCTTCCTGTTCACCGACTACCTGTCGAAGGTCAGCCCGGACTGGAAGCTGAAGGTCGGCGCCGGCACCGCCGTGAAATGGGCGACGGGCGTGGGCGGCAAGGGCAACGAAGGCGTGGCCGCCAACGTGCAGCGCATCAAGGGCGGCATCGGCTATGTCGAGTGGGCCTACGCCAAGAAGAACAAGATGGCGCACACCCAGCTGCAGAACCACGACGGCGCCTACCTGCAGCCGGACGACGACGCCTTCAAGGCCGCCGCCGCCAGCGCCGACTGGGCCAAGGCCCCGGGCTTCGCCGTGGTGCTGACCGACCAGCCGGGCAAGGCCAGCTGGCCGATCACGGGCGCTTCCTACATCCTGCTGCACAAGGCGCAGGCGGACGGCGCGAAGGGCAAGGAAGTGCTGAAGTTCTTCGACTGGGCCTATAAGAACGGCGACGCCGCCGCCGCCGAGCTGGACTACGTGCCGATGCCCGACGCCGTCACCAAGCTGGTGCAGGACGCCTGGCGCGCGAACCTGAAAGACGCGGCCGGCAAGGCGATCTGGTAAGGCATGGCGAGGCCGCCGCGGCCTCAGGTCGCGGCGGCCATTCGCAGTACACTCGACAAGAACACCATATGAGCGCACACCCTCCCGTCGCCATCGACAAGCCGGCCGCCGCCAGCCGCCGGCGAGCTCGATCTCGAACACGCCGCCCTGCGCAAGACCATGCGCAACCAGCGCATCCAGGACTTCCTGTTCCACAAAATCACCTTGCTGTTCGCCGCCAGCGTGCTGATGGCGCTGGTCGGCATCATCGCCTCGCTGGCCATCGGCGCCGCGCCGGCGTTCAAGGAATTCGGCCTGGGCTTCATCACCACCGTCGAATGGGATCCGGTCGACGACAAGTTCGGCGCCCTGATCGCGATCTGGGGCACGCTGGCCACCTCGCTGATCGCCTTGCTGGTCGCCTTCCCGATCAGCTTCGGCATCGCGCTCTTCCTCACCGAAATCTGCCCGGCCTGGCTGCGCCGCCCGATGGGCACCGCGGTCGAACTGCTGGCCGGCGTGCCCTCGATCATCTACGGCATGTGGGGCCTGTTCGTGTTCGCGCCGCTGTTCGCCGACCACATCCAGCCGGTGCTGAAGGCGACCCTCGGCCAGCTGCCCGTGATCGGCCAGCTGTTCCAGGGCCCGACCATGGGCATCGGCATCCTGACCGCCGGCCTGATCCTGGCCGTGATGATCATCCCGTTCATCTCCTCCGTGATGCGCGACGTGTTCGAGATCGTGCCGGCCGTGCTGAAGGAATCGGCCTACGGCCTGGGCTGCACCAAGTGGGAAGTGGTGCGCAAGGTGGTGCTGCCTTATACCCGCAACGGCGTGGTCGGCGGCGTGATGCTGGGCCTGGGCCGCGCGCTGGGCGAGACGATGGCGGTGACCTTCGTGATCGGTAACGCCCACGAGCTCTCGGCCTCGCTCTTCATGCCCGGTAACTCGATTTCCTCGACCCTGGCCAACGAATTCGCCGAAGCGGCTTCGCCGCTGCACGTATCGTCGCTGTTCGCGCTGGCGCTGATCCTGTTCGGGATTACCTTCATCGTGCTGTCGGCGGCGAAACTGATGTTGGCGGGGATGTCCCGCAAGGAAGGCACGAAATGAACGCCATCGAATCCTGTCTACCGCAAGCGCCTGCTGTCGCACCGCATCGGCATCGCTGCTGTCGGTGCTCGCGATGGGCATCGGCCTGGCCTTCCTGGCCTGGATCCTGTGGACCCTGCTGGTCAACGGCGTCAGCGCGCTGGCGCCTTCGCTGTTCACCGGCGACACCCCGGCGCCGGGCGGCGAGGGCGGCGGCCTGCGCAACGCCATCGTCGGCAGCCTGATGATGGTCGGCCTGTCGACCCTGGTCAGCACCCCGGTCGGCATCCTGGCCGGCATCTACCTGGCCGAATACGGCGACACCAACCGCTTCGGCCAGGTCACCCGCTTCGTCACCGACATCATGCTGTCGGCGCCGTCGATCGTGATCGGCCTGTTCGTGTATGCCCTGTACGTGGCCAAGGTCCAGCATTTCTCGGGCTATGCCGGCACCATCGCGCTGACCCTGATCGCGGTGCCGGTGGTGGTGCGCACCACCGACAACATGCTGCGCCTGGTGCCCAACAGCCTACTGGAAGCGGCCTTCGCCCTCGGCGCGCCGCGCTGGAAGGTGGCGACCCTGGTGCGCCTGCGCGCCGTCAAGGCCGGCATCATCACCGGCGTGCTGCTGGCCCTGGCCCGCATCTCGGGCGAGACCGCGCCGCTGCTGTTCACCGCGCTGAACAACCAGTTCTTCAGCGCCGACATGAACGCGCCGCTGGCCAACCTGCCGGTCGTGATCTACACCTATGCGATGAGCCCCTACGACGACTGGCGCGCGCTGGCCTGGGGCGGCGCATTGCTGGTCACCTTCACCGTGCTGTTCCTGAATATCCTGTCGCGTACCGTCTTCACCCAGAAGACGCCGCGCTAATCCATCCATGACAACCATGACCCAAGCTATGGCAAACCCGCGACGCCGAAGACCAAGACCATCGAGATCTCCGGCCTGAATTTCTTCTACGGCAAGACGCAGAGCCTGAAGAACGTGTCGCTCGACATCCACGAAAAGCAGGTGACGGCCTTCATCGGCCCCTCCGGCTGCGGCAAGTCGACCCTGCTGCGCACCCTGAACCGCATGTACGACCTGTATCCGGGCCAGCGCGCCGAAGGCTCGATCATGTACCGCGACCGCAACATCCTCGAGCCCGGCGTCGACGTCAACATGCTGCGCGCGAAGATCGGCATGGTGTTCCAGAAGCCGACGCCGTTCCCGATGTCGATCTACGACAACATCGCTTTCGGCGTGCGCCTCTACGAAAACCTGTCGAAGGGCGAGATGGACGAGCGCGTCGAATGGGCCCTGAAAAAGGCGGCGCTGTGGGAAGAGGCCAAGGACAAGCTGCAGCAAGAGCGGCCTGTCGCTGTCGGGCGGCCAGCAGCAGCGCCTGTGCATCGCGCGCGGCGTGGCGGTCAAGCCGGACGTGCTGCTGCTCGACGAGCCGACCTCGGCGCTGGACCCGATCTCGACGGCCAAGATCGAGGAACTGATCAGCGAACTGAAGCAGGATTACACGATCACGATCGTGACCCACAACATGCAGCAGGCGGCGCGTTGCTCCGATTACACTGCCTACATGTACCTGGGTGAACTGGTGGAATTCGGCGAGACGGACCAGCTGTTCATGAATCCGGCGCGCAAAGAGACCCAAGACTACATCACCGGCCGTTTCGGTTGAAGACTCGAATAAAAAATACTAGGGAGCGGTAATATGATTGGCGAACATTCTTCAAAGCAGTACGACCAGGAACTCGAAGCGATCCGTTCCAAGGTCCTGCTGATGGGCGGCATGGTGGAAACCCAGTTCGAGCAGGCGCTGAACTGCTTCCGGGTCGGCGACATCGCCCAGGCCGACAAGGTGATGGCGGACGACCACGCCGTCAACCAGCTCGAAGTGCAGCTCGACGACGCCTGCAGCCACCTGATCGTCAAGCGCCAGCCGGCCGCCAACGACCTGCGCACCATCATGGCCACGATCAAGGTCATCACCGACCTCGAGCGCATCGGCGACGAGTCGAGCAAGATCGCGCGCACCTCGAAAAGCCTGCACGAGCGCGGCGCGACCAGCTTCGCCCACTACGACATGATCCGCGCGATCGGCAAGAACACCTCCGACCTGCTGCACGACGCGCTCGACGCCTTTGCGCGCCTCGACGGCAAGCAGGCGATGCAGATCATCGCCGGCGACGAGATCATCGACCACGAATTCCGCTCCATCCTGCGCAACCTGATCACCTTCATGATGGAAGACCCGCGCACGATTTCGTCGGCGCTCGACACGCTGTGGGTCGCCAAAGCGATCGAGCGCATCGGCGACCATGCGAAGAACATCGCCGAATACGTGATCTACGTGGTCGAGGGACGCGACATCCGCCACAGCAAACCCGCAGCGCACGGAAGGCTGAGCCGGCATGCAGAACACGAGCGTACTGGTGGTCGAGGACGAACCGGCGATCGTCGAACTGGTGAGCTATTCGCTGCGCGAAGCCGGCTGGGCCATCGAGTCGGTCGGCACCACCAGCGCGGCCTGGGACAGCATCCGCCACGGCAAGCCGGACCTGCTGCTGCTCGACTGGATGCTGCCCGACCAGAGCGGCCTGCGCCTGCTGGCGCGGCTGCGCGCGGACCGCGATTTCCAGGACATCCCGGTGATCATGCTGACCGCGAAAAGCATGGAAGAAGACAAGCTCGCCGGCCTGAACACGGGCGCCGACGATTACGTCACCAAGCCGTTCTCGCCGCGCGAACTGCTGGCCCGTTCGCGTGCGCTGCTGCGCCGCAAGAGCCCGCACCTGGCCGAGGCGCCGCTGCGCGCCGGCAGCGTGGTGCTCGACCCGAGCAGCTGCACGGTGACGATCGAAGGGCAGGGCGTCGACATCGGCAATGCCGAATACAAGCTGCTGAAATTCCTGCTGGCGCACCGCGAGCGCGTGTTTTCGCGCGCCCAGCTGCTCGACAAGGTGTGGGGCGACCATGCCGTGATCGAAGAGCGCACGGTCGACGTCCACGTGCTGCGCCTGCGCAAAGCCCTGAAAAGCGCCGAAGGCCTGATCCGCACGGTGCGCAGCGTCGGCTATATGCTGTCGGAAAAATAATCAGTTGAAGGTCCGATGAATCCCAAGCTGCTGTTCTGGGTGCCGGCGCTGCTGCGCCTGGCCACCGTCTTCCTTGCCGGCGGCGTCGCTGTGGTGGATGGCCGGCCCCGTCGCCGGCCTGTCGCTGGCGCTGGCTCGGCGCCATCGTCGCGCTGTTCGTCCAGCTCTCCTACCTGCACCAGCTGGGCGAATGGCTGAACGACCCGCAGTCCGGCCGCCTGCCCGACGGCTGGGGCGCCTGGACCGACGTCTTCGCGCGCCTGTACCGCATGCGGCGCGAGGACGAGCGCAACCAGAAGGAACTGGCCGAGTGGCTGGCGCGCTTTCGCCAGGCCATGCACCTGCTGCCCGAAGGCGTGGCGATCATGGACGACGTGCTGTTCCTGGAGTGGTGCAATCCGGCGGCCGAGCGCCACCTGGGCCTGACGATCGAGCGCGACAAGGGCCTGCGGGTGACGAACCTGGTGCGCCACCCCGAGTTCATCGACTACATCATCCTGGGCCGCTACGAGCAGCCGCTGACGCTGTCGATCCGCGGCCGCAAGATCGAATGCCGCATCATCCCCTTCGAAAACCGGCGCCAGATCCTGGTCACGCACGACGCCACCGACACCGAGCGGGTCGAAGCGATGCGGCGCGACTTCATCGCCAACGCCTCGCACGAACTGCGCACGCCGCTGACGGTGATCGTCGGCTTCCTCGAGATCGCGCTGCTCCGACCCGGGCCTGGATGCGGCCACCCGCACCGCGCACCTGAAGCTGATGACGGAACAGGGCCAGCGCATGCAGCGCCTGATCGAAGACATGCTGACGCTGTCGCGCCTGGAGTCCGACGAATTCCCGCTGCGGCGCGAGCGGGTCGACGTGGCGCTGCTGGTCGAATCGGTCGCGGCCGAGGCGCGCGCGCTTGTCGGGCGGGCGGCACGAGATCGCGGTCAGCGTCGACGGCCCCGACGTGATGGGCAGCATGGAAGAGCTGCGCAGCGCCTTTGCCAACCTCGCCTCGAACGCGGTGCGCTATTCGCCGCAGGGCGGCCGCATCGCACTGGCGTGGCGCCGCGGCGACGGACGACTTGCAGTTTTCCGTCACCGACTGCGGCATCGGCATCGACCCGCAGCACATCTCGCGCCTGACCGAGCGCTTCTACCGCGTCGACAAGAGCCGCTCGCGCGAGACGCAGGGCACGGGGCTGGGGCTGGCCATCGTCAAGCACGTGCTGCTGCGCCATGGCGGGCGTTTGAAGATCAGTTCGACGCCGGGGGAGGGGAGTACGTTTACGGCGTCGTTGCCGAACACCTCGCTGCCGGGGTACTGTCCCGCCTCATCCAGACGTAAGTAATGCGCGGTACAATCGGGAATTGCCCTCTCGATCCCGCACATGCTCTCTCGACGTCTCTCCCTCATCGCCCTCGGTTCACTGCTGCTCGCCAGCTGCGGCAGCACCCCGCCGCCGCCGCCGGCCCCGGTCGTGGTCCAGGCGCCCCCGGCGCCTCCTAAGAAAATCAAGATCGGCCTCGCCCTCGGCGGCGGCGCCGCGCGCGGCTTCGCCCATATCGGCGTGATCAAGGCGCTCGAAGCGCAGGGCATCCACGCCGACATCGTGGTCGGCACCAGCGCCGGCTCGGTGGTCGGCGCCCTGTATGCCTCGGGCTATACCGGCTTCGCGCTGCAAAAGATTGCGATGGACATGGACGAGGCGACGATTTCGGACTGGGCCATGCCGCTGTTCTCGACCTCGCCCGGCCTGCTCAAAGGCGAAGCGCTGCAGAACTACGTGAACAAGGCGGTCGGCAACCGGCCGATCGAAAAGCTGCCGAAGCGCTTCGGCGCCGTCGTCACCGACCTCAAGACCGGCGAAGCCGTCATGTTCGACAAGGGCAATACCGGCATGGCCGTGCGCGCCTCGTCCGCCGTGCCGTCCGTGTTCCAGCCCGTGAAAATCGGCGCCAAGACCTATGTCGACGGCGGCCTGGTGGCGCCGGTGCCGGTCAAGTTCACGCGCGACAAGATGGGCGCGGACTTCGTCATCGCGGTCAATATCTCGACCCAGGCCGACACCCAGGCCACGGTCAGTTCGCTCGACGTCCTGATGCAGACCTTCAGCATCATGGGCCAGCGCCTGAACCATTTCGAGCTGAAGGAAGCCGACGTCGTCATCACGCCCGCACTGGGCAAGATGGGCAGCGCCGATTTCCAGGGCCGCAACCTGGCGATCCTCGCCGGCGAGCAGGCCGCCGCCGCCGTGATGCCGCAACTGAAAGCGAAGTTGAAAGCCAAGCAGCAACCATAACAACCAAGAGGAGAGACCATGAAAACGAAACCGATGCTGACCCTGGACGACGTCAAAACAAATCGCGGCTGCCGCCGAAGCCGAAGCCCTGCAAAACAACTGGGCCGTGACGATCGCCATCGTCGACGACGGCGGCCACCTGCTGTGGCTGCAGCGCCTGGACGGCGCAGCCGCCGATCTCGAGCCACATCGCCCCGGCCAAGGCGAACACCGCCGCGCTCGGCCGCCGCGAATCGAAGGTGTACGAGGACGTCATCAACGGCGGCCGCATGTCCTTCCTGTCGGCGCCCAAGCTCGAAGGCATGCTCGAAGGCGGCGTGCCGATCATCGTCGACGGCCATGTGATCGGCGCCGTGGGCGTGTCGGGCGTGAAATCGAACGAGGATGCGCAGATCGCCAGGGCCGGTATCGCGGCCCTCGATCGGTACGCCTTGATCGTGTAGAAATTTTCGGCTCATCGGTAAGTAAAAACCCCTAATTCGCCGCAAATCGTTCCGGCGGCAGATTGCCGGAACGCCCAATCCGCGCTATAATTTGGGGGTTTAGCCATTCACTTACTTGCCGTAGCGCCTACCCTCCATTCCTCATTCAAAACGACCTCCAACCCTCGCGCACGCTTAGCTCGTCCGCAGGTTCTGGATGCCGGTCTGACGTGGCGCCGCTACGGTAACTTTATTGGGAGTTACCCTTGCCGCCATTTTTCTCTGGCCCAGCCGTTCCGGCCATCCTGGCCCTTGCAGACGGAACGATTTTTCGAGGTATGTCCATTGGCGCCGCCGGCCACACGACCGGCGAAGTGGTGTTCAACACCGCATCACCGGCTATCAGGAAATCCTCACCGACCCCAGCTATTCGCGTCAGATCGTCACCCTGACGTACCCGCACATCGGCAACTACGGCGTCAACGCCGAAGACGTCGAAGCGTCCAAAGTCCACGCCGCAGGCCTGATCATCCGCGACCTGCCGCTGCTGGCATCGAACTTCCGCTCCACCCAGTCGCTGGCCGACTACCTGAAGGCCGAGAACGTCGTCGCGATCGCCGGCATCGATACCCGCAAGCTGACCCGCCTCCTGCGCGAGAAGGGCGCCCAGGCCGGCGCCATCGTCACCGGCACCCAGGGCAACCAGCCGAACGAAGCGCAAGCGCTCGAACTGGCGCGCTCGTTCCCGGGCCTGGCCGGCATGGACCTGGCCAAGGTCGTGTCGGTCAAGGAGCCCTACGACTTCACCGAAACCGAGTGGAAGCTGGGCAGCGGCTACGGCAAGCAAGACAATCCCAAATACCACGTCGTCGCCTTCGACTACGGCGTCAAGCGCAACATCCTGCGCATGCTGGCCGAGCGCGGCTGCAAGGTCACCGTGGTGCCGGCGCAATCGACCGCGGCCGACGCGCTGGCGCTCAACCCGGACGGCATCTTCCTGGCCAACGGCCCGGGCGATCCGGAGCCGTGCGACTACGCCATCAAGGCCACCGCGCGAGCTGATCGAGAAGGGCATCCCGACCTTCGGCATCTGCCTGGGCCACCAGATCATGGCGCTGGCCTCCGGCGCCAAGACCATGAAGATGAAGTTCGGCCACCACGGCGCGAACCACCCGGTGCAGGACCTGGATTCGAAGAAGGTCCTGATCACCTCGCAGAACCACGGTTTCGCGGTCGACCCGAACACGCTGCCGGCCAACTGCCGCGTCACCCACGTCTCGCTGTTCGACGGCTCGCTGCAGGGCTTTGCCCGCACCGACAAGCCGGCGTTCTGCTTCCAGGGCCACCCGGAAGCCTCGCCCGGCCCGACCGACGTTGCCTACCTGTTTGACCGCTTCATCGCCCTGATGCAAGCCGCGGAGAAGAAATAAATGCCTAAACGTACTGACATCAAAAGCATCCTGATCATCGGCGCCGGCCCGATCATCATCGGCCAGGCCTGCGAGTTCGACTACTCCGGCGCCCAGGCCTGCAAGGCCCTGCGCGAAGAGGGTTACAAGGTCATCCTGGTCAACAGCAATCCGGCCACGATCATGACCGACCCGGAAACGGCCGACGTCACCTACATCGAGCCGATCACCTGGAAGGTCGTCGAGAACATCATCGACAAGGAGCGCCCGGACGCGATCCTGCCGACCATGGGCGGCCAGACCGCGCTGAACTGCGCGCTCGACCTGCACCACCACGGCGTGCTGGAAAAGTACAAGGTCGAACTGATCGGCGCCACGCCGGAAGCCATCGACAAGGCCGAAGACCGCTCGAAGTTCAAGGACGCGATGACCAAGATCGGTCTCGGTTCGGCGCGTTCGGGCGTGGCCCACACGCATGGACGAAGCGTGGACCGTGCAGCGCGAGCTGGGCTTCCCGACCGTCATCCGTCCCATCTTCACGCTGGGCGGCACGCGGCGGCGGCATCGCCTACAACCCGGAAGAATTCGAGACCATCTGCAAGCGCGGCCTGGAAGCCTCGCCGACCAACGAGCTGCTGATCGAAGAGTCGCTGCTCGGCTGGAAAGAGTACGAGATGGAAGTGGTGCGCGACAAGGCCGACAACTGCATCATCATCTGCTCGATCGAAAACCTCGATCCGATGGGCGTGCACACCGGCGACTCGATCACCGTCGCGCCGGCGCAGACGCTGACCGACAAGGAATACCAGATCATGCGCAACGCGTCGATCGCCGTGCTGCGCGAAATCGGCGTCGATACCGGCGGCTCGAACGTGCAGTTCTCGATCAACCCGAAGGACGGCCGCATGATCGTCATCGAGATGAACCCGCGCGTGTCGCGTTCGTCGGCGCTGGCCTCCAAAGCCACCGGTTTCCCGATCGCCAAGGTCGCGGCCAAGCTGGCCGTCGGCTACACGCTCGACGAGCTGCGCAACGACATCACCGGCGGCGCGACGCCGGCCTCGTTCGAGCCGTCCATCGACTACGTCGTCACCAAGATCCCGCGCTTCGCCTTCGAGAAATTCCCGACCGCCGACAAGCACCTGACCACGCAGATGAAATCGGTCGGCGAAGTCATGGCCATGGGCCGCACCTTCCAGGAATCGTTCCAGAAAGCCCTGCGCGGCCTGGAAGTCGGCGTCGACGGCCTGAACGAAAAGACGCGCGACCGCGAAGTGCATCGAAGAAGAACTCGGCGAGCCGGGCCCGGACCGCATCTGGTACGTGGGCGATGCGTTTGCCCTGGGCTTGACGCTCGAAGAAGTGTTCGACCTGACCAAGATCGATCCGTGGTTCCTGGTGCAGATCAAGGAAATCGTCGAGATCGAACTGTAGCTGGAAACGCAGACGCTGGAAGCGCTCGACAAGGCCGACGCTGCACAAGCTCAAGCAAAAGGGCTTCTCCGACCGCCGCCTGGCCCGCCTGCTCAAGACCACGCGACACGCGATCCGCGCACGCCGCCATGCGCTGGGCATGCGCCCGGTCTACAAGCGCGTCGACACCTGCGCCGCCGAGTTCGCGACCAACACCGCCTACATGTACTCGACCTACGACGAAGAGTGCGAGTGCGAACGCCGACCGACAAGAAGAAGATCATGGTGCTGGGCGGCGGCCCGAACCGCATCGGCCAGGGCATCGAGTTCGACTACTGCTGCGTGCATGCGGCCCTGGCGATGCGCGAAGACGGCTACGAGACCATCATGGTCAACTGCAACCCCGAGACCGTTTCGACCGACTACGACACCTCCGACCGCCTGTATTTCGAGCCGCTGACGCTGGAAGACGTGCTGGAAATCGTCGACATGGAAAAGCCGGTCGGCGTGATCGTCCAGTACGGCGGCCAGACGCCGTTGAAGCTGGCGCTCGACCTGGAAGCCAACGGCGTGCCGATCATCGGCACCTCGCCCGACATGATCGACGCCGCCGAAGACCGCGAGCGTTTCCAGAAGCTGCTGCACGAGCTGGGCCTGCGCCAGCCGCCCAACCGCACCGCCCGCACCGAAGCCGAAGCGCTGGCGCTGGCCGCAGGAAATCGGCTATCCGCTGGTGGTGCGCCCGTCGCTACGTGCTGGGCGGCCGCGCGATGGAAATCGTCCACGAGCAGCGCGACCTCGAGCGCTACATGCGCGAAGCGGTCAAGGTCTCGCACGATTCGCCGGTGCTGCTCGACCGCTTCCTGAACGACGCCATCGAAGTGCGACGTCGACTGCATCTCGGACGGCGAAGCCACCTTCATCGGCGGCGTGATGGAACACATCGAGCAGGCCGGCGTGCACTCGGGCGACTCGGCCTGCTCGCTGCCGCCGTATTCGCTGACGCAGGAGACCATCGATGAGATCAAGCGCCAGACCGCGCCGATGGCCAAGGCCCTGAACGTGGTCGGCCTGATGAACGTGCAGTTCGCCATCCAGCAAAAAGTCGACGGCAAGACGGTGATACCGTGTTCGTGCTGGAAGTGAACCCGCGCGCCTCGCGCACCGTGCCGTTCGTGTCCAAGGCCACCGGCATCCAGCTGGCCAAGGTGGCGGCGCGCTGCATGGTCGGCCAGACGCTGGCTCAGCAGGGCATCACGAAAGAAGTGATCGCCGCCGTTCTTCAGCGTCAAGGAAGCCGTGTTCCCGTTCGTCAAGTTCCCGGGCGTCGACACCATCCTCGGCCCCGAGATGAAGTCGACCGGCGAAGTGATGGGCGTGGGCAAGACCTTCGGCGAAGCCTTCGTCAAGTCGCAGCTCGGCGCCGGCATCAAGCTGCCGACGCTCGGGCACGGTCTTCCTGTCGGTGAAGGCCACCGACAAGCCGCGCGCGGTGCAGGTGGCGCGCGACCTGGTGGCGCTGGGCTTCGACGCTGGTCGCGACCAAGGGCACGGCGGCCGTGATCGCCGCCGCCGGCATGCCGGTGCGCGCCGTGAACAAGGTGACCGAAGGCCGTCCGCACGTCGTCGACATGATCAAGAACCACGAGATCGCCCTGGTCATCAACACGGTCGAAGAAAAGCGCAGCGCCATCGCCGACTCGCGGACGATCCGCACCTCGGCCCTGCTGGCCCGCGTGGCGACCTACACGACCATCGCCGGCGCCGAAGCGGCGGTCGAGGGCATGCGCCATCTGGACGAATTCGGGTGTACGATTTACAAGGTCTGCATAAAACCTTAAACTAAGCACACGCAGTACCCGTCACACTGAAGTCCAGTCAACCACAGAGCTCGCGCGGCCTTGGTCCGCGCGCCTCTGTGGTTTTCGCTTTCTTGCGGCCTCGGACATTCGTCAAATAAATCACAACATGAGAACCACTGACCGTCACCACTGACCAAATACGGCGCCGAACTCCTGAAGAAGAGCTGCACCAGCTCAAGACGAAAGAACGCCGCAGCGTCATCGACGCGATCGCCGAAGCGCGTTCGCATGGCGACCTGTCCGAGAACGCCGAATACGACGCTGCCAAGGAACGCCAGGCATTCGTCGAAGGCCGCATCGCCGAACTGGAAAGCAAGCTGAGCACCGCGCAGATCATCGACCCGGCCACGCTCGACGCCGAAGGCCGCGTGGTGTTCGCCGCCACCGTCGACCTGGAAGACCTCGATTCGGGCCAGAAGGTCACGCTACCAGATCGTCGGCATCGATGAAGCCGACCTGAAGACTGAACAAGGTCTCGGTCACCTCGCCGATCGCGCGCGCGCTGATCGGCAAGTACGCCGGCGACGTGGTCGAAGTGCAGGCGCCGTCCGGCCCGCGCGAATACGAAATCCTCGAAGTGCGCTACATCTGATGGACGCGGCGCGCAAGCTGGCACGGCCGGGCAGCGCTGCCGGCGGCGCGGCTGCTGGTGGCGGCGCTCTGGGCCGGCGCCTGTGGGCGCTCGGCTATATCGCGGCGCCGAGCGGTGTTCAGGCACTCGGCAGCGGGCACTGGCGGGCGATCATCGTCGCCGTGCTTTCCTGACGCGCCTGGCCTGGCTCGTCGATCGTCTGTGCGGTCTGATGCTGGTGCTGGTGCTGCGGCGCTCGACCGACCTGGACCGCGCAGCGCCGGCGCTATCTGACTGGCTGGTGCTGGCGATGCTGGCGTGCGCGCTGGTGATGTTCGTCGGCCTGCAGCCGGCGATGGCGCAGCTGCGCGAAGCGGCGGGGCCAGGCCGGCGTGCGCGCGTCGCCGTACTGGACGCAGTTCGCCGTGCATGCATGGCGTGTCGCAGCTGTTCCACCTGATCAAGAGCGTGCTGGCGGCGCGTGGTTGCTGGTGAAGTCGCGCTGATTTTCAGCCCACCGTACGCGACACCGCGATAAAAAAACCGGAGATTGCCTCCGGTTTTTCGTTCACTTGTTCAGTGAATTCTTCTTGGTGCTGGCCTGGCGCGGTTTGGCGCGCTTGATGTTGCCGCCGGCGGTCACGCGCTCATTCCCCTTGATCATGACCTTGGTGACGCTCGGCTTCTTGGTGCCGCTGGCGCTGGCCTTGACGATGGTGACTTCGCGCATGCCCTTGCCGGCCTTGCTGCTGCGTTCCTTGACCGTCTCGACCTTCGGACGGTACAGGACCAGCAGCTTGCCGATGTGCTGGACCGGGGCCGCGTCGAGTTCGCCGCAGATCTGCTCGTACATGGCGACGCGCGCTTCGCGGTCGTCGCCGAAGACGCGGACCTTGATCAGGCCGTGCGCAGTCGAGGCTGGCGGCGATTTCCTTCATGACGGATTCGGTCAGGCCGTCGATTCGCCGATCATGACAACAGGCTTCAGCCCATGGGCTTCCGCGCGCAGTGCACTGCGTTCGACCGGATGTAAGTGTAAGCATAATAATTTTTTTGATGTACCTATAAAAGCAGTATTCTACGCGAATGGCCAAGAACAAATCCAACCAAAACTGGTTACACGACCATATTAACGATCCCTACGTGAAACTGGCGCAAAAAGACGGGTTACCGCGCCCGCGCCGCCTACAAGCTGAAAGAAATCGACGAAGCGGAAAAACTCATCAAGCCGGGCCAGGTCATTGTCGACCTTGGCTGCACGCCCGGCAGCTGGGCCCAGTACACCCGCCGCAAGCTGGCCGGGAAGGAGGGCGGCGGCATTCACCGGCACCATCATCGGCCTCGACATCCTGCCGATGGAGCCGATCGCCGACGTCCAATTCATCCAGGGCGACTTCCGCGAAGAAGTTGTATTGGACGCAACTAGCGCTCGTGCTCGAAGGCCGCAAGACCGACCTGGTGCTGTCGGATATGGCGCCCAACCTGTCGGGTATTCCGACCGCCGACGCTGCGCGGATGGAACATTTGATCGATCTCGCGATTGAATTTTCTCAAATGCATCTGAAGCCCGGCGGCGCATTGTTGGTGAAGTGTTTCAAGGACATGGGCTTTACCCAGATCGTGGAGAAGTTCCGCATCGAGTTCAAGACCGTCAAGCAGATCAAGCCGAAAGCGAGCCGCGACAAATCGTCGGAAATTTTCCTGCTCGGCCGCGGTCTGAAAAATCCAGTGGAGTATAAATCGGGCGTCGCGCGACGATACAGCCCTTGATATTTGAGATCGCAGCCGCACATTGACCGCGTGAAGTCCCATCTGCAGGCCCCGCAGACCCGTCCGCGTGCTTGTCGAGGTGGAAACGGTGGCAATATGGCATCATGTCGGGCTAGTGCGTGGCACGGCCTGCGTTGCAGTAGCGAGTAATAATTGCGGGTAAAATCGGCAATCTCAAATTGGTATTGGTGCGATCCGCATCGGAGGAGTTTTCGTGAATAATATGTTTTCCAAATCTGCCATCTGGGTGGTCGTCGCGCTGCTGTTGTTCATGCTGTTCAAGCAGTTCGACAACCATAGCCCTGCCGGTGGCAGCAAGACCATCGCTTATTCCGAGCTGCTCGACGATGTGAAAGCGCGCCGCATCAAGGACGTCGTGATCGAAGGCGCCAACATCACCGCCACCCGCACCGACGATATCCAAGGTGCGCGCCACCGCCACCATGCTCGACCGCGGCCTGATCGGCGACCTGCGCGAGAACGGCGTGCGCTTCGACGTCAAGCCGCCGGAAGAGCCGTCGTTCCTGCAGCAGGTCTTCATCTCCTGGTTCCCGATGCTGCTGCTGATCGGCGTCTGGGTCTTCTTCATGCGCCAGATGCAGGGCGGCGGCAAGGGCGGCGCTTTCTCCTTCGGCAAGTCGAAGGCGCGCATGCTCGATGAAACCAACAACAGCGTGACCTTCGCCGACGTCGCCGGTTGCGACGAAGCCAAAGAAGAAGTCAGCGAAATCGTCGACTTCCTGCGCGACCCGACCAAGTTCCAGAAGCTGGGCGGCCGCATCCCGCGCGGCGTGCTGATGGTCGGCCCTCCGGGCACCGGTAAAACCCTGCTGGCGCGCGCCATCGCCGGCGAAGCGAAAGTGCCGTTCTTCTCGATCTCCGGTTCCGACTTCGTCGAGATGTTCGTCGGCGTCGGCGCCTCCCGCGTGCGCGACATGTTCGAGAACGCCAAGAAGCATTCGCCTTGCATCATCTTCATCGACGAGATCGACGCGGTCGGCCGTCATCGCGGCGCCGGCATGGGCGGCGGCAACGACGAACGCGAACAGACGCTGAACCAGCTGCTGGTCGAGATGGACGGCTTCGAAGCCAACTCCGGCGTGATCGTGATCGCCGCGACCAACCGCGCCGACGTGCTCGACAAGGCGCTGCTGCGTCCGGGCCGTTTCGACCGCCAGGTGATGGTCGGCCTGCCGGACATCCGCGGCCGCGAACAGATCCTGAACGTGCACATGCGCAAGGTGCCGATCGGCGCCGACGTCAAGGCCGACATCCTGGCCCGCGGCACGCCCTGGCTTCTCGGGCGCCGACCTGGCCAACCTGGTCAACGAAGCCGCGCTGTTCGCCGCGCGCCGCAACAAGCGCCTGGTCGACATGCACGACTTCGAGGACGCGAAGGACAAGATCTATCATGGGTCCGGAGCGCAAGTCGATGGTCATGCGCGAGGAAGAGCGCCGCAACACGGCCTACCACGAGTCGGGCCACGCGGTCATCGCCAAGCTGCTGCCGAAGGCCGATCCGGTGCACAAGGTCACGATCATGCCGCGCGGTTTCGCGCTCGGCCTGACCTGGCAGCTGCCCGAGCATGACGCCCTGTCCGGCTACAAGGACAAGATGCTGGAAGAAATCTCCATCCTGTTCGGCGGCCGTATCGCCGAGGAGATCTTCGTCGGCCAGATGTCGACCGGCGCATCGAACGACTTCTCGCGTGCCACCAAGCTGGCGCGCTCGATGGTGACCCGCTTCGGCATGTCCGAAAGCATGGGCGTGATGGTCTACGAAGACAGCGAGAACGAAGGCTTCTTCGGCGGCGCCACCAAGACCATCTCGGAAGCGACCCAGCAAAAGGTCGACGCCGAAATCCGCGCCATCCTCGACACGCAGTACGCGCTGTCGCGCCGCCTGCTGGAAGAGAACCGCGACAAGGTCGAAATGATGACCAAGGCGCTGCTCGAGTGGGAAACCATCGATGCCGAGCAGATCAACGACATCATGGCGGGGCGCGAGCCGCATCCGCCGAAGGCCGGCATCCTGACCAAGCGTAACCCGCCTGGCGACAGCGGCTCGGGCGGCGTTGCCACCAGCGCCACGGCACCGGCCTGATTCGTCCACGCGCTTGATCGCATAGCATCCGTCCAGCAAAAGACATCCTCGCCGGATGTCTTTTGCGCGTTAACGACGGTCTGCGCGGTTGCAGCCATCGCGTGCTCCTTCGACTTCCCCACTTTTATTTATGCGTAACCTGCTGCAATGCGGCCGTTTCAGCTTCCGGCTGGAGGGGCAAGCCCTCGTCATGGGCATCCTGAACGTCACGCCCGATTCCTTTTCCGACGGCGGCCGCTATGGCACGCTCGAGTTCGCGATTTCGCGGGCCGAGGCGATGGCCAGCAGCGGCGTCGACCTGATCGATATCGGCGGCGAGTCGACCCGCCCGGGTTCGCCCAGCGTCCCCGTCGAGGAAGAGCTGCGCCGCGTGATGCCGGCCGTGTACGCGCTGCAAGGGCTGGGAAAGGCCTTGTCGGTCGATACCTGCAAGCCGCAAGTGATGCGCGAAGCCATCATCGCCGGCGCCGACATGATCAACGATATCAATGGCTTCCGGGCGCCAGGCGCGATCGAGGCCGTGAAAGACAGCGACTGCGGCCTGTGCATCATGCACATGCAGGGCACGCCGCAGGACATGCAGGCCCAGCCTGTCTACCAGGACGTCGTGCGCGAGGTGATCGATTTCCTGCGCGAGCGGGTCGATGCCTTGCTGGCGGCCGGCATCGAACGCGAACGGCATCTGCGTCGACCCGGGCCTTGGCTTCGGCAAGATCGGTCGAGCACAACTACGCCTTGCTGCGCGGCCACCGCCCGCATCGAACAGGAACTCGGCCTGCCGGTATTGATCGGCCTGTCGCGCAAGTCGATGATCGGCGCCGTCACCGGGCGCCCGGTCGAAGAGCGCTTGTCTGGCAGCATCGCGGGCGCCTTGGCTGCGGTGGCGCATGGCGCGAAAATTGTTCGGGTACATGATGTAGCAGAGACGGTCGACGCGCTGAAGGTCTGGCGCGCGGCCATGATTAACTAATTCATCAAAAAGAGAAGAAGCATGGCACGCAAATATTTCGGTACGGATGGCATTCGTGGCCAGGTCGGCGTCGCGCCGATCACGCCTGACTTCGTGATGCGCCTCGGCTACGCGGCCGGCATGGTGCTGGCCAGGGAGAATGCCAGGGCCACCCGTCCGACCGTCCTGATCGGCAAGGACACGCGCATTTCCGGCTACATGCTCGAAGCGGCGCTCGAGGCGGGCTTCTCCGCCGCCGGCGTCGACGTGATGCTGGCCGGCCCGATGCCGACGCCGGCCATCGCCTACCTGACGCGCGCGCTGCGCCTGCAGGCCGGCGTCGTGATCTCGGCCTCGCACAACCCGTTCCAGGACAACGGCATCAAGTTCTTCTCCGGCGCACGGCACCAAGCTGCCGGACGGCGTGGAACTGGAAATCGAAGCAGGCATCGACCAGCCGATGGCCTGCGTGTCGTCCGATAAACTCGGGCCGCGCTTCGCGCCTGCGCGACGCACAGGGCCGCTACATCGAATTCTGCAAGAGCACCTTCCCGAACGAACTCGACCTGCGCGGCATGAAGATCGTCGTCGACAGCGCCCACGGCGCCGCCTACAACATCGCCCCGCACGTCTTCCATGAACTCGGCGCCGAAGTGATTTCGATCGGCGCCTCGCCGGACGGCTTCAACATCAACGCCGGCTTCGGCGCCACCGCGCCGAAAGCGCTCTCGGCCGCCGTGGTCGAGCACAAGGCCGACCTCGGCATCGCGCTCGACGGCGACGCCGACCGCCTGATCATGGTCGATGCCACCGGGCGCGTCTACAACGGCGACGAACTGCTCTACCTGATGGTGCGCGACCGCATGTGCGACCGGCCCGGTCGCGGGCGCCGTCGGCACCCTGATGACGAATATGGCGCTGGAAGTGGCCTTCAAGGAACTCGGCATCGGCTTCGCGCGCGCGAAAGTCGGCGACCGCTATGTGCTCGAAGTCATGCAGGAACGCGGCTGGATCCTGGGCGGGGAGGGCTCCGGCCACCTGCTGGCCCTGGACAAGCACACCACCGGCGACGGCATCGTCTCGTCGCTGCAGGTGTTGTCGGCCCTGCGCCGCAGCGGCAAGTCGCTGGAAGCCTGCTGCAGCGAGCTGCAACTGTATCCCGCAGACCCTGATCAACAAGCGCGTCGCACCGGGCTTCGACTGGACCAAGGATTCGGCCATGGTGGCGGAGAAGGAAGCCGTCGAGCGCGAACTGGGCGATACCGGCCGCGTGCTGATCCGCGCATCGGGCACCGAGCCCCTGATTCGCGTGATGGTCGAGGCGAAGAGCGCCGAAATGGCCGACAGCATGGCGCGCCGGATCGCCGACAAGCTGGCCGCCTGAGCGCCTGACTTGACGCTTGTAGGCGCGCGTCGCATTGACGCGGCCCCTGCGGGATAGTAAAATGGGTTTATTCGGAGTGTAGCGCAGCCCGGTAGCGCACCTGGTTTGGGACCAGGGGGTCCAAGGTTCGAATCCTTGTACTCCGACCAGTATTACAAACGGGCCGTCTTCGACGGCCCGTTTTCATTTCCGCACGGCGATTCCGCCTGCATACTGCCCATAGCTCAGTTGGATAGAGCATCAGCCTTCTAAGCTGAGGGTCGCAGGTTCGATTCCTGCTGGGCAGGCCAGTAAAAAGGGCGCTTGTTGGCGCCCTCTGATTCACTTCACATTCCTTATTTCAGATTCCGCCCCTGCCAGATACCCAGGTACTTGCTCGCCTTCGGATTCTTCGCATTCCATTTCGGCGCCTCCGCGCCGTTCGCAATCGTCCAGATCGCCAGCGCAACCGTACGGTCGACCGCCGCCATGTTCTCGTAATCGATCTTGTCCCAATGGTCGCCGGCGCCGTGGTAGTCGGGGAAGGCATAGGCGACGCTGACCGTGTGCGAGGGGATGCCCTGGTCGGCCAGCGCCTGGTTGTCGCTCTGGGCGAAATACTTGTCGCTGTTGACCGGGTGCTTCCAGACGCGGATGCCGGTGTCGTCGCCGGCGGCCTTCAGGATCGCGCCGACGTCCGAGAAATCGAAGCCGGTCACGCCGAAGGCGCGTACTTGCGCGCCCTCGTTGTCGTCGGTGCGTCCGACTTGCTCGAGGTTGATGCCGGCGATCGTCTTCTCGATCGGCACCAGCGGGTGGGCGCCGTAGTAGCGCGAACCCACCAGGCCATGTTCTTCGCCAAACACCGTCATGAAGACGATGCTGCGCTTCAAGCGGACTTTGTGCTGGCTGAAAGCCTTCGCCAGTTCGATCACCGAGACCGTGCCGCTGCCGTCGTCGTTGGCGCCGTTGAAGATGCCGTCGCCCTGGCCCGGTTTCAGGCCGACGTGGTCATAGTGCGCGGTGACGAGGATATAACTGTCCTTCAGCACCGGATCCGAACCGCGCAGGATGCCGACGACATTGCGTACCTTGGCCGGCGCCGCCTGGATCGCCGGCGGCGTTCTTGGAACGCTTCGGATCGATCAGGTTCCAGTCGGCGGTCTGGAAGTAGCCGTCGTCGCCCAGCGGCTCGAGCCCGGCGGCGCGGAACTGGGAGGCGATGAATTCGGCGGCAATGTCGAGCCCGCGCGACGGCGTGCCGCGGCCCTCGAGTGCATCGGATGCGAGGAAGGACAGGTTGCCGCGCATCGCCGAGGCCGAGATGCGCTCGAGCACGGGCGCGGCGTCCGGCGGCACGGGCGCGGCGCAGGCGGCGAGGGGCAGGGCCAGGGACAGGCCGATCAGGCCGGGGAAGAGCAGGGGTTTTGACAGGGACATGGAAGCGGCGTTTTCGATAGTTGATGAAGTAGCAAAGCTGCGCAAGTATATCGCTGCCTGTTACTCGCGGGAATGAACTTGCACGATTCAGGGCAATGCACAGCGCAGGGTGTTGTCTGTCTGGAAATGAACGACGCCGGAATGGTCTTTATGTTAACGTCTCGCGGGCTGTCGATCCGCATCTAGCGGGCCTGGCCATTTACGGAGTGTCTATGCGCGTTCATCGTTTGCTGGGAAGCCTGGCCTTGCTGGCCGCGTTCGGGATGGCGTTCGCGGGTCTTGCCCGGGCGCAGAGCGGGCCGCAGGCGCCGGGCGATACCTATACGCTCAAGCTGCCCGCAGGCGAGCCGGCGGCGGCGGGCGCGCAGACCGGCACCGTGCAATTCATCGGCACCGCGACCGTGCTGATCCGCTACCAGGGACTGACCATCCTGACCGACCCCAACTTCTTGCACAAGGGCGACCAGGTGCACCTCGGCTATGGGGTGACCTCCGAGCGCCAGACCAATCCGGCCATCGAATTCGACCAGCTGCCGCCGATCGACCTGGTGATCCTGTCGCACATGCACGACGACCACTTCGACAAACTGGTGCAGGAGCGGCTGAACCGCAATACGCCGATCATCTCCACCCGCGAAGCGAGCGAAGCGCTCAAGCGCCTCGGCTTCCAGCAGCGCTTTGCGCTTTCCGACTGGGACCGGCTCGAAGTGAGCAAGGGAGAAACACGCCTGCGCATCACATCGGTACCGGGGCGCCACGGTGCGGCCGGCGTCTCGGTGCTGCTGCCGACGGTGATGGGCAGCGTCCTCGATTTCGGCGCGAATGCCGACACGCCCGACTACCGCATGTACATCAGCGGCGACACCCTGGTCTACGACGACATCCGCGGCATCCCGCAGCGCTTTCCCGGGCATCGACCTGGCCCTGTTGCACCTGGGCGGCACGCGCATCCTGGGCATGTTCAAGGTGACGATGGACGGCAAGGACGGCGTCCAGATGATGCAGATCGTGAAACCGAAGAAGACGATCCCGATCCACTACAACGATTACGACGTTTTCAAGTCGCCGCTGGCCGAGTTCGCGCGCGAAGTCAAGGCGGCCGGAATGGAAGAGAGCGTCGTCTACCTGTCGCATGGCGACACCTATACGTTTATCGCCACGCAAGCCCTGAATGCTCACCCGCCCCTGAATTCGTGCGGCATGACGACCGGCACCTGCAAGCACATGCTCTTGGTCGGCAGCACGGCTTCCCAGGCATTGACGAGTTCCCGGTAGGCGACCCCGACTGGGCGGATCCGGCGCTCGAGGTCGAACAGGCCGAGCGCGTTCACGTTGCCGTTGTTGACGCGCAGAGCGCTGTCCCAGTCGACCTGGTCGGTGAGGGAATACCAGGTGAAGCCGATCAGCGGCACGCCGTTGTTGCGCACCCGCAGGACATTTGCCCATTCCTTTTTCAGCCAATGGACGGCCTCATTCCCGGCCGGTCCCTGGCACAGGTTCGTTTCCGTGTGCATGACCGGCAAATGGTAGCGGTTGTAATACTGGTGGGTGATCACGGCGTAACCGTAGATCTCGCCGGCCGCGCGCGTCGTGCCGTCGGCCGACACGTAATGCTCGTTGGTCTGGTAATAATCGTTGCCCATGATGCAGTGATGCTTGAGATTTTGCTGCAAGAAAAAGTGGTATTCCTCGCGCGTCAAGCCATTGTCGAGCAGGTATTCGTACATGTCGGAATCGACCC
This sequence comes from uncultured beta proteobacterium, assembly GCA_963729765.1. Classification (GTDB taxonomy): domain Bacteria; phylum Pseudomonadota; class Gammaproteobacteria; order Burkholderiales; family Burkholderiaceae_D; genus Telluria. The sequence goes on along the minus strand of CAVSPL010000006.1, from coordinate 12,687 downwards.
GGCGCCCGTAGTTCAGGTCGAGGGCAAGGAAGCGGCGCGCGTTGTTCATATCGGAATGGACGACCGCGTCCGGTGAATCGGCATGGAAGTATTCGGTCGATTCGCTCTGGACGAAGAGGGCGTCCGGCCGTGTCTTCAGGATCGCGCGCATGGCGAGGATGTTCGCCTTGACCAGGTGCTTGATGGCGGTCACGAAGGCGAGGTCGCTGCGCATCTGCTCGTTCCACCAGCCATACAAGGTCGAAAACACGGCGCAAATCCACATTTCGTTGATTGGCGTGTACATCTGGACCCAGGGATAGCGCTGTGCGAACGCCGCGGCGTAATCGGCGAACAGCGCGGGGAAATCGGGATTCTGGAAGTTGCCGATCCAGTCCGGCACGCCGAAATGGCAAAGATCGACGATGGGCGCGATATTGCGCCGCTGCAGGTCGGCGAAGGCCAGGTCGGCGAATTCCCAGTCGAAGCGGCCGGGCCCGAGGAAGGTGCGGTGCAACGGCGGGCCGTAGCGCAGCACCTGCAAACCAAGTTCCTGTACCAGTTCGAAATCGCGCTTCCAGTAGGCGTAATGACCGCATTTCTCGAGTTCGTCCATGCGGACGCGTCCGCCCTCGATGGTCGGATTGCTGTTCTCGATCCCGGTCGCGAAAATGAATCCTGGGTGCATATGGATGCCTCCGGCAGGTCAGGGCGCTATCAGTATCCTCCACGCCATGACCAATAGCCAGCGTGCGCACGCGCTCGTTCCGTCAACGCTTGCGCCGTCTTCCCGAATCCGCTGACGCCCCGTAATTTGACTGCCGGCAACTGAAAATACGGCCACCGGCGCCCCTTCTGCCCGCGCCTGGCTTGCCTGAGCCTGCCGTTTGATATTCAGCAAAGCCGCTGGTGATGGACGCCGTACGCTGAGTTGGTCGGCAACAGAACGCCAGTCCATTTCATAGGCAAGATCATGAATTTTCCAACAGAAATTTTCCGTTGGCGCTACCTCGCCGCAGCAAGTGTCCTGCTGCTGGCCGGCTGCGCAACCGGCTTGCAATTCCACGCGAAAGACAGCAAGGGCAGCGTCGAGCCGCCCCCGCCCACCGAAATGATTACCGAACAACTGATCGCGGCCGAAAAAGAGGCCAGCGCGCAGCAGTGGCGAACAGGACCTCTCGCGCCTGATGGTGTCCAATCCCGCGCCGTATGCGATCGGGCGCGGCGACGTCCTGTCGATCGTGGTCTGGGACCATCCCGAGCTCGCGGGCGGCGGCATGACGGCCGCCGCTGCCGCGGCCGACGCCAACGGCACGAACTCGAGCGCGGTCGCGAACACGGCGCAGCCGGGCTTCGTGGTCGACCACCAGGGGCGCATCCAGTTTCCCTTCGCCGGCCTGCTGCCGGTCGAGGGACTGACCGAGGAAGCGGCACGGGCACTGCTGACGAACAGGCTGGCGCGCTACATCGCCAACCCGAACATCACCTTGCGGGTCCAGTCCTACCGCAGCAAACGGGTCTACATCGATGGCGAGGTCAAGCAGCCCGGCCTGCAGGCGATCAACGACATCCCGATGACCCTGGTCGAGGCGCTCAACCGCGCCGGCGGCCTGCTCCCGACGGCCGACCAGAGCCGCATCGCGCTCGAGCGCGGCGAAGCGCGTTACCGCATCAACCTGCGCGACCTGGTGCAGAAGGACATCAATCCCGGCAACATCATGCTGGCCCCGGGCGACGTCGTGCGCGTGCACTCGCGCGACGAGAGCAAGGTCTTCGTCTCGGGCGAAGTCGTCACCCCCAAGGCGCTGACGATGCATAACGGCCGGCTGACCCTGAACGAAGCGCTGGGCGAGACCGGCGGCATCAGCCCGCTGAGCGGCGATGCGCGCCAGATCTATGTAGTGCGCAAGACACCCGAACGCACACGCGTGTTCCAGCTCGATGCCCGGTTGACCGGCTCGCTTGCCATGGCCGAGTCGTTCGAGCTGCGTCCGAAAGACGTGATCTACGTCGCCGCCTCGCCACTGGCGAACTGGAACCGCCAGATCAGCCTGCTGTTCCCTGGTGCCCTGACCTCCGCAGTCGGCGTCACCAACCGTCCGTGAGTATCGGAGACTACCCATGACCAAGCCAACCGACCACCTTCCGATGACCCATGTGCCGCATAGTCCGCCGATCCTGAGCGTCCCATTCGATCCGCGGCCTACCCTGAGCGCGGCCGACGAGACGACGGCCGACCTGAAAGGGCATTTCAATACCCTGTAGCCGAGTCCGATGATGCCGATGACCGCGGTGCGGTCGCGCAGTTTGGCTGTGAGCTGCTGCAGGTGGGCCGATTGTTGTTCGTCGCGCATGTGATCCTCGCCAACTATTAGTGGTGGGTGGGTAAAAGGGGGCTGCCGCCGCTAGATACGGAACGGCACGAATTTATGGATGAGGCTAAGCCGCGCCTTGCCCGATTCGAGCTCGGGCTCAGGTATTGGCGCCGGTGCGGTGCAGTGGCCGGCAACTGGGGTGTGTATTCGTTGACGATGGCCTTGACCATCGATTCGATCATGCCGCGCTCATGGGTCTCGCAGGCCATCATCAGGCAGGTGATGCAGGTCTCGAGCACGCTCGGACGCAGGGCGTTTTCCTTCATGCGCATGATGCGCGGATGTTCGCTGGGGAACACGGTGCCGTCGGTCAGCAACTCTTCGTGCAGCTTTTCGCCCGCAAACAGGCCGACGAACTTCATTTCGATGTCGCCATCCGGGTTGTGCGGGGTCTTTTCGGTCAGGCCCGACATGGCCAGCAGGGTGCGCGCCAGTTCGACGATGCGCACCGGCTCGCCCATGTCGAGCACGAAGACGTCGCCGCCCTTGGCCATGGCGCCGGCCTGGATCACCAGTTGCGCCGCCTCGGGAATGAGCATGAAGTAGCGCGATACCTCGGGATGCGTGATGGTCAGCGGCCCGCCGCGGGCGATCTGGCGCTGGAACAGCGGAATGACCGAGCCCGAGGAACCGAGCACGTTGCCGAAGCGGACCATGCAGAAGGTCGTCTTCCCGCCATGCTTGGCGGCGGCCGCCTGGAAGATCAGCTCGGCAATACGCTTGCTGGCGCCCATGATGTTGGTCGGGCGCACCGCCTTGTCGCTGGAAATGAGCACGCAGGTTTCGACATGGAAGCGTGGCGCAGGCCGCGGCGATGACCTGGGCGCCGAGCACGTTGTTGCGCAGGCCTTCGACGATATTCGATTCGACCAGCGGCACGTGCTTGTAGGCGGCGGCGTGGTAGATCGTGTCGACATGGTCTGTCCGCCAGCATGCGCTCGACGAGGTCGGCGTTGCAGACCGAGCCGAGGTGGGCGTCGATGCGCAGGTCGGGAAAGCGGGTACTGAGTTCCTGGCGAATGGTGTAGAGCGAGAACTCGGAGTGGTCGAGCAGGTGCAGGCGGCTCGGCCCCAGCGTGACGATCTGGCGGCACAGTTCGCTGCCGATCGAGCCGCCGGCGCCGGTCACGAGGACCGTCTTGCCGCGCACGCAGCGGGCAAACAGGTCGAGCCGGGGCGGCACCGGCGGCCGGCCGAGCAGATCCTCGAATTTCAGTTCGCGGATCGAGTCGCGCGGACGCACCCGGTCGTCGGTCAGGTCGACCAGGCGGCTCAGGATCTTGGTGGTGACGCCGGCGCCGGCCAGGCGCTGCATGATGTCGCGCAGGCGTTCGGGCGGCATGCCGGGCACGGCGATGACGACGGTACGGATGCAATGGGCGGCGACCAGGTCGGCCAGGCGATCGGTGTGGAACACGCGCAGCCCGGCGATGGTGCGGTCGTTCAGGGCGCGCTTGTCGTCGAAAAAGCACACCGGGCGGTATTCGTCGCTGCTGCGCATGGTCTGCACCAGGCGCGCGCCCGCCTCGCCGGCGCCGTAAATGGCGACCGCATCGGAAGCCGCACGGCGCGTGACATGTGTTGCGCAGGAAATTGCGCATGCCGATACGCGAGGTGACGACATAGGAAAAGACGATGAACCAGTAAATCGCCAATGCGCTGCGCGGAAACATCGCATCGTTAATCGCAAACAGCACGACATAGGCAGCACAGCACGGCAATGGCGAGCGTCAGGCCGGTCGCGCTCAATAAGCGGCCATCGATAAAGCGGATGACCGCGCGATATAAATCGGACATCGAGAATGCGGCGATCGTCACCAATGCCACGATCAGATAAGAGGTGATGCCGTAATTGGCGGCGATTTTGATGTCGCCGCCGCGCAATAAGATCGCGATTAAAAAACAGAGCGGCAAGGCCACCAGGTCGATGCATACCATCAGCGCGATTTTGCTGGTCCGATGCAGCGATACCATTCTGGCGCAAAACTGACTTAATAGTCGGGTCGGTAAGGTTGGCATGGTGCGCATTACTCGGTCGGGTGGGTGCGGTGGAAGCGATCAGGGCAATGTGCGGAAAATAAAAGGACGGGAATATGCCAGGGAAAAATACCGTTATAAATAATGCGCCGACAGATAGAATCAGGATGGCATTTAAGCGCTTGCCCTTGCCGAATAAATTTATTATCTGCCTCAGCCAGATTGCTGAGTTTGACCCTGCTCAACCGCCAATTCCGAATTAAAATGAAAGACGCGTGATTATTTAATTGGGGAAATGTAATTCGGAAATAAATCGCGTTCCAAATATCAATAGATTTCCGTTTGGAATATTAAATGCGCGAACGGGGATAAAGTGCAAGCGCGCGCAGCGGGCGAACGCACTGGCTGAATTTGCTGATGACGAAAACGCGTGAGGGCAGGGGAGGCGGCGGGAGGGCAGCGGGCCGGCCAGGCGGCTGGGCCGCGAATGAAAAGAACAACGGGTGCGCACCGCTGGCGCGCACCGTGCCGACGCAGCGTCAGCTGCCGGGGCGGGGCTGGGGCGCCATCGGCGGCACCACGATGTTGTCGTTCAGGCGCAGGAACTTGAAGCCGGCCAGGCGCTGGCCTTTCCTGCCTTCGCGCGCGTTGCGCGCCTCGCGCTCGGCGGCGCGGGCGATGAAGGAATCGAAGCGTCTCTTCGCGCACCTTCGGCTCCTGCGAGTGCAGCAAGTGGCGCTCGCCGTTCGGCCCGAGCACCACCAGGCCGACGTGCGAGGCCCAGTACTCGCCGTCGCGCGTGGAGATCACGTTGACGAAGTCGCCTTCCTGCAACTGGTCGGCGATGGCCGCGACCTGCTCCTTCGGCGACATAGCGTCTGGCGGCTGGTCTCGACCGGAATGCTGCGCTCGGTATTGTGGCGCGTCTTGCAGGAAGCGCGCGCGGTCGACCTGCATGGCGTAGCCGGGGCCGTTCGGGCCGGCCAGCGCGGCGCTGACATCGGTCACCAGCCAGCGGTTGGCGACGTTCCAGTCCATCTCCGTGTAGTGGTTGCGCGTGGCGACGCCGATCACGCCGTCGCGGTAGCGGATGCGCTGCAGCATCCAGAAAAACTCTTCCCAGGAACGCGACAGGGCCATCGCATAGGTGTGTTCCGCGAACACGACGCAATCGCTCTGCTGCAGATTGAACATCGGCAGATCGTCGTGCACTTCGAACGGGAATTCGCCGAGCAGGTTCAGCACGTAAGGCTGGCCCAGGTTCTTGCGGCCGATCGCGGCGATGCGCTTGCGCAGGTCCGGCTCGGCCGTGTGCATCCAGGCGACATAGCGTCCGGCTTCGACCGGGCGTCATCTGGTAGATCTGCTTTTGCAGCACGGCTCGATCGCAACCGGGGCGGCGCCGGCGGCGCGATGCGACCGGCGGCCGGGATGGGCATGGCCGGCGCCGGTGCGGCGGCGGGCGGCGGGCGGCTGGCTGGCGCAGCCGGCCGAGGGCGGCGGCTGCAAGCAGCAGGGGAACAAGGCGCATCGAACAATCTCCGTGTGGTGTTTTCGGAACGCTAACGCGGCGCCGTGCAGTTTGACAATGAAAATTTGTCGTCCGGCCATAACCACAGCGCTGAAGCGACCCTGTTGTACGGCAAAACATTCCTTCCAGTTATGGCCACAGGATCACAAGTAATTTTCCAGTTATTTACTTATAGCTAATACTATCAGTATGGCAGGGCACCGCCTGCCGCCTGCACGACACCTATACCAATATCCAGGAGAGAGAGAATGTTCAAACAGAAGCCGCTGGCCGCTGCCGTTTCGATGGCGCTGTGGAGCCTGGCCGCCTTGCCGGCCGCTCGCGCAGACCACCGCCGCCGAAGGCCCGATGCAGACCGTCGAGGTGACCGGCATCCGCGCCTCGATGGCCAAGTCGCTGAACGTCAAGAAGAATGCGACCGCCAACGTCGAGGTCATCACGGCCGAAGACGTGGGCAAGATGCCGGACAAGAACCTGGCCGACTCGCTGCAGCGCCTGGCCGGCGTTGCCGTGCGTACCGACTACGACGAAGCGGAAAAAGTGTCGATGCGCGGCACCAACCCGGACATGTCCCTGATCCTGTTCAATGGCCACGCGGTCTCAGAGCGGCGACTGGTACGTCGCCGACCAGGGCTCGAGCTCGCGCTCGACCAGCCTGTCGCTGATGCCGTCGCACGTGCTGAACCAGGCGATCGTCTACAAGACCTCGCCAGGCCAACATCGTCGATGGCGGCCTGGCCGGCACCATCAACGTCACCACCCGCAAACCGCTGGCGCAGAAAGAGCGCCTGTCGGGCGTCGATCAGCGGCGGCGCCAGCTACGCCGACCTTGCCGGGCAAGACCGCGCCGGACCTGAACGCGTCGGTCAACTGGAAGAACGAAGCCGGCACCTTCGGCGTCATCGGCCAGGCGCTTCGCCGAGAAGCGCTATATGCGCCGTGACTCGGTGTCGCGTTTTGCCTACGGCACCAGCAGCGGCTGGGACGTGATCAATACCTCGACCATGCTCGGCATTACCGATGCCTCGCTGGCCGGCACCGGCTACAAGGCAGCGGACCTGAACGGCGTGCGCCTGCCGGGCTCGATGAGCTCGGAATTCGTCGAGTCCGTGCGCGACCGCAAGGGCGGCATGCTGTCGATGCAGTGGAAGCCGAACGCCGACCTCGACGTGACCATGACCGGTTTCCATTCGGCGATGGACGCCAACAACCACGGCCGCCTGACCTCGAGCGCGATCTACTCGATGCTGCTCGGTAAGAACGCAGCCGCTGGGCGGCACCGCCGCCACCTCGGCCAACACCAGTTCGAACGGCCAGCGCGTCTACGCCCAGATCCGCAATCCGGTGATCGTCAACGAAACCACGATGTACGGCAACCAGCTCAAAGTGCTGAAAGCGGCCGACATCGTGTTCCCGGACGGCACCACGCCGCAGTACGTCGGCAACTCGGAAGGCTTCTTCCGCGATGGCGCCCAAGGTTCGAGCTCCTTCCTCGACCTGGACGCCAAGTACCGCGTCAACCAGGACCTGACCCTCAAGACGCTGTTGTCGACCACCCGCGGCGTCGGCAAGACCGACCTCGACCAGGGCCTGACCCTGGCGCGCTACGGCACCGGCATCTCGTATGCGCTGGGCGACCTGCACGACGCGCCGTACGTCAAGTACCAGGGCGCAGGCGCCAACCAGCCTGGCCTGAACGCCGACGGCAGCGGCTACACCATCGTCGACCGCGCCGCTTCGGGCGTGAAGACCGTCGACAAGGAATGGAGCGCCCAGTTCGACGCCGAATACAAGCTCAACCGCGGCTGGTTCCAGTCGCTCGACGAGCGGCGTGCGCTTTGCCAACCACAAGCGCGACAGCGCGCCGCTGGGGCCCGGCCTTCCGCACCGGCATCACGCTCGACGCGGTCACCGGCCGCGTGATCTCGAATCACGCCGACCCCGACCACCGGCTGGTCAGCTTATCCGGGCGACTTCGGCGACGGCCTCGGACGGCGGTTTCTGGGACAACACCGGCTTCACCTACACGCCGGAAGCGACTCAAGGCGTACATCGCCGGCCAACACCAAGGTGACCAGCGACGCCTTCGAACGCCGCGTCAGCACCGAGATCGACATGCGCGAACGCCAGAGCTCGGCCTACCTGATGGCCAACCTGGAAGGCGACCGCTGGTCGGGCAACGTCGGCCTGCGCTATGTGCGCACCGTGGTCGACGCCCAGATCGCCACGCCGATCCCGAACCCGCGCACCTGCCAGCGCGCGGCGCCGGGCCAGGCGCCGATCCCCTGCGCGGCCTACCCGGGCGCGATCTCGGACGCCGGCGACGCCACCGCCTTCTTCGACGACGTACGCGTTCAATCCGCTGGCGCGGCACGATGTACTACAAGACGCCGACCCACAAGACCTTCAACAACTTGCTGCCGAGCCTGAACCTGCGCTACGAAATCACGAGCGACATGATCGCCCGCTTCGGCGCCAGCCGCACCATCGGCCGCCAGAACTACAACCTGCTGGGCAGCGGCTTCGGCACGCCGGGTTGCGATGCCAGCGGCTGCAAGCGTGACCGGCCCGAATCCGGACCTGAAGCCGCTGACGTCGGATAACATCGACCTGTCGTGGTCGCTGGTACTTCGCGCCGCGTTCGGCCGTCGTCGGTCAGCGTGTTCCACTCGTCGATCGATGGCTATGTGAAGACCGGCACCGTCGGCACCTCCACGATCGACCTGACCGACCCGCGCGACAACACGGTCGAAGAGCTTCTTCATCAACACCTCGTCGCAGCAGGGCGCGAAGATCAATGGCATGGAAGTGTCGTACGAGCAGCCGTTCGGCGATACCGGCTTCGGCTTCACCTCGAACGTCAGCCGCGCCAAGACCAAGGTCGACGACGGCCGTCCGATGGTGGGCGCGTCCGAATGGGCCGGCAACCTGGGCCTGTACTTCGAGAACGACCAGCTCTCGGCCCGCCTGGTCGCCAACTACCGCGGCGAGTACGTGAACAGCACCACGGCGCCGTCGCCGACGGCCAACAGCCAGGGCCTGTCGACGATCAACGGCGTGCTGATGCCGACCGCGCCGACGATGGCGGCGCCGGTCACCACGCTGGCCTTCAACGCCAGCTACAACCTGACGCCGAACCTGATCGTCTCGTTCGATGCGACCAACCTGACCAACGTCAAGCGCGCCTACTATCGCTACAGCGAAGAAGAGCAGCAGAAGCTGGACGTCAGCGGCCGCCAGTTCTATGTGAACCTGAAGTACAAGTTCTGATAGCGCCAGCGCCTGTGCAAGAAGAAGGGAAGCTTCGGCTTCCCTTTTTTGCCCGTGTATGTCCAGTCCTACAGTGACGACGCGCCGCCCCGGCAGCTCATCCTTGGCGCCAGTGTGCGGCACTAACGGTGCGTCGGCCGTGGCCTCGTTATGATGAAGCCGTGTGAGTGAGGCGCCAGCGAATTCGTTCTGCAGGCCTGCCAAATATCTCAACAGGTTAGCCGGTCGCCTCGAGGATCGGCACCAAATTCAGATCCGGAAGCGGAGGCCGCATGACTGCCACGACCAAGAATCCACCGAAACACCTGGTACGCGAATACCTCGCCCGCCGGTCGCGCGACCCAATGCCGCCGCCGTCGCCCGAGGAAATCCGGCGCCAGCTCGGATGGGGTATCCTGTCGGCCGGCGAGCGTGATGCCAGCCAGGCGCCGCAGGCGGCAGTCGCTTTCGGATAAATCGTTTTAAAAGAGGAGAAACACATGACCAAGCGTATCGGTAACAAACACGAAGCCCAACACCGCGGTATCGAAGAACGTCTCGACATCCGCCGTACCAACATCGCACGCGAGGCCGTCAAGAAAGCCACCGCACAAGCGAAATACCGCAACCAGGTGAAGAACCAGCCGGCGATGAATCTGTCCGCTTCGGCCTGATCTGGTATAAGGCAGTCGTAAAAAAGCCCGCCCGGCAACGAGGCGGGCTTTTTTGCGTCCGCTTTGCTCGTTGATCGCGCAGTTCGCCGATTCCTTCGCCGTTCGCCGATTCCCCGCCGCCATTCGCCGAAAGGCGCTTTTCCCCGGCGCCGCTTCCCGCTATCGTGACACCATCACAACACGGAGGGCGACATGGGAACCGAAAACAGTTATACGACACGCAAACAGATCATGTGGGGCCTGGTGCTGATTGCGCTGGGCGTCATCTTCCTGCTCGACCGCATGGATATCGTCGAGGCCGAAACGCTATGGCATTATTGGCCGCTGCTGCTGGTCGTGGCCGGCATCAACCAGACCATCGGCTACCCGAGCGCGCGCCAGTTCCGCAACGGCTTGTGGACGATCTTTACCGGCCTGTGGCTGTTCGCGGTGTTCGAAAACCTGTTCGGCATGACCTTCCGCAACAGCTGGCCGCTGTTCCTGCTGATGTGGGGCGTGCTGATGGTGCTCACCCCCGTCTTCAACCGCCGCTTCCCGCAATCGAAGGAGAAGGACCATGCTTAAGGACACGCATCGACGAGCGCCGCGCCGCGCGCCAGGCCCGCAGGGCAGCGCGCCGCGCCGAACGCGGCATGACCAGCCAGGTGCTGATGGGGGTGCTGGTGATCGCCGTCGGCCTGCTGTTCCTGCTCGATAACCTCGACATCATCGACGTCCACGACGCGCTGGCCTTCTGGCCGCTGGTCTTCATCTTCGCCGGCGTCGCCAAGCTGCTCGATACCTCGATGCGGCTGTCGCCCGCCAAACTCAAGGCCGAGTACAACTGTGCCTTGTGTGCATTGTGCGTATGGGAGACTTTGCCAACGGCTGGCCCGGCTTCGAGCTGCGCAGCACGCTGTATCAGCGACTGGTTCATCGCTATGAGCTGCCGTTTGGGACGGCGCGTGCCGCCGATCGCGCCCGTGTTGATCCACGCCGAGCAAGGGTTTGGCGATACTCGCAATTTGCCCGCTACGTTCCGTTGGTCGAACAGCGCGGCGTGAGCGTGCACTTCGACGTGCACCCCGAGCTGCTGTCGCTGTTTTCTGGCGAGTCAGGACTGAAGAACCTGCAGAGCGGCGGCCAATGCGCCTCCCGAGTGCACCAGCCACGCGCCGTGCTCAGCTTGCCGCGCATTTTTGGCACGACGCTGAGACCATTCTTCCGCCTCGGTTCCGTATCTCTCGGTCCGTCACGACCTGGCCGACCAATGGCGGCAGCGGCTTTCGGCCCATCGTGGACTGCATGTCGGCATCCACTGGCAAGGGCAACCAACCTACTACAATGACCTCTGCGGTTCGATTCCGCTGGCCCAGTTTGCCCCGCTGGCAGGGTCGAAGGCGTGCGGCTGGTGAGCTTGCAGAAGCCGCCGCGCGGATCAGCTGGTCGAGTTCGCCTGCGCCGCGCCGCTTGACGACGTGTCGGCCGAGTTGGTCGATTTTCACGAGACCGCGGCCGTCATCGCCAATTTGGATCTGGTGATCAGTTGCGACGCCGGTGCACTTGCAGCGGGTTGGGCAAGCCCTCCTCCCTTGGGTGCTGGTGTGCTGCCCGTCGGCGGGCGATTGGCGCTGGTTGCAAGGCCGCGACGACAGTCCGTGGTATCCTACGATGCGGTTGTTCCGCCAGCAGACGCCCAACGGCTGGGAGGACGTCTTCCGCCGCATGGCTGGCGAGTTGTCGGCCTGGGCGGCCCGCGCCAATCGACCAATCCCTGACCCCTGGCCGTGCGGCCAGTTCGACTTGCGGTCTGACGCAGCCTGTCGTTTCGTTCGCCGTAACTTGTCGAGCCGGTTCCCATGAGCACAGCCGCCGAAGCCATTCAAGCCGGCTGGCCCACCATCAAGCAGGCCGGCTGAGGGAAGCGAGCAGATTTATCTGCAAGTCTTGCAGTCCGAACCGCAAAACGCAGGCCCTGCACTTGCTCCCGGAGCTGGTCGCCTTTCAGTCCCAAGATCACTCGCGGGCCGAGCAGCTCATCAGTCGGGCGATCCGGCTGGACGGGGGCCAGGCAAGCTTTCACGTAAACTCTGGGAGAGGTCTTCCGGCGATGGGGCGCATGGACATGGCCCGCCTGGCGCTATGCGCAGGCCGTGCGACTCAATCCGGCCTGGCCCAGGCCCAGAACAATCTCGGCACGATCCTGCAATCCGAGCGAAAAGTGGCCGAAGCCGTGGCGTGCTACCGCAAGGCGATCGAAGCCCAGCCCGACTATGCCGATGCACACAACAACCTGGGAACCGCGCTGCAAGACCAGGGCGAGTTCGAATCGGCCGTGGCCGCGTACCGCCGCACGGTCGAAGTAGTCGCTCCGGCTACGTCAAGGCATACTACAACCTCGGGCTGTGCCTTAAGCTGTTGCGCGGCCCGCCGAGGCCCGCAGGCGTTGGAAACTGCGATCGCCGTGCAAGAGACCTACGCCGAAGCGCACCTTCGGTGCCGGGCACCGTCCTGCAGGACGAAGGGCATGGACCGCCGCCAGCCGCTTGCGGCCACTCTGCAGCTTCGGCCCAACCTGGTGGAAGCCTGGACCGGCCTGGGCATGCTGTCCAACCACAGGGAAACTTCGACCAGGCGATCACGCATTACACGGAAGCCTTGCAGCTGTGCCGCAACTACCCCGAAGGGTACTACAACTGGGCGTCGCGGTGGCCGCCTGCGGCGTCCGGACGAAGCCGCAGCGAAGTATCGACAGGCGATCGCCTGCCGGCCGAACTTCACCGAGGCCTGGTTCAACCTGGGCCGGGTGCTGCAGGATCTTGGTACAGGTGGCGGAGGAGGCCGCCGCGGCCTATCAAGAGGCCGTGCCATTGCGCCCGTTGTATGCCACCGCGCACAATAGCAATTTTTTGAGCCCCCCCCC
>CAVSPL010000005.1:0-62258 GCA_963729765.1 uncultured beta proteobacterium | reverse complement strand
GCTCATCACGGCCCATCCCTGACGGCCTTCCCAGCAGCCTCCGCCGTTGAAAATCGGCGAAATCCTGCGCCTGGCGGCGCTTTTCCACGTCTATGGCGAGCGCCGCAAGGCGCTCGCGGTCTGGCTGGCCGAGCGCTTCGGCGACGTGCTCGTGATCGCCGCCTTGATCTTGCGCTCTGTACCTGTTGCAATGTCGACGTGCCGGCCGGCCGATGCGGGTCGTGTTCGTGCTGTTCCTCGTTGCTCAGCGCCTTGGCGGCCTGTTCGCGCTTGTTCGCCGTCGCCAAGGCCTTCGCTCTACCTGAACCGCCACCTGGTGCTGTCCGAGCCACGGCGCGCGCGGACTGACCCTGCTGCGCGTCAGCCACGCCCTGCGCCGCCTCGAACAGGACATCTACAAATCCGGTCGAAGGCCGCCTGACCGGCGATCCTGCTGGTCTCGGTGCTGATCTGGGTGATGGAAATCGCCGCCCTGGCGCTGTTTGTGAAGCTCGTTTCGACCGCATGGTAGCCAGACTTCGGCGCCGCTGCTCACGACCGGCCTGATGACCAGCTACTGGCCGGCAGCCGGCCACGTCGCCAGCATCTTTGGGCCGCATCTGTCTCTCGTGCGCTGATCGCGCTGACGGTATTATCTTCCTTGCCGCGACCTGGACCGCTGGCCGCCGTCTCCGATCCATCGAGACCCTGACATGTCCGATCTCCACCAAAATATCCTGCTGATCCTCGACGACCGCGAGTTCACCAGCCGGCGACGTGCGCAGCCTCGTCGGGCCGCGCCGCTACGGCGACATCCTGTTACAAACGGCGCGCAGCTGATCGACCACTTCCGCGCCGCCCTGCCGGCCTGGGTCGCGCGCGCGCCTGATCCACCTGCGCGGCAGCCGACGACCTGGCGCGGCGCGCGCGCCGCGCTTGAAGCCAGCGGCGAGGACATGCGCCCTGTGCGTCATCGCCGGACGCGCCGGCTTCGTCCGAGGCCGCAGCGCCTGTTCCAGCTCATCGAACGCCTGCCCTATGCCGAGGAGATTTCCACCGCACCGCCTGTACCAGCCCCTTGCTGGTGTTCCTGCGCAACGCGCACCAGTCTCGTCGAGCCAGTGGGCCGCCTTCGAGGCCGCGCCGATGCACAGCTGTGGAGCCGACAGCTGGCAGGGCAGCCAGCGCCTGCCGTCCGTGGTGCCGCTCGACCTGTCGCGCATCCGCGATTTCCTGGCCTTCATTTCGGGGTCGACGGCGACGCGCCATTTCAATGAGGTGGCGATCGACGAGTATTACTACACCAAGCGTTCCTCGGACAAGCGCAAGATGCGCGCCGAATCGGCCTTCTACGGGCTGGTGCCGGAGGGCATGCGGCCGTGGCTGATCCAGCCCTTCGACTTCCAGGACGAAGGCGAACGCGCGTCCTACAAGATGATGCGCTACTACCTGGCCGATGCGGCCCTGCAGTGGGTGCATGGCGCCTTCGACGCCGATACCTTCCCCCCCTTCGTCGAACGCCTGATGTTCTTCCTGTCGGTGCGTCCGACCCGCGCCTGCCCGCGCGCGCAGTCGGCGGCCCTGGCGCGCGAGCTGTTCGTCGACAAGGTCAAGGCCCGCGTCGAGCAGTTCCTGGCGAGGCGAAGACGGCCGCCGCATCAACCAGCTCGCCGCCAGCGCCACGCCCGGCCTCGACATCTCGCGCCAGCTGGCGCGCTACCTGACGCTCTACGAACGCCATGAGAAAGTCGTTCGCGTTCGACCACGCCGCCGTCGGCCACGGCGACCCCTGCTTCTCGAACGTGCTGTACGACCAGCAGCGCTACCTGCTCAAGCTGATCGACCCGAAAGGCGCGGTCACCGAAGAGGAGCTGTGGACCCATCCGCTCTACGACCTGTGCAAGATGTCGCACAGCGCGCTCGGCGACTACGACTTCATCAACAACGGCCAGTACGACATCGGCTTTACCGATCACAACGACATGGTGCTGCGCTTGCGCCACACCAACCATGCGCAGCTGAAGCTGCGGTTCCGCGAAGCGGTCAAGAAGGCCGGCTACGGCGAGCGCATCATGCGACTCGGCGAAGCCTCGCTGTTCCTGTCGATGCTGCCGCTGCATATCGATTATCCCAACAAGGTCGTCGCCTTCCTGCTCAAGGCGAACCAGATTCTAGACGAGGTTGAATGTGAATAAAACATTGGACGAAGCCGATGGCATGCTCGTCGTCGACATCGACGGCACCCTGTGCGAGGTCAAGGCGGCCGGCCAGACCTATGCCGACGCCGGCGCCCCACCTCGACGTCATCGCCAAGCTGCGCGAATACCAGGCGAAGGGCTACCGGATCCTGCTCTACACCGCGCGCAACATGAAGACCCATGGCAACAACCTGGGCCTGATCAACAAGCACACGGCGCCGGTGCTGCTCGACTGGCTGGCGCGCTGGGACGTGCCGTATGACGAAATCCTGTTCGGCAAACCGTGGCCGCGCACCAAGGGCTTTTATATCGACGACCGCGCGATCCGTCCGGACGAGTTCCTGAACATGAGCGAAGAACAAATCCACACCCTGCTTGGAAAGGACTGACACGATGGGCACGAATATCGTCATCACGATGGCCGGACGCGGCTCGCGGTTCTACGAAGCCGGCTACACCGTACCGAAATACGCCATCGAGGCGCACGGCCGCACCCTGTTCGAATGGTCGATGCTGTCGCTGAAGAATTTCATCGACGCCGACAGCCGGATCGTCTTCGTCTGCCTGAAGGAAAACGATTCGGCCGCCTTCGTGCGCGCCCAGTGCGCCCGGCTCGGGCTGGCCGACGTCCACGTGCTCGAACTCGACGAGATCACCGACGGCCAGGCGACCAGCGCCTACGTCTCGCGTCATCTGTGGCGCGAGGGCGACCCGCTGCTGGTCTATAACATCGATACCTATATCCATCCGCGCGCCCTGCACCCGGGCCAGATCGCGGCGGGCTCCGACGGCTGGATCCCCGTGCTTCCAGGTACCGGGCGAGCACTGGAGTTTCGTGCCACCGGCCCGACGGCTGGGCCAACCAGGTGGCCGAGAAGACCCGCATCTCCGGCAACGCCTCGGTGGGGCTGTACTGGTTCCGCACCGCCGCCGAATACGTCACGGCCTACGAGCGTTTCTTCGCCGCCGGCAACGGCCTGGTCAAGGGCGAGCGCTACATCGCGCCGCTGTACGCGCAACTGATCGGCGAAGGCAAGAAAATCTCCATCGCCGACCTGCCGGTCGGCGATGTACATGTGCTGGGAACGCCTGCGGAACTGAAGGTCTTCCTCGACAAGGACCCGGCGCAGGTCGGCTGAACGCCGGCATTGCCGTCACTTTTTTCGATCAAGGACAGGATGAAGCAGAGCATCATCGACAAGCCGATACCTTATTTTGCCGCCACTGCCGCGGTGCTGTTCATGGCGATCGTCGCCGTCTATTACGGTGCGGATTGGTGGGGACTGAACGCGGCGCCGGCCTGGCCGGGCGCCAGGCTGCTGCTGCTGCGCGTCAACGCTGCGCTGATGCTCGCCTTCGCCGGCGCCACGCTGGTGTGCTGGCTGTACCTGGTGCGGCCGGCGCGCACGCCTGTTTTTTGCCGGCTGGGCCATCGCCGCGCGGCTCTTGTATGCCGCCATCTGGCCGGGCCACCCGATCTCCGATTCGGCCGGCGCCGAAGTAGAGCATGGAATTCCCGTTCAACCTCTGGCTCGGCTTCTTCACACCGTTCCAGACGGCGGCGGTGCTGCAACTGGTTCCGCACATCGGCGCCATCACCGCCTTCCAGCTCTTGATGGCCGCGGCGGTCTTCGCTTATGCCTGCGAGACGATCGCGGCGGTCACTGGCAAGGCAATCTACGCGCTGCTGTTCGCGGCCGTCATCGTGCTCAATCCGGCGCTCGTCTACAATCTCGGCCTGCAGTCGCGCCACACGCTGTTCAGCCTGATCGTGCTGTGGCTGGCCGTCTTCGTGGTCCGGCTCGCCCATCGGCGCGCCGGCGGCTTGGGCCTGATGCTGCTGGCCGGCGGCATGGCTGGCCTGGCGGCGGGCGTGCGCAGCGGCGATGGCTGGTTTGTCCTGTTGCCGCTCGTCGTCATCGTGCCATGGCTGGTGCGCAGCCTGCGTCTGTCCGGGGCCTTCCTGGGCGCCGCCGCCACGGTCGCCGTCGTGTTCGCGATCGTCCTGCCCCCGCTCCTGGGCGACCCGGGCGATGCCTTCGGCTACAAGGTCGCGAATACGGTCAATCCACTCGGCTATGTCATGCAGAACAAATTTGCCACCGATTACGGCAAGAACCTGGATGAGATCGGCAAGGTCGTCAATACCGGCAAGATTCGCGAGCTGCAGACGCCCTACGAGATTGCCGCATGGTGGAGCGGCGGACTGATCCTG
This sequence comes from uncultured beta proteobacterium, assembly GCA_963729765.1. Classification (GTDB taxonomy): domain Bacteria; phylum Pseudomonadota; class Gammaproteobacteria; order Burkholderiales; family Burkholderiaceae_D; genus Telluria. The sequence goes on along the minus strand of CAVSPL010000005.1, from coordinate 57,866 downwards.
GAAGGTGCAAGCCCTTCCCAGCGCGACGCCTACATGCGGCACGTCAGCGGCTACCTGCGCGAAAACGTCGGCGTCTTCATGGCCGGCCGGGTGCAGACCTTTGCCGCGGCCACGGGACTGAGCGAGGGTGGATTCAAAATCGACGACCTGTACGGCGCCAATTGGCCGGCCCAATGGATCGTGCCGGCGAAATACAATGTCGACCTGTCGGCGGGCCGGCCTTTCCCCCGACTGGCAGCAGCGGCCAAGGGTTGGTTCGACCGGTCGGCGCAGTTCGATCCGCGCCTGGCGTCCGGCTCGGCGCTGTTCTGGAATGTGCTGCCGTGGATTGGGCTGCTGCTGGCGGTGATCGGCTTCGGCCCGCGCGTCCCGGGGCTGCGCCTGGCGGCCCTGCTGGTGTTCACGCGGGCGCCGCTGGTCTTCCTGACTGCTCCGGCATCGCAATTCAAGTATTACCTGCCGGTGGTGCTGTGCGGCGGCTTCATTCTCGCACTGGCCGTGGCGGGACTGCTTCGAAAACAGCCCGGCGCCCAGCCGGCGCCCGCCGCCGTTTCGCTCTGAGAACGGCAGGCGCCGGCTTGCCAGGGCCGGCGCTCGGGAAGACCGCGAATGCCTTCCCGTTAACGCTTATTTGGCAGCCGCTGGTGCAGGCGCCGCCGCGGCCGGTTCGCCGGCAGCGGGAGCCTGCTGCTGCACCCAGCGTACCGAGACGCCACACCAGTAATTGTTTTGCGCCTTTTCGTCCATCCGGATTTCCAGCAATGCCGCAGGCACCTTGCCGTCGCCGAAAGGCACCGACAGCTCCAGCGCATCCGGGCCCAGGGCGGCCTTGGCCAGCGCGTTACGGTCGTTGAGACGATAGAGCGCGACATGGACCGGGCTGGCGCATTTTGCGTCGTTCAGCTTGATCTCGAGCGACTGGGCCTCGCCTGGCAGCAGGCGCAGGAGCGTGGCGCCCGCGAAATGGGGCGGCAGCGGCGTGACCGTCACGTCCTGGACGAAGTTGCCGTTGAAGGTAGGGTAGTCGAGGCCGAGCTCTTTTTCGGTGGCACGGTCCGGATACACGGCGAAACCGCGCGCGCCAGGAGCGCCTGCCGCCTGGACGTCGGCCGACGCCGCCGCCGGGGCCGCGCCGGGGGTCGGGTTGAACACTTGATTGCCAACATAGGCGAGCCCGAGCACGATGGCCAGGCCGGCGCCGAGACGAACGATATTATTATTCATAGTTGAGTGCGAAAAATTGCCCACTGCCGCAGGGTCGCGGTATGGGCATGGTTATGAAAAAACGACGGATAAGTGTTGCTCAGTCTGCCTGTTCCGGCGCGATGCCAGCGGCGGCGGCGATGTCGGTGCTGGTGCCGGGGTCGGCGCAAGGTAAGCCGGAAGGCGCGCAATCGCAGCCTCGAAGGCAGGATGAGAGTGGTTATCGACAATGCGGCGCGCCTGCCCCGCGATGCGTTGCTCGCGTTCGGCGGCGTCGTTTGCCAGGCGCTGGATCTGCGCGACGTAAGCGCGGGTCGGTCCATTCCGCAACCAGCGATTGCGCCGGCAAGAACTCGGTGATGCCGCCGATGGCCGGGGCCACGACCGGCAGCCCGGCGCGGGCCGCTTCCAGCAGCACGTTCGGCATGCCGTCCCACTGCGTGGTGTAGACCAGCGCAAGGTGATCCGGCCGCACGATCGCATAGAAGTCGTTGAAGGCGCCGCGCAGGCGTACGTTGGGCGCCCGGCGCAGTCCAGCCATGGCCTCGCTTTCGTCATCGAGCACGGTTTGCCCGTACACGTCGAAAGTCCATTCGGGCATCGCCTGCGCGATGGCGAGCAGGATATCGGGCCGCTTCTGGCGATCGAGACGGCCGGCCCACAGCAGCGTGCGCGCTGCCGGCAAGGCCGGCAGCAAGGGCTGCGCGGGTTCCCGCACCGGGAAGGGAACGACGTGGAACAACGAGGGCGAGATGCCCATCGACTTCGCCCATTCCAGGCCCACCACGCCGTTGTCGGACACGACGCCGTCGAGGAACTCGTGGCAATCCATCAGGTATTCCTGGGCGTAACCGACCAGATGGCCACCGGCCGATACGTCGTCGCAATACAGCGACGCGTACAGGCGCGTCGTGTGGCGCAAGGCCTTCGCGTGGGCGGCCACCATCTGCCAGCCGAGATTCGAGTTCATGAGGTGGATCGTCGACGGGGCCAGTTGCAGCATCAGCCGCACCAGCACCAGGCGCCGTTCGTCATGCGACAGCGGCGCCAGCACCGCGCCCGCGTCGAGGAATTGAACGCCTTCCGGGAGGCGGCTGGCCCAGGGTGAGTCGGCTGCCTCGGTCCCGATCACCAGTACCCGTTTGCCGAACCGGCTGTGCAGTGCCGTGGCGAAGTGGATGGCGCCGAGGTCGGGCCCCCTGCTTGAGCCAGGGCACCAGGATGACCATGTCGACCTTGCCGCTCACCTGACGCCGCAGGCGCGCATAGGCGATCCCCGCATAGTGGTGTTCGATCGGCATCGAATGGTATTGCAGGCGCGGTGCGATCGGGCCGGCGGCGTGAAACGCCGGATCGATCGTCGCAGCGATTTCCTCGATTTCGCTGGCGGCCCAGGACGGCAGGCTCGGGGGCATCCAGGCGCCCGTATTGCCGGCCTCGATTTGCTGCTCGGCACTGACGCCGGCCACCGAGCGCACGCCGCTCAGCGGTTGCGGACTCTGGCCCTGGACATTGGCCGCCCCGCTACGCCGCTCGAACCGGTGCGCCAGGGCTTGCGCCAGGTACAGTTCGGTCGTTGCGCAGGCGATCCGGTTCGGAAACGCAAATTTAGCAATGCGAAATGCCGTGCTCTTGATGGTGCGCTCGAGCACGAGTGGGCCACGGCGCAGGACGATACGGTCGATCAGGCGGGTAAACGCCGGTAATTTGTCGGTACATGATGGCTTACATCTGGTCGAAGAAGGCGGACGGCCGGATCACGGCGCCCGTGCGCTGGTGCGCGACGTTGAGGGAACCGTTCGACTTGCGGCGCTCGAAGCGCACGGTCTCCGGTGCGCTGCGGTGCATGTAGCCGGCGGCGATCGTATCGCAGTTCCACAACCAGTCTTCGTAGCCGAAGCCGGATTCGCCCGGACGCGAAACCAGGTAAGGCCATTCCAGGTACACCGACCGCTTCGCCAGCGAACATGCATTCCACAGGTTCATGGTCAACAGGCATTCGGGAGTGTAATACTTGCCGGCCTGGTCAACCTGCCACCAATACGCGTTGAGCTCGCCGAAGGCGACGTCAGTTCGGGATGATAGATATTCAGCGGGCCGTGCTGCTCGATGCTGCGCACGCAGCGTTCGATCCAGTTCTTCGAGAAATAATCGTCGCCGTCGAAGGTGCCGACGTATTCGCCGCGCGCCTTTTCGATGGCGAAATTACGCGACAGCGAGAGGTCGCGGAAATTGATTTCATGCACCTGGTCATCGTCGCGCAGCGCGGGATGCGTCATCACGACGCGCCGCGTTTCCGGGGTCGCATTGTCGAGGGTGATGACGAATTCGGTACGCAAGCCATGGGCTTCTGCGAACTCGCGACAGCGCTGGATCGACAGCAAGGTTCGGTGGGCGAGAATGCCCTCGCCATGCATCGTGATGACGGCACTGACGACAGGATCGGTATTCATGTTGTGCTTTTTCTCTCGGCTCGCTCATTGCCTGCCGGGTTCTCTGGCGGAACACCTTGCAAGACAACTGTTGTTGGACATTATTTAAGTACTTCGATACCAGGGACGGTGCTGCTGGCCGATGGTTCTGCCGCGCTGCGCGCCAGTGCTTCGATCCGTTCGCGCTGGGTGCGGTGCAGCTCGTCCAGGAGGGCCGTGCCCTGGGCCTCGGCAGTGGAATACCGCACCTGGGCCTGGACGAGTTCTTCGCCGAACTTGTCGAAACGTTGGTGCGTCGCTGCCAGGGCCTGTTCCATCTGGGCGTACAGGGCCCGCAGCGCCCGCGTTTCAGCTTCGACCGCATCGACGATTGCCTGTTGTTCCCGCGTCTTGTCGGCAACGGCATCGACGATGGCCTGTTGTTCGCGTGTCTTGCTGGTCATCGTCTCGACGGCCGCCTGCTGTGCTTTTTCGGCGCGCATGGCATTCGCTTCCAGATAACCCTTCAGCAAATCCGTCTCGGCTTGCTGCTTCGCCAAGGCGAGACGCAGGGTATCACGCTCATCGCGCATCGATCCCAGTTCCTGCTCGATGCGCTCGCCATTTGTCTTGAACCAGCAACGCTCGTCCCAGTTCTTGTCGCGTTCCGTCCCCGCGGCCAGCAGTTCGGCCTCGAGCCCGGCGATGCGCTTGTGCAAGGCGTCGGCGCTGCGCGACAGCGAACGGGTGGCGGTCCAGAGCGCCGCATTCCTGTGGGGGATGGCGTTCGCGGCGGCCTGCGCGGCGACAGCGGGCGCGGCGGCAGCGCTTGCGGCGGCGGGCGCCTCCGCTACGGGCAGCACAGGCGCTTGCGCGTGGGTGGCGTTGCGCTTGAGTACCTCGAGGTGGCGCACGATACACTCGCGCAGGGTCGCACCGGCCAGGCGCCAACGGTAGTAATCGGGGTCGAACAGGAAACTGCTCGGCACCAGATATCCGAGCAGGAGCGCGTTCAGAACCAGGTCCGGCGCCGCGGCCGGCGCGGCGGCATTGCGTGGCGCGCCCAGCGCTACCGAGAGGACGGAAAACGGCGTATCGCCGAGCACGGTAAAGGGAACGTCCCACAATGCAGCCTCGGCCGCCACGCTGGAGTTAATCGTCAGCAAATGGTCGATGCGCTGCAAAAAGGCGAGCGAAGTCGGCGAACTGTCGCACTCGCCCAGGCCGCCGCGATAGCCCATGCGCGCGCCCGGATGCGAACGCACCAGCACCTGTTCCGGGGCCAGGTCGCGCTGGGCACGGTAGAGCAGGCGGACCGCGTCGTAGCCGCGGCCGTAGACCAGGGTATTCGAATCGTCCTCGACCTGGAGCGCAACGCCCAACGGGTAAGCGTGCGGTCCCGCTGCCTCGGCCGGCAGCGCTGCGCAGTACAGCAAGCGGCGCAAGGCCTCGCCTGTCAGGAGCGGCAGGCCTTCGAGGCCGGCGGCCAGGGCGTCCCGGTCGCTCCATTCGCGCGCCGGCGTCGTATTGCCGTTCACGCCATGGAAGTCGAAGTACACCGTATCCTGGTACGAAGGGCCGCGCAGGGGGCCGAGTTCGTTATGGATCACCGGTTTCCCCAGCTCGACGGCGAGCGCGGACAGGCTCGGGCAGTTCGCCCAGGTGAGGAAGGCCTCGATCTCGTCGCGCACGACGGCGCACTGATCGAGGGCTGTGGAAATGGCCGCGGTCAGCGGCGGGTGCGCGTCCGCCAGCAATGCCTGGAAGGCGTCGAGGTGGCTGCGCTCTTGCGCGTACAGGGAGGAAACGGCGGCAAACGGCACCGAGGCCTTGCGGTAGGCGCGGAAACGCTCCTGGCTGACGCAGGGGAAGCGCAGCGAACCGAGCGCCAGCTCTTCTCCGAAGGGCACATGCTGTTCGTCGAAATACGCATCGTCGCCGATGAAACAGACTTCGTCCGGCGCAAACCGGTTCATCTGCAGCAGCATGATCAGGTGGAACAAGGGACCGGCGCCGCGATCGATGTGGGGCATCAGGAAGGAAACGAACATGGCTCAGTCCAACGTGTACAAATTGAGTTCTGTCGCCGAATGAATCACACGGCCGCCGTAATCTCCCCAGCTGAGGGGATTGCCCAGCACTTCCAGCACCGCCATCGAGAAACAGCGGTCGTAAAAATAGGGACTGTCGGGCGTCGGCTTGACGCCCCCGTGCAGCGAATAATAGCCGCGCGAGAGCGGCAGGTGGGCCACGATTTCCCAGACAAAGCGTGCGCCCGCCGCCATCGCCGGCAGGCAGCGGTTCTGGAAGTTCGAATTCAGGCCGATCAGGTCGACGCCATTGGCGTCGCGGATCTCAGGATCCCGACGCAGGCGCCGGCCGGAATCGCCTCGTCGGCCAATAATTCAATCCGTACTTTGACGTCGCCACACTGTTCGATGGCATGCACGACCTGGTCGCGGTTGTCGCGGATCTCGATGCCTGTGAACATCAGCTCGCCACCGCCGGAACGCTGGGTCAGGCGCTGGTCGAAAGTCGGATCGTTCAGGCGTTCGGTGCGCCCGCTCGCCAGCACCACCGATTCGCCCTCGGCCGCCCCGGCCATGGCGGCAAAGGCCACGGCCTCGCGCGCGCGCAGCGACATGGTCGTGAGCGAGTTCTGGTACAGGTCGCAGACCTCGTCGGCCGCACCGTCGGCGACGATCTGGCCGCCTTGCAGGAAAATGGCGCGGTCGCACAGGCTTTTGATCGAGTTCAGGTCGTGCGAGACGAACAGAATCGTCATCCCGTCGCGCGCGCAGCTCGTGGACTTGCCGCATGCAGCGCTGCGAAAATACAAATCGCCCACGGCCAGCGCCTCGTCCACCAGCAGCATTTCCGGATCCACGTTGATGGCCACCGCGAACGCCAGGCGCACCACCATGCCGCTCGAATAAGTCTTCACCGGCGGTCGATGAAATCGCCGATCTCGGCGAACTCTTCGATCGTCGCGATACGCGCGTCGATCTGCGCGCGTCGACAGCCCGAGAATGGCGCCGTTCAGATAGACGTTGTCGCGCCCGTGAATTCCGGATTGAAGCCCGCGCCCAGCTCGAGCAGCGCGGAGACGCGCCCGTCCACCTCCACCGTGCCCGAGTCGGCTGCAGATGCCCGCCACCATCTGCAGCAGCGTGCTCTTGCCCGAGCCGTTCTCGCCGTCACGCCGACGTCTTCGCCGCGGTGGACCTCGAACGAGATGTCGCGCAGGGCGACATAGCCGTCCTTCGTCGTTTCCTTGCGCCGTGGACCGAACAGGCCCCAGCGGTGGCCGTGCGTGAAGTCATACTGCTTGCGAACATCGGACAGCGAGATGATCGGTGCGTTTGAATCAGACTGCATCGGCGAATCCATTCCGGTTCTTGACGAAAGACACCAGCCCGAGCCAGGCAAACAGCAGGCCGACGACGAAGCCGATGGCGACGACGCCGAAATCGGTGTGGCCGGCGATCATGATCTGGCGCGCCTGTTCCAGCACATAGGCCAGCGGATTGAAATCGAACAGGAAGCGCACGTGTTCCGGAATCGCGGAGACCGGGAAGAACAGCGGCGACAACAGCATCAGCATCAGCATCAGCATCGGCACCAGATGCTCGATATCGGGATGGAATACACCGGCGGCGGACAGGAACCAGCACAGTCCCAGCGCGAACAAGGCCAGCGGAATCACGATCAGCGGCAGCCAGAGAAGGGCAACCGGAATATAGCCGCGGATCGCAACACTGAACACCATCCAGATCGCCAGGCTGACGACGCCATTCACCAGCGCGGCCAGCAGGGTCGACCAGGACAGCACTTCGAGCGGAAACACCATTTTCTGCACATACGGCCGGTTATGGACAATCAGCCCGGGCGCCGCAGAAATAACTGCCGAGAAAAAATTCAAGAAAATCAGGCCGGCGAACATGATCAGGGCGAATTCGGCACTGTTGCCGCCCGCTCCGCCCCAGCGCGATTTCAGGATGACGCCGAAGGCCAGCGTATAGCCGGCCAGCATGAGCAAGGGCTGCAACACGACCCACAGCATGCCGCCGCGCGAACGCTTGAACCTGGAAGTGACTTCCCGCTCGACGAGTTGCCGGATGAGATACCGGTGCACCCAGAGCAACCGCAATGGATCGAGCGGCGTAGGAATTGTTCGACTGAAATGCATTTACACAGTTAAGAAAAATCGTGAGGACTAAAAAGGCGCAGCGGCTTTCAGCTGGACATCAATGAATGTCCGTCGTGAACTTTCCAATCGCTAGCTATTGGAGGCAAGCGCGCTCTGCAGCGCTAAGGCAACCGAACAATTATACAAGGTTCTTCTTGGTGCTCCTTTACAGAACCGTTGTCAATTGTAACTTCGCGCCGATGCGCGCGATCAGATAAGCGGCGCCCGCAGCCGCCTATTCGCGCCTTTTGCCCCGTCGAAACCGCCGCGCTGTGCGAGTCTCGCGTAGAATTGCCGCGCCGGCATTTCCGGCCACCGGCGCAACCCAGACCCTATTCGCATGATTCCACTGACAGGCCGAGCGGACGCAACGCGTCTGCCGACATTCCCCGAGCGGCGCATGGCGCACGCCGGCCGCATCGCGTGAGGCTGGCGCTTGTCTATGCCGTGCTGGCGCTCGTCGCCACCGTGGTCAATATCGGCACGCAAGACCTGGCGATGTGGCTGTATTCAGGGCCGTTCGCGATTATGTTGGCGATGCTCGCCGGCACCGCGCGGGGCTGCTGGTCAAATACGCACTCGACAAGCGCTATATCTTCCGCTTCCGTGCCCGCGACCTCGGGCACGACAGCCGCACTTTTGCGCTCTATACGCTCATGGGCCTGGCCACCACCGCAATCTTCTGGGGCTTCGAGCTCGGTTTCGAGCACCTGTTCGGGTCGCGCGGCATGCGCTATCTGGGCGCGGCACTCGGCCTCGCGATCGGCTATGTCGCCAAATACCACCTGGACAAACGGTATGTCTTTCGCACCCTTCCTGATAATCGAGTCACGCATTGAATATTAAAAAACGCATCGTCATCGTTGGCGCCACCTCGGCCATCGCCGAGCACTGCGCCCGCCTCTGGATCGCCGGGGCGCGACCGAACTCGTGCTGGTGGCACGCGACGCGGAACGCGCGCAGCGGCTCGCCGCCGACCTGCGCGTGCGCGGACCGCAGGCACGGGTCGAGGTCGTGGCCGCCGGTTTCGAGGAGCCGGCCGCGATCGAGGCGGCGGTGGACGCGGCCTGGGGCGCGGGCGTGGAGCTGGTGCTGATCGCGCACGGCGCCCTGCCCGACCAGCAGGCCTGCGAACAGGACCTGGCAGCCTGCCGCGACGCGCTGGCCGTGAATGCGCGTCTCGCCGGTGCTGTTTGCCGAAGCCTTCGCCCGGCGCATGGCGGCGCAGGATCGCGGCACACTGGCCGTGATCGGCTCGGTCGCCGGCGACCGCGGCCGCAAGTCGAACTATGTGTACGGCGCCGCCAAGGGGCTGGTCGAGCGCTACATGCAGGGCTTGCGCCACCGCTTCGCCGGCAGCGGCGTCAAGGTCGTCCTCGTCAAGCCAGGCCCGACCGACACGCCGATGACGGCGCACCTGAAAGGCAGCACGCCGCTGGCGCCGGTCGAGACGGTGGCGCAGCTGATCGTCGACGCCATCGCGCGTGGCCAGGCGGTTGTCTACGCGCCCGGGAAATGGCGCGCTCATCATGCTGGTCATCCGCCACCTGCCTGGCTTTGTTTTCAACCGCATGAATATCTGACCCCATGTCCAAGACCAACCTGCTGGCCGCTCGCCAGCTGTCCTTGCCGCGCTCTGCGCACTGTTCGTCACCCTGCATGCCGGCCATCCGTTACAGGCACACCTGGTGCATTCCGATGCGCTCTACCTGCCGGTGCTGTTCGAGGACGTGTTGCGCCGCGGCGGCAGCCTGGGCGACTGGTTCCTGACGCCGGCGCCCTATTTCTTCCCCGATTTCCCGCTCTACCTGCTGGCCTGGCTGGGCGGCGCAGGCGTGTTCGCGCAGACGACGCTCTTCGCCCTGCTGCAGACGTGTTCATGGCGGGCGCCTTGTTGCTCCTCGCCCGCCAGGCGCTGACGGGCGCACGGGTGGCGGCGACGCGCGGCGCTGGCGATCCTGTTCGTCTGGCTGGGGCTGCATGCCGACGATCCGTTCGTGCGTCTTTTTTCCAGCGCCCACCACTACGGCGCCTTCATCTGCCGCCCTGCTGCTGGCTCGCGCTCTGGCTCGGCCTCGACGCCGGCCAGGACGGCACAGCGCGGCCGCGTCGCGTGCCGGCGTGCTGGTCGCGCTGGTCTTCCTGACGACGCTGTCCGACGCCCTGTTCCTGGTGCAGGCCGTCATGCCCCTGCTGGCGGCGGCGCTGCTGTGCCGCCGCGGCGCGGCGCCGGCCAGCGCGCCGCGGCGCGCCGCCTTGCTGCTGTTCGTGCCGGCGCTCGTGGGCATGCTCTCGTACCGCTTCGTCGTGGCGCACCCGACGCGCTACAAGTCGCGCCTGGGCTTGTCGCACCTGCACGCCAACCTCGACGAGTTCGGCAAGATCCTGGTCACCCTGTTCGGCGCACGGCCGCTGCTGGCCGCCGCCCTGCTGCTGCCGCTGCTGGCCGGCCTGGCCTGCATCCTCGTCCGCCTGCGCAAGGAGAGCGCCTTCGGCCTGCCGCGCCCGCTTGCAGCTGCTGCTGGTGTTCGCCACCCTGTCGTGCGCGGCAACGGTGGCGACCATGCTGCTGTCGACGACGTTGCAACCGGTGCCGCGCTACCTGATCGCGGCGCTGTCCTTGCCGCTGGTAGCCGGCGTGTTCGCCCTGGCCTGGGTGCTGGGCCGGCGTTTCCGTCATGCGGCCCTGGGCCTGGCGCTGGTGTTTTCCGGCCTGCTCGTGCTGGACGCATGGCGCGTGCGCGACCAGCATGCGGCGCACCAGTACTTTTATCCGGAACAGGTGGCCTGCATCGACCGTGCGCTCGGCAGCGCAGGGGCGCGCCATGGCATCGCCCAGTATTGGGATGCGAAGCACATCCAGGGCCTGAGCCGGCACCGGCTCACCCTGGCGCAATACACGGGCGAACTGGCGCCGATGGAATGGATTACCTCGCAGCGCTTTTCCGCCGGCGGCTACGACTTCGCCATCATTGCCGACCAGGACGCCGCCGGAATTTCGCCTGCCGCGGGCGCCGTTGGTGGCCGCTCAACGGCGAACCGGCGCAGAGCGTGACCTGCGGCGACCTCAGCTTGCTGTTGTTCGGGCCAGGGCGGCTGCGCGTCGTGCCGGCCGTCCAGCCGGCGCGCTAGGATCCCATCAGGCGGCGCGACAGCGCCGAACTGATGCCCGGGTCGCGGAAGCCCGGAACTCGGCCAGGCGCGGATAGCCGGCCTCGAACAGGGCGCGCGGCATGCGCGCGTCCTTGGCCAGGTAGAGGCGCCCGCCGGCCTCGCGCACGATCGCGTCGAGCCGTTCGAACAGGCGCGCGGGTGCGCGCGCCGCTGTTCGGAAAGTCGAGCGCCAGCGTGACGCCGGGCTGCGCGAAGCTGAGCATGCCCGGCGCGCTGGCGCTCGCCGAAGGTTTTCAGCACCGCCAGGAAGGAACCGTCGCCGGCGCTGCGCGATTGCGTCGCAGCATCGCCGCCACCGCCGCCGGCCCGCCGCGCGCGGCACCACGCACTGGTACTGGTAAAAAGCCGCGCGGCCCGTACATCCGGTTCCATTCGAGCAGGCTGATCGAGCGGATAGAAGAAGCTGGCGTAGTAGTGCGCCGCGGCCGGCCCGGCGCGCTAGCTGTTGAGGTGCGTAGTAGGCGGTGTTGAAGGCGCGCAGCGACACCCGGTTGACCAGCGAGACCGGCGGCGCGAACGGCATGCGTGCGCCTGGCGCTGCGCCGGCTCGCCGCGCGCCGGCGCCGGCGTGGTTGCGCGCGCATGAACATGCCGCGCGCCGCGCCGCGACAGGCAATCGATCCACGACACCGTGTATTCCCAGCGCCGCTTCGGAGGCGTCGGCGAGCGCGAAGAATTCGTCCAGGTTGTCGTAAGGCGATCGTCTCGGTTCAGCCACGGGCCCGGCACGCGGCGCAGCTGGAGTCTCGGCCCAGATGATCACGCCGGTCAGGCCCAGGCCGCCGACGGTGGCGGCAAACCAGTCGGCGTCGCGGTCCGGGCCGCAGTCGATCCGCGCTGCCGTCGGTGCGCAGCAGCGTCAGGCGCAGCACATGGTCGCCGAAGGTGCCGGCGCGATGGTGGTTCTTGCCGTGCACGTCGTTGGCGATGGCGCCGCCGACGGTGACGAACTGCGTGCCCGGCGTGACCGGCAGGAACCAGCCGCGCGGCAGCGCCATGCGCTGGATGTCGCGCAGGCAGCACGCCGGCTTCGCAGCGCAGACGCCGCTGGCGTCGTCGAAGCCGATGAAGCGGTCGAGCCGCGCGGTCGGCCACAGCACGCCGCCGCGGATTGAGGCAGACGTCGCCATAGCTGCGGCCCATGCCGCAGCGCCAGGCCGGGCCGGCCGGCGCGCAGCTGGGCTGCCGACGCGCGCCGGGTCGGACAGCACGCGCACGTCGTGCTCCGGCGCGCGCCAGCCGCCCCCAGGACGACACCGCTACCATGGCAGCCCCAGCGCGCCGGCGCGAGCACGGCCGCGAACAACAGGCCGGCCAGCCAGGCTGGCGCTGGTCGCGACGGCGAACACCAGCGGGTCGTCGTGCATCGTGGCCGCGGTGCGCCTGCATCCACATCCAGCTGATCCAGAACAGGATCACCGGCACGGCGCCCCAGATGACCTCGGGCGCGCGGTACAGGGCCAGCACGGCGTCGCTGTTCAGGTAGAGCGAGAGCACCAGCACCGCCGCGTAGCCCGACGCGATGCCGAGCATTTGCACCAGCGGGGCATCGCTCGGTGCAGGTAGCCGCGCCCGTGGGCGATGCGCTTGCCGTCGCAGGATCTGCACCTGCAACTCGGCATAGCGCTTCACGAACGCCAGCGACAGGAACAGGAAGACCGAGAACGCCAGCAGCCAGAACGAGAGCACGATGCCCGCCGCCGCCGCGCCGGCGACGACGCGCAAGGTATAGAGCATGGCGAGCGTCAGGCAATCGACCAGCACCAGGCGCTTGAGCAGCCAGGAATAGGCGCAGGTCACGCCGAAATAAAACAGCAGCCAGGGCAGGAAACTGCCGCCGACGCCGGCGCCGAGCGCCAGGCTGACGGCCAGCAGCACCGGCGCCGCGACCACGCCCATCCAGGCCGGCACCAGGCCCGAGGCAAACGGGCGCTTGCGCTTGCGCGGATGCAGGCGGTCGCTTTCCAGGTCGAGCAGGTCGTTGGCGATATACACGGTCGAGGCGCACAGGCTGAACGACAGGAAAGCCAGCGCCAGCGCCAGCCATGGCGCGATTTGCCCGAAGGCGTGCCCGGCCAGCAGCGGAATGAAGAGCAGCAGGTTCTTCATCCACTGGTGCACGCGCAGCACCTTCGCCACCGCCCGCAAGCCGCGCTCGGCGGGCGGGAACACCTGCTCCACCTCGCAGCGCTCGCCGGCCAGGCGCAGCACGCCGGTCCGAGGCATTGACCACGATGGCGCGCCGCGCGCGCGCCCAGACCGCCAGGTCGGCATCCGAGTTGCCGGCATAGTCGAACCCGCGCGCACCGAATCGCTGCTCGAGCGCCAGCGCCTTGTTCGGCCCGGACAGGTTGAGCACGCCGTCGCTGGCCATGACCTCGTCGAACACGTCGAGATGATCGGCGATCGCCGTGGCAAAGGCGTGGTCCGACGCCGTGCACAGCACCAGGCGCCGGCCCGCGGCGCGCTGCGCTTCCAGCCAGGCCAGCAGCGCGGCGTTGTAGGGCAGCGAGGCGGGATTGCAGGTGACTGCGGTCCGCCAGCTCACGTTTCAGGATGGCCTTGCCGCCCAGCAGCCACGCGGGAATGCGCAGCACGTCGAGCGGCCGGTCGCGCAGTACGCCCAAGGCCGACTCGTGCAGCATGTCCGTGTGAATCAGGGTACCGTCGAGGTCGACGACGATTGGCGGCGAAATGTCAGTCATTCGAATGGTCAGCGTGCTCGAACGAAGGCCCGACACCGCGCAGGTTTAATAAGCTGACAATTATATCGTAGCGGCCCCGCTGCCTCTCGCGACTGTCTTGCGCAGCTCCGAAGCAAGGCCGCGCTTGCGTGAAGCGCCGCACAGTCAGGCGCCGGGCACCCCATTAGCATGGAGCTTGATGATTGCCTGACACATACCAGCGCATAGCGACCCTGCGAAAAGGACCCAATGGCAACCGGCTCGACCCCCGAACAAAACGCAGGCAAGCCCCTCGACCTCCAAGGCGACGGGCAAAGCGCCGGCGTGCCTGCCGAAGGCGAGCTCGAAGGCAACCCGATCAATCCGCTCGGCAGCAGCGTGGGCATGAAGCACTGGCAGGCCGGCTATATCGAGGAGTCCGGCTTGCAGGACCGCGGCAATGTCTTCTTCGCCGCCGTCGAAATGACGCGCATGCCGATGGTCGTGACCGATCCGCGCCAGCCGGACGACCCGATCGTGTTCGTCAACCGCGCCTTCCTCGACCTGACCCTGTATGAAGAGAAAGACCTGATCGGGCGCAATTGCCGCCTGCTGCAGGGCAAGGACACCGAATCCCGACACCGTCGCCGAACTGCGCGCGGCCCTCGCCGAACGGCGCGCCATTGCGCTCGACATCCTGAATTACCGGGCCGACGGCACGCCGTTCTGGAATGCGCTGTACATCGGCCCGATCTTCGACCAGCAGGGAGAATTGCTGTATTTCTTTGCCTCGCAGATGGACATCAGCGAGCGCCGCGCCAGCGAGCAATCCTCGCTGCAGGCGCAAAAGATGGAAGCGATCGGCCAGCTCACGGCCGGCATGGCGCACGATTTCAATAACCTGCTGCAGGTCATCAACGGCAACCTGGAACTGGCCCTGCTCGCGCTCGGACCGTCGGGCGCAGCGGGCGAACCGATCCGCCGCGCCCAGCGCGCCGCCATGAAGGCCGGCAAGCTGACCCAGCAACTGCTGACCTTCGCGCGCAAGCAGCGGCTCGACCCGAAGCGCGTCAACCTGAATGCCCTGCTGGTCGAATTCTCCGAGATGCTGGTGCGCACCCTGGGCGACCGGGTCGCGCTGCAGTTCGACCTGAAACCCGGCCTGCCCGCCTGCAAGCTCGATCCCACGCATTTCGAGATGGCCCTGCTGAACGTGCTGATCAATGCGCGCGACGCCATGCCGCAGGGCGGCCAGGTGCACATCAGCACTACCTTGCTGCCGGCCAGGAGCGACGGCGCCGCCGAAGTCGCCGTCTGCATCGTTGACGAAGGCGAAGGCATGGCGCCGGAAGTGCTCCAGCGCGCCACCGAACCCTTCTTCACGACCAAGGGGCCGGGCACCGGCCTCGGCCTGGCGATGGTGCACGGCTTCGTGCAGCAGTCGCTCGGGCGCCTCGAGATCGAGAGCACACCGGGCCGGGGAACGACGGTGCGCATGGTGTTTCCGGCCGACGCCGTGCACGAGGACGCGGCCGCGTCGCAGGCGGCCGCTAGCGCGAAGGCGCGCATCCTCGTGGTCGAAGACAACGAGGACGTGCGCGAACTGGCGGAAACGATGCTCGCATCGGCGGGCTACGCCGTCGTCTCGGCGCCGAGCGGCGAACAGGCGCTCGATCTGCTCGAGCATGGCGATGCGGTCGACCTGGTATTTACCGATGTAATGATGCCGGGCGGGATGAACGGCCTGCAACTGGCCGACCAGGTACGCGCGCGCCTGCCCGGCACGCCGATCCTGGTCACCACCGGCTACATGGACGAGTTGCCGGCCACGCGCGGGCCGCAGCCCGATATTTTGAGCAAGCCGTACCGGCAAGAGGATTTATTGGCGCGGGTACGCGCGATTTTGCCGGGATCATCCGCGTAAAAAAACCTGCGGGCCTTGCGGCGCGCAGGTTTTTTTATGAGCGAAGGCGCTTATTGCGGCTGCGGCTTCGGCAAGCCACCCAGCAAGGCGGCGATCTTCTGCTTCGGCTTGGCCGGCGCGCCGGTCAGGTTCTGGTTGCTGTCCGGACGCGGTACGTTGGTCGGCTCGTAGGGCTTCAGGAACCACGGATCGACCTTCTCGCGGCGCGGCAGCGGGCCGGCGCCGTAGCTGCGCGCAGGACGGTCGGTGCGCACGTCGGACTCGCTGCGGCGTGGCGGACGCTCGGTGCGCTCGCCGCCGCGCTCGGGCCGCTCGCTGCGTTGCGGACGCTCGCCGCGTTCGTGCATCGCGGCCGCGCGGACGCACCGCGAAACCGGTCAGCTCGCCGCGCGTGATCGTCTGCTTGATCAGCTTTTCGATGTCGACCAGCAGGCGCTCGTCCTTCTCGGTGTAGACCGACAGCGCGTCGCCCGAGGCGCCGGCGCGGCCGGTACGGCCGATGCGGTGCACGTAATCCTCGGCGTTGTAGGGCAAATCGAAATTGATCACGCACGGCAGGTCGGAGATGTCGAGGCCGCGCGCGGCGACGTCGGTCGCCACCAGCACTTCGATCTCGCCCTGCTTGAACGCCTCGAGGGCGGCCATGCGTTCCTGCTGGGTCTTGTCGCCGTGGATCGCCGAGGCCTTGATGCCGGTCTGCTCGAGGTGGCGCGACAGGCGCGAGGCGCCGATCTTGGTGTTCGAGAAGACGATGACCTGCTTGAGTTCGCGCTGGCGGATCAGGAATTCGACGACGTCGCGCTTCTGCTCTTCCTCGACCTTGTAGACGATCTGCGTGACCTTTTCGGCGGTGGCATTGCTGCGCGCCGTTTCGATCAGCACCGGCTGGTCGAGGAAGCTGTTGGCCAGCTTCTTGATTTCCGGCGAGAAGGTGGCCGAGAACATCAGGTTCTGGCGCTTCTTCGGCAGCAGGTTGATGATGCGCTGCAGGTCGGGCAGGAAGCCCATGTCGAGCATGCGGTCCGCTTCGTCCATGACCAGCATCTGCACCTGGTTCAGGCTGACGTTCTTCTGTTCGATATGGTCGAGCAGGCGGCCCGGGGTGGCGATGACGATTTCGACGCCGCTTTTCAGGAGGACGGTCTGGCCCTTCATGTCCATGCCGCCGAACACGACGGTCGAGCGCAGCGGGGTGTGGCGCGAATAGGCCTTGACGTTCTCGGCCACCTGCACGGCCAGCTCGCGCGTCGGCGTCAGGATCAGTGCGCGCACCGGGTGGCGCGCCGGCGACATGCTGCTGCTGGCGTGGGCCAGCAGCATCTGGATGATCGGCAGCGAGAAGCCGGCGGTCTTGCCGGTACCGGTTTGCGCGGCGCCCATGACGTCGCGGCCCTGCAGCACGATCGGGATCGCCTGGGCCTGGATCGGGGTCGGGTGGACGTAGCCCTGGTCGGTCAGCGCGCGCAGGATTTCCGGCGCCAGGCCGAAATCGGCAAAGGTCACGCTCGGCTCGACTACCGCGACTTCGTTGTTCGATCGTTTCAGACATTATTCTTTCCGCATTAAGGAGGGCGATCGGCCTGCCGCACGGTGTGCGAGGGATGGATCGACAGCTCCTTGAAATTCAACTTGCTCTACGTGGCATTGCCGCGCGGGCCCAGCAGGCGTGGCCGGCACTGACAACTCCTGGAGGGGCGGGCGGGCCGCCGGCTGGGGCACGGCCAGTGGCCGGCGCGATGGGCACGTTGCGCCAGCAAAACCGGAGCGCAGACGTAGAGACACAATATATCGCCCTCAAGGTTACCTCAAATCCACGACAGTGTATATGGAATCGTGCGCAAACCCGGCCGGGCTGTAGTTCAAGCAGCGCTACGTGAGGGCTGCAGCAGAAGACTGCGGCAAGATACCGGAATCGAATGTTATATGCGGAAACGGAGTGATCAGCCTTCGCGCTTCCAGCCGCGCGCCTGGGCGGCGCGTTCGGCGGCGGCGCCCAGCGGCGCGCCGGCAATGCCGCTCGTCGATGGCGTCGAGCACGGCCGGCGGCAAGCCGCTGCCATCCATCCAGGCCGCGCCGGCCGCGCCCTGGGCCAGCACCGGCACTTTCCAGCGCCCGCCGTCGCGGCAGGCCAGGCCGGCCGTCGTGTCCATGACGAAACTGCGGCAATAGCTGCCGTCCTTGGCCAGGAAACTGATGCCGATGCGTACCCGTCCCGAGGGTCCGGGACTGGCCAGTTGCGCAGCTCAGCGCCGAGGCGAGACGGCCTTGCGCGACCAGCGCGCCCTCGGCCCCGCTCAGCGATGCCAGCTCCGCTTCTCCCTGCCACAGGTGCCAGCCGAAGCCGCCCGCCAGGGCGCCTGCCACCAGCGCCGCGGCCACCGCGCTCCAGTGGCGCAGCATCCAGACGCGGCTTGTCGTCCGGCGCCGGCGGCAGCGGAACCGTTGCGCGCCGCGCGCACCATGTCGAGCTGCACGACTTTGGCGCCGCCCGGCGTGCCATGCGCGTGCGCGTGGCTACCGCTGTCGCGCCCGCCCGCGACGATGCCGTAGCCACGCGCGAACGCCGGGCGCGCAGCTGGGCCACGCGCGCGGCGATCGCCGGATCGGCGCGCAGCGCGCGTTCGACGGCCGCGCGTGCCGGCTCGGCCAACTCGCCGTTGACGAATGCAATCAAGAGTTCGTCTGAAAATTTCATGGCAGTAGCTAGGAAGTGATCAAGCCATGTTCGTCCAGCACATCGTGCAGCAACTCGAGCCGGATGACCGGGTTGTCGAGCATGAGCATGTTCTGCTTCTGGTGATTCGGCAAGGGCAGCAGCTCGCACCAGCGATTGGCGACCCAGCCGCAATCGTCGAGCCGGAATGGCGGCTGCACCGGCCAGCGTTCCTGCGGCACGTCGTGCAGCGATGCAAGCACCCGGTCGAGCGCGTCGGCCGCGCCCTGCAGTTCGCCAGGAATGCGCACGGCGTGGTCGCCTTCGAGCAGTTCGACCTCGGCCACCCACAAACCGTTCAGTCGTTGTTGCGAAGATTTGACGTCGAAGCGTGCGCCGCCCCGGCACACGACCTGCAACAGGCCGGGCGTGGTGGCCGTGGTGTCGCAGACGGTGGCGAGGGTGCCGCCTTCGACGAAGCGCTCGGGCTGGCCGCCGCGGGCACGCACTTCATGTCCCTGGGTCAGCAATACGACGCCGAAGGGCGTGTCCTCGGTCAGGCAACGGCTGACCATGTCGAGATAGCGCGCCTCGAACACCTGCAGCGGCAAGACCCCATCCGGGAACAGCACCGTGCTCAATGGGAACAATGGAAGGGAAATCGTGGCCATGCCCCATCATGACAGAATCGCCAGCCAGACCGCAGCACGATTGCCCGCCGCCCATGCAGGGCCGGAACCTAGTCCTGCGGCGCCTCCAGCGGCAAGCTGCGCAAGCCATTGACGAGGCCGGCGAGGCGCCAGCGCAAGCGGCTCCAGGCCGGGATCGGGCAGGCGCACCACGCGCACCGTCAGCGTCCCGCCCGCCACCTCCGGGCAGGCATAGGCATACGCCCCCTCGAATTCGAAGGGCAGGCGCACTTCCTGGCCGGGGCGCAATTGCAGCGGCCCGACCACGTGCGGGCGGCGGTCGAGGTTGCGCAGCAGCAGGACATCCTGCACGCCGAGGGTCAGGCGTATCTCGCGCGGCAAGGCCGGGGCGCGCGCCGCCGCTTGCTTCGAAGCAGGCGCCGGAAAGGTAAAACTGCGTTCGTGGCTGGGATTGCGCAGCGGCGCCAGCGCGCCCAACAGCAGCGCCAGCAGGAGCATGCCGATGAGCGCGCTCGGCAGGGAAGTAGCGGCGCAGGATCGGAGGCAGGGAAGTCATGGAAAGTTGGGCGGATGCGGCGGCCGATTGTAGCACTGCATATATTGTATTACGCAAACAAAACCGCCGGCCAAGCCGCCGCGCAGGAGCGCATCCGTGCGCCCGCGGGCCGGTTTGCCGCGTATCCTTGACTCCCTCGTCCGAGACCCAATCATTGAGCCGCCCCGCGGCCGCAGACCGCCCACGACTACATGCCGCGTCCGGAACCCGACCAGATCACCCCCATCCCCGGCGCGGCTGCCCGCCGGGGATGGGGACCCCTGATCCTCGCGGGCCTGGTTTTCCTGTTGTCGCTGCTCGTCACCTGGGGCGCCTGGAACAGCGCGCGGCGCGACGCCAGCGCCGATCTCGCCTCTCAATTCGACTACCGCACGCGCGACCTGGTGAACACGACGGTGCGCCGGATGGCGGTCTACGAGCAGGTGCTGCGCGGCGCCCGCGGCTTCCTGCGCGGCAGCGTCGACATCCCGCGCGCGCGACTTCGCCGAGTATTTCCAGACCCAGAATTTGCAGGAGCACTTTCCCGGCATTCGAGGCGCTGGGCATCGCCAGCATCATCCCGCGCCGGTCAGCTGGCGGCCCATGAAGCGGCGCTGCATGCGCAAGGTTTCCGCAGCTACGAAGTCCACCCCCAGCCCGCGGGCGATTTCGCCACCTCGATCACCCATATCGAACCGTTCGACGGGACGCAACCTGCGCGCCTTCGGCTTCGACATGTACAGCGAACCGGTGCGCCGCGCCGCGATGGAAGCGGCGCGCGACACGGGCGCCGCCGCCCTGTCGGGCAAGGTGGTGCTGGTGCAGGAAGGACGCGGCAACGCCAGCCCGGCTTCCTGATGTACCTGCCGGTGTACCGCCGCGGCGCGCCGATCGCCAGCGTCGAGCAGCGCCGCGCCGCCCTCGTCGGCTGGGTGTATGCGCCGTTCCGGATGACCGACCTGATGCGCGGCGTCGGCGGCGCCCATGCCGACGACTTGCAGGTGTCGGTCTATGACGGCCTGCGCCCTGCCGCGGACGCCCTGCTGTTCAGCTCGCCGGACGCGGCCGCCTGGCGCCAGCCGCTGCTGCGCCGCACGCTGCCGGCGACCATTTCCGGCCGCCCCTGGCTGATCGACATCGCCTCGTCGCCCGCCTTCGAAGCGCGGCTCGACACGCGCCGCCCGCAAGTGATCGCGCTGACCGGCATCGGCCTCGGCTTCCTGCTGAGCGTCGTGGTCTGGCTGCTGGCGACCGAACGGCGCCGCGCCCTGCAACTGGCGCGCGCGATGACGCTGGAGTTGCGCCAGTCCTACGAGCGCAACGAAGCCGAACGGGTGCGCATGGACCTGATCCTGCAAAACACCTACGACGCCTTCATCGCGCATCGATGTGCAAGGGCGCATTACCGACTGGAATCCGCGCGCCGTGCAGCAGTTCGGCTGGACGCGCGAGCAAGCCCTGGGGCGCGATGTCGGCGAACTGCTGGTGCCGCCCGAGCAGCGCGTGGCCGGCGCACACGGCTTTGCGCAGTTCGCGCGCGACGGCGGCGCCCTCGTGACGGGCGAGCCGGCCGAGGTCATGGCGCGCCACCGCGACGGGCAGCCTGGTGCCGGTCGAGATCGTCGCCGCCGCCCTCCCCGTCGAGGCCGGCTTCGGCGCCAGCGCTTTCTTGCGCGACATTACGCCACGACGCGAAGCGGAAGCGCGCGAGCGCCAGCGCCAGCAGCGCCTGGACGAAGCGCGCAGCGCGCTGGCGCGCTCGCAAAAGCTGGAAGCGGTCGGCAAGCTCACCGGCGGCGTGTCGCACGACTTCAACAACATCCTGCACATCATCAGCGCCAACGTGCAGCTGCTGCTCCGTCCGGCAACAACAGCGAAAAGCGCCTGCGCAGCATCCTCGACGCGGTCGAGCGCGGCTCGAAACTGTCATCGCAACTGCTCGCCTTTGCGCGGCGCCAGCCGCTGCACCCGAGCCTGGTCAACGTCGGCCAGCTGATCGAACGCATGGACAGCCTGCTGCAGCGCGCCGCCGGCGACGCCGTCGCGATCGCGCTGGCGCCCGCCGGCGACCTGTGGACCACCCTGGTCGATCCGAACCAGCTGGAAAACGTGCTGCTCAACCTGGTCATCAATGCGCGCGACGCCATGGACGGCGCGGGCCAGGTCACGATCGCGCTGGAAAACCACACGTCGACAGCGCCGCCGCCGCGCTCGACCCCGAACTCCTGCCTGGCGAGTATGTGCTGATCGCGGTGTCCGACACGGGCGAAGGCATGCCGCCAGAGGTCATCGAGCGCGCCTTCGAGCCCTTCTTCACGACCAAGCCCGAGGGCAAGGGAACGGGGCTGGGCCTGTCGATGGCGCACGGCTTCGTGCGCCAGAGCGGCGGGCATATCCGGATCGACAGCGTGATCGGGCAAGGGACGACGATCAGCATTTATTTGCCGCGGGCGACATCCGGGCCGACGATAGCGGCGCCACGCATAGGGCGCCGCTGCGTGCCGGCCGTCCCCTCAGGCCGCGTCGCGCCGGACGCCGCACCAGGTCGGCCACGCAGCCGCGGCCATGCAGCTTGGCCTCGTACATGGCGGCGTCGGCGCAGCGCAGCAGGCCGTCGGCATCGGCGCGCGCAGTCGGGATACACGGCCACGCCCAGGCTGGCCGAGATGCTCAAGTTAAAACCTTCGGTCATGAAAGGCCGGCTCAGTTCGCGCAAGATATCCTCGGCGACTTTTCTCGCGTCGCCAGCTCCGCCACCCGCGGCAGCAGCACCGACGAATTCGTCGCCGCCGAGGCGGGCCAGCGTGTCCGAGGCGCGCAGGGTGGCGCGCAGGCGGGTGGCGATTTGCTGCAGCAAGATGTCGCCGACGGCATGGCCGTAGCTGTCGTTGACGGGCTTGAATTTGTCGAGGTCGAAGAAGATCAGGGCCAGCTTGTTGTCTTCGCGCTGGGCGGCCAGCAACGCCTGGCGCAGGCGGTCGCCGAACAGCAGGCGGTTCGGCAGGCCGGTCAGCATGTCGTGGTGCGCCAGGTGGCGGATATGTTCTTCCTGCAGTCTTGCGCGCGATCGATGTCGGCGACGGTGCCGACGATGCGCAAGCGGCCGCCCCGCGCTGTCGCGTTCGGCCACCTGGCCGCGCGCCAGGATCCAGCGCCAGTTGCCGTTGCCCAGGCGCGTGCGGTATTGCGCCGTGTAGTCGGGCGTCACGCCCTCCAGGTGGGCGTCGAGCGCATGGAACACGGCGGCGGTATCTTCCGGATGCGCCATCGCGGTAAAGGCCTTGCGGTCGAAGGGCAGCAACGTGCCGTCGGCATCGACGATGCCCTGGGCGCTCGGCGACAGCGTGACCAGCCTGCGTCGTCGAAACTGTAATCCCAGACGCCTTCGCCGGTCGCGTTCAGCGCCAGCTTCCAGCGCGCTTCGGCGGCGGCCAGCGAGGCCACGCCGCGCCGGGGTGGTCGGAGGCGGCCAGCGCGGCCCAGCCCCACAGCGCCAGCAGCAGCGAAGCGCCAGCCTATGTGATCAGCAATTGCCTTTGCTGCGCATAGCGCGCGTTGGCGTCGAGCACCGACTGGCCGACGGTCACACCAGGCCCATATTCCGCCAGCGGGCGCCAGCCGTAATAGCGGTTCGATGCCGTCGAGGACGGCTGACGCGCTGGAAGCTGCCGCCCGCCCGCCGCTGCCCGGCTGCTCGTACGGAAAACCGCAGCGCGTCAACCAGCTATGCCGCTGTCGCGCACGGCCTGAGGTTCGGGGCATGCGCGATCACGATGCCGTCGGTGCGCACCCAGCGCGTATCGAGGCATCGCGGCGCCGATGGTCCGTTGGTGCGCGTAAGCCGCGCGAGAAATAGCCGTGCGCTCGATGCGCCGGCCAGCCTGACGGCGCCGATCAGGCGGTCGCGCGAATCCTTCATCTAGTGCGATCACGCGCGCGACCCGAGCCGGCTATGGCGCTCAACAGCGTGCCAGCGCCTCGGCGCCTTGCGGCTTGCCGATGAACAGCGTGGGCGCGCCGACCGCCAGGTCGCCCGACGCGCTTCATGTTCGGCGCGAGTCGGCACCGTTCGGATACTTCGACCTGTCCATGCGGCGTAAACGTTTGTCTGTCGGTCACGCTAAACTTGTATCTGATAGCTGGGCACCATGCACGTTTGTGAAGATTCTCGGTGACGCGACCAGGTGGTGATCGAATTGCGCAGCATTGGCCCTGCAGATGGGTGTTGAGTTCGGTGACGATGGCGTCGAATTGGTTCCGGATTGCGCAGCCAGCTCAGGCGCAATTGGCTCAGCGACAGATCGATCGTGACGATGCTCGAGCGCACTTCCTCGGCAAACGCATGGGCCAGGTTCTTGACGTTGCGATTGCTTTCCTGCGCGCGCGACAGGTTCCGATGCATGCACGTATGCACAACCGAACACCAACGCGGGCAGCACGAGCGACCAGGAACACCGCAAGGCGGCGCAGCACGCTGGGCCGGAAATAGGCGCCGGCATGCGCGCCACGGGCGCATAGGAGAGATAGTCGGAAGGACATCGTGCCGGAAGACCCGGCATCGCAGGCGCCGGCTAAGTCGAGAATTGATCGAAAAATCAACGCGTCAAATTCTTACAGATCGAGTACATATGCGCTACAAGCAATTACACAATTCACCTGTTGTTTGTAGGCATCGTCCTACAGTAACATTGATGAAATATTATTTCTGCCGAGGCAAGTTGCTGAAATTTTATTTCATGGCGAGCGTGCGTCTTCCACACTCGGCAATTGTCCGCCGCCTTCGGCACGCTTCCCGCATAATCGACAAAAACAGGGGCACATCACGATGGAACTGCAATTCCTTGGCACCTCGTCCGGCACGCCTAGCCGCACACGCAATGTGTCGGGCCTGGCGCTGCGGGCGGCGGGTCGAAACACTGGTACCTGGTCGACTGCGGCGAAGGCACGCAGCACCGCATCCTGCGCACCAATTATTCTCCGATGAGCTTGCGGGCGATCTTCATCACCCACATCCACGGCGACCATTGCTACGGCCTGCCGGGCTTGCTGGCCAGCGCCGGCCTGCTCAACCGCACGGAACCCTTGCTCATTGCCGGGCCGCCCGCGGTCGAGCGTTTCGTGCGCGGCGTGATGGAGACGCACCGAACTGCGCCTGCCCTACTCCCTCGAGTTCGCCGCCGTCGAACCCGGCTGGACAAACGCCGCGCTGCCCGACTTCCGCATCGAAGCGGCGGAACTGTCGCACCGCGTGCCCTCCTTCGCCTACGCATTCACCGAGAAAAGCATCGAACGCCGCCTCGATACCGCCAAGCTCGAGCGCGACGGCATCGCCTCCGGCCCCGGCTGGGGCCAGCTCCAGCGCGGCGAAGACATCGACCTGCCCGACTGCCGCGTGGCGCGCAGCGCCGACTACATCCTGCCGGGGCGCAGGCAACGCAAGATCATCGTCGCCGGCGACAACGACACCCCGTCCCTGCTGGCCGAGCAGGCCGCGACGCCCAGCTGCTGGTGCACGAAGCGACCTATACCGAAGAGGTGCTGCAGAAAGTCGGCCCCGGCCCGCAGCACAGCTCGGCGCGCGCCACCGCCGCCTTCGCGCAGGAAGCGGGCATTCCGAACCTGATCCTGACCCACTTCAGCCCGCGCTACCAGCAGGGCAGCAACGGCCTGTCGATGGCCGCGCTCGAAGCCGAGGCGCGCGCCGCCTATACCGGGAATTTGTTCCTGGCGAGCGACCTGCAGCGCTACAGCCTCGACCGCCAGGGCGTGCTGACCCAGGTCCCCTTAACGAACGGCACGCCCTGACCTGCGTTCCGCGCCCGCGAGCTGCAGCGACTCGGTACGGTTACGGCCATTGCGCTTGGCGCGGTACATCAGCTCGTCGGCCGCCGAAATCAGGTGGCGCAGCGGCGCGTCCAGGCGCAGCTGTGCGAGGTCGACCGTGGCGACGCCGAAACTCGCCGTCGCCCGCAAGCGCGTGACCCCGTCCTGCGACACGACCTCGGCCGCAGCCAGCGTGACGCGCAGGCGTTCGGCCAGGGCGATGCCGCCTGCGAGATCCGTTCCCGGCACGACAATCAGGAATTCCTCGCCGCCATAGCGCACCACGCTGTCGATACCGTCGCGCGTGGCGGCCTCCAGGATGCGGGCGAAACCGCGCAAGACCAGGTCGCCGTCGCCATGGCCGTGGGTATCGTTGATGCGCTTGAAGTGATCGATGTCGCACAGGACGACGCGTCAAGCTGCTCGCCTCCGGCACGGCGCCCATCAACTGCTCGTGCAGGTAGCGGCGGTTGAAGCAGCCCGTCAGGTGGTCGCGCTCGGCCGCATGCTTGAGCACCGACCAGGAACGGAATTCCTCGCGCGACACCTAGTTGAAACGGCGCGCGGCCAGGAAGCCGAAGGTGTTCACCAGCAGCAGCAACATCCCCATCGTCAATTTATCGGCGGCGGACATCCGGCTGTACTTCCCTGCCAGCACGACGAAGGCAAGCGTTGCCGCGACCGCCAGGATCGATGCATAGCGCAGCCGGTTCGGGATGTACAGGTAGACCACCACCAGCATGATCGCCAGCGACATGGCATGCCAGTGAAATTCGGTGGGGCGCAGCACCGAGATCAGCATGAAGCAGGCCAGCGCCGTGGCTTCCGCGATCGGAGGCCGCGATCCGCGTGCAGCGCACCGACAAGGCGCGGCGCCAGGCCAGCCAGGCGCAGGTGCCGGCCGTGACCCCGACCAGGAGGCGTGCGGCCAGCAGGGTTTTGCGTGTCCGTCCCCCAGCCGAGCGCGGCGACGTCGGTGGCGAAAAAGCCGACGTAAAAGAGCGTGCAGAAGGTCAGCGTGAAGGCCAGCAAGGACTGGGTTTGCTCCTGCTTATGCTTCAGGAACGCGTTTTCCGTCGCCGCAAGCACGAACTCGCCGGTGCGCGAATTGATTTCCATGGTACTCAAGCGCTCTACGACTTGCAGATGGGAATGCCATTGTGCCAGTAATTAGAACGATGGGAAATCATAGATTTTCATCTCGTTCCTACCTTCCATTTGTGTGCAGATTTCATAAACTGAATAACGCATTAATACGCCGTGTCACGGAGTAAATTTTTCGCAACGTTGTACAAATAAATAGATTGACACACTTTATACGCTCCAAAAGTCGTAATATTTAGTTACTAGTAAAGGATAAACGATTTTCATTCGACGACGCGCGTATTAGAGATACACATCGCTTGCATTGCTCGGCACAATAACACGAAAGAGATGTCATGAGCAACGCAAGCGAAATGTTCGAGAAGGTCGTGTACGCGAAAATACAATCGTCGATTGGTATCGCGCTGGTCGGTAAATGAGATACTCTTGGAGGAGTTCTATCGGCTCGCAGGTGATCGAAACGCTAACGCGACACGGCAAGCTTTGGTATGACGGCGCGGACGCTGCGAGCGCAAGAGTGACGAGTTACGCATCTATAGATACGACAGGCAAGGCAAGGCGGTGTGCGAAATGACCATGCAGGAGAGCGTCGAGATCGAATGGAAAGCGGAAATGGCTAACATCAAGTACGCTTGGTACAAATTCGAGCTTGCGCTGGATATTGCGGAGGCGCGACAGAACGCCTTCCATACGCCGCAATGCGTATGTGGCGATACCGAACGCTGCATCCTTTCGATACAGATCGAACGCGCAGCATTGACAAAGCGGAGGCATCGAGCAACGCTTACGCTTTCGACGGCGGACCTTCATCGGCATACCAGTACGGTTGGCGACACTGCGTACTGCATCCTAACGGCCGATTGTGGGTCTTCAGCGGGTGATAGCCAAGTCGGCGGCGTTCGATAGCAGCGCTCCAGTCACCTTCGCCAACAACAACGGCTGGTGCTGCGACGCCGGCGATCGTGCCGGTGAACGCGCGCGTGCGGATCGGCGGACGCGAACTGCAGGTCGCCCGGCCTGGGTGGTGGTGGCGCCGCCAAACTACGGACCACGGCGGAAAGCCGTGCGTACCATGTACGCCCGATGACGGACGTCGCCATTCGGTCCGGCCTGCTTACGTGCCGAACGGCCCTCGTTTACGTACGATGTGCTGCCGATCATCGAGGCGATGTGCGATCTGCAGTGGATGAACGCCGGTTTTACGCAGCGTTCGGTATAGCATGCCGCAGCATTTCCTGGCGCCTGATCTCAGCCGTAGAGAAATCCCCAAACAGCAAGACGTATGCACAAATGCGCAGACGTCGCAACGCCTTACGCAATCCGAATAACGGAACTTCGATGCGGCCGTGGCCCTGGCTGTATGGCGATACCATGGATGTACCATGCCATCGATCCCGCGCGATGAGCAGCCCCTGACGCCGACGCAAATAGCGATGCTCGAGCGCTGAGCCGACGATCGTATTGAAGCCGATTACGATCACGCGTACGCCGCGGTCCCGTCAGCAGATCGAGGATCTGCCCATCGCATGAAGAAGCCGGCGACGCTCGATCGCGCCGCGCTCGAGGCCTGCCTGGGCGATGCCTTCCATCCCGGCTGCGAGGCAACCTGGCCGATGCGTCTGCGCTCCATGTACGCGTCGCCGTTCCGGCTCCTGCACCGTAGAAGCTCCCGAGCCCGATTACGGCAAAGTCCTCACGCCGGCGGTTGCGCTGTCCGTGCGACGGTCCGCTCTCTGGCAGTTGCCCCGGCTGCGTCACGCGCTGGATGGCGGTGCCGTGGCAGGCGGACACCGCAAGCTGTCGCTGGGTTACAACCCCGGTACGATCCGTATCTGCCGACCTTCTGGCCGGCGCGTGTACCGAACCAGGTACTGAGCGCCGACATCTAAACCAGGGTGATGGAACGACGCTCCGCACGAGCAGCGGCTGGCCGCGTTCAACGACCGGCAGGACTGGGAACGGACCTTGGGCGAGAGATACATGCAGCAGTTGCAGACGATGGTCAGTCATTTCGACCGGCAAGGCATCGTCGCGGTACGCGAGGGTATTGCGTGCGATCCGGACTTCCCGCCCACGATGCAGGCATGAAGCCGAGCGGCGAGCCCTTCTCCGACGAGCAGCGCAAGGCCACCGAAGCGCGAGATCCGCAGGTCCAGCGCGTCGCGGCACGCCAAGGCAGCCTACGTGATTGCACGCCCCGCCTGCGAGAATGCGCGCAGTGGGACGTAGTTAGTGCTCGTCAGCGCCGGCCCGCCGCTGTGCGCTAGCACGCGCCTGCGGCAAGCATCGTGTCATGCTGCTGGAAAGGGCATCGGCCGCAGGGACGCCCCTGCCAGCATCGTTAGTCCCTGCCCGGCGCCGTGTGCTGTTGGAAGTAACATCGCCATGCTCGATCATATCCTCGCGCAAGGACACGCCAACCGAGTGCGGCCGTGTCAAGCTGAGAGCTGGACCAGGCCACCTGGTTGCGATGCGTGCGCGATCCCCAGGGAGCGAGATGGCATCTCGATCGCGCCCCAGCCGTTCGATGCCGGAATGCGCGCATGCGCGCTCGCCGCAGTGTCTCGCTGATCGACACGTCCAGCGCCTGCACCTGTCTCATGCGTCGAGTCCTGGCGGAGTCAGTGTTCCGGACGCTGCGGGAGTGCGCTGACACTGACTGAAGTATCACACAAAGGGCTGGTGGACGCCGAGCGGCGCGCGTGATGGTGGCAAGCCCAGGACGCGTAGTGAATGGTAAGGGAGAGAAGAAAAGCTTGTATGCTTGTACGATTACGTGCCGTTCAGCATAGAAGACAAAGATCAAGCGAAAAGAGAATGAGATCGAAAGAAACGCCTTGTGGTATACGAACCCGTTCAGCAAGGACATCAAATACTTACATTTCATCTCGATAGCGACGAAGAGGTGTTACGCTTCTTGAGCGATCCCGCGCAAATACTTACAAGTCACAGCGTCATCCGTTCTTGCGGATGATTAGTCCGACCACGCTGGATTTTTCGGTGCACGCACGCGCGGCCCGGGGCGGCCGCATCTTGCCGGACGCGCTGGCGCGGCTGCCGCCGGGATTTTTCGCCATCGGCGACGCGATGCTGTCGTTCGATACATCGCCTCCCAAGGCATTTTCAATGCGCTGGCCACGGCCGAGAGTGCCGCCCTGGCAATCGATGGTTACCTGGCTTGCGACGGCGTGGATGGCAGGCGTGAGCGCAACCTGGCGGAGGCGAGCGCTGTCTATGAACGCTAACGCCAGCGCCTGAGGCAGACTTACGGCGCTGTCAGGCGCTATCGCCGCGAACGATTCTTACAGCGCAGGGCTTTCTGCGATAAGTACGGATTTGATGATAAGAAAAGAGAAAGTGAGCGAAAAAAATTATGGCGAACAAAAAGGGGTTACGGAACGCCGTAACCCCTATATTTTGCATCAGTAATATTGGTAGGCCTCCCGTGAGTCGAACACGGCACCAACGGATTATGAGTCCGCTGCTCTAACCAAGCATGAGCTAGAGGCCCAGAAATCGGAACAATGGCAAAAAACTCTCGCCACCTGCCCAACGGTACGATACCGTGAAGCAGAGTGGCGAGAGGATATTGCTTTTACTGCGGTACGTCAAGGCTCAGCTACAACAATCAGCTGCTGCCCTCCAGGAAGCTCTTCAGCTTGTCCGAGCGCGACGGATGCCGCAGCTTGCGCAGCGCCTTCGCTTCGATCTGGCGGATGCGCTCGCGGGTGACGTCGAACTGCTTGCCGACCTCTTCCAGCGTGTGGTCGGTGGACATCTCGATGCCGAAACGCATGCGCAGCACCTTCGCTTCGCGTGGGGTCAGCGAGTCCAGCACATCCTTGACCACGCCGCGCATCGAGGCGTGCAGGGCCGCGTCGGACGGCGCCAGCGTGTTGTTGTCCTCGATGAAGTCGCCCAGGTGCGAATCGTCGTCGTCGCCGATCGGCGTTTCCATCGAGATCGGCTCTTTCGCGATCTTCATGATCTTCCGGATTTTGTCTTCCGGCATTTCCATCTTGATGGCGAGCGTTGCCGGATCCGGCTCGGCGCCCGTCTCTTGCAGGATCTGGCGCGAGATGCGGTTCATCTTGTTGATGGTTTCGATCATGTGCACCGGAATACGGATGGTGCGCGCCTGGTCGGCGATCGAGCGGGTGATGGCCTGGCGGATCCACCACGTCGCATAGGTCGAGAATTTGTAGCCGCGGCGGTATTCGAACTTGTCCACCGCCTTCATCAGGCCGATGTTGCCTTCCTGGATCAGGTCGAGGAATTGCAGGCCGCGATTCGTGTACTTCTTGGCGATCGAGATCACGAGGCGCAGGTTGGCCTCGGTCATTTCGCGCTTGGCCTTGCGGGCCTTCATTTCACCGGCCGCCATCTGGCGGTTGATGTTGCGCAGGTCCGGCAGCGGCAGCACGACGCGCGCTTGCAGGTCGATCAGGCGTTGCTGCAGTTCCTTGATCGTCGGGATGTTGCGGCCCGAGGATGGCGCTGTAGGCGTGGCCGGCGTTGACTTCGCCGTCGACCCATTCCAGGTTCGTTTCGTTGCCCGGGAAGACCTTGATGAAGTGGGCGCGCGGCATGCCGCAGCGGTTCACGGCCACGTCGAGGATCTGCTTTTCGATGTGGCGCACTTCGTCGACCTGGCCGCGCAGGGTGTCGCACAGCTTTTCGACCACCTTGGCCGTGAAGCGGATGCCCAGCAGCTCGTCGGAAATGGCTTCCTGCGCCTTGACGTAGGCTTTCGAGTTGTAGCCGTCCTTTTCGTAGGCCTTGCGCATCTTGTCGAACTGCTGCTCGATGGTGCTGAACTTGGCCAGTGCGGCCTGCTTTCAGCGCTTCGAGCTGCTCGGCGGAGAAGCCGGCGGCGCCTGGGGTGGCGGCGGCTTCTTCTTCCTCGCCCTCTTCCTCGGCTTCGGCGTCTTCGTCGTCCTCGTCGTCGTCGCTCGGACGGCACGACGGCCGATGGCGAGGTGAGTTCGGCGCCTTCTTCTTCGACCAGGCCGTCGACGATTTCGTCGATCTTGATTTCGTCGGCGTCGATGCGCTGGGAGGCGGAGATGATTTCGGCGATCGTGACCGGGCAGGCCGAGATGGCCTGGATCATGTCGCGCAGGCCGTCTTCGATGCGCTTGGCGATCTCGATTTCGCCTTCGCGGGTCAGCAGCTCGACCGAGCCCATTTCGCGCATGTACATGCGCACGGGGTCGGTGGTGCGGCCGAAGTCGGAGTCGACGGTCGAGAGCGCGGCCTCGGCGGCGGCTTCGGCTTCGTCATCGCTGGTGACGGTGGCGACATTGTCGGACAGCAGCAGCGATTCGGCATCGGGCGCGTGTTCGTACACGGCAATGCCCATGTCGTTGAAGGTGCCGATGATGCCTTCGATCGCTTCCGGATCGACGATGTTGTCGGGCAGGTGGTCGTTGATTTCCGCGTAGGTGAGGAAACCGCGTTCCTTGCCGTTCTTGATCAGCGCCTTGAGCTTTTGGCGGCGCAGCTCGATCTCTTCTTCGCTCGCTTCGGTGTCCGAGGCGAACGCGTCTTTCAGCAGGGCTTTTTCTTTGGCCTTGCGGTCTTTGGCCTTGGCCTTGTCGACGGCTTTGAGTTCGGCGCGTTCGACCGCGTTCAGGGCGGCGACTTCGTCGTTTTCGGGCGTGAATTCTTTAGGCTTGCGACCGCGGCGCCCCGGCACTTTCACGGAGGGCAACACGTAGCCCGACGTATCGATGGCGGCCAGGGTGGCGGCATCGGTCGTTTGGCTGACGCCAGGCGGGACGTCGGTACGCACTTCCGCCTTGTCTTGTGCATTGTCCGCCTTGGCGGACGCTCTGGTGGTTTTGGCAGCCACGATGGGTTCGGGTTTCTTGGTTGGCACAGGCGCTTTCGATGTCACAACGACTAACTTTACGATGGTTAAAGATAAAGTTTTGTTACCTTACATCACGCTGCATACAGCGTACAACACTGCTGCGCTAACTGAAACTCCACGCCCCTTTCGACACGAAAGTCGTTTCAAAGGTTGCAATAGTTAGCGTTTTATTATAGCACGCACCCCTCTTTTTCCAAGTTGCACAACCGCCACTTGTTGACTTTGTGACACGGGCTCATCGGATGGTCGCCGCAGCAGCCTCTTCACGCTCCAGGACCTGCAGCTGGGCTGTGATTTCGCGATAGCGAGCACTCACCTGATCTGGGGTCAGGCCCTTGGAAAACAACTGATTCAACTCTTTTTTTAGCGCGTCTTTCTTGATTTCGCGCACAGCGCTGACCAGGAAGACGCGGTTGGCGTCGAGGTCCGATTCGGGCTCGGAAGCGATTTCCGCGATGATGCGGTCGTAGCTCGTTGCCGCCCTCTTTCAACTGCTCGGACAGTGCCGCGAAGTTGCCGTACTCGCCCAGGGCTTGCGCCACGCCAACGAGGTAGCGCAAGGCGTCCGCCGCGTCCTCGCCAAAATAATCGAAGGCTTGCAGCGCCGTCTCGTCGAGGTCGAGCGACAGCGCCGGATGCGCGACCAGCAGGCGCACGATCTGCAGCTCGAGGCCGACCGGTTCCGGACGTCCCTGGCGCGGCGGCGCTTTTTTCGCGACCGATACCGGCTTGGACAATTCGAACAGCGATTCGATCTCGGCCGGCGACGATTCCGTGAGGCTGGCCAAGCCGCGCACGATTTGCAGGCGCAGCGAGGATGGCGTCATCGATTGCAGCAGCGGCTTGGCGTCGTACTGGGTCGCGGCGCGGCCTTCCGGCGTCGACAGGTCGTGCTCGCCGCGTCACTTCGCGCAGCAGGAATTGCGACAGCGGCATCGCGTCGTTGATTTCCTGGGCAAAGGAATCGGCGCCGAAT
This sequence comes from uncultured beta proteobacterium, assembly GCA_963729765.1. GTDB lineage: Bacteria > Pseudomonadota > Gammaproteobacteria > Burkholderiales > Burkholderiaceae_D > Telluria. The sequence continues at coordinate 24,685 of CAVSPL010000005.1, read as the reverse complement.
TCGCGCACGAAGCTGTCCGGATCGTGGTCTTGCGGCAGGAACAGGAAGCGGATGGTCTTGTTGTCGGACACTTGCGGCAGGCAAGCTTCCAGCGCGCGCCGTGCGGCTTTGCGGCCGGCCTTGTCGCCGTCGAAACTGAAGATGACGTTGTCGGTCTGGCGCAGCAGCTTTTGCACGTGGGTACTGGTGCAGGCGGTGCCGAGCGTGGCGACGGCTTGCGGGAAGCCGAGCTGGGCCAGCGCGACGACGTCCATATAGCCTTCGGTCACCAGCACATAGCCGGCGTCGCGCACGGCCTGGCGCGCCTCGAACAGGCCGTACAGTTCCAGGCCCTTCTGGAACAGCGGGGTTTCCGGCGAGTTCAGGTATTTCGGTTCGCCGCTATCGAGCACGCGGCCGCCGAAGCCGATCACCTGGCCTTTGGTGTTGCGGATCGGGAACATGATGCGTTCGCGGAAACGGTCGTAGCGCTTCTTGTTGCTGCCGTCCTCATCCACCTTGTCGATGACGAGGCCGGACTCGACCAGCGCCAGCGCATCGTAATCCGGGAAGACGGTGCGCAGGTTGTCCCAGCCGGACGGGGCGTAGCCCATGCCGAAGCGGGCGGCGACTTCGCCGGTCAGGCCGCGGTTCTTTAAATAGGCGATGGCGTTCGGCGCGGTTTTCAGCTGGGCGCGGTAGAAGTCGCAGGCCGCGCTGAGCGCTTCCGTCATCGACTGCGATTGCGCCTGCTGGGCGGCGCGCTGGAGCGGCGGGATCTTGTCGTCGGCCTCGGGCACGACCATGCCCACGTTCTGGGCCAGGTCCTTGACGGCATCGACGAAGCCCATGCCCGAGTATTCGATCAGGAAACCGATCGAGGTGCCATGGGCGCCGCAACCGAAGCAGTGATAGAACTGTTTGGTGGGGCTGACGGTGAAGCTGGGAGACTTTTCGCTGTGGAAAGGACACAGCCCCATGTAATTGGCGCCGCCCTTTTTGAGCTGGACGTAGCGCCCAACCACGTCGACGATGTCGACGCGATTGAGCAAATCGGTAATGAAGGATTGCGGAATCACTTGGGAGGCTTATACCGTGTTTGTCTAAGGTCAGACTATACCGCAGGGCCTGCCGTAAATTGATTTACAACAAGCCCGGGCGAGACCATGCGCCGGGCATTGTGTTGCATCAGCGCGCCGGACAGCGCTTTCTTGACCAGGGTCGAGACGACGGTCATGTCGGCACGGCCAGCCAGCTTCGGCTTCACGATGGCCATCACCTTGCCCATGTCCTGCGGACCGGCGGCGCCCGAGGCGGCCACGGCGGCGGTCGACTTCAGCGGCGATTTCCTCGTCCGACAGGCCGGCCGGCATGTAGGTGACCAGCACTTCCAGTTCGGCTTTTTCGATGTCGGCCAGGTCCTGGCGGTTGCCGGCTTCGAACTGGCTGATCGAGTCCTTGCGCTGCTTGATCATCTTTTCGACGATGGCCACGGTCTGCATCGTCGTCCAGTTCGATCTGCTCGTCGACTTCCTTGCGCTTGATGTCGGCAATGATCAGGCGGATCGTGTTCAGCTTGCCCGCTTCCTTGGCGCGCATCGCTGCTTTCATGTCGGCGGTGATTTGTTCTTTCAGACTCATGGCGATCCTCTTATTGATGGGTTACAAACAACAAAACCCGCCGGGGTAACAACCAGGGCGGGTTCACAGGACTTCCTAGCGGCTGCCGGGACGAGCCTTTTGCTCTGTCACCGGTTCAAGCCCGGCTGGACAGTCTTAGTACAGTTTCTTAGGCAGTTGCTGGCTGCGGATGCGCTTGTAGTGGCGCTTCACGGCAGCGGCAAGCTTGCGCTTACGCTCTGCAGTTGGCTTTTCGTAGAACTCGCGTGCGCGCAGTTCGGTCAGCAGACCAGTTTTTTCGATGGTGCGCTTGAAGCGACGCATTGCGACTTCGAACGGCTCGTTTTCTTTAAGGCGGATAGTGGTCATGTAAAAATGAAACCGTTGGATTTGGGAAGAACGAAATTCTAGCAGCTTTTGGGGAGCAGTGGAAGAGATTACGCCGGTGTGATGAATTTGATACAGGCTTACAGACGCTCTGGCCGGCGACGAATCCGGAGGCCCAGGCCCACTGGAAATTATAACCGCCGAGCCAGCCGGTGACGTCGACCGCCTCGCCGATGAAATACAGGCCGGGCACGTCCTTGGCCATCATGGTTTGCTGCGACAAGGCGCGGGTGTCGACGCCGCCCAGGGTCACCTCGGCCTTGCGGTAGCCTTCGGAGCCGGTCGGGACGATGGCCCAGCGGTTGATCGCATCGCCGAGTTTGCGCAGCTTGGCGTCGGGCATGTCGGCCAGGCGGGCGTCGGCAGCGAGGCCGTTGGCCAGCAGCAGGCCGTCGACCAGGCGGGTCGGCAGCCATTGCGTCAGCACGTTGCCGAGCTGCTTCTTGACCGTCGTTTTGGAGCCGATCAGTTCTTCGGCCACATCCATTTCGGGCAGCAAATTGACCACGATCGGCGTGCCCGGTTCCCAGTAGCTGGAAATTTGCAGGATCGCCGGGCCGGACAGGCCGCGGTGGGTGAACAACAAATCTTCGCGGAACAGGCCGCGCTTGGCATTTTTTCCCTTGCCGGAGCCGGTCGACACTTCGACTTCGAGGGCGATGCCGGCCAGCGGGGCAAACGCTTCCCAGCTCGGGCCGTCGAAGGTCAGCGGCACCAGGCCGGGACGCGTTTCGATCAACGGCAGGCCGAACTGGGTGGCGATGCGATAGCCGAGGTCGGTCGCGCCGATTTTCGGGATCGACAGGCCGCCGGTGGCGATCACGACGCTCTCGGCTTCGATGTCGCCGTGGTCGGTGTCGATCAGGTAGCCGTCCTCCTCTTTCGTGATGCCATTCACCTTGCACGGCATGCGCCAGTTGACTTCGGCGGCGCTGCATTCGGCTTTCAGCATGGCGATGATCTGCTCGCTCGAGTCGTTGCAGAAGAGCTGGCCGCGGTGCTTTTCGTGGTAGCCGATGCGGTGCTTTTTCACCAGCGCCAGGAAGTCCTGCGCCGTGTAGCGCGACAGCGCGCTTTTACAGAAGTGCGGGTTCTCCGACAAAAAATTGGCCGGTCCCGCGTTGATGTTGGTGAAATTGCAGCGTCCGCCGCCGGAGATGCGGATTTTCTCGGCCAGCTTCTCGGCGTGGTCGATCAGCACCACGCGCTTGCCGCGTGCGCCGGCGATCGCCGCGCACATCATTCCGGCCGCGCCTGCGCCGATTACCGCTACATCGAATTGTTTTGCCATGAGTTTTCAGTGACTGCTGCCGCCAGATTCAAACCGGCCATTGTAAACGTTCCACAGGCTCATGCGTCATCGAGCGGGCGGGACGTCGAGGTCTCGGCCGTTGAGGACACTGCCGTCGGCGCCGATCGTGATGGCCTGGCGCGCCGGATCCCTGCAGGCCGAGGCGCTGCAGCTGGTCCAGGGGCGAGACGCAGCAAGACTATTTGCCAGGGAAGATGCCGGTCATGACGTAGTAGCCGTCGGCGGCACTGGCGATGGTGGCGACGACCTTCGTGCGCGGCATCGACCAGCTCGAGTTGCAGGTCGCCGATCGGGCGGCGCGCGCCCTTTCTCGACCAGAGTACGTCGTGCCGTCGACTTCGCCGGTGACGCTGACGGCGAAGTCGATCTGGTTGACCTTGCCGGGGCGCGGCACGATGCGCACGCCCTTCACCTGCGCTTGCCACTGCGGGTCTTCCAGGGTGTCCAGGTCGAGTCCGATGTCGGTATGCCGGCTGGCAGGCAGGCGCGGCAGCCAGGCCAGCCCCGCCGCATCCGTGCGCACCCCATGGTGGGCGCCGTTGACAGTGAAGCCGGCGCCGGCGATCCCCTGCTCGCCCTCGTCTTTGACGCCGTTGAGGTTCTTGTCGAGGAATACGCGGATCGGATCCCGCGCCCATGTTCGCCATCGGCTGCGCTTCCCGCAACAGGCGCCCGCCGCGCGGCTCCAGCCCCATGGCCATGAACAGGCGCACACCGATGCCGTACTCGCGGCGGTTCGAATAGAAGCCGCTCAGGCCCAGGCCAAAACTGCCCAGGCTCTTGTTGAGCGACCCGGACGCGCGCAGTTCGCGCTCCTGGAACAGGCGGGTCAGGCCCAGGTTCAGCAGGTAGCCATCGGCGAGCACCCAGTCGGCCGCGGCGCTCGCACTGCCGAGCCGGGCCTGCGGGGGCCAGCAGTGTAGTTCAACTGGCCCGTCAAGCCGATACCGGCCACCCTGCGGCTGACCTGGAGCGAACCGTCGGCGCGCTCCACGTCCACGCCCGCTGCCCAGCGACTGCCAGCGCAGCGCATTGCTGAGCGCGGTGCCGTTGCTGTAGGCCGACAGGCGCGCCTGGACGTCGCGCTGCACCGCGCCGGATGCCAGCACGTCTTGCCTGAGCTGCAGCGACAGCGGAAAGAAGTGGGCGCCGCCAAGGCGCAGCAGGCCTTCGGCACGCAGCTCGTCGCGGGTGCGCACCGGGTCGCCGGCAGGGGTGAAGAATTCGCTGCTGAAGCCGTCGAGGCGCGCGCGGCTGGCCGACAGCGCGACGCCGGCCACCCGCGTCTTCAATCCCAGCTGCGCCAGCCTGCCGCCGTCGTCGGCCTGCACCGCGTCGGCGGTCAGGATGACGCTGTTCAGGTAGCTGCGCAGGCCAAGGTTGGCGTAGCTGCGCGTGGCATCGAACAGCGGCAGGCGCTGCCAGCCGGCGGTGGCGTTCAGGTATTGCTCAGGCCCCACTCGAACTGGGCCAGCACCCGTTGGCGCCCCTCGCGGTCGCGGTGCGCGGCCAGGTCGTAGAACAGGGCGCCGCGCCGCAGCGCCGACTGTTCCAGCAGGAAGGACTGGCGCTCGACGCGCAGTTGCCCGAGCGGCCCGTGGAACACCAGGCGGAACTCGTTCGGGCCATAGGCCAGCGGCTGGTCCTCGAAGCTGTACTTGCCGTCCGGCCCCGCCTGGCGCACGCCCACCAGCGCCTCGTTGTAGTACAGCTCGACGTCCCAGCCCGGCGCCAGGTCGCCCTGCAGCGTGTGGCGGTCGAAGCTGGTCGGCTGGTCGAGTGGACGGTTGCTGAGCGCGATCCCGTTGCCGGTCGCGCTGCTGTGCGCGATGTTGGCCACGCCCGGCACCGGCACACTGCCGAGCAGCACGCTGCTCGCCCCCAGCGGCCCGAGCAGGCCGGCGTCCGGGTCGTGGCGCCCGAGCGTCAGGCGTGGCCGGGACGGGGCGGCATGCAGGTCGCGGCTGGCGTACAAGGCCGCTTCCATGCCCAGCAAATCGGTGGTGACATAGGCGGTCCAGGATGCGGCCGTGTTGCGCGCGCCGCCACGCTGGTCGAGCCCGAAGGCCAGCGTCTGGTCGATGAAGGGGACGCCGGCCAGGCGGTAGGGCGTGGCCAGGCGCGGATAGCCGGGATCGACATAGCCGCCGGGCGCCCCCGGCAGCTTGCCCCGCTCGCGCCGCTGCAGGCGCGCCTGCAGCGGCAACTGTTCGCGCGGGCGCACCTTCAGCGCCAGGCTCGGCAGGTCGACGTCGAGGTCGACCGGCAGCCAGCGCGCCAGCAGGCGGCTGGCGACGTAGATCTCGTCGCCGTCGAGCCTGGCCTGCGCGGGATCGAACGCTTCGCGGCGGCCTGCGATCTCGACTGTCCGCGCCTGCACGTCCAGGCTGAAATTGCGTTGCTCGGAAAGGATGTAGCCGCTGGCGCGGCCTGCGCCGGGCTCGACGCGGATGGCCAGGGTCAGCAGGCGCGCCAGTTCGCCCAGCGGCAGATAGACATCGCGCCCGAACTCGTAGGCCGTGACCGCATCGGACAACACCATGTTGTCAAGGCGAACCTCCAGCAGGACCATGTTCGCTTCGCTCGACCTGCGCGGGCGCCGCCGCGACGGCGCTCTGGCATGCCGGCAGCAGCGCCAGCGCCGCGAGCACCAGCCCGCGCGGCATGCTCCCATGTGTGTGAATGCGTGGTGCCCACCGCAAGGCTGCCGACGCGGCACTCACGGCAGGTTCAGGCTGGCCTGCGCCAGCAGCTTGCCGCCGGCCTCAGGCCGGTCGCGGTAGCTGACGTCGAGCGTGCCGCCGGCCAGCGCCAGGCCGTCCGGCACCTGCAGCGGCAGCGTGGTTTTGCGGATGCGGTTCGGCGTGTACACGGCAATGCCGCCGACCCGGGCCAGGCTGTGCGGCTTGCCATTGTTTGGCGTGAAAGTGACGCTGACGTCGCCGTACACCGAGCCATTGCCTTCGCGCTCGAATTGCAGCGCGAGCTGGGCGTGCCTGGCATCAATCGTCCCCAGTGCAAGCCCTGCCAGCTTGACGCGGGTATCAAGGGCGCCGTGGCGCACGATCACCGGGACCGAGGCCCCCACCAGCGCGTTCAACACGACGCCGATCTGGGTGGCGCCGGCGCCCTGGCTCTCGATGCTGGCGCTGCCCTCGACTCGGGCAGCTTGTCGAACTGCAGGTGCGAGCGGTACTCGCCCTCGGCCAGTTCGGCCGGTTTGCGCAGCATCACGCGCACGGTCTGGGCGGTGCCGGGCTGCAAGGTGATCTGGCGCGGGGAATAGCGCAACATCTCGTCGGCGAAGCGTTCTCCGTCCTGCGCGGTCTCGGCCGCCTCGAACTGGCCGGCTTCGGTCATGCGGCGGTTGACCAGCGAGATGCGATAGCTGGCCGGCTTGCTGCCGTTGTTGATCAGCTCGATCTGGGTGGCGCGCGTGTTCTTGTCGAACACGATGCGCGTCGGGTGCAGCATCAGCTCGGCGCGCGCGGGCAGGATGGGCGCCAGCAGCAGGCAGGCGAGCACGAGACGTGCGGCGAAGCTTCGATGCAAACGCGGGATAAGGCATGACGATGTCCTTTGAATGAGCGCGGCGGCACGGGTTACTGGTGGTTGACGATGATGGAAAAGCTGCCGGAATAATTGCCAGGCGGCTGATTCGGCGCCACGACCAGCGTCGCGCCGACCGCCAGCGTCGCGCCGCCGTTCCCGACCGCCAGCAGCGCGTCGGGCGTGACAAAATCGCCGACGGCCATGCTGTTGGCGCCGCTGCTGAGATGGGTGGCGCCATTGGCCGGCACGGAAATGATGACGGCCGTGGCGGAGGTGGCCGGGCTCGAGCGTGGAGCGGCTGGCGCTGAAAGCCGCCTGGCCGGCGTTCGGGGAATTGAGCAGGACCACGCCGCCGGTACGCGAACGCAAGCCGGACGGGCTCAGGATGATCGTGCCGCCGCTGCCGGCCACGAAGCGTCCGAAGTCGAGGCTGCGGGTCGTGCTCAGCACGACCTGCTGCGCGGATGCAGCGCATGGAGTGAGCACGAGCGCAAACGCGAGCAGCGCCTGGACGGCGGTGCTCGCGTGCGGGATGAAGCGGTCGCTGCGTACCGGCATGGTCAGGAGCGGGTTGCCCCGCTGCCCGCTTCCTTAGTTGTAGGCGACCGTTGCCGTGACCGAGCCCGCGTAGGTGCCGGGCGCCTGGGCTGCGGCAACGGTCAGCACGCCGCCAACGAAGAAACTCTCGGCCCCGGCGGCGCCGGTGCCGGCCAGGGTCCCGGTGCTGCTGTCGCTCTGCGGGGTGAAGCTCATCGTTTCCGTGCCGCCGCTCCGGGTCAGCGCGGTGGGCGTGAGGACGATCGAATAGGTCAGGCCGCCCTCCCCGGTCACGTCGAACTTGGCCGCGGCGCCCGCGTGCCGAACAGGGCCACATCGCCGCTCTTGCCGCGCACGCCGAGCGTGGACACGGTGACGGTACCGCCAGTTGCGCCGGAAGCGAAGCTGCCGAAGACCAGGTCGGCGCTTTTCGTGATCGCGATCGGTGAAATGACGGTGCCGGTTGCCTGGGCGGTCGCGTCGGCGGCGATGGCGCTGCCGCTAGCGGCGATTGCCAGGGCCAGCACGGCGAGGCTGACAACGTTGCGGGTGATGGTGTTGTTCATTCGGGTCTTCCTTCAGATTGGAGTGGACCGGCCCATGCGAGCCGGATCAAAAACGAAACCGAACGCGTTCGTGGCGTTTGGCTTGCAATAAAATTGCTTTGCGGTATCGTTTTTCCATACTGAAAGAAAATCACCCGGCGCGCATTGCCCTAGATCAAGCCCTGAGCGCCCGCGCCGCGCGCACGCATGCCGCGACCTGCGCCGTGATCGAGGGCGGTACCGGCACCTCGCCGCGCAGCGCACGCGCGATCCAGGCGGCGGTGGCGGCGGCATCGCGCGCCTCCGGCACCTCGGCCAGCACGTCGGCCGGCGCGTCGCGCTCGACCAGCAGCGTGCGCTGCCCGCCATGGAACCAGTCGATCTGCTGGGCGCGGTGCGGGTTGGCGACCGTCTCCCCTTCCGTGCCGCGCATCAGGAAGGCGTCGCCGCGCCCGGGCGGTGCGGCCGTCATGAAGTATTCGCCGAGCGCCTGCAGATACTCCGGATGGGTGTACGACACCAGGCGCAGGGCCGCGCCCTCGAAGGGCTGCAGGATCTTGACGATGGTGTGGGTCGAATTGCGCACGCCGAGGATGCGGCGCAGGGAGAGCATGTGGGCCAGGCTGGGCGCCAGCGTTTCGATCGGCATGAAGGCCGGGCGGCCCTGCCGCGAAGGCATCGTGCACGGCGGCGCTGGTGGCGGCTTCGGCCAGGCCCAGCTCGGCCAGGATCTCGGCCGTGGTGACGCGGCCCGGATCGGTGCGCACGCCATGCACCAGGGTCGGCACGCCTTCGCGCGCGAGCAGCAGCGCCAGCAGCGGGGTCAGGTTGGCGAGCTTGCGCGCGCCGTTATAGCTGGGCACCAGCACCGGCGCGAATTCGCCCGGCGGCGCCGGCAGCGGCGCGAACGCGTTTTCCGCGGCATCCATGAAGCCGGCCAGTTCGTCGACCGATTCGCCCTTGATGCGCATGGCGAGCAGGATCGCGCCCAGTTCCAGGTCGGAGACGCGGCCATCGAGCATGGCGCCGTAGAGGGCGGCGGCGTCCTCGCGCGTCATGCTGCGCGCGCCTTTGACGCCGCGGCCGATCTCCTTGATGAAACGGGCAGCGGGGAATGGTTCGGTGTGTGTATTCGTGTCCATGCCGCCAGCTTACACCGTCAGGCGCTTGCCCTGCTTTTGGCTTGCCTGCTGCAAACAAGCATGTTTGGCGCTACACTCGTCGATCACTTGTCCAACGGACCGCACCATGCTGATTACACCAGATATCGAAAATACCAACGTTACCTCGTTCGGGCGCATTCCGACCCCGACCGAACTGCACGCCAAGCTGCCGCTCTCCGAGCGCGCCGCCGCCACCGTCATGAACGGCCGCGCCGCCCTGCGCGACATCCTCGACCGCAAGGACAAGCGCCTGTTCGTCGTCGTCGGCCCCTGCTCGATCCACGATCCGGAAGCGGGCCTGGACTATGCGCGCCGCCTGAAGGCGCTGCAGGACGAAGTGGCCGACACGATGCTGCTGGTGATGCGCGTGTATTTCGAAAAGCCGCGCACGACCACCGGCTGGAAGGGCTATATCAACGATCCGTTCATGGACGACTCGTTCCAGGTCGACGTCGGCATGGAACGCGCACGGCAGTTCCTGATCGATGTGTGCGAACTCGGCCTGCCGACCGCCACCGAGGCGCTCGACCCGATTTCGCCGCAATACCTGGGCGACCTGATCGCCTGGACCGCGATCGGCGCGCGCACCACCGAATCGCAGACCCACCGCGAGATGTCCTCGGGCCTGTCGACGCCGGTCGGCTTCAAGAACGGCACCGACGGCGACGTCAGCATCGCGATCAACGCCGTGCTGTCCTCGGCCAATCCGCATGCCTTCCTGGGTATCAACGACAAGGGCGCGGTCTCGATCGTGCGCACCCGCGGCAATGCCTACGGCCACGTCGTGCTGCGCGGCGGCGGCGACCGTCCGAACTACGATTCGGTGTCGGTCACGATCGCCGAGCAGGCCCTGAAGAAGGCCGGGCTGCCGGCCAACCTGGTGGTCGACTGCTCGCATGCGAACAGCTACAAGAAGCCGGAGCTGCAGCCGCTGGTCATGTCGGACGTGATGCAGCAGATCAAGCACGGGAACCAGTCGCTGGTGGGCGTGATGATCGAGTCGAACATCGTGGCGGGCAACCAGCCGATTCCGGCGGACCTGACGCAGCTGAAGTATGGCTGCTCGGTGACCGACGGCTGCATCGGCTGGGACGATACGGTGACGATGCTGCGCAATGCGCACAAGGAGCTGCTGGCGCGGCCATGAACTGCGGATGGCGGCGGGGGCGGCGCATGTGCTTTACAATGCTGCCTTCCGCTTCCCCCTTCCGGCATTTCCCATGATTGTTCTCGGCGTCGAATCCTCCTGCGATGAAACCGGCCTGGCTCTGTACGATACCGAGCGCGGGCTGCTGTCCCATGCCCTGCATTCGCAGGTCGCCATGCACGAGGAGTACGGCGGCGTGGTGCCGGAACTGGCCTCGCGCGACCACATCCGGCGCGCCCTGCCCCTGCTCGAACAAACCCTGAAAGACGCCGGCATCGCCAAGGGCGACATCGACGCCATCGCCTACACCCAGGGCCCCGGCCTGGCCGGCGCGCTGCTGGTGGGCTCCTCGGTCGCCTGCAGCCTGGCGCTCGCCCTGGACAAGCCGGTGCTCGGCGTGCACCACCTCGAAGGCCATTTGCTCTCGCCGCTGCTGGCGACCGACCGTCCGGCCTTCCCCTTCATCGCCCTGCTGGTCTCGGGCGGCCACACGCAGCTGATGCGGGTCGATGGCGTGGGGCGCTACACCCTGCTCGGCGAAACCCTGGACGACGCCGCCGGCGAAGCCTTCGACAAATCGGCCAAGCTGCTCGGCCTCGGTTATCCGGGCGGGCCGGCGATTTCGCGCCTGGCGGAATTCGGCGATCCGAGCGCCTACACGCTGCCGCGCCCGATGCTGCACTCGAAGGATTTCAATTTCAGCTTCTCGGGCCTGAAGACCGCGGTGCTGACGGTGGTGAAGAACCACGAAGAGAAGATCGTCGCCAACATCTGCGAGCAGGACAAGGCGAATATCGCGCGCGGCTTCGTCGACGCCATCGTCGACGTCCTGACCGCCAAATGCGTCAACGCGCTGCGCCACACGGGCCTCAAGCGCCTGGTGATCGCCGGCGGCGTCGGCGCGAATGCGCAGCTGCGCGCCTCGCTGAATGCCGCGGCCGACAAGCGCAAGTTCCGCGTCTTTTATCCGGAGCTCGAGTTCTGCACCGATAACGGCGCCATGATCGCCTTTGCCGGCGCCCTGCGCCTCGAGCGCAATCCGGCGCTGGCGACGCGCGATTACGGCTTCAATGTGCGTCCGCGCTGGCCGCTGGACGAGCTGGAAGCGGCCTAGCGTTTAGTGAACTTGCAACGCCGACATCGATCCTACCGTGTGACCGCCCTGCCGCAAACAATGGCAAACTCGGGCGGTCCAGTTTCGGGAGGTCCTACATGCGCGTTGTCAGTTGGAACATTCACTGGGGTTGTGGGAAAGACGGGCGCATCCGTATCCACGCGATCATCGATGTGCTGCGCAAGCTCAATCCAGACGTCATCTGCCTCCAGGAAGTCGCCGCCAACCACCCCGAACTCGAGGGCAGCGCCACCGCCAACCAGTTCAAGCAGCTGGCGGGCGCCTTCGGCGGTTTTCATCCGATCGAGCACGCGCCCAGTGAAATCTACCGCAACAACGTTCCCCGCCTGTTCGGCAACCTGATCCTCTCGAAATACCGCATCACCCAGGCCCAGCGCCACATGCTGCCCTGGCCCGCCGATCCCGCCAGCCGGCCCGGCATGCCGCGCGGCGCGATCGAAGTCGTGCTCGATACGCCGGGCAGCCAAGCTGCGCCTGGTCACCACCCACCTCGAATACCACTCGCCGCTGCAGCGCCTGGCGCAGGTGCAGCGCCTGCGCGAACTGCATGCGGAGACCAGCGCCCGCGCGCGCGGGTTCGCGGCGCATCCGGAGATGGACGCGCCGTATCAGTTAGGCGAGCGGCCGGCGTCGGCCATCTACTGCGGCGACTTCAACATGGCGCCCGGCGCCGACGATTACCAGGCGCTGCTGGCGCCGCATGCCGATGGCGCACCGCGGCTGGTCGATGCCTGGGGCATCCATCACGCGGGGCAGGCGCGTGCGCCGACCACCGGGCTGCATGGCTATCCATGGCCGGAGACAGCCCGATTGCTACGATTATTTCTTCGTGACGGAAGACCTGGTGCGGCGCGTGGCGGGGGTGGAGGTGCAGTCGGAGACGGCGGCGTCGGATCATCAGCCGGTGGTGCTGGATTTGATTCCAGGGGCTGATCCGACGCTGGTTTCACGCGCTGGTTGAACGCGTGAACCGGCGCGAACATCACATCAACGGCGCATCCGCCTGCGCCGCAATCTCGCGCAACGCGCGCTCGAACACTTCCACCGGCTGGCCACCCGAAATCAAATGGCGCTGGTTGATCACGACCGCCGGCACCGAGCGGATGCCCGCGCGCTGGAAGAACAGCTCGGACTCGCGCACTTCGTCGGCATATTCGCCGGTCTCCAGCATACGCTGCGCTTCCGCCGTGTCGAGGCCGACCTGGCCGGCCATGCGCACCAGCAGCTCGCGCGAACTCGGGTCTTCGGCGTGGGTGAAATAGGCTTCCAGCAGCGCCAGCTTCAACGCGTGCTGGCGGCCCTGCGACTCGGCCCAGTGCAGCAGGCGGTGGGCGTCGAAGGTGTTGTAGATGCGGCCGCGGCGCGCCATGTCGAAGGTGAAGCCGACCTCCTGCCCGCGCTGGCGGATCATTTCGCGCGAGGCGATCTGCTGCTCGAGCGTGGAGCCGTATTTTTCGGTGATGTGTTCGACGATGTCCTGGCCTTCGGGACCCATGTCCGGGTTCAGTTCGAAGGGCTGGAAATGGATCTCGGCGGTGACGTCGGGAGCGACTTTTTCCAACGCCTGTTCGAGGGCCTTCAGGCCGATCGCGCACCAGGGGCACGACACGTCCGACACGAAATCAATCCGCAATTGCTTGGTCACTGTTTACCGCCTTCCTGATCAGGTGCCGGCAAAGGGCGCCGGCTTGGGCGGTATGTGGGGATGGTTGCGGGGGAATCAACTACCTACTTCTTCTTGGCGCCGGCGGCTTTGCTGCCGATGCGCGATTCCTTGCCGGCGATGAGGTTGCCGATGTTCTTGCTGTGGCGGCACAGCAGCAGCGCGCTCATGGCGATCACGGCGAACAGGATCTCGTCGACGCCGAACAGCAGGCCGTAGTAGAACGGCGCGAAGATCGAGGCGATCAGGGCGGCCAGCGACGAGTAGCGGAAGGCGTAGGCCACGACCAGCCAGGTGACGAGGGTCGCCACGCCCAGCCAGACGTTCAGGCCGAGCAGCACGCCGAGCGCCGTGGCGACGCCCTTGCCGCCCACGAAACGGAAGAAGACCGGCCACAGGTGGCCGAGGAAGACGGCAATCGCCACCAAGGCGACGCCGCTGTCGTCGATGCCGTACTGGGGGCCGATCTTGATCGCCAGCCAGACCGCCAGCCAGCCCTTGAAGCCGTCGCCGATCAGGGTCGCGATCGCCGCTTTCTTGTTGCCGCTGCGCAGGACATTGGTCGCGCCCGGGTTCTTCGAACCATAGGTGCGCGGGTCGGACAGGCCGAACACGCGGCTCATCACGACGGCAAACGAAATCGAGCCGATCAAATAGGCTGCGATGGTGAAAATCAGGGTGTTCATGTGTTGTCTCTCTGTTATGTCCCTCTGGCGGGCTCGTGAATATACACCAGCCCCGCCCCCGGCGGTAGTCAGTCCGCCAGCGCGCACTGCACCGGCCTGGCGCCCAGCACCTCGGCCAGCACGCCGGGCGCGATGCCGACCAGGTAGCCGCGCCGGCCGCCGTTGATATAGATTTTATCGAGCGCGAGGATGCTTTCCTCGACATACACCGGCATCGCCTTGCGCGTGCCGAAGGGAGAGGTGCCGCCGATCAGGTAGCCCGAGTGGCGCTGGGCCACGTCCGGCTTGCACGGTTCGACCGACTTGCAGCCGATCGCGCGCGCCAGGTTCTTGGTCGACACCTTGCAGTCGCCATGCATCAGCACGATCAGCGGGCGCGCCGCTTCGTCCTGCATCACCAGGGTCTTGACGACGTCGTGCTCAGGCACGCCGAGGGCGATGGACGACACGGCGGTGCCGCCATGCTCCTCGTAGGCGTAGGGATGTTCGGAAAAACTGCACGCCATGCTTGCGCAGGAAGCTGGTGGCGGGTGTCTCGGACACGTGCTCTTTCTTTGCCATGCGTGATACGCTAAACACTGGAATAAAGGGTTTCTATTATGCAGCAAGAAATACGCTTTGCCACCTTCAACGTATGCAACCTGGCCCCGCCTGGCGTGAAGCTGTACGACAACTTGCTGCCCACCACGCTGGAAGAATACGAGGCCAAGCTCGACTGGACCGCGCACCAGATCGACCTGCTCGACGCCGACGTGATCGGCTTCCAGGAGATCTTTTCGCAGGCGACGCTGAAGGAAGTGCTGGCGCGCACCGCAGCTTTACCGCGATGCCTTCCACCTCGGTTTCGATCCCGGACCCGGGTGCGATGCGCCTGACGCCGAGCGTGGCCCTGGTCTCGCGCCTGCCGCTCGCCGGCCCCGCGCAGCCGATGGTCGAATTTCCGCACGGAATAGAACTGCCGCCGGGCAGCCGCGATGCCGCCCGTTTTACCCGCGCGCCGCTGCATGCGGTGGTCATCGTCGTCGCCCGACGTGATGGTCGATGTGGTGGTCGTGCACCTGAAATCGCGCCGCCCCGATTACCGCACCGGCGACACCGGCGAAGACCCTGCCCTGTACGCGCTGGCCTGCCTGCGCTCGCTGATCCGGCGCGGCACCGAAGCGGCCGCCCTGCGCGTCCTGATGACCGAGATGGGCCGCGCGAACCGCCGTCCGCGCGTGCTGCTGGGCGACTTCAACGACGTCGCCGATTCGGTCACGACCAGCATCGTGCTGGGCGCCGGCACCCCGCTGGGCGACCGCCTGTACGACGCCAACCAGGTACAGCGCGCCGACCATGCGCGCCATCTCGGCTTTTCGAACGTGCACGAGGGCCATTATTCGACCATCGACCACATTTTGGTGTCGGAAGAATTCAACGGCGCCCTGCCGAACGCGATCGGCGAAGTGGTCGACGTGATCTACCTGAACGACCACCTCGACCTCGCGCTGCCGGAGGCCTCCGACCACGGCCAGGTGCTGGCGCGCATCCGCCTCTTCGACGAGAGCCACGGCCTCATGGAGGCGGGGGTATGAACGGCGCGGGCGGCGCCCCGCCCGCATAAAACCCCTGGTACTCGTCGCAGCCATGCTGCTGCAAATACGTCAGCTGCTCGGCCGTCTCCACCCCTTCCGCAATCACCTTCAGCTTGAGGCTGCGCGCCAGCGCGATGATGGCGGGGATCATGGCGCCCCCGTCCGGCTCGCTGACGATGTCGTCGATGAAGCTGCGGTCGATCTTCAGTTTCGACAGCGGAAAGCGGCGCAGGCTCGACAGGCTGGAAAAGCCGGTGCCGAAGTCGTCGATGGTGAGCCTGACGCCGCGTTGGTGCAGGCTGGTGACGGTGGCGAGGATGGCGGCGTCGCCGTTCATGATGGTTTTTTCGGTGATTTCGAGGTCGAGGAATTCGGGCGCCAGGTTCGACGCGGCCAGGGCGTCGTCGATATAGCGCAGCAGGTCGTCATGGACGAACTGGACGTTCGAGAGATTCACGGCGACCACCACCGGCAAGCCGGCGTCGTGCCAGCGCCGTCCCTGCTGGCAGGCTTCGCGCAGCACCCACTGGCCGATCGGCACGATCAGTCCGGACTCTTCGGCGGCGCCGATGAAGGCGTCCGGCAGCAGGCGCCCGCGCTCCGGGTCGCGCCAGCGCAGCAGCGCCTCGAAGCCGACCGTGCGCCCGCTGCTCGACCTCGATTTCGGGCTGGTATTCGAGCTCGAACTCGCCATTTTCCAGGGCCCGGCGCAGGCGGTTTTCCATCTGCACGCGCTCGATCACGCGCGAATTCATTTCCTGGCTGAAGAAGTGAAATTCGCTGCGCCCGCTTTCCTTGGCGTGGTACATCGCCACGTCGGCATGGCGCAGCAGGGTTTTCGGGTCCTCGCCGTCGCTCGGGCAGATCGCGATGCCGATCGAGACCGACAAGCTGAGCGGCCCGGCCTCGGCCTCGATCGGGCGCGCCACCGACTGCATGATGGTGGCCGCCACATGGGCCGCCTGGTCGACGCCGCCGATGTCGGCCAGCAGCACCACGAATTCGTCGCCGCCCAGGCGGCTGACGGTATCGACCCGGCGCACGCAGCGCCGCAGCCGCTGCGCCACTTCCTGCAGCACGGCGTCGCCGGCTTCGTGCCCGTGGTTGTCGTTGACCGCCTTGAAATGGTCGAGGTCGATGAACATCAGGGCGAACTGGCGGTGCTGGCGCGCGACCGCCGCCAGGGCTTGCTCGAGGCGGTCCATGAACAGGGTCCGGTTTGGCAGGCCGGTCAGCGCGTCGTGCTCGGCCTGGTGGCGTGCCTGCTCGACGACGCGCTGGCGCTCGCTGATGTCCGACAGCATCAGCATGTAACTCGACGGTTCGCCGTTCTGGTCGGTGATGGCCGACATGACGGCGCGGATCGGGATCGTGCTGCCGTCGCGCCGCATGCCCCAGAGTTCGCCTTCCCAGTGCCCCTGGCTGTCGATGTGGTCGCGCAGGCGGTCGCAGAAGC
This sequence comes from uncultured beta proteobacterium, assembly GCA_963729765.1. Classification (GTDB taxonomy): domain Bacteria; phylum Pseudomonadota; class Gammaproteobacteria; order Burkholderiales; family Burkholderiaceae_D; genus Telluria. The sequence goes on along the minus strand of CAVSPL010000005.1, from coordinate 7,929 downwards.
TGCGATCCTGCACACCCAGCCGCAAGCTCGGCAGTTCGACGCCGATCACGTCCTCGGCCGGATAGCCGGTCAGCTCGGTATAGGCGCGGTTCGCCGCCAGCACGCGATGCTCGCGGTCGACCAGCAGGATGGCGTCGCGCGCATGGTCGAATACCTGTCCGGCCTGGCGCAAGGATGTCTTCGAGCTCCTTGCGCGCGGTGACGTCGACTTCCATGCAGAACACCTGGCGGACCTCTTCCTCCCCCTTGCCATCGCCCGGCACCGGAAAATGACTGGAATGGAGCCACAGGCGGCGCCCGTCGCGCAGCTCGATATGCCATTCGCGCGCCTTGCTCGCCTCGCCGGTGCGCCAGACCGAGGCGATGACGTCCTGAAACTCGTCTTCCTGGCCGATGTGCCGGACCAGCTTGACGAAGGGCTGGCCGATGGCCTCGCGCGCGGAGATGCCCGTCAGCGTGGCGCAGGCCTGGTTCCAGAAGCGCACGGTACCGCTGCGGTCCTGGCTGTGCACCGCCACCGAAGGGCTGAGCTCGATCGCCGCGACGAAGCGGTAGAGCCAATCCAGCACTTCGCGCGCCGGCCCGCCGGAGGAAACGGGCAGGGGCGGTTCGGGCAATTCGCTGCTCACGAAGAATCCCTTTCTCGAACGAAACGAAGGCGAGGCAGCGCCCCTCAAGCGATCCATTCTTGACGCCACCACGGCCGATGTCGTTTGCGTAGACGCAAAGATATCGCGCTTGCATAAATCAGGTGCAAGTGGTGCGCGTTCCGTCCGCTTTTTCTGCACTTCAGCGTCCGGAAAGCGCTGCTTGTCGCATTCCGATGGCGTCCCGGCTTGTCGATTTCTATAGTCACCACCATGCGCAAGGAGCTTCGCTTCCGACCAGGTGGAGCACGCGCGCTCCCTATTTGTTCTTACGCCTCTTAACAATTCAAACAACGGCCGCCATGAAAATCGAAACCTTGCCGCTAGGGTCTGCTCCTCCTTCAAGCACCCCTCCTCGCAGCGGGCGCCGCTGGCGCAAACCGCTCATCGCGCTGCTGGTCGTGGCGCTCGCCGGCGGCGGCTGGTATGCGATGAAGGGCAAGGGCGCGCCGCCCGCCGCGGCCGCCGACAAGAAAGCGGACAAGCCGACCGTCTTCGAACTGGCCCAGAACGACGTCGTCACGGTCGAGGCGCGCGAGCTGGCGCTGCGCCTGCCGCTGTCGGGTTCGCTCGCGCCGCTGGCCCAGGCCACCGTCAAGTCGAAGGTCTCGGGCGTGGTGCTCGCCACCAGCGTGCGCGAGGGCATGAACGTGGCGGCCGGCCAGGTGATCGCGCGCCTGGACGACGCCGACGCGCGCGCCCGCGTCGCCCAGCAGGCGGCGCTGCTGAAGGAAGCCAACGCGCGCCTGGCGCATGGCGAACAAGAACGAGGCCAACAGCCAGGCCCTGCTCAAGCAGAACTACATCTCGCAGAATTCCTTCGACACCACCCGCAACAGCGTCGAGCTGGCGCAGGCGGCGGTCGATGCGGCGCGCGCCCAGCTCGAGATGGCGCGCATCGCGCTGAACGACACCGTCATCCGCGCGCCGCTGGCCGGCGTGGTCAGCAAGCGTTATGTGCAGGCCGGCGAAAAGCTGTCGCCGGACAGCCCGGTCATGGCCATCGTCGACCTGCAGCACCTGACGCTCGACGCCCAGGTGCCGGCCTCCGACATCCCGCGCGTGCAGGTCGGCCAGGACGTGCGCTTCAAGGTCGACGGCTTCGACGGACGCGCGTTTTCCGGCAAGGTGGCGCGCATCAATCCGGCCACCGAACCGGGTTCGCGCTCGATGCTGGTGTATATCAGCGTCGACAATACCGACCAGCTGCTGCGGGCCGGCATGTTCGCGAAAGGCGACATCACGACGCAGAAATCGAGCCCGCGCCCGATCGTGCCGCTCGCCGCGCTGCGCAAGGATGGCGCGCGCGACGTCGTCTACCGGGTCGAGGGCGGCAAGGTGCTGGCCCAGCCGGTCGAACTGGGCATGCGCAACCTCGATGAAGGCATGGCCGAGGTGACGGGCGGCGTGGAAGCGGGCGCGGTGCTGCTGGCCGTGCCGCTCGACGGCGTCAAGCCGGGCAGCGCGGTCAAGTTGGCCAATCAGCTGGCGAAGAAAGGCTGAGGCCATGTGGATCACCAAAGTCAGCATTCGCCACCCGGTCTTCGCCACCATGGTCATGGTCGGCCTGATGGTGCTCGGCCTGTTCTCGTACCGTTCGCTGGGCGTGGAAAGCATGCCCAACGTCGAGCTGCCGTTCGCCTGGGTCGAGACCCAGTATCCCGGCGCCTCGCCCGAGCAGGTCGAGAACGACGTCACGCGGCCGATGGAAGAAGTCATCAACACGGTCAGCGGCATCAAGAACATCCGCAGTAATTCCTGGGAAGGCCGCAGCGGCGTCTCGATCGAATTCCACATCGCCACCAACATGGACAAGGCGATGCAGGATTTGCGCGACAAGGTGGCGCGCGTGCGCCCCGGCTTCCCGAAAGAGGTGAAGGAACCCTTCGTCATCCGCGCCGACGGCGAGAACCAGCAGCCGGTGGTGCGCCTGTCGGTCACCTCGAGCGAACGCGACATGCGCGCCCTGTCGACGCTGGCCGAACAGGTCATCGTCAAGCGCCTGCAGAGCGTGGCCGGCGTGGGCGAAGTGCGCACCGGCGGCGTCGCGCGGCGCCAGATCCTGGTGCACGTCAAGCCCGAGCAGCTGCGCAGCCAGAACATCGGCATCGATGAAGTGCTGCGCGCGATCCAGGCGACCAACGCCAATCTCCCGGCCGGCAACCTGCAGTACGGCGCCGCCGAGCGCCTGGTGCGGGTCGAGGGCATGATGCGCGAAGCGCGCGAGTTCAACAAGATCATCGTCGCGCGCCGCGCCAGCGGGCCGGTCTACCTGTCGCAGGTGGCGGACGTGGTCGACGGCGAGCGCGAAGAAACCTCGATTTCGCGCGTCAACGGCGTGCGCGCCATCTCGCTCGACATCACCAAGGTGCAGGATGCGAACACGGTGCAGGTCGGCACCGGCATCATCAAGATGGTCGAGCGAGATGCGCAAGACCATGCCGGCCGACGTGCAAATTCCGCGTCATGGACGACCAGTCGAGCACCGTGCAGGACCAGCTCAACAACGTCAAGCGCACCATCGTCGAAGGCGCCATCCTCACCATGGTGATCGTGTTCCTGTTCCTGCACTCCTGGCGCAGCACGGTGATCACGGGCCTGACCCTGCCGATCTCGGTGCTGGCCTCCTTCATCGCGATGCGCTACTTCGGCTTCACGCTGAACTTCCTGACGCTGATGGCGCTCTCGCTGTGCATTGGCCTGTTGATCGACGATGCGATCGTGGTGCGCGAGAACATCGTGCGCCACCTCGGCATGGGCAAGAGCCACCTGCGCGCGGCCGAAGAAGGCACCAACGAAATCGGCATGGCGGTGATGGCCACGACCTTCGCGATCGTCGCCGTGTTCGTGCCGATCGCCTTCATGGACGGCATCATCGGCCGCTTCTTCCTGCAGTTCGGCGTGACGGTGGCCGTCGCGGTGCTGGTGTCGCTGTTCGTCAGCTTCACGCTCGACCCGATGCTGTCGTCGGTCTGGCCCGATCCGGTCAAGGACCGTTTCAAATATGTGCCGTGGCTGGGCCGCGTCATGGCCCGGATCGAGGTCGGCATCGAGCACGTGCACGGCATCTATGGCCGCGTGCTGGCGCTGGCCCTGCGCTGGCGGAAATCGACGCTGGCGCTGGCGCTCGGCATCTTTGTCGGCAGCCTGTTCCTGATCCCGCTGATCGGCGGCGAGTTCGCGCCAAAAACCGACAACGGCTTCATCGAGATGCGCTTCAAAACCCCGGTCGGCTCGAGCCTGGCCTATACCGACGGCAAAGTGAAGCAGGTCGAGGACGCGCTGCGCGCCTATCCGGAAATCGAAGCGATCAGCAGCGCCATCGGCGTCTACGAGGGCCACAACAGCGCCCAGGTGATCCTGAAACTGACCGACGTCAAAAAGACCCATCGCCGCTCGCAGGAAACGATGGAATCGGTGATCCGGGAACGCCTGTCGCCGATCGCCGGCATCACGATGTCGGTCGGTAACAAGCCGATCTTCATCGCGATCCTCGGGACGCGACGAAGCCAAGCTGGACGCCGCCGCGCACAAGCTGATGGACAAGATGCGCACGATTAAAGGCGTGGCCGACATGGAGTACAGCCAGGAAGGCGCGAATCCGGCCACCATCATCAAGATCAACAACGAACTGGCCAGCGACCTGGGGTTATCGGTGGCGCAGGTGGCGTTCGGCGCTGCGTCCCTTCGTCGGCGGCGACCAGATCAGCCACTGGCTGGCGCCGGACGGCCAGAACTACGAAGTCAACGTGCAGCTGCCGCGCAGCGGCCGCCAGAAGGTGGCCGACCTGGCCGACCTGTCGCTGGCCTCCTCGCGCATGGATGCGAGCGGCAACCCGATCATGGTGCCGCTGCGCCAGGTGGTCGAGTTCGTGCCCTCGTTCAGCCCGCAGGTGCTGAAACGCCAGGCGCTGGAACGGCGCGTGGCGATCTACGCCGGCATCGAAGGCCGGCCCTCGGGCGACGTGAATGCCGACATCAAGAAGGCGATGGAATCGATCGAACTGCCCGAAGGCGTGCGCTTCGACGTCGGCGGCGACGCCCAGCAGATGGCCGAGACGATGGCCAACTTCGGCTCGGCGATCGTCATCGCGATCATCTTCATCTACCTGGTGCTGGCCTCCCAGTTCGGCAGCTTCCTGCAGCCGGTCGCGATCATGATGTCGCTGCCGATGTCGCTCATCGGCGTGCTGCTGGCGCTTGCTGGCGACGGGCAGCACGCTCAACGTGTTCTCGGTGATCGGCGTCGTGATGCTGATGGGGCTGGTGACCAAGAACGCGATCTTGCTGGTCGACTTTGCCAACCACGGCCAGCGCGAAGGCAAGGCGCAGTTCGCCGCGATCCTGGAAGCGGGACAGGTGCGCCTGCGTCCGATCCTGATGACGACGCTGGCAATGATCTTCGGCATGCTGCCGATGGCGATCGGCGCCGGCGACGGCGGAGAAACGCAGGCGCCGATGGGGCGCGCGGTGATCGGCGGGGTGATTACGTCGACGCTGCTGACCCTGGTCGTGGTGCCGGTGGCCTACAGTTATCTGGACAGCCTGGGCAAGCGTGCGCGCGCGCTGGTTTGCCAAGGGGCACGAAGAGATTGTCGAGGTCGTGCCGGTGATTGCGAAGGAAAGGGCCTAAGCCCGGCCGTGGCCGTCGTCGGTGCAACGACGGCCACGGATCATGCATGATTACGGCGTTTGCGTTTCCTGCGCATCCGCACTCACCTCGGCCTCGGCATCGCTTCGACGCTTCCGCCGTCATGTCCTGCCCTTCCCCACCCGGGTGATTCTTCGCTTCTGCTTTACGCTTGGCTTTTTCTTCCGCCTTGCGTTTCTTTTCCAGTTCCCGTTGCCGCTTCTCGTAACTGAAGTTGGTTTTGGCCATGATCACCTCGTCTGTGCTTGGTTAAAGTCGTGCGCAGCTATTATGACCCAGTTAAGGTTTCAAGATTTGAATTAACCACGTGGGTGATGCTGCGCATGCAAGTGCTTCAGGCGCTCGCGCGCAACATGGGTGTAGATCTGTGTGGTGGAAATATCCGAGTGTCCCAGAAGAAGTTGCACCACGCGCAAGTCGGCGCCATGGTTCAGCAGGTGGGTGGCAAACGCGTGGCGCAGCGTATGCGGCGACAGCGGCGCCTTGATGCCCGCCTTGAGCGCATGCTTCTTGATCACGACCCAGAACATCTGGCGCGTCATCGCCCCGCCGCGGCTGGTGACGAACAGGGCGTCGTCGACCTGCCCGTTGAGGATGATGCCGCGCCCATCCTTCAGGTAGCGCTCGAGCCAGGCACGCGCTTCGCCGCCGAAGGGCACCAGCCGCGTCTTGGCGCCCTTGCCGGTCACGCGCAGCACGCCATCGTTCAAGCTCAGTTCGACAATTTTCAGGGCCACCAGTTCCGACACCCGCAGCCCGCTCGCATACATGAGTTCCAGCATCGTGCGCTCGCGCAGGCCGAGCGGCGTGGAGACGTCGGGCGCGCCCAGCAAGGCCTCGACCTGGGCTTCGGAGAGGGTGTGCACGAAGCGGGTCGGCTGGCGCGCGGTGGCCATCTTGAGGCAGGGATCGTGCGCAATCCGGCTCTGGCGCAGCGCCAGCGCATAGAAGCGCTTGAGTACCGAGAGCCGCCGGTTGGCCGTGCTCGGCTTGGTGTCGGCATGGCGCTCGGCGAAATAGCTGGCCAGGTCTTCCGGGCCGACGCCCAGCAGGCCGCGGCCGGGCCGTTTGACGTCCAGCCAGGTCGAGAACATGCGCAGGTCGCGCCGGTAGGCGTCGAGCGAGTTCTTCGCCAGGCCCTGTTCCAGCCAGAGCGTGTCGCAGAACTCGTCGATCAGTCCCAGATCGCCTGCTGCTGCCATGGCGATGCGGTGGCCCCTTCGTGACGCAGCAGCCAGCGCTTGACGGACAGGTGGAAGCCGTTCTCGTCGTCGCTGCTGGCAAAGCCGCCCAGGCCGCCGGCGGCGGTCACGCGGTGGCAGGGAATGACGAGCGGGAACCAGTTGGCGCCGCAGGCCTGGCCGACCGCGCGCGGGGCCGAGCCGATGTCCTTGGCGATCCTGCCGTAGGTTTTGACGGTGCCGCGCGGGATGGCGCTGATCGCTTCCCAGACGCGCTTCTGGAACACGCTGCCGGCCTCGAACAGCGGCAGCTCGAAGCGGAAATCGGGGTCGGCCAGGTAGCGTTCGATCTGCAGCACGGCCTGCTCGGCCACCGCATCCTGCGCGTCCTTTTCGTGGAAGCGCGGCTGCAGATAGACCATCTCGCGCACCCGCTGGTCTTCGGTGCGGATGCCGATCGCGCCGAACGGGGCCGCCACGATGGCGGAAAACAGCTCGCTGCCTTGTTGTGTAGTCATCCCCCCAGTTTACTCCTCGCCAGGCCCCGCCACCACCCCCTTTTTACTCAGGCAGTACTCGTCCGTGGCGGCCGGCTTGTTGAAAAAAGAATATGCTGGTTTCACTTCGCAAAAGAGGATCCCATGCCGCGCGCACTCCGCATCCTGGCGCTTCTGTTCCTGCTTGGCCCCCTGGGCCAGGCGGGCGGCGTCGCGCAGCACGCGCCGCTGCGGGTCGGGATCTATTCGAATGCGCCGAAAGTGTTCATGCGCGAGGACGGCAAGGCCGCCGGCCTCCTGGTCGACCTGCTGCGGGAAATCGCCAGCGCCGAGCAATGGCCGCTCGAATTCGTCGCCTGCGAATGGCGCGCCTGCATCGACGCACTGGCGGCCGGGCGAATCGACCTGCTGCCCGACATGGCCTGGTCGGAAGAGCGCGCCCGCACCTATGCCTTCCACCAGGTGCCGGCCTTGCACAGCTGGTCGCAGCTGTATGCCGCGCCCGGCAACCAGATCCGCTCCCTGCTCGACCTGAAAGGCCGCCGCATCGCCGTGCTGGCCGGTTCGGTGCAGGCGCAGGTGCTGCCGGGCGTACTGGCGGGATATGGCGCCGTGCTGGTGCCGGTTCCTGTCGCTCGAACGGCGCTTCGACCCTGGTCGACGGAAGGCAAGGCCGATGCGGCCGCCGCCAGCCATTACTTCGGCGAAGCCCAGGCGGGCGCGCACCGGCTCGTGGCCACGCCCATCGTGTTCAACCCGGCGCGCCTGTTCTACGCCGCCAGGCCGGACGCCACCAGGACGTGCTCGACGCCATCGACCGACACCTGGAGCGCCTGGCGCGCCGACCCGAACTCGGTCTATTTCAGCACCCTGCGGCGCTGGCAGGCCGAGCCGGCCAGGCGGCGGTGTCGCCGACCCTGCTGTGGATACTGGCCGCCACCGTCGGCCTGCTG
>CAVSPL010000004.1:0-135186 GCA_963729765.1 uncultured beta proteobacterium | reverse complement strand
CTGTCGGCGCTGGCGCGTGGCGAGCTGGCTGCGCAGCGAGGTGGCGGTGCGCACGCGCGAACTGCGCGACAACGAACGCAAGCTCGCGACCATCCTCGACAGCGTCGATAGCCTCATCTACATCAAGGATGCGCAGTCGCGCTTCCAGTACGTGAACGGCGCCGTGTGCCGCCTGTTCAACCGGCCGGCGGCGGCCATCATCGGCCAGACCGACGCGATCCTGTTCGATGCGGAGGAGGCGAAGATGACGCGCGCCGCCGACCGCGCCGTCATCGAGGAGCACCAGCGCTTCGTGTCGGAGGAGCGCCTGAACGGCAAGGTCTACCTGACGACCAAGATCCCGCTCATGAACGGCGAAGGAGGTGACGCAACTGTGCGGCATCACGACCGACATCACGCCCCAGAAGCAGGCCGAGGAATCGCTGCGCATCGCGGCCATCGTGTTCCAGTCGGGCGAAGGCATGTGCGTGCTGAACCCCGACGCCGTGATGATCGAGTCGAACCAGGCCTGGGGCCGGCTGTATGGCCAGGCCGCCCATGAACTGCCCGGCACGCCCTTCCCTGCGTTCTCGCTCGAGGCGGGCGGCGGCGATGAGCGCGAACGCATGTGGGAGCTGCGTGCGCGAACAACAGTCCTGGCAGGGCGAAGTCTGGATGCGGCGGGTCGATGGCGAGCCCTATCCGGCCTGGCTGACGGTCGGCGCGGTGCGCGACGCGGCCGGGATGCTCACCAATTTCGTCTGCACCCAGTCCGACATCAGCGCGCGCAAGCAGGCCGACGAAAAGATCCTCCAGCTGGCCTATTACGATTCGCTGACCGGCCTGCCGAACCGGCGCCTGCTGTACGACCGCATCCGGCCATTGCCTCGGCCTGCACGACCGCACCGGCCGCACCGGCGCCCTGCTCTTCCTCGACATGGACAATTTCAAGGACCTCAACGACAGCCGCGGCCACGCCGTCGGCGACCAGCTGCTGCAGCAGGTCGCGGCGCGCTTGCGCGCCTGCACGCGCGAGATCGATACCGTGGCGCGCCTGGGCGGCGACGAATTCGTGATCCTGCTCGAATCGAGCGGCGCCGACGCGCGAGGAAGCGCAGCAGCATGCCGAGATCGTCGGCGACAAGATCCTCGCCGCGCTGCGCGAGCCGTTCGAGGTCGGCGGCGCCGCGCACCACGCCAGCTGCAGCATCGGCATCACGCTGTGCACCGGCCGCCAGGACGAACTCGACGACCTGATGCGGCGCGGCGACCTGGCGATGTACGAGGCCAAGCGCCAGGGCCGCAACACGCTGCGCTTCTTCCATCCGTCGATGGAGCACGAAGTGACCAACCGCATGGGCATCGAAACCGAATTGCGCGCGGCGCTGCTGCACTCGCAATTCGTGCTGCACTACCAGGGCCAGGTCGACGGCGCCGGCATGATGACCGGGGCCGAGGCGCTGGTGCGCTGGCAGCATCCGGAGCGCGGCCTGGTGGGCCCGGCCGGCTTCATCGGCATTGCCGAGACCTCCGGCCTGATCCTGCCCCTGGGCCGCTGGGTGCTGCGCACCGCCTGCGACCAGCTGGCCCTGTGGGCGGCCAACCCGGCCACGGCCCACTTCACCCTCGCCGTGAACGTCAGCGTGCGCCAGTTCCTGCAGGCCGATTTCGTGGAGGAGACGCTGGCCATCGTGGCCGCCAGCGGCGCCGATCCGGCGCGCCTGAAACTCGAACTGACCGAGACCCTGATGATCGAAGGCGTCGAAGAGACGATCGGCAAGATGCGCGCCCTGCGCGAGCACGGCATCTGTTTTTCGCTGGACGATTTCGGCACCGGGTATTCCTCGCTCAGCTACCTCAAGCGCCTGCCGCTCGACCAGCTGAAAATCGACCAGAGCTTCGTGCGCGACGTGCTGGACGACCCGAACGACGCCTCGATCGCGCGCAGCGTGGTGGCGCTGGGTAAATCGCTGGGGCTGAAAATCATCGCCGAGGGCGTCGAGACCGAGGCGCAGCGCTCCTTCCTGGCGGAGATCGGGTGCGAGCACTGGCAGGGGTATTTATTCAGCCGGCCGGTGGATGCGGCGACGCTGGAAGAACTGGCGGCGTAAACGAAAAAAGCGCACCCTTGGGTGCGCTTCAATCATCAGGCACGTCCCGGCCGTGTGGTCATGCCAACGGCTTCTGTCGAACGTGTGTCTCCTCGCGTGATTCTCCGGTATGGACTACCGATTTTTTCTACCCTCCTCAAGACTGCCATATCCTGTTGCCTGCACCGCTTTGGTGCCGCAGTGCCCAATCATAACGCAACTGTCCAACGGAGAATAGTTTTTTATATATGGTTTTTAAAAACCGAACAGGACGAGGTTGGGTGGCTACAACAGCCCTCACTACTGACCGGTGCGTCATTATTTTCCGGCCGTTTGGCGCGACATCGCATCGATCAAATCCTTGCCGATGCGGCGCTCCATCTGGCGGTGCACCGGCAGCAAGGCGGCGCGCCACTGGGCTTGCTCCTGGGGCGTCAGGTAGTAAATCGCGGTCTTGCCGCTCTTGCGGATCGCCTCCAGCGCCGCGGTCGTTGTCGCGCTGGGCGATCGTCTTTTCGAAGGCGGTCGCATCGCGCATCGCCCGCTCCAGCGCCGCGCGCACGTCGACCGGCAGGCCGTCCCAGAATTTGCGGTTGACGATCACCGCATAGCCCAGATAGCCATGGTGCGACACCGTCAGGTGCTTTTGCACCTCGTGCATGCGCTGGGTGTACATGTTCGAGGGCGGATTCTCGGTGCCGTCGACCACGCCCGTCTCGCAGCGCCTGGTAGGCTTCCGAGAAGGCCGTCACCTGGGGCCGGGCGCCGAGCGCGCGCATCTGGGCGTCGAGCACGGTCGAGGCCTGGATGCGCATGCGCAGGCCGCGAAAATCCGCCGGCACGTGCAGCGGCCGGTTGGCCGACATGACCTTGAAGCCATTGTCCCAGTAGGCCAGGCCGGTGATGCCTTTCGACTGCAGCTTGCCCAGCAGCGCGCGTCCGATCTCGCCTTCGGTCACGGCGTACAGCGCCGCTTTCGACGGGAAAATATACGGCAAATCGAAGGCTTCGAATTCCTTCACGCCGAGCGGACCGAATTTCGCCAGCGAGGGCGCCAGCATCTGGACCGCACCCAATTGGAGCGCTTCGAGCTCTTCCTTGTCCTTGTAGAGCTGGCTGTTCGGATACACTTCCACCTTGACGCGGCCGCGCGTGAACTGTTCGGCGAGCAGTTTGAAACGCTCGGCGGCCTGCCCTTTCGGGGTGTCGGGCGCGACCACGTGGCTGAACTTGATGACGATCGGGGCTTGCGCGCAGGCGGTACTGACGCCGGCGAGCAGCGCCAGCACGGCCGCCAGGGACTTGATGGTCATGCGTCGATTTGAACATATAGTGGTTTGGCGCTGTAGAGAGTCCACGATAGTATCGCACACGAAAACCTTCTACTTTCCCATGAAAAACCCGTTCTCGCTACGCCGCCGCGCCAACCTGGCCCGCCCCTGGCGCTGGCTGGTGCCGGTGCTGCTGGTGCTGCTGTTTCTTGCCGTCCTGTTCTGGCTGCCCTGGCAGGCGCGCCAGATGGAGACCAACGAGCGCCAGGAGCAATTGATTGCGGACACGCTGTGGGTCGAGCAGACGCTGCGCTTCGAACTGGCGCGCAGCGAGGAGGCGCTGGCCACCCTCGGCACCGACCTGGCCGGCAAGCCGCCGGCGCCCGGCGTGCTGCAGGCGCGGCTGGCGCAACTGTTCAAGAATGGCCCCGAACTGCGCCAGGTGCTGTGGCTGGGGCCGAACGGCGAGGTGCTGGCGCGCCACGGCGCGGATCCCGGCCTGGCCCCGCCCGACGACAACGAGACCCAGGAAATGGCGCGCCTGATCAAGGCCGGCCGCTACAGCGAGCCCTACGGCGCCACGCGGCACCGGGCCGGCCTGCTCGACTATTATTTGCCGCTGTACCGCGACAACGCCTACGTCGGCAGCCTGGTCGCCACCTATAGCCTGAAAGTGCTGCTGAGCGAAACCGTGCCCTGGTGGTTCGCCCAGGACAATGCCCTGTCCCTGCTCGACCGCAACGACGTGGCCGTGGCCGCGCGCGCCGACGGCGGCCCGGGCCGCGGCGTCTACACCCACCGCCGTGCGCTCGACTTGCCGGGCGCCTCCATCGTGCTGGCCACCGACAGCGTCAAGGGCGCGCCGCGCCTGCTGCCGAATTTGCTGGTCGGCTCGGTGATCGTGCTGGCGCTGGGTTTATTGTGGAGCCTGCTCACGCTGTGGCGCCACATCTCGCGCACGCTGGCGGCCGAAAGCGCGCTGCGCCAGCAGATGGCCTTCCGCACGGCGATGGAAAACTCGCTGATGACGGGCCTGCGCGCGCGCGACCTGGAGGGCCGCGTCACCTATGTGAACAAGGCCTTTTGCACGATGGTCGGCCTCGCCGCCGGAAGAACTGCTCGGCAAGAAGCCGCCGATGCCCTACTGGGCGCCGGAAGTGCTTCGGCGAATACGAGCAGCGCTTCGCCGGCGTGCTGGCCGGCACCATCACGCCCCAGTTCGAGACCGTGTTCCAGCGCTCGGACGGCGTGCGGGTGCCGGTGCTGGTGTTCGAAGCGCCGCTGGTCGACAGCCGCGGCGACCAGACCGGCTGGATGAGTTCCATCCTCGACATCACCGACCGCAAGAAGGCCGAAGAACTCAACCGCCAGCAGCAGGAAAAACTGGAAGCGGGTGCGCGCCTGGCGACGATGGGCGAGATTTCCTCGATGCTGGCGCACGAGCTGAACCAGCCGCTGGCGGCGATTTCCAGCTACACGGCCGGCGCCCTGAACGTGCTCGAACGCGCCGACAAGGGCGTGCCGATCGAACCGACCCTGCTGCGCCGCGCGCTGGAACAGGCGCGCCAGCAGGCCCAGCGCGCCGGCCAGATCATCAAGAGCGTGCACGAATTCGTCAAGAAGAGCGAGCCGGTACGCGAAACGGTGGCCATCGACAGCGTCGTCGACGGCGTGCGCGCGCTGATCGAACTGCAGACGCGCCAGGCCTACGTGGCCCTGCACATCGACCTGCCGCCGGACCTGCCGCCGGTGCTGGCCGACCGGCTGATGCTCGAACAGGTTCTGCTGAACCTGACGCGCAACGGCATCGAGGCGATGGCCGAAGTCGCGCCCGAACGGCGCATCCTGCGCATCACGGCCGCCGCCGACGCGGCGCAAGTAGCGGTGTCGGTGATCGACCAGGGCCACGGCATTCCGCTAGAGGTGGCCGAGCGCCTGTTTTCTCCCTTCTTCTCGACCAAGGCCGAAGGCATGGGCATGGGCTTGTCGATCTGCCGCACGGCGATCGAATTCCACGGCGGCACGCTGACCCACGCGCCGAACCCGGGCGGCGGCACCGTCTTCACCTTCAGCCTGCCGCGCCCCGCCTAGGCGGCCCCGCCGAGCTACAATGACAGCAAAACAGGAGACCCGCATGCTGCACATCGTCGACGACGAAGACGTGATCCGCGACGCGCTCGCATGGCTGGCGCAATCGCGCGGCCTGGCCGTGCGCAGCTACGCGGGCGGCCAGCTTTTTCTCGACAGCGTCAGGCGAGCCCGATCCCGAGGGCGACTGCGTGCTGCTCGATGTGCGCATGCCCGACATGAACGGCATCGCCGTGTTCGGACCAGCTGGTCGAGCGCGGCTGGCTGGCGCGCATGCCCGTGATCTTCCTCACCGGCCACGGCGACGTGCCGATGGCGGTCGATTCCCTGAAACGCGGCGCCTTCGATTTCTTCGAAAAACCCTTCAACGACAACGACCTGATGGACCGCGTCGACCAGGCGCTGGCGTCCTCGCGCGCCGCGGCCAGCGCGGCCCTGGTGCAGGCGCGGCTGGCGACCCTGTCGGCACGCGAACGCGAAGTGCTCGACCTGATTTTGGCGGGCAAGATGAACAAGGTCGTCGCCGACGAACTGGGCATCAGCATGCGCACGGTCGAGGTGCACCGGGCGCATATCTTCGACAAGATGCAGGTCAAGACGGCGGTGGAGCTGGCGGGCTTGTTGAAGTAGTTTTTCAGCTGCGAATGCGCCCCACCCCGCCCGCACTGGAGCACTCGTCTTTCAACGATCGCTTGTAAAATCCACATTGAACGCGTCGCCGCCAGCGCCCCGCGACGCCAACTTCTTTAGGGAAAGCACATGAACGAAAAGACAGTTGCAGACAGGATGTTTTTGCGTAACGCGAAAGCGATGCAGATCATCAATGGCTCAGTGCACCCGACGGTCGTGGCGCAGTTTCCGCAAGAGCTGATCAAGGAAGGCGACGGCCCTTTCGACGTGATCATGATGTTCTGCATGAACCGCAAGGATCTCGAGCAATTCCTGCCGCAGGCCAAGGAAAAGCTGGGCGACAAGGGCTCGCTCTGGATCGCTTACCTGAAGCAGACGGCCTCGAAAGCCACTGATATCAATCGCGACTCGATCAACGAGTTTCTGAAGGAAAACGGTATCACAGCCGTGGCGATGATCTCGATCGATGGCGACTGGTCGGCCATGCGGGCCAAACGCATCGAGTTATGATGCGTGGCGCAGCAGCGCCCATTCCACATGTTCGCGCACCAGCGCGGACGGGTGTCGCTGCGCGCGCCTGCAATGCCGCCACGATCAGCGGATCGCCGCGCAGCCCGTCCGCCGCATTCCCCATCCCCACCGCCAGGTTGCGCAGCCAGCGCTCGTGGCCGATGCGCCGGATCGGGCTGCCTTCCATGCGCCGGTTGAATTCTTCCTCTTCCCAGGCAAACAGCGCGACCATGCTCGACTCGCCGAGGCCATTCCTCTCGTCGAAATCCGGCAGCGTCGCGCGCTGGGCGAACTTGTTCCAGGGGCAGGCCAGCTGGCAATCGTCGCAGCCGTAGATGCGGTTGCCGATCAGCGGCCGCAGCTCGACCGGAATGCTGCCTTTCAGTTCGATCGTCAGGTAGGAGATGCAGCGCCGCGCATCGAGCCGGCCGGGGCCGAGGATGGCCTGGGTCGGGCAGACGTCGATGCAGTTGCTGCAGCCGCCGCAGTGGCTTGAGGTCGGCGCGTCGACCGGCAGCGGCAAATCGACCAGGATCTCGCCAATGAAAAAGGTCGAGCCGGCGTCGCGCGAGAGCAGCAGCGTGTGCTTGCCGCGCCAGCCCAGGCCGGCCTTTTCCGCCAGCGGCAATTCCATCACCGGCGCCGAATCGGTAAACACCCGGTAGCCGAATTCGCCGATCTCCGCTTTCACGCGCTCGGCCAGCTGGGCCAGGCGGTTGCGCAGCACCTTGTGGTAATCGCGGCCGCGCGCATACATCGAGACCACGGCGGCGCCGGGTTCCAGCTGGCGCGCCGCTTCGCGTTCGCGCCAGCCTTCCTGCAGCGGCAAATAATCCATGCGCGCCACGATGGCGCGCACCGTGCCGGGCACCAGTTCGGCCGGCCGGGCGCGCTTCATGCCGTGGCTTGCCATATAATCCATCTCGCCGTGGTGGCCCGCCGCCAGCCAGGCGCGCAACCGTCCTCGGCGTGCGCCAGGTCGACGTCGGCGATGCGCACGTCGGCAAAGCCGAGTTCGCGCCCCCAGGCCTTGATGGCGCGGGACAGTTCTTGAGGTCGGGGAGGTCGGTGGACATGCAGGCAACGGAAAAATCGCGGCGCAAACGCGCGCCGCCCAACCTACCATTTTAATTGATGCAGCCCTTCACAGCCTACCTGCCGGACGAATCGGCGACCCTGGCCCTCGGCGCGGCCCTGGCGCGCGCGCGTCGTGCCCGGCCTCGTGATCTACCTGCACGGCGACCTCGGCGCCGGCAAGACGGCGCTCACGCGCGCCCTGCTGCGCGCCACCGGCTACCAGGGCACGGTGAAAAGCCCGACCTATACCCTGTCGGAACCGTACCGCGTGCAGCTCGACGGCGCGCCGGTCAACGTCATCCACTACGACCTGTACCGCATGGCCAGTCCGGAAGAATTCCTGGACGCCGGTTTTCGCGAAGATTTCGACGGCAAGAACATCTGCATCGTCGAATGGCCGGAAAAAGGCGAGCCGGTGTTGCCGCCACCCGACGTCCGCGTACTGCTCAGCGTCAGCGGCGACGGACGTACTGTAGAATTGCAGGCGTTGTCCCCACAGGGCCTGCTATGCCTCGACCGCCTCTCATTTCCAGTCCCACCGACACGCTTGACGTCCCCCGCGCGCCGCCGTACCGTCCTGAAAATCGGCGGTACGCTGCTGCTGTCGGTGTGCAGCCTGCCCGCGCGCGCCGCCCAGATCCTGGCCGTGCGCGTCTGGCCGGCCGACGACTACACGCGCGTCACGCTGGAAAACGACACCAACCTGAAGGCCGAGCATTTCCTCGTGCCCGATCCGCCGCGCCTGGTGGTCGACATCGACGGCCTGCAGCTGAACGACACCCTGAAAAGCCTGGTCGCCAAGATCGAATCGAACGACCCCTACATCAAGCAGGTGCGGGTCGGCCAGAACCGCCCGAACGTGGTGCGCCTGGTGTTCGACCTGAAGGAAGAAATCAAGCCGCAGGTATTCACGCTGGCGCCGGTGGCGGAATACAAGCACCGCCTGATCTTCGACCTGTATCCCGTGAAAGCCGCCGACCCGATCGCCGCGCTGATCGAAAAGGGAGAATGGTCGCCCGGCGACGGCACGGCCACCGCGGTGCCTGCCGCGCCGTTGCCGTCGGCCCAGCCGGTCGCCCCCGATCCGGTGGCGCGCCTGGAAGCGGAGATCGCCGCGATGAGCGGCGCCCCGCCGGCGCGCCCCGTGCAGCCGACGCCCGCGCCGGGCAAGCCGGTACGCGAAGCCCCAGCCGCCGTCGAACAGCGTGGTGCGCATGGTGACCATTGCGCTCGACCCCGGCCACGGCGGCGAAGACCCGGGCGCGATCGGCGCCACCGGCACGCGCGAGAAGGACATCGTGCTGGCGGTGGCCAAGAAACTCAAAACGCGCCTGGAAGCGCTGCCGAATACGCGCGTGATGCTGACGCGCGACGGCGATTATTTCGTCCCGCTCGGCACGCGCGTGGAAAAGGCGCGGAAGGTGCAGGCCGACCTGTTCGTCTCGATCCACGCCGACGCCTTCATCGAGCAGCGCGCACGCGGTTCGTCCGTCTTCGTGCTCTCCGAAAAAGGCGCCAGCTCGACCGCGGCGCGCTGGCTCGCGACCGACCAGAACAAGGCCGACATGATCGGCGGCGTGAATCTCGCCAAGCACGACCGCCAGCTCGCCAGCGTCCTGTTCGACCTCTCGACCACGGCCCAGATCAACGACAGTTTAAAACTCGGCAAGGCCGTGCTGGGCGAGATCGGCGGCATCAACCGGCTGCACAAGGCGGCCGTCGAGCAGGCCGGATTCGCGGTATTGAAGGCGCCCGACATCCCATCGATCCTGGTCGAGACGGCCTTCATTTCGAATCCCGAAGAGGAAGCGAAACTCAAGGACGACGACTACCAGGAGCAGCTGGCGAATGCCATCACCAAGGGCATCAAGCGCTATTTCGCGGCGAATCCGCCGATGGCGAAGAGCCGGCTGACCTGACGGCCGGTTCGTATGCGCGCCCTGCCGGCTGGGAGTCAGCACCGCGTTTGTGTTGCAGGGCATCGGCAGCCTGAGCACCGCCCGCATCCGCTTTGCCGGCATGAACGACCATGGCATACTAGCCGGTCCATCTTCGACCCGCTTTCGACATGAATCATTCCGACGCCGCCCTCTCCACCACCTTCGGCCAGCTGCCGTCCCTGCTGCTCAGCGCGCCCGATGGCGCGCAGGCGAGCATCACGCTGTACGGCGCCCACCTGATCTCCTGGCGCGGCGCCGACGGGCGCGAACGGCTGTTCTGCAGCGCCAAATCCAGCGCTCGACGGCAGCAAGGCGATCCGCGGCGGCGTGCCGGTGATCTTTCCCCAGTTCGCCGAACGCGGCGCCGGCATGCGCCATGGGTTTGCGCGGGTGAGCAACTGGCGCGTGGTGGAAAGCGGGCTTGAGCGATGGCTGGGCGTTTGCGGTCCTGGCCCTGGCGCCTGCCGACCTGGCGCCAAGCCACGCGCAGGCCTGGCCGCATGCCTTCGCGCTGACGCTGCGGGTGGCGATTCGCGCCAACGACATGCGCATGGCGTTCGCGGTGAAGAATACGGGAGACGCGCCCTTCCCGTTCGCGGCGGCCCTGCATACCTATTTCCTGGTCGACGAGGTGGCGAGCGTCCGTATCCTCGGTGTCGAGCGCGAGGAACTGGCGATCGCGGACAAATTCGACCGCGTGTACGAGGGCGTCGAACCGCGCCTGGCGCTGGTCGATGGCGGCGTCGTGCTGACGCTGCGGCAGGATGGCTTTACGGATGCCGTCGTGTGGAATCCGGGGGCGGAGGATGCGGCGGCGCTGGCGGATATGGCCGACGAGGAGTATCGGCGCTTCGTGTGCATCGAGCCGGCCTTGTTGAATGGGCCGGCGCTGCAGCCAGGCGAAAGCTGGCGTGGCGAGTACCACGTCAGCTGATTAATTCGATTCCTTCACCATCCGCCCTTCGCTCGCCTGCACCGGCCGCGCATTGAGCGGATACAGGCGCGAGAACAGCGCCATCTGCGCCGGCGAGGCCGTCATCGGCTGCTTCATCACCAGCCACAGCACGTTTTCGGTACAGGGCGGTTCGGTCATCGAACCCATGTAGGTGTAGTAGGTGCGCCGGTTCGGCAGCAGCTCGAACGGGTCGAGTTCGATGCCGCGGCGAGCCGAGCTGGCCCTTCTCGAGCGGGATGTTGTTCCACACGGTCTGGATCGCGTCGTTGCCCTTGCCGCGCTCGAGCAGCACGGCGACCACCGCCAGCTTGCCGCCGCTGCCGCGGTGCACGAGGTGGATCACCATCTCGGTGCCCTTGCCGTTGATGCGCTCTTCCGACGGCCGGTGGAAGTGGAACTGCACCAGTTCATAGCGCTCCGGGCCGACCTGGATGAAACTGCCGGCGGCGACGTTCACCTGCACCGTGTGGCCGTTGTCGATTTCGGTGAAGGTCGCGGGACGGTAGTCGAAATCGATCTCGTCCAGGTTGACCTTCATGCCGTCGCGGATGTCGATCGGCGACTGGCGGCTGCCCTTGCCGCACTGGGCCCAGGCCGGGTTGATCTTGCCCCAGTTTTCGGGGCCGAATTCGCCGTCGTAATCCCAGTGGGTGCTGATCTTCGGCGCGGCGGCGACCGACCACTTCCTTCTTGCGCCTGGCCTCGGCCGCCTTGCGCGCCTTGGCGGCGGCGGCCACGCGTGCGGCCTGCTTGGCGCGCATCTCGGCCAGGCGCTCGGCGATCCTGACCGAGAGGTCGACCTGCTCGTCGTCGTCGGGCGCCGAGACGGCGGCGGCGACCTTGTCGGCGGTGGCGGCGCTGGCCTTCGGCGGCTTTTCGACGAGCGACTTGTCGATCAGCGGCTTCTGGATCAAGGGTGCATGCGCGCCCTCGGGCTTCGCAGGCTTCTCGGCAGCGGCCTTGTCGACCACCGGCTTCTCGGCCAGCTTGGCCGGGCGCGCCAGCGCGGCCGCCAGCTTGGCGGCGTCGACCGCGCGCTGGTCCGCACTCGGCGCTGCTTTCGCGGCAGCGGGCGGTTCGTTGGCGCTAGCGCCGAGCACGACGAAGCTGCAGGCAAACAGGGCGATCAGGTTACGCATGGGATGGGGAAAAGGTAGCTCACCCTGCCTTAACGACGCTTCTTCATGGAAACTTGAATCGTAAACGCAAACGCGCCGGATAAATCCGGCGCGCTGGCGATTCGGGCAAGCTGTGCTGCCTTAGCGGCTGAGCACCTTGCGTCCGAACTTGTACAGGCCGCCCAGGGCGAGCGGCACGATCGCGGCGCTGACGCCGACGAGCACGATTTCCGTCAGGTGGTCGCGCACGACCGGGATGTTGCCAAAGAAGTAGCCGGCAGTCACCAGGCTGGCGACCCAGAGCACGGCGCCGGTCACGTTGTACAACTGGAAGCGCCAGTGGGTCATGTCCGAGACGCCGGCCACGAACGGGGCAAAGGTGCGCACCACCGGCACGAAACGCGCCAGGATGATGGTCTTGCCGCCATGCTTTTCGAAGAAATCGTGGGTCCGGCGCAGCGCGTCCTTGTTGATCCACCGATAGTTATGGGTGAACATGCGCTGGCCGATGGCTTCGCCGATGTAGTAATTCAAGGTGTTGCCGGTGACCGCCGCGACGATGAGCAATGCCATCAACAAGGGGTAGCTCATCTGGCCGGTGGCGCAGAAGGCGCCGGCGATGAACAGCAAGGTGTCGCCCGGGAAGAAAAAGAGGACCACGAGACCTGTTTCGCAGAAAATAATTGCGAACAAGACGATGTAGACATAGGTGCCGTACTCGGCCAGCAAGGTTCCCAACGTCTTATCGACATGAAGAATCATGTCGAACAATTGCATCAGATCCATAATTTTCCTAAACGGTAACAACGAATCATACCATCAAGCAGCCTCGCCAAACCGCTGCGGCGGGACGGCCCGCGCCAGTTTTTAAGGAAGTGTTAAGTTTTGCAGACAGGCCGGAATTCGCGATTACAATTACTCAACACCAACAACGAATTGGAGCGGAGATGAAGGTAGTCGCGAAATCAGTCATGATTGCAGTACAGGTAGCCGTGGCCTTGGCCTTGCTGGGCGGTGGCGCAGCGCAGGCCGCCGCGCCTAAAAAAGAGTTGGCGCCCAAGCCGAGCGTCGCCGACGTCATCAAGGAATCGAAAGCGGCCGACTGGCGCGCGCTCGATCCCGAGAACACCCTGTACATGGATTTGCCCGGCGGGCGCGTCGTGATCGAACTGGCGCCGACCTTCGCCCCGAACCACGCCGTCAACATCAAGGCGCTGGCGCGCGAAAACTATTTCGACGGCCTCGTCATCCTGCGCTCGCAAGACAATTTCGTCGTCCAGTGGGGCGACCCGGACGAGAAAAATCCGCGCCCGGTGAAGAAGGCGAAAGAAAAGCTGCAGGCCGAATTCACCGTGCCGATGAAGAACGACACGCAATTTACGCGTCTTAAAGACGTGGACGGTTACGCGCCCCAGGTCGGCCACTCGAACGGCTTCCCGGTCGGACGCGACCCGAAAGCGAAAGAAACCTGGCTCGCGCACTGCTACGCGATGGTGGGCGTGGGGCGCGATGCCGAGGCCGACAGCGGCGGCGGTACCGCCCTGTACGTCGTCACCGGCCAGGCGCCGCGCCAGCTCGACCGCAACATCACCGTGGTCGGCCGCGTCGTGTCCGGCATGCCGCTGCTGTCGACCGTGCCGCGCGGCCCGGCGCCGATGGGCTTCTTCGACAAGCCGGAGATGCAGGTGCCGATCAAGTCCTTGCGCGTCGCCGCCGATGTGCCGGAGCTCGAGCGCAGCAAGTTCGAGGTGATGCGTACCGAGAGCGCGACTTACCAGAAAGTGGTCGAGGCGACGCGCAACCGCGGCGGCCCCTGGACCAAGGTCGCGGCCGGTCACGTCGACCTGTGCGCGGCGCCGATTCCGGTGCGCGAGGCGAAATAAGCGCACCGCGATAAGCGGTGGGGCCAGGCGCTATAATCGCTGCATGAACGCGCCCGTCCCCACCCACCGCCCCATCCAGCAGCTGAATGACCAGCTGATCTCGCAAATCGCCGCCGGCGAGGTGGTCGAACGGCCCTCGGCAGTCGTCAAGGAGCTGCTCGAAAACGCGCTCGACGCGGGCGCGACGCAAATCACGGTCCGCCTGGAAGAAGGCGGCGTCAAGCGCATTGCGATCACCGACAACGGCCGCGGCATCGCCCCCGAGCAGCTGCCGCTCGCGCTGGCGCGCCATGCGACCTCGAAGATCACCTCGCTCACCGACCTCGAGAACGTGGCGACCCTCGGTTTTCGCGGCGAGGCGCTCGCCTCGATCGCCTCGGTGGCGGCGGTGTCGATCACGACACGGACGGCCGACGCACCGCACGCCTGGGAAATCGTCGGCTCGCACCAGGGCACGGTTGCGCCCTCGTCCGGCCCCTGCGGCACCACCATCGACGTGCAAGACCTGTACTTCAATACCCCGGCGCGCCGCAAATTCCTGAAAAGCGAACAGACGGAATATGGCCACTGCGCCGAAGTCGTGCGCCGCATCGCGCTGGCGCGTCCCGACGTGTCGTTCAGCCTGACCCACAACGGACGCACCATCGACCACTGGAACACCTGCGAGATGGCCAAGCGCAGCGCCCAGATCCTGGGCAGCGATTTCGCCGAGGCGCGCCTGGCGATCGACGAAGCGGCCGGCCCCTTGCGCCTGTTCGGCTATGCCGGCTTGCCGACCGCCTCGAAGGCGCGCGCCGACGGCCAGTTCTTTTATGTGAACGGGCGCTACGTGCGCGACAAGCTGCTGGTGCACGCGGTGCGCGCCGCTTACCAGGACGTGCTGCACGGCGACCGTTTTCCTTCCTACGTGCTGGCGCTCGACCTCGATCCGGCGCTGGTCGACGTCAACGTGCATCCGTCGAAAATCGAAGTGCGCTTCCGCGACAGCCGCGCAGTGCACCAGTTCGTGTTCCACGCGGTGCAGCGCGCGCTCGCGGCCACCTCGGCCACCGCGCACGGCAGCACCCCGGCGCCGATCAGCGCCGCCGAGATCACGCCGACCGGCGGCTCCGACTGGCGCCGTCCGCACGAGCAGACCACCTTCGGCACCCAGCTCACGCAAACCTTCTCGCCGTCGCCCTTCCCGCCGGGCAGCCGCTGGGATGCGCCGGACACGGGCGGCGTCGCCCAGAGCACGGCCAACTACGGCGCCCTGTTCGCCGATTCCGCGGCCCGGCCGTCGTCTTCCGCTGCGATGCCGATGCCTGCACCTTCGGTCGGACCGAGCAACGACGACTTCCCGCTCGGCTTCGCGCTGGCCCAGCTGCACGGCATCTACATCCTGGCGCAGAACACGCGCGGCCTGGTGCTGGTCGACATGCATGCCGCGCACGAACGCATCCTGTACGAGCAGCTGAAAAACGCGCTCGACGCCCAGGTCGAGGGCCAGGACATGCAGGTGCAGTCGCTGCTTGATTCCCGTCACCTTCTTTGCCGACGCGATCGAGGTCGCCACCGCCACCGACCACCAGGACACGTTAAAAGCGCTCGGCTTCGACATCGGCGCGCTGTCGCCGACCACGCTGGCGGTGCGCGCGGTGCCGACCCTCTTGAAGAATGCCGACGCCCAGACCCTGGCGCGCGACGTGCTGCGCGACGTGCGCGAATTCGGCGGCTCGCGCGTGCTGATCGAGCGGCGCAACGAACTGCTCGGCACCCTCGCCTGCCACACGGCGGTGCGCGCCAACCGCATCCTCAGCAACGTCGAGATGAACGCGCTGCTGCGCCAGATGGAAAACACCGAGCGCGCCGACCAGTGCAACCACGGCCGCCCGACCTGGGTCCAGCTCGACATCTCGGCGCTCGACAAACTCTTCCTGCGCGGCCAGTAAATGACAAACGACGTACGCAAGCCGGTGGCGGTGGCCATCATGGGCCCGACCGCCTCCGGCAAGACCGCCGCCGCCCTCGCCATCGCGCGCGAACGCCCGGTCGAAATCATTTCGGTCGACTCCGCCCTCGTGTATCGGGAGATGGACATCGGCACCGCGAAACCGACGGCCGAGGAACTGGCGAGCGCGCCGCACCACCTGATCGACATCATCGACCCGCTCGACGCCTATTCGGTGATGCAGTTCAGGAATGACACGCTACGGCTGGTGGATGAGATCAGCGCGCGCGGCGCCCTGCCGCTGCTGGTCGGCGGCACGATGATGTATTTCAAAGGGCTGGTCGACGGGCTGGACGATCTGCCCACGGCCGACGCCGGCGTGCGCGCCGCCATCGACGAGGAGGCCGCGCGCATCGGCTGGCCCGGCATGCACGCCAAATTGCGCACGCTCGACCCCGTCACCGCCGAGCGCCTGGCGCCGGCACGACGCCCAGCGCATCAACCGCGCCCTGGAAATCATCGAACTGACCGGCAAACCGATGTCGGCGCTGCTGGCGCTGCGCGCGAAACCCGCGCTGCCGTTCAATCTCGTGTCGTTCGCGCTC
Source organism: uncultured beta proteobacterium (assembly GCA_963729765.1). GTDB lineage: Bacteria > Pseudomonadota > Gammaproteobacteria > Burkholderiales > Burkholderiaceae_D > Telluria. Next base: position 119,110 of record CAVSPL010000004.1, on the reverse strand, counting down.
GAGCCCAGCGAGCGCAGCGTGCTGCACAAGCGGATCGCCCTGCGCTTCGACCAGATGCTGGGCGACTCGGACGACGACGGGCATCGTGGCGGAAGTGGCGCGCCTGCGCGCACGCGGCGACCTGAACCCGAACCTGCCCTCGATGCGCTGCGTCGGCTACCGCCAGAGCTGGGAGTACCTGGATGGGACCATCGACCGCGCCGCGCTGCGCGAAACGGGCATCATCGCCACCCGCCAGCTCGCCAAACGCCAGCTGACCTGGCTGCGCGCGATGCCGGACCGGATCGTCATCGACTGCCTGGGACGCGACCCGACGGGCGAACTGCTGACGCAGCTGAAGGGCTTGCCAAACTTAGCAGCGGCGCGAAAAAGTCTGATTGCTCGGCGTACACAGCCTTGACACATCGCGCCGCGCCTTGGATAATAGCGATCTCTTTTGGTGATATAGCTCAGTTGGTTAGAGCACAGCACTCATAATGCTGGGGTCGGTGGTTCAAGTCCACCTATCACCACCACAGAATTCAGGCAGATGGCTTGGCTCCCAGGAGCTAGGCCATTTTGCTTTATAGATTGCCGGTGATATAGCTCAGTTGGTTAGAGCACAGCACTCATAATGCTGGGGTCGGTGGTTCAAGTCCACCTATCACCACCAGATTAAAAAACCGCCCTTCGCAAGAAGCGGCGGTTTTTTTCTTTGCGCCGCTGGCCTAGCCGGCGTGTCCCGAGGCGCGGCCGAGGGCTTGCTGCAAGGGCTTGGCCTGGGCATTGCTCACGCTGGCGTTGGCGATGTCCTTGGGCGCGAGCGTGCGGCCATAATAGGCATGGTTCAGCTTGTCGTTGAAGTGGATGCCGGTCAGGCCGACCGCGACGGCGTCGCCGAACAGGCCCTTGGTCCCGCTCCAGGCGACGACGTCGCCGGCGCCCGCCGTCCCCATCGCCATCTTCGACCAGTTGACCACGGTCAGGCCGGCTTCGGCGTTCAGGGAAAAACTGGTCGTTTTCATGAACGCGTTGACCGCCTTGTCGTTGTTCAGGACCATGGCGATCGCGCCGCCTTCGCCGCCGGCCTGCAGGCCGATCGACATCCCGCCCAGATTGTAGAAGCCCGGGCTGCTCCAGCTGCCGTCGGCATGCTTGAGCAGCAGCAGGCCGGCGCCGCTCTGGATGCCGACGCCGAGCGCCGCGCGCCCGAACTTGGGCACGATAAAGATCCCCTTGGCCTGTTGCAGCAACTGTTTCATGCGCGGTTCGGCCTCGATCTGGCGCACCACGGCCAGCGCCGCCGTAACGCGCTCTTCGGCGCTCTGTTGCGGTTTAGAAGTGGAATCGGTGTTCGCTGCCCGGGTGGCCGGGCCGGGGCCGGGGCCTGGGCTTGGGCAAGGCCGCACAGCGACAGCGCGGCGGCACAGGCGATGGCGCTGGCACGCGCCTTGTGTTCGATTGACATGATGTCCCTCCCGCAAGCGGTTGTTCCAACAGTGGTATCGGGTCATGCTAGTCCCGCGAGCGGTGGGTGGCCTTTGATCCATATCAAGGGCGCGGACGTCGCCCAGGCCCTTGGGGTTCAGGACAAGCCGCTCACGTCGGCGTCCTCATCGAGTGCGAAATCGCCGCGCCGGAATGCCTCGATGGCCGCCTGCGCCTGCTGCAAGTGGGCGGCCGGCACCAGGATGCGCACCCCGCCCAGCGCCGGCGCCAGCAGCAGGTCGGCCTGCATCAGGTGGGCGTCGGCCAGCACGGCCGGAATGCCGGACGCTTCCAGGCAGCCCTGCATCATGGCCGCATCCATCGGCACCAGGTAACGCGCCACGATGAACAGGTCGCGGCCGGGCAGCGCTTCGATATCGGGATGCGCGGCAAGCCAGGCATTGAGTTCCTGTTCCATGACGTCTCCTTGAGTGGATACTACGTTCTAATGCAACAGTCCGGGCAGCGAAGACAGCAGGTACAAGATCACGCCAATCAGCCCGCCGACGATCGTGCCATTGATGCGAATAAATTGTAAATCCTTGCCGATATTCAGTTCGATTTGTTCCGACATCTCGGCGCTGTCCCAATTCTTGACGGTGTCGGCGATATGCCGGGTCAGGTAGCACGGCGAACTCCGGCGCCGCCGCGCGCGCGGCCAGCTCCAGGTTGTCGTTGAGCGACTGGCGCAGCACCGGGTCTTCGGCCAGGGTCTTGCCGAGCCAGGCGCCGGTGGCTTCCAGGCGCCGGCGCAGGGTCGACGCCTCGCTGTCCAGGTCCGCTTTGAGCCAGGCTTTCAAATCGCCCCACAGCGATTTCAGGTAATTATTCAGCGTGTCGTCGTTCAGCAGGTAGCTTTTGATCTCTTCGCTCTTGTTCGAGAATTGCGGATCGGTTTTCAGGCGCTCGACGAATTCGGCCGTGAACACGTCGAAGCGCTGGCGCAGCGGGTGATCGGGGTCGTGCGCGACCTTGCTCAGGATGCCGGAGGCCAGGCGCACCGCGATATCGGCGCCCTTGCGGCCGATGAGTTCCGAGGGCAGCATCTTTTCGATGAAGGCGTATTCTTCCTTCAGCCAGTCGACGATGCCCTGCGCGATCGTCGACTGGGTGTCGACATTGTCGAGCAGCTGCGCCAGCTGGTGGATGCCTTCGTTGAGCAGCTCCTGGTGGCGCCCGCCCTTGGTCAGGCTCTCCAGGATGGTGCCGGCCGACTTCGACAGGTCGACGCTGCCGACCATCGTGTGCACGGCCTTTTTCAGGAAATTCTGGATCGCCGCGTCTTCGGTGAAATCGAGGATCCAGCTCGCCATCTTCACCAGGTAGCTGCCCATCTGCTCGGTATTCGCGGGCTTGGTCAGCCAGTCGGCCACTTTCTGGGCCGGGTCGTGCTTCTGGATCAGCCTGACGATCGATTCGGTATCGAGGAATTTTTCGCGCACGAACAGCGCCAGGTTATCCGCGATCTTGACCTTGTTGTTGGGGATGATGTTGGTGTGGTTCGAGATGATCGGAATCGGCACGCGCTTGAACAGCGCGACCACGGCGAACCAGTCGGCCAGGGCGCCGACCATCGCCGCCTCGGCAAACGCCTTCAACAAGCCCGTCCACCAGCCCGGGGGCAGGAAAAAACTCAGGACGAACAGCAGCGCCGCGCCGATGAAAAAACCCAGCGCCAGCCGCTTCGATTTATCGAGTTCGATTTCCTTGGTCATGCCTCTCCCGGTAGCTCATCGTTACCTGGGCAATCCTATATGACTTGGGCGGTTTTCAGCGATTCGATTGCCTCTGGCGACCAGCCCCAGTCGCGCGATACGGCGGCGCTGTGCTGGCCCGGCGCGGCGGCGGCCTGCCCTGCCGCGGGTGCGGTGCGGCTGAAACGCGGCGCCGGCGCCGGCTGGGTCACGCCGTCGATCTCGATGAAGGCGCTTCGTGCCTGGTTGTGCGGGTGCAGCGGCGCCTCCGCCATGTCGAGCACGGGCGCGACGCAGGCGTCGGTGCCTTCCAATAGCGCGCACCAGTCGTCGCGGTTTTTCGTCGCGAACAGCGCGGCGAATTTCAGCTTCAGGTCGGGCCAGCGCTTCTGGCTCCACTGCTTGGCAAACTCGGGATCGGTGGCGCCGGAGAGCGCCAGCAGCTGGGCATAGAACTGCGGCTCGATCGCGCCCACCGACAGGAATTTCCCGTCCGCGCAGGCATAGGTGTCGTAGAAGGGCGCGCCGCCATCGAGCATGTTCGCTTCGCGCTGGTCGTTCCAGGAACCGAAGGCGCGCAGGCCGTACATCATCGCGCCCAGCAGGGCCGCGCCGTCGGTCATGGCGGCATCGACCACCTGGCCTTTGCCGGACGTGCGCGCTTCCAGTGCCGCGCAGACGACGCCGAAGGCCAGCATCATGGCGCCGCCGCCGAAGTCGCCGACCAGGTTCAAGGGCGGGCTTGGGGGCGTGTCGGCGCGGCCCATCGCGTGCAGCATGCCGGACAGGGCGATGTAGTTCAGGTCGTGGCCGGCCGCCTGCGACAAAGGTCCCTCCTGGCCCCAGCCGGTGATGCGGCCGAAGACGAGCTTGGGGTTGCGCGCCTGGCAGGCGTCGGGGCCGAGGCCGAGGCGCTCCATCACGCCGGGGCGGAAGCCCTCGACCAGGATGTCGGCCTGTTCGACCAGTTGCAGCACCACTTCGCGCGCTTGCGGGTGCTTCAGGTCGAGCGCGAGCGAGCGGCGGCCGCGCGCCATGACGTCGAATTTCGTGCCCAGCATCGGGAACGGGTTGTCGGCGCCAGGCTTGGTTTTGCGGTCGATGCGGATGACTTCGGCGCCCATGTCGGCCAGCATCATGGCGGCGAAGGGGCAAGGGCCGATGCCGACCATTTCGATGACTTTGATTCCTGCTAGTGGTCCGGGCATGCAGCGCTCCTTTATAGCGACCTGGCGATGATCTCTTTCATGATCTCGTTGGCGCCGCCGTAGATGCGCTGGACCCGGGCGTCGACGTACATCTGGGCGATCGGGTATTCGAGCATGTAGCCGTAGCCGCCGAACAGCTGCACGCACTGGTCGACGACCTTGCATTGCAGGTCCGAGATCCAGTACTTCGCCATCGAGGCGCGCACCGCGTCCATGCGCCCGGCCAGCATGTCTTCCACACAGCGGTCGATGAAGATGCGGGCGACCGTCGCTTCGGTCTTGATCTCGGCCAGCACGAAACGCGTGTTCTGCATCTCGATCAGGGCCTGGCCGAAGGCGCGTGCGTTCCTTCGTGTGTTCGACGGTGAGCCTCAATGCGCGCTCGATCGCCGCCACGCCGGCCACGCCGATGATGGTGCGTTCATAGGGCAGTTCCGTCATCAGCTGGGCGAAGCCCCTGCCCTCTTCGCCACCGAGCACGCCCTCGAAGGCCACGTGGGCGTCGTCGAAGAACAGCTCGCAGGTGTCCTGCCCCTTCTGCCCGACTTTCTCGAGGATGCGCCCGACCCGGAAACCCGGGATTGTCCTTCGTCTCGACCAGCATCAGCGAGATGCCCTTGGCGCCGCCCGCCGGATCGGTCTTGGCGACGACCAGCACCAGGTCGGCCAGGTAGCCGTTCGAAATGAAGGTCTTCGAGCCGTTGATGCGATAGCCATCAACGCCCTTCACGGCCGTGGTGCGGATGCCCTTCAGGTCGGAACCCGCGCCCGGTTCCGACATGGCGATCGCCGCGATCATCGCGCCGCTGGCCAGTTGCGGCAGGTAGCGCTGCTTCTGTGCTTCGGTGCCCTGGTTCAGCAGGTAGTGGGCGACGATCGCGTGCACGTGCAAGCCGAAGGCCATGTCGCCGGCGTAGCCGAGTTCTTCGAAGACGATCGCCATGTGGGCGAAATCGCCGCCCGAGCCGCCGTAGGCTTCGGGGATGTCGGCCGCCAGCAGGCCCATCTCGCCGGCACGGGTCCAGAGTTCCCGGTCGACGTGCTGCTGGTGGCGCCAGCGCTCGCCGTGCGGGGCGATTTCGCTGGCGACGAAACGGCGCACGGCGTCGCGGAAGCTTTCGAGTTCCGGATTCATCCAGGATGGGGCGATGTCCATGCTCATCTTCACGCCGCCTGGTACAGGGTGACGACGCAGGCGCCGCCCAGGCCCAGGTTGTGCTGCAGGGCCGTGCGCGCACCTTCGACCTGGCGCGCGCCGGCGCTGCCGCGCAGCTGCTGGGTCAGTTCGAAACACTGGGCCAGGCCGGTGGCGCCGAGCGGATGGCCTTTCGACAGCAAGCCGCCGGAAGGGTTGGTGACGACCTTGCCGCCATAGGTGTTGTCGCCGTCGCGGATGAATTTGTCGGCGCCGCCTTCCGGGCACAGGCCCAGGGCCTCGTAGGTAATGAGTTCGTTGTGGGCGAAGCAGTCGTGCAGTTCGATCACGTCCAGGTCATCGGGGCCGATGCCGGCCTGCTGTAGACCTTGTCGGCGGCCTCGCGGCTCATCTCGTAGCCGACCAGGCGCATCATGTCGTTGGCCTCGAAGGTGCTGGCGCGGTCGGTCGTCATGGCCTGGGCGGCGATGAAGACGTCGCTGCGCAGGCCGTGTTTTTTCGCGAAGGCTTCCGAGACCAGCACCGCGGCGGCGGCGCCGCAGGTCGGCGGGCAGGCCATCAGGCGCGTCATCACGCCGGGCCAGATCATCGGTGCGTCGAGCACGTCCTGGGCCGTGACTTCCTTGCGGAACAGCGCCAGCGGATTGTTCACGGCGTGGCGGCTGGCCTTGGCGCGGATCTGCGGCGAAGGCCTTCAGCGGCGTGCCGTATTTTTCCATGTGCGCCAGGCCCGCGCCGCCGAAGTAGCGCAGCGCCAGCGGGATCTCGGGCTTGCCGACCAGGCGGTCGGTGACGGCGTCGAAATCGTCGAAGGGCGCCGGGCGGTCGGTGAAGACCGAGCCGAGGGCGCCGGGACTCATCTGCTCGAAGCCGAGCACCAGCACGCAATCGGCCGCGCCGCTGGCGATTGCCTGGCGCGCCAGGAACAGGGCCGTGGAGCCGGTCGAACAGTTGTTGTTGACGTTGACGATCGGGATGCCGGTCATGCCGACGCCGTACAGCGCCTTCTGGCCGCAGGTCGAGTCGCCATACACGTAGCCGACATAGGCCTGTTCGATGTCGCTGTAGTCGACGCCGGCGTCCTGCAGCGCGGCGCGCGTGGCCTCGCCCGCCATCAGGTGGTAGGGGGCGCTGGCGCCCGGCTTGGCGAACGGGATCATGCCCACGCCCGTGACGAATACCTTGTTCATGCTGTCTCCTGTTTTTGCGTTGTGCGCTTTTATCGAAACGATTATAGCCAGCCAATGCGGGCATAAACGGAACAGTCTCCCGAGACCCTCCTCTATTTTCCTGCCATGTTGTCTATCGTCGCTTATACTGGTGTGATTCCACCTTGATAAGGAGCCGTCCTGCATGCATCATGAACTCAGCCTGATCACCACCATCGCCGCCGCCCTCGGCTTCGGCCTCCTGTTCGGCATGCTCGCCGTGCGCCTGAAACTGCCGGCGCTGGTCGGCTACCTGGCCGCCGGCATCGTCATCGGCCCCGCCACGCCGGGCTTCGTTGCCGACGTGGGACTGGCCTCGCAACTGGCCGAGATCGGTGTGATGCTGCTGATGTTCGGGGTCGGCCTGCACTTCTCGCTGCGCGACCTGCTCGACGTCAAAAAAATCGCCCTGCCCGGCGCGGTGCTGCAGATCGCGGTGGCCACGGGGATGGGGATCGGCCTGGCCTATATGTGGGACTGGAGCCTGGGCGCGGGCCTGGTGTTCGGCCTGGCGCTGTCGGTGGCCAGCACGGTGGTGCTGCTGCGCGCGCTGGAAAGCCTGGGCATCCTCGATTCGATGAACGGGCGCATCGCCGTCGGCTGGCTGGTGGTGGAAGACCTGGTCACGGTGCTGGTGCTGGTGCTGCTGCCGGCGCTGGCCGGCCCGCTGGGCGGCAAGGGCGCCGGCGGCGACACCTCGCTCTGGCTGGCGCTGGGTAAAACGCTGCTGCAGGTGGGCGCCTTCGTCGCCTTCATGCTGGTCGTCGGCCGCAAGCTCTTCCCCTGGTTCCTGTGGAAGGTCGCCAAGACCGCCTCGCGCGAACTGTTTACGCTGGCCGTGATCGCCGCCGCCGTCGGCATCGCCTATGGCTCGTCCGAGCTGTTCGGCGTCTCCTTCGCGCTGGGCGCCTTCTTTGCCGGCATGGTGCTGCGCGAGTCGGACCTCTCGCACCGCGCCGCCGAAGAATCGCTGCCGCTGCGCGACGCATTCTCGGTCCTGTTCTTCGTCTCGGTCGGCATGCTGTTCGATCCGATGGTGCTGGTCGAGAGCCCGTTCAAGGTGCTGGCGGTGGTGGCCGTGATCATCTTCGGCAAGTCGCTCGCGGCCATGCTGCTGGTGCTGGCCCTGCGCTATCCACTCAATACGGCGATTACGGTGTCGGCCAGCCTGGCCCAGATCGGCGAATTCTCCTTCATCCTGGCGGCGCTCGGCATTTCGCTGGAACTGATGCCGAAGGAAGGGCAAAGCCTGATCCTGGCCGGCGCCATCATTTCGATCGCGCGTCAATCCGCTGCTGTTCAAGGCGATCGAGCCGCTGCAGCGCTGGCTGCGGGCCAACTCCGAGGCGGTGCGCAAGCTCGAAGCCTCGCCCGACCCGCTGGCCGAACTGCCGATGACGGTGGAGCAGGAGCGCCTCACCGGCCAGGTCGTGCTGGTCGGTTACGGGCGCGTGGGACGGCGCATCGCCGACGAGCTGACGGCGCAGGGCGTGCACTTCGTCGTGGCCGAACAGAACCGCGAACTGGTCGAGCGCTGCGCCGGCGCGACCAGCCGGCGGTGGTGGGCAATGCGGCCGAACCGGCGGTGCTGATCCAGGCCCACATCGCCCGCGCGGCCGTGCTGGTGATCGCCACGCCGGACACCTTCCACGTGCGCAAAATGGTGGAGACGGCGAACGATGCTCAATCCGGCGATTCGCTGCGTGGTGCGCACGCATAACGAAGAAGAAGCGATCCTGCTGCGCAAGGACACCGGCGGCGACGGTCTTCATCGGCGAGCAGGAGCTGGCCGGGAGCATGATGCGCTATGTGATGGAGACGCTTGAAGGACACGGAACACGCGCATTGACGACTGCGCGTGCAACACATGAAAAATGCCCGCCGTGGATTGCTCCAGGCGGGCATTTTTATTCGGGCTGATGGATCAGGCCGCGACCATCTCGCCGGTCTCCGAGCACAGCTTCAGGTTGGCCTGGCGCGGCGCGAAGCTCAGCAGGTCCTTGCGCTCCTCCAGCAGCGCGAACACGGCGTCTTTCGACAGCACGTACTGCTCGAGCAGCGTGTCCTTCAAGGACTCGATCAGCGCGCGGTAGTCGCGCATCGCGCCCAGCGTGTAGCTGTAGAGTTCATCGGCCTTCTCTTCCATCTGGCGCAGCGTGTGTTCGCCGCTGGCGTCGTTTTTCAGCTGGCTGTAGTCGATCTTCGAGCGCGAATACATCGACAGGCGGTTGACCATCAGGTTGAGCATCTTGGTGACTTTTTCGATGTCGTTCTGGGCGCCGACCGAGATGCCGCGGGCGCCGTAGAACAGCTCTTCGGCCGCCATGCCGCCGTACAGGCCGACCACGTCGCGCTCGAGTTCTTCCAGCGTGCGCAGCGACATGTCGTCACCCGACTGCAGCACATAACCGAGCGCGCCGATCTTCGACACCGCCTCGGTGCTGATCTTCAGCAGGTGCGACTTTTCCTTGACTTCGTCCAGCGTCAAGCCGGCGCGCAGGTGCGGGTCGATCTGCATGAAGAAGTGACCCAGTTCGTGCAGGGCGATGCGCTCGCGCTGCTTGTGCTTTTCGGCGGTCGTGGCGCGGTCGGTCAGGCCGATCGTGGCGCGCTCGTAGGCGCGGAACAGCAGGTCGGTGTTGATGATCGTCTTTTCCTGGATCGACAGCATCGAGGCGCGTTCGACCACGGTTTCCAGCAGCGCCGGGCTCAGGTTCTGCGTCATTTCCGCGACCTGGTCGAGGTCGAGGTCGTTGTAGTCGACCAGGCCATCCTTCTTACGCGACAGGAAGCTGCGCAGCAGTTCGCGGCGCTCGGCCTTGTTCGGCAGGCGGAAGTTGATCTTCACCGAGAAGCGGCGCAGCATCGCTTCGTCCATCTCGCGTCGAGGCGTCGTCGAAGTTCGAGGCGACGACCCAGATCACGCCCTGGCCCTTGTCGCTTTTCACGCCGTCGAGCAAACCGAGCAGGGTGTTGGCGGTATCGTCTTCCCACTTCTTTTCGCTGCGGCCGCGCGGCATGAACAGGCTTTGCGCTTCATCGAGGAAGATGATGCACTTGCCCTTGGCGCAGGCCTTGCGGTACAGGGCGTTCAGCGCTTTCGAGCCGCCGCCGACATAGCCCGATTCGAGCGCCGAACCGGATGCCTGGATCAGCGGCATGTCGAGGCGCTTGGCCAGGTAGCCGACCAGTTTGGTTTTACCGGTACCGGCAGGCCCGGTCAGCATCACGTTGAACGGCTTGTCGATGTTGTGCGAGGCGTATTCGTCGCGGTTGCGGATCATGTCTTCCAGGTGCAGCACTTCCTGCTTGATGTCGTCCATGCCGATCAGGTCGTCCATGCTGCCCTTGAGCTTGTCCGGCATGATCATCGACGCGCTCGCGCCCATGCCCGGGATGCCGAACTTCAGGCAGTACACGATCAACAGCAGCAGGACGATTTCGAAGGCGTGGCGCTTGAGGAAATCGGCCGCATCGGCGCCGATCGAGCCGCCTTCGTCCATGACGGCCTTGTGCGAGGCGAGGAACTCGTCCTGGGCGATCGAATACGGAATCGCGTTCTTGAGCAGCACTTCGCGCTCGAGCGAGCAGGTGCGAGGTGCTCGGCACCTTGACCACGTGCAGCGCGGGCGCATCCTTGAACTTGAAGACGTAGCGTGGCGACTCCGACAGCGGCTTGGCCACCATCAGGTAATCGAGCTTGTCTTTCTGGGTCTGCCAGGCGCGTGATTTCGGAAATGTCTTGCGAATGCACGACCGGGCTCGGGTCCTGTGGCGCATCGGCCGAATAAATGGCGATGCCCGTCACGGCGCCCAGCAGGACGGCGGCGGCGATGCGCACATATACATTCTTAAAGGCAATCTGAAGTCGGGAAAAATTGGGCATGTTCGGGACTCTACTATTGGTTGGGTGCGCGTATGCAACAGTGCAATCAGCGGGGCCGTCCCGAATCAAAGCGGGCCGGAAGGGCGGTGTCTTGGAAGCGTGACGTGCCGAACATATGAGTTCGACATCTTTTTGATGCTCTAGGGCAATAGGTATGGAGAGACTATACCCGCAAAGAAAACCCAGATGTATACGCCAGGCTTAAAATTTCTTGATCGGTCGCATAGCTGGAAAACCTGACAACGCATTTGATTGCAAGCTTGGCAAAAAAAGCAGCCTGAGGCGTGGTCATTGTGGAAAACAGTTAATACAGTTTCAAGAAATTTGCCCTTCCGGCATAATTTTTTGACACCCCCGGCTTGGCGGGCTGTCGCATTTCTTTCACACCCATGCGGCGACTATTTAACGGTGCCAGTCGACTTGCCACGCGGCCGTTTTCTACCCGAATCGAACAGCGATGGGTCACATCGTTTTGTTATGCTGGATTTCTCGCTTCCCGTTACCGGTACCATTGCACGGAAGGAAGAATCGTGAACAGATTCGTACTCGCAGCAGCGCTCGCCATTGGGCTGAGCAGCATTGCACAGGCGGAGGTCATCGAACTGGTACCGGAAGCTGGCGCGCAGCCGGTCCATTCCCGCGCCGTCGATCACGCTTTCAGCAGGCACACCTCTGCGCTACCGACGGGCATATCCGAATTGCCGGAGCCCGAGGTGTTCGCCATGATGCTGGTGGGATTGATCCTGCTGGGCTATCGGGCAAGGCGCGACAGCAACGAGAAGTTCAAGTAAGCGTCAAGCGCCTGGCGGCGCGAGCGCGGGTTCCTTGCACAGCGCGTACAGCTTGCACAAGGTATTCCAGTTGCGCGACGTCGTGTTGTCGCCCAGCTGTTTGCCGAGCGCAGTCGCGGCCGCACTGGCCAGTACGCCCTCCGGGCACCAGACATAGGCCGCGCGCTGGCCGATCGCCAGCGCCTCGTCGCCCCAGCTGCGTTCGCACAGGGGCGCCACGGCGGCGCGCATGGCCGCATCTCCCAAGATGAATACCAGCAGGCGCGCATGGTCGGTGGCCTGCGGCAGCAAGGTGTTCTCGGCCAGCACGGTGGCCAGCTCCTCGCTGCCGAGCACCATGACGCGCGCCGCCACACCGAGCTTGAGCACGAGCTGCTCTTCGATCGCGGCGGCGGCGGCGCCGGGTTCGACGCCATCGGCCGTGAACACGACATTACCGCTGTTGAGGACGCTCCGTACGTCGCGGTAGCCGAGCTCCTCGATCAGCGCGCGCAAATCGGCCATGGCCACGCGCTTGGCGCGGCCGACATTGATCCCGCGGATCAGGGCAATAGAGCGTTGACTTGTCATGCAGCCATGTTACCGCCCCGTCACACGGGGCGGCAAACGCTTATTTGAGCAAGCCTTCGTCGCGCATCGCCTGCTGCACGGCCGGACGCGCGGCGACGCGGGCGCGGTATTCGCCCAGCACCGGCCAGTCGGCCAGGCTCAGCTTCACGACATCGGCCCAGCCGAGCACCGTGAACAGATAGGCGTCGGCCACGCTGAAGCTGCGTTTCCAGGTAGTCGCGGCCCGCCAGCTGCGCGGCGACGTATTCCAGGCGCAGGCCCAGCATCTTGCGCCCGTGGGCTTTCATGTCCTCGGTCGCCGCCGGGTTGAACAGCGGGCTGTAGTTCTTGTGCAGTTCCGACGAGATGAAGCTCAGCCAGGCAATCACCTTGTAGCGCGCGGCGTCGCCCACCGGCGGCAGCAGGCCCGCGGCCGGCGCCAGGTCGGCCAGGTACTGGACGATGGCCGCGCCTTCGGTCAGCACGGTGCCGTCATCGAGCGCCAGCGCCGGCACATAGCCTTTCGGATTGATGGCGCGGAAATCCTCGCCGGAGGCCGTTTTCTTTTCGCGCAGGTCAACGCGCTCGGCGCTGAAGTCCAGGCCTGCTTCGAGCAGGACGATGTGGGGGGAGAGCGAACAGGCGCCGGGGCTGAAGTACAGTTTCATGGGTGTCCTTGATCTGAGGGTGAACGATATGCCAGGCATGCAGGCACGTCCGGCAGAGCACCGCGAGAATACAATAATCGGCGCGCCATTGCTTGGGACGGGCGCCAGATCGGGGCAAGGAGGAGCGAGAGATCAGGGAGGATAAATCGGAAACGACAACGCATCCGGCAGGCCGAGGCCAGCGGGACGCGAAAAAAATGCAGCGGGCGCAGCGTCGCTCAGGACGCCCGGCCGCTGCCTGGCTTCACCGAAGGCAAGGCAGTGGAAACTGCCATGCCATCGGTATTAATGCGCATAGTTGCCGGAGGTCGAAGGCGTTGCTTCGTTGGTTCTGCGCTGCGTTCTGCTGCTGTTGCAGCGGCTGCCGCTGCGGCTGCTGCCTTCTCTTCTGGCTTTGGACGGCCTTGGGCGTCGGACAGGCGGTATTTGGTGCGGCGGTCGCCCATCAGGTCGCGCAGGTCGCGGATGCTCATGCCGGTGACTTCGTGCATGCGGATCAGCAGCGAAGCGCCGACCGGCAGGCGGTGGTGGCGAATCTTGCTGATGACAGGGGGGGCCACCTCGAGCATGCGCGACAGGGCAGCGTCATTCTTCAGCTGCATCTTGCCCAGCAAGATATCGAGCAGGTGGTTGGGGTTATAGCTTTCCTGCGATGACAAAGCATGGTGTGCCATGATGTTTTACCTCGTAAAGTGAATGAAATAATTCTGTTACGAACTTTGTTAAAGACTACCTTTCGTCAACATAAGTTCCCGGAAACGCTCTTGGCCATTAAACAGAACGAGTCTGAGTCCTAGCTTAAAAACAATGCCGGCGTACATGCGTGCTGCTTAACACTCCCCAAACGCACTTGTCTTTCAAACAAATTATCAGACCCTTATGGAGCCAGCGTGTTCGTTCTGACCACATGACGCATTGTTCGAAATCAAGCTAACGTACGGAAAGCTTGTCACATAAGCATTTCAACACATGGGGATAATTTGTGGCGCACGCAAGAGATTTCTTTTACTAATTTGTGTGAAAGAATTCGGGCGGAAGGCATTGATTTACAACAGGAAAGATATTGAGCAAACCCTGACTCTGCCTTAGTCGCCGCCATTTAATTCCTGAGCGCAATTTAACAATCTGATTAGAATGACAATCGTTTCGAGTCTTGCAACAGTTGATTCCTGATTGCATTCAATTCTGCCCTTATGCAGGCCGCATTTTGGTAAATAGGGGTGAATTACGGTAAACTGGCTTGTCGCCTTGTCAAAGCCGCCGCCCTTCTTTCCCATAAGCACTCATGCAGAAAAAAGTATTTATCAAGACCTTCGGTTGCCAGATGAACGAGTACGACTCGGACAAGATGGCAGACGTCCTCGGCGCATCCGACGGCCTCGTGCGCACCGACACGCCGGACGATGCCGACGTCATCCTCTTTAATACTTGTTCTGTACGAGAAAAGGCGCAGGAAAAAGTATTTTCCGACCTGGGCGCCTGCGCGCCTTGAAACGCGAGCGTCCCGACCTCATCATTGGTGTAGGCGGATGCGTGGCGTCGCAGGAAGGCCAGGCGATCGTCAAGCGCGCGCCGCATGTCGACATGGTGTTCGGCCCGCAAACCCTGCACCGCTTGCCGCAGATGATCCGCGAGCGCCGCAGCAGCGGCACGGCGCAAGTCGACATCAGCTTTCCGGAAATCGAGAAGTTCGACCATTTGCCGCCGGCCAAGGTCGACGGCCCCGTGGCCTATGTCTCGATCATGGAAGGCTGCAGCAAGTATTGCAGTTACTGCGTCGTGCCCTATACCCGCGGCGAAGAAGTGTCGCGCCGCTTCGAGGACGTGCTGACCGAAGTTGCCGGGCTGGCCGCCCAGGGCGTGAAGGAAATCATGCTGCTGGGCCAGAACGTGAATGCCTACCGCGGCCCGATGGAGAGCGGCGAGATCGCCGACTTCGCGCTGCTGCTCGAATATGTTGCCGACATTCCCGGCATCGAGCGCCTGCGCTTCGTGACCAGCCACCCGAAGGAATTCACCCAGCGCCTGATCGACGCCTACGCCACGATCCCGCAACTGGTGAACCACCTGTATTTGCCGGTGCAGCACGGTTCCGACCGCATCCTCGGCGCCATGAAGCGCGGCTACACGGGGCTGGAATATAAATCGATCATTCGCCGCATCCGTGCGGTGCGCCCGGACATCGCGATTTCGTCCGATTTCATCGTGGGTTTCCCCGGTGAAACCGACGCCGATTTCGAGGCCATGATGAAGCTGGTGCAAGATGTCGGCTTCGATAACAGTTTCAGTTTTATCTTCAGCAAGCGCCCCGGCACGCCGGCCGCGAACCTGGAAGACGATACCCCGCACGAGGTCAAGCTGGCGCGCCTGCAGCGCCTGCAGGCCCTGATCGATGCCAACACGCGCAAGTACAGCGCGGCCATGGTCGGCACGGTCCAGCGCGTGCTCGTCGAGGGACCGTCGAAGAAAGATCCGTCCGTACTGCAAGGCCGCACCGAGAGCAACCGGGTGGTCCTGTTCGCTCCAGGCGCTGTGGGCGACGCGCTGATCGGCCAACTGGCCGACGTGCGCGTCACCGAGAGCCTGGATTATTCATTGCGCGGCGAACTCGTCGCCAATCTCGATACGATTGCCAAAGCCAGTTGAAAACACAACCATCCCAGCCGTCCTACTTCATTCCCGAGCCGCTCGATAACACGCGCCTCGCCCACCTGTGCGGTCCGCTCGACGAGAACCTGCGCCAGATCGGCGCGGCGCTCGACGTGACCATCTTCCGCCGCGGCGAGAAATTCATCGTCAGCGGCGCCAATGCCGAGCGCGCGGTCGAACTGCTCGAGCGTTTCTATGCGGTCGCCAACAAGATCGTGCCGATCGAGGAAGTCCAACTGGCCCTGGTCGAGCAGCGCGCCGGCCTGCGCCCGAGCATCGAAGGCGCCGAGCCGAAGGCCGAGGCTGCGCTTGAGGAGGCCGCCGAAGGCACGGACGAATCCGAACTCGTCAGCCCGATGCTGAAAACCCGCCGCAGCGACCTGCGCGGACGCACGCCGCACCAGATCCAGTACCTGAAAGCCGTGCTCGAGCACGACATCAGCTTCGGCATCGGCCCGGCCGGTACCGGCAAGACCTACCTGGCCGTGGCCTGCGCGGTCGATGCGCTGGAGCGCGACGCCGTGAAACGCATCATCCTGACGCGTCCGGCGGTCGAAGCGGGCGAACGCCTCGGCTTCTTGCCTGGCGACATGAGCCAAAAGGTCGATCCTTACCTGCGCCCGCTGTACGACGCGCTGTACGACCTGCTCGGCTTTGACCGCACGCAAAAGCTGTTCGAGAAGCAGGTGATCGAGATCGCCCCGCTGGCCTATATGCGCGGCCGCACCCTGAACCACGCCTTCGTGATCCTCGACGAGGCGCAGAACACGACCGTCGAACAGATGAAGATGTTCCTGACGCGTATCGGTTTCGGCAGCAAGGCCGTGGTGACGGGCGACATCACCCAGGTCGACCTGCACAAGACCCAGCGCAGCGGCCTGGTCGACGCCATGCACGTGCTGAAAGACGTGCGCGGCATCGCCTTCACGCAATTCTCGAGCGCCGACGTGGTGCGCCACCCGCTGGTGGGCCGCATCGTCGATGCCTACGAAAAATCGAACGCCGTCCTGGAAATGGGCGCCCTGCCAAAACCAACCCCTGTACGCAATGCAAGAAAAAAACCATCCGCTTGACCTCGACGTCCAGTATCCGGACGCCCGCCTGGAATCGACCCTGACCCCGGAACTGGTGGAGCGCTGGGTGCGCGCCACCCTGCTGGGGCCGGCCGAACTGACGATCCGCTTCGTCGACAGCGCCGAGGGGCAGACCCTGAACCGCGACTACCGCGGCAAGGATTATGCGACCAACGTGCTGACCTTTGCCTACAACGAAGGCGAAGAACTGGGCGAAGACGAGCCGACCCAGGCCGACATCATCCTGTGCACGGACGTGCTGCAGAGCGAAGCGGCGGAGCAAAAGAAGACGGTCGAGGAACACGCGGCGCACCTGGTGGTGCATGGCGTCCTGCATGCGCAAGGGCTACGACCACGAGCATGACGAGGAAGCCGAAGAGATGGAACAGTTCGAGCGCGACATCATGGAAGTGCTCGGCTATCCGGATCCGTACGCGGAAGAATAAGACGCGCAGACATGCAAAACCGGCGCGGGTGGCAAACCACCCGCGCCGGTTTTTTTACGCCTTTTTCAGCTGGTCGCCGATCGGCAGCTTGCGAATCCGCTTGCCCGTCGCCGCAAACACCGCATTCGCCAGCGCCGGCGCGATGCCGGCCGTGCCCGGCTCGCCGATGCCGCCCGGCTCATCCTTGCTGGTGACGATGTGCACTTCCACCTGCGGCGCTTCGTTGATGCGCATCATGCGGTAGTCGCCGAAGTTCGTTTGCTGCACGCGCCCCTTGTCGATCGTGATCTCGTTCCACAAGGCCGCCGTGGCGCCGAAGATGATGCCGCCTTCCATCTGCGCGACGATGGTGTCGGGATTGATCGCCTGGCCGCAGTCGACCGCGCACACGACCCGGTGCACGCGCACGTCGCCGTCCGCGCCGACCGAGACTTCCGCCACCTGCGCCATATAGCTGCCGAAGGCAAACTGGGTCGACACGCCGCGCCCCACCTTGCGCCCCGCGATCGGCTTCAGGGGCTGGCCCCAGCCCGCCTTCTGGGCCGCCAGGTTCAGCACGGCCAGCGTGCGCGGCGATTTATCGAGCAGGGCGCGGCGGAAGGCGACCGGATCCTGCTTGGAGGCCTGCGCCAGCTCGTCGATGAAACTTTCCACCACGAACACGTTATGGGTCGGCCCGACGCCGCGCCAGAAGGCGGTCGGCACGCCCGCCGGTTCGTGGCGCACATATTCCACGCGCATGTCGGGAATCGTGTACTGCAGCTCGGCCGCGCCCTCGACCGCATCCGGGTCGACGCCATTCTTGACGGCCGGCGGCGCGAAGCGCGACATGATCGACGAGCCCGTCACGCGATGGAACCAGGCCGCCAGGTGTCCCTTGTCGTCCAGGCGGGCCGCCAGGCGGTCCACGTAATAAGGACGGAACATGTCGTGCTGGATATCTTCCTCGCGGGTCCAGATGAATTTGACGGGGCCCTTGGTCAGTTTCGCGAACGCCACCGCCTGGATCACGTAGTCGACTTCCAGGCGGCGCCCGAAACCGCCGCCCAGATAATAGTTGTGGACTTTGACCTTCTCGACCGGAATGCCGGCCACCTTGGCCGCCGCGCCCTGCGCCAGCGCCGGCACTTGCGTGCCGACCCAGAGGTCGCAGCCGTCGGCGCGCAGGTCGACCGTGCAATTCATCGGCTCCATGGTCGCGTGGGCCAGGAAAGGCATTTCGTACACGGCCTCGATCTTGCGCCCGCCTTCCTTGTCCAGCGCCTTGATCGCGTCGCCGGCATTTTTCGCCACCGCGCCCGCGCCTGCGGACACCTTCATCATGTCGCCGACGATGCCGGCCAGCGACACTTTGCCGTTGGCGCCATCGTCCCAGCTGGGCGCAGCCGCCGCCAGGCCCTGCTTGGCCGCCCAGAAATGGTCGGCGACCACCGCCACCGCGCCCTCCAGGCGCAGCACCTGGCGCACGCCTTTGACGGCCATGGCCTTTGCTTCGTCGACCGCGACCAGTTTGCCGCCCATCACGGGCGAGGCGGCCACGGCGGCAATGCCCATGTTCGGCAAGCGCGCGTCGATGCCGAACAAGGCTTCGCCGTTGGTCTTGGCGATGCGAATCGAGGCGTTTCATCGATTTGCCGATCAGTACGTACTGCTCCGGCGCTTTCAGTTTGACGTTCTTCGGCAATTCCATCTTCGATGCCGCGTCGACCAGTTCGCCGAAATGGGCCGAGCGGCCCGAGGCCTGGTGGCGCACGCTGCCGGCCACGACTTGCAAGTCCTTGGTGTCGACATTCCAGTTCTTGGCGGCAGCGGCAACCAGCACGCTGCGCACCATGGCGCCCGCTTCGCGCAGCGGCTTCCAGGCGCCGCGTACCGAGGTCGAGCCGCCCGTCACCTGGCCGCCCAATAAAGGATCGGCATACAGCTCGTTGTTGGCCGGCGCCTGCTCGAGTTTGACCTTGGAGAGATCGGCCCCGAGTTCCTCGGCCAGCAGCATCGGCATCGAGGTAAACGTGCCCTGCCCCATCTCGACCTTGTGGATGATCAGGGTGACGATGCCGGCGCGGTCGATGCGAATGAAGGCGTCGCGCGCCAGGCCGGCGGGCGTGTCGGAATGCTCGGTCGAGGCCTGGCCGACGGCTTTTTCGGATGGCACATCCTTGCGGTCGCCGTCCTTGTTGCAGCCGAACAGCGAAAAGCCGAACAGCAGGCCGCCGCCGGCGGTGGCGCCGAGTTGCATGAAGCGGCGGCGCGAATTCGGTACTGGCGTGGTTTTATCCTGGCTCATGTGCGCTCTCTTTATTTAGCAGCGGCGATCTTGATCGCCTGGCGGATGCGCCCGTAAGTGCCGCAGCGGCAAATGTTGCCGGACATCGCATTGTCGATGTCGGCGTCGCTCGGCTTCGGTGTCGTTTGCAGCAAGGCGGTGGCCGACATGATCTGGCCCGACTGGCAATAGCCGCACTGCACCACGTCGATCTGGCGCCAGGCGTCCTGCACCTTGGCGCCGACCGGGTCCTGGCCGATGGCCTCGATGGTGACGATCTTCTTGCCCGCCGCGGCGGACACCGGCGTCACGCAGGAGCGGATCGGCTGGCCGTCGAGGTGCACGGTGCAGGCGCCGCACAGGGCCTGGCCGCAGCCGAACTTGGTGCCGGTCAGGCCGGCCACGTCGCGCAGCACCCACAGCAGGGGCATGTCGTCGGGCACGTCGAGGTTGGTGGTGGTGCCGTTGATGGTGAGGGCGGGCATGGGGTATTTCCTTTGCTATTTGGCCAATTGAAACATGATAAAGCAAGCGCGTGCCGGCGCGCTGAGCAGCCTCCTGCAAGGCGTCGTGCGCTCTGGCGCGCCGCGTTTTGGTGTATGCTACGCCCATCGCAACAACGGCTTCACGCCAACTATGCCCGAGTATCCCACTGACGTCCGACCGGACGCCAAACCGCACAGGTCGCTCTTCGAACGACTGACCGCATTCATCTCCCCCGAGCCAGAAAACCGCACCGAGCTGCTCGAAGTGCTGCACGAAGCACACGAGCGCAACCTGATCGACGCCGACGCCCTGTCGATGATCGAAGGTGTGTTCCAGGTCTCCGACCTGTCGGCGCGCGACATCATGGTGCCCCGTTCCCAGATGGACGTGGTCGACATCACCGATCCGATCGAAGAGTGGCTGCCGATCGTGCTGGAAACCCAGCACTCGCGCTTCCCCGCCATCGAAGGCGAGCGCGACAAGGTAGTCGGCATCCTGCTGGCCAAGGATTTGCTTCGGTATTACTCCGAGAAAACGTTCGACGTGCGCGCCATGCTGCGCCCGGCGATCTTCATTCCGGAATCGAAGCGCCTGAACGTGCTGCTGCGCGATTTCCGCGCGAACCACAACCACATGGCGATCGTCGTCGACGAGTACAGCGGCGTGGCCGGCCTGATCACGATCGAAGACGTGCTCGAGCAGATCGTCGGCGACATCGAGGACGAATACGATTTCGACGAGGAAGAAGACAACGTCTTGTCGGTCAAGGAAGGCCAGCTCGGCCCGCGCTGGCGCGTCAAAGCCCTGACGGAAATCGACCAGTTCAACGAAGAAATCGGCGTCGACCTGCCGGAAGACGAAGCCGACACCATCGGCGGTTTTGTCGCCGGCCACCTGGGCCGCATGCCGCACAAGGGTGAAGAATTTACCCTGCGCAACTTGCGCTTCGAAGTGCTGCGCGCCGACGCGCGCCAGATCCACGTATTGCTGGTCGAAAAGCTGCCCTCCTCGGCGCAGCACGCCCGCGACGACGACAATTGATGCTGCGCCGCCGTCCCGCCAGCGCGCCCGTGCCCGCGGTACGGGGCACGCGTCCCGCCCTGCGTGAACTCGTCATTGCCGCCCTTGCCGGCGGCGCTTCCGTCTTTTCCTTCGAGCCTTTCGGCTGGTGGCCGCTGCAATTCTTGCTGCTGGCCTGGCTGTTCTACCAGGTCGGGCTCGGCACCTCCGTGAAGCGCGCCACCCTGCTCGGCTGGGCCTTCGGCCTCGGCTGGTCGGTCGGCGCCATGCACTGGCTGTATATCCTGATGACCCGCTTCGCCCATCTGCCGGCGATCCTGGGGGCGATCGGCATCGTCCTGCTCGGCCTGTACATGGGCCTGTTCGGCGCCTTCGCCACCGGCGTGGCCACCTGGCTGCGGCGGCGCTGGTCGCTGCCCCTGCTGCCTTTCGTGCTGCTGGTGCTGCCGGTGAGCTGGGGCGTGTCCGAATGGATGCGCGGCTGGGTGTTTACCGGCTTCCCCTGGTCCGTCTCCGGTTATGCGCACAATACGTCGCCGCTGGCGGGCTACGCGCCGCTGATCGGCGTGTACGGCATCGGCGTGCTGGTCGCGCTCTGCGGCGGCTGCCTGGTGCTGCTGACCCAGCGCGCCCGGCCCTTGGCCATCGGCCTGCTCGGCGCCGTGCTGGTGTCCGGCTTCGCGCTGCGCCATGTCGAATGGACGCAGGAAACCGGCCAGCCGATCACGGTGCGCCTGTTGCAAGGGAATGTCCCGCAAGATCACAAGTTCGACTACGCCTTCCTGTCGAGCATCTTGCAGAAATACCAGACGATGATCACGGCCGCGCCCGCCGACCTGATCGCCACGCCGGAAACGGCGATTCCGAGCTTCCCGCAGGAATTGCCGCCGGGCTACCTGGAAAACCTGCAGCGCTTCGCCAGCAGCAGCGGCAGCACGCTGGCGGTCGGCATCCCCCTGCTCGACGGGCCGCGCCAGTACGCCAACAGCGTGATCGCGCTGTCGCCGCAGCCGGCGCCCTACCGCTACGACAAGGCGCACCTGGTGCCCTTCGGCGAATTCATCCCGCCGGGCTTCCGCTGGTTCACCGACATGCTGAACATTCCGCTGAACGACGCCACCCGCGGCAAAGTCATGCAGGCGCCCTTCGCGGTCAAGGATCAGCTGGTGCTGCCGAACATCTGCTACGAAGACGTGTTCGGCGAAGAGATCGCCTACCAGCTGCGCAATGCGCCGCGGCCGGCGACGCTGCTGCTGAACATGTCGAACCTGTCCTGGTATGGCCAGTCGTACGCGATCCCGCAGCACCTGCAGATTTCGCGCATGCGCACGCTGGAGACGGGGCGGCCGATGCTGCGCTCGACCAACGACGGCGCCACCGCGCTCATCGACGGCCGCGGGCGCGTCGTGCAGCAGTTGCCCTTCTATAAAGAGGGCGTGCTGACGGCGACCGTGCGCGGCACCACCGGCATGACGCCGTTCATCCGCTTCGGCAACTATGCCTTCCTGCTGCTGGGCGCGCTGGCATTGCTGGGCGCCTGGTTTTCCGGGCGCCATTACCGTAAGAAAAAGGCCAATGCTCAATAGTTGAGGTGAACTTGGCCCCAGAAGGCCGGCAAAACCCGCTAGAATTGGTCATTTAGCAAACTCACCATGTTCGCGCCGCCTGTGCGCGCGGCGCTACTCACATGCTCACATTCCAACAAATCATCCTGACCTTGCAATCCTACTGGGACAAGCAAGGTTGCGCCCTGCTCCAGCCTTACGACATGGAAGTGGGCGCCGGCACCTTCCACACTGGCACCTTCTTGCGCGCGATTGGCCCTGAGCCCTGGCGCGCCGCCTATGTCCAGCCTTCGCGCCGTCCGAAGGATGGCCGCTACGGCGAGAACCCGAACCGCCTGCAGCACTATTACCAGTACCAGGTCGTCCTGAAACCGGCGCCGGAAAACATCCTCGACCTCTACCTCGGCTCGCTCGAGGCGCTGGGCCTGGACCTGAAAAAGAACGACGTGCGCTTTGTCGAGGACGACTGGGAAAGCCCGACCCTGGGCGCCTGGGGCCTGGGCTGGGAAGTCTGGCTGAACGGCATGGAAGTGACGCAGTTCACCTATTTCCAGCAAGTCGGCGGCCTCGATTGCAAGCCGGTGCTGGGCGAGATCACCTATGGCATCGAGCGCCTGGCGATGTATCTGCAGGGCGTGGAAAACGTCTACGACCTGGTCTGGACCGAGTGGGAAGAAAACGGCGTTACGAAGAAGCTGTCGTACGGCGACGTGTTCCACCAGAACGAGGTCGAGCAGTCGACCTATAACTTCGAGCACGCGAACACGGACCTGCTGTTCCAGGCATTTGCGAACCACGAATCGGAAGCCAAGCGCCTGATCGAACTGGCGCTGACCCTGCCGGCCTACGAGCAGATCATGAAGGCCTCGCACAGCTTCAACATGCTCGACGCGCGCGGCGCCATTTCGGTGACCGAGCGCGCCGCCTATATCGGCCGCGTGCGCACGCTGTCGCGCCTGGTGGCGCAAGCCTATTACGATTCGCGCGAAAAGCTCGGCTTCCCGATGCTGGGCGCCGCTGTGACCCAAGCCGCCGCCTGAGCCCAGGTAACAGACAAGAACAGACACCCATGAATCAAACATTACTCGTCGAACTGCAGACCGAAGAACTGCCCCCGAAAGCGCTCGTCAAACTGGGCGCCGCCTTTGCCACCGGCATCGCCAACGGCTTGAAAGCACGCGGCTTCCTGGACGAGGGCAGCGTCGTCACGCCCTACGCCACCCCGCGCCGCCTGGCCGTCTCGATCACCGAAGTGCGCGCCACCTCGCCCGATAAAAGCATCCGCGAAAAGGTGCTGCCGGTCTCGGTCGCCCTCGACAAGGAAGGCAACCCGAGCGCGCCGCTTGGCCAAGAAGCTGGCCGCACTCGGCTTCCCTGACCTGACGATCGACGACCTCGAACGCGCCCAGGACGGCAAGGCCGAGAGCTTCTTCTACACCTATACCGCAGCGGGCAGCGCGCTGGCCGGCGGCCTGCAGGACGTCTTGAGCGAAACGGTCGCCAAGCTGCCGATCCCCAAGCTGATGAGCTACCAGCGTCCCGACGGCGACACCGTGCAGTTCGTGCGCCCGGTGCACCTGCTGCTGGCCCTGTTCGGCGAACAGGTGCTGCCATTGACCCTGCTGGGACTGGACGCCGGCCGCCAGACCATGGGCCACCGCTTCCTGTCGCATGGCGAGTCGATCGCGATCGCGCATGCCGACCAGTACGCGAGCACCCTCGAAAACGAGGGCAAGGTGATTGCCGGCGCCGAAGCGCGCAAGGAAAGCATCCGCGCGCAGCTGCTGGAAAAAGCGGGCGCCGACCAGGTCCTGATGCCGGAATCCCTGCTCGACGAAGTCGCGGCCCTGGTCGAATGGCCGGTGGTGTACGAATGCCGCTTCGAGGACGAATTCCTCTCCGTGCCGCAGGAATGCCTGATCCTGACCATGCAGACGAACCAGAAGTATTTCGCGCTGACCGATGCCGACGGCAAGCTGCGTTCGCGCTTCCTGATCGTCTCGAACATCGCGACCGACGACCCGCAGCACATCGTCGGCGGCAACGAGCGCGTCGTGCGCCCGCGCCTGTCGGACGCCAAGTTCTTCTTCGAGCAGGACAAGAAGAAGACGCTGGAATCGCGCCTGCCGCTGCTGGCCAATGTCGTCTATCACAACAAGCTGGGCACCCAGGCTGAACGCACGCGAGCGCGTCACGCGGCTGGCCGGCGCGATTGCCGCGCGCCTCGGCTATGACGTCGCGCTGGCCGAACGCGGCGCCCGCCTGGCCAAGGCCGACCTGCTGACCGACATGGTCGGCGAGTTCCCCGAGCTGCAAGGCATCATGGGCACCTATTACGCGCGCCACGATGGCGAGCACGATGAAGTGGCGCTGGCCGCCTCCGAACACTACCAGCCGCGCTTTGCCGGCGACACCCTGCCGTCGACGAACACCGGCCTGGCGGTGGCGCTGGCCGACAAGCTCGAAACCCTGGTCGGCATCTGGGCCATCGGCCTGCAGCCGACCGGCGAGAAGGATCCGTTCGCGCTGCGCCGCCACGCCCTGGGCGTGATGCGCATGCTGGTCGAAAAGCGCCTGCCGCTGTCGATCTCCGAGCCTGCTGGGCGACGCCGCCGCGCGTGTTCGCAGACCAGGCCGGCCTTCAAGGATCCGCGCGCCGAAGTCACCGCCTTCATGCTCGACCGCCTGCGCGGCATGCTGCGCGAGCGCGGCTTCACGCCGAACGAAGTCGAAGCCGTGCTGGCCCAGAATCCGGACCGCGTCGACGACGTCGTGCAGCGCCTGGAAGCGGTGCAGGCCTTCGCCGCGCTGCCGGAAAGCGCCTCGCTGGCCGCCGCCAACAAGCGCATCACCAACATCCTCAAGAAGAACGAGGCGGCGATGCCGAAGGACGCCTCGATCAAGGCCGAACTGCTGGTCGAACCGGCCGAAGCCAACCTGGCCGCGAAGATGAAGCTGCTCGAGTCCGACGTGGCGGGTGCGTTCGCGCAGGGCGATTTCGCCGGCGCCCTGCAAACGCTGGCGCGGATGCGCGACGAAGTCGACGCCTTCTTCAACGACGTGATGGTGATGGCCGACGACGAGGCGCTGCGCAACAACCGCCTGGCCCTGCTGTCGTCGCTGCACGGCATGATGAACCGCGTGGCCGACATCTCGAAACTGGCTACCTGAGGTTTGCCATGAAGCTGATCATCCTCGACCGCGACGGCGTCATCAACCACGACTCGCCGGACTTCATCAAGAGTCCGGCCGAGTGGATTCCGATCCCCGGCTCGCTCGAGGCGATCGCACGCCTGAACCAGGCCGGCTACCGCGTCATCATCGCCTCGAACCAGTCCGGCATCGCGCGCGAACTGTTCGACATGCCGACCCTGAACGCGATCCACCAGAAGATGCACAACGCCGCCCAGCAGGTCGGCGCCGACATCGACGCGGTGTTCTTCTGCCCGCATGCGGCCATCGACAACTGCGACTGCAGGAAGCCGAAGGCCGGCATGTTCGAGGAGATCAGCAAGCGCTTCAAGGTCAGCCTGAAGGGCGTGCCGACGGTCGGCGACTCGCTGCGCGACCTGCAGGCCGGCTTCGTCAAAGGCTGCCTGCCCAACCTGGTCCTGACCGGCAAGGGCGAGAAAACCCACCTGACCGGCGGCCTGCCGCCGGGCACCCAGGTCTTCCCCGACCTGGCCGCGATGGTCACGAACCTGCTGAAAACAGCGCCCCGCCCCCAAGCCTAATCCAATCATCAAAGAGAGTCCTTCTTGCGTAACGTCGTCCCCTTCCTGCGCTCCCTCCTGTTTGCCGTCGTGATGGTGCTGGCCACCGTGGTCTGGGCCTGCATCTGCTTCCTCGCCGCACCGCTCCCCTACAACAAGCGCTTCTGGGTGACCTCGCGCTGGAACGTCTTCATCATCTGGTGCGCGAAAGTCATTTGCGGCATCCGCTACCAGTTCAAGGGCTACGAGAACCTGCCGGACGCGCCGGCCATCGTGCTGTCGAAACACCAGTCGGCCTGGGAAACGATCTTCCTGCTGCCGAACCTGATTCGCCCGCTGGTCTTCGTCTTCAAGAAGGAAATCCTGTACATCCCCTTCTTCGGCTGGGCGATGGCGCTGCTGCGCATGATCCCGATCGACCGCAAGGAAGGCAAGAACGCCTTCGCCCACGTGGTCCGCCACGGCAAGCGGCGCCTGGCCGATGGCCAGTGGATCATCATGTTCCCGGAAGGGACGCGCATCCCTGTTGGAAAAAAGGGAAAGTACAAGAGCGGCGGTGCACGTCTTGCGGTAGAAACCCAAGCCGTTGTCGTGCCGATCGCGCATAATTCAGGTGAGTGCTGGCCGAAGAATTCGTTCATCAAGCGGCCCGGCCTCGTGACGGTCTCGATCGGCAAACCGATCTCGCCTGACAACCATACTCCCGACAGCCTGATGCAAGAGGTCGAAAATTGGATAGAATCAGAAATGCGCGTCATTTCGCCCCACGTCTACACCGATGGCTGAACGAAGTTGGCGCCCCGACCAAAGCACCTGCAGCGCATGACATGACGTCCCCCAGGATCACCGGGCCCCAGCTGGATTTGTTCGGACAAGCCGCCAGCGCACCAAGCCCGTTCGACCGGGTCCTGGCCGCACCCCCGGCGCCGGCCGCCAAGCCGGTGCCGCCGCAGCCCCTGTTCAAGGCGCCGCCCAGCCCGCCCCGCATCACCCTTCCTTCTCCGCCACGCACGCCCGACGATCCGCCCCTGCGGCGCATCGTGCTGGGCCACTACGCGGTCGACTACGAACTGAAACGCTCGGCGCGCCGCTCGATCGGCTTCATGATCGACGACGAGGGCCTGCACGTGACGGCGCCGAAGCGCGCCATCCTGCCCGACATCGACAACGCGATCCGCGCCAAGCAGCGCTGGATCCTCACCAAGCTGCACGAACGCGGCGAGCGCCGCGCCAAGCGCGCCGAACGCGCGCCGCTGGTCTGGGAAGACGGCGCCCGCCTGCCCTACCTGGGCGGCGAGATCACCTTGCGCCTGCAGCCGGCGCCGCGCAGCCACTGCGTGTTCGATGCCGAAACGCGCGAACTGAACGTGGGCGTGACGCCCGGGCTTGTCCGAGTGGCAGGTCAAGGAACGCGTCAAGCTCTGGTTCCACGCCGAAGCGAAACGCCTGTTTACCGAACGCCTCGATTTCTTCGCGCCCCAGCTGGATGTGGCGCTACAGCGCGCTGACCCTGTCCTCGGCCGGCACGCGCTGGGGTTCCTGCACGATCGGCGGCAGCATCCGCCTGAACTGGCGCCTGGTGCACTACGCGCTGCCGCTGCTCGATTACGTGGTGGTGCACGAACTGGCGCACCTGCGCGAGATGAACCACAGCCCGCGCTTCTGGGCGGTGGTGGGGTCGGTGTATGCGGATTACGATGGGGCGCGCCTGGAGTTAAGGCGCAGGTCGCATGAGATGCCGGTGTTGTTTACCGACTGATTCGCTGACCTGCCAGCACGAATGCTCCGCGCAGCGCCAGCCTCGGCTCATGCATGTCCCGCCGCCTCGCCAGCCCGCGCATCGCGCCGCGCTGGGCTTCGTCCAGGCAGCGATACGGAATCGGCAGCGTGCCGCGCTTCAACACCATCATGAAGCCGCGCGAATAGGTGCGCACGGCCGTCACGTCGGCCCAGTTGATCAGGGTGACGCCGCCGCTGGTGCGCACGATGCCGTGTTCGTCGATGGTGAATTCGTAGGTGCGGCGGCCGCGCCCGAGCAGCACGAAGTGCATGGCCGCGCTGGCGGTGGTCTTGATGCGCAGGTAGAGGCTGGCTGGCCAGCGGATGCGGCGGCGGCGGATCAGGAAGCCGCCGTGCTGCCACATGAAGCCGATGTATTCGCGCAGCGAATAGCGCACGAAGAAATGCAGGTCGCCCAGCTTGGCGACGACCGCCGGCAAGGCCGGCGCGCCGGAGGAAGCGTAGAAACCGTCGGTGGCGCCGTCGGCTGTCGCTCCATGCGCCACCATTGCCGCCGGCTTGCCGCTGCCGGCCTGCCCCGGATGATTTAACGACGACATGCGCGCCCCCTTTTTCTACCGAACTCAAAAAACAATGGTAACAAAACCTAAAGGAATTCCCGTTGCAGGAGTTCAACAGTGCGCAGGGTCGCGCCACGATGGCGGCTTGCAAATTGCGCCGCATTGATACCCATTTGCGTACGCGCATCCGCGTCGCATAAAAGCCGTACGGCCAGCGCCAGCAGGCTGTCCGCATCAGGCGCGCGCAAGGCCGCACCGGCCGCGACCGCCTCCTCGGTGGCATCGAGGAAGTTGAACGTGTGCTCGCCCACCAGCACCGGCTTGCCCAGCGCGCAGGCCTCGATCAGGTTCTGTCCGCCCAGCGGCAACAGGCTGCCGCCGATGTAGGCGCAATCGCAGGCCGCGTAATAGGCGAACATCTCGCCCATCGAGTCGCCCAGCAGCACGTCGGCATCGACCGGCGGCATCCGTCATCTGCGAACGCCGTTGCAGCGACAGGCCGCGTGCGCGCACCAGTTGCTCGACTTCGTCGAAGCGCTGCGGATGGCGCGGCACGATGGCCAGCAGCATGCCGGCGGGCCGGTCCGTCAGGCGCAGGTAGGCGTCGAGGATCAGCGCCTCCTCGCCTTCGCGCGTGCTGGCGCACAGCAGCACCGGACGATCGGCGAAACGCGCGCGCAGCGCATGCGCCCGTATCGAGCGCCGCCTGCGGCGGCACGACGTCGAACTTGATGCTGCCGGTGATCGCGACCTTCGGCGCGCCGAGCGAACGGATGCGGGCAGCGTCCGCCTCGGTCTGCGCGGCGACCACCGTGATGGCGCGCGCGGCATCCACCCATCAGGCCGCCGAAACGCTGGCCGCGGCGCAGCGAGCGCTCCGACAGGCGCGCGTTGACCAGCGCCACCGGCACGCCTTGCTGCGCGCAGCCGGCGATCAGGTTCGGCCAGACCTCGGTCTCCATCAGGATGCAGATGCGCGGCGCGAAATGGCGCAGGAAGCGCCGCACCATGAAGCCGGTGTCGTAAGGCAGGTAAGACTGGATCACGCGCTCGCCGTGGCTGCGCGAACAGCGCGCGGCCGGTGGCGCGGCCGGTCGGCGTCATGTGGGTCAGCAGCACGCGGCTGTCGGGCCAGCCGGCCAGCAGCGCCTCGACCAGCGGCTCGGCGGCGCGCGTCTCGCCCACCGAGACCGCATGCACCATGAAGGTGCGCTGTTCGGAAGGCCGCGGGCCGTAGAAGCCCAGGCGCTCCCTGATGCCGGCGCGGTAGCCCGGCTCCTTGCGCCCGCGCCACCACAGGCGTGCCAGCACCAGCGGCAAGGCGAGCCACCACAGGAAAGAGTACAGCGTGCGGTTCATCGCGAATCCAGCGAATCGAGCAGGCGGCGCGCGCTGGCGATCACTTCGTCGGCGCCGGGCGGCGCGCCCTTGTCGCCCAGGTTGACGATGCGCGGCGACCAGTTGCCCTCGGTCTTCCACTTGGGCGAGTCGGCATAGATCTCCACCGTCGGCGTATAGAAGGCCGCGGCGATGTGGGTCAGTCCCGTATCGACGCCGATGGCCAGCGCCGCCTGCTGCGCCAGCGTCACCGCATCCATCATCGACAGCTTGGGCAGCACGCGCGCGTTCGGCAGCTGCGCGGCCAGGCCTCGGCTTCGCGCTTCTCGCCTTCGGAACCCCAGGGCAGCAGCACCGGCATCGGCGCCAGCGCATGGCCGGTGGCGATCCAGTTGGCGCTCGCCCACTTCTTGGCGTCGCGCGCGGTGCCGTGGAAGAAGACGGCATACGGCTCGTGCGGCAGCCAGTCGGGGCGCGGCGAGGACGCGGGCGCGCGGCAGGCCGAAGTCGGGCGGCGTATCGACCGCATAACCCAGCGCCGCGCCCGCGACCAGGCGCCCGCGCGCCACCGCATGGGTGCGCGGATCGAGCGGGATGCTCTGGGTATGGAACAGGCGCGAGATGCCTTCGTAGCCGGAACCTTCGCTGCCGTTGGCCAGGCCGACCTTGCGCCCGCCACGCTTGACGCGCGCCGCGCCCATGACGATCCCGGTTTTCAGGAGGCCCTGGGTGTCGAACACGATAGTCGTATTCTTCTTCGCGCAGGGTGCGGAAGAAGGCCTTGATCTCGGCGCGCACGCTCGGGTTACGCAGGCCCTTGCGCCAGCGCCGCAGCGCGAACGGGATGATTTTGCGAACCCTGGGATTCAGGCGCACCAGGCTGACATAGCCCTCTTCCACCACCCAGTCGATCGTCGCCTCCGGATGGTGGCGCAGGATGTCGGCCACCATCGGCAGGTTGTGCAGGACGTCGCCCAGCGACGACACCCGCACCAGCAGTATCTTCACGCCGATCCCGCTTCAGAACGGCAGCTTGGCGTCCGGCTTGGCGGCCAGGATCACGCTGCGGAACTCGTCCTGGATGCGCGCCAGCGCCTCCGGCGTCTCGCCTTCGAAGCGCAGCACCACGACCGGGGTCGTGTTCGACGAACGCGCCAGGCCGAAGCCGTCCGGGTACTCGACGCGCAGGCCGTCGATGTCGTTGATCTTCTCGGAGCTCGGGAACGTGGCGTCGGTGCGCAGCTTGTCGATCAGCGCGAAGTTCTCGCCCTCGTTCAGGTGCAGGTGCAGTTCCGGGGTGCTGATCGCCATCGGCAGCGCGTTCAGCAGCGCCGACGGGTCGTGCTGTCTTGGTGAGCATCTCGAGCATGCGCGCGCCCGAATACAGGCCGTCGTCGAAGCCGTACCAGCGGTCCTTGAAGAAGATGTGGCCGCTCATTTCGCCGCCCAGCGGCGCACCGGTTTCGCGCAGCTTGGCTTTCACCAGCGAGTGGCCGGTCTTGCACATCAGCGGACGGCCGCCATGCTGTTCGATATACGGCGCCAGGTGGCGCGTGCACTTGACGTCGTACAGGATCTCGGCGCCCGGATTGCGCGACAACACGTCGGCCGCGAACAGCATCATCTGGCGGTCCGGATAAATGATCTGGCCATCCTTGGTGACGATGCCGAGGCGGTCGCCGTCGCCGTCGAACGCGAGGCCGATCTCGGCGTCGGTCGTCTTGCAGCGCGCGGATCAGGTCTTGCAGGTTTTCCGGGTGCGCCGGGTCCGGGTGGTGGTTCGGGAAGGTGCCGTCGACTTCGCAGAACAGCTCGACGACTTCGCAGCCCATGCCGCGGTACAGGTCGCCCGCGAAGGCGCCGGCCACGCCGTTGCCGCAGTCGACCGCGATCTTGATCGGACGCGCAATCTTGACGTCGCCGATGATGCGCTCGAGGTAGGCGGCGCGGATGTCGTGGGTGCTGTAGCTGCCCGGCTGGGCGGCGCTGCTGCCGTCGTGGGCCTGGATGCTGTCGTACAGGGCGGTGATCGCTTCGCCGTGGATCGCTTCGCTGGCCAGCACCATCTTGAAGCCGTTGTAGTCCGGCGGGTTGTGGCTGCCGGTAACCATGATGCCCGAGCGCGTGCCTTCGAGCACGTTGGTGGCGAAGTAGACCATGGGCGTGGCGACCATGCCGAGGTCGATGACGTCGACGCCGGCGGCCTGCAGGCCCTCGGCCAGGGCGGCCGTCAATTCGGGGCCCGACAGGCGGCCGTCGCGGCCGATCACGACGCTGCGTTCGCCCTTGGCCAGCGCGGCCTGGCCGAAGGCCTGGCCGATGCTGCGCGCGACGCCGGCGTCGAGCGTGCTGTCGATCACGCCGCGAATGTCGTACGCCTTGAAAATCGTTTTTGAGAGAGCAACCATGTTCTACCTTGAATAGAGTCGAGCGCAGTCATGTACGGCCCGGTCCGTCGGATGACGGAGGGCGGCCAACGCCGAATGATGAGAGGATGACAAAACAGAGGGTATTGTAGCGGCAAGCGCGGCCATCGGGTGAATCCTGATGGCCGGCTGAAGTGCATTACCGGCGAGCGCCGGCAAGCGAAGGCAAAAACTTAAACGCGCAGCTTGTCGAACGACTTGCCGCCTTCGACCCATTCCTTGACCCACTTTGGCTGACGGCCACGGCCAGTCCACTGCTGCGACGAATTATCCGGGTGGCGATAACGAACCGCGACCGGTACCGGTTTTGGTGCCGCGTGCCGGGGTGCCATCAGGTCTTTCAGCGGCACGCCAACCTTTTGAGCGATAGCCAGGATCTGCTCGCGTGCTTGCTGCACTTCCTGGATGCTCACGCTGTTTCATTTCCTGCTTGATTTGTTCTTGCAGGTTGCGCAAATCGCCAACCGACATATTTGACAGATCCATCATCGTTCCTCGAAAGTTGGGTTAATCCAATTCAGGTGAATTCTCACCAAATGTCGCAATATACTACATTGGCAATTAATTGCTAGTCCTTCTTGCGCCAAATCAGCCATCTGTGGGGACTTGAATCGAACAATACGCGCATACAACCACACGTAACTGATTACGAACAATAAACAGAATACTATCAAGACGGCTGTATTTTTCCAGAACAATGTGGCGGGGATGACTGCCATGCAGCGAAAACAGCCACAAATAAGGAGAGGTGCGCGCATTTCGCTGGAGCAGTGCACGTGCTTCCCTTTTACCGACCGTCCACCTGACAATACGCCGGAAAATTAAGCTATGCAAGTGAATGCCGTCGGGTACCGCGGGCGATTTTCCACGCACAAACATACGGCGGTAAACGGAAAAAATCGTTTCGAATGCCGGATAAATGAGCAGCAATGCCGCGTACCAGGTCGATACTTGCGGGTTGCGCATTACCAGCAGCAGCGCCAGTTCGCCCAGCATGAATCCGATGAAATAGGCGCCGCCGTCGCCGAGGAATATCAGGCCCACCGGATAATTCCAGATCAGGAAGCCCGCGGTCGCACCGGCGACCATCAGGGCGGTAATGAGGATGAACATGTCGTCCACCTGCAAGGCCACATAGGCGAGCGACAGCAGCATGCAGATCGTGACCATGCTGGCCAGGCCATTGAAGCCGTCGATGATGTTGACGGCATTGGCGATTCCCGCGATCGCCAATACCGTCAAGGGCAGCGCCACCCAGCTCGACGCCAGGATGACCAGGCCGAAAGGCAGATCGATGCGTCCGATTTTTGCGTCGAGCAGGAAATAAGCGAGCGTGGCGCCCGTCATCGTCAGGAATAACCTGCGCGAGGGGCGCACCGCCCCCGTATAGTCTTCGAGCACGCCGCCGAGGAAGGCAATCGAAGGCGCACAGCAGCAGCGGCGGCAGCAATTGCAGCAGCACCGGCTGGCGCATGATCGAGATTGCCGCGGCCAGCACCACCGACAGATAAATCGGCAAGCCGCCAATGCGCGCCACCAGATGGGTATGCGCCCGCTGCACGCCGGTAAAATCGGTGTCGAGCGCCGGCCCGTGCAATTTCGCCTGCTTGATCACCAGAAGGGTCAGCAGGGCCGAGCAGACAAAGCTGACAAAGAATGAAAACATGGATATTCCGCGGTTCT
This sequence comes from uncultured beta proteobacterium, assembly GCA_963729765.1. Taxonomy (GTDB): domain Bacteria; phylum Pseudomonadota; class Gammaproteobacteria; order Burkholderiales; family Burkholderiaceae_D; genus Telluria. Next base: position 85,518 of record CAVSPL010000004.1, on the reverse strand, counting down.
GGAGCCCGACAGGCACCCGGGCGCACTGCGGCAGCGGCTGGGGTCAGTGCCTGCAAAAGAGGCCGAATCTATTTTAACCGGATAAGCGCCCTCGGCACGGGCACGCCAGTTTAACCGTACGGCCAGCGTTGTAAATTGCGCCAGATCGCGTACGGCGGCGTATCGATAAAATGCGATGAGCTGGCCGTATAGCCGCCGGCATGCGCGCGGTACGCATATTCAGCAGTATGTTCCAATAATTAGAACAAAGAATGCCGATAACCGGAAGTTTCTGATTGTTCCAGCCTGAGCAGTTGCCACGCCTCGATATACTCCCTGCAATCACGCAAGCAACGGATAGGTCTGGTTTATCCGGGCTGCGTACCAGGCCCGGCAGACCGGCGCGTATCGCTGGCCGCGCGATAAGAAAACCGGATCGTTCGTCGCATAGCGATTTCCAGGCATGGTTTTCGCTCGATCCGCCGGCTCCGGCCGCGCACTCATCTTATTGCCGGCCGCGATAATCCTGCCCCAGCCCCATCGGACAACGCAGCGAGGGAAAATCATTTAGTATGCCCCCCACGACACACCATCCCCCGGCATCGATATTTTATGAAAACCTATGTCATTGGCGACCTGCAGGGTTGCGCCCACGAAGCCGAAGCCCTGCTCCAAAAGATCGCGCTCGATTGCCGGCAGGGCGACGATGCGCGCATCCTCTTCGTCGGCGACCTGATCAACCGTGGCCCGGAATCGCTGCTGGCCCTGCGGCGCATGAAGGCGCTGGCGGAAACCAGCGGCGGCCGCGTCGAGGCCCTGCTCGGCAACCACGACCTGCACCTGCTGGCCGTGGCCGCCGGCGCGCCAGCGCGCCAGCAAGTCCGATACGCTCGACGAGATCCTGGCCGCGCCCGACCGCGAGGAACTGCTGGCCTGGCTGCGCGGACGGCCGCTCGCCATGTTCGTCGACGCCCACCTGCTGGTGCATGCGGGCGTGGCGCCGCAATGGGACGCGGCGCAGACGATGGCGCTGGCCAATGAGGTCGAGGAGGTGCTGCGCGGCGACGGCTGGATCGATTTCCTGGCCCGGATGTACGGCAACCAGCCCGACCGCTGGGACGACGCCCTGACCGGCATCGAGCGCCTGCGCTGCATCGTCAACGCCCTGACGCGCATGCGCCTGTGCCTGCCCGACGGGACGATGGATTTCGCGCACAAGGAAAGCGAGAGCGGGCCGGTCGGCTCCGGCCTGCTGCCCTGGTTCGACCTGCCGGGCCGGCGCACGATGGATGTGACGGTGGTGTTCGGCCACTGGTCGGCGCTGGGCCTGATCCTGCGCCCGAACCTGGTGGGCCTGGACAGCGGCTGCGTCTGGGGCGGCAAGCTGACCGCCGTCTGCCTGGACAACCGCGCCCTGCTGCAGGTCGATTGTCCGGAATACCGGCCGCACGCCGGCAAGGCTGAATGACAAGCTGACTACAGCGACGCCGGCTCTGCCGGGCGTGCCGGCCGGCGCCAGCGCCGCCTGGATCGCGTCGTGCGCCGCCTGCGCCAGTTCCCTGCGGTGCGCGCCCGTCGCCCTCGCCAGCGGCGCCAGGCAGGCCAGGCGCGCCCGTACCGGCGGCGCCTTGCAGGATGGTGAGGATGCTGTCGACGAAACTGACGTCGCCCGTGTAGTCGACCCCGCGGTGACAGTCGCCGGCCTCGTCGAGATAGGCCAGCGCGCAGGGCTGCAGCGGCACGCGCGCATCGATCGCCGCCTCGAACAGGTTGGCGTGGAAGGGCAGCACGCTGCCCTGCTGGGCGACGGTGCCTTCCGGGAAAAAGGCGACCCGCTCGCCCTGCGCCAGCACCGACACGATGCCCTTGAAGATGTGGCGCAGTTCGCGCCGGTTGCCGCGTGCGATGAACACGGTGCCGGCCGCGGCGCGCCAGCCAGCCCAGCACCGGCCAGGCGCGGATCTCGGCCTTGGCGACGAAACGGCAGGGGTGCAGCGAATTGATGACGAAGATGTCGAGCCAGGAGATGTGGTTCGCCACGAACAGCGCGTGCTCGAGCGCGGGCGACGCCGGGCGCCTCCTCGACGCGCACGTTGCAGATCGCCAGCAGCCGGCGCGACCAGCGCCGCGTGGCCGCGTCGCGCAGGCCGCGGCGCGCCCACGGGAAGACGAGCGCGCAGGTGCGCCAGGCCCGCAAGCAGGTGGACGATCACGCGCGCGAGGCGCCAGGCGAGGCGAAGTCGGATCATGGCAGATAAAGAAGCGGGGCCGCAGCCCCGCATGTCGATTAACGCTGGTAGGCGATCCGCCCGCCGACGACGGTGGCTTTCACCTGCCCGGTCAGCTCGTAGCCGAGGAAAGGCGTGTGCTTGCCCTGGCTGGCCAGCGCGGCGCCGTTCACGAGCCAGCGCAGCGTCCGGATCGAAGACGACGATGTCGGCCGGCGCGCCGACTGCCCAGCTGGCCGGCCGCCAGGCCGGCGGTGCGCGCCGCATCGGCCGTCACCTTGGCCAGCGCGCAGCGGCAAGGCGTCCATGCCGCGCTGCTCCTCGGCCCATTTCAGCATCAGCGACAGCAGCAGTTCCAGGCCGGTGGCGCCGGGCGAGGCTTCGCCGAAGGGCAGCAGCTTCTCGTCGTCGTCGACCGGGGTGTGGTCCGAGCAGACGGCGTCGATCGTGCCGTCGAGCAGGCCGGCGGTGATCGCATCGCGGTCGCGGCCGCTGCGCAGCGGCGGGGTCAGGCGCGCGTTGGAATCGAAGAAGCCGATGTCGGCGTCGGTCATGTGCAGGTGGTGCACGCCGACGTCGCAGCTGACCGGCAAGCCCTCTTTTTTCGCCGCGCGGATCAGGTCCAGGCCGGCGCCGGACGAGATGCGGCACAGGTGCACGCGCGCGCCGGTCGAACGCACCAGCTCGAAGATCGTGTGCAGCGCGATCGTTTCGGCCATCACCGGCACGCTGGACAGGCCCATGCGCGTGGCCAGCGGCCCGCTGTGGGCCACGCCGCCGCGGCCGATGTGCGGGTCCTGCGGACGCAGCCAGACCGTGTAGCCGAAGGTTTTCGCGTACTGCAAGGCGCGCAGCAGGACGTTGGTGTCCAGGATCGGCACCTCGGCCTGGGCGAAGCCGATGCAGCCGGCCTCGGTCAGTTCGGCCATCTCGGTCAGCGCCTCTCCCTTCAGGCCCATGGTCAGCGCGCCCAGCGGGTGCACGTGGGCCAGGTCGAGGTTGCGCGCGCGGTGCTTCAGCATTTCGACCAGGCCCGGCTCGTCCAGCACCGGGTCGGTGTCGGGCGGGCAGACCAGGGTGGTCACGCCGCCCTGCACCGCCGCGCGCATTTCGGACTCCAGCGTCGCCTTGTATTCGTAGCCCGGCTCGCGCAGGCGCGCCGAGAGGTCGACCAGGCCGGGCGCGACCACCAGGCCGCTGGCGTCGAGCGTGGTGTCGGCCACGAAGCCGTCCGGGGCGGCGCCGATGGCCAGCACTTTGCCGTCGGCGATGAACAGGTCCGTGACCTTGTCGATGCCGTTCGCCGGGTCGATCAGGCGCCCGTTCTTGATATGTAGTTTCATGCGTGCGAAGTTCAAGCCCTGCCTCCCGCCAAAATACTCATCACCGCCATCCGCACCGCGATCCCGAAGGTCACCTGCGGCAGGATCACGGCCTGCTTGCCGTCGGCCACCGCCGAGTCGATCTCGACGCCGCGGTTCATCGGCCCCGGGTGCATCACGATCGCGTCCGGCTTGGCCAGCGCCAGGCGCTCGGGCGTCAGGCCGTAGCTCTTGAAATACTCCTGGGCCGAGGGCAGCAGCGCGCCCGACATGCGCTCGTTCTGCAGGCGCAGCATGATGATGACGTCGACGTCCTTCAGGCCTTCGTCCATGTTGTTGAACACGCGCACGCCCATGTGTTCCAGGCCGCTCGGCAGCAGGGTTTGCGGGCCGATGGCGCGCACTTCCGGCACGCCCAGCGTGGTCAGTGCATGGATGTCCGAACGCGCCACGCGGCTGTGCAGGATGTCGCCGACGATGGCCACGCGCAGGTTGGTGAAGTCCTGCTTGTAGTGGCGGATCGTGTACATGTCGAGCAGGCCCTGGGTCGGGTGCGCATGGCGCCCGTCGCCGGCGTTGACGACGTGGATCTCCTTGCGGCCGCTGTCGTTCAGGTGCTTGGCGATCAGGTAAGGCGCGCCCGACTGCGCGTGGCGCACCACGAACATGTCGGCATGCATGGCCGCCAGGTTGTCGATGGTGTCGAGCAGCGACTCGCCCTTGGTGGTCGACGAGGCCTGGATGTTCAGGTTGATGACGTCGGCCGACAGGCGCTTGGAGGCGATCTCGAAGGTGGTGCGGGTGCGCGTGCTGTTCTCGAAGAACAGGTTGAACACGCTTTTACCGCGCATCAGCGGCACCTTCTTGACTTCGCGGTCGGAGATGCCGACGAAACTCTGGGCGGTGTCGAGGATGTGGTTGACGATGGACTTGGGCAGGCCTTCGATGGTGAGCAGATGCTGCAGCTCGCCGTTCTTGTTCAGTTGCGGATTATTGTACAGTTTCGGCATTGTCGTCTTCGATCGTGAGCGAGAGTTGGCCGGCGTCGTCGCGCGCCAGCGACAGCAGCTGGCTGGCCTGCGAGCGTGGTGGTCACGCCGACGTAATCGGGCGCCACCGGCAGCTCGCGCCCGCCGCGGTCGGCCAGCGCCGCCAGCTTGATGCAGGCCGGGCGGCCGTAGTCGAACAGCACGTTGATCGCGGCGCGCGTGGTGCGCCCGGTGTAGAGCACGTCGTCGACCAGCAGGATGGTGGCGCCGTCGACGTTGAAGCCGATATGGGTCGGCTTCACGTCCGGATGCAGGCCCTTCTTGGCATAGTCGTCGCGGTAGAACGAGACGTCGATGAAGCCGAGGCGCGCTTTCAGGTCGAGGTCGGCGGCCAGGCGTTCGGCCAGCCAGGCGCCGCCCGAGTGGATGCCGACGATGGCGGCATCGGGCACGCCGGCCAGGCCGGCGCGCACCTGTTCGAGCAGGCTGCGGTAGAGCGCCTCGGCATCGAAGTCTTGATTAGTTGTTGGCATGGTCGTCAAAGTACTGTTGCAAAATGATGGCGGCGGCCTTGGCGTCGATGATCTCGCCGCGCTTGGCGGGGATCACGACGGACGAGTAGCGCTCGTCGACCAGTTCGACCGGCAGGTCGAAGCGTCCGTGGAGTTGATTGGCGAAGCGGCGCGCACGCAGGGTCATGTCGTGCTCGGCGCCGTCGGGATGGCGCGGCTCGCCGACGACCAGGCGCGCCGGGCGCCACTCGTCGATCAGCTTGCCGATGGTGCTGAAACGGGTGGCGTTGTCGATGGCGTTCACCACCGCGAGAGGCTGGGCCTGCCCGGTCAGCGTATTGCCCATCGCGATGCCGATCCGCTTGATGCCGAAGTCGAAGCCGAAAACGATATCAACCATTGTTCACTCATGCATGGCCGGCCTCGGAAGCGAGCATCATCGGGTCGATGCCCAGCAGTTTGATGGCGGCGTTGTAGCGCTCCTCGATCGGCAGGTCGAACAGCACGTGCGCATCGGCGCCGACGGTGAGCCAGCCATTGCGCGACAGTTCCTCTTCGAGCTGGCCCGGGCTCCAGCCGGCATAGCCGATCGAGACCAGCATGCGCGCCGGACCGGCGCCGCTGGCGACGGCTTCGAGCACGTCGATCGAGGTGGTAAACGCCACTTCCTCGGTCACGTTCAGCGAGGACGAATAGCGTCCGCCCGGGCTGTGCAGCACGAAGCCGCGGTCGTCCTGGACCGGGCCGCCGAACATGATCGGCTCGTCGACCACGTGCGAGCGCAAGCCTTCGGCCACTTTCAGGTCGATCGCGGTCGAACAGCACTTCCATCGTCATGTCGGTCGGCTTGTTGATGACGACCCCGAGCACGCCCTTCTCGTTGTGCTCGCAGACGTAGACCACCGCGCCGCCGAAGATCGGATCTTCCATGGAAGGCATGGCGATGAGGAAATGATTGGCCAAATTCAACCCTGACGGCGCCGGACCGATATTGCCGAGTGTTTCGCTGCCTTGCGGCAGGCCGGCCATGGGCAGAGTGGTGCCGATTTTGCTTTTCTTCATACGCTGACTCTCTGTTGGCTGCTCTCTCGCGCTGGACTCCTGTTGAACTGCCACTAGTATCCGACAACAACATTAGGCTTTTCGATAGTTTACACTGAAACGCGCGACCGGCCATCCGAGCGCCTTGCGCGCGCCAGCAGGCACTCGTGGCGCAACGAATCGATCCTAGCCCGTAAAATGGCCGGCCCTGTTGACTGAGAACACGATGATTCCGAAAAGCAAGTCTCTTGTCTGGTTTCGGCGCGACCTGCGCGTCTTTCGACCACGCCGCCCTGCACCATGCGCTGCGCGATGCCGTGCAGGATGGCGGCAGCGTCTACTGCGTGTTCGTATTCGATACCGATATCCTCGCCGCGCTCCCGCGCGACGACCGCCGCGTGCGCTTCATCCACGCCAGCCTGGCCGAACTGGATGCGGAGTTGCGTCAACTTGGCGGCGGCCTGCTGGTGCGCCACGGCGCGGCGCGCGAACTGATCCCGCGCCTGGCGGCCGAACTGGACGTCGCGGCCGTCTACCTCAACGACGATTACGAGCCGCGATGCGATCGCGCGCGACGCGCTGGTCGCCGAGGCCCTGGCAGCCGATGGGCGCGCGCTGCTGCGCTTCAAGGACCAGGTCTGTTCGAGAAAAGCGAGGTGCTGACGCTGGCCGGCGGCATCTACGGCGTGTTCACGCCCTATAAAAACGCCTGGCTCAAGCGCCTGAACGCGCAGCCGGAGGCGGCGGCGCCGTGGATGGTGGAACCGTATGCGGCGGGCGTTCGCGCCGGTGCCGGCGGCGCCCCTGCCCAGCGCTCGCCGACCTCGGTTTCGACGAGGGCCCCCTGCCCGCCCCGCCCGGCATGTCCGGCGCCAGCGCCCTGTTCGAAGACTTCCTGCCGCGCCTGGCCGACTACGGCACGGCGCGCGATTTTCCGGAACTCGACGCCACCTCGCGCCTGTCGATCCACCTGCGCTTCGGCACGACGTCGGTGCGCCACCTGGTGCGCACGCTGCGCCAGATGATGGCCAACGGCGCCGGCGGCGCGGGCGCGCCGGTCTGGCTGTCGGAACTCATCTGGCGCGATTTCTACGCGATGATCCTGTTTCACCATCCGCACATCGCGCAGCAGTCGTTCAAGCCGGCCTTCGACGCGGTCGCGTGGGAAGCGGGCGAGGCCGCCCAGGCCTTGTTCGCGGCCTGGTGCGAGGGCCGCACCGGCTATCCGCTGGTGGACGCGGCCATGGCGCAGCTGAATACGACCGGCTTCATGCACAACCGGCTGCGCATGGTGACGGCCAGCTTTCTGGTCAAGGACCTGGGCATCGACTGGCGCTGGGGCGAGCGCTATTTTGCGCGCCAGCTCAACGATTACGACCTGGCCTCGAACGTCGGCGGCTGGCAGTGGGCGGCGTCGACCGGGTGCGATGCGCAGCCGTGGTTCAGGATTTTCAATCCGGTGACGCAGTCGGTGAAATTCGACCGCCAGGGGGCATTCATTCGGCGCTATCTGCCGCAGCTGGCGAAGCTCGATGCGCGCGATATTCATGCGCCCTGGCTGGTGCCGGCGGATGAGCTGGAAGCGTGCGGGATGGTGCTCGGACGCGATTATCCGCAGCCGGTCGTGGACCATGCCGAGGCGCGGCAGCGGACCCTGGAGCGGTTTGCGGTGGTCAAGGCGAGCACGTAGGGTGGCAGTCCTGACTCCACGCGTTACGGCGTATCAAACCGATCACGCCTCCGGCATCTCGCGATTCAACAACCCGGCAATCGCCCCCAACAACACCGGCTCCTGGAACGGCTTGCCGAAATACGCATTCACGCCCAGCCCGAGCGCGACATTGCGGTGTTTATCGGCCGTGCGCGAGGTGATCATGATGATCGGCAGCGCGGCGGTGGCCGCGTCGCCGCGCACGTGGCGCACCAGGTCGAAACCGTCCATGCGCGGCATTTCGATATCGACCAGCATCAGGTCGGGCCGCACTTCCGGCAGCTGTTCCAGCGCATCGACGCCATCCTTGGCCAGCGCGACGCGATAGCCTTCGCGCTCGAGCAGGCGCTGGGTCACGCGGCGCACGGTCAGCGAATCGTCGACCACCATCACGGTGGGACGGTGCACGGGCGCCGGCTGGCCGGCCAGCGGCGCCGCGCGTCGGGCTGCCGGCGTTGCGGCCCAGCGCCAGCGGATTGAGGATCAGGACGATGTCGCCGGTACCCAGCACGGTGGCGCCGGCAATGCCCGGCACGCGCGCCAGCTGCGGCCCGAGGTTCTTGATGACCACCTCGCGGTTGCCCAGCACCTCGTCGACCTGCAGCGCGATGCGTTCGCCGGCGCCTTGCAGCACCAGCACCGGCCGCGAACGCAGGCCCGGCTCGAACGCCCCGCCCTCGCCCAGCAGCACCGGCAGGTAATGGAACGGCAGCAGCTGGCCGCCCACCTCGAGCACCTTGGCATCGAAGGCGGCGGCCAGCTCCGGCTCGCGCACCTGCACCACCTGCTCGACAATCGTCGACGGCAGCGCATAGGTCTTGCCGGCGCTGGCCACCAGCACCACCTGGGTGACGGCCAGCGTCAGCGGCAGGCGGATCGTGAAGCGCGCGCCCTTGCCGGGCTCCGAGGCGATCGTCACGCGTCCGCCCAGCGCCTGGGCTTCGGAGCGCACCACGTCCATGCCGACGCCGCGTCCGGCCAGCTCGGTCAGGGTGTCGGCGGTCGAGAAGCCCGGCGCGAAAATCAGTTCGGCCGCTTGCGCGTCGGGCAGCTCGGCATCCTGGCCGATCAGGCCCTGCGCGCGCGCCTTGGCGCGGATGCGCTCCAGGTCGAGGCCGGCGCCGTCGTCGCTGAACTGCAGCACGACTTCGTTGCCCTGCTGGCTCACCTGCACCAGCAGCTCGCCGGTCTCCGGCTTGCCGTCGGCGCTGCGCGTCGCGCGCGGCTCGATGCCGTGCACGATCGCGTTGCGCAGCAGGTGCTCGAAGGGCGCGGCCATCTGTTCCAGCACGCTGCGGTCGATTTCCACGGCGCCGCCGCGAATATCCAGGTTCACGCGCTTGTCGGTTTCCTTCGCGGTCTGGCGCGCGACGCGAAACAGGCGCTCGGACAGGCTGGCGAACGGCACCATCCGCACCCGCATCAGGTCGCGCTGCAGGTCGCGCGTCATGCGCGATTGCGCCGCCAGCTCTTCGCCGGCGCCGTCCACGGTGCGCGCCAGCGATTCGTGGAAGGAAGCGACGTCGTTGACGCTCTCGGCCATCATGCGCGTGAGTTCCTGCAGGCGCGTGAAGCGGTCGAATTCGAGCGGGTCGAATTCGCGCTCGCCGGCGATCGACATGCGCGAGGCGATCTGCGACTCGGCCTGCATCTCGACTTCGCGCAGCTGGCGCCGCAGGCGGCCCAGGTTGTCCGAGAACTCGGACAGCGCGCCCTTCAGGACGCCCATCTGGTTTTCCAGCTTCGAGCGCGTGATCGAGACCTCGCCGGCCTGGGTCACCAGGCGGTCGAGGATGTCGGCGCGTACCCGCACCAGCGGCGTGCGCGCTTCGAGCGGGGCCAGCGCTTCGGCCACGGGCGCGGCTTCGCCGGCAGGGGCTTCCGGCTCCAGCGCCTGCGCCGGCTGCACCAGCTGTTCGAACAGCGCCAGCGCGGTGTCGTAGTTGGCCATCAGCTCGTCGAAGGCGGCCGGCGCGGTGGTCCCGGCATGCACCATGTTCTCGACTTGCGTTTCGAGTTCGTGCGTGTGCTGGCCGATGCGCATCGCGCCGGCCATGCGCGCGCTGCCCTTGACGGTATGCAGCGTGCGCAGCAGCCCCTGGGCCGGCGCCGGATCGTGCGGATTGTGCTGCCACTGGCGCAGGCCGTTGCCGATCTGCGGCAGCAGGTCGGCCGCCTCTTCCAGGAACACGGGCAGCAGGTCGGGATCGAGCTCGTCGTGCAGGGCCGGCTCGGCCGCCAGCGTGCCTTCCGCCTCGGGCAGGGCGACGGGACGTTCGATGGCTTCCGGCTGGGTTGCTCAGCGTTCCGGTTCCGGCTCGGGTTCCGGTTCAGGTTCCGGTTCGCGGCTTCGGCAACGCTGCAGGTTCGTTCGAGCGGCGCCGGCACATGCGCTTGCGGCGCATCGAACAGGTCGTCGAAATCGAGGCCGAACAAGTCGTCGTCCGACGCGCTCGCAGGCGGCTGGTCCGCCACCTGCGGCGCGAGCTGTGTTCGGCAACCGGCGGCTCCGCGACCAGGCTGTCGTAGGCCTGCGCGAACAGGTCGTCGAGCTGGTGCGCCAGGTCCGGGGTGCGCGTCGCCATATGCGGCGGCGGCCTGCTGCTGGGCCAGCGCGTCGCGCAAGGCGTCGAGCTGGGCGAGCATGTCCGGCTGCTCCCCGGCCAGTTCGTCGCGCCCGAAGGCTTGCAGCATCTGGCGCACGCGCGCCAGTACGGCGTCGAGCACGTCGTACTGCGCGGCGCTCAACGCGGGCGCCGGCGCGGCCAGCATCTCGAGCGTCGTTTCCAGCGCCTGCGCCAGGTCGCGCAGGGCCAGGAAGCCGACCGTGCCGGAGGTGCCGGCCAAGGTGTGCACGGCTTTCAGGGCGTCCGCGCTGACCGGGCGGCCCGCTTCGTGGCGCCACTCGCCGACATCGCGTTCGAGCAGGCGCAGCAGTTCGTCGGTCTCGGCGACATAGATGTTGTACAGCGCCAGCGGGATCTCGAGCGTGCCGACGCGGTGCATGTTCTCGTCGGCCGGCGGCGCCGGACGGGTAGCCGTCGGCAGCGCGATCACGTTGCTCGCCACTTCCGGTTCTGTCGTCAGCTACCGGCTCGGGCGCGGCCGGCGCTTCGAGCGCAAGCGCGCCACCGGCCTGCACGCGCTCGGCGGCGGCGATCAGGTCCGCGCTGTCGCGTGCCGATGCGCCGTTCGCCGCCAGTTCCGCCACCCAGGGCGTCAGTTCGGCATGCGCGTGCTCGGCCAGGTCGAGCAGCGCGGGCGTGGCGGCGCGGCCGTCGGCCAGCCAGACGTTCATGACGCGTTCGAGCGCCGCCGCGCCGGCCGCGAATTCGTTCGAGGCTGACCATGCGCGCGCTGCCCTTGAGCGTGTGGAAGGCGCGCCGCACGACGAGCAAGGCCTCCTGCGACGCCGGCTCCGGCCGCAGGCCGGGCAGCGTGGCGGCGATCGTTTCCAGCACTTCGCCGGCTTCGGCGACAAAGATCTCGAGCAGCTCGGCGTCGATGCCGGCTTCTTGCGCTTCGGGTTCGACGATCGCGGCGCTTCAGGAGGCTACCGGCGTCCCGGCGCCGGGGCGCTGCCCGCCTGCTCGAAACTCAGTTCGCGCAGCAGGCCCGCTTCCTCGTCGAAAATGAAACGGCCCTTCGCGCTGTCGCTGTTTTGCGCCAGCATGTCGGTGAAAAAGCCGAGCGCGCCGATGTTGCGCGCGATGTTGTGCAGTGCGCCGGCTTGCGCCTGGACGTCGCCGTCGCCTTCGGCCATCTCGGCCACCGCGGCGCGCACGTGGTGCGCGGTGCGCGCCGCCGCGTCCTGGTCGAGGATGGAGAGCGCGCCCTGGATCTGGTGCAGCACGGGGCCGGCCGCGACCAGCGCACCGCGCTTGTGCTGCGGCTCGTCGTAATACTCGTCGAGCAGTTTTTCGACCTGGCGCAGGCCGGACTTGATTTCGCCCGCCAGCACGGCCACCGTCTGCCCCTGCTGGATCTGGTGCGCCAGTTCGTTCTGCCAGTCTGGCTGCGGCCGGCGGCGTTTCGCCCGCGGCCAGGGCCAGCAGGCGCTGCCCCACCGCTTCGGCGTGCTGGCCGAAATCGTCCGGCAGCTGGCGCACCTGGTCCAGGCCGTGTTCGACGAACAGCATGGCGGTCGCCATCTCGAGGGCGAACTGGTCGTTGCGGTTTGATCGCGATCGAGTCGTTCGCCGCCTGCCCGAGTTCGCGCAGCAGCTGGGCCAGCGCCGGGGCGCCGAGCTTTTCGCTGGCGCCGGCAAGGCTTGCCAGCGCATCCTTGAAGTCGGCTTCGCGGGTGTCGTCGGCGCCGCACGGCCAACTGGTCCCAGTCCGATTTCGAGCGCGCCAGCGCTTCCTTGGCTTGCTTCAGCGCGCCCGGGTCGACCCTGCCGTAGCGGCGCGCGGTGTAATCCGGCGGCACCGCGCCGTCGAGGCGCCAGGCGCGGCGCAGTAGTGCCGCCTCGCCCTCTGCCACCTGCGGCGCGGCCGCGATGAAGAACAGCGCGTCGCGCAGCATCGATTCGGGCAGGCCGGCCTGGCCCTGCGCCAGGCGGCGCAGCTGCAGGTTGATCTGGCCGAACAGCTGTTTCACATACAAGTCGCCCGCCAGCACGCCATCGGCGACCAGCAGGGCCACGGCGTGCAGCGCGCGCCAGGTGCTGCCCGCGGGCGCCAGCGGCGCGATCGCGGCGGCCAGCGCGCCCGCATGCGTGCGCTGGGCGGCGGCGTCCGGGCTTTTCAGGTAAGGCAGCAGGGACTTTTCGAACTGGGCGCGGCAGGCCGCATAGTCCGGCGCGGCCGCGCCGGCGGCGTGCGCCGGCTCAGGCGCGTGCGCCGTATCGACGTTCAATAAATCCGATGGATGGATGCGTTCGGCGCCGAGCAGTTCCTGCAGCGCGCGGTAATACGGGAACAGGCGCAGCCGGCTTGCGGCGCGGCGCCCGCGACCAGTTCCTCGAGGTATTCGCCGATCGCGCCGAAGGCCTCGCGCACCACCTGCGCATGCTCGGCGTGCAGTCGAGCGTGCGCTCCTTGAAGCGGTCGAGCGCGCGCTCGGCGGCGGCGGTCAGCAAGCCCGACGCCGTCGACGTCGACCATCTGCAGCGCGCCGTGCGCCTGGTGCAGGTGGGTCTTCGCATGCAGCAGCAGGGTCGGCTGGGCTTCGACCGCGCGCGTGGCGGCCTCGTTCAGGGCGGTGCTGGAGCGCTCGAGCGCGCCGCGGATTTCGCCGATCACCCACGACAGGGGACCGGTATCGAAGGCGCTCGCGTGCAGGGATGAGGTCATGGTCAAAGGTCGAGCTCTAAATGCACGCTCAAGGGGCGACGCGGAAGCGCGACACCGAGTTTTTCAGTTCCTGCGCCAGCACGGCCAGCTGGCGGATCGATTGCGCGGTCTGTTCGGTGCCGGCCTGGGTGTGCTGCGTCACCGACAGGATGTGCTGCATGTTGTGCGCCACGCCGTTGGCCGACGTCGCCTGCAGGCCGGTCGCGAACGAGATCCCCTGGATCAGTTCCGCGAGGCGGTTCGAGACGCGCGAAATATCGGCCAGCGCCGCGCCGGCCGCATCCGACAGGCGCGCGCCCTCGACCACGCCCTGGGTCGATTTTTCCATCGCCGCCGCGGCGTCGTGGGTGTCCGTCTGAATCGTCCGCACCAGCGCGCCGATCTGCTTGGCCGCTTCGCCCGAGCGTTCGGCCAGGCGCTGCACCTCTTCGGCCACGACCGAGAAGCCGCGTCCCGCTTCGCCGGCCGACGCGGCCTGGATCGCCGCGTTCAGCGCCAGCACGTTGGTCTGCTCGGTAATGTCGGAAATCAGTTCGGTGATCTCGCCGATCTCCTGCGAGGATTCGCCCAGGCGCTTGATGCGTTTCGAGGTTTCCTGGATCTGCTCGCGGATCTCGTGCATGCCCGAGATGGCGTTCTGCACGGCGGTGGCGCCCTGCTCGGCAGCCAGCACCGACTGGCGCGCCACGTCGGCCGATTCGTTGGCCGAGTTCGACACGTCGGTGATCTGGCCCGCCATGCGCAGCACGGTGCTCGAGGCTTCCTCGATCTCGCGCGACTGCTGCTCGGTGGCGCCCAGCAGGCCCGTGGAGATCTGCTGCGCCTCGTTCGAGGCCAGCGTCACCTGCTCGGCGGTGGTGGTCACGCGCTGCACCAGGGTGCGCAATTCCTCGACCGTGTAGTTGACCGAGTCGGCGATCGCGCCGGTGATGTCTTCCGAGACGGTGGCGTGCACGGTCAGGTCGCCGTCGGCCACTTCCTGCAGTTCGTTCATCAGGCGCAGAATCGCGGCCTGGTTCTGGTTGTTGGTCGCCTTGGCTTCTTCTTCCTGGGCTTGCGCCAGCTGGCGCAGCGCCTCGGCTTCGCGGCGGCGCGCGTCGGCGCCGCGGGTGCGGTTGCGCGAGTCCTGCAGCATCACGCGGCTGATCGAGCCGGCGGTGGCCAGCGTGAAGATCGAGGCCACCACCAGCAGCCAGAACCAGCCGTTCTGCGAGGCTTGCTGCTCGCGGTAGCCGCCCTGCAGCGCGCTGACTTCCTTCTTCACCTCTTCGTTGTCGCGGTGGATGGTGCGCGCCGCGGCGCGCGCGGTCGAGTAGGCGGCCGGGTTGTCGAGGAAGGGGGCGAAATCCTTGCGGAAGGCGTTGAAGCGCACCTGCATCTGGCCGAGCTTGTCGCGCAGGTCGGGGCTGCGCTGGGTGACGCCGCCGGCCAGCAGCGTGTCGAGCGCATGCTCGAAGGCGGCGCTGTCGGCGCCGATGCGCACGGCCGCGTCGTCGCCCGGCACGCCGATGGCGAAGAACTGGTTGGCGCCGCGCGCCAGGCGCTGGGTCAGCATCATCATGCGGCCGATCGCGGCCAGCTCGCGCGCGCTCGCGCCGCGCTCGACGTTTTGCGCCATCAGGTCTTCGGTCAGGGTCAGCATTTCGGAGGCCAGGGCGTCGAGCTGGCGCACGCTTTTGTCGAAGGCGACCAGTGCCGGCTGCATTTTCAGGATATTCGCCGCGCCCAGTTCGGACGCGTTCCAGGTCTTGCGCACGCGCGCGAGCTGGGCGGCCTGGCGGCCGCTGGCGCCGTCGATGCTGACGCCGCCCAGATCGCCGCCCTTGGCCAGCAAACGCATGTTGCGCTCGACTTCGGTGCGGCTGTCGTCCAGCTGGGCGAACGAATCGGGACGTCCGGCGAGTGCGTTCGGCGCGGCCTTGCCGGCGCGCTGGGTGTGCATCAGGATGTCGCCGGCGACCTGGATCTTGGCCGCCACTTTGGCATTGACCTCGGCGTTCTGCCACATCCCGAGAATCGTCAGCAGGATGCCGGCGCCGAAGGCGGCCAGCAGGATGCGCAACTGGCGCGGCAGCGACAGGTGGCCGATCAGCGGCAGGCTGAGGTTTTCCTCGTCCTCGGACTCGTCGGCGGCGGCGGGCGCGCGGCGGCGCATCACGTTCCCGAGGCGCAGCATGGCTTCCTCGGCCGAGCCGCCCGCAGGCGCCAGGGCGGCGCCGCGGAGCGTGCGCCTCAGGCAGGACATCGGCGCCGAAGCGCGTATCCGGCGAGGCCAGCACGGTGTCGTTGTCGCCCTTCCCGTTGGGGAAGAAATTCAGACTCATCTTTGACGCGATTCCCATTGCGGCTCCTGGTGCTGCGGTTCTTATTAATTGGAGAGTGACTCGAGGGCGACGTGCAGGAAGCGTTCTTCCCGCACCAGCGCCGCCAGCGACAGCGGCGTCCATGCCTGGCCTTCGGCATCGCGCAGACGTGCCGCCATCCCGCTGCATCGCGCTGGCGCGGCGCAGGCCATACACGCGCGTGACCAGCAGCGCGCAATTGAATCCGAGGCGAGGCGCCAGCGACACCAGGCGCGCATCCGGTCCGGCCGCGCTGGCGTCGCCGTCGAGATAGCGCGCCAGGTCGATCACGCCGAGCAGGCTGCCGCGCACGTTGGCCAGGCCCAGGTACCAGGGCTGGGTCAGCGGCACGCGCGCAAACGGCGCCGGCGTCCACGATCTCGCCCGCTTCGGTCAGTTCGAGCAGATAGCGCGCCGCGCCGATCGCGACGCCGAGCTGGTGGTGCGCCTCGGCAGCGCCGCTTTGCGCGGCCTGCATGCGCGCCAGCAGCTGCGCCTGGTAATCGCGCAGGCGCGTGCGCCGGCCTTGCGGGCTCTGGCGGCGCCAGCGCGCTGCTGTCGACAGGCGCGTTCATCAGGCGTCGACTGTGTCGAGTGCGTCCAGGGCGGCGATCCTGGCCAGCAGCTGGGCCGGGTCGACCGGCTTGACGAAATAATCCCTGGCGCCCTGGCGCATGCCCCAGATGCGGTCGGTTTCCTGGTTCTTGCTGCTGCAGATGATGACCGGGACCGCGGCCAGCTCGGGGTCGCGCGCGATCGAGCGCGTCACCTGGAAGCCGTTCGCGCCGGGCATGACGACGTCCATCAGGATCAGCTCGGGACGGTCGGCGCGCATTTTAACCAGCGCGTCTTCGCCGTTGTCGGCGGTGGAGACGGAAAAGCCGTGCTTGACCAGGATGTCGGTCAGGTAGTAGCGCTCGGTCGGGGAATCGTCGACGATCAGGATTTTATGAATGGCCACGGGGGCTCCGCAATACGGTAGGGTCAGGCCTTGGGGGCCGTGTGCTCGCGGACGGCCGCGAGCAGGGTGTCTTTGGAAAACGGCTTGGTGAGATAGGCGCTCGAGCCGACCATCGCGCCGCGCGCGCGGTCGAACAGGCCGTCTTTCGAGGACAGCATGACCACCGGCGTCGCGTGAAAACGCGCGCTCTTCTTGATCAGCGCGCAGGTCTGGTAACCGTCCAGGCGCGGCATCAGGATGTCGCAGAACACGAGCGCCGGATGATGGTCGTTGATCTTGGCCAGCGCGTCGAAACCATCCTCGGCCAGCACCACGTGGTAGCCCGCCTGGGTCAGGAAAATCTCGGCCGAACGGCGGATCGTGTTGCTGTCGTCGACCACCATGACGGTAAGGCCGCTTGCTTGCTGTGATGTCGTCATTTTCGTTTCACTTCAGCATGGAGTGTCACGATAGCATAGGGAGATCGGCTTATGGTCGAAGTGTTGCGCGGAGGCAACCAGGGGCAAACGGAAGGGGGAAAAGCTTGTCGGACGAGCTAGAAATTACGATAACGGGTGGGGCGGGATTGATAACGGAATTAATTGAACGACATCGAAAAGACCGCGTGAATCGCGGCGCGTCCTGCGCCGCGACTCCTGCTAACTTAGATAGCGGTCATCTCGAAATCGTCTTTCCGGGCGCCACATTCCGGGCAGGTCCAGTTCATCGGTACATCGGCCCAACGGGTTCCGGGAGCGATATTGTCTTCCGGTGCGCCCGCCTCTTCGTCGTAGACCCAGCCGCAGATCAGGCACATCCAGGTCTGGTAGGCGGTGCGGTCGTATCGTTACTCACGTTGTTCTTCCTTCGATCTAGTAAAATGGGGAATCAGGTATCTTAATCTACCCGTCGTGCAAAACCAACCGTCTCCACTGATTCTCACATTTGGGGTGTCCGACCCCGTCGGGGCACTCGGCATCCAGGCCGATATCGCCACCTTCGCCGCCCACGGCTGCCACGCGCTCTCGGTCACGACGGCGCTGCTGGTCGCGGACAGCGCACGCGTCGAGGAATGGCATGAAGTCGATACCGGCGTCATGGCCGAACAGGCGCGCCTGGTGCTCGAAGACATGCCGATCGCGGCCGTCAAGATCGGCGCGATCGCCAGCATCGAGCAGGCGGCGGCCATTGCCGAAATCGTCTCGGACTATGCCGAGGTGCCGCTGATCGTCGACCCCTTCCTCTCCGCCCTGCCCGATTCCGGCATGTCGGATGAAGACATCGTCGCCTCGATCCGCCAGATCCTCGCGCCGCAAGCGACCGTGCTGCAACTGTCGCAATCGGAACTGGGGCGCATGGCCGAACTCTGGAGCGAAGCCGGCGCCGAAGGTTCGCTCGAGTCCGACGTGGCCGAACTGACCGCGCGCGGCTGCCAGTACGTGCTCGTCACGGGCACCGCCGGCAGCGGCCACAAGCGTGCCAATTCCCTGTTCGACCGCGAAGACCACGTCACCACGCTTCGACTGGCAGCACCTGCCCGGCCATTTCGTGGGCGCCGGCTGCACGCTCTCGGGCGCCCTGGCCGCCCTGATGGCGCGCGGCCTGGACGCCGCCGAGGCCCTGCGCCTGGCCCAGGAATATACCTACGGCGCCCTGCTGCACGCCCAGCGCTTCGGCATGGGCAAACTCGTTCCCAACCGTTTCTACCGCTTCCTGCCGCAGGCCGGCAAAGAGAAAGTTTCATAAATGAGCACTGAACAATCCGTTTCGCGTAACGACACCCTGTTCGCCCGCGCCCAGGAAACCACCCCCGGCGGCGTGAATTCGCCGGTGCGCGCCTTCCGCTCGGTCGGCGGCACGCCGCGCTTCATCACCCGCGCCGAGGGACCGTATTTCTGGGACGCCGACGGCAAGCGCTACATCGACTACATCGGTTCCTGGGGCCCGGCCATCGTCGGCCATGCCCATCCGAAAGTGATCAAGGCGGTGCAGGATGCGGCGGCCAATGGCCTGTCCTTCGGCGCGCCGACCGAAGGCGAAATCGAGATCGCCGAAGAACTCTGCAAGCTGGTGCCCTCGATCGAACAGGTGCGCCTGGTGTCGTCCGGCACCGAAGCGACCATGAGCGCGCTGCGCCTGGCGCGCGGCGCCACCGGCCGCGACAAGATCGTCAAGTTCGAGGGCTGCTACCACGGCCACGCCGATTCGCTGCTGGTGAAAGCCGGCTCCGGCCTGCTCACCTTCGGCAACCCGACCTCGGCCGGCGTGCCGGAAGACTTCGTCAAGCACACCCTGGTGCTCGACTACAACAACGTGCCCCAGCTGGAAGACGCGTTCGCCTCGATGGGCGACACGATCGCCTGCGTGATCGTCGAACCGGTGGCCGGCAACATGAACCTGATCCGCGCCACGCCCGAATTCCTGCAGAGCATGCGCGACCTGTGCACCAAGCACGGCGCCGTGCTGATTTTCGACGAAGTCATGTGCGGCTTCCGCGTCGGCCTCGGCGGCGCCCAGGAGCTGTACGGCATCACGCCCGACCTGACCGCGCTCGGCAAGGTCATCGGCGGCGGCTTGCCGGTGGCGGCCTTCGGCGGCAAGCGCGAATTGATGCAGAAGATGGCGCCGATCGGCCCGGTCTACCAGGCCGGCACCCTGTCGGGCAACCCGGTGGCGGTGGCCGCCGGCATGACGACCCTGAAGATCGTGCAGGAGCCGGGCTTCTACGAGAAGCTGGCTGCGACCGGCGAAAAACTGGTGCAAGGCCTGACCGAAGCGGCGAAGGAAGCCGGCATCGCCTTCTGCGGCGATGCGGTGGGCGGCATGTTCGGTATGTACTTCAGCGAACAGATCCCGTCTTCCTACAGTGAGATGATGGCGGGAGACAAGACGCGCTTCAACGCCTTCTTCCACGGCATGCTGGACGAAGGCGTGTACTTTGCGCCGGCGATGTTCGAAGCGGGGTTCGTCTCCGCGGCGCACGACGATGCCGTCATCGCGGAAACGGTGGCTGCGGCCCGCAAGGTGTTCGCGCGCCTCGCTTAAGCAGAAACGCTCCTTGTCGGGACCCGCGTGGGTCATGCCCCAACCCGACAGGAGCCGCATGAAACTGTTCCAACGCCTCACCGACAACGCCACCCTCAAATCGCTCGGCCCCGGCCTGATCACCGGCGCGGCCGACGACGATCCTTCCGGCATCGCCACCTATTCCCAGGCCGGCGCCCAATTCGGCTTCAATACCCTGTGGACGCTGGTGCTGACCTATCCCTTCATGGTCGGCATCCAGCTGGTGTCGGCGCGCATCGGCCGCGTCACCGGGCTCGGGCTGGCCGGGAATATCCGCCGCGCCTATCCGGTCTGGCTGCTGTACACGCTGGTGTTCCTGCTGCTGGTGGCGAATATCGTGAATATTTCGGCCGACATCGCCGCCATGGGCGAAGCGGCGCGCCTGGTGGCCGGCGCCGGCTCGGCCCACCTGTATTCGTTCGGCTTCGGCATGCTGTGCCTGGTGCTGCAGCTGCTCCTGCCCTACAGCCAGTACGTGCGCTACCTGAAATGGCTGACGCTCGGCCTGCTGGCCTATGTCGCCACCGGTTTTGCCATCCACATTCCCTGGGGCGAGGTGCTGGCGCGCACGGTCAAGCCGCATTTCGCATTCACCAAAGAAAGCGTGGCGATCATCGTCGCCATCTTCGGCACCACCATCAGTCCCTACCTGTTCTTCTGGCAAGCCTCGCAGGAAGTCGAGGAAATCCGCGCCGACGACGACGCCCACGCCTTGCGCATCACCGCCAGCGGATGCGCCCGAACAGCTGTCGCGCATGAAACGCGACACCGTCATCGGCATGGGCTTTTCGAATGCCGTCGCCTTCTTCATCATGCTCACCGCCGCCGTCACGCTCGGCGCCTCCGGCATCACCGAACATCCAGACCTCGGCCCAGGCGGCCGAAGCACTGCGCCCCATCGCCGGCGACTTCGCGTTCTGGCTGTTTGCACTGGGCATCGCCGGCACCGGCCTGCTGGCCGTGCCCGTGCTGGCGGGCTCGGCCGCGTATGCGGTGACCGAGAGCTTCGGCTGGCGCAACGGGCTCGACCTGAAGGTGCAGCAGGCGCGCAAGTTCTACGGGATCATCGTGCTGGCCACGCTGGGCGGCATGCTGCTCGACTACGCGCCGATCGACCCGATCGAGGCGCTGGTGCTGTCGGCCCAGATCAATGGCGTGATCGCCGTGCCGGTCATGGCCATCATGATGCTGCTCGCCCAGAACCGCAAGATCATGGGCGCCTACACGCTCTCGACGCGCCACCGGGTGCTGGGCTGGGGCGGCGTGGGCATCATGGCGGCGGCGGTGGCGGCGATGTTCGCCACGCTGTGACCAAGCGGAAATCCATCTTCCGCATCGCTTAAGGAAGAGCAAACGCGCCGCGTCCGGGCGCGCGGTGCGCAGGGCGCCTTGTGCCATCATGGATGCCATTCCGGTCAGGTTGATCATGGCACGACTCCGACGTTCTCCTCCCGGCGCGCCCCGTTCGCGGGTGCCGCGCGCGCAGCAGCCGCTGCCCCAGAGCGGGCAGGCGGCAGTCACGGTCACGGTCGCGCTGCTGCGCGCGGCCGACCCGTCCAATCCCGACCCGTATTACGCCGGCATCGTCGATGCCCTGAACGACTACGCGCGCCGCTACGCGGTCGACACGCCGCTGCGCCTGGCCCACTTCCTGGCCCAGATCGGGCACGAAAGCGGCTTTCGCGCGACCGAGGAAAACGGCAATTACTCGGCGCCGCGCATGCGCGAGATTTTCGGCTGCCGCGGCGGGCGCGCCCAGTACGACCGCGCGGCGGACGATTGCCGCCTGGGCCCGACGGCGCGCCGGCGCGCCTGCGCCCCAAGCTCTGGCTGGAAGCGGCCAGCTATGCCGGCCATCCCGAACGCCTGCTCGCCTATGTGTATGCGAACCGCCTCGGCAACGGCGACGAAGCCTCGGGCGACGGCTACCGCTACCGCGGGCGCGGCCTGATCCAGCTGACCGGCAAGACGAATTACGCCGACTTCACCGAGGTGCACAATGCGCGCGCGCCGCAGGATCCGCGCGATTTCGTGGCGGAACCGGATTTGCTCATGAGCGAGCTCAACTACGCCATCGAATCGGCTTTCTATTACTGGGATGCGCGTACAGTCAATGCGCTTGCCGATCTGGACGACCTCGAGCAAGTCACCCGCGCCGTGAATGGCGGCCTGAACGGACTGGAAGATCGCGGAGCACGCCTTGCGAGCATCAAAAAAGCCCTGGGTATCTAAATTAGTCGCGGCGGCGGCCTGCTGGGCCGCGATGAGCGCGCAGGCCGCGTCGCTGTGCGCGCCGGACGAACCGGTCGTGTTCGCCTGCCATGTGGGCGGCAAGATGGTGTCGCTGTGCCGCCCGGCCGGCGACCGCGGCATGCTGAGCTACCGCTTCGGCGGTCCCGACAAGCTCGAACTGAGCTATCCCGAACCCGGCCGCCAGGCCAGCGCGGCGTTCACGGTGAAGTCGCTGCCGCTGGTCGGCGGCGGCGAAACGACGGTCGCCTTCCAGCGCGGGGCCTATACCTATACGGTCTACAGCAAGGTGGCGCGCGCGGACGATGGCGAGTCCGGAATTCGAGGACGGCGTGATCGTCGCGCGGCGCGGCAAGGTGGTCAGCCGCATGCGCTGCGAGGATGGCGGCGAAGGATTTCGCGAGCCGGTGACGGCGGTGACGGTGAAATAAAATTTCACCGGTCAGCACAAATGAAATTTTATTTCACGCCAAATTCAACCAGCCGCGCTTCTTGAAATACCACAGCGGCGCAATCGCGCGTCGCGACCATCAGGCCGAGCGCAAACGGATAGCCGTAGGCCCAGTCCAGCTCCGGGAACCATTTATGGAAGTTCATGCCGTAGATGCTGGCGATCAGGGTCGGCGGCAGGAAGATGACGGACGCCACCGAGAACATCTTGATGATCTTGTTCTGGTTAATGTTGATGAAGCCGACCGTGGCGTCCATCAGGAAGTTCACCTTATCGAACAGGAAGGACGTGTGGCCGTCGAGCGATTCGATGTCGCGCAGGATCTGGCGCGCTTCGTCGAACTGTTCCGAGTTCAGCAATCGCCCGCGCATCAGGAAGCTGACCGCGCGCCGCGTGTCCATCATGTTGCGGCGGATGCGGCCATTCAAGTCTTCCTCGTGCGCGATCGCGTTCAGTGCGGCGGCCGCGTCCTGGTCGGTGAATTCCTTTTGCAGCACGCGCGTGCGAGACTTCTTCGAGCGCCTCGTAGATGCCTTCGAGCGCATCGGCCGAGTATTCGGCGTCGGTCGCGTACAGGTCGAGCAGCACGTCCATGTAGTCGGCGATCGAACCGGGACGCGAACGGGCGCGCATGCGCACCAGGCGGAACACGGGCAGATCGTCCGAGTGGACCGAGAACAGGCGCTTGCCCGACAGGATGAAGGCCACCGTGACCACGCGCGACGGGCCGTCTTCTTCCTCGAGCAGGAAATCGGTGCGCAGGTGCAGGTCGCCGTTCTCGGCTTCGTAGTAGCGGGCCGAGGCTTCGATGTCCGAGACTTCGTCTTCGCCCGGCAAGGTCACGCCGTAAATCGCCTTGACCCAGGCGCGTTCGTCGTCATCCGGATCGGTGAGGTCGACCCAGACAGGCGTGGCGTTCTCCAGGTCCGCGCGCGTGGCGATGGGGACCTGGTTCAGACGCCCATTTTGTAGAACGAATACGTTGATCATGCGCTTTCCCGGCCGGAATCAAAACTGACGCAAGTGTAACCGTTAGCCCCGTGCCCGGCCACCCCGAAACCACACTTTCCAAGCAGCATTCAGCTGTTTTTAAGGAACTTCGGCCGACGCCATGCGGCGCTGGATCAGCCCGGTACGCTTGACGAGATAATTCGTGGCGCGGTGGCGGTCGTAATAGCGCGGATTGGGCAGCATCACGGCCAGGCGCGCGGCCTGCGCCGGCGCCAGGTTGGCGGCCGGAACGCGGAAGTAATAGCGCGCCGCCGCTTCGGCGCCGAACACGCCGCGGCCGAACTCGACCACGTTGAGATAGACCTCGAGGATGCGCCGCTTGCTCATCACCGTTTCCAGCATGAAGGCGATGATCATTTCCTGCCCCTTGCGCAGGTAGCTGCGCGAGCCCGACAGGAACAGGTTTTTCGCCAGCTGCTGCGTGATGGTCGACCCGCCGCCCACCACCTTGTGCTTGCGGTTGTTGCGGTCGTAGGCTTTTTCGAGCGCATCGAAGTCGACGCCCGGATGGTCGGCGAAATTCGCGTCTTCCGAGGCGATCACCGCGCGTTTCAGGCTGTTCGAAATGCGGTCGTACGGCACCCACTGGTGCTTCAATTGCGGCATTCGGATTCTGTTCGCGCAGTTCGGACAACTGCTGGCGCATGAAGCTGGTCGAACCCGGATTGAAATACACGAACCAGCAAACCTGCGCGAAGAAATACAGCTGGATCAGGATGAAGGCCAGGATCGGCCCCAGGAAAATCCATTTGATCCAGCGCCTGCCGCCCTTGCCGTCCCCGTCGCATTGCCTCGTTTTGCCATTGTTATCTTTGTTATGGTCGCAGTTGTTTGAACACGTCAGTCGTTTCCGGCCGCACGCCGCGCCAGACCAGGAAGGCTTCGGCGGCCTGCTCGACCAGCATGCCGAGCCCGTCGCGCGTGGCGGCGCCCTGCCCGGCAGCAAATGCCATGAAGGGCGACGGCGCGCTGCCGTACATCATATCCAAGGCCAGCGTGCCCTTGGCGAAAGCCGAGGCCGGCACCGGCGGCATCTCGGCGGCCAGGCTGCTCGAGGTGGCGTTGATGACGATATCGTAAGGGCCCGTCGATCTCGTCGAAGCCGCAGGCCGTCACTGCCACGCCGTGGCCGGCGAACTGCGCGGCCAGGCTGTCGGCGCTGGCGCGGGTGCGGTTCGCCACCAGGATCGCCTGCGGCCGCTGTTCGATAAACGGCAGCATGATCCCGCGCGCCGCGCCGCCGGCGCCCAGCAGCAAGATGCGTTTGTTCGCCAGCGCCACGCCGGCATTCCGGAGGATGTCGGCCACCAGGCCGGGGCCGTCGGTGTTGTCGCCGACGATCTCGCCATCCTGGAAACGCAGGGTATTCACGGCGCCGGCCGCGCGCGCGCGTTCGCTCAGGCGGGTGGCCAGCGCCGCCGCCTCGATCTTAAATGGGCACGGTGACGTTCGCGCCCTTGTAGCCCTGGGCCACCAGGCTGCGCACCGTCTCGGCAAAGCCGTCGAGCGGCGCCAGGCAGCGCCCGTAACGCAGGTCCTGCCCGGTCTGCGCGGCAAACACGGCGTGGATCTCGGGCGACTTGCTGTGGGCGATCGGATTGCCGATCACGCAATATTGATCGCTCATGCCTGCTCCTGGAGTTCGGCCTTCACTTTTTCCTCGCGCGTAAACGTGAAGCGCGTGATCACGATCCACAAATCGTCCTTGCCGGCGGTGCGCATGTTCTGCGGGAAGGCGCCGAAGGGCGCGGCGCGGCGCACGATCTCCAGCGCCGCCTTGTCGAGCGCCGGATTGCCGGACGAGCGTTCGATGCGCGGCCCGCCTTCCTTCTGGTACAGGGTGCCGTCCTGGAACACGGGAATCGAGATCACCAGTTCGCCGTACAGCTTCTTGCCGTTCTGCTGGGGGAAATTCAGCGTGCCGACTTCTTCCACCTGCTTTTGCATCGCCTTGTAATACAGGGCGTAGCCGACCTGGCGCGTGCTCGGCGAAATGTGGGTGCGTTTCGGGCGCTTGTTCTGGTCTTCGATGGTCTGCGTGATCTCGGCCGTCATGCGCGCGATCTGGCGCGTGGTGTCGACCTCGTCCTGCCCGGTGCGGGTCGGGTCCGGCTTGTCCTTGTCGGTGACGGGCGCGGCCCTGAATGCCGCCTGCTTCGCTTGCGTGAGCACGTTCAGCTGCAATTGCTCGAGTTCGACGATGCGCTTTTGCAGGGCCTTGATGCTGTCGCCGTTCTCGTTCTTGCGCAGGTCGGGCAAGGGAGATTTGGAACGGCCGGCGTCCGCCGTGCCGCCGCCCTCCAGGTTGGCCTGCGCCAGCGCCTCGGCCTTGGTCGGCGCCTTGGCGTGTTTGGCGTTGACGAGGATGACTTCGAGCCCCGGATCGGCCGGCTCGAAGCGCAAGGCATCGGGCGCCACGAAACGAATGGCGAGCAGGACCGCATGCGCCGCCACCGAAGCGGCCAGGGCAATCATGAGGGGACGGTTTTCTCGGGAATACTTCACGCGGGCGGCCGGACGGCTGTTGAATCTGGGAATCTACGCATTCTACCGTGCGCAGGGGCGGTATGGGATGTCGATGCGGGGCGGGTGGCGGGGTGGCAACATCGTTGCCACCCGGGGTGCACGACTGCTAACGGCTTACGATGCCGCCGGTGTCGCATCGTCGGTGCTGACCACCGCAACGACACCTTCGGCCTCGACCACTTCCTCCACCGCTGCTTCGCCCGTATCGCCTTCGTCTTCTTCGGCCGCCATCTCTTCAACCGGCGCGGCCACCACTTCCAGCAAGCGCGCTTCGAGCGACAGGTCGACCTCGTCCCAGCGCACGATGTCCAGCTTCACCGGCGTACCGCGCGCCACCTGCGGCATGCCGGCCAGGCGGATCACCAGCGGCACGTCGGTCAGGCGCAGCACGTCGTCCTTCAGCACGACGGCGTCGGCCTGCTTGACGGCCTCCTGCCCCAGCCAGCGCAGGCACCAGTAGCGTTCCATCGTCTGCTGGAAATCGTTGTAGGCCGCGTAGGCCGCGTCGAACGCCGAGACGATCGAGAACAGCGTCGCGTCGCGCGGTTTGAACGGCGCGACCAGCGGCGCGGTCACGCCGTGCTCGGCGCAGGCGATGATCTGCCACTGGTTGACCAGGTCGGTATAGCGGCGCAGCGGCGACGTGCTCCAGGCATATTGATCGACGCCCGAGGCCCTGGTGCGGCGCCGCGTGCGTGACCATGCGCACCTGCATTTTGGCCGCCCAGCCGGCGCCGCTGCCGGCGCCTTGCGAACGGTAAATGCCCGGCACGCCGGAGTCGTGCAGCAGCTTGCCCCAGGTGCTGTTTGCGAAAATCATCAGCTCGGCGACGATCTTGTCCAGCGGCGCGCCGCGCTTGCGGCGCACGATCGAGACCACGTCGTCCTCGACATAAAAATTGAAGTCGACGCGGTTGCCCTGCTCCGGCTTCAAACCAAAGGCTTCGCGCTTGACCATGCGCCCCGCTTCCAGCTTCAGGGCCCATTTCCACAGCAGGCCCAGTTCGGCCTTGTGCGGATACTCGCCTTCGCCGCTCGCCAATGTTTCCTCGTTGACCAGCGCATCGAGGTCGTTGTGGCGCAGGTTGCTTTGAATCGGCACCAGCTCGGCGCGGGTCGTGGTCGAGATGGTCGACCAGTCTTCCGGATTCAGTACGGCGTACAGCGACACGCGCCGGGCAAGTCGTGCCCTCGGCCAGCGTGAAGGCGTTGACGACTTCGTCCGGCAGCATCGTGATCTTGTCGCCCGGCATGTACACGGTCGACATGCGGCTGCGCGCGATCTTGTCGATCTCGTCGTCCGGCTTGATGGCGAGACCCGGCGCGGCGATGTGGATGCCGACGCGCACGGTGCCATCGTCCAGGTGCTCGACCGAGAAGGCGTCGTCGATCTCGGTGGTGGTGACGTCGTCGATCGAGAAGGCGGCCACCTTCGCCACCGGCAGCGCGGTCGGCGCGGCCGGCACGGCGCACCGGCGCGAAGCCGGCGCCACGGGGGAAGTTCTCAAACAGGAAACGTCCCATGTGCAAGTCTTTAGGCGACGCAATGCCTTTCGTCGACAGCATCAGGCGTTCGGCCGTCGTCTGCAGCTCGTCGGCCGCGGCCGCCAGCGCCTTGTATTCGATCGTGTTCTTGTCCGGCTTGAACAGCAGTTGGCGCGACCATCGGCTGCATCGAGGCCGGCAGCGTGCCGGCTTTCAACTCGTCGACATAGCCGGCCTGGACCAGCGCCTGCTGCTTTTTCTTTTCGATGCCGGCCTGGGCCGCGCGCAGCGACTGCTCGGGCGCGGCCTTGTAGCGTCCGCGGCCTTTCTTGTAGAAATAGATCGGCGCGTTGTGCAGCGCCAGCACCAGGCCGGCGGCCTCGGCGGGCAGCGGCGCGTGGCCGAAATATTCGGCGCCGAGTTCGGCAAAGCCGAATTCTTCCTGGCCCGCCACTTCCCACAGGAAGTCGAGATCGACCTCGGCGGCGATGCGCCTTGGCTTCGTCGAGCAGCACCTCGGGCGCCGGCTTTTCGTACTGCAGCAGGACGTCCTTGATTTTCACCTTGCTGCGTTTGCCGCTGGCGAGTTCCACCTGATAGGCTTCGCCGGCCGTGGACAGCACCGTGCCGACCTTGAAGTCGCCCGATTCTTCAAAAAATAGATTCATTTCAGTTCGCGTTCTTTGTTGTTGCCCGCCAAATTCAGTACCGCCGGCAAAAATACCTCGGTGACCATCAGCAAGCCTTGATGACGGCGATAGACACAGCGCCGCGCATGGAAAACATGTTCGTTCAGATCGACTGCGCCGCAGCGCCTGCGCGCACACGCGCCAGCAAGGGATGGCTGCCTGCGCAGCCGGGCAAATTCGAGCGGCCCGCGCCTCACCTGCGGATCGTAAAACAGGGTGGTGCCGAGCGAGCGTTCGCCCAGCGCCGAAAACAGGGGCCAGTCGGCTAGCCGTCGCCGACAGCGGCACGACGGTGTGGCCAAAGACCACCGGCACGCCGTCGCAGCACAGCAATACTTCGCGTTCCCAGCACCCGCTCGCGGCGCGCCAGGCCGATCGGCGCCGCTTCTTCAAATGCGCACAGCGCCACGCTTCTGGTGCAGGCGCCGCACGCGAAAGGTCGTCGCTGGCGGCAACCAGGCGCGCCGTCAGCGAACCCTCGGTCGCGAGCCAGTCGCGCATGGCCGGTCCGGCGCCGACGGCATGCACATTGCGATGCCACTTCGCCAGGCGCAACGACTGCCCTCTCACCAAGCCACTTCAGGCTGGCAAAACGCCAGCACCTCGTCCACATACTGCGGAAATTCGGAAATCGCGTGGTCGCTGCCTTCGATCACATGCTGGCGCGCACCGGCGTAATGGGCCACCATGTCGCGGTAATCCAGCACTTCGTCGCCGGTCGCCGCGATCAGGAAATAGCGCTCCGGCTGGGTGATGCGCGCGACTTTCAGCGCGGCCAGCTCGTCGATGTATTCGGGGCGGAATTCGAAGGGTTCGTCCGAATGCCAGTTGGTGGTCACGCCGACGTGCTTTTCCAGATTTTTCAGGGGATCGACCGACGGGTTGAGCACGACCGCGCGCACTCCCAACCGTTCGGCCAGCCAGGTGGCGTAAAAGCCGCCCAGCGAGGAGCCGACGATGGACAGATTGTGCGGCGCATGGCGCTCGGCCAGCAGCAGGGCCAGTTCCATCGCCGCCTTCGGCGAGGCCGGCAGTTGCGGGCAGATCAGGTCGCCGGCACGCCCGGCCGCCGTCATGCGCTCCTGCATCACGCGCGCCTTGAAGGAACGGGGCGAGGAACGGAAGCCGTGCAAATACAGGATCATTTGGCCAGGGCCTCGAGCAGCTTCTGGTGCACGCCGCCGAAGCCGCCATTGCTCATCACGAGGATGTGGTCGCCCGGCTGGGCCGCCTGCACGATGGCCTGCACCATGTAGTCGATCTGGTCGAAACTGTGCGCGACCGTGCCCAGCGGCTTTAAGGCATCGGCCAGCGACCAGCCCAGCGCCTGCTGGCTGCCGAAGCCGAACACCAGGTCGGCATCCCTCAGGCTGCCCGGCAGCGCATCCTTCATGGCGCCCAGCTTCATCGTGTTCGAACGCGGTTCCAGCACGGCGAGGATGCGGCCCTTGCCGCCCATCTTCTGGTGCAGGCCGGCGACCGTGGTGGCGATCGCCGTCGGGTGGTGGGCGAAGTCGTCGTACACGGTGATGTTGTTGACCACGCCGCGCACTTCCATGCGCCGCTTGACGCTCTGGAAGCGCGCCAGCGATTCGACCGCCTGGGCCACCGGCACGCCGACGTGGCGGGCGGCGGCGATCGCGGCCAGCGCGTTCGAGCGGTTGTGCTTGCCGGTCAGGTCCCAGTGCACGGTGCCCTGGTTCTCGCCATTGAAGATGACGTCGAAGCTGGAACCGCCCGGATGCTCGACCATCGTCCAGTCGGCGCCCTCGGAGACGCCGAAGGTCTCCTTCTCGCTCCAGCAGCCGCGCTTGATGACGCGGGCGAGCGAGGTTTCGTCGGCATTCACGACCAGGCGGCCCACGCCCGGCACGGTGCGCACCAGGTGGTGGAACTGGGTCTCGATGGCGCCGATGTCCGGGAAGATGTCGGCGTGGTCGAATTCGAGGTTGTTCAGCACGGCCGTTTTCGCGTGGTAGTGCACGAACTTGCTGCGCTTGTCGAAAAAGGCGGTGTCGTATTCGTCGGCTTCGATGACGAAGAAGTCGGAGTCGGTGGCGCCCGACAGGCGCGCCGAGATACCGAAATTCATCGGCACGCCGCCGATCAGGAAGCCGGGCGCATAGCCGGCGTCTTCCAGGATCCAGGCCAGCATCGACGAGGTCGTCGTCTTGCCGTGCGTACCGGCCACGGCCAGCACCCATTTCTCGCGCAGGATATGTTCGCCGATCCACTGCGGACCGGACACATACGGCAAGCCGCGGTTCAGGATTTCCTCGATCAGCGGGTTACCGCGGGTCATCACATTCCCGACCACATACAGGTCCGGGATTCAGCGACACCTGTTCCGGGCCATAGCCCTGGATCAGTTCGATGCCCTGGGCCTCGAGCTGGGTACTCATCGGGGGATAGACGTTGGCGTCGCAACCGGTGACGCGGTGGCCGGCTTCTTTCGCCAGGACTGCCAGGCCGCCCATGAAGGTGCCGCAAATGCCGAGGATGTGAATGTGCATGATGATAAGGAATAAAGCGAATACGCGATTCTACCCGACGCGATGCCGTTTACCGTTCAAGAGTATGATCGGGGGCATGATGCCAACCCAGAACTACGACCTCCAACAGTTGCGTGCGCAGATCGCCGCAACGGCTGCGCGCATGATCGCGCAGGATGGCGCCGACTATGCGACGGCGCGTAAAAAGGCGGCCCGCCAGGTGCTCGGCGTGGACCAGCCCCAGCCCAACCTGATGCCCGACAATGCCGAAATCGAAGACGAAGTGCGGCGTTATCTCACCCTGTTCGGCGGTACGGCGCAAGCCGAACGCCTGCAGGCGCTGCGCCAGACCGCCTTGCAGGTGATGGATGCGCTGGCCGAGTTCCGCCCGCACCTCACCGGCGCGGTGCTGAACGGCACGGCCGGCGAGCACGACGACATCCATTTGCAGCTGTTCGCCGACAGCGCCAAGGAAGTCGAGATTTTCCTGCTGAACCGCAACGTCACTATAGATATCTCGGAAACCCCGCATTTCAAGGGCGCCCGGCACGATCCGGTTGAAACGGTGAGCTTCCTGTGGCATAAGGAAGCGGTGCATGCCGAGTTGTATGATTTTCATGATTTACGCGGCGCACTGAAACCCCGGGCCGATGGCCGCCTGCAGCGCGTCGACGCCGCCGGCCTGCGCGCCCTGATGACAACCGACGAATCCCTGGAACAGGACGAATGAAGAAGAATAAAAAGCTGGCCGTCGTGGCGGCCGTGGCAGTGATTTTTTGCGCCCTTGGCGTGGTGTTCGGCAGCAAGACCAAAGCGCCGGCACCGGTGGCGGCCAGCGCCGCAGCGCCCTCCCCCGCCACTAATCTATATGCGCAATCCCTGAACGACCTCGCCGGCAAGCCGCAAGCGCTGAGCCAGTGGAAAGGCAAACCTTTGCTGGTCAACTTCTGGGCCACCTGGTGCGGTCCCTGCGTGCAGGAAATGCCTGAACTCTCGGCGCTTGCCAATGAAGAAGGCGGCAAGCGTTACAACATCATCGGCGTCGGCATCGATTCGCCCTCGGCCATGAGCGAATTTGCGACCAAGCACAACATCAAGTATCCGCTGCTGGTCGGCGGCATGGGCGGCACCGAGCTGTCGCGCGCCTTCGGCAACACGAACGGCGGCCTGCCCTTCACGGTGCTGATCGGCGCGGACGGACAGGTACGCAAGACCTACCTCGGCAAATTGAAGTTCGACGAGTTGAAGGCCGATCTGGCGGGACTGTAGCGCTCGCGAACGGTCGTTCTTTTCCGAACGTCGTGCACCTGGGTTCTATCCAAATGGAATTTTATCGCTTGCCAATCGCTGACGTTGGCGGCAAAATGCGTCACTTTCGAGCATAGACTCTACAATATAATGGCGAAAAAGCTACTGCTGCTCAACGGTCCCAACCTGAACTTATTGGGCACCCGCGAGCCTGCGGTGTATGGCGCGGCAACGCTGGCCGACATCGAAAGCGCTGCGACGGCCCAGGCCGTGGCGGCGGCGGATCGCTTTCCTGCTTTCAGAGCAACCATGAAGGTGCGCTGATCGATCGCATCCATGCCGCCCGCGAGGAAGGCATCGAGGCGATCGTCATCAATCCCGGCGGGCTGACCCACACCAGCGTGGCCTTGCGCGATGCGCTGGCCGGGGTGGCGATCCCGTTCATTGAGGTCCATATCTCGAATATTTATCAGCGCGAAGAATTCCGCCACCATTCCTACCTGTCGGCGCTGGCCCGCGGCACCATTTGCGGGCTCGGCATTGACGGCTATCGGTTTGCCATCGACTTCGTGCTTAAATAGCGTTAATCTCAAGTAACTTCATGCATCATCCTCGGCTGCGCCCTCTTTTGGCGCGCTGTTTTACTCTCTTAATACCACAATAATTCCAAGGGGTTTCACATGGATCTACGTAAACTCAAGACTTTGATCGACCTCGTCGCCGAATCGGACATCGCCGAACTCGAAGTGACCGAAGGCGAAAGCAAAGTCCGCATCGTCAAGTCGTCGGCCACGCCCCAGGGCCAGATGATGATGATGCCGTCGAATATGCAGCAATTCTCGGCGCCCGCCCCTGCCGCCGCGCCTGCTGCCCCGGCCGCCCCTGCGGCGCCGGCCGTCGCCGTCGAGACCGGCCATGTCGTCAAGTCGCCGATGGTCGGCACCTTCTACCGTTCGTCCTCGCCGGGCGCGGCCGCCTTCGTCGAAGTCGGCGCCAACATCAAGGAAGGCGACACCCTGTGCATCATCGAGGCGATGAAGCTCCTGAACGAAATCGACGCCGACGTGTCCGGCGTGGTGACCAAGATCCTGGTGGAAAATGGCCAGCCGGTCGAATTCGGCCAGCCGCTGTTCGTGATCGGTTAAGGCGAATCTCCTCCGGCCGTGTTCTCTTCCCGGCCGCATGATCCCGAACCCAGGCCGGCGCACGACGCCGGCTCTCTCACACTCCGAAGCTAACCATGTTTGAAAAAATTCTTATCGCCAATCGTGGTGAAATCGCATTGCGTATCCAGCGTGCGTGCCGCGAAATGGGCATCAAGACGGTGGTCGTTCACTCCGAAGCCGACAAGGACGCCAAGTATGTGAAGCTGGCCGACGAGTCGGTCTGCATCGGCCCGGCCGCGTCCGCGCTGAGCTACCTGAACATGCCGGCCATCATCAGCGCCGCCGAAGTGACGGACGCCGAAGCGATCCACCCGGGCTACGGCTTCCTGTCGGAAAACGCCGACTTCGCCGAGCGCGTGGAAAAATCGGGCTTCGTCTTCATCGGCCCGCGTTCCGACTCGATCCGTTTGATGGGCGACAAGGTCTCGGCCAAGCAGGCGATGATCCGCGCCGGCGTGCCTTGCGTGCCGGGCTCGGAAGGCGCGCTCTCGGATGACCCGAAAGAAATCATCCAGACCGCCCGCAAGGTCGGCTATCCGGTCATCATCAAGGCGGCCGGCGGCGGCGGCGGGCGCGGCATGCGCGTGGTCCACACCGAAGCGGCGCTGTTGAATGCCGTGGCGATGACCAAGACCGAAGCCGGCAGCGCCTTCGGCAATCCGGAAGTGTATATGGAGAAGTATCTGGAAAATCCGCGTCACGTGGAAATCCAGATCCTGGCCGACGAGCACAAGAATGCCGTCTGGCTCGGCGAGCGCGACTGCTCGATGCAGCGCCGCCACCAGAAAGTCATCGAAGAAGCGCCGGCGCCGGGCATCCCGCGCAAACTGATCGAAAAGATCGGCGACCGCTGCGCCGAAGCCTGCCGCAAGATCGGCTACCGCGGCGCCGGCACCTTCGAATTCCTGTACGAAAACGGCGAGTTCTATTTCATCGAAATGAACACGCGCGTGCAGGTCGAACACCCGGTCACCGAAATGATCACCGGCATCGACATCGTGCAGGAACAGATCCGCATCGCCTGCGGCGAGAAGCTGCGCTTCAAGCAGCGCGACATCATGCTGGCCGGCCACGCGATCGAATGCCGCATCAATGCCGAAGACCCGTTCAAATTCACGCCGTCGCCTGGCCGCATCACCGGCTGGCATCCGCCGGGCGGCCCCGGCATCCGTGTCGATTCGCACTCGTATGCGGGATACTATGTTCCACCTCATTACGATTCGATGATCGGCAAGGTAATTTCCTACGGTGCTACTCGTGAGCAAGCAATTCGCCGCATGCAGATCGCGTTGTCGGAAATGGTGGTTGAGGGTATTTTGACCAACATCCAGCTGCACCGCGAACTGATGGTCGATGCCCGCTTCATCGAAGGCGGCACCAACATCCATTACCTGGAACAGAAGCTGGCCAACCGCCCTGACACGAAGGTCGTCGTGTCGCCTGAACCCAAGGCTGACGCATGAGCTGGACCGAAGTCATCATCGAAATCGCACGCGACCACGCCGAGGCCTTGTCCGACGCCTTGATGGAAGCGGGCGCGCTGTCGGTGTCGGTGGAAGACGCCGACGAAGGCACGGACCAGGAAAAGCCGCTGTTCGGCGAGCCGGGCATGGAGCCGACCGAAGCCGCCTGGGACCATAGCCGCGTCGTGGCCCTGACCGATGTCGACGCCGACCAGGCAGCCATCATCGCCGAAGCGGCCGCCGCCATCGGCCTGACGGAAGTCCCGGCCTTCACCACGCGCGACGTGGCCGATGCCGACTGGGTGCGCCTGACGCAGTCGCAGTTCGAGCCGATCCACATCGGCACCAATATCTGGGTCGTGCCGAGCTGGCACGAGGCGCCCGATCCCGACGGCTTGATCCTGGAACTCGATCCGGGCCTGGCCTTCGGTACCGGCAGCCATCCGACCACCCGCCTGTGCATGGAGTGGCTGGAGGCCCATCCGGCGCCGGGCAAGTCGGTGCTCGACTATGGCTGCGGTTCCGGCATCCTGGCGATGGTCGCCAAGAAGCTGGGCGCGGACGACGTCACCGGGGTCGACATCGACCCGCAGGCGATCGAATCGGCGCGCGCGAATGCAGAGCGCAACAACTGCGAGATCACCTTCTATGTGCCGAACGAGCTGGCCGTCTCGGCCAACGAACGCCATGCCACCGGCAAGTTCGACATCGTCGTCGCCAACATCCTGTCGAGCCCATTGAAGCTGATGGCGCCGATGCTGTCCGGCCGCGTGGCCGCGGGTGGTTCGCTGGTGCTGTCGGGCGTGCTCGCGCGCCAGGCCGAGGAAGTGGCCGCCGCCTACGCACCTTTCATCAAGCTGGGCGTCTGGGCCGAGCAGGACGGCTGGGTTGCCCTTCACGGGACGCTGGGCCAGGACACCGCACCGGCCGCGCGCTCCGCAACGACCGGGTAAGCGGATGGCGCTCGCCACCCAATGCCCCCACTGCGGCACGATGTTCCGGGTCGCCTCGGACCAGCTCAAGCTGCGTGGGGGCATTGTGCGTTGCGGCTCCTGCCAGGAGATTTTCGACGGCAGCGCGTCGCTGGTCGACCTCGATGCGCCTGCGCCAGTCAAGGCGCCGGCCGAACCTGCACCCGAGGTGCAGGCCGAGGCGCCTGCCGCCATCCCCGCCGCGCCTGACATCTCTGAAACCCTGAAGACGAGCCGCTCGCACCGCTCGACGTCGCCGTCGAGCTGCCGCGTTTCGAAGACCAGCCGGTCTACACCCTCGATTTCGATCACACCTTCGATCCGTTCGGCATCCTGCCGAAGGTCGATGCGCCGGACGAGCCGCAGCCTGAGCTCGAAGAACCCGCGCCACCTCCCCAGCCGCCCTGGTCGCAGCTGCTGAAGGATCCCGAGCCTGCGAACGAGCCGGTGGTGGAGGATGCGCCGGCTGCGCAAGGCGTCGGCCGCATCGAACCCGCCTTCGGCCTGCCGGTCGACGAAGAACTGGTGGCCGTGCCCCTGCCGGACCACGAGCTGGAGCTGGAGCCGGAGCCCGAACCGGAGCCCGTGCTTGCCGCGGCCCCGCCACAGGCCAAGGCGCCTGCGGCCGACGCGCCGCCGATGCTCAAGCACGAGTCGCCCCCCAGCACGATCAGCCACCCGACCGCGGCGCACGTGCCGCCGGTGGCGCGCACGCCCGCCGCCAAGCGCGCCGACAAGGCCGCGGCGCGCCGCTCCAAGCTCACGCCGACCCGCATCGAAGCGCAGCCGAAACTGCGCGCGGCCGAGGTCGACGAGCCGGAGTTCATCAAGCGTGGGCGCCAGCAGGAACAGAACGGACGCGCGCGCAAGATCGCGCTCGTCGCCGGCGCCGTCGCGCTGCTGGTGCTGCTCGTCATGCAAGGCACCCTGTCCTTCCGCAACGCGCTCGCCGCGCGCTTCCCGGCCGCCAAGCCGGTGCTGGTGTCGAGCTGCGCCGTGTTCGGCTGCCGCGTCGAGCTGCCGGCGCAGATCGACAACATCGCCATCGAGACGGGCGAACTGACCACCCTCGGCGGCGGCGTGTATTCGTTCACCACCGAACTGCGCAACACCGCCGGCACGGCCCAGGCCTGGCCCAGCCTCGAACTGGCCCTGACCGACGCCAACGACAAGCCCCTCGTGCGGCGCGTGTTCGGCCCCACCGATTACCTCGCCGCCGGCACGGTGCGCGCGAACGGCATCGCGCCGCGCACCGAACAGGCGATCAAGCTCCACTTCCGCGTGGACGACCTGAAACCTTCCGGCTATCACATCGCCGTCTTTTATCCCTGAATCCCCCATGACCCACGCTACCCTGATCTGCGGCTCGCTCGCCTTCGACAAGATCATGCAATACCACGGCCGCTTCGCCGAAACCCTGCTGGCCGACCAGCTGCACCGCGTCAACGTCTCCTTCCTGGTGCCGACCCTGCGCACCGAATACGGCGGCTGCGCGGCGAACATCGCCTACAACCTGAAGCTGCTGGGCGGCGACCCCTTGATCATGGCCACCCTCGGCCAGGACGGCGCCGACTACCTCGCGCGCCTGCGCAACTTCGGCATCGAGACGCGCGCCATCAAGACGATTGCCGACGCCTACACCGCCCAGTGCTTCGTCACGGCCGACCAGGACAATAACCAGATCAACGCCTTCCACCCGGGCGCGATGCAGTTCTCGCACGAGAACAAGGTCGCCGACCAGGGCGCACTTGCGCGTCGCGATCATCGCCCCGGACGGCCGCGACGGCATGCTCCAGCACGCACGCGACTGCGCCGCCCAGGGTGTGCCCTTCATGTTCGACCCGGGCCAGCAACTGCCGATGTTCAACGGCGAAGAACTGCTGACCTTCATCGAGCAGGCCACCTACCTGGCCGCGAACGACTACGAATTCGAGATGGTCATGGACCGCACCGGCTTGTCGCCTGGAGCAGATCGCGGCGCGCCTGGACGCCCTGGTCGTCACGCGCGGCGAAAAGGGTTCCGAGATCTACGCCGGCGGCGAACGCTACGACATCCCTGCGGTCACCGCAGCCGCCGTGGTCGACCCGACCGGCTGCGGCGACGCCTACCGCGCCGGCCTCCTGTTCGGCATCGCGCAAGGCTACGACTGGAACACCACCGGCCGCCTCGCCAGCCTGCTCGGTTCCATCAAGATCGCCCACCAGGGCGGCCAGAACCACAGCTTCACGCCCCAGGAAGTCGCCGACAAGTTCGAATCCGCCTTCGGCTACCGCCTCAAATAAAAAAATGGGCAGCCAAGGCTGCCCATTTTCACATCTGCCTGAATCAACCTACACCGGCACCACAGTCCTCAGCACATACAAGGCGATCTGCAGCAGCAAGACCGCCACCAGCACCGACAAATCGAGCCCCCCGATCGGCGGCACCACCTTGCGGATCGGCCGCAGCAGCGGGTCGTTCAGCGCATGCACGAAGGGCGCCAGCGGCGCATGCGGATTGACCCAGCTGAAGATCGCTTCGATGATCAGGAGCGCGATGAAGCCGTAGATGATCCACTTCACGAAGCGCGCCAGCGCCACCAGCAGCACCTGTTCGACCGAGGCGCCGATCAGGAACAGGATCGAGGTCGCCAGCATCACCACCAGGAAGGCCCCGATCAGGCTGGCCCAGTCGTAGCCGCCCGCCCCCGGCACGATGCGGCGCAGGGGTTTGACCAGCCAGTCGCTCAGCGTGAAGGTGAACTGCGCCACCGAACCCGGCGGACGTACGCGGATGGCCTGCATCCAGAAGCGCAACAGCAGCACTCCACCCAGCACACTGGCAACGGTATCGACGATCAACTGAAGAATGGGCAGCACGACAACTCCTTGAGATAAAAAAAACCGCTGTGTGAAGCATTCACACAGCGGTATTTTGCCCTAAAGCGGGCCAGACTTGCTATTACGGACGGCTGCTGGTCGGGAACGGCCATGCGGCCGCAGGCGCCAGCACGGTCTTGGCGGCCGACGCTGGTGCTGCCGGCTTGGCTTCGCCTGCCTTGGCTTCGCCGCTTTGGCTTCGCTTCCTTGGCAGCCGGCTTCTTCGCCGCAGCTTTCTTTGCTGCTGGCTTGGCTGCCGCTTCCGGCTTGGCTTCGGCCTTCACTGCTTCAGGCTTGGCTTCGGCTTTCGCTGCCTCCGGCTTGGCTTCCGCCTTCACCGCTTCCGGCTTGGCGTCGGCTTTCGCGGCTTCCGGCTTGGCTTCGGCCTTCACGGCTTCCGGCTTCGCTTCCGCCTTCATCGCTTCCGGCTTGGCTTCCGCTTTCGTCGCTTCCGGCTGGGCCTCGGCCTTGGCGGCAGGCTTCGCTGCTGCTGTCGGCGCTGCCTTCACGGCTGGCTTGGCGGCTTGGTCGCTGCTGCCTTGGCCGGCGCTGGTGCGGCGGTCTTGGTAGCGGCTGCCTTGGCTGGTGCTGGCGTGGTGGTCTTGGTCGCTGCTGGTTTGGCGGCGGTCTTGGTAGCTGCAGCCTTGGCTGGAGCTGGGGTGGCAGTCTTGGCGGCTGACTTGGCCGGCGCCTTCATGGCACTTTTGGCAGCGGCTTTTGCCGGTGCCTTGGCTGCGGACTTGGCGGCCGACTTGGCTGGCGCCTTCGATGCCGTCTTGGCCGGTGCCTTGGCGGCGGTCTTCGCAGCGGTCTTGGCTGGTGCTTTTGCCGGACCCTTCGAAGCCGACTTGGCTGGCGTCTTGGCCGCGCGTCTTCGGCTGCCGACTTGGCTGGCGCCTTGGCTGCCGACTTGCTCGCAGCAGCTTTTGCTACCGGCTTGGCGGCGGACTTCGCTGCGCTTTTGGCGGCAGGCTTGGCGGCCGACTTGGTTGCCGACTTGGCTGCCGACTTGGCGACTGGCTTGGCGGCTGCGGTCTTCTTCGCCGCTGGCTTGGCTGCCGATTTGGCTGCCGATTTGGCGGCGGTCTTGGCTGCCGGCTTGGCTGCTGCTTTGGTCGCGGTCTTCTTGGCGGCTGGCTTGGCGGCGGCTTTGGTCGCGGTCTTCGCTGGCGATTTTGCTGCGGTCGACTTGGCTGCCGACTTGGTCGCAGCGGCTTTCGCTACTGGCTTGGCTGCTGCCTTCTTGGCTGCTGGCTTGGCGGCTGCTTTCTTTGCTGCTGGCTTGGCCGCTGGCTTGGCTGCGGCTTTCTTGGCAGCTGGCTTGGCGGCCGGCTTGGCTGCGGCTTTCTTTGCAGCTGGCTTGGCGGCTGGCTTGGCTGCGGCTTTCTTTGCTGCCGGCTTGGTTGCTGCCTTGGCCGCAGGCTTCGCAGCTGGTTTGGCAGCGGCTTTCTTTGCAGCTGGCTTCGCGGCCGGCTTGGCAGCGGCTTTTGCCGGCGACTTCGATGCAGCCTTGGCAGCTGGCTTCGCAGCAGCTTTGGCCGGCGTCTTGGTCGCAGCCTTGGCTGCAGGCTTCGCCGCTGGCTTGGCAGCGGCTTTGGCCGGTGCTTTCGCTGCGCTCTTGGCTGCCGACTTCGCGGCTGGTTTGTCTGCGGCGGTCGATTTCGTTGCCGGTTTTGCTGCTGGTTTCTTTGCGGCTGTTGCCATTTCGTTCTCCTTCTCTGCGATGAGAAAATACGCTACAAGGTTGAAACCCGTCCGTCCGGATGGCCGGACGGGTTATTCATCGGCATAAACCGTTAGGGTTATTGCCAATGAATCCGGCACCAGCTGAACTGCTGCAACTCCTCACAATTGCAGCGCTTCAGCCAACGACGTCGGGACACTCACCCATTACTCAGATGCGCTTTCACATCGCTGCCCTTACGAGCACGAAAAGAAAAAGCCGCCATGCCTGAACACGATCAGGCAGTGCGGCTTGTTCTTTTCGATACGCTTATGTGCATGCTGGCTTGAATCAGCGTCCCATTATGGAGGTCTCGAACTCTGCGCTGCGCATCATTTCCTGCGCTTGCGACCGCTCTCGAAGCCTCCTTATTTCGATCAGTTTTGTCTCGCCTCGAACATGCGAAAAAGTCCATGTTCACGTTTTGACAAATTCAATCACGTAAAGTACACGAAAACCTTATCAGTCCGCAACCCGCACACGTGCAAATTCGTTCAGCTAACTGCGACTACATCAAATCGCATGTTGGAACTTCGCATCGCGCGGCGCCGATGCATTTCAAAGCGCGCCTGATTCCAACAGGCGCGCTTTGATTCAGGCCTGCTTCAGCCGGTCGATGAACCAGCGGCCCGCCGGACCCGGTGGCTGCTCGTTCAAATGGATCGCATGCATCGAAAAACCCGGACCGAGCGTCGGATTCACCATCAATTCAATGCGCACCAGGCTGCCGTTCTCGATATCGGCGTCGACCATATGCAGCGGCATATGGCCCCAGCCAAGACCCGCGCGCAGAAAGGCGTGCTTGGCGCCGAGGTCGGCCAGCCGCCAGACTTTCGCAGACTGCACGCCGAAGTCGCGACCTTGCGTGAGTGACGAGCGGTCGGTCAGCACCAACTGAATATGGTCGGCCGCTTCCTCGCGTTCGATCGGACCGTGGATGCGCGCCAGCGGATGGTCGGGCGCGGCCACGCTCACGGTCTCCACCGCCATCAGGTATTCGGCCGCGCAGCCGGCCGGAATGTCGGGCAGCGAGCCGATCACCGCGATGCGGCAGCGTCCATCGAGCAGCGGCTGCACAACCGCGCCGAGCGCCTCGACGAAGAGGCGCAATGGCGTCGCCGGAAAGGCGTCATGAAAGGCCTTCACGGCGCAGGTGAGCGTCGCGATCGGGAACATGACGTCGACCGCCACCGCCAGCTCGGGCTCGAGCCCGGCCGCCAGGCTGCGCGCCCGCGCCTTGAAGGCATCCATGCTGCCCGCCGCCTCGCGCGCCTGGACCAGCAAGGCGCGGCCGGCATCGGTCAGCTGGGGATAGCGCTGGCTGCGGTCGAAGAGCGCGAAGCCCACCTGCTGCTCGAGGTTGGCCAGCGTATGGCTGACGACCGACTGGGCGCGCCCGAGCTTGCGGCCGGCCGCGGAAAAACTGCCTTCGTCGGCGGCGGCGATGAAGGTGCGCAGCTGGTCCATGGAGAGCGCATCGAGCATCCATCTACTCCTTCGATATGAATCATCGAATTATATAGGCTTCCCAGATGGATAGCGCGCGTCCTAAGATGCCTCCATACCGACAGCCCAGATGGGCATCACCAAGGAGCGAACATGCATCTGCAAGCCACCCATACGCCGGCGACAAGGCCCCACCAGCAGGCCCAACGGCGCATCGTCCACCGCAGCGCCGGGCGCACGCGCGGCGGGATCACGCGCCTGGTCAGCCCCGGCGACCTGGGCGAACACATCAAGCCCTTCGTCTTCCTCGACCGCTTCGCGCTGCAGCCGGATGGCCACGCCATGCCCATGCATCCGCATTCGGGCATCGCCACCGTCACCGTGCTGCTCGCCGGCGCCATGGGCTACCGCGAGACCACCGGCAACGCCGGCGTGCTGCAGGCGGGCGGCGTCGAATGGATGCATGCCGGCGGCGGCGTCTGGCATGGCGGCGGCAGCGAAGGCACGGCGACGGTGCGCGGCTTCCAGCTGTGGCTGGCCCTGCCGCCGGAAGACGAGAACGGCCCCGCGCACAGCCTGTACCTGGCGCCGGAGCGAATCGAGCGCAGCGGCCCGGCACGCGTGATCATCGGCCAGTACGAAGGCGCAGGCAGTGCGATCCGTACCCGCGCGTCGATCAACTACCTGCATGTGCAGCTGCGTGACGGCGAACACTGGACCTATACGCCGCCGCCCGGCCACGACCTGGCCTGGATCGCGCCGGCCTCAGGGCACGCTCGAGACGGCGGGCGAACGCATCGGCCAGGAGGTCGCCGTGTTCGAGGATGGCGACGCCCCGCTCTCCTTCGTGGCAAGCGGCGACACCGAATTCGTGATCGGCTCGGCGCCGCGCCACCCGCACCCGCTGGTGACCGGCTACTACTCGGTCCACACGCAGCGCGCCGCACTCGAGCGCGGCGAGCAGGAAATCGAACGCATCGGCGCCCAGCTGCGCGCCGCGCAGCAGATGTAAGCAGCTAGAACACCTTATCCACCGATCGACCCATCCATTCAAGGAGCACACCATGAACCAACTCAACAACCAGCAATCCGCCATCCCCGCCATCGGCCGCCTCCTGCTGGCCGCCATCTTCATCATCAGCGGCTTCGGCAAGCTCATGGCGCCGGCCGGCACCATCGGCTACATCCAGTCCGCCGGCCTGCCCTTCGCTTCGCTCGCGTTTGCCGCCGCCGTCGCGGTGGAACTCGGTGGCGGCCTGCTGCTGGTGGCCGGCTTCAAGACCCGCCATCGTCGCCGCCATCCTCGCGCTGTTCTCGGTCGTCACGGCCTTTGCCTTCCACGGCAACGTGAGCGACCAGAACCAGATGATCCACCTGCTGAAGAACATCGCGATGGCCGGCGGCCTGCTGCAGGTCGTGGCCTTCGGCGCCGGCGCCTGGAGCGTCGACGCGATCGGCGCGCGCAAGGCGGCCGGCCAGGCGGCCCGTGCCTGAAACGCTCTTATATAGAGCGCGCACATGAAAAAAGCCCGATGATCTCTCATCGGGCTTTTTGCATTATTAGAACAGTCTGGAATCAATCCCAGTTCAGCGCGCCACCGGTCTGATACTCCGTCACGCGCGTCTCGAAGAAGTTACGTTCCTTCTTCAAGTCGATCATCTCGCTCATCCACGGGAACGGATTCTCTTCGTTCGGGAACAGCGGATCGAGGCCGATCTGCACCGCGCGGCGGTTCGCGATGAAGCGCAGGTAG
The DNA here is from genome assembly GCA_963729765.1 of uncultured beta proteobacterium. Classification (GTDB taxonomy): domain Bacteria; phylum Pseudomonadota; class Gammaproteobacteria; order Burkholderiales; family Burkholderiaceae_D; genus Telluria. Next base: position 42,559 of record CAVSPL010000004.1, on the reverse strand, counting down.
CCCTTGAACATCGGGGCGTTCAGGCCCAGCACGCCGCGTGGCATGGTGTCTTCGGCGTAGCGGTATTCGAGTTCCACGGCTTCCAGGAACAGCACCTTGATCTCTTCGCGGAAGGCCGGGGTCCACAGCAGCGGGTTTTCCATCTTGATCGTGTTGATCAGGTCGATGCCGAAGTTCACGTGCATCGACTCGTCGCGCAGGATGTACTGGTACTGCTCGGCGGCGCCGGTCATCTTGTTCTGGCGGCCCAGCGCCAGGATCTGGGTGAAGCCGACGTAGAAGAACAGGCCTTCCATCAGGCAGGCGAAGACGATGATCGATTTCAGCAGCTTCTGGTCGTTTTCCAGGGTGCCGGTCTCGAATTTCGGATCGGTCAGGGTCTCGATGAACGGGATCAGGAACTGGTCCTTGTCGTGGATCGAGGCCACTTCGTTGTAGGCGTTGAAGATTTCCTGCTCGTCCAGGCCGAGCGACTCGACGATGTACTGGTAAGCGTGGGTGTGGATCGCCTCTTCGAAGGCCTGGCGCAGCAGGTACTGGCGGCATTCCGGGGCCGTGATGTGGCGGTAGGTGCCCAGCACGATGTTGTTCGCGGCCAGCGAGTCGGCGGTGACGAAGAAGCCCAGGTTGCGCTTGACCAGGCGGCGCTCGTCTTCCGTCAGGCCGTTCGGGTTCTTCCACAGCTCGATGTCGCGCTGCATGTTCACTTCCTGCGGCATCCAGTGGTTCGCGCAGCCGGCCAGGTACTTGTCCCATGCCCACTTGTACTTGAAGGGCACCAGCTGGTTGACGTCGGTCTTGCCGTTGATGATGCGCTTGTCGTCGGCGTTCACGCGCTTGGCGACTTCGGCGGCGGGGGCGCCTTCCGGGTTAGCGCGCGGCGAGCGCCGGGTTCGCGACTGGCGCGGTGCTTGGTTCTTCGTCCCATGACAGCATGATAGTTCCTCTTCTTTATTCTGTGACGGCAGCGCCCGGCGCAAAGGCCGGGCGTGCACTTCAATACTTAAAACTTATTGGCAAGCTTCGCACTCGTCGAAACCGTCGTCGCCCGGACGCAGGTAGCATGCCTCGCCATCGGCCTCCACGGCCGCAGCCGCAGCCACCGGGCCGCGACAGGGGCCGTAAAGGCCGCCGGCGCCGCGTGGCCGACCATGCCGCCCGAGACCGACACCGCGTTCAGCGCGCCGGTACGGCTGGTCGACTTCTCCATGTGCGTCGCCGCGATGGTGCGCAGGTAGTAGGTGGTCTTGAGGCCGCGCAGCCAGGCCAGCTTGTAGGTTTCGTCCAGCTTCTTGCCCGAGGCGCCGGCCATGTAGATGTTCAGCGACTGGGCCTGGTCGATCCACTTCTGGCGGCGCGATGCCTGCTCGACCAGCCACTTCGGCTCGACTTCGAAGGCGGTGGCGTAGATGTCGCGCAGGTCTTGCGGCACGCGGTCGATCTTGCTGACAGCGAACCGTCGAAATACTTCAGGTCGGAGATCATGACTTCGTCCCACAGGTCGCGCGCCTTCAGGTCGCGCACCAGGTAGGAGTTGATCTCGGTGAATTCGCCCGACAGGTTCGACTTCACGTACAGGTTCTGGAAGGTCGGCTCGATGCAGGCCGACACGCCGATGATGTTCGAGATGGTCGCGGTCGGGGCGATCGCCACGCAGTTCGAGTTGCGCATGCCGAACTGCTTGATGCGGCTGCGCACCAGGCGTCCAGTCCATCGACTCGCTCGTGTCCTGCTCGAGGTAGCCGCCGCGCTCTTCCGCCAGCAGCTTGATCGAGTCCTGCGGCAGGATGCCGCGGTCCCACAGCGAACCGGCGTACGACTCGTAACGGCCGCGCTCTTCGGCCAGCTCGGTCGAGGCCAGGTAGGCGAAGTAGCAGACGGCTTCCATCGAACGGTCGGCGAATTCCACCGCTTTGTCCGAGGCGAACGGGATGCGCATCATGTGCAGGCAATCCTGGTGACCCATGATGCCCATGCCGACCGGACGGTGGCGCAGGTTCGAATTACGGGCCTTTTCGACGGCGTAGTAGTTGATATCGATGACGTTATCGAGCATGCGCATCGCGGTGCGGATCGTCTTTTGCAGCTTCACGTGATCCAGGCCATCGCCCTTCATGTGCTGCGGCATGTTGATCGAGCCCAGGTTGCAGACCGCGATTTCGTCGGCGCTGGTGTTCAGGGTGATCTCGGTGCACAGGTTCGACGAGTGCACGACGCCGATGTGCTGCTGCGGCGAACGGATGTTGCATGGGTCCTTGAAGGTGATCCATGGGTGGCCGGTTTCGAACAGCATCGACAGCATCTTGCGCCACAGGTCGAGCGCTTCGATCTTCTTGAAGACCAGCATTTCGCCGCGCTCGGCCTTGGCTTCGTACGCCAGGTAGGCGGTCTCGAAGGCCTTGCCGACCAGGTCGTGCAGGTCCGGCGTCTCGCTCGGGGTGAACAGGGTCCAGTAGCCCTTTTCCATCACGCGCTTCATGAACAGGTCGGGAATCCAGTTCGCCGTGTTCATGTCGTGGGTGCGGCGGCGGTCGTCGCCGGTGTTCTTGCGCAGGTCGAGGAATTCCTCGATGTCCATGTGCCAGGTTTCCAGGTAGGCGCAGACCGCGCCCTTGCGCTTGCCGCCCTGGTTCACGGCCACGGCCGTGTCGTTGACCACTTTCAGGAACGGCACCACGCCCTGCGACTTGCCGTTGGTGCCCTTGATGCGCGAACCGAGCGCACGCACCGGGGTCCAGTCGTTACCGAGGCCGCCGGCGAACTTCGACAGCAGCGCGTTTTCCTTGATGGCGTCGTAGATGCCTTCCAGGTCGTCGCCGACCGTGGTCAGGTAGCACGACGACAGCTGCGAGCGGCGGGTGCCCGAGTTGAACAGGGTCGGCGTGGAGCTCATGAAGTCGAAGCTCGACAGCAGGTTGTAGAACTCGATGGCGCGCGCTTCGCGGTCCGCTTCGCGCAGGGCCAGGCCCATCGCGACGCGCATGTAGAAGGCTTGCGGCATTTCGATGCGGGTTTCGCGCACGTGCAGGAAGTAGCGGTCGTACAGGGTCTGCAGGCCGATGTAGCCGAATTGCAGGTCGCGGTCGGCGACGATGGCCTTGGCCAGGCGCTCGAGGTCGTACTTGCCCAGTTCGGCGTCGAGCAGTTCGTTCTCGATGCCCTTGGCGATGTATTGCGGGAAGTAGGTGATGTATTCGGCGGCGGCCTTGGCTTGCGGCGACTTCCTTGCCGAAGACTTCCTTGCGGATCGTGTGCAGCAGGATGCGGGCCGTGACCTGGCTGTAGGCCGGGTCTGTTTCCATCAGCGCGCGCGCGGCCAGGATGGCGGACTTGTGCAGTTCTTCGACCGGCACGCCGTCGTACAGGTTGCGCAGGGTTTCGGCGACGATCGCATCGGCGTCGACGTGCTTTTCCAGGCCGGCGCAGGCGGCGTTCACCAGGGCGTGCACGTCGTTGATGTCGAGCGGCATGCGCTGGCCATTGTCGACCACGTGGATCTGCGGCGCGGCCGACTGCTGGGTGCCGCCGCGGCTTCCTTGGCGGCGCGGCGCTCTTCCATCTGCTTGGCGCGGTACAGCACGTATGCGCGCGCGACATCGTGTTCGCCCGAGCGCATCAGCGACAGTTCGACCTGGTCCTGCACATCTTCGATGTGGAAGGTGCCGCCGTTCGGCTGGCGGCGCATCAGGGCGGCGACCACGTTATTGGTCAGCTCTTCCACCAGCTCGCGGATGCGGGCCGAGACGGCGCCCTGGCCGCCGGCCACGGCCAGGAAGGCCTTGGTCATCGCGACCGAGATCTTGTTCGGCTCGAAAGGCACGACGGCGCCGTTGCGGCGCAGGATGCGGTAGTCGGCGCGCGCGGCCAGTTCGGCGGCGTTGTTGGCGCCGGCACGCCGTTCCTGGTGCCGCTTGCGGGTGGATGGAAATGTCTTGTGAAGTCTGCATGGGGCCTCCAGGAAGGGCAGTCGGGCTGCCGCCTATGGGTTATTGGTCGATCACCCGCAAGGCGGGCAGCCAGTCATTAACGAAAAACGTAAAGCAAAACGAAGCCCGGCCAGCCGGAATGAACAGGCTGGACAACGGTGCTGCCGATGGATATTAACTTGCTTGAAAGTCGACTATGAAGCAGTTGATGCAATATGCAAGCCTCGTGCCGGGCAACTCGAGATCTTGTAATACTTGAGTCTGCTACCACTAGATCTAGTGCCGTGGTTTGATAATGAGACTAATTGTAGTACCTGATCGCCGCAAGCCGCAAGTGAATAAATTTCAAATAATTCGGGCTTTTTTGCATGCGTGGGCCTTGACATTGCAGTGGCTCAACATCGAATGCGCCATACGCGGTAAGTGAGCACTAACCTGCTGCTTAAAGCTTGTTCAGCGGGCGTCGATCATGCCCAAAGAGCAGTGCAGCGCGCACCATTTTGCACTGGCGAAAAGACAACACTTTTTGACAAGATGCACGGTTGAGATGACACAACAAGCAGCGGTCAATTCTCCGGCGCCTGGATATCCAGCTTCTGCATCTGGTAGCGCAGCTGGCGCACGCTGATGCCGAGCAGGCTGGCGGTCCTGGGTGCGGTTGAACTGGGTCTGCTGCAGGGCGCGGCCGATGATGTCGCGTTCGACCTGCTCGAGGTATTCGGGCAGGTTGCTCGGCAGGATCGGCCGGGCCGAGCGCCAGCCGGCGCGGCGGCGCCGGCGCCGCGGCCGGCTCCGGTGCCGGCAGGCGCCTGCACGCAACGGGCGGCGACGCGGGCGCCGGCTCGGCGCCGCGCCGCCTCCACCAGCCGCGCCGCCTTGAGCGACAAATCCCCGACCTCGATCACGCCATCGTTGGCAAACGCCAGCGCCCGCTCCAGCACGTTCTCCAGTTCGCGCACATTGCCGGGGAAGGAATAGGCGCGCAGCGCATCGAGCACGCCCGGCCCCAGCGCGGCCTGCCCCGGCCCGGCCAGGCGCGCCAGGATGCCGTTCGCCAGCAGCGGCAAATCGTCCAGCCGCTCGCGCAGCGGCGGCAGCGCCAGCTCGATCACGTTCAGGCGATAAAACAAATCCTGCCGGAACACGCCCGGTCTCGACGCATCTGCGCCAGGTCCTTGTGGGTGGCGCTGATGATGCGCACGTCGACCGGCTCTTCGTTGGTCGCGCCGATCTTGCGCACGCGCCGCTCCTGGATCGCGCGCAGCAGCTTGACCTGCATCGCCAGCGGCAGGTCGGCCACCTCGTCCAGCATCAGGGTGCCGCCGTTGGCCGCCTGGAAGAAGCCGTCGCGCTCCTCCCCCGCCCCGGTGAACGCGCCCTTGCGGTAGCCGAAGAATTCGGACTCCATCAGGTTTTCGGGAATCGCGCCGCAGTTCACGGCCACGAAGGGTTTGGCGGCGCGCGAACTCTGGGCGTGGATCTCGCGCGCGGCCAGTTCCTTGCCGGCTGCCGGATTCGCCGGTGATCGCGATCGGCGCCATCGAGCGCGCCAGCCGGCCGATCTGGGCGCGCAGCGCCTGCATCGCCTGCGAGTTGCCGATCAGGCGCGAGCCGGTCGCCGCGCCGTCGGCGGCGCCGCCGGCTGTCCGACAATTTCAGGGCCGAGCGCACCATCACGCGCAATTCGTCCAGCACCACCGGTTTCGAGACGTAATCGAAGGCGCCGGCCTTCAGCGCCACCACCGCGTTCTCGGCGCTGCCGAAGGCGGTGATGACGGCGATCGGGGTCTTGGTGGTGCTCGACACTTCGCGCACCAGTTCCAGGCCCAGGCCGTCCGGCAGGCGCATGTCGGTCAGCACCAGGGCGTAGTCGTTCTCGTCGACGCAGCGCGCGCGCCTCGCGCAGCGTGGCCGCGCTGTCGACGTCCAGGCCCATTTTCAGGAGCGTGATCTCGAGCAGTTCGCGCAGGTCGGCTTCGTCGTCGACCACCAGGATGCGGGGTGAACTCATAGATTCTCTCTTGCTGGACGCTCGCACCGGCTGCGCCGGCTGGGCGAAGGTGATGACGAAACGGCCGCTGGCCTTGCGCGGGCCCGAGCGCGCGCCGTGTCGAAACGGTGATTCGTAATCGAGTTTAGCGCCATTGTTCAGGCACAGCTCGCGCGCCAGGTACAGGCCCAGGCCGGTGCCCTTGCTCGAGGTCGTGTAGAACGGTTCGAACAGGTGGGCGCGCACTTCGGGGGTGATGCCGGGGCCGTCGTCCTGCACGTGCAGTTCGAGCGTGCCGAAGGCGTCGAGCTCGGGCCAGATGCGGATGCTGCCGGGCGCGCGGCTGGCGTAGCGGATCGCATTGCCGAGCAAATTGACCAGCACTTCGCGCAGGTGCAGCGCATCGAAGCGCACCTCGATCGCGCCGGCGCCGCCCAGCCAGAGCATCTCGTCGGCCAGCGCCTGGGTTTCGCAGAATTCGTCTTTCAGCTCGACCAGGAACGGCGCCAGCTGCACCGGCTCCGCATACGGCTGGGCCTTGCGCGACAGCTGCAGGATGTCCTCGACCATGCGGTTCACGCGCGCCACGTTGTCGCCGATGATCTTTAACAGCCGCACCTCGGCCTTGCCGTGCAAATCTTCGGCCAGCAAGGCGGTGGCGTGGCCGATCGCCGACAGCGGGTTGCGCACCTCGTGCGCGATGCTCGCCGTCAGGCGCCCCATCGAGGCCAGTTTCAGTTGCTGCGCCTGGTTTTCGATGGCGCTCACGTCCTGCAGGAAGATCACGCTGCGCGCCGGCGTGCCGCCGCCGCCGGCCACGCGCGCGAAACGCAGTTTCAGGTGCGCCGGCTGGTCGCGCCGCGCGCGCAGGCCGGCCTCCCCCACCGCCACTTCCTGATAGGGTTTCAGGATCACGTAGGCCGCATCCGGTCCCGCTTCGCTCGCACCGGCTCGACGGCGGCCAGGGTGGGCCAGGCCGTGCGAACCGGTCCCCATCCAGCCGGCAAAGGCGTGCGCCACCGGTTCCAGTCCCGGCAAGCCGTCGAGCATCAGGCCGGCCGCCGCCTCCATGCCGAGCATGCGCCGCGCCGCCGGATTGGCCGTGTGGATGCGGCCGTCGCTGCCGACCACCAGCACGCCGTCGCCGACGTCGGCGATCACGATCTCGTTGATCGCCTGCTGCACCTGCAAATCGACGCCGCGCTGGGCCGCCAGTTCTTCCTGGCCGATCAGGCGCGCCGCCAGCCGGTTCACCAGCCAGACCACGGCGAAGAAGGCGATGCCGTACAGCCCGGCCTGCATCAGGCCCGGCTCGGCCTCGCCCGTGACCAGCTGCCAGGCCGCGTCGGCCAGCACGAACAGGGTCGCCAGCGCCGCCGAAAACAGGGCCGGCACCAGCGGCGCCAGGATCGCGGCGCCCGCCAGCGGGAACAGGTAGAGGATGCCCAGGCCGCTGCGCACGCCGCCGGCCGCCAGGTAGAGCAGCGAGATCACGGCCAGGTCGACCGCGATCTGGCTCGCCAGCTGGAGCGGGAAGCGGCGCCGCCAGAACAGCGTCAGCGCGCCGAAGCAGACGGCGGCGCCCAGGTAGAAGAAGCAGGTGTGGGCATAGCCCGGCAAGGCGCGCACGCCGCCGCTCTGCACGTCGAAGGCGAGATACAGCAGCAGCACCAGCGCGATCACGATGCGGGTGACGGTCAGCGCCTGCAGCGAGCGCCAGAAGGTGTCGCGCGCCTGCGTCGACAAGCGAGGGCACGGCCGCGGCGTCACAACTTACGGCGGCGGCAGGTGCAGGTGGGCCGGGCAGCAGTAGTCGCGCCCGTCGGCATGCAGCGCTTCCGAGGCCGGGAAGTGCAGGCCGCAGTGGGCGCAGCTGGTCATGTTTTCGATCGCCGCGGCAGGCGGCGCGCTGCGGCTGCGGCGGCGCGTGCATCGGCTGTTGCGGGCGGCGGCGCGCAGTTTCGAGCGCAGCGCGAAGTAGATCAGCAGGGCCAGCAGGATCCAGAACAGGGCGCGGCTCATACGATCCCCCGGTGCAGCACGACTTCGAGCACGAAGCGGCTGCCGACATAGGCCAGCGCCAGCGTGGCGAATCCGGCCAGCGTGAAGCGCAGCGCCGTCTTGCCGCGCCAGCCGCGCCAGCGCCGTCCGGCCAGCAGCGCCGCGAACAGCAGCCAGGACAGCAGCGCGAACACGTTCTTATGGTCCCAGCGCAGCGCGCGGCCGAACAGCTGTTCCGAGAACACGACGCCCGACAGCACGGTCAGGCTGAGCAGCACGAAGCCGATCCAGATCAGCCGGAACAGCAGCTTTTCCATCGTCAGCAGCGCCGGCAGCTGGTCGAGCGCGCCGCCGAACCAGCCGCCGGCCGGCAGCGTGCGCGCGTGCAGGCGCGTTTCCTGCAGCGCCATCAGCACCGCATGGAAGGCGGCGATCGTCAGCGTGCTGTAGGCCAGCACGGCCACGGCCACATGCCAGCCGAAGGCGCTCGACTGGTTTTGCAGCGGCATGACTTCGCCCGGGAACACCATCGGCAGCAAGGCCGCGGCGCAGGCGCAGGGCATGACCAGGCGGCGCAGGCCGTCGAGGGCGAAATTGCGGTTTTCAAACCAGTAGGCGGCCACCGAGACCCACAGCGCGGCCGAGAGCATGATGGCAAAACCGATGCGCAGGCCGTCCGGTTCGAAAGGCGTCGCTCCACAGGGCCGCGCCGTGCACGGCCCAGGCCAGTGCGCTGACGCCGGAGATGACAGCGCCCTGACGCGACGGCAGCAGGGCGCAGGCCGCGTACAGCAAAGCCGCGGCAAAAAAGAGGGTGTTGTGCATAATGGCAGTCTACACCATCGTGCCCTCCGAGCGCCCGATACAAGCCCCAGGGCGGCGCATCGTCGAAGCAGTACGCTGTACGGCAAGGCGATGCACGCTGCCATGGGGATTGTCGCGGGCGCGAGTTAATCGACTGCGGCCATCCTGCGCTCATCGGTATGATGGCGCTGCTGCTCTTCCATGACGAGCTGCCCGAGTTCCCGTTTCAGCGCATTGAACGCGGGCGAAGCCGGATCGCGCAGGCGCGGCAGGTCGACGATGAGGTCGCGCTTGACGGTGCCGGGCCGGTAGGTCATCACGACGATGCGGTCGGCCAGATAGATCGCTTCCTCGATGCTGTGGGTGACGAACAGGATGGTCTTCTTCGTCTCCGTCCAGATGCGCAGCAGCTCGTCCTGCAGGTTGCGCCGGGTCAGCGCGTCGAGCGCGCCGAAGGGTTCGTCCATCAGCATGACCGGCGAATCGAGCGCCAGCACGCGCGCGATCGCCACCCGCTGGCGCATGCCGCCGGACAGGTCCTTCGGATAGCGCGCGCGGAATTCAAGCAGCGACAGCATGTGCAGCAGCTTCTCGACCGTGCCCGCGATGCGCGCCTTGGCCAGGCCCTTGATCTCGAGCCCGAAGGCGATGTTCTGCTCGACCGTCATCCAGGGGAACAGCGCGTATTCCTGGAACACCATGCCGCGTTCGGGGCCCGGTCCGGTCACCGGCCTGCCGTCGACCGCGATGCTGCCGCTGCTCGGGGGCGCGAAGCCGGCCACCGCATTGAGCAGGGTCGACTTGCCGCAGCCGGACGGCCCGAGCAGGCAGGTGAACTGGCCGCGCGCGATGTCGAGATCGATGTCCTTGCAGCGCCACCACCTGGCGGCCGGCCGCTGACGAAGACCTTGTTGACGTTCTGGATGCGGATATGCGCGTTCCATATTAGTGCTCCAGTCCCCGGTGCCAGCGCAGCAGGTAGTTGTTCAGGCGGTTCATGCCGATGTCGATCGCCAGGCCCAGCATGCCGATGGTGATCATGCCGGCGATGATCTTGTCGGACCAAAAATACTCGCGCGCTTCCAGGATGCGGAAACCGAGTCCGTTGTTCACCGCGATCATCTCGGAGACGATGACGACGATGAAGGCGGTGCCGATGCCGATCCGCACGCCCGACAGGATGTAGGGCACGGCGGCCGGCAGGATCACGCGCAGGAACATCGTGCCGCGGCCCGGCGCCCAGGCTGCGCGCGGCGCGCAGGTAGATGCCGTCGACCTGGCGCACCCCGGCGATCGTGTTCATCAGCACCGGGAAGAAGGCGCCCAGCGCGATCAGGAACACGGCCGGCGGATTGCCCAGGCCGAACCACAGGATCGCCAGCGGAATGTAGGCGATCGGCGGGATCGGGCGCAGCAGCTGCACCAGCGGGTTCATCCAGGCATACACGCGCGGACTGGCCCCCATCGCCAGGCCCAGGGGCAGCGCCAGGGCGCCGCCGATGGCGAAGCCGACCACCACCCGGTACAGGCTGGTGAGGGTGTCGACCACCAGCTCGCCCGAAAAAGCCCAGGCCCACCAGCTGGCGCCGCCCTGCTCCTTGAAGCGTCTGCAGCGGCAGCAGGTATTCCACCCATTTGCGCCCGACGGCCAGCGGCGCCGGCAGCACTTGCGGGTTGACCAGGCCGGCGCTCGCCACCCATTGCCAGATCAGGAGTGCGCCAGCAGCGGCACCACCATGCCGACTGCCAGTTCGCGCCAGTTCCGTTTTTCCATGTCAGCTCCTCGTTCGCCGTGCGCCTCAGTTCACGTTCAGGCTTTTCTTCGCCGCCGCCAGCAGCTCGGTGCGCACCCAGTCGCGCGCCACGGGCGGCTGGCGCATGCGCCCGACCCCGGTTTTGGCCATGGTGTCGGTCGTGACCTGGATGTGCTCGGGCGTGATGTCGTAGGAATACGGCGCATTCGCCGATCGCGTCCTCGAAGTCGTCGAGGGTGATCTGGCCTTTGAAAATCGTCTCGCGCACGTATTTCGAGGCCAGCGCCGGGTCGGCGATGAAGGCCTTGGTCGCCTGGACGAAGCAGCGCATGAATTTCTCCGCGACCGGCTTGCGCGTGCCGTAGAACTGTTCGGTCATGACCATGGTGCGCACGGGTCGACCGATCGGGGTGTCGTAGGGTTTCAGCACCTCGACCCCGAAGCCGCTTGTTGATCGCCTGCGAGGATTGCGGCTCGGACTGCATCATGGCGTCGATCTGCTTGCCGAGCAGCGCGGCGTTCAGGTCGGCGTAGGACAGATACATCAGCTGCACGTCCTTGCCGGGCGCGGCGTCGGCGGACAGTTTGTGTTTCTGCAGTTCCGCCATCAACAGCACTTCCTGGATCGCGCCGCGCGTGACGCCGACCCGCTTGCCCTTGAGCTGGGCGACGCTCGCTGATGTTCTGGCCCGGCTGCGCCACCAGGCGCGCGCCGCCGGTGGCGAAACCGGCCACCACGAAGATCGGGGCGCCGCCGGCGCGGCCGGAAATGGCCGCTTCCGAGGCGGTGGCGCCGACATCGAGTTCGCCGGCGATGATCGCCTGCATCACGTCGAGTCCCTTGGCGAACACCTTTTCCTCGACCTTGATGCCGCACTTCGGCGCGATCTCCTTGATGTAGGAGACGGCGCCGAAATGCGCCAGCTTGATGTTCCCGAGCCGGACCACTTCCTGGGCCTGGGCCTGTGCCGCCGCGCCGCGCCAAGCAAGGCCATGGCGACCAGGGCTGTGTTGAATACATTGCTCATGTAAATCTCCGTTATGTGCGCCGAAAAGCGATGTCCAAAGGAAAGGACTGTTCGCAAATCCTGAATGTGTCAGATAAAGCGAGCTCGGCTTTTGATGCGGAAGCAAGATGCCGCCGGTCGAAAATTCACGCGATGCGAACCGCATTGGCGGGCGGGCGGGCTGGACGCAGGGTAAAATGGCGGCTTCCCGAATGCCGTCCTCTATATAGATAGCCAACAGAACATGCTAGATAACCTTACCCAACGCCTTGCCAAGGTCGTCAAGACGATGCGCGGCGAGGCCCGTCTGACCGAAGCGAACACCGCCGAGATGCTGCGCGAAGTGCGCATGGCCCTGCTCGAGGCCGACGTGGCCCTGCCGGCGGTGCGCGAATTCATCGCCAAGGTCAAGGAAAAAGCGCTGGGCGAAGAAGTCATCGGCTCGCTCAGCCCGGGCCAGGCCCTGGTCGGCGTGGTGCAGCGCGAGATGGCCGCCCTGATGGGCGCCGACCTCGGCCCCGAAGCGACGCAACTGTCGTTCGCGCAGCAGCCGCCGGCGATCATCCTGATGGCCGGCCTGCAGGGTGTGGGTAAAACCACGACCGTCGGCAAGCTCGCCAAGTACCTGAAGGAACAGAAGAAGAAAAAAGTGCTGACCGTCTCGGCCGACGTCTACCGTCCGGCCGCGATCGCCCAGCTCGAATCGGTCACCAAGCAGGTCGGCGCCGACTTCTTCCCGTCGACGCTCCACCGACAAGCCGGTCGACATCGCGCTGGCCGCGCTCGACTGGGCCAAGAAGCATTACCACGACGTCCTGATCATCGACACCGCCGGCCGTCTCGGTATCGACGAAGCGATGATGCAGGAAATCGCCGCCGTCCACGGCGCCGTCAAACCGATCGAAACCCTGTTCGTGGTCGACGCCATGCTGGGCCAGGATGCGATCAACACGGCCAAGGCCTTCAACGACGCCCTGCCCCTGACCGGTATCGTGCTGACCAAGCTCGATGGCGATTCGCGCGGCGGTGCGGCACTCTCCGTGCGCCACGTCACCGGCAAGCCGATCAAGTTCGCCGGCGTGTCGGAAAAGCTCGATGGCCTGGAAGCCTTCGATCCGACCCGCGATGGCCAGCCGCGTGCTGGGCATGGGCGACATCCTGGCGCTGGTCGAAGAAGCCCGCAAAGGCGTCGACGAAAAAGCGGCCACCGACATGGCCAACAAGATCAAGGCCGGCGGCCGCTTCGACATGAACGATTTCAAGTCGCAGCTGACGCAGATGAAGAAGATGGGCGGCATGTCGGGCCTGCTCGACAAACTGCCGGCGCAATTCCAGCAGGCGGCGGCGGGCGCCAACATGGACCAGGCCGAGAAGCAGGTCAAGCGCATGTGCGGCATCATCGATTCGATGACGCCGCTGGAACGCGCCAAGCCGGAACTGATCAAGGCCAACCGCAAGCGCCGCATCGCCACCGGCGCCGGCGTGCAGGTGCAGGAAGTCAATCGCATGCTCAATCAGTACGACCAGATGCAGACGATGATGAAGAAATTGAAGGGCGGCGGCCTGATGAAAATGATGCGCGGGATGAAGGGCATGATGCCGGGCGGGATGCGTTAAGCGCGCCGCTTTAGCGATTCCGGACCCTTTTGTTCCTGATAAAACGCCGCGCCCGGCTTATCGCCGGCGCGGCGTTTTTTCATGGGTTTTCGGGCCGTTTTTCACTCTATGAGGACGAGTTGCGTATAAACCCTGTTTTTTGGGCTTATCAGAGTGAAAAAATGGTGAAAAAGACTTGCAGGAACAGTAAAACGCCACCAATATAAGCCGTGCGATGTATTGCGCAATTTCTCATATTAGGAGGCTCGAAGATGGCAACAGCCAAGAAATCCCCAGCAGCGCCTAGCAAAGAAGGCAGCAGCCGCCAAGCCGGCCGCCGCGGCAAAGCCGGCAGCGAAGAAGGCAGCAGCTCCTGCCAAGGAAGCCGCACCGAAAGCAGCAGCAGCCAAGAAACCGGCCGCCGCACGCAAGCCAAACGCCGCGTTCATGAAAGAGCTGACGCCGTCGGCTGAACTGGCTGCAGTGGTCGGCAACAAGCCGCTGCCACGCACCGAAGTGACCAAGAAAGTCTGGGAATACATCAAGAAGCTGGACCTGCAAGATGCAGACAACCGCCAGATGATCAACGCCGACGACAAGCTGAAAGCCGTCTTCGGTGGCAAGGAACAGGTCTCGATGTTTGAAATGACCAAACTCATTTCGAATCACCTGAAATAAGAATATCTGGCTGTTCCAGCCACATGTTGAAAAGCCCCGCTCGCAAGACCGGGGCTTTTATTTTTGTGCGATGCAGGGCAGTCCCGCCACGCTCGCGACGGCATAGCAGGGCGATCACCGCGTGCCCGCCACCTACAAAACCCGGCCGCCGCCTTCATCAGCGTGAACACCTGCGTGTTCTCCATCGTGCCCCGTGAACGGCGCCGAGCCGGCGCCGGCGGCGTAGAGCTTGACGTCGCCGCCGCCATGCGACTCGCTCGACCACTTCACGCCGGTCTCCTGGTGGTAGTCCGCGGCCTGCGCCTGCGCGCTGTCGACGTCGGCGCGCACGTCCGGCCGGTTCGGGCCGTTGCCGAAGACGAGCGTCGTGAACGTCTTGCCGTCGGCGTCGCGGGTCGGTTCGCCGTTGGCGTAGCCGCGCACGATGTCGAGCACCGGATTGCCGCGCTTCGGGTAGCCGTTCAGGACCATCGTGTGGTCGTGGTCGGCGGTGACGACGATCAGGGTGTTGTCCAGGCCCGGATCGATGGCGCGCATCCGCTCGAGCGCCGTCTGGATCGCTTCGTCGAAGGCCACCGTCTCGATCAGGGCATTCCTCGCATTCGTGTCGTGCAGCGCGTGGTCGATCTTGCCGCCTTCGACCATCAGGAAGAAGCCCTTCGGATTCGCGGACAGCAGCTCGATCGACTTGGCCGTCATCTCGGCCAGGGTCGGCTGCTCCGGGCGGCGCTTCGAGGCGTAGTCGAGGTGGCTTTCGGCGCTGTACAGGCCGAGGAATTTTTTACCGGGACGGCTGCGACGCCATGTCGGCGCGCGTGTTGGCGACGAAATAGCCCTGCCCGTCGAGTTCGGCCATCAGGTCGCGCCCGTCGCCGCGGCCCTTCGGGTTGCGCTTGGCGTCGAACGGCGTGAAGTGGTTGCGCCCGCCGCCCATCAGCACGTCGACGCCGTCCTTCAGGCGCGGATTGTAGCCGGCGCCGCCCGGCACGATCTGCTGCGCGATGGTGTAGGCCATGTCGCGGTCGCACACGTGCGCGAAGGTGGACGCCGGCGTGGCGTGGGTCAGTTCGGTGGTGGTGACCGCGCCGACCGACTTGCCGGCCGCCTTGGCCAGTTCCAGGATCGTCATCGGCGCGCGTGCCGTTGGCCGGCGCCGCAGCGGTCGATGCTCGCGTTGCCGTTGGCGTCCTTGGCGGGTGCGACCGGCTTCGCGTCCTTCATCGAGATGACGTCGTTGTTGATCTTCACGCCGGTCATGTAGGCGCCCATCGACGGTGCGCTGTCGGTCATCTGGGCGTCGTCCGAGTAGGTCTTGATGCGCGCGGTGCGGTCCAGGCGCTCGAAGTCGAGCAGGCCGTCTTCGCCGGCTTTATAGATGCGCGCGGCGGTGATCGTGGTCGGGCCCATGCCGTCGCCGAGGAAGAAGATGATGTTCTTCGCCTGCGGCTTCGGGGCCAGGCGCATGTGGCCGCGGTCTGGGCCTGCAGCAGTGCAGCAGCAGCCGCCAGCAGCAGCGTGGAGAGGAGGGTTCGGGTCATCGGATGCTTTCTGGCGGCGCGCTTCACAGGCCCGCCGCGGTCTTGATCAGGTCGAAAACGCGGGTGTTGTCGATGGTCCCGCGAAACAGCTCGGCGTTGGCGCCGGCCGCGCCCAGGTAGACGTCGGCGCCGCCATGGGTCTCGCTGCCCGCCTTGGTGCGCACCACGGCTTCCTGGTGGTAGTCGTCGCCGGCTGACGATCTCGTCGGTCAGCTTGACGTCCTTGCGGCTGCCCTGGATGCGGTGTCTCGCCGGTGCCGAAAGCCGAGGATGGTGAACGGCGCGCCATCCTTGTCGAGGCGGACCTTCCCGTCCGGCAGGCTGCGCACCAGGCCCAGGATGCCCGGATTGGTCGGCGTGGTCTTGCCGGTGCGCGGCGAGTAGCCGTTGATCAGCAAGGTGTGATCGTGGTCGGCGGTGGCGACGATCAGCGTGTTCTTCAGGCCCGGATCGAGCTTGTTCATCTTGTCGAGCGCGGTCTTGAGCGCGGCGTTGTAGCTGACCGTCTCCTGCAAGGCGCGCTTGGCCAGCGTCGCGTGCAGGCCATGGTCGATCAGGCCGCCCTCGACCATCAGGAAGAAGCCGTTCGGGTTGTTGCGCCAGGATGTCGATGGCTTTCGCCGTCATCTCGGCCAGCGCCGGCTGCTTCACCGGGTCGCGCGCGGCCTCGTAGGCGAAGTGGTTCTGGGCGAACAGGCCGATCACCGGCTGCGCCGTTCGGCGCCAGCGCCTGCAGCTGCGCCGTGGTCGACGCCACGCGCCAGCCTTTGGCTTGCAGTTCGGCCGAGCAGGTTGCGGCCGTCGGCGCGCTTGCCGCCGGCGTCGACCGGCGTGAATTGCTGGGCGCCGCCGCCGAAGACGAGATCCAGGCCCGTCTCGCCGAGCGCCGCGTTGTAGCCGGCGCCGCCGGGCACCAGGGCCGCGGCGATGTCTTCCTCGAGCTTGCGGTGGCAGGCGTGGGCATAGGTCGCGGCGGGGGTGGCGTCGGTGACGCTGGTGGTGGTGACGACGCCGGCGGCCATGCCGCGCGCCTTGCGCCAGTTCGGCCAGGGTCGGCACCGCGCGGCCGTTGTTGCAGCGGCTGACGGTGCGCTTGCCGTCCATGTCGGCGCGAGCGAGCGGGTCTCGGTCGACATCGAGATCACGCCGTTGTTCTGTTTTACGCCGGTCATGTAGGCCGACATCGAGGCGGCGCTGTCGGTGACCTGGGCGTCGTTCGAGAAGGTCTTGACGAAGGCCGATTCGGGCAGCGTGTCGATGGTCAGTTCGCCGTCTTCGCCGACGGCGTAGATGCGGGCGGCGGTGAGCGTGTTGATGCCCATGCCGTCGCCGAGGAAGAAGATGATGTTCTTCGCCTGGCCGTCGATGGCGGGACGCTGGCTGGTTGCGGCCGGGCCGGTCGCGGCGCAGCCGGCGAGCGCCGCCAGCAGTGCACGCGGCGGCGAGAGGTTTCATTCGCATGGTGGAGTCGTGTGGCGGGGAAAGGGGTGAGTCTACACCGCAAACGGCGCGGTCGCGACTTGCATACGTTGTTGAACGCGTGGCGAGACGTCACTACCGATGCCACGCTGGATTGAACTCCCACTTCTTCCACGCCGACAGCACCGCATTCGGATACTGCGGCTTGCCGCGGCTGCCGTTGTAGCGGCCCAGCGCGAGATACAGGTTGCCGCGTTCCATGTCGATGTACATGCGCAGGATCGAGCAGCCGTAGCGCAGATTGGTCTGCATGTGGAAGAGTTTGCGGCGGTCGTTGTCGCCGATGGCCTTGGTCCAGAACGGCATCACCTGCATGTAGCCGCGCGCGCCGACGATCGACACCGCGTACTTGCGGTAGGCCGATTCGACCTGGATCAGGCCCAGCACCAGGCCCGGATCGAGCCCGGCGCGGGTCGATTCGTACCAGGCCGACTCCAGGAACTCGGTGCGCGACTGGTCGTCGGGCAGGCGCTTTTTCAGGCGCGCCGACATCTCGCGCGAACCACTGCTGGTAGCGCGCCCGCGCCGCCTCGTCGCGAAACACGGGCTTGGGCGGGCGGGTGTCGGCGATGGCGTTGGCCAGCGCCAGGCGCACGCCGTCGGCCATCGCCTCTTCCTGCTGGTTGCCGGCGTGCGCCGTCCCGCCCGCAACACAGCGTCAGCGAACAGCAGGCCGCCCAGCCAGGACCTGGCCCGGCCGTGTAAGCCGACCAGCATCACTGGCCCAGCTTGCCCTTGATGAAGGCGACGATCTCCGCCACCGGCACGGCAGTCGCCTCGCTCTCGCGGCGGCCCTGGTATTCCAGGTTGCCTTCCTTCAGGCCGCGCTCGCCGATGACGACGCGGTGCGGCACGCCGATCAGTTCCCAGTCGGCGAACATCGCGCCCGGACGCAGGCCGCGGTCGTCGACGATGACGTCCACGCCGGCCGCCTGCAGTTCGGCGTACAGCTTTTCGACCTGCTCCTTGACCATCTCGCTGCGGTCCATGCCCATCGGGCACAGCACCAGCTGGAACGGCGCCAGCGCGTCCGGCCAGACGATGCCCTTGTCGTCGAAGTTCTGCTCGATCGCCGCGCCCAGGATGCGGGTCACGCCGATGCCGTAGCAGCCCATCTGCAGCGGGGCCGGCTTGCCGTTTTCGTCGAGGAAGGTGGCGCCCATGGCTTTCGAGTAGGCGGTGCCGAGCTGGAACACGTGGCCGACTTCGATGCCGCGTTCGATCGCCAGCACGCCCTTGCCGTCCGGCGAAGCGTCGCCTTCGACCACGTTGCGCAGGTCGGCAACGATCGGTTCCGGCAGGTCGCGGCCCCAGTTCACGCCCGTGAAGTGGTAGTCGACTTCGTTGGCGCCGCAGACGAAATCGGCCATGTTGGCGACCGTGCGGTCGGCCACGATGGTGACCGGCAGCTTTGGCGCGACCGGGCCCAGGTAGCCCGGCACGGTGCCGTAGCACCTCAGCGATTTCGGCTTCGGTCGAGAAGCGGTGGCCCGCCAGGCCGGCGACCTTGCCGACCTTGACTTCGTTGAGTTCATGGTCGCCGCGCAGCAGCAGCATGAAGTACTGCTTGGTGACCTTGCCGTCCGCTTCCTTCTCGACCGTCAGCGCGATGGTCTTCACCGTGCGCGACAGCGGCAGGTTCAGCAGCTCCGCCACGCTTTCGCACTTGGTTTTGCCTGGCGTCGGCACTTTGGTCATTTCCTCGGACGCCGCGCCGCGCTCGCCGATGCGCCAGCGCCTCGGCCGCTTCCATGTTGGCCGCGAAATCCGAATCGGGGCAGTAGACCAGCGCGTCTTCGCCGGTCGAGGCGATGACGTGGAATTCGTGCGAGCCGGTGCCGCCGATGGCGCCGTTGTCGGCCGCCACCGCGCGGAACTTCAGACCGAAGCGGTTGAAGATGCGGACATAGGCGTCGAACATGATCTGGTAGGACTTCTGCATGCCTTCGACGTCGCGGTCGAACGAGTAGGCATCCTTCATCGTGAATTCGCGGCCGCGCATCAGGCCGAAGCGCGGACGGCGCTCGTCGCGGAACTTGGTCTGGATGTGATAGAAGTTCAGCGGCAGCTGGCGGTAGGACTTGATTTCGCTGCGCACGACGTCGGTGATGACTTCTTCCGAGGTCGGCTGGATGGCGTATTCGCGGCCATGGCGGTCTTTCACGCGCATGAGTTCGGCGCCCATCTTGTCCCAGCGGCCGGTCTCCTGCCACAGTTCGGCCGGCTGCACGAGCGGCATCAACAGTTCGAGGGCGCCCGACTTGTTCATTTCTTCGCGGACGATGGCCTCGACCTTGCGGATCACACGCAGTCCCGTCGGCATGTACGTGTAAATACCGGAACCGAGGCGCTTGATCATTCCCGGCGCGCATCATCAGCTGGTGGCTGACGATCTCGGCGTCGGACGGCGCTTCTTTAAGCGTAGAAATAAAAAATCGTGAGGCGCGCATATCGATGAATTCTTTTTAAAAAGAGAGAGTTATAATCGACCTAATTTTAAAGGATTAGCTGGCTGATGCGTCCAATCTTTGTACAAATGGGTCTTGAACACGCAGCGTCCGCCGTTTTCGTCTTGCACGAGGGAAGCTGACGTGTAGATTTGTAGGTAAAAATGTAAGGATCCAGAAGCCGGCAGAAAGTTTCGAGGTGCTTTATGCTCGATCGGGAAGGGTTCCGCCCCAACGTCGGCATCATCCTGCTTAACGCCAATAATGAGGTGTGGTGGGGCAAGCGGGTGCGCGAGCACTCGTGGCAGTTTCCGCAAGGGGGTATCAAATACGGCGAGACGCCGGAACAGGCGATGTACCGCGAGCTCGAGGAGGAAATCGGTTTGCGCCAGGAGCATGTCAAGATCGTGGGTCGTACCCGCGACTGGCTGCGCTATGAGGTGCCGGACCATTTCATCAAACGCGAGATCCGTGGTCATTACCGCGGCCAGAAGCAGATCTGGTTCCTGTTGCGCATGGTTGCGCGCGACAACGACGTGAACCTGCGCCTGACCGACCATCCGGAGTTCGACGCCTGGCGCTGGCACGATTACTGGGTGCCGCTGGACGTGGTCATCGAGTTCAAGCGCGATGTCTATCAGCGTGCTTTGCAGGAGCTGTCGCGTTTTCTCACCATTCCGCCCAACGGCGGCCATGGCGAGCGGCGCCACAGCGCGCGTTACCTGCGCCAGCCGCGCACCACCAGCGTGGCCGGCGCCAAGCCGCCGCCGGCGGCGTCGGTCGTCGCTGCCGAACCGCAGTTGATGCTGGCGCCGGACAAGTAAACGTCCACGCCTGCAAGGCGACGGAAGCAGGCACATCGCGCAAGCGATGTGCCTGCCTTTTTTCGCTTCGAAATTGCGCATTGCAGCATTGTTATTTGCTGCAACATTAGCAAGCGCCCGGTAGAATCGGGCGGATGACACCGATCCTTCCGCTCGTTGCTTGCCGCTCTCGCCTTCTGCGGCCGCCCTGCTGCCCGCTGCCGCCCAGGCCCAGGCCGAGGCGCCGAATTGCCGCTATATCGAAGTCGGTTCGCTTGCCCTTGCACTACAGCGGGCCCGGGCTGCAGCTGACCACCAAGGGCAGGATCAATGGCAACCCCGGCCGACCATGCTGGTCGATACCGGCGCCTTCGACACGGTATCCTGACCACAGCTGGCGTCGAGTCGCGCAAGCTGTCACCTGCGCGCCTCGAACAGCTAGCACGGGCGTCGGCGGCGATGCCACGCGTCTACCTGGCCCGGGTCGACGACTTCGGCGCCGGGCCGGCGCAGCACCGGCAAGCAGCTGGATGCCGGTGCTCGACCGACTTTGGCGCTCCGCCCGCCTTCGACGCGCATCGTCGGCGCGCCCTTCCTGCTGCAGGCCGACCTGGAATTGTCGCTGGCGACGAAACAACTGCACTTCTTCCGGCCGTCGAATGCGAGCGGCGTTTCCTGGCCTATTGGGACCGAGACGGCCATGCGTGATTCCGTTCGACGCCAGTAACGACCGCAGCCCGAATCCGCATTTCCCCGTGCTCATCAACGGCAACGAAGATGAGCGCGATGATCGACACCGGCGCCGCCAGCAGCGTCGATCGGCCTGAAAGCGGCGCAGCGCGCCGGCCTGGTGCTCGACGGCCGGGCGTGAGCCCGGCAAGCGACAGTGGTCGGCGTCGGCAGCCAGCGCGTGGCGGGCTGGAATACCAGCTTCGCCACGTTCCAGATCGGCGACGAATCGTGCGCAACGCCGCAGGTCAGCGTGATCGACTGGCAACCGGCCAGGTCGACATCCTGCTCGGCGCGGACTTCCTGCGTTCGCACCGCGTGCTGTTCGCGATGAGCCAGCAAAAGATCTACCTGTCCTACATCGGCGGCGCGCCTTTCGGCCAGCGCCGCAAACTCGAACCTGGATGCTGTCGAGGAAGCCGAAGCCGGCAATCCCGATGCCCAGTTCTGCGCTGGCCTACATGGCTGTCAAGCCGGCAGGCGGCGCGCCGCGCAGGATGCGGCGCGGGCCGCCGGCTGGCTCGAAAAAGCGGCGCGCCAGCCGGCAACCCCCACGCGAACATGATGCTGCGGCCGCTCGCGGTGCAGCACGGCGCACATCGAGCAGGGCGTGCGCGCCTGCGCTTGCGGCCGACAAGCTGCCGGCCAACCGCACGGCGGCCCTGTGGCTGTATCTCGCGCGCGCTGCGCAGCAAGCAGGCCGACCTGGCCAGGACCGAACTGATGGCCAATCGCGCGCGCAGCCAGGACAAGGTGCCTGGCCGGCGCCCGTCGCCGATTTCTATCTCGGCAAGATCACGGCCGACGGCCTGCTGGCGCAGGCCGCGCGCGAGCCGACGCCAAAACCGCGCAAAAACCACCTGCGATCGCCTTCACTGCCGATGCCGGACTGGCATGCGGCGCGCGGCGACAGCGCGCAGGCCAAGCGCTGCGCCGCAAGGACGGCGCTCGCAGCGCCAGGCCGCGCCGAAGACAGCAGGGACGTCAGGCCGCGGGCGGCGGCTTCGCAGCGCGCGCGCTACAATGACGGCCACTTCTTTGTTCCTGCCCACTTCGCCATGTTCACGCCCTCTTCGCACGACGTGCGCCGCTTTTTCTGCGAAGCCTGGCGCAAGCAGCGCGCCGGCGAAATCCTGACGCCGATGGACGCCATCGCCGCCGACTGGATCGTCCAGCACCCCGAATACCATGACGCCCTGATGGACGCCGACGAAGCCGTCGCGCGCGACTATTCGGTCGAAGGCGGCCAGCCGAATCCGTTCTTGCACCTGTCGATGCACCTGTCGATCGCCGAACAGGTCTCGATCGACCAGCCGCGCGGCATCAAGGCGGCGCACGACCTGCTGGTGTCGCGCATCGGCAAGCACGATGCCGACCACGAAATCATGGAGTGCCTGGGCGAGATGATCTGGAACTCGCAGCGCACGAGCACCGCCGCCGGATACCGAGGCGTATATCGAGTGCGTGCGGCGGCGCGCAACGCGTTGAATAAATGATACAAAAAAAGCGGCCTTGGCCGCTTTTTCGTATCATATTTCCTACTTATCCCAGTTTGTCGTCCGCCACCCGGTAGCGCGGGTCTTCCAGCAGGTTCACCTCGATCATGTCCCTCGCCTGGTCCGAGCAGTTCGCGGCAGTCCGGGCTCAGGTGGCGCAGGTGCAGGCGCTTGCCGAGCGCCCGGTAGCGCGCCGCCAGCGCATCGATCGCCTGGATCGCCGAGTGATCCACCACGCGCGCGCGGCGGAACTCGACCACCACGTCCTGCGGATCGTCCTTTGGCGCGAACAAGGCGTTGAAATTCGCGACCGAGGCGAAGAACAGCGTGCCTTCGAGCTCGTAGACCTTCCAGCCCTGCGCGTCGACGCCCGCCTGCACCCGGATCTGCTTCGCGTGCTGCCAGGCGAAGACCAGCGCCGAGACGACCACGCCGGCCAGCACCGCCACCGCCAGGTCGAAGACCAGGGTAATGGCCGCCACCAGCACCACCACCAGGGTGTCCGCGCGCGGCACCTTGCCGATCATGCGAAAGCTGCCCCACTCGAAGGTCTTTTCGCAGACCACGAACATCACGCCGATCAGCGCCGCCAGCGGAATCCGCTCGATCCAGCTCGAGCCGAACAGGATGAACGAGAGCAGGAACAGCGAAGCCGCGATGCCCGACAGGCGGCCGTAGGCGCCGTTGTTCACGTTGATCATGCTCTGCCCGATCATCGCGCAGCCGCCCATGCCGCCAAACAGGCCGTGACGATGTTGGCCGCGCCCTGCGCCATGCATTCGCGGTTCGGCTGGCCGCGCGTCTCCGTGATCTCGTCGACCAGGGTCAGGGTCAGCAGCGACTCGATCAGGCCGACGCCGGCCAGCACCAGCGAATACGGGAACACGATCTTCAGGGTCTCGAGATTGAACGGCACGTCGGGCAGCGCGAACTGCGGCAAGCCGCCGCCGATCGCGCCCAGGTCGCCGACGGTTTTCGATTCGATGCCGAGCAGCGCGGCGCCGCCGCGTCACGGCCAGGATGCCGACCAGCGTCGCCGGCACCGCCTTCGTGATGCGCGGCGTGAGGTAGATGACGGCCATCGTCGCGGCTACCAGGCCCAGCATCGTGAACAGCTGCGCGCCCTGCATCCATTGCTCCGCCGATCTTGAAATGGCCGAACTGGGCGATAAAAATCACCAGCGCCAGGCCGTTGACGAAACCGAGCATCACCGGATACGGCACCATGCGGATGAATTTGCCGAGCCGCGCCGCCGCGAACAGCATCTGCAACAGCCCCATCAGCACGATCGCCGCGAACAGGTACTGCACGCCATGCTCCACCACCAGCGCCACCATCACCACGGCCAGCGCGCCGGCCGCGCCCGAGATCATGCCGGGCCGCCCGCCGAAGGCCGAGGTGATGAAGGACACCAGCACGGCGGCGTACAGGCCGGTCAGCGGCGAAACGTGGGCAACCAGCGCAAAGGCGATCGCTTCGGGCACCAGGGCCAGGGCGACGGTCAATCCGCTGAGCAGATTGGTTTTGAGATAGGCGGGTGAGACGGACTGCAAGATGAACTCCAGATAAGCGCCACGGCGCCGAAAAATAAAATCCCCCGGCGCCGGCTGAGGCCGGATCCGGGGGATCCGAATACTACCGCATTGCCCGGCGCGCTGGCCGGAAGCGGTGTCGTACTGCTTATTTGCTCACCACCAGCTGCGACGGCAGGCTGGCCAGGTAGGCGCCGATATCGGCCATGTCCTGGTTCGACAGCGGCTGCACCAGGCCGGCCATGATCGGGTTGCTGCGGCCGTTGGCCTTGTCGCCGCCGCGCTTGTAGGCAGCCAGCGCGTGCGTCAGGTAGTCGGCGTGCTGGCCGGCCAGCTTCGGATAGCTCGGGTCGATCGGCTTGTTGAAGTCGGCGCCGTGGCAGGACGCGCAGTTGTACTTCTTGGCCAGCGCTTCGCCGCGCTTGATGTCGGCGGCGGCTGCGTGCGCAGGAAACGCGCCGAGGGCCAGCGCGAAGATCAGTTTTTTCATGGCGGTCTTACTTGCGGCTCTGGGCGGTCTGCTGCGAATAATAGGCGGCGACGTCGGCGATGTCCTGGTCGCACAGGCTGATGGCGATGCCGCGCATCGACGGATGCTTGCGGTCGCCCTTCTTGTAGGCGTGCAGCGCCGATTCGATGTACTTGGCCGACTGGCCGCCGATCATCGGCACCTGGTAGACCTCGGGGAAGCTGGCTTTATAGCCGGGAATGCCGTGGCAACCGATGCACATCTCGATCTTGCTCGGCGCTGCCTTCGGATTGCCGACGACGTCCGCCGCAACGCAGCGCGACGTAGCCCGCGGCACAGCCTGCCAGCACCAGTACTGCCAAAAGTTTTTTCATGGTGGGAATCGTAAAATTTTTAATCGAATACCGCTACCGTACAAAAAGCCTGAAAGCTAAATTAACTTGTTGATTCTAGCCCAACAAAAGATTGCAGTCTACCAAGGTCGTGTGCCTCCTCAGCCGGGCGGTAAATTCTGGCATATACTCGTTATTTCCTCTCTTTCTCGATTGACGCATATGCAAGCCCATCCCCGTTTCGAAGGCACCGAAAGCTATGTCGCCACCGACGACCTGAAGCTGGCCGTGAATGCCGCCCTCACGCTGCAGCGTCCGCTCCTGATCAAGGGCGAGCCCGGCACCGGCAAAACCATGCTGGCCGAGGAAGTCGCGGCCGCACTGAACATGCCGCTGATGCAGTGGCACGTCAAATCCACCACCAAGGCCCAGCAAGGCCTGTACGAATACGACGCCGTCTCGCGCCTGCGCGATTCGCAGCTGGGCGACGAGCGCGTGCGCGACATCCACAACTACATCGTCAAGGGCGTGCTGTGGCAGGCGTTTACGGCGCCGGAACCGGTGGTGCTCCTGATCGACGAGATCGACAAGGCCGACATCGAATTCCCGAACGACCTGCTGCGCGAACTCGACCGCATGGAGTTCTACGTCTACGAGACGCGCGAAATGGTCGTGGCCAAGCACCGCCCGCTGGTGATCATCACCTCGAACAACGAAAAGGAGCTGCCGGACGCCTTCCTGCGCCGCTGCTTCTTCCACTACATCAAATTCCCGGACCGCGAGACGATGGCCGACATCGTGCAGGTGCACTACCCGCGCCTGAAGCAGGAGCTGCTCGCCGCCGCGCTGGAGAGTTTCTATGCGGTGCGCGACATCCCCGGCATCAAGAAGAAGCCGTCGACCTCGGAATTCCTCGACTGGCTGAAACTGCTGATGGCCGAAGACATTCCGGCCGAAGCCCTGCACAGCAAGGACAACAAGGCCGTGGTGCCGCCGCTGCACGGCGCCCTGCTCAAGAACGAGCAGGACGTGCACCTGTTCGAGCGCCTGCTGTCGATGTCGAGGATGAACCGATGATCCAGGTCGAGCCGGCCACGCTCGAATTCAACGGCGTGCGCCTGGAGCCCTTGAGCCTCGCGCACGTCGAAGGCTTGCGCGCGGCCGCGCTCGACGGCGCGCTGTGGAACCTGCGCGTGACCTCCGTGCCGGAACCGCACCGCACCCAGGCCTATGTGCACACGGCGCTGGAAACGCCGGACCGCGTGCCCTTCGCCGTGGTCGACGTCGTCGAGCGGCGACGGTGCTGGGCACGACCAGCTACCACGATATTTTGCCTGCCGTCGACCGGGTCGAGATCGGCTACACCTGGTACGCCAAACGCGTCCAGCGCAGCCACGTGAACACCAGCTGCAAGCTGCTCCTGCTGTCGCACGCCTTCGATACGCTCGGCTGCGCGGTCGTCGGTTTTCGCACCGATAATTTCAATTTCGCCTCGCAGGCGGCGATCGAACGCCTCGGCGCGAAGAAGGATGGCGTGATCCGCCACCACGCGCCGCGCCGCGACGGCACCGTGCGCGACACCGTCATGTACAGCATCGTGCGCGGCGAGTGGCATGAAATCAAAACGCACCTGCACTATCAACTGACCCGCCACGCCGCACCCTAGACACATGCTGATCGATTTCTTCTTCGCCCTGCGTAACGCCAAGGTCCCGGTCTCGATCAAGGAATTCCTGACCCTGCTCGAAGCCCTGGAAAGAGCGTCATCGCCCCCTCGCTCGACGAGTTCTATTATCTTGCGCGCCTGGTGATGGTGAAGGACGAAGCCCACTTCGACAAGTTCGACCGCGCTTTCGGCAGTTATTTCAAGGGCATCGAGGCCGTGTTCGACACGGCCAAGGGCGAGATCCCGTTGGAGTGGCTGATCAAGCGCATGGAGCGCGAACTCACGCCCGAGCAAAAAGCGGCGCTGGAAAAATTCGGCTACGACAAGCTGATGGACCGCCTCAACGAACTGCTGAAAGAACAAAAAGAGCGCCACGAAGGCGGCAGCAAGTGGATCGGCACCGGCGGCACCTCGCCCTTCGGGCATGGCGGCACCAACCCGGAAGGCATCCGCATCGGCGGCGCCGGGCCGGCAACCGCACGGCCGTGAAAGTGTGGGACCAGCGTTCGTACAAGGATTACGACGACGAGCGCGAACTGGGCACGCGCAACATCAAGGTGGCCTTGCGCCGCCTGCGCCGCTTCGCGCGCGCACGGCGCGCTCGACGAATTCGCGCTCGACGAGACCGTCCGCGCCACGGCGAGTAACGCCGGCTACCTCGACATCCGCATGCAGGCCGAGCGCAAGAACCGGATCAAGGTGGTGATGCTGCTCGACGTGGGCGGCACCATGGACGACCACATCGAGCGCACCGAAGAGCTGTTCTCGGCGGCGAAGAGCGAATTCAAGAACATGGAGTTCTACTACTTCCACAACTGCATCTACGACTACCTGTGGAAGAACAACCGCCGCCGCCACGCCGAGCGCTTCGACACCTGGGACGTGCTGCGCAAATACCCGCACGACACCCGCATCATCTTCGTCGGCGACGCCACCATGAGCCCCTACGAGGTGCTGGCGCCGGGCGGCTCGGTCGAGTACAACAACGAGGAAGCCGGCGCCGAATGGCTGGCGCGCTTCTGCAACGCCTTCCCGAAATTCGCCTGGCTCAATCCCGAGCCCGAGCACCTGTGGCAGTACCGCCAGTCGATCTCGGTGATCCGCCAGATCATGAACAACCGGATGTTCCCGATCACGCTGGAAGGGCTGGAACGGGCCATGCGCCTGCTGAGTAAATAGCGGCTGCGCGTATCAAGCACGCTCCGCGCGCAACGGAATTGCGCACGACGTACAGGCCCACGACATCCAGCGCCGTATGCACCATCATCGCCGCCAGCAGCCCCACGTACTGATAAATCAAGCCCAGCGCCACGCTCGCGCCGAACACGCCCGCCGCCTGCACCAGCGTCGCCCTGTTCACCTTGCGGAACTGGTACACCGGCGTATGCGTCAGCAGGAACACGAGCGGACGTAATCCACACGCCCAGCAGCGGCTGCAGCGCCGCCCGGAACAGCAGTTCTTCGCCGATCGCCGCCGCCAGGCTGATCCAGACCGGATTGCGCCCCGACAGGTCCAGCCGGCCGTAGGCGATGATCGTGTTCTTCGTCGCCTCCGGACTGCGCCGTCAGCCGGAAGCTGGCGTAGGACGCGACCGCCGCCAGCGCCGACAGCCCCAGGCCGGACCAACAATTGCTCACCGACCGACATCGGCCCGCGGAACACCGACAGCGGCTCCGCCTGGGCGACGAAAATGACGAGCGAGCGCGATCAGCGAAAACACGACGCAGGTCAAGACCTGGGCGGTGAGGCGGATCGGTGCACGCGTTGGCTGGGCGGGCGATGGCGGCGGATTCGGTGCTTGGGACATGGAAGCGCGTCGCGACAAAGCGACGAATGAGGAATCGAATAGGCCATCTGGCCGGAAAGCGGTGTCTGTGCTGACAAACCGTCCGCCATTCTAGCCATCGGCGGGCAGGCTGACAACGAACTCGTGGCCGCCATCGAGCCCCAATCGTGCGCGCGGTCGGCCATGGGCGTCTTGTAAAATCAGCAAACGACCAGTCCGCCCGACCGCTGATTTCCCGAGGAAGCCATGCGCGATTTGTTGCCGATCCTGACCAGCCTGGCGTGGCCGTTCGCGATCGCCATCGCCTGGATCGCGGGGGAATTCGGCCAGCGCTGGACGGGTTTGCCGCGCATCAGTTTCTATGGCCTGGTCGGCTTCGCGCTGGCCAGCCCCAGCTCGGCATCCTGCCGGCGCCGGCCGGCGACCGGCGCGGTGCCCGTGCTGGCCGATGTCGCCTTCGGCCTGATCCTGTTCGAGCTCGGCTACCGCATCAACCTGCGCTGGCTGCGCACCAATCCCTGGATCGGCATCAGCGGCCTGGTCGAATCGCTGGCCACCTTCGTCGCCGTCTACCTGATCGCGCTCGCCTTCGGCACGCCCCAACTCACCGCGCTGATGCTGGCCTCGCTCTCGATGGCGACCTCGCCGGCCACCGTGGTGCGGGTATCAACGAGCAGCGCAGCTCGGGCCAGGTGACCGAGCGCGTGCTGCACCTGACGGCCCAGAACTGCGTGCTGGCCGTGTTCGCGTTCAACGTCATCGTCGGCTTCTGGATCTTCCGCACCTCCGAGGACCTGGGCGACGCCATCTGGAACAGCCTGGTCGCTGCTCGCGGTGTCGCTCGCTGAGCGGCGCCGTGTTCGGCCTGGCCGTGCCGGCGCTGCTGCGCAGCCTCGACAATCCGCACCAGGATGCGACCGTCGCCTTTGCGCTGGCGGTGATCCTGCTGGTGGCGATCTCGTATGCGGGCGGCCTGTCGCCGGTGGTCTCGACGCTGGCCTTTGGCCTCGTCGCGCGCCACCGCCGCGTCGCCTTCAGCCAGGCCCAGCGCGGCTTCGGGGCGCTGGGCGAACTGCTGACGGTCCTGCTGTTCGTGTTCGCCGCCTCCACCCTCGACTGGCGCAAGGTCGCCGCCGGCGGCCTGCTCGCGGTCGTCGTCGTGCTGGCGCGGCTGCTGACCAAGACCGGCGGCGTGATGGCCTTCGCCCACCTGTCCGGCATCACCTGGCGCAAGGGCGCGCTGGCCGGGGTGGCGCTGGCGCCCTTGTCCGTGTTCGTCATCCTGCTGCTCGAATATGCGCGCCTGCGCGGCGTGCACGTGGTCGAGGAACTGCGCTCGGTGGCGGCGGTGACGATGCTGCTGGAAGTGTTCGGGCCGATCATCATCCAGCGCGCCCTGGTCTGGGCGCACGAGGTACCGAAGAGCCAGGCGGAGAGCGCCATGCCGCTTGAACCGTTTACCGCAATCGACGCCGCTGACCTTCGGCGTCGAACTCGAACTGCAGCTGGTCAGCCTGTCCGACTTCGACCTGACCGCGGCCAGCCCGGATCTGCTGCACCTGCTGGCGCGCAAGCCCTTCCCCGGCAACGTGACGCCGGAGATCACCGAGAGCATGATCGAGATTAACTCGAGCGTGCACCGACCCTATGCGCCGCTGCTGGCGGAACTGCAGGAGATCCGCGACACGCTGGTGGCGGCCGGCGACCAGCTCAACATCGGCATCGCCGGCGGCGGCACGCATCCGTTCCAGCACTGGTCCGAACAGAAGATCTTCGCCAAGCCGCGCTTCGAGCACCTGTCCTCGCTGTACGGCTACCTGGCCAAGCAGTTCACGGTGTTCGGCCAGCACGTGCACATCGGCTGCGGCAATGGCGACGATGCGCATGTACCTGCTGCATGCGCTGAACCGCTACATTCCGCACTTCATCGCGCTGTCGGCCTCGTCGCCCTTCGTGCAGGGCCACGACAGCCTGTTCGATTCGGCGCGCCTGAATTCCGTGTTTGCCTTCCCGATGAGCGGACGCGCGCCCTTCATGCTCAACTGGGCCGAGTTCGAGTCGAGCTATTCGCCAAGATGGAGCGCACCGGCATCGTCAAGAGCATGAAGGATTTTTACTGGGACCTGCGGCCCAAGCCCGAGTACGGCACGATCGAACTGCGCGTGTGCGACACGCCGCTCACGGTCGAACGCGCAGCGGCGCTGGCGGCGTATTTGCAGGCGCTGTGCAGCTACCTGCTCGCAGCGGCACGAGGAGCCGCCGGTCGAGGACGATTACCTGGTCTATAACTACAACCGCTTCCAGGCCTGCCGCTTCGGGCTGGAGGGGGCGATCACGCATCCGAAGACCTACGAGACGTGTCGCTGCGCGAGGATATCCTGGCGACGCTGGCGAAAATGGCGCCGTATGCGCGAGGCGCTGGGGAGCCTGGAGGGCTTGCGGCATCTGGAGGCGGCGGCAGTCGAAGGGAGCGATGCGCTGCTGCTGCGCCAGCAGTACGAGCGCCAGGGCAGCGTCGAGGGGATGGTGCACGCGGCGATCAACTGGTTCCGCGGCGAGCGGCGTTTCCGGCGCAGGTAGTTTTGCGTAGGGTAGAGCGGGCGGCGATGACGCTTACAACCGCGTCTCCCTCGCCGCCCTCAAAAACTCATCCAGCACCGGCGTGCAATCGAGCAGATCCGTCCCGCCGGCCCGGTGAAATTCCGGATGCCATTGCAGCCCCATCACGAAATCGGCCTTGTCGTAGCGGATCGCCTCGACGATCCCGTCCGGATACGACACCGCCTCCACCCGGACATCGCGCCCGAGTTCCTTGACGGCCTGGTGGTGGATCGAATTGACGATCGGCCGCCCGGCGTTCGGGAACATGCGTCCCAGCGACGAGCCCGGCGGGAATTCGATCGCGTGGCGGTGGGCGTCGTAGTCGGTATGCACGTGCGCCAGCGCCGCCGGCACATTCGTCGCCACGTCCTGGTACAGGGTGCCGCCAAAGGCGACGTTGATCAGCTGGCAGCCGCGGCACACGCCCAGCACCGGCTTGCCGGCCTCGACGAATTCGTGCAGCAGTTCGAGTTCGTACAGGTCGCGCGCGCGGTCGCCGCTCCATTCCGGACGGGTGGGCGACTCGGAATAGGTTTGCGGCGACACGTCCGCCCCGCCCTGCAGCACCAGGCCGTCCAGGTGGCGCGCGTAGTGCTGCAGCGTGATGTTGCTGGGGTGGAGCAGGCCGTTGGTATTCACCGTCGGGATCATGAAGACCAGCACGTCGCGCGACATCACCCATTGGGCGATCGACTCTTCCAGGTACTGGAGGTTCTTGCTGCGCAGGCCGGTGGAACCCGGTTCGGGATGAAAGATGCGGGCCGAGACGCCGATGCGCAGGGTGCGGCGCATGAAGTCGCGGCTGAAGCGGTCGCGCAGGGCGCGCCAGCGCGAGCGCAGCACCCGGCCGGCCAGGGCGAAGGGCGTGTCGCCGGGACGCTGGTAGCGCGGCACGCCGCTGGCCGCGCGGCGGTCGGGCACGCGCTGCGGCGCATCCTCGCGGTTTTCCAGCGGCGGACCGGCGGGCTCGTCGCGGGGCTTCGGTTGATCGTCTGCCATGCCCACAAATATAGACCCGCCACTGCCGCGCACGATTCGAAGTTGTAACAAAATCCGCACGGCCGAGCTAGGCGGGCAACTCCGGCAGCGAAGTCAATCGTTGCAGCATGGCCACCAGGCTGCGGTCCCCCACCGGCTTGTCGAGCAGACCGCGCACGCCGGCGCCGCGCGCCAGGTCGCTGTCGTAGCTGAACATTTTCCCGACCAGCAGCACCACCGCCGTGCGCCCCGCCCCTTCCTGGGCCTTGATGGTGCGGCTCAGGGCATATGGGTCGATCCCCGGCGCGGCCGTATTGATCAGGGCGACCGAGACCGGCGTTTCGTCGCACAGGCGCACCGCCATCGAGGCGCTGTCGGTCCAGGCGATGGCCAGGCGGTGCGGGCCGACCAGGCCCGCCAGGTGGTCGCGGAAAGCGCCGCCCTTGTCGACGATCAGCACCTTGCCGTCGCGCGGCGGCCGGCGTTCGGCCGCGCAGCCGGCGCCCGGGCCGAGGCGCGGGCGGCGCCGCCGTTCGGCCAGGAAGGGCTCGCCGCGTGCAATGCAGCAGCGCCAGGGCGCGGCGCCGTTCGGCCAGCATCTGGGTCAGCGTGTCGTACAGGTGCTCGGGTTCGAGCGGGAGGTCGAGATGGTCGTAGCCGCCGTGCGGGCCGCCGCCGATCACCAGCGCCGGCGGCGCGCAGCGCATGCCCTCGAGCCAGGCCAGGGCCTCGGGATTGGTGCCGTCGGCCAGCACGATGTCGGGTTCCTGCAAACTGTCGTCGTGCAGGCAGGCATACAGCGGTCCCGAACGCGGCGCGGCGTCCAGCAGCGCAGCCAGGCTGGCGGGCGTCGCTCAGGCCCGAAGCCAAGCAGGCGTACGGCGGTCGGAACTTTATGTGCATGCATAATGGTCACCGGTGCGTCCCACGCCGAGCCCCCGAACCTGTTGTGCAAAAAGCTCGGCTGGCTTGCGAGAATTACTGTATGCATGTACAGTACATCCTTGGCCGACGCCATCCGCTCAACGGTTCCTCGGGGCTGCTTGACGTAGCAACCTTGCGTACCAATCTAGTCACGTTCCCACGTATTGACAAGAACAATCGCTTAGGGCACTCCGGCTTTTTCCCTGCGACAAGATAGCGCGACAAAGTAGAATACGCAGGCTTCCGAAAAAACACTGATCAGCATGGCAACCAAGAAACCCGCACCCGACTACAGCGAATCATCCATCCGCGTCCTCAAAGGACTCGAACCCGTGAAGCAGCGCCCGGGCATGTACACCCGGACTGAAAACCCGCTGCACATCATCCAGGAAGTCATCGACAACGCCTCGGATGAAGCGCTGGGCGGCTACTGCAACAACATCGGCGTCACCCTCAACGTCGACGGCTCCGTCACGGTGGAGGACGACGGCCGCGGCATTCCGGTCGGCATCCACCCGGAAGAAGGCGTCTCCACGGTCGAGATCGTGTTCACGCGCCTGCACGCCGGCGGCAAGTTCGACAAGGGCTCGGGCGGCGCCTACGCGTTCTCGGGCGGCCTGCACGGCGTCGGCGTCTCGGTCACCAATGCGCTGTCGACGCGCCTCGAAATCACCGTCTGGCGCAAGACGGACGACGGCAACGGCATCCACAACCTGGTCTTCGCCGACGGCGACGTGATCGAACCGCTCGCATCCAGCCCCTTCGAGCGCGGCGGCAAGAAGAACGGCACCCGCGTCACCGCCTGGCCCGACCCCAAGTACTTCGATTCGCCGAACATCCCGATGGGCGACCTGGTGCGCCTGCTGCGCTCGAAGGCCGTGCTGCTGCCGGGCGTGACCGTCACGCTGACCATCGCCAAGACCGGCGACGTCCAGACCTGGCGCTACGACGAAGGCCTGCGCGGCTACCTGGTCGAGGCGATGAACCAGAGCTCGAGCGGCCAGACCGTGATCCCGCTGTTCGAAGGCGCGGGTTACGCGGCTGCCGGCGACGAAAGCTTTGCCGAAGGCGAAGGCGCGGCCTGGGTCGTGGCCTGGAACGAGGAAGGCGGCGTGGTGCGCGAGTCCTACGTCAACCTGATCCCGACGCCGTCCGGCGGCTCGCACGAGTCCGGCCTGCGCGACGGCTTGTTCGGCGCCGTCAAAGGCTTCGTCGAACTGCACGGCCTGCTGCCGAAGGGCGTGAAACTGCTGCCGGAAGACGTGTTCGCACGCGTCTCGTTCGTGCTGTCGGCCAAGGTGCTGGACCCGCAATTCCAGGGCCAGACCAAGGAACGCCTGAATTCGCGCGACGCCGTCAAACTGGTCTCGACGTTCACCAAGCCGCCGCTCGAACTGTGGCTGAACCAGCACGTCGAATACGGCAAGAAGCTGGCCGAGCTCGTCATCAAGCAGGCGCAGTCGCGCATGCGTTCGCTGCAAAAGGTCGAGAAGAAGAAGTCCTCGGGCGTGGCCGTGCTGCCGGGCAAACTGACCGATTGCGAATCGACCGACCTCACCCGCAACGAACTGTTCCTGGTCGAGGGCGACTCGGCCGGCGGTTCCGCCAAGATGGGCCGCGACAAGGAATACCAGGCCATCTTGCCGCTGCGCGGCAAGGTGCTGAACACCTGGGAAACCGACCGCGACCGCCTGTTCGCGAACAACGAGATCCACGACATTTCGGTGGCGATCGGGGTCGACCCGCACTCGCAGGGCGATTCGCCCGACCTGTCCGGTCTGCGCTACGGCAAGATCTGCATCCTGTCGGATGCCGACGTCGACGGCTCGCACATCCAGGTCTTGCTGCTGACGCTGTTCTTCAAGCACTTCCCTGCCCTGTTCCACCATGGCCACATCTGCATCGCGCGTCCGCCGCTGTACCGCGTCGACGTGCCGCCGCGCGGCAAGAAGCCGCTGCAAAAGCTGTATGCGCTCGACGACGGCGAACTGCTGGCGATCGAGGACAAGCTGAAAAAGGATGGCCTCAAGGAAGGCAGCTGGAACATCTCCCGCTTCAAGGGCCTGGGCGAGATGAACGCCGAGCAGCTCTGGGAAACCACGATGAACCCGGACACCCGGCGCCTGCTGCCGGTGGCCCTGGGCGGTTTCGACCACGGCGAATCGAGCGCGCGTTTCAATATGTTGATGGGCAAAGGCGAAGCCGCCGCCCGCCGCGCGTGGATCGAGGAACACGGGAACGAGACGGAAGCGGATATTTAACACACTGAATTATGACGATCCAAGCAAATCTCTTCGAACAAGCCGCAGCACCCGCCGGCGACGACATCGAAACGCTGACCCTGTCGACCTTCGCCGAACGCGCCTATCTCGACTACGCGATCTCGGTGGTCAAGGGCCGCGCCCTGCCCGACGTGTCCGACGGCCAGAAGCCGGTGCAGCGCCGCATCCTGTACGCGATGAACGAACTCGGCCTCGGCCCGACCGCGAAGCCGCGCAAATCGGCGGCCGTGGTCGGCGACGTGCTCGGTAAGCTCCACCCGCACGGCGACCAGTCGGTCTATGACGCCCTGGTGCGCATGGCCCAGGACTTTTCGCTGCGCTATCCGCTGATCGACGGCCAGGGCAACTTCGGCTCGCGCGACGGCGACGGCGCGGCGGCAATGCGCTACACGGAAGCCCGCCTGACCCCGATCGCCCGTCTGCTGATGGACGAGATCGACCATGGGCACGGTCGACTTCCAGCCGAACTACGACGGCTCGACCCTGGAGCCGCGCACGCTGCCGGCGCGCCTGCCGATGGTGCTGCTCAACGGCGCCTCCGGTATCGCGGTCGGCCTGGCCACCGAGATCCCCTCGCACAACCTGCGCGAAGTGGCCGATGCAGCGGTGGCCATGATCCGCAACCCGAAGATGTCGCACGCCGAGCTGATGGCGATCATCCCCGGCCCCGACTTCCCGGGCGGCGGCCAGATCATCACCCCGGCATCGACCATCGCCGAGATGTACACCACCGGGCGCGGCTCGATGAAGGTGCGCGCGCGCTGGAAGATCGAAGAACTGGCGCGCGGCCAGTGGCAGGCGGTCGTGACCGAACTGCCGCCGGGGACCTCGGCTGCGAAGGTGCAGCAGGAGATCGAAGAGATCACCAACCCGAAGATCAAGCTGGGCAAGAAGACGCTCACGCCGGAACAGATCGCGCTCAAGCAGACGGTCCTCAATTCGCTCGACACGATGCGCGACGAATCCGGCCGCGAAGCCGCCGTGCGCCTGGTGTTCGAGCCGAAGTCGAAGAACCTCGACCAGAACGAGTTCATGCTGCTGCTGCTGGCGCATACCTCGCTGGAATCCTCGGCCCCGATCAACCTGGTGATGATCGGCGGCGATGGCCGCCCGCGCCAGAAGGGCCTGAACGAGATCATCCAGGAATGGATCGATTATCCGCTTCACGACGGTGCGGCGCCGCTCCGAGTTCAAGCTGGGCAAGGTCAACGACCGCATCCACATCCTCGAAGGCCGCGAGATCGTCCTGCTGAACATCGACAAGGTGATCGCCATCATCCGCAATTCGGATGAGCCGAAGGCGGCGCTGATCGAAGAGTTCGGCCTGTCGGACCGCCAGGCCGAGGACATCCTCGAGATCCGCCTGCGCCAGCTGGCGCGCCTGGAAGCGATCAAGATCGAGCAGGAGCTGGCCCAGCTGCGCGGCGAGAAGGACAAGCTGAAAGACATCCTGGCTTTTTTCGTGCGACATCCAGCTGCACATGCGCTTGTTGTTGACGATCATGACCGGTGCGTCGCCGCAAGCGCCCATGCACTCGCCTTCGACCAGGGTGAACTGGCCGTCGGCGGTGGTTTCGCGGTAGCCGATGCCCAGCTTCTCCTGCAGATACTGACCGGCGTGCTTCGCCGCCCGACAGCGCGCACGGCAGATTGGTGCAGACCGTAATCTTGAACTTACCGACCGGCTTGACGTCGTACATCTTGTAAAACGTGGCCACCTCTTGCACGGCGATGGCGGGCATGCCGAGGTAGTCGGCGATTTCCTGCCATCATTTCCGGCGGCAGCCAGCCGTTTTCGTCCTGGGCGATGGCCAGCGCCGCCATCACCGCCGATTCCTTGTGTCGGGCGGATACTTGGCGACCTCGCGATCGATTTTCTTGATTGAATGTTCTGATAACAACATGTCTTAGCCTGATTTCTCTGATTAGCGGTCGATACTGCCGAACACGATGTCCTGGGTGCCGATGATGGTGACGGCGTCGGCGATCATGTGACCGCGCGCCATCTCGTCGAGACTCTGCAGGTGGGCGTAATCCGGCGCACGGATCTTCAAACGGTACGGTTTGTTGGCGCCATCGGAAACGATGTAGATGCCGAACTCGCCCTTCGGATGCTCCACCGCCGCGTACGCTTCGCCTTCGGGCACGTGCATGCCTTCGGTGAACAACTTGAAGTGGTGAATCAGCGACTCCATATTGGTCTTCATGTCGACCCGGTTCGGCGGCGCGATCTTGTGGTTGTCGATCATGACCGGACCCGGATTGGCGCGCAGCCAGGCGGAGGCCTGCTTGATGATGCGGTTCGACTGGCGCATTTCTTCCACGCGCACCAGGTAGCGGTCGTAGCAGTCGCCGTTGGTGCCGACCGGCACGTCGAATTCCATCTTGTCGTACACGGCGTAAGGCTGCTTCTTGCGCAGATCCCACTCGATGCCCGAACCGCGCAGCATGGCGCCGGTAAAGCCCATCGCCTTGGCCGCTTCCGGCGAAACGACGCCGATGCCGACGGTACGCTGTTTCCAGATACGGTTGTCGGTCAGCAGGGTCTCGTATTCGTCGACGTAGGTGACGAAGCGCTTGGAGAAATCGTCGATGAAGTCGAGCAAGGAACCTTGACGGGCTTCGTTCAGTGCATCGATTGCCTTGGCGCTGCGGATGATCGAGGCCTTGTGTTTCGGCATGGCGTCCGGCAGGTCGCGGTAGACCCCGCCCGGGCGATAGTATGCCGCGTGCATGCGCGCGCCGGAGACCGCCTCGTAGACGTCGAACAGGTCTTCGCGGTCGCGGAAAGCGTACAGGAAGGGGCCCATGGCGCCGACGTCGAGCGCGTGCGCGCCCAGCCACATCAGGTGGTTGAGCAGGCGGGTGATCTCGTCGAACATCACGCGGATGTACTGCGCGCGGACCGGCGCTTCGATGCCCAGCAGCTTTTCGATGGCCAGCACGTAGGCGTGCTCGTTGGCCATCATCGACACGTAGTCGA
This sequence comes from uncultured beta proteobacterium, assembly GCA_963729765.1. Lineage (GTDB taxonomy): Bacteria > Pseudomonadota > Gammaproteobacteria > Burkholderiales > Burkholderiaceae_D > Telluria. The sequence goes on along the minus strand of CAVSPL010000004.1, from coordinate 4,756 downwards.
GACGGTCCATGTAGGGCACCGATTGCAGATAGGTGCGGGTTTCGGCCAGTTTTTCGGTGGCGCGGTGCAGCAGGCCGATGTGCGGATCGGCGCGCTGGATCACTTCGCCGTCGAGCTCGAGGACCAGGCGCAGCACGCCGTGGGCCGCCGGGTGCTGGGGACCGAAGTTGAGGGTGTAATTCTTAAGTTCAGCCATTATTTGAGACCGTAGGTTTCTTCGCGGATCACGCGCGGGATGATTTCACGCGGCTCGATCGTCACGGGTTGATAGATCACGCGCTTCTGCTCGGGGTCGTAACGCATTTCGACGTAGCCGGTCACCGGGAAGTCCTTGCGGAACGGGTGGCCGATAAAACCGTAGTCGGTGAGGATGCGGCGCAGGTCGTTGTGGCCTTCGAACAGGATGCCGTACAGGTCGAACGCTTCGCGCTCGTACCAGTTGGCCGAACGCCACAGGGTGGCGATCGAGGCCAGCACCGGCAGATCTTCGTCTTCGGCGAACACGCGCACGCGCACGCGCCAGTTGTGTTCGATCGACAGCAGGTGCGAGACGGCGGCGAAACGCAGGCCGTCCCAGCTGCCTTCGCCATAGGTCGAATAGTCGACGCCGCACAGGTCGAGCAATTGCTCGAAGTGCAGGGTCGGATCGTCGCGCAGGGTCTGCATGGCGGCCAGGTAGTCGGCGGCCTTGAGCACCACCGTCACTTCGCCGAGGGCGGCGGAAATCACCGCTTTGTCGCCCAGGGCGGTGCGCAAGGTCGCTTGCAGGAGGTCGAGTTTGGTTGTCATATCTGTCGCCTCTTAGCGTGCGATGGTGTTGGTGCGCTTGATCTTGTTCTGCAGCTGCAAGATGCCGTAGAGCAGAGCCTCGGCCGTCGGCGGGCAGCCCGGCACATAGACATCGACCGGCACGATGCGGTCGCAACCGCGCACCACCGAATACGAGTAGTGGTAGTAGCCGCCGCCGTTGGCGCAGGAGCCCATCGAGATGACCCAGCGCGGTTCAGGCATCTGGTCGTAGACCTTGCGCAATGCAGGGGCCATCTTGTTGCACAGGGTGCCGGCGACGATCATCACGTCCGACTGGCGTGGCGACGGACGGAAGACGACGCCGAAGCGGTCCATGTCGTAGCGCGCCGCGCCCGTGTGCATCATCTCGACCGCGCAGCAAGCCAGGCCGAACGTCATCGGAAACATCGATCCGGTGCGGGCCCAGTTGATCAGCTTGTCAGCTGTGGTGGTAATAAAACCTTCGTTTAGTACGCCTTCAATAGCCATGGCTTATTCCCAATCAAGGGCACCTTTCTTCCAGATGTACCAAAATCCGACGACGAATTCAGCGATGAACACCATCATCGTCACAAAACCGGACCAGCCCAGTTCGCGCATCGATACGCCCCATGGGAAGAAAAACGCCGTTTCCAGATCAAACAAAATAAACAGGATCGCGACGAGGTAGTAACGCACGTCGAATTTCATGCGGGCGTCTTCGAACGCTTCGAAGCCGCACTCGTACGGGGACAGCTTGGCGGCGTCAGGGGCGCTCTTGGAGAGCAGCTTGCCCAGCACCTGCGGCACGACGCCGACGCCGATACCGACCAGGATAAATAAAAGAACGGGGAAATATGCTTCGAGATTCACGGATGAGCCCTTGTGATTGATCGATTAATGACTACTTGCGGAAGACTGCGGAACGCCGCATGAGCGCGGCGCCCTGTCGCTCCAACCCGATATTGTAATGCCATCCGGATAAAGCGACCGACCATCGTAAAAAAGCCAGCTCAGGCGCACAGCCCTTGCTGGCTTCTAGAATTTCTTGGTGCCGACGGCGAGACTCGAACTCGCACAGGATTTCTCCCACTACCCCCTCAAGATAGCGTGTCTACCAATTTCACCACGTCGGCATTGAGACCGCTATTCTAACCCGCGCTACCACCTTTTTTCAATGGCAAACTTGCGGTAGCGCAGCTAAAACACGGTATAAGTTTAAAACATTTTGCTGCACTGCGCCTGACCCGCGCCCCACTGCTTAATTGCTAAGCAGAATATCTAATTCTGTCAATACGTTTGCAGCATCGGGGACTGGCGCCGCAGGTGCCTGTCCCCAGTTTTCAGATCAGAACGATCGATCCTACGGCCACGATCTGTTACTTCGGCACAGCCCCACCCGGCGCAGCAGCAGGCGCAGCACCCGGCGCAGCAGCAGGCGCAGCAGGCGCAACCGCAGGCGCCACCGTGGTCGTCGCCGGCACGGCAGCCGACCCGGTCGCCGGCACCGCCGGCGCAGGCACCACCGTCGTCGTCGCCGGCACCGCCGCACTACCCGTCACCGGCTTGACCGCCGCCGCACGTTCCATCAGGCCGGTGCCGGTTGCCGGCGCCCGGCTGCTGCCGAAGTAGGCCAGCGCCAGGGTCGAAGCGAAAAACACCGCGGCGGCCACGCCGGTCGACTTCGACATGAAGTTCGACGAGCCGGTGGCGCCGAACAGGCTGCCCGAAGCGCCCGAACCGAAGGCGGCGCCCATGTCGGCGCCTTTGCCGTGTTGCAGCAGCACCAGGCCGATGATGATCAGGGCGGACACAACCTGGATGACGACGATAAGATTGAACAAGGTGTTCATGGCATTTCCATTTCTAGTTTGACTGCGAGTTTTGAATTTGGTTCTGGCGCCGGACCTGCCGGCGCCGCTGATAATTTGCTTGCCGACTTAGTTTGCAGCGGCAATGATGGCGAGGAAATCCGCCGCCTTCAACGCCGCGCCACCGATCAGGCCGCCGTCGATGTCGGACTCCGCCATCAATTCCCTGGCATTGTCCGGCTTCATGCTGCCGCCGTAAAGAATCTGCACGCCGCCGCCATCTTGCGCGGCGAGCTGGGCGCGCAACTGCGCATGCACTTCCTGCGCCATGGCCGGGGTGGCGGTCTTGCCGGTACCGATCGCCCACACCGGCTCGTAAGCGACGACGATGCGGGCGACATCGGCGCCGACCGCGGCCAGCACGGCGCCGAGTTGCTCGCCGACCACGGCAAAAGTCTGCCCCGCCTCGCGCTCGGCCAGGGTTTCGCCGACGCAAACGATGGGGATCAGGCCGGCGGCCAGGGCGGCGACCGTCTTCTTCGCCACCAGTTCGCTGCTCTCGCCGTGATAGGCGCGCCGCTCGGAGTGGCCGACGATGACGTATTTGCAACCCAGATCGACCAGCATGGCGGCGGCGACTTCACCCGTGAAGGCGCCGGCGGCGTTGGCCGAGACGTCCTGGGCGCCCCAGGCGACCGCCGTGCCGGCCAGCGCCGCCTGGCACTGGGCCAGGTAAGGCGCGGGGGCGCACACGGCGCAGTCGACCGCCCCATCCCCGTGGAAGCCGGCTTTCAAGGCATCCAGCAAGGCGGCGTTGGCGGCCAGGCTGCCATTCATTTTCCAGTTACCGACAACGAGTTTGCGACGCATGGGGCGGGGTCCAGGTTTGGTATAACCCGCTATTTTAACCGCCGCCGAGGAAAGTGGTCAAACCTTGTGGCTTGTCTGGATAGAAATAAAACGCCGTCGGTGACAGCAAACTCATGCGGCGCCCCCGGCGAACTGATGAACGCCATCGTATGCTCCCCGTCAATTCTATCTGAGCAGAGCTAGACAAATCTCAAGATTGAAGTCTCGCGTCGGAAGATCACACGGACCGCAGCGGCGTACATTAAAACTGTTCCCGTTTATGCAATCCGCATGGCGCGGGACGGTGGTCCGGCGCAATCTCGCGCCGGCGTATCGGCCCATTTCGCCGGCGTCGGCCGGTTCTGGAGACTGCAATGACTTTTATCACTTCTGCCCTGCGCAGCATGCCAGGGCGTAACGCCCTGCTCGCCATCGCTGCCGTCGTTCTCTCATTCGCCTTCGCCGGGACGCCGGCGGCGGGCCAGACCGTCGCCGACTGGGCCAGCGCGCAGTGGGCCGGCACCTGGGGCGCCGGCCCGGCCGGACCGCCGCTCAGCGCCAATACCACCATCTACAACAACCAGACTTTGCGCCTGATCGTTCACTCGAGCATCAGCGGCAGCCGGGTGCGGGTGCGCCTGTCCAACGAGATGGGCAACACGCCCCTGCGCATCGGCGCGCCCACGTTGCCTTGCGCAATGGCAGCGGCGCCGCCATCGTCGCCGCCAGCGACCGCACGCTCACCTTCGGCGGCGCCACCGCCATTTCCGTGCCGCGGGCGCCGCCGTGGTGTCCGATGCCGCCTTCCTCAACGTACCGGCGCTGTCCGACGTGGTGGTGAGCGTGTATTTGCCAGGGACGGCGCGCGTTACCACCTTGCACGCCGCCGCGACGCAGAACAGCTATGTATCGACCAGCGGCAATTATGTCGCCAGCACCAGCTTGCCGGTCCAGGGCACGATCGAGCAGTGGCCGTTCCTGACCGAAGTCGACGTCAATAACGGCGGCGCCATCGTCACCCTGGGCGACTCCATCACCGACGGCCTGCGCAGCTGGGGCAATTACAATTACCGCTGGCCCGACTGGCTGGCGCGGCGCCTGCAAAGCGCCGGCGGCGCCAATGCCCGCCTGGGCGTGGTCAACCGCGGCATCGCCGGCAACAACCTGCTGAGCAACCTGCAACCCGGTTCGCTGGGCGGGCGCAGCGCGCTGGAACGTTTTGACCGCGATGTCGCTGCCACTGCCGGCGCCAGATTTTTGTTGGTGCTGTCGGGTACCAACGACATCCTCAACAGTACCTCCTCGTCCCCGGTCAGCGCCGACGACCT
>CAVSPL010000003.1:0-82966 GCA_963729765.1 uncultured beta proteobacterium | reverse complement strand
CACGCGGTCGACGCACAGCAACTCTTTCACCGGCGCCTGCACGTTGGAACCGAAAATGATGTCGATCAGGGTCAGTGCGAAATCGACCGAGGCGGCGCCGCCGCAGCAGGTTAGGCGGTTGCCGTCGATTTCATACAGGTGGGGCGTGAAGATGGCCTGGTCGGCGCGGCTGTCGGCGTCGGCGTAGAGCGACCACGGCAGCGCCGTTTTGACGCCGTTCAGGGCGCCCGCTTCCGCCAGCCACAGCACGCCGGCGCCGACGCCGCCCCAGAATGGCGCGGCCCGGCAGCGTTCGACCAGGGCGCGGAAGTTGGCGGGTTTTAGGCCGGCCTGCGCTTCGTCGGCGGCGAGCAGCACCAGGTGCCAGTGGCGCTGGGCGTCGCTGGTGAATTTGTCGGGGCTGCGCACGTCCACGTGCAGGCGCTCGGGGCCGAGGATCTTGGCCGCCTGGCGCAGCGGTTGCACCAGGCCGGACCAGGTGAGCGCGTCCGGTTCGCCCGCGTTCACGAGCAGGATGCGCAGCGGCCGTTCCTGGGCCAGGACGGACACTTCAGCTTGCATCGTTGCGGGTCAATAAGGTCATTACGCGGGTCTGGCGCGCTCGGCGCACGGGTATTCAACATCCAATGGCTAGCAATCATACCGGAGATCAACTGCCGGGACCAGTCGATCCTTGATCTGAATCAGAGCGACCCGGTTTCCTCTTGCCGCCGCCAACCCGCATGCCTGGATCGGGTCAAACCGCTGAACGCGCACTTTTCTCCCCCCGCCATCTCCCGAGAAAGGATTTCGCCATGAACCAGTTCCCCAGCGACTTTCCACACACCCTGACCGGCTTTGGCGGCGACCCGAGCCTGAATCAGGCACAGCATCGTGAGCGCAGCAAGAAATGCCCGGTGATCCTTGTGCATGGCAACGCATCGAATTCCGTGCATCCCACGTTCGGCATGGAAGCGATGAAAACCTTCCTGAAGGACGAGGCGTACCAGGACTGCGAAATCTGGGCCATGGATTATCTGGGCGAAAACAATGACTCGCACGATTTGTTCGGCGTGCACCGCAACCGCATCGACGCCTTCCGCGATTTCGTCGACCAGGTGCGCGACTATCTGGGCGTGGAAAAACTCGACTTCATTTCGCACTCGCTCGGCTGCGGCATGGTCAATGCCTACCTGAGGGGGCTGCAGCGGGACGGACAGTGGAACAGCGAGGACCACCGCTTCGATGTGGCCGGCACCTCGGTCAGCATCGCCGGCGCCACGTATGGCCTGGGAAGCGGGAGCATCGATGAATTCAGGACCGGCAGCCAATTTGAAGTCGCGTCGCACCGGTTCGGCGATGTCGCCAGCGATGACACGCCCTTCGGCGAGGATACCGGATCGGAGCAGATCGCACCCACCGACGAATGGAAAGTCACGACCTCGCTGGACAATCACCAGGTGTGCTACGTCGCCATCATTGCGCGCGAGGATTTTGTCGACCTGCAGTATCCGAATACCAGCCGCCGCGACGGCGCCGATCTGAACAAGGTGTTCAACGTCGGCAAGGGGCATACCGGGGCATGAAAAAATCATCAAGGAGCAAGCCGTGTTCGATGCGTTCAAGGGCTACCTGAACCGCACCCCTCCGGTACCGCCGGTGAGTTTTTCCGTGGACAAGGAAAGCGGCAACCATGGCGCCAACCTGCGGATCACGGTCACGATCACGCCTGCCGACGCGACGATCGGGTACAAGGCCAGGCGCGTGACGAAGGCGGTGCAGGCCGGATTTCTTGTCGAGACGGTTGCCGAAGAAAATGCGGGCGCGCTGGCGAACAAGCAGTCGCTGACGCTGGCGCACGACGGCGCCTGGGAGGTGAAATTCGCGGCAAACAGCGGGGCCGCGCTGGAACGCAGCTATGGCGTGAATGTCGCTGATCCCGGAATTCAATATCCTTACCGATAACAGCACGCCTTTCCAGGGCAGCCTGGAAGTCAAGACCCTGGCCAGCAAGGGCACGGTTTATTACAGCACCGACAAGACGCACTGGCTTGCGGAATCGAATCCCCTGATTCACGAAACGACCACGCTGTATTTCATGGCGATCGATGCCGAAGGCCTGGCCTCCCCGATCGTTTCGAAAGCGTACGAAAAGAAAACGGTGCAGTTCGCAAAAGCGACGCTGACCGAACACTTCATATCAGGCAGGCTGGGCGTCATCGACTACCTCAACCTGACGATGCAACTGGGGCCGCTTGCCGTGATCACCCTTTATTTCGTCAACGGCGAATGGGTGCGCGATCCGGACATTACCGAAGTCGCACTGGCGCCGCCGGCCATCGACATTTCGGACGATGGCGGCGTCAAGACCGCGCCGGTCACGCTGGCCGTGGCCGCGCACCACCCGACCGATTCGGCGCCGGCGATTTATTACACGCTCGATGGCTCCCCGCCGACCCGGCAGTCGCATTCCTTTACTTCCTCGGGCCTGCTCCAGCTCGATAGCGCCGGCACCAGGACGCTTACCTGCCGCGCCTGCGATGCGGCCGGCAACTGGTCGGATACGGTAACGAGGACGTTCACGATGGAATTCGACGACCAGCAAACCCGGATCGGCTGCGACAAGCCGAGCGGCGTGTATGCGGGCGCTGTCGACCCCGTGATTTCGGCCCCCGAGCAAGCCGGCGTCAAACCCCTGGTGTATTACACGGACGACGGCTCCGATCCGTCCGATCCAAACAACCCGAACCGGCAATCCTTCGACGATAAAAAACGCTTCAGCATTCGCGGCAACGGCGCCCACGCGATCCTCTGCTATACGAAGGACGAGCGCCGGCAAAGAGGCCTTCCATGCCTTCGGCTGGGAGATCGACGATGACGATTATCCGGAAACGCGCCTGTCTCCTTCGGCGGGCGGCAATTTCGTCGGCCAGGTCCGCATCGAACTGACCGTCTCCGAGCCCAGCGAATGGACCCGGTATACGCTCGATGGCAGCGAGCCATCGGAAACGCAATGGAGAAACTTATACGGCGCCCATCGTGCTCGACCGGACGGCACGCCTGCGTTTCCGCTCGCGCAGCCTGGCGGGCAAGCTGGAACCGGTGCGCTCCGCGGTATTTACCGTGACGCCCCAGCTGGAGCGCCTGGTGTTCGACAGCGAAGCGCGGCGCACCGGCTACCTGGTCGCGCAGCAAGACGATCAGACGGTGATGGTCGGGACCGGGAACATGCTCAGGATCGGCGCCGTTGCCGGCAATGGCGACAGCCGCGCCATCCTGCATTTCGATACGGCGTCCCTGCCGGATAATGCGCAGATCAGCCGCGCCTTCCTGGAAGTGGCGTTTCATTCCACGGCCGGCGACCCGTGGGCGGACGGCGGGACAATCGAGGTGGACGTGCAGCGGGGGCATTTCGGCTACGCGCGCGCCCTGCATGCGAACGACTGGGATGCCAGGGCCAGCTGCCGAGGGCGTCGCGCGGATCGACCGGTTCGCTTACGGCACCGGCAACTCCACCGATTTTTCGCGCGCCGGCCTGGATGCCATCAACAAGACCGGCGTCACGCAATGCCGCCTGAGCATGACGCCGGGCGTGAACGGCGGGCCGGCGCCTGCCTGATGCTCGAGGGCGGAACCAGGGCCAGGCTGCATGTCATCCTGGCCAGCCCTCAGTAAGCTTTCACTCGGGGGCCAGCGCGGCGGCGGGCCGCTTTTCGGCATTCCATTGGCTGACGATGACACCGGCGATCAGCAGCAAGCCGCCCAGCCAGCCGCGGCTCGTCAAGGCTTCGCCCAGCCAGAAGTAGGCGAAGAAGGCGGCGGCGGCCGGCTCGAAGGCGTAGACGACGGCCGCCTCGTTGGCCGTCGTGCGCGACTGGCCCCAGGTTTGCAGCGAGATGATGGCGGCGGTGGCGACCACGCCGAGGTAGGCGAAGTTCCAGCCATGTTCGACCGATGCTGGTCATCACGCCGTCGAACCAGGCGGCGCGTACGGCCGCCTCGCCCGGCACTTCGCGCGCCCACAGCCAGAGCACCGCGCACAGGGCCACCATGCCGATCTGGGCCGCCGTGACCGTCATCAAGCCGCGTCGCGCGCCGCGTGTGCACTTCCATCACCTTGACGTACACGCCGAAGCACAGCGCGCACATCAGGGCGAGCGAATCGCCGGTTCCCCAGCCGCCGCCGTCCCAGCACAAGGCGGCCAGGCCCGCGATCGACATGATCAAGGCAAGCGACGATGCGCCGTTCGGGCAGGCGTCCCGGCCAGCACGCCCAGCAGCGGTACGACCAGCACGTTCAGGCCGCAAATAAAGGCGTTGCGGTTCGAGCTGGTCAGCGCCAGGCCCTCGACCTGGAAGATGAAACAGAAGAACAGCAATGCCGCCCAGGATGGCGCCCGAGCGCAGGTCGCCGCCCTTGGCGCGCCACAGGAAGGGCGACAGGATCACGGCCGCCAGCGCGAAGCGCACGAGGATGATCCACACCGCCGAGAAGTGGCCGGTGAGGTCTTTCATGGCGGGGAAGGTCGTGCCCCAGACCAGGGTGACGAGCAGCAGGGCGACGATGCCGTGGAGGTGGCGGTGCATGGTTAACCGATCGGCAAAAACACCTATGCTACCCGCCTCGACCGTAAAAGGCGAAGCGTGGGCTGATAAAGCCTCCGGGACGGCTATAATTCCGAGTCATGGGGGAACGATATTTAAAGAGCGTCCGCTTGCTGGCCGAGTGCCTGCAAGGCTTCGAGCGGTATTCGGGCGAATCGGTGCGCCAGTACGGTTTGACGCATGCGCAGTTCGACATCATCGCCACGCTCGGCAATACGCCGGGCATGAGCTACAAGGAACTCGGCGAGCGCACCCTGATCACCAAGGGCACGCTGACCGGCGTTGTCGAACGCCTCGAGCAAAAAGGCATCGTACTGCGCGAGCGCAGCAGCGACGACAAGCGTTCGTTTCATGTGCGCTTGAGCGATGAGGGCGATGCCGTTTTCCGCGAGGTATTCCCGAAAGTGGTTTCCCGCTGCAAGCAATTGTTTGTCGACTACAGCGACGCCGAATTCGACGCGATGGATGGCGCTTTGACCATGCTGCGCCAGCGCATCAGCCAGGCCGGGCGCCCGCAGTTTCCCCCGTTATCACCCCAACAAAAGGAAGAATCTTGAAAACTACCCTGCTCGAAGGCATGACGCCTGCCCATTTCGACAAGCACATCATTGGCAACATCCTGCTGGAAGTGGCTCCGGTCGACGAAGTGCGCCAGCACAAGATGCTGATCGGCGTACGCAACGAGGCCGGCGACATCTATCGCTTGATCGGCGCGGCCAAGATCAACAGTTTCATGAACGCCGTCGAAGAGCTGGCGGACCTGGGCCTGGTCGACGAACTGGAAGATACCGAAGAGCCGAAGGATGGCCTCGACGCGATTTTCAGCGAGCCTTAACAAGCTAGCCAGCGGCCGTTGTAAAAGTGCCCCAAGGCAAACTTTGCCTGGGGGGACGTCTGTACATCGAGAGTATAATTTTTCGATGGACAGACTCCACGCCCTTCAAAAGTATCGCGGCCCAGGCCATCCGCGGCGAACTCAGCTTTCCGACGAATGTCGACGCCACGCTCAGGCTGCAGCAAGCCCTGAACGATCCCGAATGCCACGCCGACGACGGCGGCCCGCCTGGTGCAGGCCGAGCCGCTGCTGGCGGCGCGCACGGTCGCCATCGCCAATTCCGTTACCTACAACCGCTCCGGCAACGACGTCACCAATGTGCGCGCGGCCGTCCAGCGCGTGGGTTTCCGCACGCTCGGCGCGCTGGCCGCTGCCGTCATCGTGCGCCAGCTGAGCAGCGAAATTACCGATCCCGACTTGCGCAAGCGCGCCGACGCCCTGTGGCGCCACTCGGCCCACGTGGCGGCGCTGGCCCAGGTGATCGCGCGCCGGGTGTCGTTTGTCGATCCGGAAACGGCGATGTTCGCCGGCATCGTGCATGAAGTCGGCGGCTTTTACATGCTGTCGCGCGCGCATGAGTTTCCGGGGCTGCTCGATGGCGATGCCGACGACTGGATGGAACATGGCGAAGTGGCCATCGGGCGCGGCGTGCTGCAGCGCCTGGGCGTGCCGGCGCCGGTGATGGGGGCGATCGAGGCCATGTGGAACGGCATGCGCGCCCTGCCGCCGGAGACGCTGGGCGACACCTTGTTGCTGGCGAATGATTTGTCGCCGGTGCCCTCTCCCCTGCTCGAGCGTCCGGGTGCGACGACCATGCAGGCGGCGGCGACGATCGATTTCGCGGTGGGCGACGGCACGCTGGCGCGCATCATGGAAGAGTCGGCGCATGAGGTGCAGAGCTTGACCTCGGCCTTGTTGTAAGACTTGCTGTAGACAAAAAAAATGCCCGCTGGGAAGCGGGCAAAGTCCAAAACTAGGGATGTCCTGAAAGAGACAGCTCCATATTAGTTCCCGGTTCCCGCACACTCTGTGCGCCAGTTCACACTTGTGACATTTATCTGCACAGGCTGCATCTATTCCGGTTTGGGCAAAAAAAACCCGCTCCGAAGGGGAGCGGGTGAAGTCCAAAACTAGGGATGTCCTGAAAGAGACAGTTCCACTATAAGGTTTCGCTATCTCACCACTCTGTGCGATAACTCACACATCACAGAGGAAATGTCACATTCGAGCAATATCTTTGTGAAAATCGATATCGCGCCGGTGCAAAACGACAACATATCACGACACAAATGAAAAATGCCGCCCGGGCTGTGATAGCCGGGGCGGCATTTTTGTTGGGACGGCGCTTAAACGACGGCGCCGTCGGTCTCGTCCTTTTCCTTGACCGGCTTGATCAGGTCTTCGCGCTTCACGCCGAGCCACATGGCAATTGCCGCCGCCACGAACACCGACGAATAGATACCGAAGCAAATGCCGATGGTCAGGGCGACCGCGAAGTAATGCAGCGACAGGCCGCCGAAGAACAGCATCGACAGCACCATCATCTGGGTGCAGCCGTGGGTGATGATCGTGCGCGAAATCGTGGTCGTGATCGCGTGGTCGATGACTTCGTGTTCCGTCAGCTTGCGCTGCTTGCGGAAGGTTTCGCGGATCCGGTCGAAGATGACGACCGATTCGTTGACCGAGTAACCGAGCACGGCCAGGATCGCCGCCAGCACCGTCAGCGAGAATTCCCACTGGAAGAAGGCGAAGAAGCCCAGGATGATGACCACGTCGTGCAGGTTGGCGATGATGGCGGCGACGGCGAATTTCCATTCGAAGCGGACCATCAGGTAGCCGACCACGCCGATGATGACCATCAGGAGGGCGTTCAGGCCATTCGTCGCCAGCTCGTCGCCGACCTGCGGGCCGACGAAGTCGACGCGCTGCAGTTTCACCAGTTCGGCGCCGGCCGCGTTCACGCAGCTGCTGCGCGAGACTTGCTGGCCCTTCTCCATCACGCTCACCTGCTTCGTGCTGCCGCCTTCGGATGCGCAGATCGCATCGAAGGCCTTGGCCGAGGCGCTGGCGCCGCTGGCGTTCTTCACCGGCGGCAGGCGCAGCAGGATGTCCTGGGCGGTGCCGAAGCTGTTCACCTCGGGCGATTCATAGTGCAGCGCGCGCAGTGTCGCGCGCACCTTTTCCTGGTCGGCCGCATGCGGATAGCGCAGTTCCATCACGGTGCCGCCGGTGAACTCCACCGAGAAGTTCAGGTGCTTGGTCACCAGGAAGAACACCGCGGCGACGAAGGTCAGCGCCGAGATCACGTTGAAGATCAACGCGTGGCGCATGAACGGGATGTCCCGCTTGATTTTGAAAAATTCCATGACGTTTCCTAGTCTTTATTTCTTTTCAGCGGGCAGGCCCGGGGTCCAGACAGTACCCACCGACAGCTTGGTGAGCTTCTTGCCGCGGCGGCCGTACCACAGGTTCACGAAGCCGCGCGAGACGAACACGGCCGAGAACATCGAGGTCAGGATGCCCAGGCTGTGGACGACGGCAAAGCCGCGCACCGCGCCCGAACCGAAGATCAGCAAGGCCAGGCCGACGATCAGGGTGGTCACGTTGGAGTCGAAAATCGTGTCCCAGGCGTGGGCGAAGCCATTCGTGATGGCCTGCTGCGCGGTGGCGCCGGCACGCAATTCTTCACGCACGCGCTCGTTGATCAGCACGTTGGCGTCAATCGCCATACCGAGCGCCAGCGCGATTGCCGCGATACCCGGCAGGGTCAGGGTGGCCTGCAGGGTCGACAGGATCGCCATCAGGAACAGCAGGTTGGCCGACAGGGCCAGCACGCTGAAGAAGCCGAACAGGTGGTAATAGATGATCATGAAGATGGCGATCGCCACGAAGCCCCACAGGGTCGAATGCAGACCCTTCGAGATGTTCTCGGCGCCCAGCTGCGGGCCGACGACGCGTTCTTCGACGAATTCCATCGGGGCCGACAGCGCGCCCGAGCGCAGCAGCAGCGCCAGTTCGTTGGCGTCTTCGATGGTGCCGATGCCGGTGATCTGGAAGGTCGAGCCGAGTTCGCCCTGGATGGTCGGGGCCGACGGCACGGTGTACTTGCCCTTTTCCTTCAGCAAGATCGCCATGCGCTTGCCGATGTTTTCGCGGGTTGCCAGGCGGATCTTGCGGCCGCCGTCGCCGTTCAGGTCGAGCGAGACGGCAGGCTGGTGGTTCTGGTCGAAGGTGGCGACGGCGCTGGAGATATAGTCGCCGGTCAGGATGATGTCTTTCGACACCACGACCGGGGCGCCGCGGCCTTCGGTGAACAGTTCCGAGTTCAGCGGAATGGCGGCCGACAGTTCGGTGCCCGGCGTCACGGTCGAATCGACCATGCGCATTTCCAGGGTCGCGGTGCGGCCGATGATGTCTTTTGCGCGGGCGACGTCCTGCACGCCCGGCAATTGCACGATGATGCGGTCGGCGCCCTGGCGCTGGATGACCGGCTCGGTCACGCCGAGTTCGTTGATCCGCTTGGACAGGGTCGTGATGTTCTGGTTCACGCCTTCTTCGACGGTGCGCTGCAGCGCGGCCGGCTTCAGGGTGACCATCAACTTGAGGTCGGTGCCGTCGGCGGCGTCGACCAGTTGCAGGTCCTGCATCTGGCTCGACAGCACGTTGCGGGCGGCGGTGCGGGTTTCGGCGTCGCGGAAGGTGACTTCCACGGTATTGCCGTTGCGCTCGATGCCGGCATGGCGCACGTTCTTGTCGCGCAACAGGCTGCGCACGCTCGCCTGCGTGCCCTTCATCTTGGTTTCCAGCACGGCCTTGGCATCGACCTGCAGCAGGAAGTGGACGCCGCCGCGCAGGTCGAGGCCGAGGTTCATCGGCAGCGCGTGCAGGGCCTGCATCCAGGCCGGGGTATTCTTGACCAGGTTGACGGTGACGATGTAATCGGGATCGGCCGCATCACGGTTCAGCTGGCGCTCGAGCGCGAGCTTGGCCTTGAACTGGGTATCGGTGGTGTCGAAGCGTGCGCGCACGGCGGTCGAGTTGCCCGAGCCTTCCAGGGTGACCTGGTTCGCTGGAACACCTTCGCGTTTGAGCACGTCCGCGACCCGGGAAGTGGTGTCGCTCGTGATCTTGACTGTCGTCTTGCCGGTCGTGACCTGCAAGGCCGGCGATTCGCCAAAGTAATTGGGCGCCGTGTACAGCGCGCCCAGCAACAGCGCGACAGCGATCAGTATGTATTTCCAGACGGGATAGCGATTCATAGTGTTCCAGCGTTGGGTGTTGAGCGGCAGCGGCCTCTACTAATGATAAAGGCCGCGACGCGGGCTTACAGGGACTTGAGCGTACCCTTCGGCAGCAGCGTGGTGACTGCGTTCTTCTGCACGACGATCTCGGTGCCGGCCGCCACTTCGACGGTGACATAGGCGTCTTTCACTTGCACGACGCGGCCCAGGATACCGCCGGCGGTGACGACTTCATCGCCCTTGGCCAGTGCTTCCATCATCGACTTCATTTCCTTCTGGCGCTTTTGCTGCGGGCGGATCATCAGGAAATACATGACCACGAACATGATCAGGATCGGGGCGAAGGTCGTCAGGTTGCCCATCAGGCCAGGATCGGCAGCGGTGGTGGTTTGCGCGTACGCGTTGGAAATGAACACAAGAACTCCGATTGTGAGATAAAAAAAACTGCGCTGTATTCTAGCACCGGCAAACTGCCAGCGGCCATTTGCGGTAGATGGGATTGACTTTCTTATATTGCAAGAATGGAAATCTCACAAAATAGCCGGTCGTCGCGCAAGCCACGCGTCAAACGCCGCGCGCGCCCGGTCCGCCGCGAACTTCAACGCGGAACGCATGGAACCCATCCGCATCGATCGCGTCGCGGATCTCCTGCATCAGATTCAAATAATAGTGCAGGTTGTGGATCGTATTCAGGCGCGCGCCCAGGATCTCGTTCGAGCGGTGCAGGTGGTGCAGATACGCGCGCGAGAAATTCTTGCAGCAGTAGCAGTCGCAGGACTCGTCGAGCGGCCCGGTGTCCTCTTTATAGCGCGCGTTCTTGATCTTGACGTCGCCAAAGCGGGTGAACAGCCAGCCATTGCGGGCATTCCGGGTCGGCATCACGCAGTCGAACATGTCGACGCCGTTGGCGACGCCCTCGACCAGGTCTTCCGGCGTGCCGACGCCCATCAGGTAATGCGGCTTGTTTTCCGGCAGGCGCGGGCCGACGTGGGCCAGGATGCGCTTCATGTCTTCCTTCGGCTCGCCGACCGACAGGCCGCCGATGGCCAGACCCGGGAAGTTGATATCTTCCAGCCCGGCCAGCGATTCGTCGCGCAGGTGCTCGTACATGCCGCCCTGGACGATGCCGAACAGCGCGTTCGGATTTTCGCCGCCCTTAAATTCGTTCATCGAGCGCTGGGCCCAGCGCAGCGACATGCGCATCGACTTCGCCGCTTCTTCGGCGGTGGCCGCGCGGCCGTCGATTTCGTAGGGCGTGCATTCGTCGAACTGCATCACGATGTCCGAGTTCAGCGCGCGCTGGATCTGCATCGACACTTCCGGCGACAGGAATTTACGCGAGCCGTCGATCGGCGAGGCGAAGGTGACGCCCTCTTCCGTGATCTTGCGCATCGCGCCCAGCGAAAACACCTGGAAGCCGCCCGAGTCGGTGAGGATCGGCTTATCCCAGCCCATGAAGCCGTGCAGGCCGCCGAACTTGTTGAACACCTCGACGCCCGGGCGCAGCCACAAGTGGAAGGTATTACCGAGGATGATCTGGGAGCCGACCGTGGTCAGTTCGATCGGGTCCATCGCCTTGACGGAACCGTAGGTCCCGACCGGCATGAAGATCGGCGTTTCGATGGTGCCGTGGTTGACTGTCAAACGGCCGCGGCGCGCGTGCGACAGGCCGCTGGTATCTTTTTTAAGGAGGGTAAATTCGAGCATCGGGATTATTGGCGTGATTGGGTCGTGAGCAGCATGGCGTCGCCGTAGCTGAAGAAGCGGTATTCGTTGGCGATCGCATGGGCATAGGCCTTGCGGATGGCGGCGTAACCGGCAAAGGCCGACACCAGCATCAAGAGGGTCGACTTCGGCAGGTGGAAATTGGTGATCAGGCGCGTCACCGTCTTGAATGTGTAGCCGGGCGTGATGAACAGCGCGGTGTCGGCGCTGCCGGCCACCAGTTCGCCCGTTTGCGAGGCCGATTCCAGCGCGCGCAAGGAGGTGGTGCCGACGGCGACGACGTCGCGCCCGGCCGCCTTGGCGGCGCGCACGGCGTCGACCGTCTCTTGCCCGATGGTGTACCACTCGGTGTGCATGTTGTGCTGCGTGAGGTCCTCGACGCGCACTGGTTGAAACGTGCCGGCGCCCACGTGCAGGGTCACGTAGGCGAAGTTGACGCCTTTCGCGGCCAGTTTATCCAGCAGCGGCTGGTCGAAATGCAGGCCGGCGGTCGGCGCGGCGACCGCGCCCGGCTCTTTCGAATACACGGTCTGGTAGCGCTGCTCGTCGAATTCGTCGGCCGTGTGCTCGATATAGGGCGGCAGCGGCAGGCGGCCGTGCGCTTCGATCAGCTCGAACACGTCGCCCTCGAAATGCAGCGTGAAGAATTCGCCGGCGCGCTCGCCGGCGGTGACGTCGAAGGCGTCGGCCAGGCGGATGCGGTTGCCGGGCTTCGGCGACTTCGAGGCGCGCACCTGGGCCAGCACGGTGCGGCTGTCGAGCACGCGCTCGACCAGCACCTCCACTTGGCCGCCGCTTTCCTTGACGCCGAAGAAGCGCGCTTTTAATACGCGCGTGTTGTTCATCACGAGCAGGTCGCCCGCTTGCAGCTGGTCGAGGATGTCGGCGAAATGGCGGTCGGTGATCTGCTCGCCATCGAGCTGGAGCAGGCGCGAGGCGCTGCGGTCCGGCAGCGGCAATTGCGCGATGCGCTCGGGCGGCAAATCGAAATCGAAGTCGGAAAGCGAATACATTCTGGTCAATTCTGGGAAAATGAGGGCTGGCAGCCTTACAATATGGCCCCAAGTAGGTACGGCGAACCCTCTATTTTACGCCAGCACCAGCGCCATTAATTGCCGCTATTCTATGCCCGCTCCCAAGACCCCTCCCGCCCCGAAAACGACACAAACCAAGCTCGCCAAGCTCGGCCTGCGCAGCGACATGGACCTGATCCTGCACCTGCCGCTGCGCTACGAGGACGAGACCAAAATCGTGCCGATCCGCGAGGCCTGCCTGCGCGGCGGCCACGTGTCGCAGGTCGAGGGCGTCGTCATCAAGAACGAGATCGCCCTGAAGCCGCGGCGCCAGCTGCTCGTCACGATTGCCGACGACAGCGGCGAGCTGCTGCTGCGCTTCATGAATTTCTACGGCAGCCAGATCAAGCAGCTCTCCGAAGGCGTGCGCGTGCGGGCGCGCACCGAGATCAAGCACGGCTTCTTCGGCGCCGAGATGGTGCACCCGACCTATAAAGTCGTGAACGAGAACGCGCCGCTGCCGACCTCGCTCACGCCCGTGTATCCGTCGGGAGAGGGCTTGTCGCAGCCGATCCTGCGCCGCGCGATCGCCGAGGCGATGCGGCGCGTGAACTGGGACGACACCGTGCCGCCCCTGATCCGGCGCCAGATGGACCTGATCGACTTCGAGCCGGCCGTCAAGATGCTGCACTACCCGCCGGTCGACGCCGACGAATACGCGCTGATGGAGAAATCGCATCCGGCCTGGACGCGCATGAAGTTCGACGAGCTGCTGGCCCAGCAGCTCTCGCTGAAACGCGCCCAGCGCGCACGCCGCGACAAGGGCGCGCCCCACTTGCGCGCCATGGGCCACATGACCGAAGGCCTGCTGGCCGCCCTGCCCTTCAGCCTCACCGGCGCCCAGCAGCGCGTGCTGCACGAGATCCGCGCCGACCTGCGCGAGGGCTATCCGATGCAGCGCCTGCTGCAAGGCGACGTCGGCAGCGGCAAGACCGTGGTCGCCGCGCTCGCCGCCGCGCAAGCCATCGACAGCGGCTACCAGGCGGCATTGATGGCGCCGACCGAGATCCTGGCCGAGCAGCACTTCAGGAAGATCGCGGCCTGGATGGAGCCGCTCGGCGTGAAGGTCGCCTGGCTGACGGGCAGCCTGAAAAAGAAGGACAAGCTTGCCGCCAACGAGATGGTCGAATCGGGCGAAGCGAGACTGGTGATCGGCACCCACGCGCTGATCCAGGACACGGTGCAGTTCGCCAAACTGGGCCTGGTGATCGTCGACGAACAGCACCGCTTCGGCGTCGGCCAGCGCCTCACCTTGCGCAACAAGGGCAGCGACGGCCTGGTGCCGCACCAACTGATGATGTCGGCCACGCCGATCCCGCGCACGCTGGCGATGACCTATTACGCCGACCTCGAAGTATCGGTGATCGACGAGCTGCCGCCGGGGCGCAGCCCGATCGTCACGCGCGCCATCGACCAGAACCGGAGAGATGAAGTCATCGAGCGCGTGCACGCGGCGGCGCTGGAGGGCCGGCAGGTGTACTGGGTCTGTCCGCTGATCGAGGAATCGGAAGCGCTGCAGCTGCAGACCGCCACCGAAACCTACGAGACCCTGGCCGAAGCCCTGCCCGACCTGCAGGTGGGGCTGGTGCACGGGCGCATGAAGCCGGCCGAGAAGCAGGCGGTGATGGATGCGTTCACCGCGGCCGAGGTGCACGTGCTGGTGGCGACCACCGTGATCGAGGTCGGGCGTCGACGTGCCGAATGCCTCACTGATGGTGATCGAGCACGCCGAGCGCTTCGGCTTGTCGCAGCTGCACCAGCTGCGCGGGCGCGTGGGGCGCGGCTCGGCGGCCAGCGTGTGCCTGCTGCTGTATCAGAGCCCGCTCGGGCAGGTGGCCAAGCAGCGCTTGCTGACGATGCGCGAGACGACCGACGGTTTCGAGATCGCGCGCAAGGACCTGGAGATTCGCGGGCCGGGCGAGTTCTTGGGCGCGCGCCAGTCGGGACAGGCGATGCTGCGCTTTGCCGACCTGGAGACCGACCAGTGGCTGGTCGAGCACGCGCGCGATATCGCGGCCAGTTTGCTCGAAGGCGAGGTGCCGGCGAATATCGCGATTGTCGATGCGCACCTGGCGCGCTGGCTGGGTGGCAAGGAAGAGTTCTTGAAGGTGTAGGGGCTACTAACGGCTCGCCGATGGTGAACGTCAACCGGTTCCCGAACGGATCCTTGATCGACATCTCGCGTGCGCCCCAGGGCGTGTCGTCGATACCGGGCCGCGCATAGCCATATTGTTTGGCGATCAGCTCGGCCTGGTAGGCGTCGACGTCGTCGATCGCGATGCGCACGGCCGCGCCGGGGCAGCAGTCGCCATGATGTTCACTCAGGTGCAGCACGCAGCCGTCGCGCGCGACCTGCAGGTACAAGGGAAAGCCCGGCTCGAAGCGGTGCTCCCACTCGACCGCGAAGCCGAGGAAATCGACATAGAATTCGCGCGCCTTCGCTTCGTCGAACATGCGCAGGATCGGGGTAATGGCGCCGAGTCGCATGATTCAGTTCACCCGGGTCAGTTCGACGCCATCGACCGTCATCTTCCACTTGTCGCCCTCGCGGTGCGGCGGCTTGGTGACCACGAAGGTAGAGCGCACCAGCATGACGCCGACATCGAAATTGTCGCCATTAAAACCTTGCAGGTCGACGCTGAGGTCCATCTTCTTGTTCGGCTGGTCGCGCTTGTACTTGACCTTGCCGTCCTTGGCCAGCTGCAGGCGCATGTCCTTGCCCTGCCAGTCGCCGACATAGGCCATTTTTTCAGCAGGGACCGGAACCGGCGCGGCGTGCGCGGCGAAGGGCAGGAAACAGGCGGCGAGGATGGCGGTGCGCAGGATATGCATGGAGGGCTCGGACAGGAAGTGAAATCGGAACAGCCTGCCGAGTATTCGCCCACCGCGATGTGTTGTCAACATGCATACACCCGGCATACGCACGCTGTTGATCAGCCCGCGTGGTCGGCCGCGTAGACCAGCCCGATCTGGCGCCGGACCTCGTCCATCACTTCCATCAGCGCCAGCGTTTCCGCGTGCGTCATGCCGGGGCTTTCGATCAGCCCTTCCCTGAAACAGCGCTGCGCCTCGATCACTTCGTGCACATAGCCGTTGCCCAGATACGGGCGTGTCGATCGTGCGCGTGCTGCCGTCGTCGAGCGACACGGTGATCGAACGGGCGCGGTGGAACATGGTGTTCATGCGGATGTGGCCGCGCGAACCCGACACCGTCAGCTCGCCCGGCGTGCGCGCCTGGAACGAACAGCTGCAGACCGACATGCCGCCGCCTTCGTGTTTCAAGGTAAAACCGGTCTGCACGTCGACGCCGGTCGGTCCCATCTCGGCCTGCGCTTTTACGTCGACGACCGGGCCGAGCAGGCTGGCGGCGATCGAGAGCGGATAGATGCCGAGGTCGAGCAGCGCGCCGCCGCCCAGCTCCGGGTTGTACACGCGGTGCTCGGGGCCGAAGCTGGCGGTAAAACCGAAGTCGGCCACGACCTGGTGCACGCTGCCGATTTCGCCTGAGGCGATGAGGCGCTTGACTTCCGCCAGGGCCGGCATGAAGCGCGTCCACATCGCCTCCATCAGGAACAGGCTTTTCGAACGCGCCAGGTCGACGACCTGCGTCGGCTTCGCGCCGGTTCATCGTGAACGGCTTTTCGCAGAGGACGCCCTTGCCGGCGCCCAGCGCCAGCAGCGCATTGGCCGCATGCTGCGGATGGGGCGTGGCGACGTAGACCAGGTCGATGTCGCCGGCTTGCCGCCAGTTCCTCGTAGGAGCCATAGGCGGTAGAAGCGTGGAAGTCGGCGGCGAAGGCTTCGGCCTTCTCCAGGCTGCGCGAGGCCACGCCCGCCAGCACGGCATCCGGCACGTCCTGCAGCGCGGTGGCGAGGGCACGCGCGATCTTGCCGGTGCCGAGAATACCCCAGCGGATTGGTTCAGCCATGGTCATTCCTTTCAAGCCATCCGTTTTGGGCGGAATACGGTCGTATCCAGATAAAAGTCCAGGTCCTGCTCCGGCCACCAGCCCGGCACGCCGAGTACCGGCAGCGGCGTGAAGCTGGCCGTGCTCAGGCCTTCGTCGCGCAAGACCTGCGCCACCGTGCTGTCGATCCAGGCGCGCTGGGCGGCGGTGTCGAGCTCGAAATACGCGTCGGGCGCGAAGACGATGCGGGTGTGGGCCGTGATCGCCTTGCGCGGAGCCACCAGCTTTTCCATCAGCGCGTGGCCGAACAGCCAGACTTGCGCATCCGTGCCGAACAGCGCCGCGCTTTTCGAACAGCGCCGCATCCCAGCAGTGCGCGCGCAATTCGTCGACCAGGCCGCGCCCATCGCTCGAAGCGCGCACGACCAGCAGGGCCGCGTTCTCGTCGAAGATGGTGGCGGCGTCGCGCGCCGGGCCACGCGCCTTGTTCACGCTGCCGGCGGCGCGATCTGCGCCGCCTGCAGCGCGTTCAGCTCGCGCTTAATCAGCGGGAAGGTTTGCCAGACGAGGCCATTGAAGAAGTCATGCAGGTTGTCGCGGGTCGGCACATTGCCGGTCGCGCTGATGAATTCCTCGTAGGCCGTCCCCTCGGGCAGCGATTCCTGCGGCACGAAGCGTGATCGGCAGGTCGCGGTGGTTGCGCAGCGCCAGCAGCGCCGCGTGGCGGTTGAAGGCGCTTGTAAACTCCGCGCCATCCAGGCCGAGGGCCTCGTAGGCGGGACGCACGCTGTCGTACCAGCGGCGCGACCAGTCGATCTGCAGCAGCTCCGCGGCCACTTACAACATCTTCCAGTCGATGCGTTCGCCGGCGTTCAGCGGCACCAGGTCGTGTTCGCCCATCGCCACGGTGGCCGGCAGTTCCCACGATTCGCGCACCAGGGTGATCGTGCCTTCGTTGCGCGGCAAATTGTAGAAGGCCGGGCCATTGAAGCTGGCGAAGGCTTCGAGTTTATCGAGCGCGCCGGCTTGCGCAAACGCTTCGGTGTACAGCTCCATCGCGTGCAGGGCCGTGTAGCAGCCGGCGCAGCCGCAGCTCGACTCTTTCGCGCCGATCGCGTGCGGGGCCGAATCGGTGCCGAGGAAGAAGCGCTCGTCGCCGCTGGTGGCGGCCGTCACCAGTGCCAGGCGGTGCTCTTCGCGTTTCAGCACCGGCAGGCAGTAATAGTGCGGACGGATCCCGCCGCGGAAGATCTCGTTGCGGTTGTAGAGCAGGTGGTGCGCGGTGATGGTCGCGGCGATCGGGCCTTCGGCTTCGGCCACGTACTGGGCCGCATCCTTGGTGGTGATGTGCTCGAAGACGATGTTCAAGGCCGGCATATCCTTGCGCAGCGGGCGCATCACGCGCTCGATGAAGACGGCTTCGCGGTCGAACAGATCGATGTCGTTGTCGGTGACTTCGCCGTGCACCAGCAGCGGCATGCCGACTTCCTGCATCACCTCGAGCACCTTGTAGCAGTTGCGCAGGTCGGTCACGCCGGCATCCGAATTGGTGGTGGCGCCGGCCGGGTACAGCTTGACCGCATGGATGAAACCGCTGTCCATCGCACGCCGGATCTCGTCCGGATCGGTATTGTTGGTCAGGTAGAGCGTCATCAGCGGCTCGAACTGCATCCCCTTCCGGCAGCGCGGCCAGGATGCGGTCGCGGTAGGCGGCGGCGAGCGGCCGTCGTGGTGACCGGCGGCTTCAGGTTCGGCATCACGATCGCGCGCGCGAACTGGCGCGCGGTGTGCGGCAGCACGCTGGCCAGCGCCGCGCCGTCGCGCAGGTGCAGGTGCCAGTCGTCTGGACGGGTGATGGTGATGGATTGCGGGATCTCGATGGTGGACATGGCGGCTCTCGGATTGCGGGACGGCGTCATTTTACCTGCATAGGGGATGGCGCGCCGCGCTGGTATCGCGGGAGTATGGCAATGTGAACAGGATGCCAAGCACCGGCGAGGTGCTTCGGCACTACGATGCTCAGTGGATGATCTTGGCCAAAAACTCGCGGGCGCGCTCGGAGCGGGGGGCGCTGAAGAAGGCCTCGGTCGGCGTGTCTTCGACGATGCGGCCGTGGTCCATGAAGACGATCCGGTCGGCGACCTTGCGCGCAAAGCCCATTTCGTGGGTCACGACCATCATCGTCATGCCGTCCTGCGCCAGGCCCACCATCACGTCCAGCACTTCGCCGATCATTTCCGGGTCGAGCGCGGACGTCGGTTCGTCGAACAGCATCGCCACCGGGTCCATCGCCAGCGCGCGCGCGATCGCCACGCGCTGCTGCTGGCCGCCCGAGAGCTGGGCCGGGAACTTGTCCTGCTGCGCCAGCAGGCCGACGCGGTCCAGGTAGCGCAGGCCGCGTTCGATCGCTTCGCCCTTGGCGCGCCCGAGCACCTTGATCTGGGCCAGCGTCAGGTTCTCGCGCACCGACAGGTGCGGGAACAGTTCGAAATTCTGGAACACCATGCCGATCTTCGCGCGCAGCTTCGGCAGGTCGGTCTTGCGGTCGGTGACCGCCACGCCGTCGACCCGGATCAATCCCTGCTGCACGGGCTCGAGGCCGTTCACCGTCTTGATCAGGGTCGACTTGCCCGAACCCGAGGGGCCGCAGACCACGACCACGTCGCCCCGGGCCACGTGGGTGCTGCAATCGGCGAGCACCTGGAAGTCGCCGTACCATTTGCTGACCTTGTCAATTTCAATCATGTTTTGTCATTCCTGCCACACCTCTGAGCGTGCTTGACAGCACTAACAGCCCCTAGGATACTGCGGAACTTGCCAAGATACTCAGAACGAATCCATTCGCGCAAGCCGACCACAGGAAGCAGTCCATGAACAATCGCAATCGCCTTACTACTTATATCCTGATCGGCCTGGTGCTGGGGATCGTCGTCGGCTACGTCGCCAACACCAACCTGGCCGACCCCAAGGGCTTTGCCGAGACGATGTCGCTGGTGACGACGCTGTTCCTGCGCCTGATTAAAATGATCATCGCGCCGCTCGTGTTCTGCCACGCTGGTGGTCGGCATCGCCAAGATGGGCGACGCCAAGGAAGTCGGCCGCATCGGCGTCAAGGCGCTGGGCTGGTTCGTGATCGCCTCGATCCTGTCGCTGTCGCTGGGCCTGATCCTGGTGAACCTGTTCCGTCCGGGCGATGCGATGGCGCTGTCGGGCCACCTGCCGCCGGTCGGCACCTCGTCGGGCATCGTCACCACCGGCCTGACCCTGAAGGAATTCATCACCCACCTGGTGCCGTCCTCGATTGCCGACGGCATGGCCAAGAACGAGATCCTGCAGATCGTCGTGTTCTCGCTGTTCTTCGGCACCGCCGCCGCCGCCGTCGGCGCGCGCGCCACGCCGATGATCGACGCCATCGACGGCGTCGCCCACGTCATGCTGAAGGTCACCGGCTATGTGATGAACTTCGCGCCGATCGCCGTGTTCGCGGCGGTGGCCGGCATCATCGCCAAGAGCGGCCTGGGCGTGCTGCAGACCTACGGCATCTTCATGGCCGAGTTCTACCTCGGCATCGTGCTGCTGTGGGTGATCCTGATCCTGATCGGCATGGCCTTCCTCGGCCCGCGCGTGCTGCGCCTGATCGGCCTGCTGAAAGAGCCGACCCTGCTGGCCTTCTCGACCGCGTCGTCGGAAGCGGCCTTCCCGAAAACCCTGGAAGGCCTGGAGAAATTCGGCGTCAAGAACCGCCTGGCCGCCTTCGTGCTGCCGATCGGTTATTCGTTCAACCTCGACGGCTCGATGATGTACTGCACCTTCGCCGCCGTCTTCATCGCCCAGGCCTACGGCATCGAGCTGCCGCTGTCGACCCAGATCACGATGATGCTGGTGCTGATGCTGACCTCGAAGGGCATGGCCGGCGTGCCGCGCGCCTCGCTGGTCGTGATCGCCGCCACCCTGGCCCAGTTCAACATCCCGGAAGCGGGCCTGCTGCTCCTGCTCGGCATCGACCACTTCCTCGACATGGCGCGTTCGGCCACCAACGTGATCGGCAACGGCATCGCCACCGCCGTCGTCGCGAAATGGGAAGGCGACCTCGAGGAGCCGGTGCCGCACAAGGACGTCGCCACGGCGCCGCTGCGCTGATCGGGCATTACCAGGCATACGAGGCCTTCCAGCGATGGGAGGCCTTTTTTTCATCATAAGAAGACGGGAGACACGGGTATGAAACAACTGGCTGCGGCAGGCTTGCTGCTGGCATTGAACGGCGCGCAAGCGGCCACCCAGACGGTCGATTGCGGCCGCCTGCTGGACGTGAAAAGCGGCGCCTGGCGCGAGCGCGTCAGCATCGTGATCGACAACGGCACGATCACCTCGGTCGGGCCGATGACGCCGGGGCCGGATCACGTCGACCTGTCGAACCGACTCCTGCCTGCCCGGCCTGATCGACATGCACGTGCACCTCACCAGCGAGACGCAGCCGGCGGTCGACGCCTACCGCGACCGCCTCACCGCCGACCCGGCCGACATGGCCTACCGTTCGGTGAAATATGCCGAGCGCACGCTGATGGCCGGCTTCACCACCGTGCGCGACCTCGGCGCCGAGCAGGCGCTGAACGTGTCGCTGAAACGCGCGATCGCGGCCGGTTCGATTCCCGGGTCCGCGCATGTTCACGGCCGGTAAATCGATCGCCACCACCGGCGGCCATGCCGACCCGACCAACAACCTGTCGCACTTCCTGGGCGAGGCGATCGGCACGCCGGGACCCGTCGACGGCGTGATCGACAGCCCGGAACAGGGCCGGCAGGCGGTGCGCGCCCGCTACAAGGAAGGCGCGGACCTGATCAAGATCACCGCCACCGGCGGCGTGCTGAGCCAGGCGGCGAACGGCCAGAACTCGCAGTACACCGAGGACGAGCTGCGCGCCATCGTCGCCACCGCCAAGGATTACGGCTTCCGCGTCGCGGCGCACGCGCACGGCGCCGAAGGCATCAAACGCGCCCTGCGCGCCGGCGTCGACTCGATCGAGCACGGCACGCTGATGGACGACGAGAGCCTGGCCCTGTTCAAGAAGACCGGCGGCTGGTACGTCCCCACCATCTCGGCCGGCCGCTACGTCGCCGACAAGGCCAAGGACCCGAACTATTACTCGGCCCTGGTGCGCCCGAAAGCGGCCGCCATCGGCCCGCAGCTGCAGGCGACCTTCGCACGCGCCCACAAGGCCGGCGTGAAGATCGCGTTCGGCACCGACGCCGGCGTTTTCCCGCACGGCGAGAATGCGAAGGAATTCGGCTACATGGTCGAAGCGGGCATGAGCCCGATCGACGCGATCCGCGCCGCGACGGTGAGCGCGGCCCTGCTGCTCGACCAGCCGGCGCGCCTGGGCATGGTGGCGCCGGGCTTCGCGGCCGACATCGTGGCGGTCGACGGCGATCCGCTGCGCGACGTCAAACTGCTCGAACAAGTGAAATTCGTGATGAAGGACGGCGTCGTTTACAAGAAGCTGTAACGCGCTGAAGTTTTAGTTAAAGGAGATGTCCATGCTGTTCCAGAAAACCGCCCGCTCGGCCACCGCGCTGTTCGGGTTCCTGATCTGCCTCGCCTTCGCTGCGCAGGCGCAGACCAGGCCGGCGTCAAACTGCCGAACGTGACCATCCTCGCCACCGGCGGCACCATCGCCGGCACCGGCGCCACCAGCACCACCACGGTCGGCTACACGGCGGCGACCGTCGGCGTGCAGGCGCTGATCCAGGCCGTGCCGGAGATGACCAAGATCGCCAACGTCAGCGGCGAGCAGGTGTTCCAGATCGCCAGCGAGAACATGGGCAACGAGCACTGGCTGACCCTGGCCAAGCGCGTCAACACCCTGCTGGCGCAATCGAACGTGGACGGCATCGTCATCACCCACGGCACCGACACGCTGGAAGAAACGGCCTACTTTTTGAACCTGGTCGTCAAGAGCCGCAAACCGGTGGTGGTGGTCGGCTCGATGCGGCCATCGACGGCGCTCTCGGCCGACGGCCCGATCAACCTGTACAACGCGGTGATGCTGGCCGGCTCGCAGGAAGCCATCGGCCGCGGCGTGCTGGTCGCGATGAACGACCAGATCAACGGCGCGCGCGACGTCACCAAGACCAATACGACCGCTGCCGATACCTTCAAGACGACGGAGCTGGGCATGCTGGGCTACATCGTCGGCGGCAAGCCCTTCTTCTATCGGGCCTCGACCCGCAAGCACACGGTCGACACCGAATTCGACGTGATGAACCTGTCGACGCTGCCGCAGGTGGAAATCGCCTATGCGCATGCGAACGTGGGGCCGGTGGCGATCGAGGCGCTGGTGGCCTCCGGCGCCAAGGGGCTGGTGCATGCGGGCGTGGGCGACGGCTCGCTGCCGGCGAAGGTGCGCCCGGCCTTGTCGGCTGCGCGCAAGAAGGGCGTGATCATCGTGCGCTCGAGCCGCGTCGGCCAGGGCATCGTGGCGAGGAATGGCGAAGCGAACGACGACGAGCTGGACTTCGTGGCGGGGGATAACCTGTCGGCGCAGAAGGCGCGCATCTTGCTGATGCTGGCGCTGACCAGGACGACCAATACGCGCGAGATTCAGAAGATGTTCTCGACGTATTGATCGGTTTGCAGGGGTACGGGGGCCCGCGTCAAGAAACCTTCACTCCCCCTGCAACTCCAACGGCGGCGACGCCAACTCTTCATCCGGGCGCGCCTGCTGGCGCTCCCACATCTGCGCATACAAACCCTGCGCCGCCAACAAGCTGCCGTGCGTGCCGCGCTCGACGATCTTGCCGTGATCGAGCACGATGATCTGCTGCGCGTCGGCGATCGTCGACAGGCGGTGCGCGATCACCAGCGTGGTGCGGTTGCTTCGCGATCTCCTTCAGCTGCGCCTGGATCGCCTGCTCCGACTTCGAATCGAGCGCCGACGTCGCTTCGTCGAAAATCAGGATCGCCGGATTTTTCAGCAGGGTGCGCGCGATCGCCACCCGCTGCTTCTCGCCGCCCGACAGTTTCAGGCCGCGCTCCCCGACCATCGTCGCATACCCGTCCGGCAGGCTCTCGATGAAGTCGTGGATCGATGCCGCGCGCGCCGCCGCGACGATGTCGTTCTTGCTCGAACCCGGCTTGCCGTAGGCGATGTTGTATTCGATCGTGTCGTTGAACAGCACCGTATCCTGCGGCACGATGCCGATCGCCGCGCGCAGCGACGCCTGCGTGACGTTGCCGGATGTCCTGGCCGTCGATGCTGATCGATCCCTTGTTCACGTCGTAGAAGCGGAACAGCAGGCGCGAGAGGGTCGACTTGCCCGAGCCGCTGTGGCCGACCACGGCGGTGGTGGTGCCGGCGGGGATCGCGAAGTCGACATCGAACAGGATCTGGCGCTTGGTCTCGTAGCTGAATTCCACATGCGAGAACTCGACCCGTGCGCCGCGCGTCGCCAGCGGCTGGGCGCCCGCCGTGTCGGCCACTTCGCGGTTCTGGTCCAGGAGGCCGAACAGGCGCTCCATGTCGGCCAGCGCCTGCTTGATCTCGCGGTAGATCACGCCCAGGAAGTTCAGCGGGATGTACAGCTGGATCATGAAGGAGTTCACCAGCACCAGGTCGCCCAGCGACATCGTGCCGGCGATCACGCCCTGCGGTGGCGCGCCACAGGATCAGCGTGACGGCGGTGGCGATGATCAGCGACTGCCCGGTATTGAGCACCGACAGCGAGGTCTGCGAGCGCACCGCGGCATTCTCGTAGCTCTGCAGGCCCTGGTCGTAGCGCTTGGCTTCGTAGTCTTCGTTGCCGAAGTATTTCACCGTTTCGTAATTGATCAGCGAGTCGATCGCCTTGGTATTGGCTTTCGAGTCGAGCTCGTTCATCGTGCGCCGGAAATGGGTGCGCCATTCGGTGACCGCGACCGTGAAGACGATGTAGGTGGCCAGGGCGACGGCGGTGATGATCGAAAACCACTTGTCGTAGTTGAGCACCAGGTAGCCCAGCACCAGCGTGATCTCGACCAGGGTCGGCAGCACGTTGAAGAGCGAGTACGAGATCAGCGAATTCACGCCGCGCGTGCCGCGTTCGATATCGCGCGTCATGCCGCCGGTCTGGCGGTTCAGGTGAAAGCGCAGCGACAAGGCGTGCAGGTGGCGGAACACTTGCAGGGCGATGGTGCGCACCGCGCGCTGGGTGACGCGCGCGAACAGGAATTCGCGCAGCTCGGTGAAGACCGTGGTCGACAGCCGCAGCAAGCCGTAGGCCACCAGCGCGCCCAGCGGCAGCACCAGCAGCGCCTGCGGATGCGCGGGGTCGATCGCCAGCTGGTCGATGAGCTTTTTCAGCACCAGCGGCACGCCGACGTTGGCCATCTTGGCGCCGATCAGGGCGCCGAGCGCGGCCATCACGCGCCATTTGTAGACCCACAGGTAGGGGAACAGCGTTTTCAGGGTCGCCCAGTCGCTGCGCTGGCGGCCCTTCGCATCGGGTGGCGGGGGAGGTGTCGTGGAATGGCGTCGCATGGCAGGGATCCGGGATCTATGGTTCAATTCGGGACGATTGTAGCTTTTCACGAGAATTCAAGATGACCACGCCAGAAAACACCGCTTCCGCCCCGACCAACCGCCTGCCCGAAGGAAAAATGCCGCAGCTGCGCGTGATGCCTGGCCCGCCGGACGCGAACGTGTATGGCGACGTCTTCGGCGGCTGGATCATGGCCCAGGTCGACATCGCCGGCTCGCTGCCGGCCACCCGCCGCGCGAACGGCCGCGTCGCGACCATCGCCGTGAATTCCTTCCTGTTCAAGAACCCGGTGTTCGTCGGCGACCTGCTGTCGTTTTACGCCGATATCGTCAAGGTAGGCAATACCTCGATCACGGTCTATGTCGAGGTGTATGCCGAACGCAACCGCCTGCAGTCGAACATCGTCAAGGTGACCGAAGCGACGCTGACCTATGTCGCCACCGGCCCGGACCGCAAGCCGCGCCAGCTGCCGCCGATCGAGTCGCTGATCTCGCATCCGTAAGCAATGCAGGCAGCGCCGCCGGACTTTCCTGACTCGACGCGGCGCGCTTGGCGCCGCGGCCGCGCACGCATGCCACGTTCAGCGCGGCCGCCGCCGGCACAGCCTATCCCGTTCTCGCTCGGCGTCGCCTCCGGCTCGCCATTGCCCGATTCGGTCATCCTCTGGACCCGCATCCTGCCCGATCCGCTCAACGCCGCATCGGTGTCCCCGATTGCCTTGAGCGTGCGCTGGGAAGTGGCCGAGGACGAAGCCTTCCGCAAGGTGGTCGCGCAAGGCAGCGCGCTGGCCGCGCCCGAGCTTGCGCACAGCGTGCATGTGGATGCGGCGGGTTTAAGACCGGAACGCTGGTACTGGTACCGCTTCCTGCTGGGCGACGCCGTCAGCCCGGTCGGCCGCACGCGCACGGCGCCGGCCGGACGCTACCCTGCCCGCTTCCCTGAAACTAGCGGTCGCCTCCTGCCAGCACTGGGAATTCGGCCACTACGCCGCGCACCGCCATATCGCCGCCGCCGCGCCGGACCTGGTCGCCTTCCTCGGCGACTACATCTACGAGTGGGGCCCCTACCAGCTGCGCCATCCGGAGCGGGCGTGCGCCGCGACGAATCGTTCACGCTGGCGCAGTACCGCGCGCGCTATGCGCAATACAAAAGCGATCCGCATCTGCAGAGCGCGCACCATGCCGCGCCCTGGATCGTGACCTGGGACGACCATGAAGTGGCCAACGATTACGCGGGCGACATCGACGAGCGCCTGTCGGCCGATTTCGGCGCGCGGCGCGCGGCGGCGTACCAAGCCTTTTATGAGCATATGCCGCTGCGCCTGCCGCACCGCCGCAACCTGGCCGCTTCGGCAGCATCCGCATGTACCAGCGCTATGACTGGGGCCGGCTGGCGCGCTTCCACGTGCTCGACAACCGCCAGTACCGGTCGCCGCTGCCCTGCTCGAAGCCCGGACGCGGCGGCTCGAACGTCGTGCTGGCGCGCGCCTGCGCCGAACTGCGCGACCCTGCACGCACGATGCTCGGCAGCGAACAGGAAGCCTGGCTGGCGCAGGGCCTGTCGTCGTCGCGCGCGCAGTGGAACATCCTGGCCCAGCAGACGCCGATGGCGCAGTCGAGCGGCGTGCCGGTGCGCTCGCCCGGGGACGGGCGCTTCTGGACCGATGGCTGGGATGGCTATCCGGCGGCGCGCCGGCGCCTGCTCGACACGCTGGTCAACAGCGGCGCGAAGAATCCGCTGGTGCTGGCGGGCGACGTGCACACCTTCTATGCCAGCGAGTTGCGGCGCGATTTCTCGCGGCCCGCTTCAACAGGCGAACCCGGTGGTCGCGGCGGAACTCTGCGGCACCTCGGTCACCTCGAGTTCGCGCCCGCAGCAGCGCACACAGGAAAACGTCGAACGCAATCCGCACATCTGTACGGGCGCAGCGACCGGCGCGGCTACATGCTGGTGCAGGTGACGCCGCAGTCGGCGCAGGCGCGCTTCATGGCGCTCGACGACGTGCACGATGCGCGCTCGGGGCAGTCGGAACTGGCGGCGTTCGGCATGAGCGAGCGCTGGCCCGGTGTGCAGCGCGCCTGATCGATTCATCACAACACAACCAGACCATGAAACTGATTGCGACGAAACGCGGCAAGAACGACAAATACGACCAGCTGCGCTGCATCCGCCGCGATGGCAGCGAGACCAGCACCATGATGCCCCGCCAGGGCGTCTTGCCGCACGACCTGATTCACTACGTCGTCGAAACGACGCTCGGCTACGACCACGGCTTCCTCGGGCTGGTGGCCAAGGGCAGCGACATCAGTTTCGCCATGGAGCAGACCCACGATATCGGCAACGCGGCCTTGGCCGACCAGGCAACGCACGCCGAGGCCGTCGTCGAAAGCCTGCAAGCCCAGATCTGGAGCGGCGCCTTCGACATGGACATGTTCCACGCCGGCCTCGAAGGCGCGTGCGGCATGCGCGCACGGCCGGTTCCGGACCTGGACGGCGTCGATGTGAATACGGCGCTGTACGGCGGCGTGATGGCGCTCGGACAGCGCTGGCAGCAGACGCCCTACCACGCAAGCCTGGAACTGGACATGCCGGGCCTCTGAGGCGTTTGCCGGGCCGGGCGATCCCCGGCCTGGATTCAGGCGCTTTGCTTCTCGTCCCTCAGCTCGCGCCGCAGGATCTTGCCGACGTTGGTCTTCGGCAGCGTGTCGCGGAACTCGATCGCGCGCGGGCGCTTGTAGCCGGTCAGCTCTTCCTTGCAGAACTCCATCAGCGTTTCGACGGTGAGTGCCGGATCCTTCCGCACCACGTACAGTTTCACCGCTTCGCCCGAATGCTTGTCCGGCACGCCGACGCAGGCCACTTCCAGCACGCCCGGATGCGCGGCGACCACGTTCTCGAC
Organism: uncultured beta proteobacterium; assembly: GCA_963729765.1. Classification (GTDB taxonomy): domain Bacteria; phylum Pseudomonadota; class Gammaproteobacteria; order Burkholderiales; family Burkholderiaceae_D; genus Telluria. Next base: position 55,187 of record CAVSPL010000003.1, on the reverse strand, counting down.
TTCGTTCGGGTAGACGTTGAAGCCGGAGACCAGGATCATGTCCTTCTTGCGGTCGACGATGCGGGTGTAGCCGCGTTCGTCCATGATGCCGATGTCGCCCGTTTTCAGGAAGCCGTCCGCCGTCATGACCTTGGCCGTCTCGTCGTCGCGCTTCCAGTAGCCGGCCATGACTTGCGGGCCGCGGATCGCGATCTCTCCCGACTGGCCGAAGGGCACCGGCTCGCCGGCGTCGTCGAGGATCAGGATTTCGGTCGACGGCAGCGGCAGGCCGATGGTGCCGGTGAAGTCGCTGATGTCGCAGCGGTTGGCGGTGGCCACCGGCGAGGCTTCGGACAGGCCATAGCCTTCGACGATCGGGGTGCCGGTGATTTTGAGCCATTTGTCGGCCACCGCCTGCTGCACCGCCATGCCGCCGCCCGGGCAGACCAGGTAGCTCGAATGGTCGAGGTTGGCGAACGCCGGCTGGTTCACCAGGCCGTTGTACAGCGTGTTCACGGCCGGGAAGACGTTGATGCGGTACTTGCCCAGTTCCTTGATGAAGCCGTCCATGTCGCGCGGGTTCGGGATCAGCAGATTCATCGCCGCCCAGGCGCATGCCGAGCAGGCCGCAGACCGTCAGCGCATAGATGTGGTACAGCGGCAGCGCGCACATGAACTGCAGCTGCTGGCCGGCCGGGGCGCGGCCCAGCGAGGGCGCGAACCAGGCTTCGTTTTGCAGCACGTTGGCCAGCACGTTCTTGTGCAGCAGGACCGCGCCTTTCGAGACGCCCGTGGTGCCGCCCGTGTACTGCAGGAAGGCGATGTCGTCATGCCCGAGCTTGACCGGCTTGAAGGTCGAGGCGCGCGCCCTCGGCCAGCACGCTGATTGAAGCGGTCGAACCCGGCAGCGACCAGGCCGGCACCATCTTTTTCACCTTGCGCACGACGAAGTTGACGATGGTGCCCTTGACCGTCCCCAGCAGGTCGCCCATGGCGCCGACGATGACGTGTTTGACGTCCGTATTCGCGATCACCTGCTCCACCGTGTGCGCGAAGTTTTCCAGCACCACCAGCGCCTCGGCGCCGGAGTCTTTCAATTGATGCTGCAGTTCGCGCGGGGTGTAGAGCGGATTGACGTTGACGATGGTGTAGCCGCCGCGCAGGGCGGCGGCCATCGCCACCGGATACTGCAGCACGTTCGGCAGCATGATCGCCACGCGCGCGCCCGGCTGCAGGCCGCGGCTCTGGAACCAGGCCGCCATCTGCTGCGACATGCGATCGAGGTCGGCATAGGTGATGGCCTTGTCCATGCAGGCAAAGGCGTCCCGGTCGGCGTACTTGCGGAAGGACTCTTCCAGCAAATGGGTCAGGGAGCGGTATTGCGTCGGGTCGATCTCCGACGCTACGCCTGCCTGGTACGACTTGAGCCAAAACTTGTCCATCTGTGCCTCGCCTTCTGAAAACGGTATGTCCAATAAAATGCAAAGCCGCCCAATGACCTGGGCGGCTTTGCCAGCCGGACGCGCTCTATGTAACTATCTGGCGTCAGGCTGCTTGTTTTTGCGTCTGCTGCTGTTCGTCGCGCAGCGCGCGCCGCAGGATCTTGCCGACGTTGGTCTTCGGCAGTTCGTCGCGGAATTCGATGTATTTCGGTTTCTTGTAGCCGGTGAACTGCTGCTTGCAGTAGTCCATCAGCGCGCTTTCGGTCAGGGCCGGGTCCTTGCGCACCACGAACACCTTGACCGCCTCGCCCGAGTGCTCGTCCGGCACGCCGACGACCGCGCATTCGAGCACGCCCGGGTGGCCGGCGATCACGCCTTCGAGTTCGTTCGGGTAGACGTTAAAGCCCGACACCAGGATCATGTCCTTCTTGCGGTCGACGATTTTCACGTAGCCGCGTTCGTCCATGGTGCCGATGTCGCCCGACTTGAAGAAGCCGTCGGCGGTCATGACCTTGGCCGTTTCGTCCGGACGGTTCCAGTAGCCGGCCATCACCTGCGGGCCGCGGATCGCGATCTCGCCGGGCTGGCCGAGCGCGACCGGCTTGCCGTCGTCGTCCAGGATGGCGATGTCGGTCGACGGCACCGGCAGGCCGATGCTGCCGGTGAAACCGGTTTCGTCCGAGCGGTTGCAGGTCGCGACCGGCGAGGTTTCCGACAGGCCGTAACCCTCGATGATGCTCTTGCCGGTGGCCTGCTTCCACTTGTCGTTGACCGCCTTTTGCACGGCCATGCCGCCGCCGTTGGCCGTTTTCAGGTGCGAGAAATCGAGCTTGGCGAAATCGGGATGGTTGACCAGCGCGTTGTACAGCGTGTTCACCGCCGGCAGCATGGTGACCTTGTACTTGCCCAGCTCCTTGATGAAGCCCGGGATGTCGCGCGGGTTCGGGATCAGGATGTTCAGGGCGCCGGCGCGCATGCCCCACAGGGCGCAGGCCGTCAGCGCGAAGATGTGGTACAGCGGCAGCGCGCAGACGATGGTCTGGAACTCGACGTGCGGCGGCTGCGAGTTGGCCGGTTCGGCCCAGGCTTCGGCCTGCAGCACGTTGGCGATCACGTTGCGGTGGGTGAGCGTGGCGCCCTTCGAGACGCCCGTGGTGCCGCCGGTGTACTGCAGGAAGGCGACGTCCGACGAGGTCAACGTCGGCTTCGTGAACGGCATCTTGCCGCCCTGCGCCAGCGCATCCTTGAAGCGCACCATGTTCGGCAGCGCGAAGTCGGGCACCATCTTTTTCACGTTGCGCACGACGAAGTTGACCAGCATGCCCTTGGCGCCGCCGAGCAGCTCGCCCATGCTGGCCACGACCACGTGACGCACTTGCGTGTTTTTCAGCACCTGCTCGACCGTGTGCGCGAAGTTCTCGAGCACGATGATCGCTTCCGCGCCCGAGTCCTTCAGCTGGTGCTCGAGTTCGCGCGGGGTGTAGAGCGGGATTGACGTTGACGACGGTGTAGCCGGCACGCAGGATGGCCGCGATCGCGATCGGGTACTGGAGGACGTTGGGCATCATGACCGCCACGCGCGCACCCTTGGCCATGCCGCGGCTTTGCAGCCAGCCGGCCAGGCGCTTCGAGTACTCGTCGAGTTCGGCATAGGTCAGGAACTTGTCCATGCAGACGTACGCGTTGTTCTGCGCGTACTTCTGGAACGATTCCTCCAGCAGGTGCACGAGCGAGGTGTACTGGTCGGGATTGATCTCCGCGGGTACGCCTGGGGGATACGACTTCAGCCAAATTTTGTCCATCACACGCCTCTGTCTCAATAGGATCGTTATCGTCCGTGCTGCCATTCACACTTTTGAATGGCGCGCATGGCTGCATTATGCGTTTGCTATTGAATGTGATGCTATCGGGCAGCGCCCGCATAAGCAAGCGCTTTTGGCGCGATTGGAACGTGCACTCTACGGCATGGCGGCCCATTGGTGCGCTGCACCATGAAGGTCGCCGGCGCCGTGCCGACGTCGATCATGCGCAGTGCATGCGGCGCGCGGTCTTGTCCATTTTCGCCAGGCGGTCCACCTTGCGGTAAAACGCGCCGAAATTCTTCTCGCCGCGCAGCATGGCGCGGAAGGCCGGCACGTAGTCGGTATAGGTGGCGATCGAGGCCAGGTGGGCGTTCGAGAGCGGCTCGGCAAAGAAGCGGTCGTAGCCGGCATAGCCGCCCCAGTTGGCTTTCAGGACCTGGTACTCCTCCTTCAGCGCGATGAACAGGCGCGCCTTGGCGATGCGCTTGGTTTCGTCGGGGACGATCGCGGCATAGGTGCGTTCGAGCTCCTTCCGGTACTTCAGCAGCAGCGCCAGGAAATCCTTGCGCCGCACCGTGTAGCGCGCAATAGCCTTCGCGCATCGCCGGGTTGCCGAAGCGTTCCAGCCACAGCTCGACGCCCTCCTCTTCCACCGCGCTGGCGAAGGACTCGTTGAAGCGCGAGTCGCCCGGCACATACGTCACCTGGTGCGCCAGTTCGTGGAAGATCAGGCGCGCCAGTTCCGCGTCGGGATAATTGATGAAGGTCGAGATCAGCGGATCGCTGAACCAGCCGAGGGTGGAATAGGCGCTCACGCCGCCCACTTCGACGTCGTTCCCGTCGGCGCGCAGCTGCCTGGCATAGGCCTGGGCTTCGTCCTTGCTGTAGTAGCCGCGGTAGTTGACGCAGCCGGCCACCGGGAAGCACCACTGCAGGGGTTTCAGGGACAGCTCCGGCGTGGCGACCACGTTCCACAGCACGTACTGGCGCTTCAGCGCGGCGTAGTTTTTATAGCTGTCGTTGTCGGGCAGGCCCATCTCCTGGACCGCGAAGCGGCGGATCTGGCGCGCCGATTCCAGGCGGTGGCGCAGCGAGGTGTTGGTGGCCGGGTCGGCCAGCCAGTCGTCGATGGGTCGTGCGTCGGAGAGGAGGGAGAGCTGGCCCTGGGCGGCCTGGGTGTAGTAATTCAGAGTAGAACAACTGGCAAGCAAGGAAACGGCGGCGCCCGTGACGAGCGCGCGCCGGAACAAACGGGGGAGTTTAGGGGAGGGAGTTTTCATGTCCGGGATGTGGCGAGGCTTTTTCGACCTGCACCAGGGTGTCGTAGAAAGTGGGCGCCCGACCCATGTCGGTCAGGCGCTGGCTGGTCACTTCATTGGCGTTCTTGCCATCCTTGGAAAGTTTCTTCCACCAGATCGACAAGCCCACCACGAGGCCCGGTGCGCGCTTTCTCGGTGACGCGCGCCTTGGCGACAAACGAGCCGCGGTCGTTGAAAATACGCGCCATGTCACCGTGAACGATGCCGCGCGCGGCGGCGTCGTCCGGGTGGATGTCGAGGTGCGGCTCGCCCTCGGTTGCACGTAGGCTCTGTACATTGACAAAGGTCGAATTCAGGAAGTTCCGCGCCGGCGGAGAAATCATCGCCAGCGGATAGCGCTTTGCCAACGCCGGATTCGATGCCGCCGATTCGTAGGGCGCGATATAGGCAGGCAGCGGGATCGAGGCCGTCCTTGGCCATCGTGGCCGAATAAAACTCGCATTTGCCCGAGGGCGTGGGGAAACCGCCGTCGGCAAAGGGCGCGTCCGGCATGTTCAGTTTTTGCCAGCCCTTTTGTTTCAGCGACTCCCAGTCGAAGTGGATCGCGCGGGTATGCGTCTTGTCGAAGGCTTGCGCGGCCAGTTCGTCGTCGGATTCGGCGAAGCAGGGATCCGTGAACCCCATGCGCGCGGCCAGCAGCCGGAAAATCTCGCTGTTCGGCTTGGCTTCGCCCATCGGCGCTATCGCCGCGTTATTCGCCATCATGTACAGGTGGCCATAGGCCAGGTGCGCATCGACGTGTTCGAGCTGGGTCGTGGCCGGCAGCAGGATGTCGGCGTAATCCGCGCTGTCGGTCTGGAACTGTTCCAGCACCACGGTGAACAAGTCCTCGCGCTCGAAGCCTTGCTGCACCTTGGCCGAATCGGGGGCGATCGCCAGCGGATTGGCGTTGTAGACGATCACCGCTTCGACTTGCGGGCCGAATTCGGGCGACGCGGGTTTGAGTAAATCGTCGCCGATGGTCGTCATGTTGATCGTGCGCGGGGTGCGCCCGGCCAGCAAATCGGGGCGCTGCAGCGCGGCTGCGATTGGCCGGGAAGGAACCCGAGGTCGACAACTGGATGCCGCCCGCCGCATGGCGCCAGGCGCCGACCAGCGCCGGCAGGCAGGCCATGTTGCGCACCGCCATGCCGCCGCCGCGCGCACGCTGCACGCCGTAGTTGCAGCGGATCGCGACCGGCTCGCCGCGTTGCGCCATGCCGCCGTACAGGCGCGCCAGGTCGACGATTTCCTGCGCCGTGACGCCGCAGGTCTCGGCGGTGCGCTCCGGCGTCCATTCCAGCGCGCGTTCCTTCAGCGCCTCGAAGCCGAGCGTGTGGTCGGCGATGTAGTCGTGGTCGAGCAGGTCTTCCTTGATCAGCACGTGCATCAGGCCCAGCGCGAACGCGGCGTCGGTGCCCGGCAGCAGCGCGATGTGCTGATGACACTTTTCGGCCGTCAGCGAGCGGTAGGGATCGATCGCGATCAGCTTGGCGCCGCGGCGCTTGGCTTCCTGGGCGCGCATCCAGAAGTGCAGGTTCGAGGCGATCGGGTTGCCGCCCCAGATGATGATCAGTTTCGCATCCTGGAACTGCTCCATGTCGGTGCCGATCGAGGCGCCGACCGTGTATTTGTAGCCGGTAAAACCGGCGGTGGCGCAGATGGTGCGGTCCAGCAGCGAAGCGCCGAGCTTGTTAAAGAAGCGCATCGACATCGCTTCGCCCTGCACCAGGCCCATGGTGCCGCAATAGCTGTAGGGCAGGATGGCTTCCGGATCGCGCGCGGCGATCGGCTTCAAGCGCGCGGCGATTTCGGTCAGCGCAGCGTCCCAGCTGATGCGCTCGAATTTTCCTTCTCCCTTCTTGCCGACGCGGCGCATCGGGTACAGGATGCGGTCCGGCGAATACGTCCGTTCGACGTAGCGCGCCACCTTCGTGCACAGCACGCCGGCCGTGGTCGGATGCTCCGGATCGCCCCGCACTTCGGTCGCGACGCCGTCTTCGACGGTGACGAGCAAGGCACAGGTATCGGGGCAATCGTGGGGGCAGGCGGCGCGGACTTGGGTGATGGACATCAGGTTCAATTCTCGGGAAAAACGTCGATAAACCAATACTTTAGCTGATTCGCGCCTCGTGGCCACTGTATTTCCCATGTTGAGGCGGGCTACAATGGTTCACAGACACTTGCATGACTGTCCATGCAAACAGGGAGAACAAGATGAGACTCGTGGAACCTATCCTCTCATTCCAGACCGAACTGGAAGCCATCCGGCGCGACCTGCACGCCCATCCGGAACTCTGCTACGAAGAACAACGCACCGCCGACGTCGTCGCCGCGCGCCTCGAAGAATGGGGCATTCCCGTGGTGCGCGGACTCGGAAAAACCGGCGTGGTCGGCATCGTCAAGAACGGCACCGTCGACGCGCGCGATCGGCCTGCGCGCCGACATGGATGCGCTGCCGATGCAGGAACTCAACACATTTGACCATGCGTCGCGCCACCCCGGCAAGATGCATGCATGCGGCCATGACGGTCATACGGCGATGTTGCTGGGCGCAGCGCACTATTTGTCGCGTCATCGCAACTTTGACGGCACCGTCTACCTGATTTTCCAGCCGGCCGAAGAAGGCGGCGCCGGCGCGCGCCGCATGATGGAAGACGGCCTGTTCGAGCAATTCCCGATGGAGGCGGTCTACGGCATGCATAACTGGCCAGGCCTGCCGGCGGGCAGCTTCGGCGTGATCCCGGGGCCGATGATGGCGTCCAGTAACGAGTTCCGCGTCGTGGTGAAGGGCAAAGGCGCGCACGCGGCGCAGCCGCACCGCGGCATCGATCCGGTGATGGTGGCGGTGCAGATCGCGCAAGCCTGGCAGACGATCATTTCGCGCGAAAAGAATCCGCTGGAAACGGCCGTGCTGTCGATCACGCAGATCCACGCGGGCAGCGCGACCAACGTGATTCCCGACGAGGCGCGTGATGATCGGCACCGTGCGCACCTTCTCGACCGGCGTGCTCGACCTGATCGAGCGCCGCATGGCGGAGATGGCGAACGGCATCGCGGCGGGCTTCAATGCCAGCGTCGATTTCGGCTTCAAGCGCAATTATCCGCCGCTGGTGAACGATCCGGAGCGCACCGCCTTCGCCGTCGAGGCGATGCGCGCGGTGGTGGGCGCGGCGAACGTGAATACTCGACGTCGAGCCGACCATGGGCGCGGAGGATTTCGCCTTCATGCTGCAGGCGAAGCCGGGGTGCTATGCCTTTATCGGCAATGGCGATGGCGACCACCGCGCGGGCGGGCATGGGCTGGGACCGTGCCAGTTGCATAACGGGTCGTATGATTTCAATGACCAGTTGTTGCCGATCGGGGCGAGTTATTGGGTCAAGCTGGTGGAGACGGGGTTGCCGCTGGCGTGATGTTCGTCTCGTGAACGCGTGGACTCCTGACGCCACGCGTTCCTACCGTGCCAATTACGGCAACTTGTCCGGCCCATCCCCCACCCGCTGCCCCGGATTGATCCGCTCCAGCGCCAGCAATGCCGCCGCGTGGTCCGCGCCGCCGAGCTCCCCCTCGATCAGCTCGTAACTGCGCGCCGCCGCCGCCGTCAGCGGCAGCACCAGCCCCGCCTCCCCCGCCGCCGCCAGCACGTTGCGCAAATCCTTCAATTGGCTTTTGACCTGCCCGCCCGGCACGAAATTGCGGTCCAGCATGCGCTGGCCGTGCACCTCGAGGATGCGGCTGCCGGCGAAACCGCCGCGGATCGCTTCGCGCACCGCCGCCGGGATCGGCGCCGGCCGCCTGCGCCAGCAACAAGGCTTCGGCCACGACGTTGATGGTGGCGCCGACGATCAATTGATTGCACAGCTTGGCAACCTGCCCGCTGCCGCCCGGCCCGACCAGCTGCGCGCTGCCGAGCACGGCGAACAGGGGCGCGGCTTGCTTGAAATCGTGCAGGCTGCCGCCCGCCATGATGGCCAGCGTGCCCGCCTCGGCGCCGGCCTCGCCGCCCGACACCGGCGCGTCGAGGAAACGCATGCCCTGCCCCGCCAGGCGCGCATGAAACGCCAGCGCTTCGTCGTGGCGGGTCGAACTCATGTCGATCCACAAGGCGCCCGGCGCCATGGCGGGCAGCGCCGCCTCGATCGCCGCGCCCACCGCCGCCCCGTCCGCCAGCATCGAGACCACGATGGCCGCGCCGTCCACCGCCTGCGCCACCGACGCACAGGGCAGCGCGCCCAGGCTGGCCAGCGCCTGCGCCTTGGCGCCAGTGCGGTTCCAGACGCGGGGCGCAAAGCCGGCAGCGGCCAGACGGGCAGCCATCGGACGGCCCATCAGGCCAATGCCAAGGAATGCGACAACTGAACTAGACATACGGTTCCCTCGCACGATTTGATCAGTAACGACTCGTTTTTGTTGATACTAGTACAATAATTAAATGCTGCCAGCATGACTGGCTCAACATTAGGAAAACAATTATGTTCTCTATTCAAAAGATCGGGGCCATGCTCGGCGTCGTCATGGCCCTGCTGGCGGGCCAGGCGAACGCTGCCGATAACGGCTGGGTCGACTCGGCCTCGTTCGACTTCGGCGCCGGTCCGAACGTGCGGCATGGCGCGCATCGCCGTGCAAAAGAACTGGGACGCCCAGTGGTTCGCCTCGAACGGGCATCACCTGGGAGGCTATTGGGACCTGTCCGCCTCCTGGTGGCGCGGCAAGGCCTACCGCAACGTACCCGGGCGACCACCAGAACCTGGCCGTGATCGGATATCACGCCGGTCGTGCGCTACCAGCGCGACGACAAGCGCGGCTGGTATGCCGAAGCCGGCATCGGCGCCAACCTGTTCTCGGAACTGTACAACAACGACGGCCACCAGCTGTCGACCGCCTTCCAGTTCGGCGACCATATCGGCGTTGGCTATGTCACACCGACTAATTGGGATTTCGGCCTGAAATTCCAGCACTTCTCGAACGCCAGCATCAAGCGTCCGAACAGCGGCGCCAATTTCCTGGTCGTGAGCGCGCGCTACCATTTCTGAACGGCAAGCGCCGTATGGACGCGCCCGCTTGAAATCGGCGCCGGATGATTTATGTGACAATCCAGGCAGGCATGCGCATCCGCGCGCGTCAATTTAACGCTGGATGAGGCCTGTTTGGATAGTTCCACCGTCAAGACCTATTTGCCCTGGCTGGTTGCCACTGCCCTGTTCATGGAGCAGCTCGACGCCACGGTCGTCAACACCGCCATTCCCAGCATCGCCCTCAGTCTCGGGGTCACGCCGCTGAGCCTGAAATCGGTCGTCACCAGCTATATCCTGGGCCTTGCCGTCGGCATTCCCGTCAGCGGCTGGATGGCCGACCGTTTCGGTACGCGCCGCGTCTTCCTGATCGCGATCGGCATTTTTACGTTCGCGTCGGTGCTGTGCGGCCTGGCGCCGAACGCCTCGATGATGACGGCCGCGCGCCTGCTGCAGGGGCTGGGCGGCGCGATGATGATGCCGGTCGGGCGCCTGGCCATCGTGCGCACCTTCCCGAAATCGGAACTGCTGGGGGCGATGAACTTCGTCATCATCCCGGCCCTGATCGGCCCGCTGCTGGGCCCGACCGTCGGCGGCCTGATCGTGCACTGGACCTCGTGGCGCGCGATCTTTTTCATCAACGTGCCGTTCGGCCTGATTGCCATGTACCTGGTCTGGCGCCACATGCCCGACTACCATGGCGACGAGCGCCGTCCGCTCGACGTGTTCGGCCTGATCCTGTTCAGTTCCGGCACCGCGATCCTGTCCTGGCTGCTGGAAATCTTCGGCGAGCACACCCTGAGCGGCGGCGCGATGGCGCTGATGCTGGCGCTGTCGATCGGCCTGCTCGCAGGCTATGTCCTGCATGCCAGCCGCATCAAGTTCCCGCTGCTGCGCCTGACCCTGCTGAAGGTGCGCACCTTCCGCATTTCGGTGGTCGGCGGTTTCGTGACGCGCCTGGGCGTGGGCGGCCTGCCCTTCCTGCTGCCGCTGCTGTACCAGCTCGGCCTGGGCTTGCCGGCCTGGCAGTCGGGCCTGCTGATGATGCCGTCGGCCGCCGCGGCGATGGGCATGAAACTGATCGCACCGAAAGTGCTGGCGCGTTTCGGCTACCGGCAAGTGCTGGTGGCCAATACCCTGTGCATCGGGCTGACGATCGGCCTGTACGGGATGGTGGGACACGACACGCCGCTGGCGGCGATCGTCTGCATCAGCCTGATGCAGGGCTTTTTCAATTCGCTGCAGTTTTCCAGCATGAACACGCTGGCCTATGCCGACATCGAGGCCGGCGACACCAGCATGGCGAGCACGATCTCGAGCTCGCTCCAGCAATTGTCGATGAGTTTTGGCCTGGCGGCCGGTTCGCTGGTGACCGCCTGGTTCCTCGGGCGCGTGCCGCAAACCAACCAGGTGCTGGTGACCGGCGCCCTGCACCACGCCTTCCTGGCGCTGGCGGCCATGACGATCGTGTCGACGGCGATCTTCTGGCGCCTGCGCCGCAAGGACGGCGACAGCATCAGCCGCGGCCGTGCCGTCGCCAAGGAAGCCGAGCCGGTGGCCCAGCAGCTGTCCTAGGCGGCCGGGGCCGTCTCGGCGGTCAGGCGCGCCAGCAGCTTTTCGCGGTTGTTCATCACGAAGTCGACGAAGGTGTGTTCCTTGACCGCCAGCCGCAGGATGCCGGGAAGCAGCGGATAGCAGAATACGGCGACCTTGCGCACCGCCTCGTCATTCGACAGGGCCGCGCGTGCGCTGGCGCCGCTGCCGCCCAGCATGGGCATGAGCGAGGCGCGGTGGCGCGAGACGATGGCGTTCAAGGGAGCGGCCAGCTTGTCGTTCAGGTTTGAATCGGACACGGCAAACATCGTGGTCTCCAGGCTTGGATAAGCTGGAAAGTTTGCCGTCTGGAAAAATTTACGCCCTGCGCTAAAGCAATCAGCCGGCGTCTTCGAGCTGTTCGGCCAGGTAATCGTGCGCCGCCGCTTCCCTGCGCAGGGGCCGCCACTGCAGGACGGCGACGATCGCCAGCACGACGGCGCAGGCGATCCAGATCGACCACAGCGTATGGGTCAGGAAATGGGCGCCGCGCAGTTGCTGCATCCAGCCGACCAGGCCGCCGAGCAGCAGCGCCAGCAGCGCCGCGCGCCGCGCGGCGCCAGGCCGGGCCGGCAGCCAGTAGACGCAGAGCGCCACCAGCCACAGCGCAGCTCGATGCATGTCCGGCCGGCAGGCAATGGCCGGCGGGCACGCCCAGCGGCAAGGCATCGAACAGGCGCAGATAGGGTTCGTCGCCGCCATAGCGCGCCAGGTCCCAGGGACAGTGCGTCACGCTCGCGTGCTTGAGCATGCTGATCACCAGCGGCACCAGCACCGCGGACAGGCCGACCACGCGCAGGCGCAGGCGGTCGAGGGCGTTGCGCCCTGGACGTGGACGCCACAGGTCGAAGACGGCGGCCAGGATGAAGCAGGCCGCCGCCAGGGTCAGCAGGCCTTTCAGGATGACGTGGCTGAAGGTGTCGGTCAGCCAGGCATTGCGCCAGGGGAAGGTGCCGGTGGCGGTATCGTAGACGGCGTCGGCCAGCATCAGGTCGATGTTGGTGGCGCGCCCGATCCAGAGGATGACCAGGCCGGTCACGCATAGCCAGGCGCACAGGATCAGGATCTGGCGCTTGCCGAGCAGCTTTGGTGCGGTGTCGGTGGTGGCGCGCAGTCATCAGGCGCCCCGGGTGCAGGCGCGGAACAAGTCCAGTTTCGGATTCAGTACCGCCGTGTTCACGTCGAGCATGCCGAGCACCGAGTGAAACACGTTATCGTGCGACATCGGCTGGTCGCGGCGCGCCATCAGGCAGGTGCGGTCGATGCGGAAGCGCTCGCTGTAGCCTTCCGACATCCACAGCATCATCGGCACGTGGGTCTGTTCGCTGGGGGCGAACATGTAGGGCGCGCCGTGCAGGTACATATTCTTTTCGCCCAGCGATTCGCCGTGGTCGGAAAAATACAGCATCGCAGTGTCGATGCCTTCGTCCGAGGCGGTCTGGCGCAGCAGGTCGATCGTCTTGCTCAAGAAATAATCGGTGTAGAGGATGGTGTTGTCGTAGGCCGCCTCGATCGATTCGCGCGAGCACTTTTCGAAATCGTTCGTATTGCAGACCGGGCCGAAGCGCCCGAAAGCGGCCGGATAGCGGCGCGCATAGGCCGGGCCATGGCTGCCCTTCTGGTGCAGCACGACGACCAGGTCGCCCTTGCTCTTGCGAATCAGCTCCGGCAGGCCGGCCAGCAGGCGCTCGTCATAGCATTCGTCGCCCTGGCAGAACGGATCGCCTGGGCGTGGCCTTCGACAGGTCTTCGAAGCCGACCCGCGCGCAGACGCCCTTGCAGCCCGAATTATTGTCGCGCCAGTTGACCTGGAACCCGGCATGGGTCAGGACGTCGAGCAGCCCTTCCTGGCTGACCGCCTTGTTTTCCGAATAGTGCTCGCGTCCCAGCGCGGAAAACACGCAGGGGACGGAGACGGCGGTCGCGGTGCCGCACGACGACACTTGCGAGAAATTGATCAGGCCAGCTTGGCGTGCCAGCAAGGGATTGGTGTCGCGTTTGTAGCCGTTCAGCGAGAAATTCATCGCGCGCGCCGTTTCGCCGACCACGAGGATCGTCACCGTCCGGCGCTTGTGACCGGCCCAGCTCGGGCCCTTCATCGCATCGCGTCCGAGCGGCGCCACCACCACCGGGGTGCTCCACTTGGCGCCCAGGTAGCCGTTCAGCGCCTGGATCGTGTTGGTGGGCGTGAGCAGGAAGCGCAGTTCGCGGTGTTCGCGCACGGCCGGCGCCAGGCTCTTGAAGAAGATGACCAGCAACAGCACGGCCAGCAGCAGCGAACCGCCGGCAATCCCTGCGCGCGTGAGCAGGCCGCGCACGCCCTGCGGAAAGCCGATGTTCGCACGCACGATCAGGTACGAGGGCAGCACGCCGAGCAGGCCGACGGTGACGACCATGTTCCAGCTGAACAACTCGGTCGCCTCGCGCACGTCGGTCTCGAACACGTTCTGGATCATGGCCTTGTCGATCACGATGCCGTATTGGGCGATGAAATAGCTGGCGCTCGCGGCGGCGAGGAGCAGCACGATCAGGACCGGCTTGGCGACGAAGCGAAAACTGGCGAGGGTCAGGCAGGCATTGAAAAACAGGACGATGATGAGAAAGGCGCCGGCGAGCAGCGGCAGGCTCTGGAAAGCTCAGGCCGCCGGCGGCCCGGGTCAGCGTCGACCAGAAGGTGAGGTTGCCGGCCGAGGCCAGCAGCAGGGCCACGGCGAGGGTGAGGATGGGGGCGCTGATGCGCCGTGCGAAGAATTTGTCCAACTGGCGTCCAATCGAAGCTGCGCAGCCGGAGTTGGCCACGGCATGCATCGAGGATAGCCGTGCGGCGTGTCATTGCCCAGGTCAGCCGGACGTTAAGAATGCGTGAAATCAACGCCGAAATCGATGGTGAAGCGGCTGCCGCCGCCGAGGCGCTCCTCGTAGCCGAGCGAGGCGCCCAGGTATTCGCAGATGCGCAGCACCAGCGACAAGCCGAGTCCGGTGCCGTTGGAGCCGCGCGACGGTATCGCGCCGGCGCCGGCGCCGGAGCGTGCCAGGGTTTCGCGCACGGCTGCGGGCAAGCCGGGGCCGGTATCCTCGACCACCACGCGCCCGGGGGTCAGCGCGACCGTGATGCTGCCCTGCTCCGTGTACTGGCAGGCATTGCGCACCAGGTTGCCGATGGCGGCGGCGCACAGTTCGGCCGGCGCCTGGACGCGCAAAGCCGGGGCCGCCCAGGTAGTCCAGCGTGACGCGCTTGCCGTCGACCAGGGCCCGGTAACGCTCGACTTCGCGCGCGGCGATGGCATCGACCGCGACGGCCGGCAAGCGGCCCAGCTCGGGCGAGCGCGCCAGCAGCAGCAGGACGGTGACGCATTCGGCCGCCTCGTGCGCGGCGCGGTAGATGCGTTCGGCCGGCGCCCGGGTCGCCTCGTCCGTGGAATTGGTCATCAGGATCTCGGCCGCGCCCATGATCACGGTCAGCGGGCTGCGCAGTTCATGGCTGACGTCGCCCGTGAAGAAGCGCTCGCGGTCGAGGAAGGCGCGCAATTCGGTGGTATGCGCCTCGAGTGCGCGCGCCAGGATGCCGAGTTCGTCCTTGCGTTCCTGCAGCGGCAAGGGCGAGCGGCCGCGCGCCACGGCGACGGCCAGTTCGCTGATCGGATTGACGACGCGGCGCGCGACGAAGCTGCCCAGGGCGGCGGCGAGCAGCAGGAAGCCGAGGAAAAAGACGGTGAACATCGAATACACGACCAGCTCGACCTTCTCGTAATCGCTTTCGTGGTCGACCACGGCATAGGCGCCGGCGGCATCCACGCCCGGACAGCACGTGCAGCCCGACGCCGTCGACGTCGACGTCGCTCACGCCTTCCGGCAAGCCGCGCAGCGAGCAGCGGGATGGCGTCGCCGCGGTGGAAGCGCAGTCCGGCCGGCAGGTCGACCGCGAGGCCGGCGGCCTGGCGCGGCAGCGCCCACTTCGCGACCTCGGTCAGGCGGTTGTCGACCAGGTGCATCTCGATGCCTTCGACCGCCACCGCCGCGATCACGGCAAAGAACAGCGACAAGACGATGCCGAAGGAGACAAAGACGACGACGATGCGCCGGCGCAGGGAATCGCTAGGACGCATCGGGGAGCGCCAGGCGGTAGCCGGCACCGGGAACGGTGAGCAGCATGGGGTAGGCGAAAGGCTTGTCGAGCGCCTGGCGCAGCGCGTGGATATGGGTGCGCAGCGCATCGCTGTCGGGACGGTCCTCGCCCCACACGGCCTGCTCCAGGGTTTCGCGCGAGACGATGCGCGGCGCCGCTTTCAACAGGGCGTGCAGCAGGATGTAGCCGGTGCGGGTCAGGTTGACCGGCTGGTTCGTCGCGGCTGGCCTGCTGGATATCGGGGTCGAACACCAGCTCGCCGAAGCGCAGTTTGTTGCTGGCCGCGCTCCTGCCTTCCGAGCGGCGCACCAGCGCTTTCAGGCGCACGTCGAGTTCGACCAGCGAGAAGGGCTTGACCAGGTAATCGTCGGCGCCGCTGTCGAAGCCGGCCACCTTGTCGGCTCAGGCTGTCGCGCGCGGTCAGCATCAGCACCGGCGTCGCCAGCGACAGTTCGCCGCGCAGCTTCTGGCACAACTCCAGGCCATTCAGGCCGGGCAGGCCGATGTCGAGCACGATGACGTCGTAGTCGTTTTCCGAAGCGAGCGCCAGGGCCGCGTAGCCATTGCGGGCGGCATCGAGGACATGTCCCTTCGGCTCGAGGAAGCCGTACAGGTTAGCCAGGATGTCGGGATGGTCTTCGACGATGAGGATGCGCATCCGCTTATTGTACTGGAGACGAAAAAAAACCCGCTCAGATCACTGAGCGGGTTTTTTCTTTATAACTAGCCTGACGATAACCTACTTTCACACTGGTTGCAGCACTATCATCGGCGCAAAGTCGTTTCACGGTCCTGTTCGGGATGGGAAGGGGTGGGACCGACTTGCTATGGTCATCAGGCATAACTTGTACGAGCCTCGTTCCTAGTGGAACGCGGCTCTGAATCTGGAAGAAGTAGGTCTTATTAGGTAGTGTGGTCAACAAACAGCACACTGTATTCTCATTTTTATAACCTGCTAAGGTTATAGGGACAAGCCGTACGGGCAATTAGTACTGGTTAGCTTAATGCATTACTGCACTTCCACACCCAGCCTATCAACGTCCTGGTCTCGAACGACCCTTCAAGGAGCTCAAGGCTCCGGGAAATCTCATCTCAAGGCAAGTTTCCCGCTTAGATGCTTTCAGCGGTTATCTCTTCCGAACTTAGCTACCCGGCAATGCCACTGGCGTGACAACCGGTACACCAGAGGTTCGTCCACTCCGGTCCTCTCGTACTAGGAGCAGCCCCCTTCAAATTTCCAACGCCCACGGCAGATAGGGACCAAACTGTCTCACGACGTTTTAAACCCAGCTCACGTACCACTTTAAATGGCGAACAGCCATACCCTTGGGACCGGCTACAGCCCCAGGATGTGATGAGCCGACATCGAGGTGCCAAACTCCCCCGTCGATATGAACTCTTGGGAGGAATCAGCCTGTTATCCCCAGAGTACCTTTTATCCGTTGAGCGATGGCCCTTCCATACAGAACCACCGGATCACTATGTCCTACTTTCGTACCTGCTCGACTTGTCGGTCTCGCAGTTAAGCACGCTTATGCCATTGCACTATCATCACGATGTCCGACCGTAATTAGCGTACCTTCGAACTCCTCCGTTACACTTTAGGAGGAGACCGCCCCAGTCAAACTGCCTACCATGCACTGTCCCCGATCCGGATAACGGACCAAGGTTAGAACCTCAAACAAACCAGGGTGGTATTTCAAGGATGGCTCCACGAGAACTGGCGTCCCCGCTTCAAAGCCTCCCACCTATCCTACACAGATTGGTTCAAAGTCCAATGCAAAGCTACAGTAAAGGTTCATGGGGTCTTTCCGTCTAGCCGCGGGTAGATTGCATCATCACAAACATTTCAACTTCGCTGAGTCTCGGGAGGAGACAGTGTGGCCATCGTTACGCCATTCGTGCAGGTCGGAACTTACCCGACAAGGAATTTCGCTACCTTAGGACCGTTATAGTTACGGCCGCCGTTTACTGGGACTTCAATCAAGAGCTTGCACCCCATCATTTAATCTTCCAGCACCGGGCAGGCGTCACACCCTATACGTCCACTTTCGTGTTTGCAGAGTGCTGTGTTTTTATTAAACAGTCGCAGCCACCAGTTTATTGCAACCCTTTCGCCCTTCCACAGTAAAGTGGTCAAGCTACCGGGGCGTACCTTTTCCCGAAGTTACGGTACCAATTTGCCGAGTTCCTTCTCCCGAGTTCTCTCAAGCGCCTTAGAATACTCATCTCGCCCACCTGTGTCGGTTTGCGGTACGGTCTCGTATGACTGAAGCTTAGAGGCTTTTCTTGGAACCACTTCCGATTGCTTCGCAGCATAAAGCCGCTCGTCCCACTCCCTTGAATTACGCACCCGGATTTGCCTAAGTGCCTTCTATGAAGCAGAAACTGACTATTCCAACAGTCAGACAACCTTCCGCGATCCGTCCCCCCATCGCATCATACGACGGTGCAGGAATATTAACCTGCTTCCCATCAGCTACGCATCTCTGCCTCGCCTTAGGGGCCGACTCACCCTGCTCCGATGAACGTTGAACAGGAAACCTTGGGCTTACGGCGTGGAGGCTTTTCACCCCCATTATCGCTACTCATGTCAGCATTCGCACTTCTGATACCTCCAGCATCCTTCACAAGACACCTTCGCAGGCTTACAGAACGCTCTCCTACCATATCGCAATAAAGGAAATATCCGCAGCTTCGGTGACTGGCTTAGCCCCGTTACATCTTCCGCGCAGGACGACTCGATCAGTGAGCTATTACGCTTTCTTTAAATGATGGCTGCTTCTAAGCCAACATCCTGACTGTTTTAGCCTTCCCACTTCGTTTTCCACTTAGCCAATCTTTGGGACCTTAGCTGGCGGTCTGGGTTGTTTCCCTCTTGACGCCGGACGTTAGCACCCGACGTCTGTCTCCCAAGCTCGCACTCATCGGTATTCGGAGTTTGCAATGGTTTGGTAAGTCGCAATGACCCCCTAGCCATAACAGTGCTCTACCCCCGATGGTGATACTTGAGGCACTACCTAAATAGTTTTCGGAGAGAACCAGCTATTTCCAAGTTTGTTTAGCCTTTCACCCCTACCCACAGCTCATCCCCTAATTTTTCAACATTAGTGGGTTCGGACCTCCAGGGCGTGTTACCGCACCTTCATCCTGGCCATGGGTAGATCACTTGGTTTCGGGTCTACACCCAGCGACTGTCGCCCTGTTCGGACTCGATTTCTCTACGGCTCCCCTATTCGGTTAACCTCGCCACTGAATGTAAGTCGCTGACCCATTATACAAAAGGTACGCCGTCACGGAACAAGTCCGCTCCGACTGTTTGTATGCACACGGTTTCAGGATCTATTTCACTCCCCTCCCGGGGTTCTTTTCGCCTTTCCCTCACGGTACTGGTTCACTATCGGTCGATTACGAGTATTTAGCCTTGGAGGATGGTCCCCCCATGTTCAGACAGGATTTCTCGTGTCCCGCCCTACTTGTCGTACGCTTAGTATCACCGTTCAGATTTCGTGTAAGGGGCTATCACCCTCTATGGCCAACATTTCCAGGTTGTTCCACTATCCGATCGACTATCACGTACAGGCTCTTCCCATTTCGCTCGCCACTACTTTGGGAATCTCGGTTGATTTCTTTTCCTGCAGCTACTTAGATGTTTCAGTTCGCCGCGTTCGCTTTGCATACCTATGTATTCAGTATGCAATGACCTAAAAGGCCGGGTTTCCCCATTCGGAAATCTGCGGATCAAAGCGTGTTTGCTCGCTCCCCGCAGCTTATCGCAAGCTACTACGTCCTTCATCGCCTGTAATCGCCAAGGCATCCACCATGTGCACTTATTCGCTTGTCCCTATAACGTTAGCTTCTGGCGACTAACCAGGAAGCGTTTATAAGAATAAGAGTACAGCTTGTTGCATGTTTGTTGATTTGTTACTACCCAGAGCACGCACTGTCGTGCGTACTCAATAAAACTTTACTTCTTCCAGATTGTTAAAGAACAGAACAACAGTTAATCTCGAAAAGACTCAAACCTAAATCTCAACCAGAAACTGGCTGACTTACGTTTGAACTTTAATGGTGGAGGATGACGGGATCGAACCGACGACCCCCTGCTTGCAAAGCAGGTGCTCTCCCAGCTGAGCTAATCCCCCATGGGTATGACTGGTAGGGCTGGTTGGACTCGAACCAACGACCCCCGCGTTATCAACACGGTGCTCTAACCAGCTGAGCTACAGCCCCGAAACTGTGTTCTTTGTTCAACAGTCGATAAGTGTGGACGTTTGATGATGAGACTTTCGACTCCGGTGCTACTCTAGAAAGGAGGTGATCCAGCCGCACCTTCCGATACGGCTACCTTGTTACGACTTCACCCCAGTCACGAATCCTACCGTGGTAAGCGCCCCCCTTGCGGTTAAGCTACCTACTTCTGGTAAAACCCGCTCCCATGGTGTGACGGGCGGTGTGTACAAGACCCGGGAACGTATTCACCGCGACATGCTGATCCGCGATTACTAGCGATTCCAACTTCACGCAGTCGAGTTGCAGACTGCGATCCGGACTACGATACACTTTCTGGGATTAGCTCCCCCTCGCGGGTTGGCGGCCCTCTGTATGTACCATTGTATGACGTGTGAAGCCCTACCCATAAGGGCCATGAGGACTTGACGTCATCCCCACCTTCCTCCGGTTTGTCACCGGCAGTCTCATTAGAGTGCTCAACTAAATGTAGCAACTAATGACAAGGGTTGCGCTCGTTGCGGGACTTAACCCAACATCTCACGACACGAGCTGACGACAGCCATGCAGCACCTGTGTTACGGTTCTCTTTCGAGCACATCTCGATCTCTCGTGGCTTCCGTACATGTCAAGGGTAGGTAAGGTTTTTCGCGTTGCATCGAATTAATCCACATCATCCACCGCTTGTGCGGGTCCCCGTCAATTCCTTTGAGTTTTAATCTTGCGACCGTACTCCCCAGGCGGTCTACTTCACGCGTTAGCTGCGTTACCAAGTTAATTAAAACCCGACAACTAGTAGACATCGTTTAGGGCGTGGACTACCAGGGTATCTAATCCTGTTTGCTCCCCACGCTTTCGTGCATGAGCGTCAATCTTGACCCAGGGGGCTGCCTTCGCCATCGGTGTTCCTCCACATCTCTACGCATTTCACTGCTACACGTGGAATTCTACCCCCCTCTGCCAGATTCAAGCCTTGCAGTCTCCATCGCAATTCCCAGGTTGAGCCCGGGGCTTTCACGACAGACTTACAAAACCGCCTGCGCACGCTTTACGCCCAGTAATTCCGATTAACGCTTGCACCCTACGTATTACCGCGGCTGCTGGCACGTAGTTAGCCGGTGCTTATTCTTCAGGTACCGTCATTAGTAGGAGATATTAGCTCCCACCGTTTCTTCCCTGACAAAAGAGCTTTACAACCCGAAGGCCTTCTTCACTCACGCGGCATTGCTGGATCAGGCTTGCGCCCATTGTCCAAAATTCCCCACTGCTGCCTCCCGTAGGAGTCTGGACCGTGTCTCAGTTCCAGTGTGGCTGGTCGTCCTCTCAGACCAGCTACTGATCGTAGCCTTGGTAGGCCTTTACCCTACCAACTAGCTAATCAGATATCGGCCGCTCCAGGAGCATGAGGTCTTGCGATCCCCCACTTTCATCCTTAGATCGTATGCGGTATTAGCGTAACTTTCGCTACGTTATCCCCCACTCTTGGGTACGTTCCGATATATTACTCACCCGTTCGCCACTCGCCGCCAGGTTGCCCCGCGCTGCCGTTCGACTTGCATGTGTAAAGCATGCCGCCAGCGTTCAATCTGAGCCAGGATCAAACTCTTCAGTTTAATCTCTGTTTGTTGGCATTGCTGCCACCGCTTATTGCTAAGCGGGTCGCTCACTCAAGATACTGACCGTTATCTCATTGCTGAGACAACGCTTAATACTTTTGTGAACATTTGATAATTTAAGTAATCAGTGACCGAAGTCACTGGCACCTTCATCAAACGCCCACACTTATCGACTGTTAATTTTTAAAGAACTTATTCGGTACTGCCTTGCTGCTTGTTCTGACGAATCGTTTTGTTCGTCAGCAGCAGAGAAGAGAGATTATGCAGTGTTTCGCGTTTCTCGTCAACTTCTTTTCTTGCGTGCGCCGCGTTTTCCGCGGTTCCTGTCTGTCAACGCAACTACTTGATTTCGTTGTCGTTTTCAGCAGGAGGCGAATTATAGCGGCCCCCCACGGCAGTCCGCAAGTGGTTTTTGGTGATCATTGCAAAGCCACTGGCATCGACCTTGCTTAAGCAGTGATGACTGGGCCGCAGGGGCGATCGATTGTTCACTTGCGGGACAGGTGCTACATTATGGGACAGTCAATTTCCAGTACGAGAGCCGCGGCCAGGGCCACCAAGGAGACATGGAATGATGCATCGGGACTCTGCTTCACGGCTGGGCGGCGCAGGCGCGCCCGCACCTAGCCTCGGCTGGAATGGGGAGGCGACGGCCATGATCGAAACTTCGCACCGGCGCTCGGAAGGCTATGGCCTGTGTCCCGGCGCCCGGCCCGACTTCAATCCGCTGGCGCGCAACGACCTGTCGCTGCTGGTCGAGCAGAACCGCTTGCTGCATACCCATGCGGCGCCGGCCATGGAGACGCTCTACCAGCAGATCGTCAACACCCATAATATGGTGCTGCTGACGGATGCCCAGGGCGTCATCGTCCATTCGCTGGGCGACGCCGACTTCCTCGAGAAGGCCAACCGCGTGGCGCTGACCCCGGGCGTGGCCTGGTCGGAGGAGCGCCGCGGCACGAATGCGATCGGCACCGCCATCGTCGAAAAGGCGCCGGCCCTGGTGCACGCGGACCAGCACTTCCTCGCCGCCAACCACTTTCTCACCTGCTCGGCCGCGCCGATCACCGACCACCAGGGCCGCGTGGTCGGCGTGCTCGATGTCAGCGGCGACCAGCGCAGCTACCACAAGCACACCATGGCCCTGGTGCGCATGTCGGCCCTGATGATCGAGAACCAGCTGTTCGCGGCCACCTTCGAGCACGCGATCACCCTGCACTTCCATGCGCGGCCCGAATTCATCGGCACCCTGATGGAAGGCATCGCCTCCTTCAGCCCGGGCGGACGCTTCCTGGCGGCGAACCGCAACGGCCTGTTCCAGCTCGGCCTGTCCTATTCCGCGCTGCAGTCGCATACCTTCAGCTCCCTGTTCGGGCTGCCGGTGGCGGCCCTGTTCGACCACTACCGCACGGCGCTGCCCGGCCTGCTCGACCTGTGCATGCACAACGGCGTGCGCGTGCGCGGGCGCGCCGAGCTGCGCCTGGGCAGCGGCGTGCATGCGCTGACCAGCCCGAACGAGACCGCCGCGCCGGCGCCGCTGCCGCGCCGCCGCGCGCCCGCGCCGCCTGTCCGGCCTGCGCTACCTCGACACGGGCGACCCGCAACTGGCGCAAGTGATCGCCAAGGTCAACAAGGTGCTGGGGCGCGACATCCCGATCCTGATCATGGGCGAGACCGGCACCGGCAAGGAATTGCTGGCCCAGGCCATCCACAACGATTCGCCGCGCGCGCAAGGTCCGTTCGTGGCCGTGAACTGCGCCTCGATCCCCGAAACCCTGATCGAGTCCGAACTGTTCGGCTATGAAGACGGCGCCTTCACCGGCGCGCGCAAGAAGGGCGCGGTCGGCAAGATCCTGCAGGCGAACGGCGGCACCCTCTTCCTCGACGAGATCGGCGACATGCCGGTCAGCCTGCAGGCCCACCTGCTGCGCGTGCTGCAGGAGCGGATGGTGACGCCGCTCGGCAGCGGCAAGTCGATTCCCGTGAACGTGGAACTGATCTGCGCCACCAACCACAACCTGCGCGAGCGCATCGCGCGCGGCCTGTTCCGCGAAGACCTGTATTACCGCCTGAATGGCCTGGTCGTGAAACTGCCGCCGCTGCGCGACCGCACCGACCTCGAAACGGTGGTGCGCAAGATCCTCTCGAGCGAGTCGGAAGGCGGGCCGTATGTGGTGTCGGACGAAGTATTGCGCCTGTTCCGCCAGCACAAATGGCCGGGTAACTTCCGCCAGCTGACCAATTTGCTGCGCACGGCCGTCATCATGGCCGGCGACGAAGGCGAGATCGGCCTGCGCCACATGCCCGACGACTTCCTCGACGATATCGACCAGAGCGTGCCGGCCGCGCCGCTGGCCGCCGCCGAACGCCTGATCGCCAACGGCGCCAACCTCGAAGAGATGGAACTGAGTGCCATCGTGAAATCGCTCGAAGCGCACGGCGGCAACGTCTCGGCCACCGCGCGCGCGCTCGGCGTGTCGCGCAATACCATCTACCGCAAGCTGCCGCACCTGAAGTAAGCGCCTCACTTCATGCCGCCGGCAAGCCCGGCGAGCGCCGCGCGCGCCCCTGCTTGTCGATCGTCAGCAGGTCGACGCCGGACAGGCGCGCGGCCAGCGCGTGGGCGCCGCGGCTGCCCAGCACCATGAAGGCGGTCGACAGGCCGTCCGCTTCGATGCCGCTCGGCGCCAGCACCGTGACGCTGGCCAGTTCCGGCGGCGAGTCGCCGGTCGCCGGATCGAAGATGTGGTGGTGCAGATGGTCGGCTCGAGAAGGTCGTCTCGTAATCGCCGGAGGTGGCGACGCAGCGTCCGTCGACGCGCACGGCCGCCGCCATTTTGCCGGGCAGGCGCGGATCGGGCACGCCCAGCTGCCAGCTGCGCCCGCCGGCGTCGCCGCTGGCTGCGAACTCGCCGGTGTCGAGCAAGGCGTGGATGACGCCGCGCGCGCGCACCGCGCGCAGCGCCAGGTCGGCCGCATAGCCCTGCGCCAGGCCATTCAGGGTGATGCGCATGCCGGGTTTGCGCAGCACCACGCGCTCGCGCGATGCATCGACCAGGTTCCAGCCCAGCAGCGCGCGGCGCCTGCGTCCGTTCGCGGGTTCGATGCCAGCGTGCCCGACTCAAAAGCACGCTGGCTGGCTTGCCACAGCGGCTGCACCGTGATGTCGAAGGCGCCGCCGGTCAATTGCGACAGCGCGCGTGCGTGGCCGAGGACCGCCAGCAGATGCGGATCGGGCCGCGCCAGGACAGCCGTCGCGGTTCAGGCGGAACACTTCGCTGGCGGGATCGTAAATACTCATCAGGCGATCGACCTGCTGCGCCGCCGCCAGCGCGTCGCTAATCGCCAGGCGCGCCACCTGCGCATCGGCATGGCGCACCTCGATGCTGACCGTGGTGCCGAAGGCCAGCGCCGCGCCGCTGATGCACAGGCAGGTCGCGCCGCGCCGGATGCGGGGCCCAGCACCATCGTTCCCAGGCTCGCCGCCATGAAGCGCCGTCGTTGCATGTCGTCCTCCCTCCATTAACAGCCACCGGCACGATCGGGATCGAGCGCGCCCGCTTCTTTTCCAGGATGCGCGGCGCGCACAGCGCATCGCTCTCGTAGATCGCCACGCAGTCCAGGCATTGAAAACATTCGTCGTACTGCACCTTGCCGCTCGGCATCGATGGCGCCATACGCGCAGCGGTGGCGGCAGGTCTGGCAAGGCGTGCCGCATTCGGCGCGGCGCAGCGATCGTGTCCAGCAGGCGCACCTTGCCGAGCAGCGCCAGCGCCGCGCCGAACGGGCACAGGTAGCGGCAAAAGAATTTATAGGACACCATCGACAGCGCCAGCAATCCGGCCGCCCAGGCGACGAACGGCCAGGCGCGCACGAAGCCGAGCGTGATCGCGGTCTTGAAGGGTTCGATCTCGACCAGGCGGTCGCACAGGGCCGGCAGCAACAGGCTCGACAGGACGATGGCCGCCAGCACGCCGTATTTCGCCCGTTTCAGGCGCAGGTCGAGGCGCCGCTTGATGCGCAGCTGCGGCAGGCGCAGCAGCTTGCCGGCCCAGGCCGCCAGTTCCTGCAGGGCGCCGTAGGGGCAGAGCCAGCCGCAGAAGGCGCCGCGGCCCCAGGCGAACAAGGAGAACAGCACGCAGCGACCGACAAGGCCACGCGTCATCGGGTCGAACAGCAGGAAGCCGAGGCTCGCGCCCTGCGCGCAGCGCCTGCAGCACGCCGGTGATGTTGACGATCGAGAGCTGGGCCTGGGCGATGTAGCCGATGAAGACCACCGTGAACAGCAGCCAGGCGCGCCGCAGCCAGGCCAGGCGCGCGGCATTGCGGGCCAGCCGGCGCGGCCGCGCCAGCGCCAGGCCGAGCAGCGCCAGCGCCACGCCCAGCACGATCAGGTCCGGCAGCGCGGTTGCGCCAGCTGGCATGCCAGGCCGGCGCGGCCGCTTCGGGCTGCTAGTAAAAGCGCGCCGGCAGCTGGTAGCGCAGGCGCAGTTCGCGCGTGATCTTTTCCGGATAGACGATGCCCTTGCTGCGCGTGAGCGGCAGCGCGAATTCCAGCGGCTGCGCCGGATCGAGCCCGGCCTGGGCGATCACGCGCAGCGCCACCAGTTCCGTCACCGGCAGCGCTGCAGCGCCGGCGGCGCCAGTTTCAGTCGAGATCGAGGTCGCGCAGTTCGAGCGGCAGCCGGTCCTGGCGCAGCGCGATCGCGCCCGGCACGCTGCCGCGCACGAACTCCTCGCCCAGGATGCCGTGGCGGCCGCTGCTCAGCGACCAGCAGCGCATGGTCGCCCGGCTCGAGGCGCTTGCTCAGGCGGCGCCAGCTCGGCGCGTCGAGCAGGTTGCGCCCCGCGCTGGGCACCGAGGCCCAGGCCAGGTAGAGGTCGATGAAGACCGCATCGGGCTGCGCCAGCGCCTGCGCATCGAGCCCGGCGCCCGCGCTGCCGGCGAACAGCGCCTCGACGTCGCGGTTCAGGACCCGCAGGTGCGCCAGCAGGCCGGCCGCCTGCAGGGCGCGCAGTCCATCGGCGCGAACAGCATCGCGCGCGGATGCGCGCCGATGCGGCTCGGGTCGCGCCCGGCGGCAAAGCCGAGTTTGGCGCGCGCCACCTGCAAGGCCGCCGACAGCACGCTCTGGTTGAGGATGCGCACCGAGGCGGTGGCCTTGGCCACGCCGTCGAGCCGCACCCGGTTGGCGCCGCCCGGCGCCGCCGACCTCGATGCTCTGGCCCAGCGACAGCGCCCTTGTACTGGGCCACGAAGGCCAACAACGGCGCTTCGCCGAGGCCGTCGAGGAACACCGGCTCGTGCTGCGACAGCACGGCACGTCGAGAAACACGCCCTGCGGATCGATGGCGACGAGCAGGTTGATCGGCACCCCGGCGAAGCCGGGAATCGGCGCCAGGTCGGCCGACTCGAACACATAGCCGACCAGTTGGGTGGTGGTGCCGTTTTGCTTGAACAAGGGCCAGGCGGGGAGATCGGCGGCGCGCTCGCCGACCGTCAGGGGCGCGGGGAAGCGGCGCGCCAGGTCGTCGCGCCCGAGGGTGCCGGCCAGCGCCAGGGAGGAGGCCAGCAGCAAGAGCAGGAGAAGCAGCAGCCGCTGAGGCGTGGAGTGAGACCGCATACCAGGGGAGGTCCGAAAAAAAGCTGACGGCCGCGGCCGTCAGCAAAGGCAGGCCATGCACGCGCGGCCGTTGGAGGGCCGGCCGCGCCCGCGTTCAGATTCGGGTGGGCAGCTTGAAGACCCAGACCGAACCGCCCTGCTCGAGGAAATTGACTTTCTTGGCCACTTCGCCGCCCCACAGCGGGACCGCGCCGCCCCAGCCCGAGACCACGGCGATGTACTGGACGCCGCCGTCTTCCCAGGTGACCGGCGGCGCCACCACGCCGGAGCCGGTCTGGAACTTCCAGAGTTCCTTGCCGGTCTTGGCGTCGAGCGCTTTCAGGTAGCCTTCGGGCGTGCCGTAGAACACCAGGCCGCCGGCGGTGGTCATGACGCCGCCCCAGAGCGGCGCCGTGTTCTTCGCTTCCCAGACGATCTTGCCGGTCTTCGGATCGATCGCGCGCAGGGCGCCGATGTAGTCGTCGTTCAGCGGCCGGATGGTGAAGCCCGCGCCGAGGAAGGCGCCGCCCTTCTTGTAGCTGATCGGCTCGTTCCAGATATCCATGCCCCATTCGTTGGCCGGCACGTAGAACAGGCCCGTCTGCTGGCTGTAGGCCATCGGCATCTGGTTCTTGCGCGCCGAGGAAGGCCGGCGCGGCGAACACGGTATTGCCCTTCTTGCCGTCGCCATTGCCCTTGGTCGGGTCGCTCGGACGGTTCGCGGCAATGAAGTTCGGGCGTCCCGGTCTTCAGGTCGATGCTGCTGGCCCAGGTGATCTTGCGGACGAACGGGAAGGCGTTCTGCAGCTTGCCGTCCTTGGCGTCGATCACGTAGAAGAAGCCGTTGCGGTCGGCCTTGCCGCCGTAGCGCTTGCCGTTCATGTCGAAGGTGACGAACTCGTTGGCGCCGTCGAAGTCCCAGGAATCGTTGGGCGTGTTCTGGTAGGCCCATTTGATCTGGCCGGTCTTGACGTCGAGCGCCACGGTCGACGACGAGTACAGGTTGTCGCCCGGCCGCAGGTGGCTGTTCCAGGGCGCCGGGTTGCCGGTGCCGAAATAGGCCAGGCCGGTGCTGGCATCGTAGGTGCCGCCCATCCAGGTCGAGGCGCCGCCGGTCTTCCAGAGTTCGCCCGGCCAGCTCTTGTTGACGGTGCCGGTGACGCCGTTCGCGATCTCCTTGCCTTCCTTGTCGTAGCGGAAGCCCATGTGGCCTTCGACGGTCGGGCGCATCCAGATCAGCTCGCCCGTCATCGGGTTGCGCGCCTCGACCCGGCCGACCACGCCGAATTCGCCGCCCGAGACGCCGGTCAGCAGCATGCCGTTGGCGATCAGGGGCGCGGCCGTCATCGAGTAGCCGGCGGCGTAGTCGTCGACCTTCTCTTTCCACACCACCTTGCCGGTCTCCTGGTCGAGCGCGACGAGCTGGGCGTCGAGCGTGCCGAAGATGACCAGGTTGCCGTACAGGGCGGCGCCGCGGTTGACCACGTCGCAGCAGGGCATGATGCCGTCGGGCAGGCGGTGTTCGTACTTCCACAGCTTGGTGCCGGTCTTCATGTCGACGGCAAAGATGCGCGAGTAGGAGGCGGTGACGAACATCTTGCCGTTGTGGATCAGCGGCTGCGATTCCTGGCCGCGCTGCTTTTCGCCGCCGAAGGAGAACGACCAGGCCGGCACCAGCTGGCCGACGGTCTTGGTATTGACCTGGGTCAGCGTCGAATAGCGCTGCCCTTCGGTGCCCATGCCGAACGAGAGGACGCTTTTGTTGTCCTTGGCGTCGTTGGCGAGCATGGCGTTGGTGACGTCGAGCGCGTGGGCGGGGCCGAGGGTGGTCAAGCCGGCCAGCAGCCAGAGGATGGGTTTGTTTCACGAATGTCTCCTTGTTGTTGTAGGTTCAGGCGTGCCGGCGCGGCGGCTGGGCGCGCAGCAGCGCGCATTCCTCGTCGGTGAACAGGCGCGAGCGGGTCAGGAAGCGGCGGCCGGTGCCGTTATCGAGCGAGAACATGCCGCCGTTGCCGGCGACGACGTCGATGATCAGCTGGGTGTGTTCCCAATAGGCGAACTGCTCGAGCCCCATGTAGAAAGGCGTGCCGCCGAGGTTGCCCAGGTAGACGTCGCTGTCGCTCAGGTCGAATTCGCCCGCCGGATAGCACATCGGCGCGCTGCCGTCGCAGCAGCCGCCGGACTGGAAGAACATCACGGGGCCGTGGCGCCGCCGCAGCTCCTCGATGAAGTCCAGCGCGGCGGGCGTCGCCGTTACGCGTTCCAGCGAAATCGTCATGAGTGCCTCCGAAATCGTATTAAATTCACTCCGAAATCGTAGTGATTTCGATCGTGCGGGATGCACCGGGCCAGGGTCCCGCCTTGGATGGCGGAACCCGGACTGCCTGCGATGTGAAACGTTTAGAAGAAGCCGAGCGCTTTCGGGCTGTAGCTGACCAGCAGGTTCTTGGTCTGCTGGTAGTGGTCGAGCATCATCTTGTGGTTCTCGCGGCCGATGCCCGACTGTTTATAGCCGCCGAACGCGGCGTGGGCCGGGTACAGGTGGTAGCAGTTGGTCCAGACGCGGCCGGCCTGGATCGCGCGGCCCATGCGGAAGGCGCGCGAGGCGTCGCGCGTCCACAGGCCCGCGCCGAGGCCGTACAAGGTGTCGTTGGCGATGGCCAATGCGTCGGCTTCGTCCTTGAACGTCGTGACCGAGACCACCGGCCCGAAGATCTCTTCCTGGAAGACGCGCATCTTGTTGTCGCCCTTGAACACGGTCGGCGTCACGTAATAGCCGCCGGCCAGTTCGCCGCCCTGGTTGTTGCGCCCGCCGCCGGTCAGCACCTCGGCGCCTTCCTGGCGGCCGATGTCGAGGTAGGACAGGATTTTTTCCAGCTGCTCCTGCGAGGCCTGGGCGCCGATCATGGTGCTCGAATCGAGCGGATTGCCCTGCTTGATCGCCGCCACGCGCGCCAGTGCGCGTTCGATGAAGCGTTCGTAAATCGATTCCTGGACCAGCACGCGCGAGGGGCAGGTGCAGACCTCGCCCTGGTTCAGCGCGAACATGGCGAAGCCTTCGAGGCACTTGTCGAAGAAGTCGTCGTCTTCGTCCATCACGTCGGCGAAGAAGATGTTGGGCGATTTGCCGCCCAGTTCCAGCGTGACCGGGATCAGGTTCTGCGCGGCGTAGCCCATGATCAGGCGGCCGGTGCCGGTTTCGCCGGTGAACGCGATCTTGGCGATGCGCTTGCTCGACGCCAGCGGCTTGCCCGCTTCCAGGCCGAAGCCGTTGACGATATTCACCACGCCCGGCGGCAGCAGGTCGCCGATCAGTTCGAACAGCACCATGATCGAGGCCGGGGTCTGCTCGGCCGGTTTCAGCACGACGCAGTTACCGGCGGCCAGGGCCGGCGCCAGCTTCCAGACCGCCATCAGGATCGGGAAATTCCAGGGAATGATCTGGCCCACCACGCCGAGCGGCTCGTGGAAGTGGTAAGCGTAGGTTTCGTGGTCGATCTGGGCGATCGAGCCCTCTTGCGCGCGGATGCAGCCGGCAAAATAGCGGAAATGGTCGATGGCCAGCGGAATGTCGGCCGCCATGGTTTCGCGGATCGGCTTGCCGTTGTCGATGGTCTCGGCGGTGGCGATCATCTGCAGGTTCTGCTCGATGCGGTCGGCGATTTTATTCAGGATGTTGGCGCGCTCGGCCGGCGAGGTCTTGCCCCAGGCTTCTTTCGCTTCATGGGCGGCGTCCAGCGCCAGCTCGATGTCCTCGGCGGTCGAACGGGCGATTTCGCAGAAGGGCTGGCCGGTGATCGGCGTGATGTTCGGGAAATATTCGCCCTTGACCGGGGCGACGTAGCGGCCACCGATGTAGTTGTCGTAGCGCTGCTTGAACGGATTGGCGACGCCGAGCTTGCTGATGTCTGCGAGATTCATGTCATCCTCTTTCATGATGGTTATGGGCCGTTGGCGGCAACGGGTGTGTCGAAGCACCCTTGGGGTTTCGCAAGCTCCGTGCCAGCCTTCCCGCGTGGGACAAGGCGCGCTGCGCCGCGTGTTTCTGGTACACCTGCTCCAGATTGGAACAGCTCAACTGATCAACGGATCAGCACACCCCAGGGCAGCGCCCCGACCGCGATATCGTTCAGGCGCGTATTGCTGGCGGTATCGATCACCGAAACACTGTCCGAGCGGCCGTTGGCGACGTACAGGCGCGTCCCGTCCGGCGTGAGCGCCATGTTCCAAGGGCGTTTGCCCACGGGAATCGTGGCCGCTGACCGTATTGGTCGCGGCAGTCGATCACCGTCACCGTGCCGTCGATGCCGTTGCTGGCATACACCTGCTTGCCGCCCGGGTGCACGGCGATGCCGGCGGTATTGCGTCCCGCGGGAATCGTCGCGATCGCGCGCCGCGTGTCCATGTCGACGACGTACACGGCGCCGGCCAGCTCGCAGGCGACGTAGGCGCGCGTGCCGTCGGGACTGAAGCCGATGCCGCGCGGGCGCAGGCCGACCGCCACCGCGCCCACCTGGCGCCGGGCGGCGACGTCGACCACGTCGACTTGCTCGGCCTCCTCGGCGCTCACCAGCAGCCATCGTCCGTCGGGGCTGAACACGGCGTGCTCGGGGTTGCGGCCCTGCACCGGGATCTCGGCCAGGATGCGGCGCGTGGCGGCGTCGACCAGCACCACGCTGTTGCTCTCCTCGACGGCGACCGCCAGCAGGCGCCCGTCGTTCGAGGCGCTGACGCCTTCCGGCGACTTGCCGACCGCGACGCTGGCGATGGTGGCGCCGCTGGCCGCATCGAGCGCCAGCAGCGCGCCGCCGCCGGCGTCGGTGACCCACAGGATGCGTCCGGCCGGGTCGGCCGCGATGCCGCGCGGGCGCTGGCCGGCGGCGGATCTGGCGAACCAGCGCACCGCTGGCGGTGTCGATCACGCTGAGGGTGGCGGATTTCTCGTTGGGCACGTAGGCGAACGGCGCGGCGCCGGCATGGCAGGCGGCCAGCGCGGCCGCGACGGCAGACAGGTGGCGCAGTTGCATGGTCGAAGTCCTTTCTGTTTTCGTGCGCGCGGATGCGCGGCCAGACAGAAATGCAAGCGCCATGCCACCGGCATGTGTGGGCGTGTTTTCGACATGGCAGGTATATTGCTTGTCGAATTAGTACCGCCCCGCCGAGGGAGCGACATCACAACCTGGAGAGACGATGACGCAACATGCATTTCGCCTGAACGCGATCGCCGCCCTGTGCGCCTGCTGGCCGCTGGCAGCGCTTGCCGCCGATGCGCCAGCGCCGGCCGCGGCCGAGGCCGCGCAAGGCCCGATGGCCGTCGTGGTCGTGACCGGCAGCCGCAGCGAGCACGCCAGCTTCGACCTGCCGGCCGCCATCGACGTGATCGACGCCTCGCAGATCCGCGACACCCAGGCGCGCGTGAACGTGTCCGAGGCGCTGGCCGCGGTGCCGGGCCTGGTCGCACGCGACCGCCAGAACTATGCGCAGGACCTGCAGATTTCCTCGCGCGGCTTCGGCGCCCGTTCCGCCTTCGGCGTGCGCGGCGTGCGCCTGATCGCCGACGGCATCCCGGCCACCATGCCCGACGGCCAGGGCCAGGCCGCCACCTTCAACCTCGACATGGCCGAGCGCATCGAAGTGCTGCGCGGCCCGTTCTCGGCCCTGTACGGCAACCACTCCGGCGGCGTCGTCCAGCTGTTCACGCGCGACGCCGAAAGGGCCGGCCTCGATCGAGACCAGCTTCTCGGCCGGCAGCGACGGCATGCGCAAGCTCGACGTCAACGCCCAGGGCACAGCAACGGCATCGGCTATTTGCTCGACGCGTCGCGCTTCGACACCGACGGTTTCCGCGACCACGGCGCGGCCCGGCGCGACCAGGCCTATGCCAAGCTGACCATCGCCCCCTCCGCCACCAGCCGCCTGGTCTTCACCGCCAGCGGCCTGCAGCAGGACGACACGCAAGATCCGCTGGGCGTGACCTGGGCCACTTACCAGCGCGACCCGCGCGCCGGCGAGATCGACACCACCGATACCGTGACGCCGCAGCGCACCCTGGCCGAGCGCTACAACACCCGCAAGAGCATCGACCACAAGCAGATCGGCATGACCTGGGAACAGCGTTTCGGCGCGAACCGCCTGCAAGTGACGGCCTACGGCGGCAACCGGCGCGTGGTGCAGTACCAGTCGTTCTCGACGCGGCTTCCAGGCGCCGCCGACCCATTCGGGCGGCGTGGTCGATTTCGATCGCGACTTCCGCGGCCTGGACGTCAACTGGCGCGACGTGCGCGAGCTCGCCGGCGGCACGCTTGCGCACCACGCTCGGCATCGACACCGGCCGCTCGACGGACAGCCGCCAGGGCTTCGAAAATTTCGTCGGCAACGAGTTCGGCGTGCGCGGCAAGCTGCGCCGCGACGAAGAGGACGAAGTCAGCAATGTCGACCCCTACCTGCAGGCCGAATGGGAGCGCGACGACTGGGTCGTCACGCGCCGGCCTGCGCCACAGCCGCGTGAAATTCGACGTGGACGACCGCTATCTCTCGAACGGCAACGACAGCGGTCACGTGAACTACAGCCACACGACGCCGCTGGTCGGCCTGCTGTATAAACTCACGCCGACCCTGAACCTGTACGCCAGCGCCGCGCGCGGCTTCGAGACGCCGACCCTGAACGAAGTGTTTTATTCGGGCGCCGGCGCCGGTTTCAATTTCAATTTGCAGCCGGCCACCAGCACCCACCTGGAAGCGGGCATGAAAGCTTTCGTCGGCAGCAACACGCGCGTGAATGCGGCGCTGTTCCAGGTCAAGACCCAGGACGAACTGGTGGTCGACGTCTCCAGCGGCGGGCGCACCAGCTACCGCAACGCCAGCGCGACCTTGCGCCAGGGCGGAGAATTGTCGGTCGACGCCGATCTCGGCGCCGGCTGGAACGCCAAGCTGGCGCTGACGGTACTGCGCGCGATCTACGACGAAGGCTTCGGCACGGTGCGCGAGGGCAGCCGCCTGCCGGGCGTGCCGAAGACCAGCGTGTATGGGGAATTCGGCTGGAAGGAAGCGGCCGGGCGCTATGGCGCGGCGTTCGAGGCGATCGGCAACGGGCGCGTGTATGCCGAGGACACGAACACCGCCCAGCCGGCGCCGGGCTATGCCATCTTCAATGCGCGCGCCCAGGCCAGCCAGGCATGGGGCGGCTGGAAAATCAAGGAGTTCGTGCGCCTGAATAACCTGTTCGACAAGCAGTACGTCGGGTCGGTGATCGTGGGCGATGCGAACCGGCGCTTTTATGAAGGCGCGCCGGGGAGGAACTGGGTGGCGGGGGTGAGTGCGCAGTATCAGTTTTAAGCGACATCAAAACCGATACCGCACCCCGGCATTGAGCGTGCGTGGCGCACCGGGCGCCACGAAACGCGCATGCGCCGGTTCCACCGCGCCCAGCATGCGGCTGCAACAAGCGCCCCTCCGGGAACATGTCCACCGCAATCGCCCCGAAACTTTCGTACCCTGCGGTCGAGCACATTGCTCACCCGCGCAAACAGTTCCCAGCGCGGCGCCGGCTGCCAGCTTGCATGCAGGTTCAGCACGCGCATGCCCGCGCACGCTCCAGTCGGCCCGGCGCAGGTCGTCATCGTCCCCGGCGTCCGCGATCAGCCCATCCTCGTTGCCCTGGCTCGCCGCATGCGACACCGCCTGCATGATCCGCCCCCAGCACCAGGCCAGGGCGCAGGTCCCAGTCGAGGCCGAGTTTCAGGGTGTGGCGCGGCAGGCCCGCGATCGGCGTGCCGGGACGCACCGTCACGGTACGGGCGCCGGTGAACAGCGTCCCGTCGGCGTCATAGGTCGCACGCAGATAACTGTAGTCGGCGCTGGCGCGCCAGGCGCCCCACTGGCCGTGCGCGCCGAGGTCGACCCCCTGGTGGCGGGTGCGCGCGAAGTTGGAAAAATAGCCGGCGCGCGAGGCGCCGGCGCGGCCGAACAGGATGTCGTCGCGGTTCACGCGTGCGGTAGAGCGTGGCATTGAAACCTTGGCGCTCGCCGCCGCTGCGCAGGCCCGCCTCCAGCGTGCGCGAAACGACCTGCTTCAGGTAAGGATCCGATTGCAGCCCGACCGGCAGCCGGCAGGGTTCGTCCGGATCGGCGCAGCCGAGTTCGATCACGGTCGGCACGCGGTTGCTTTGCGCGAGGTTCGCGAACCAGGTCAGTCCAGCGCGCACGTGGGTGATGCCGAGGGCCGGATTCAGGCGTTGATAGGTAAACGCTTCCGGCGCGCGCGGGCCGTCTTCGGTGGTGAGCGTATTGGCGACGCGCGCATGGTTGTAGCGGGCCGACGCCGTCAGGTGGGTGGCGCGGCGCCAGCGCCAGCGTCGCCGCGGCATACACGCCGAGCGCACGCGCCTGCCGGTCACCGAGGAGGCCGGCTCGCGCTCCTCGTCCGGATCGGCCTCCACGCCGCGCGCGCTGTGAAGAAGGCTTCCTGCTCGAACTGGGCGAAGTCGACGCGGCTGCGGTCCCAGGTCGCGCCCAGATTGAAACGGTGCGTGCCGAGCGTCTGCGCCAGGTCGATGCTGGCGCCGCGCCCGACCTGGCGCGTGCTGGTGGTGTTCAGGCTGGCCGGGTGCAAGGCGGCTGCCCTGTCGCGCGCGTAAAAGCCGCAGTCGCCTGGCGTCGACGGGAGAACCGTCGGCCATGGAAGCCGCCGGCGCAATCTTCGACGTAATCGGCGTAGGCGTCGCCGACGTCGCCGCCGACGGTATCGCGCCGGCTGTTCCTCGCGTAGGCGGAAGCGGTCAGCTCGGTGTCCTGCGCAGGCGCTGGGTGAGCCTGAAGGCGCCCTGCAGCAGGCGGTTGCGGGTGCGGTCGGGGAAGGTGTAGACGGCGCGCCGGTCGGCTTCGTACAAGCCCGGTTCGAGCGCGCCGTCTTCGAACCGGTAGCTCGGCACCAGGCCGTTGCCCAGCATGCGGCTGCGCCCGCCCAGCAGCGTGACCTGCCAGTCGGTGTCGCGCCCTCGCGGCCGGCTTTGAGGAACAGGTTGCCGAGGCGGCCGGCGGAATGGTCGCGCCAGCCATCCTCGTCGAACAGGGTGGCGGCCGCGAAGCCATGCCAGCCGTCCGCGCCGCGCACGCCGTAGGCGAGGTCGGCGCGGCGGCGTCCGTGTGCGCCGACCGAGAACGCGCCTTCGAAGCCGGGGTCGGTCAGGCCGGAGCGGGTCTCGAGCGCGATCGCGCCGCCCAGCGTGTTCAGGCCATACAGGGGATTCGAGCCCGGCACCAGCCAGACGCGCTTGAGCGCCGCTTCCGGCAGCATGTCCCAGTTGACGACGTCGCCGAAGGGCTTCGTTGACGCGCACGCCGTCGAGGTAGACCGACAGTCCCTGCCCGGTGCCGAGCATGGGAGAAGCGCGAAAGCCGCGGTAGGTCAGGTCGGCCTGGAACGGGCTTCCCGACGATCTCGTTGACGGTTCACGCCATGCAGGCGGCGCGCCATGGCCTCGACAGTTGGCGCCCTGGGCGCCGCGCAAGGCGTCGCGGTCGAGGGTCTGGACCCGCGTACGGCAGCAGGCGCGGGTCGCCGCCGCCGTCGGCGAAGGGCACGACGCCGACCACCTCGACGCGCGCGATCTGCGCCTCCGGCACGTCGTCCAGCGCCGGCGCGGCCGCCGCGCTGCGCGCCCAGCGCCAGCAGCAGCGCGCCGCCCAGCCCAGGCGCGCGCGGCTCACGGCGTCACCGCTTGCACGCCATGGCGCGCGAACAAGGCTTTCAGCTCGCCGCTCGCCGTCATCTCGTTGAGCGCCGCCTGCAGGCGCCGCCCGAGTTCCTCGTCATCCTTGCGCACCGCCATGCCGACCGCCCAGCCGGAACGCGGCAGGCGCTGGAAGTTCACGTCGCTCAAGGGGAAACGCGGGGTCGCCGCGCATCACCGCCTCGATCTCGGCGCGCTTGGCCAGCACCGCATCGAGTTCGCCCTCCTTCAGCGCCAGCAGCGCCTCGCCCGCGCTGGGGAAGATGCGCACCTGCTCGCGAAAGCGTCCATTGCCTTCGCCGAGCATCAGCATGCCGGCGATCGACACTTTTTCGACGCCGATGCGCTTGCCGGCCAGCGCGTCGAGATCGTCGAAGCGCGGGATGCTGCGCTCGGAACGCACCAGGCGCAGGGTCTCGACGTAATACGGCGCGAAGATGCGCACCTGCGGATTGTCGTTCATCAGGCGGTTGTCGACCGGGACGTGCAGCATCACGTCGGCCGGCCCGTAACCGAGGTAATGGCCCTTCCACACCATGTTGCGCAAGTCGTCGCCCACTTCCTCGTCGGCCGGGAAGGGCATCAGGTTCAGCTTCAGTCCCAGCCTGGCGGCCAGTGCCTGGGCCAGGTCGACGTCGATGCCGGCGCCCTTGTCGGAGAACGGCGCGAACTCGTTATACACCGCGACTTTCAAGGCGCCGCTGCCCTGGATCTTGTTCCAGTCGGCGCGCGCCGGCGACAGCGCGGCCAGCATCAGGAAGGCCGCCAGCACGCGGAGCGGATCGACAACCAGGATGGTGTGCATGCGCTGCCTTTCCGGTGAGTCGATCAGTTGGTTTCGCGGCGCGTCTCGAGATAGGTCTTGATCGCCCACATCGCTTCCTGGTTGAACACGCCTTCGAAGGGCGGCATGTAGACCGCGCCGTTGCGCACCTTCCCCGAGCGTACGCTGGTCAGGTAAGTAGTTGTCCATCTCCTTGAAACAGGCGGTCTTCTTGGCCGCGTTCTTCATGCCGACGCAGTCGCGGTCGAGCTGGCGCAAATCCGGCGCGATGCCGCCGGAAACCGCTTCCAGCCCATGGCAGCGCGCGCAGTTCTGGCCATAGGCCGAGGCGCCGATCTTCTGCGCCAGGGCGTTCGTGCGGTAGGGATTCTCGTCGCGCCATTTGTCGCCGAGGACAGGCAGGCCCGCGCGTGTCGACGCTTTGCGGCGTGACGTTGCCATGGGCATGGGCGAACAGCGGACTGAGGGCGGCGGCGGACAGCGCGAGGGCGCCGCCGAGGATGCGGATCGGGTGCTTCATGGGTGTCTCCTGCTGGTTATCGAATTCTAGTGATCACCAGCAGGAGCAAACGGCGTGCCATGCCCACAGCGGCGCCTGGCGGGCCTGCACCTGTTTCAAAATGGAACAGGTGTCACACGGCGGCGGACAGTTCCTTGTCCGGCAGCGCGGCGGCGGCGCCCGGATACAGGCGCGCCAGCGTGGCATCGGCCGCCGGTTCGATCAAGGCCAGCACGCGCGTGCTGGCGCGGCCCAGGTCGGGCGCGGCGCGCACTTCCTGCCACAGCAGCCGCCAGGTTGCGTGCCCTGCGCGCGCGAGCGCCGCCTCGACTTCGGCCTGCCAGAAAGGCGGCGCCTCGCTCTCGACATAGTTGCCGCGTCCGCGCCCGAAATGGGCCACGGCCAGGTAGCGCAGCACGGCGCCCACCAGCAGCGTTTGCAGGAAGGCGTCGGCGAACTGCACGCCCGGCTTGTCCTGGTCGGCTGCGCTGGTTGAAACCCCAGGCGGCGCCGGCCGCCGTCAGGCCGCCGACGAGCGCCCCGAGCAGGGCGCCGCCGCCCAGCGTCAGGCCGCCCGCCATCAGGTCGGCCGACAGTCCGGTGGCCGCGCCCGAGACCACGGCGCCCGAGCAGGCCGGCCTGCGCCTTGTCGATCGGCGCGCGCACCTTGAAGTTGTCGAGCACGCGGGTGTTGACCGTGCGCGCTTCGCCCGGATCGACCTTGTGCAGCACCAGCATGCGCATGGTCGCCTTGTTGATTTCTCCGTTCAGGCGTTCGACCAGCGCCGCCATCGCCGCTTCCTGGCGCTTTTGCTGGTCTTTGCTCAGGCCCACCGCTTTCAATGGCGCTGCGCAGGAAGCCGCCGCCTTCGTTCGCGCACCGGCCTGGCTGTCGCGCGCGGCCGCCGCCACCTGTTCGGCGCAGATGCGCAGGGCGCTGGCGTAGCGCTGGCGGTTGTGCGCTTCCCAGGCGGCGCGCAGGCGCGCATAGCCCGCCTGTTTTTCCGGCGCGACGAGCGGCGCGACGGCTTCGTAGAACACGTGCTCGTGCACCCAGCAACGGGCAAAGGCGTCCAGCGCCAGCACCTCGCGCACGACGCCGAAGCGCGCCAGGTGCTGTTTCCATTCCTGCTGCTCGACGCCTTCGGCGGCGCCGGACGCGGCGGCCCCATCTGGTTGAGCAGCACCACGACCGGTTTGCCGAGCCACTCGAGGATGTTCATCTCGGCCGGCAGATAGCCGGCGTCGCCCGGCGCTTCCGACGAATTCACCAGGTAGAGCACGACGTCGGCTTCTTCCTTGGCCGCCCGCAAGGCCTGCTGGCTGAGCCAGAACGGACGGTCGCGGTAGCGGTCGAACACTTCGCGCAGGAACCAGCCGATCGGGTTGCCGGTCAGCGCCAGGCGTTTCAGCAGGCGCACCGAATCGCCGAAGCCGGGCGTGTCCCACAGCAGCAGGCTGTCGCCCGCCGGCGTGGTTTGCAGCGGGTGCGCTTCGGCGAAGGTGGTCACGTGGGCGGCGTCGCGCACTTCTCCCACGTCGGCGCCGACCAGGGTGCGCGCCAGGGTCGTCTTGCCGTTGTTCGTATGCGATACCAGCGCGAACTGGATTTTTACCGCGAGCTTGCCAGTCGTCGCTCATCGCAGCTCCGGCAGGGCCAGGCCCGCGCCCAGTTCGATCGGGTGCTTGGCGGGATCGACCAGGTTGACCACCGTGGCGGCCGTGCCATGGAAACTGCAGAACTGGCGCCACAGGGCGATGCGTTCGTTCGACGCGCGCCTCGAGGCCGGCCTGGCCGGCGCCGCGTTCGGTCATGCTGGACTCGTCGAGCAGCACGGCCACGCCGCGCCGGCTATTGCGCACCAGGTGGTCGAGGAAGGCGCCGTGGTTTTCCTTTTCCGGCGTCGCCGCCAGGCTGAACAAGGCGGCGGTGACGGTGACGCCGGCTTCGTCGGACAGCGTGTCGCCCAGCGCCTCCTTCGGCTCTTCTCCATACGGCACGGTCGGGCGCAGCAGCACGCGCGCCTGGGCGCCGAGCGCCATCGCGGCCACCGTCCACAGGCCGCGGTCGCGCGCTTCGTCGAGGGTAAAGCTGTAGGGCAGCACGCGCAGCACGGCCGGCGTGCCGGCGCCGATGCTGTCGGCCAGCTTGCGGAAATACGGGTGTTCCAGTTCGAGCGGGAAGCGGCGCGCCAGGCGCCGCGCGCGCCAGCCCTGGATAGCCGGCCAGGACCAGGCGCGGCAGCACGACCAGCAGCAGGATCGTCGCGCCGTACAGATGGACCCAGCGCTGCGCCGCCGGCGGTCGATGAACGGCGACCGATGTGCCGGTGCCGAAGCGCAGCGATTCGATGTCGGCCAGCGAAAAGCCCTGCAGGAACGGGAACAGGAACAGCACCGGTGCGAACAGCCAGGACAGCAGGGTATGCACTTGCTGGGCATCGAGGAAGGTGCTTTCCCAGCCGGCCACGTACTGGGT
Source organism: uncultured beta proteobacterium (assembly GCA_963729765.1). GTDB lineage: Bacteria > Pseudomonadota > Gammaproteobacteria > Burkholderiales > Burkholderiaceae_D > Telluria. Next base: position 14,992 of record CAVSPL010000003.1, on the reverse strand, counting down.
CAGCAGGCCGCGCGCATACAGCGACAGCACGGCGCCCAGGGCAAAGGCGGCGGCCGACAGGTGCACGGTGCGGCTCAGCCGCGCGCGCGTCAGCGGCTCGCTCAGCACGGCCCATTCGGTCATGAAATTGGTGATCCCGGTCGCCATGCGCGCCTGGCAGCTTGCGCGGCGTGACCGCCTTGCCGACGCTCAGGCGGCGTAACAGTCCCTGCCCCGCCCAGCCGGTCTTGCGCGACGGGATCAGCGCCCAGACCAGCAGGATCAGATACACCAGCAGGTTCCAGCCGATGATGAACAGCAGCGGCGCCGACAGCAGGTCGACCCGGTGCGGATCGGCGACGCGGTCGAGCAGCGCGCCGGCGAACAGGGCCAGGATCGGCAGCGCCGCCCAGATGCCGGGCAGGCCGAGGCCGCGGCGCTGGAAGCTGGCGAAGGCCGGCGTGCGCTCGGCCAGGCGCTTGATGATCTGCTCCGAGCGCTGCTCGAGAAAATGTTCCTGGGTGAGCGCGGCCTTGCTGTCGGCGGCCTGCCAGGCGGCCAGCTCGCGCGCGCTGCGGCTGGCGTACTTGCGGTCGTCCTCGCTCAGCACCTGGTGGCCGGTGTCGGCGCTTTCGATCGCGCGCACCAGCACGACCCGTCGTGCAACCTGTTCGTTCATGGGCGTCCTGTTTTATTCGATTGGCAACATCGCAGCGTCGATTGTGCACCAGATTTGGCTGCCTACCCCAGCACGGCCCGCCCGCCTCACCCCATCCGTAGCAAAACTACGCGCGCACGGTTGACTTCATGCAAGCTCGGGAGTAGCTTCTACCGCGGCAGTATTGATGAGCTACCCGGAAGAGGTAGCGAAAGTACAGCAAGCGCCCGCAAGAAGACGCTGTACCAACATATGTTTAAAAAATATAAACAATTAACGGAGACCGACATGCCATTCCAACGCAACTTCCTCGCCGCCCTGATCACGGGCGCCCTGCTCGGCGCCCCGGCCTGGGCCGCCATCAATCCGAACAAACTCGGCGCCGCCTACGACGCCACCAAGGCCAACGTCACCTTCAAGGTGTATTCGAGCAAGGCCACGCGCATCGAGCTTTACCTGTACAGCACGGCCACCGGCAGCGCCGAGAAGGCGCGCTATGTGATGACCAACACGGGCGGCATCTGGAGCGTGACGCTGCCGACCGCCACCTTGAGCGGCCTGGGCCTGGGCGGCACCCTGTACTACGGCTACCGCGCCTGGGGCCCGAACTGGCCCTATAACGCCAGCTGGACCAAGGGTTCCAGCCTCGGTTTTGTCAGCGACGTCGACGCCGCCGGCAACCGGTTCAATCCGAATAAACTGCTGACCGACCCGTATGCGCTCGAGCTGAGCCACGACCCGACCACGGCGACCATGACCAACGGCACCATCTACGCCAGCGGCGCGACCTATCGCAACATCGACAGCGGCTCGTCCGCGCCGAAAGGCATCGTGCTGGCCGGCGACACCCAGGCGATCGGCACCAAGCCGACCCGCGCCTTGAAAGACGATGTCGTCTACGAAGCCCATGTGCGCGGCCTGACGATGAACGATGCCGGCATCACCGCCGCCTACCGCGGCACCTATAAAGGCGCGGGCCAGAAAGCGGCCGCGCTGGCGGCGCTGGGCGTGACCGCCATCGAATTCCTGCCGGTGCAGGAAACCCAGAACGATACCAACGACAACGATCCGACCAGCACCACGGGCGACAATTACTGGGGTTACATGACCCTGAACTATTTCGCCCCCGACCGCCGGTATGCCTACGACAAGACGCCGGGCGGTCCGACCCGCGAATTCAAGGAAATGGTGAAGGCCTTCCACGACAACGGCATCAAGGTGCTGATCGACGTCGTCTACAACCATACCGGCGAAGGCGGCGCCTGGTCGCCGACCGACAAGACGACCTATAACCTGTACGGCATGCGCGGCCTGGACAATGCCACCTATTACAGCCTGACGTCGGACTTCCAGAATTCCTGGGACAACACTGGCGTGGGCGGCAACTACAACACCCGCAACACGGTCGCCCAGAACCTGATCGTCGATTCGCTCGCCTACTGGCGCGACAAGCTGGGCGTGGACGGCTACCGCTTCGACCTGGCCTCGGTGCTCGGCAACACCTGCCAGCACGGCTGCTACAACTTCGACAAGATGGATGCCGGCAATGCGCTGAACCGCATCGTCGCCGAATTGCCGCCGCGGCCCGCCGCCGGCGGCAGCGGCGTCGACCTGATCGCCGAACCCTGGGCCATCGGCGGCAATTCCTACCAGGTCGGCGGCTTCCCGAGCGGCTGGGCCGAGTGGAATGGCGGCTACCGCGATGTCGTGCGCCAGTCGCAAAACAAGCTCGGCAGCGTGGCGATCACGCCCGGCCAGATGGCGTCGCGCTTCGCCGGTTCCAGCGATTTGTATGGCGACGATGGCCGCAAGCCCTGGCACTCCGTCAATTTCATTACCGCGCACGACGGCTTTACCTTGAAGGACCTGTACAGCTGCAACACCAAGAACAACAACCAGGCCTGGCCTTACGGCCCGAGCGACGGCGGCGAGGACAATAACAACAGCTGGGACCAGGGCGGCATCGCGGCCGACCAGCGCAAGGCCGCACGCAACGGCATGGCGCTGATGATGCTGTCCGCCGGCGTGCCGATGATCGTCGGCGGCGACGAGGCGCTGCGCAGCATCAACTGCAACAACAACCCGTATAACCTCGATTCCTCGGCCAACTGGCTGAGCTGGACCCGCACGACGGACCAGAGCAATTTCCAGGCATTCTCGAAAGCGATGATCGCCTTCCGCAAGGCGCACCCCGCCCTGCGTCCGGCGAATTTCTATTCGAGCGTCGACAACAACGGCAACGTGATGGAACAGCTGCGCTGGTTCAAGCCCGACGGCGGCGTGGCCGATGCGGCCTACTTCGACAACAGCGCCAACCACGCGATCGCCTGGCGCATCGACGGGTCCGAGTTCGGCGATACGGCCTCCAGCATCTATGTCGCCCATAACGCCTGGAGCGCGCAGGTGAACTTCACGCTGCCGTGGCCGGGCGCCGGCAAGAGCTGGTACCGCGTCACCGATACCTGCAGCTGGGCCGAAGGGGCGGCGCAAGTGCAGGCGCCGGGCACCGAGGTGCTCGTCGGCGGCGAGAATACGAGCTATGGCGTGTGCGGACGGGGCACGCTGCTCTTGATCGCGAAGTAAATCCTGGCGGGGACCATCAAAACCTGTTGAATGTTCCCCGCCATTGCAGCCGGACTGATGCCGGTCTGGTGTTCGCCATGTGAGCCGCATAGCAGCTAGCGCGTATTCAAAATTGTCGGAAACTGGCCGACAATTCCACGGCCGAAGGGTGTATTCTGCATAACAGATGGGGTGTCAAACTCACAAAACAGTCCATAAAGTGACAGTTGCCGGCATCAGCGCCGGCGCTCGTTGCGGGACGTAGGAGACATGCATGTCGAAGTTTGCCGTGGAACACGTCAAGCGCGTCCATTCGGTCGTCCACGACCGGATCGGGAGCGACCGCATTGGATCCGGCAACCGGATCACCCGCTCCTGGATTCGTTGTCTCAACGAATACCAGCTCAACCCCGACAGCTGCGCCGAGCCCGAAGTGGTGGCCCCGAGCGAACTCCAGGAGCGCCAGGAACGCCTGGCCGACGTGCAGGCCGTCGCCAAGGTCGAGATGGCGAACCTGTACCAGCAGCTGGCCGGCTCCGGCTACGCGATCATGCTGACCGACCGCGAAGGCGTCCTGCTCAATTACTTCGGCGACCCCGCCTTCACCCATGCCGCGTCCAAGACCGGCCTGATGCAGGGCGCGGTCTGGAGCGAGCGCGTGCAGGGTACCAACGGCATGGGCACCTGCCTGGTCGAACGGCGCCCGATCACGGTGCACCAGGACGAACACTACCTGTCCCGGAATATCGGCCTGTCCTGCGCGGCGGCGCCGATCTTCGACCATGGCGGCGAACTGGTCGGCGTGCTCGACGCCTCCGGCGAATCGCGCCTGGCCCAGCAGCACACGCTGGCCCTGGTCAGCATGTCGGTGCAGATGATCGAGAACCGCGTCTTCCTGCAGCAGTTCCGCCACGACTTCATCCTGCGCTTCCACAACCGGCCCGAGTTCGTCGGCACCCTGAGCGAAGGCGCGATTGCGCTGTCCGTCACCGGCACGGTGCTGGCCGCGAGCCGCGCCGCCCTCGCCCTGCTCGGCTACACCAGCCCGGCCGAGATCGTCGGGCGCGATATCTGCGAGCTGTTCAACATCACCTTTTCCGGGCTGGTCGACAGCAGCGTGCGGCGCGCCTATCACCCGGTACCGATTTTCGAGGTGCGCGGCAACGCCCGCTTTTTCGCCGTCGTCTACCAGCCGGTGGCGACGACCGGCACGCGCCGGCCGCAGCGCGCGGAAAACCCGCCCGCGCCGCCGGCTGCCAGCTGCGCTCGACGCGCTGCAGTTCGGCGACCCGACCATGAGCGCCAACGTCGACATCGCCAAGCGCGTCATGGAGCGCAACGTCGCCGTCGTGCTGCTGGGCGAAACCGGCACCGGCAAGGAACGCTTCGCACGCGCGATGCACTTGTCCAGCAGCCGCGCCACCCGTCCCTTCGTCGCGATCAATTGCGCCTCGATTCCCGAATCCCTGGTCGAAAGCGAACTGTTCGGCTACCGCGCGGGCGCCTTCACCGGCGCCAGCAAGGAAGGGCAGCGCGGCAAGCTGTTGCAGGCGAATGGCGGCACCCTGTTCCTCGATGAGATCGGCGACATGCCGGTCGCCCTGCAAGCGCGGCTGCTGCGCGTGCTCGAGGAACGCGAAGTGGTGCCGCTGGGCGGCGAGACGCCGGTCAGGCTCGATATCCGGCTGATCAGCGCCACCCATTGCGACCTCGCCCAAAAGATCGAGAGCGGCGCCTTCCGCGAAGACCTGTATTACCGGCTGCAAGGCGTCACCTTCACCATGCCGCCGCTGCGCGAACGGCTTGATCGCGGTGAATTGATCCGCCAGCTGGCGCTGGAAGAAAGCGATGCCGGCTGCCCGGTCGAGCTCGACGACAGCCTGCTGGCCCTGCTCGAGCGGCAACGCTGGCCCGGCAACCTGCGCCAGCTGCGCCACCTGCTGCGCACCATGATCGCGCTGCGCGAATCGAACCGTCTCGGCCTGCGTGACTTGCCGCCCGAATACCGGCAGTCGCTCGCCGAGGCGGCGCCCGGCGAACCGGTGCTGACGGTCGTCGCCGTCGGCCCCCGCGCCCGGCGCCCGGCCGGAACCCGGGCTGAACCCGTTCGAGTGCGCCGAACGCGAGGTGCTGCTGCAGGAGCTGAAACGCCACCAGTGGAACCTGAGCGGCGTCGCCCGCGAGCTCAACATCAGCCGCAACACGCTGTACCGCAAATTGCAGCGGCTAAATATCGAGCATCCGGACAAGTCGCTGTTTCATTGAGCGTTTGATATGGCTACCTTGCCCCGCTATACGCGCACCGCGATCGCCCTGCACTGGATCATCGCGCTGCTGCTGCTCGGCCAGTTCGCCTTTGGCCTGATGCTCGAGCGATATCCCGCGCGGCACGCCCGCACGCGGCTATTACGTCAACCTGCATAAAAGCAGCGGCATCCTGATCGGCCTGCTGATCCTGCTGCGCCTGGGCTGGCGCCTGACGCATACGCCGCCGCCGCTGCCGGACGGCATGCCGCGCTGGCAGCGGCACGCGGCCCGGATCAGCCACATCGCGCTGTATGCCTGCATGCTGGCGCTGCCGCTGTCGGGCTACCTGGCCTCGAACTTCAGCAAGCACGGCGTCAAGTTTTTCAATCTCGTGCGCTGGGCCCCCTGGGGACCGGACGACAAGACGCTGTACGCCTTGTTCAACGGCGCCCACCAGCTGGCCGCGCTGCTGCTGGCGCTGCTGGTGGCCGTGCACGTCCTCGCCGTCGCCAAGCACATGCTGATCGACCGCGACGGCCTGCTGCTGCGCATGTGGCCGCGGCGCGGCGCGCAGGTCGACCGGCTGCATTCCAACCTGTCCGTGGAGAACCGATGACCGTCTTGCCCATTCGCCGCCTTGCCTCGCCGTTGCCGCCCTCGCACTCGCCGCAGCACTGCCCCTGCCCCTGCTTGCCGCCCCGTTCGCCTATGTGCCGAACGAGGGCTCGGGCACGATCTCCATCATCGACACGGCCACCGACCAGGTGGTCGGCGAACTGCCCGGCGGCGCCAAACCGCGCGGCCTGGCCGTCGGCACGGACAGCCGCTGGCTGTATGTCAGCGACCAGCCGAACAACCGCCTGCAGCTGGTCGAACTCGGCCCGCGCAAGCTGGGCCCCACGGTGGCGCTGGGCGAGTCGCCCGAAGGCGTCTCGATCTCCCCGGACGGACGCTGGGTGATTGCGGCCGTCGAGGGCAAGAACGAGATTGCGGTGACCGATACGCGCACCAATGCGCTGGCGTTTTCGATCCCCGTGCACGGCAAGAATCCGGAACACGCCGTGTTCAGCCCGAACGGACGCCTGGTCTTCGTCAGCGCCGAGGAAGGCGATGCCGTCGACATCCTCGATTTTGCCGGCCGCAAGCAACTGGCCCAGGTCGCGGTGGGCGCCCGTCCGCGCGGCATCGGCTTCCTGCCCGACAGTAGCCGCGCCTATGTCGCCACCGAAAACGCCAACGAAGTCTTCGTCATCGATACCACCAGTTTTGCCATCGTCGCGCGCATCAAGGCCGGGCTGCGCGCCAACGGCATCGCCGTGCATCCGAACGGCAAGGACGTGTATGTGTCGAACGGCGGCGACGCGAATGTGTCGGTGATCGACACGGCGACCAACCAGGTCGTGGCGACCGTGCCGGTCGGCCAGCGCCCCTGGAACATGGCGCTCACGCCGGACGGCAAGAAGCTGTATGTGGCCAACGGCCGTTCGAACAGCGTGACGGTGATCGATACCGCCAGCCGCAGCAAACTGCGCGATATCGCGGTGGGCAAGCTGCCCTGGGGCGTCGTGATCAGGTAGCGGCGTCAGCTAGCCGCGTCGCCCGGGAAACTGCCGAGGTCGACGCTCACGGCACGGCGCCTGGTGAGGGGCGCCGGCATGGCGGCCGGCCCTTTCAGCAAATCGATCACCAGGCCGGCCGGGTTGCAGCCGATCGAGGCGTGCAGGCCGGCATAGGCGGCGGTCAGGCGTGGATTGACGTCGAGCACCACGGCGCCGCGCTCGCTGAGGATGATGTCCACGCCCACATAGCCCCACAAGGTCGGCAGCGCCGCCGCCACCTGCTGCGCCAGGCGCTCGAGCGCGCCGTCGGCATCCTCCAGGCCATTCACGGTACTGCCCAGGAAGTGAAACCGGTTGTCGCGCACCGCGACCCGTTCCAGGTTGCGCGCCAGCAGCCGCGCCGCGCCGTCGCAGCAGATCAGCGACAGGCTGCCCAGTTTGCCCGCAATAAAAGGCTGCAAGACATAGCCCTGCGCCGCGCTGGTGCGGATCCAGGCGAGCGCCGCCGCCCGGTCGCTGAACAGGCGGGTATCGAGGCAACCGACACCATCGTCGGGCTTGACCACCCAGGCCCCTTCCCCGTCGGGCAAGGCGGCGTGCGGCCGGTAGGTGGGTACGGCCGCCACCCCACCCTCGGCCAGCGCCCGCGCCACCTTGAGCTTGCTGGCCGCGACCCGCACCGCACCCGGTGCGCTGCCGAGCAGGATGCGCTTGCCGCGCAGGATGTCGCGCGACAGGCTTTCCAACAGCCCTTCGGACTCCGGCGCCAGCGGCCAGACCGCGTCCGCCGCCTGCATGCAGGCCGCAAAGCGCTCGTCGAAGGAGCGCGCCGGCTGCGTGCCGCCCGCGCCGGGCGCGTCCAGCGTCGCCATCGTGCACACCTCGACACCCGGCAGGGCCCCGAGGTCGGCCAGCAAGGCATCGAACAGCATGCTGCCCTGCCGGGTGAAGGAGCGCGGCAGGACCCGCGTCATCGCGCCACCCTCCATCACATAATCGAAAGCAAACACTTTCAAGGGCGCCATCGTGCCTCCGGCTGATTCCATCTCCAGGCAGCCGCCATCCGCCAAGCTCAGCGCTGGGGATCGACCACCTTGACCAGGGTGAGCGTCTCGTCGATGACGGGTATGACCGCGCCTGGTGCGGCCGCGCCGGGCGGCGTCGGCGCCGCTGCGCGGCTTGTGCCATGCCGGAAACCGGTCCCCCCTGCGCCGCGGTGCGCGCCACCACCGTCCCCGCCGGCGACCGGCCGTCCGCCGTGTTCTCCAGCGAGGTGCGTACCTGGTACAGGCCGCCCGGCACCGCGTCGCTGAGCACGAAGGTATAGGTCTTGCGCACATATTTCTCGAAGCGCGCATGCAGCGGATCGTCCAGGTAGGGCTGGATGCGGACCGAATTGGCGTCCACCGTCTTGCCCTGGTAGAGGATGCGCTGCGGCGTCACCTGTGCCTTGTCGGACAGCGCCATCCGGATGCGCTTGCGGAAGTAATTGACCGCGCCGCCGGTCAGGCGCCGCATTTCGGCAATGTCATGCTCGAGAAAGCCGAGCAGGACCGGGTTGCCGTGGGCGTCGTCGATATCGGGCATCGCATGCCTGCGCTTGCCGCTCAGGAAGCGCAGCGCCGCGTGCACCTGCCCCTTGCTGCGCGAAACGTCGAGCTGGACGTTGTCGGTGAAGGCGGGCTCAACGTTGCTGAGCTTGCGGAATTCATAGACCAGGGTGGCCGGCGCCTGCAACTTCGCCAGATGGTCGGTCTCGAACAACAGCACTTCGGCAGGTGAGACGGGCTGGGCGGCGACGCTGCCGATCGACAGCGCGGCCACCACGGCGAAACGAGCAGTGCACAGCGGCCGCGCAGGGGAAATGCCGCGCGCGCGCGCGGCGACGATGGCGAGAGGCGGCTCATGGCATCTTCGCCGCCGGCGGCGCCGGCGCGACCTTGCTCAGTTCCAGCAGCGGCACGCCGTACTCCTCGAGGATGGCGCGGATTTGCGTTTCGTTCGCAGCGATCAATTGATCGATACGCTGACGGAATTCCTTGTCGCTGTGGCGCACGGCCATGGCGATCTCGAAGTCGAACTTGATGCCGGGTGTCGACGCCAGCGGCACGGCGACGACGGGCACGCCGTGGCCATTCCGGGCGAAATAGCCGGCAATCGGCCCCCAGGCAAAGGCCAGGTCGATCTTTCCGCTGGTCAGGTCTTTTTCGATGATCTCGCCAGGATACTGCTCGGGGTCTCCGGTCTGGCTCTGGTACCACGACACCTGGTCCATCAGGTCGTTCTGCAGCAGCCAGTCGGTGACGGGCGAGCCTGCGAAGGCGCCGATGCGCAGTTTTTTGCGTTGCGCAGGATCGAGCGCCAATAAATCGTCGAGGCTGCGCACGCGGTCCAGGCCCTTCCCTTTTACATAGGCCATGGCGTAGCTGGAATGGTAATAGGGCCGCGTGGTGGCGGCCATGTCGAAGCCCTTGGCGACGCCCGTCACCAGGTCGCATTTGTAGTGATCGGCATTGTCGTCTTTCGCACGCAAGGTGTTGCGAATAAAGCCCATCCGTTGCGGAAACCAGGTGTGCTCCAGCTTCCAGCCCAATTGCTGCGCAAACAGGGCAGCGATCTTGTTTTCGAAACCGGCCAGCGCACGGTTCGACAGCGGCAGGTTATTCGGGTCCTGGCAGACCCGCAGCACCTTGTCCTGTCCCGGCGGCGCCATCGGCTGGGCGAGCGCCGTGCCGGCCAGGCAGGCGAGCGCGCAGGCGGCGCCGGTGATCAGCGGCGTGAGCTTGGGCCGCCACCTCATTTGCCGATCTCCTGCAGCCGGCCCGGTTCGATCTTGCCGTCCGACCGCCCCTTCAGGTAGGCGTACAGGTTGTCGATGTTTTCGCTCACCATCTTGCTGGCGTCAAAATTCGGCATGCCCTTTTCGATCCGGCCCTTGAGCACGGTGGTCTTGAATTCGTCCTTGCTCAGCACTTTCAGGCTGTTCACCAGGGAGGGGCCGACCATCCCTTCCTGGGCGGCGCCATGGCAGCGCTCGCAGGCCATGGCGCGCCAGGTCTTCCAGCCACTGAGGGTTTGCGCGTCGACCTTGTTGCCTTCAGCTACCTTGTAGGGCGCCGCATCGGCCGCGAGGGCCGGCGCGCGGCAATCCGGACAGCGCAGCCAGGGTCCAGCATGCGGCGCCGATGATTGCTTTGTTCGTGAGTCTGTTCATATTCCGTTCCTGGCAAGCGAGGTACGGCCGCCGGCAGCGGCAGCCGTCCTCAATTCAATTACGGACCGGGTATCGGAGATGATGGGATCAGTCGATCAGCGGTCAGGCAAGGCGAACACTGTGAGCACGCCACCGAGCTCGGTGTACTTGGCGAGGTCCTTGTAGCCGCCCACCGCGCCCAGGCCCTCGGTGCCCTTGGTCAGGCCGGCCGCGAGGCCGATGCCGGCCCAGCCGCCAATCCCGGACAGGACCCCGACGTATTGCTTGCCCTTGTATTCCCAGGTGTGGACGTTGCCGATGATCCCCGACGGCGTCTTGAACTTCCAGAGTTCCTTGCCGTTCAGGTCGACCGCCTTCAGGTAACCTTCCAGGGTGCCGTAGAACACCACGTCGCCGGCAGTCGACAGCGCACCGCTCCAGACCGAAAACTTCTCGGGCTTGGACCAGACGATCTTGCCGGTGCCCGCATCCCAGGCGATGAAGTTGCCCAGCCCGCCGTGGCTGTTGGGCGCGGCGTACATCGAGAGGGTCGAGCCGACATAGGGCTGGCCGGCCGTGTACTCGATCTGGAACGGTTCGTAATCCATGCACACGTGGTTCGTCGGCACATAGAACAGGCCGGTCTTGCGGTTGAAACTGGCCGGCTGCTGGTCCTTGGTGCCCAGCGCGGAGGGGCAGATGCCCTTCGAGTTGACGTCGGGACCGTTCTTGTCGGTGCTGTACTTGGCCACGACTTGCGGACGGCCGGTTTTCATGTCGACGTGGGTCGCCCAGTTCACTTTCGGATCGAATTTCTCGGCGACCAGCAATTCGCCGCTGACCCGGTCGAGGGTGTAGCCGAAGCCGTTGCGGTCGAAGTGCACCAGCGCCTTGCGCGGCTGGCCCTTGACCTTGATGTCGGCCAGGATCATTTCGTTGACGCCGTCATAGTCCCACTCGTCGTGCGGCGTCATCTGGTACACCCATTTCGCCATGCCGGTGTCGAGGTCGCGTGCGAAGATCGTCATCGACCACTTGTTGTCGCCGGGACGCTGGCGTGGATTCCAGGTGCTCGGGTTGCCGGTGCCGTAATAGACCAGGTTGGTTGCGGGATCGTAGCTGTACCAGCCCCAGGTCGTGCCGCCGCCCAGTTTCCACTGGTCGCCCTTCCAGGTCTTGAGCGAGGAATCCGGGCCGATCGGCGCCATTTTGCCGTCGGTCCAGGTCATGGTCTTGGCGGGGTCGACCATCAGCTCGTTGTCGGGCCCGGTGCTGTAGGCTTTCCACAGGATCTTGCCGGTGTTGATGTCGTGCGCCGTGACGCGTCCGCGCACGCCGAATTCGCCGCCGCTGATGCCGGTCAGGACTTTGTCCTTGAAGACGTGGGGGGTATTGGTCGTGGTTTCGCCGAGCTTCGGATCGCCGACCTTGTTCTTCCACAGTTCGGCGCCGGTCTTCGCATCGAGCGCGACCAGCGTGGTGTCGGCCTGCTGCAGGAAGATCTTGCCGTTGGCATAGGCCACGCCGCGGTTGACGGTGTCGCAGCACATCACCGGGATCACGGTGGCGTCCTGTTTCGGCTCGTACTTCCAGCGGATGCTCTGGTCTTCCAGCGAGAGCGCGAACACCTTGTTCGGGAAGGGACTGTGGACGTACATCGTGTCGCCGATCACCAGCGGCCCGCCTTCGTGGCCGCGCAGCACGCCGGTGGAGAAGGTCCAGGCGACTTGCAGGTTCCTGGCGTTCTTGCTGTTGATTTGCTTGAGTTCGCTGTAGCGGTGGTTCGCGAAATTCCCGGACTGCATGGCCCAGTTTTTCGGGTCCTTGGTCAATTGCTCGACGTCGGTCGTTGCAGCGAATGCCGGGACCGCGGCCAGCGCCAGGCACGGCCACCAGCGGATGAGTCTTGTGGAAAATGACATGGTAAGTCTCCTATGGTTTTTATAAGCAGTGCGAGCTGGGTAAACGCGCTCCAGGCTTTCGAACTTCGGCAGGCGGTGACGGCCCACCTTCAACACAGCACTTAGCGTGCCAGTGCCGCCAGCCGCGGCGGCCACGTGACGCTGCCCCCGGACCGGTACGCTTTGCGTGACAGCGTGTTCAACATTCGTGACAGTCGGCCCACGACTTGTTCCATCCATGACGCAACGCCTGGCGGTACATCGGGCTCAACGCTCCGGAACATGACACGCCTTGTTGGCGCTGGCCTGAAGCGTCTTGTACTTGCTGGCCATCTCCTTGACCGGCGCCGGATCGCGAAACAGCGCGCCACGTTCGCCGGCCATGGTCTGGTTGCGCAAAGCCGTCGACATCGCCACGTAATCGTCGTAGGTCATGTCCTTGGCAATCTGATCGATGGCGCAGGAACACTTGTAGAGATACTCGTACTTGCCCTCGTGTTTTTGCATGCACTCGAGCACATACTCGACCCGGCCGCTGGTCGGGTAATCGTGGGCCTGGGCAGCGAGGGGGGCAATGGCAGCCGCCAGCAGCAGTAGGTGTCGCTTCATCTTGTCTCCAGTGAACTCGGCGGCCCGGTGCGGGCCGCCCGTGCCGGCCGCGCCGGCGTCTGCGTCAAGCGTTCTTGAGCACGCCCGCGTGTCTTGGCGACATGGGTGGAAAGGGCATCCATCAGGGCCGGCGACAGGGCGTCGTAGGGCGGCAGGCCGATCTCGACCAGGCGCGCGCGGATCGCTCCCATGTTTTCCGGAGGGGCGCCCGCTTCGATGATCGACGAGACGAAGGCGGCGAATTCCGGCGGCGCCCAGCCGGTTTCTTTCGACAGTTCGGTATGCACGAAGTCGAGTCCGTAGAACGCATGCCCGCTGTTCTCGATGCGGCCGAACATGTGCACGCCGCAGTCGCGGCAGGCATGGCGCTGGATGGTGGCGCTCTGGTCGACGACCTGCAGCTTGTCTTCGTTGGCGGTGACCCGGACCTTGTCGCGCCCGACCACCGCGACCTGCGAAAACAGCGCGCCGGCCGGCTTCCAGCATTTGGTGCAACCGCATACGTGGTTGTGCGCGACCTGCCCCTTGATCTCGACCGTTACCGGATTGCTGGCGCAGTGGCAGGTCAAGGTGCCGCCGGAAAAGCTGGCGGCGGCGCGCTTGATGCCATCGACGGCCGGATGGATGTTCACTTCATTGCTCATGATCACGTCTCCCTGGTTGACTGGTTCGGACTACCGTTTCAGATAAGTACTCAGTACAGCACCACCGAGCGGATCGACTGCCCGCTCTTCATCAGATCGAAACCCTCGTTGATGCGCTCGAGGGGCAAGGTATGCGTGATCAGGTCGTCGATATTGATCTTGCCGTCCATGTACCAGTCGACGATCTTCGGCACGTCGGTGCGCCCGCGTGCGCCGCCGAACGCGGAACCTTTCCACTGGCGTCCCGTCACCAGCTGGAAGGGGCGCGTGCTGATTTCCTGGCCGGCCGCGGCGACGCCGATGATGAAGGACTGGCCCCATCCCTTGTGCGTGCATTCGAGCGCCTGGCGCATCAACTGCGTGTTGCCGACGCACTCGAAGGAAAAGTCGGCGCCGCCATCGGTCAGCTGCACGAGGTGATCGACGATATTGCCGACCTCGTTCGGGTTGACGAAATGGGTCATGCCGAACTTGCGGGCGATCTCGACGCGCCCCGGGTTGATGTCGACGCCGATGATCTTGTCGGCGCCGACCATCTTCGCGCCCTGGATCACGTTCAGGCCGATGCCGCCCAGGCCGAACACGACGACATTCGCGCCCGCTTCCACTTTCGCCGAGAAGACGACGGCGCCGACGCCGGTGGTCACGCCGCAACCGATATAGCAGGCCTTGTCGAAGGGCGCGTCTTCGCGGATTTTGGCCAGCGCGATTTCGGGGACGACGATGTAGTTGGAAAAGGTCGAGGTGCCCATGTAGTGGAACAGCTTCTGCCCATCGAGCGAGAAGCGGGAAGTGGCATCGGGCATCAGGCCGCGGCCCTGGGTCGAGCGGATCGCCTGGCACAAATTGGTTTTGCGGGACAGGCAGAATTTGCATTGCCTGCATTCCGGCGTGTACAGCGGAATCACATGGTCGTCGGGCTTGACCGAAGTGACGCCCGGGACCGGTTTCCAGCACGATGCCGGCGCCCTCGTGGCCGAGGATGGCGGGGAAAATACCTTCCGGATCGGCGCCGGACAGGGTGTAGTAATCGGTATGGCAAATGCCGGTCGCCTTGATTTCCACCAGCACCTCGCCGGCACGCGGGCCTTCCAGGTCGACTTCGGCGATGGACAAGGGTTCTCCGGCCTTCCACGCAATGGCTGCTCTCGTTTTCATGGCATCTTTCGTGTCGATGAGGTCCGCGGGTCGTGCGGACGGGTTGCAAACAAGTGGGTAGTGCAAGTGGAGCTCGCTGCTGCTTCGAAACTGCAACAGTGCTGTGCCAGCTGTTCCGGTTGGAGGACAGGTGTTCCGCCGGAGGGCGGGCACATCGTCCCGGACAGGCGGCATCTGGCGAACGCAGGTACCGTGAATGCAAGCGCCGTGCCACTCGGGGTCGACGTCAGAAAGGAGATATGGGGGAATATTGCTGAGAACGACGGACGAAAAAAAACCCGCTCAGCTTTCGCTAACGGGTTTTTCTCTTATAACTAGCCTGACGATAACCTACTTTCACACTGGTTGCAGCACTATCATCGGCGCAAAGTCGTTTCACGGTCCTGTTCGGGATGGGAAGGGGTGGGACCGACTTGCTATGGTCATCAGGCATAACTTGTACGAGTCTCGTTCCGGTGGACGCAAGCTCTGAATCTGGAAGA
>CAVSPL010000002.1:0-36175 GCA_963729765.1 uncultured beta proteobacterium | reverse complement strand
GCGTCGACATGGGCGCCGACGATGAAGATGCGCTCCGGCCGCCGGCCCGGCGGACATTGCCGATCACGGCCTCGATGTGGCGCACGCGCCCGCCGCCGGCCGCATAGTCCTGGCGCGTGCTGCGATAACCGGCCTCGGCCAGCACCTGCTCGATGTAGACGGCCGCGCTGTCGAGCGAGCCCGGCGTGCGCGTGTCGTGCGAATGCGCGGCGATCGCGTCGACGTGGCGCTGAGCCGCTCGGCCAGGGCCTGCGCAGGAGAGGCGGGGCGGGGACGCAGGAACAACGCCGCCGCGAGGATGAGCAGGGCGAGCGCAAGGATGGCTTTCCAATGTGATTGAAAAAAATTGCGCATGGCAGTCTTCAGCGTCGTGGGTAACTTCCCATTGATTGACCGGTGCGGTCGAGCCAAGTTCATTCGGCGAGCCGCTGATTGGTCACATCAAATAAGTGACGCAGAGAAACAAAAAGCGAAATATTGAACGACTTAATCTTTTTGTAAGGCCGTCGATGTCTTTTGTTCGCTTGCGTCATGTTTGCTCGATCGCAGTTTTATTCGGGTGTTTCAGCGGCGCCAATGCCGCTGTCGATTTGAATGAACCGATCCGGTTCGAACGCGACCTCAAGGTCGGCAAACTGGCCAATGGCCTGACTTATTACATCAAGCGCAATGCCAGGCCGGAAAAGCAGCTGGAAATGAAGCTGGTGCTCAAGGCCGGCTCCATTGTCGAAGACGATGACCAGCGGGGATTGGCCCACTTCGTCGAGCACATGGGCTTCAGTGGCTCGACCAACTTCAAGAAACACGAGCTGATCTCGTATTTGCAATCGATCGGTGTCCGCTTTGGCGCCGACCTGAACGCGCATACCAACTTCGACGAAACCATTTACGAGTTGTCGATCCCCACAGACAAGCAGGAATATGTGGACAAGGGTTTCCTGATCCTGTCCGATTGGGCCCAGGGCATGACGCTGGCCCCTGAAGCCATCGACGCCGAGCGCGGCGTGATTTTGCAGGAGGCGCGCCAGCGCAATAGCGCCGGGTACCGCATGAGCCGGTCGCTATCGACCAACTGGTTCTTCGGGCTTGGCGAATCGCGCTATTCGAAACGCGACCCGATCGGCCAGGAAGACATTATCAGGAACGCGCCGCCGGAAGCGCTGCGCCGCTTTTACAAGGATTGGTACCGTCCCGACCTGATGGCGGTGATCGTGGTGGGCGACATCGATCCTGCCGCTGCCGAGAAAATGATCGAAACGCATTTCGGCACGATGACCATGCCCGCCAATCCGCGTCCGCGCATGAGCGTCACCGTGCTCCCGCAACGCAGCACCAGTGCGCTGATCGCGACCGATCCCGAAGCGACCAGCAGCAGCCTGAATATCCGCTATCCGTCGAGCGCACGGCCGGTGCGGCGTACCGTGGCCGACTATCGCGCACATCAGGTGCGCAACCTGTTTAACTTCATGCTGAACGGGCGCCTCCAGGAACTGACCCAGTTGCCCGAGCCACCCTTCCTGCGTGCGCAGGCGGGGTACGATTCCATAGGTAAAGGTTATCAGGCCTTCAAGCTCGAGGCGACCTTGGGCAAGGGCGGCGCCGCACCGGCAATCGCCGCACTGACCCGGGAAAGCGCGCGGGCACGCGAGTTCGGCTTCAGCCAGGCCGAACTGGACGCTGGCAAGAAGAACCTGCTGCGCAGCGCGGAATTCCAATATGCCGAGCGTGACAAGATCAGCTCGACAGCCTTCGTGGGCACCTACATCGCCGGCTTCCTCAATGGCGAGGTGCTGCCCGGCCCGGAAGACGAATACCGCATCATCCGCGAGCTGCTGCCGGAGATCAGCCTGGCCGACATCCAGCAATACGCGCGCGCCGCGCTGCCGGCCAAGGCCCCGCGCACCCTGACCTTCAAAGGCAAGGACAAACCGGACGCTCCCGCGCCCAGCAAGAGCGCGTTGCTCGCCGCCCTCGACGCGGCCGACGCTGCGCCTGTCACGGCACGCGAAGAAAAGGTGGTTGCCGGCAGCCTGCTGGCGTCCCCGCCACAAGGCGGTGCGATCACTGCGGAAACGCAGGACGCCACCGTCGGCATCACGCGCCTGACCCTGTCCAACGGCGTCAAGGTGATTCTCAAGAAAACCGACTTCCGCAACGAACAGGTGATCATGCGCGCGGCACGCTTCGGCGGCGCCTTGCTCTACAAGCCGGAGGACGATCTCAACGGGCGCATGTCCAGCACCATCGTGTCGACCATGGGCTGGGGCGCCTATTCGCCCGCGGCCCTGCAGCAAGTATTGGCAGGCAAGTCGCTGGGCTTGGGCGTCAGCATGACCGACTACACCGACCATGTCACCGGCGGCGCCGCCCCGGCCGACCTCGAAACGCTGCTGCAAGCCGTGTACCTGCGCTTCACCACCGTGCGGCGCGACGAGGACCTGTTCAAGTCCTTCATCAACAAGCAGCTCGAAAGCACCCGCGACGCCACGGCGCGCCCGGAGAGGGTCATGGCGGACGCGATTCGCACGACGCTGTTCAACAACCACCCGCGCGTGGCGGGCGTGCCGAGCCAGGAAGCGCTCAGGAACCTCACGCTCGACCATTCGATCGCCCTGTACAAGGAACGTTTTTCCAGCGCCAGGGACATGACTTTCATTTTCGTCGGCAATTTCGACCCGGCGACGGTCAAGCCGCTGCTGGCCACCTACCTGGGCGGCCTGCCGACCGACGACATTGCGCTCGGCTTCAAGGACCTGGGCATTCGCCCGGTGACCGGGGTCGTCAAGAAGGAAGTGCGGCGCGGAACCCACGACCAGAGCGTCATTTCGCTCAACTTCACCGGCCCGGCCACGTTTTCGAATGCGGAGCGGATGCGCTTTGTTGCCCTGGTCGAGGTCGCCAAGCTGCGGCTCACCGCGCTGTTACGCGAGAAGTCGCTCGTCTACAGCGTTGGCCTGAGTGGCAGCCTGTCGCAGGTTCCATATGGCCACTACCAGCTGACGGCGACGCTGCCGACCTCGCCGAACAAGGTCGATCCGCTGCTGGCGGCCGTGTTTGCGGAGATCGACACCCTCAAGACCAAAGGGCCGGATCCATCCGACCTGAACAAGGTACAGCAGACGACCTTGCAAACGCTCGGGCGCGTGCTCAAGGACAATAACGGCTGGGCCGCATTGCTGGAGGCATCCGTGCTGAACGGCAGCGATCCGGCCGAGCGGCTCGCCGACGGCAGCAGGATGAGCGCGCTGACCGTCGACGACATCAAGGCCGCGGCGCAGCAGTACTTCAATACCGGCAATTATGTGCAGGTGGTGATGAATCCGGAGAAGTAGGGCAGCGTCCAACAGGCGCCGCTCTGACCCGGGAGCAGACAGTTGCGGTAACACAGCTGGCAGAGTAATGAAGTTTTTGAATCGGACACGCGTGACAAAGCGCGCATTTTGACCGACCAGCCAGCTGCTAACATGCGCTATTCAGTCACGACCAGGACGACATCGGTGATCCACTTGCTTTCAACGTCAGGCTGGGCAAAACGTCGCTGCGCCGCGCTGCTGTTCGGCACCTTGATCAGTCCTGCCGCCTATGCCTGCTACTCCCCTCCACGCGAACAGGTCGTCACACCGGACGAGCAAATTGCGATGGCGACCGACGTCGTTGTTGCGAAGGTGGTCCGGGAGACCATATCGCCGGTTCCGGCGTTTGGTGGACGCGCGAACGTCGACTACGAGTTCGAGGCCCAAGAGCGCATTCTGGGCAATGATGAGCCGCGCTTTGTCCTCAGTGGTGCGAAAGGCGAAACGCGGTCTGGGCCGTCGATCGGGCGACCATCGATGAAGCGTTCTGGCAGCGCGGCGGCGGACGCTTGTACAACGATTCCGACTGCGTCGTGCGGCCGAACTCGTGGTTGGCGAACACTATCTGGTTTTCCGCGGCAGGCCTGCTCCTGGCGTAGTTTCGAGCACATCGAGACCGTGCGCGGCCGGCCCAATCCAGCGGATCAATGGCTGTCCTATGTAAAGGCAAAGCTCGAAGGTCGACCGCAACGGCCCCCTGGCACGTCCAATCGGCATGCCTTATTTCCGCCCCAAAATCGCCCGACATACTTTTTTAAAGGAAAATTGATGAAGTTTCTGGTCCACGCCACACTTGGCGCATCGCTCGCTCTCGCAGTCCCCGCATATGCCGCCACCCCGGCCCCGGCAGCACAGAGCGCCGTACCGGCTCCGCACACGTCAAGGCCGTGCAGGATCTGCTCGGCGTGATGCACACCGAATACGTCTGCGTGGTGTTGCCGGCCGCAGCCGCTACGCGAGCGACGAACAGCGCAAGGCGATATTCGCCAAGCTCGATAAAACACCGCCCGCGGAGATTTACCAGCGCATGGCGCCGGCGCTGGCGCGCGTCATTTCCCTCGATACCGCGCTCGAGATGACGCGCTTATAGCACCCCTACGGCAAGCAGGTGATCCACAATCGATACAACAGCGGCCCGCAGGTGATGTTCCCGGGCGCGCGGCCGGCCGTTGCGCCGGAAGAAAAGAAAGAGCGCAAGCGCGCCGCGTATTTTTGGCGAGCAAGGAACTTGCGGACGCGGAGCCGGCGTTGCAGAGCGAAGCGTTCAACTCTGAACTGATTAACAAGGAAAAGCGGTAAGCGGACACGGCGAAAGCGGAAACATGACGCTTCAACTCACCGGATTGCGGCGGCAGCTTTCGCACTGCTTCTTGTTTTACCTGGATGGAAGGCCGCGCATGCGGGGCGGGTCCGCTGGATGGCATCGACAGCCAGCTCATTTACACAGAATTTCCCGATCGAGGGCATCACGGATGTCAGCGAGAAGCGGGAGAGCTTCAGCGATTCCGGGATGTGGGCAGGTAAAATCATTCGAGGTCGTCGAAGGCAGCTCCCGGCACCGTGATGATCGCGCTCTGCAAGGACGGTGATTTTGGTCCGGAAAAGATCGAAGCGACGGTGCCAGGCAAGTCGCGCAAGCCAGGCAAGCCTTGAACACAGTGCCTCCGCAGGTGGCGGAGCTCATGCTTTCTGGGATCGAGGCAGTCGAGGTGCCGCTGGATGCGGGCGGCCGGGGCAAGGCGCTTACCATTCCGGTCATCGGGCATGGATTCGCCATGGTGCCGCTTGCGTATGCGGTCATGGCCGGCGAAGATGCGGCCATTTTCGTGCAGGCCTACCTGGATCCGAACAAGCCCCGCAATCTGAATGCGGCCTGGCCGCCTTGTCAAAAGCGATTCATCAGCGCGTGGCGCTTCAGACTGAAACCATCGAGCCGCATAAAAAAACCGGGACTTGAGTCCCGGTTTTCGTTTAAAGCATCGAACGACGCGTCAGCGCGCCGCCTGCGCCGGCGACGCGGCCTCGCTCCATCCGCCCCCCAGCACCCGGTACAGCGTCACCTGGTTCTGCAGCGCTGCAATTCCGCCTGCACCGCCGCGCTGCTGCGCCTGGAACAGCGAGCGCTGGGCGTCGAGCACGTCGAGGTAGCTGGCGGCGCCGCTCTGTAGCGCATGTCGGCCAGGCGAAGCGGTCCTGCTTCGGCGTCGGCCTGCGCCGCTGGGCGCGCAGCTGCTCGCCGAAGGTCGCCCGGCCGGCCAGCGCGTCCGCCACTTCGCGGAACGCGGTCTGGATCGACTTCTCGTACTGGGCCACGGCGATGTCGCGGTCGGCGCGGCGGCGTCGACGCCGGCGCGATTGCGGCCGCCGTCGAAGATCGGCAGCACCACCTGCGGCGCGAAGGTCCAGCCGAAGGAGCCGCTCTTGAACAGGCCCGAGAGCTCGCGTGCTGGCGGTGCCGACGCGACCGGTCAGCGAGATGCGCGGGAAGAAGTTCGCGCGCGCCGCGCCGATGTTGGCGTTGGCGGCGATCAGCTGCTGCTCGGCCGCGCGGATGTCCGGGCGGGCGCTCAGCAGGTCGGACGGCATGCCGGCCGGCACGTCGGGCAGTTCGGTGCTGGCCAGGGCGGTGCCCGGCGGCAGGTTGCCGGCATCGGCTGGCCCACCAGCAGGCAGCAGGTTCTCGTCCAGGGCGCGCTGGCGCAGGAATTGCGCGAGCGGGCCCGCGCCCTTTCGACCAGCGAGCTCGACTTGCGCAGTTCCAGCTTCGACACGACGCCGTTGTCGAAGCGCAGCCGGTCAGGCGGTCGACTCCTCGCGGGTCTTCAGCGTCTGCCGGGTGATGGCCAGCAGCTCGTCGTCGGCCAGCATCGTCAGGTAAGTGTTGGCGACCGACGACGACCAGGCTGATCTGCGCCGTCTTGCGCGCTTCCTCGGTGGCGAGGAATTGCGACAGCGCCGCTTCGCTACAGGTTGCGCACGCGGCCGAACAGGTCGAGCTCGTAGGCCGACACGCCGAAGCCGGCCTGGTAGATGGTCGCGATCGGCGGTCGTCGCCGGCGGCTGCGCGGCTGCCGCTGACGATGGCCGACACCGTCGGCGCTCGTCGGCGCGCGGATGCTGGTACAGCGGCGCGCGCCTGCTCGATGTTCAGGACCGCCACGCGCAGGTCGCGGTTGTTGGCGAGCGACAGCTCGATCAGCTGGCGCAGGCGCGGATCGGCGAAGAAGCGCTGCCAGGACAGGTTGCTCGGCGCTTCGCGGTCGCGGTCGGCAGGTGGCGCCGCCCGCCTTCGGCAGTTCAGGGAAGGCCGGGGCACCGGCGCGGCCGGCCGCTCGTACTTCGGCGCCAGCGACATGCAGCCGCGACAGCGGCCAATGCCAATGCGAGCGGGGTGACGCTGAGTTTCATGTTTCTGATCATATTTTTTCCTCGCTACGGCAGGCCGGCATCTTCTTCGTGCGCGTACTTCTTGCGCTGGCGCTCGCTGCCCTTGAACAGCCTGCGCACCACGACGAAGAACACCGGCACGAACAAGACGCCGAGCACGGTCGCCGTGATCATCCCGCCCATCACGCCGGTACCGATCGCGCGCTGGCTCGCCGAGCCGGCGCCGCCGGCGATCACCAGCGGCAGCACGCCGAGGATGAAGGCGATCGAGGTCATCATGATCGGCCGGAAGCGCAGGTGGCAGCCGCCTCGATCGCCGCTTCCACGGCGGTCCTGCCTTGCGCCTGCAGGTCCTTCGCGAACTCGATGATCAGCATCGCGTTCTTCGCCGACAGGCCGATCATGGTGATCAGGCCGACCTTGAAGTACACGTCGTTCGGATAGCCGCGCATCATCGCGCCAGCACCGCGCCGAGCACGCCGAGCGGCACCGCGAGCAGCACCGCGAACGGAATCGACCAGCTTTCGTAGAGGGCCGCCAGGCACAGGAAGACCGCGAGCATCGAGAAGGCGAGCAGGACGCGATCCGTCGACCCCGAAGCGCTCCTCGCGCGACTGGCCGGTCCACTCGAAGGCGAAGCCGGGCGGCAGCTGGCAGGCCAGCGCTCCATCTCGTCCATTGCCTCGCCGGTCGAGTAGCCCGGCGCGGCGTCGCCCGAAAGCCATGGTCGGATAGCCGTTGTAGCGGATCGTCTGCATCGGGCCGGTGATCCACCGGTCGTCGCGAACGCCGACATCGGCACCGGCTTGCCCTGGATTTCATCGCGTTCAGCCTGCATCAGGTCGTCCGGCTGCATGCGGTCGGGCGCATCGGCCTGGACGATCACGCGCTGCAGCCGTCCGGCATTCGGGAAGTCGTTCACGTAGGCCGAGCCGAGCGCGGTCGACAGCGCGGTATTGATCGCGTCGAACGAGACGCCGTGCGCACTGCGCCTTGTCGCGGTCGATGTCGAGCAGACCTGCGGCGCGTCTTCCAGGCCTTCGGGTCGGACGCCGGCGAGGATCTTGCTCTGCGCCGCCATGCCGAGCAGCTGGTTGCGCGCCGCCAGCAGGGCGGCGTGGCCGTTGCCGCCACGGTCCTGCAGGCGGAACGAGAAGCCGGTGCGCGGCCCAGTTCGGGAATCGGCGGCGGGGACAGCGCGAAGATGAACGTGTCGCGCTACGTGCCCATCATCGCACCGATGATCCGGTCCGGCGATCCCCTGCGCCGATCCTGGGCCGTTCCCTTGCGTTCGTCCCACGCCTTGAACGGAGTGAAGGCGAGCGCCATGTTCTGTCCCACGCCCGAGAACGAGAAGCCCAGCACGCTGACCATGTTCGCCACTTCCGGCTGGTCCATGTTGAACTTCGACTCTTGCATCACGTCTAGGTCCGTTCCAGGCGTCGCGCCAGGCGGCAGCTGCACGTTGGCGACGACGTAACCCTGGTCTTCGTTCGGCAGGAACGAGTACGGCATGCGGATGAACAGCAGACCGACCAGGCCGACCAAGCGACGAAACGACCACCGCGCAGCCGCTGCCGCGAGCACTGCCCACGAGACTTTCGGAGCGCTTGGCGGTGCGGGTGAAGCGGCGATTGAACCAGCCGAAGAAACCCTTCTTCTCGTGGTGGTGGCCGGCTTCGATCGGCTTGAGCAGGTGGCACACAGGGCCGGGGTGAGCGACAGCGCCATGAACGCCGAGAGGCGATCGAGGACACCATCGTCGGCGCGAACTGGCGATAGATGTTGCCCACCGCGCCGGCGAAGAAGGCCATCGGCACGAATACCGCCGTCAGCACCGTGGTCACGCCGATGATGGCGCCGGAGATCTGGCCCATCGCCTTACGGGTTGCCAGTCTTGGCGACAGGCCTTCTTCGGCCATGATGCGTTCGACGTTCTCGACGACGACGATCGCATCGTCGACGAGGATACCGATGGCCAACACCATCCCGAACATGGTCAGCACGTTGATCGAGAAGCCCATCGCCAGCAGCGTCGCCAAGGTGCCCAGCAGGGCGACCGGCACGACGATGGTCGGGATCATCGTATAGCGGAAGCTCTGCAGGAACAGGTACATCACAGGAACACCAGCAGGATCGCTTCGACCAGGGTATGCAGCACCTGCTCGATCGAGATGTCGATGAACTTCGAGCTGTCGAACGGCACGGTCGCTTTCACGCCGGCCGGGAAGAACTTCGACAGTTGTTCCATGCGCTGGCGCACCAGCTTGGCCGTTTCCAGCGCATTACCGGTTGGCGAGAGCTGGACGCCGATACCGGTCGCCGGCTTGCCGTTCAGGCGCGCCGACGGCGTACGTCTGGGCGCCGAGTTCGATGCGGGCGACGTCCTTCAGGCGCACGGCCGAACCGTCCGGATTGGCGCGCAGGACGATGTTGCCGAACTGCTCGGCGGTGGAGAGCTGGCCGGTGACGACGACGGTGGCGGTGATTTCCTGGCCGGCCGCCAGCGGCAGGTCGCCGATCGTACCCGACGCCACTTGGGCGTTCTGGGAGCGGATGGCGGCGTTGACGTCCGACGGCGACAGGTTCAGGCCCACCAGTTTCGCTGGATCGATCCAGATGCGCATCGCGCGTTCGGTGCCGAACAGCTGGGCGGTACCGACGCCTTTGATGCGCTGGATCTCGGGCAGCACCGTGCGCGAGGCGTAGTCGCCCAGCGCGATCGGATCCATTTCGGGTCGTCCGACGAGAGGATGGTGAACATCAGGAAGTTGGCGCGGGCCTTGTCCACGCGCACACCCTGCTGGTTCACGGCCGCCGGCAGGCGCGGAGACGCGCGCGACAGGCGGTTCTGGACGTCGACCTGGGCGAGTTCCGGATTGGTGCCGGTCTCGAAGGTGAGCGTGATCGAGCCGGTGCCGTTGGCCTGGCTGGTCGACTCCATGTAGATCAGGCCGGGCGAGCCGTTCATTTCGCGTTCGATGACGGAAATGACCGAGTCTTCCAGCGTCTGCGCCGACGCGCCCGGGTAGGCGGCGTTGATCACGATCGAGGGCGGCGCCACGTTCGGGTACTGCGCGATCGGCAGCTGGGTGATCGCAACCCCGCCCATCACCATGATGAACAGTGCGATCACCCAGGCGAAAATAGGGCGGTCAATAAAAAAGCGTGCCATTGGAAAGTCCTGTTTCTAGTCGTTGCGGCTTAGCGGGCGGCCGTGGCGGCGGCGGCTGGCGCTGCGCCGGCCGGGGCTGCGCCTTCGGCGCGGGGCGCGGTCCACGGGACGGCCTTCACCGGCGTCCCTGGCGGCATCATCTGCAGCTTCTGGAAGCCGTCGACAATGACGCGCTCGCCGGCCTTCAGACCATCGAGCACCACCCAGTTCGAACCCTGCTGCGAACCGATCTTCACGGTGCGCGGGGTCGGCTTGTTGTCGGCGCCGACCACCATCAGCGTGTCGCCCTGGGCGCCGCCGCGGGTGACGGCTTGCTGCGGCACCAGGATGCCGTTCGGAACCGAGGCTTGCGACAGGCGCACGCGCACGTACTGGCCCGGCAGCAGGGCGTTATCGATGTTCGGCACTTCCGCGCGCAGGTTGACCTGGCCGGTGGTCGGGTCGACCGTCACGTCCGAGAACAGCAGGCGGCCCTTGGTCGGCAGTTCGCTGCCGTCGTCGAGCATGACGCTGACAGGCACGCTGCCGCCAGCGGCGCCGCCGGCTTGCTTGCGCAGGCGCTGCAGTTCGGTGGCCGACTGGGTGATGTTCAGGAACTCTTCTGGCTCTGCTGGATGACCGCCATCTGGGTCGCTTCGGCGGCCGAGACGAGGGCGCCTTCGGTCACCAGGGAACGCCCGATGCGGCCCAAAATCGGGGCATTCACGTTGGCGTAACCGACGCTGATCTGGGCAATTTTCACTTGCGCACGGGCCGAGGCGACGTCCGCTTCGGCCTGCTTATGGGCGGCCACGGCGTTGGTATACTCCTGCTTGCTGATCGCGTTCGCTTCCACCAGCGGCTTGTAGCGCGAGGCGGTGGCCGATGCCTGGGTCAGGTTGGCCTGGGTGCGGCCGAGTGCGGCCTGGGCGCTGGCGGCTTGCGCCTGGTAGGGTTCCGGATCGATCTGGTACAGCGACTGGCCCTGCTTGACCAGACTGCCCTCGGTGAAATTGCGCTTGAGGACGACGCCATTCACACGGGCGCGCACCTGCGCCACCCGCACCGGCTCGGCGCGTGCCGGCAGTTCGGTTTGCAGCGCGACCGGCTGGCTGGTGGTGGTGATGACGCCGACTTCAGGCGCGGCATCTTGGCGCCGGCGCCGGGGCCGGCCTGGGCGGCGTTCTTCTTGCCGCAGGCCGACAACAGGGCCACGGCCATCAGCGTGCAGGCGGCAATCCGGGTGAGGGACAGGGGAGAGGAGTGTGCAGAGCGCATTACGTGCTTCCTTCTGGTTTTTTGGAAAAGACGCAGCCGCACTCAGGTATCCTGTCGGACCTGTGCACGGTTACATCACTGGCTATATCGCATTTTTATATATACTATCACGAGTGTATGTTTAACGTGCAGGACTACCATAAAACGGAGATAAGATGGCCCGCAGGACAAAAAGAAGAAGCAGCGGCCACGCGCGACAGCATCTTAGATGCTGCGGAGAAATTGTTTGTACGACAGGGCGTGTCCAGAACATTTGCAGCATATCGCAACCGAGGCCGGTGTGACGCGCGGGGCGATTTATTGGCATTTTGACGACAAGGGCGCCTTGTTCAACGCCATGATGGAGCGGGTGACGCTGCCGTTCGAGTGCGCGCTGAGCTGGGCGGGTAGATCCTATCCGGCCACCGTCCTCGACGATGTGCGCAATTTCTTCGTTGAGATTTTCCGCGTGACGGAAACCAATCCGCAGGCGCGCCGCGTGCTCGAGATCGCATCGCTGAAAGTGGAGTTCGTCAGCGAGATGGACGCGGTGGGGGGGCGCCGCCGCCAGAGCAAGGGCGACTTGACGGCCCAGGTGGTGGAACGCCTGAAGCTGGCCCAGGCGGCCGCCAGATCAAGCCGGACGTCGATCCGCAGATGCTGGCGCTCGGCCTGTGGTCCTTGATGGATGGCCTGATCCGCAACTGGATGTTCGAGCCGCACGGTCGTTCAGCCTGGTCGATTTGGGCGACAAGATGATGGCGACCATGATGGACGAGTATATCGGGCGCGCTGAACGAGCGCCCGCGACAACAAAACGCCGGCATCGCGCCGGCGTTTTTACTTGTTAAAAACGCATCTCTTCGATCATCTTCTTGAGCTTCTTCGAATCGGCGACGAAGGCGCGGATGCCCTTGGCCGGCTTCTCGGTGGCCATCGCATCTTCGTTGAGGAGGAAGCGGAACGATTTTTCGTCCGCCGGGACTTCTCGAGCGACGTTCGCCCCTGGGTGAGCTTGCGTTCGACCGGGGCCGCTGTCGGAGCTTCTGGAGCAGGTCCGGCGAAATGGTCAGCAGGTCGCAGCCCGCGAGTTCCGGATCTGCGAGGTGTTGCGGAAGCTCGCGCCCATGACCTGGGTCTTGTAGCCGAACTTGCTGTAGTAGTTGTAGATGCGTCGTGACCGACTGCACGCCGGGATCGTCCGCGCCCGGGTAGTCCTTGCCGCTCCTTCTTGTACCAGTCGTAGATCCGGCCGACGAAGGGCGAGATCAGCTTCACGCCGGCTTCGGCGCACGCCACGGCCTGGCACAGCGGAACAGCAGCGTCAGGTTGCAGTGGATGCCTTCCTTCTCCAGGATCTCGGCGGCGCGGATGCCTTCCCAGGTCGAGGCGATCTTGATCAGGACGCGCTCGCGCGCGATGCCGGCCGCCTCGTACAGGCCGATGAGCTCGCGGGCCTTGGCGAGGTCGCCTCGGTGTCGAAGGACAGGCGCGCATCGACCTCGGTCGAGACGCGGCCCGGCACGATTTCAGGATCTCGAGGCCGAACGCGACCAAGAGGCGGTCCATGAAGGCCTCGGTCGAGCCGCCATTGCGATTCGGCCACCGCCTTTTCGACCAGCGGCAGGTATTCCGGCTGCTGCGCGGCCTTAGGATCAGCGAGGGATTCGTCGTCGCGTCCTGCGGCTCGTAGGCCGCATGGCTTCGAAGTCACCGGTGTCGGCAACGACGGTGGTGTATTGCTTGAGTTGGTCGAGTTGGTTCATATAATTTGCCTAATTAGTAATATTGCCAAATATTATTCGATTGTCTTAGCAGTCCGTCGCCGCCACGAAAGCGCGCCAGCATGGCCTCCAGGCCCGCCTGGTCCTCATCCGAAAAACGATCGATCTTCGGGCTGTCGATATCGAACACGCCCAGCAGGACGCCATCCTTGATTACCGGCAGCACGATTTCGGAGGCCGAGGCCGAATCGCAGGCGATATGCCCGGGAAACGCATGCACGTCCGGCACCACGATGGTCTTGCGTTCGACAGCGGCCGTGCCGCAGACGCCGCGTCCGAAAGGGAATGCGCGCGCAGGCGGGTTTGCCCTGGAAGGGGCCGACCAGCAAATCCTGGCCTTCGCCTTTTTTCGAAGGGCACGGTGAGGTAGAAACCGGCCCAGTTCAGGTCGGCGAGGGTGTCGTACACAAGGGCGGAAAACTGCGCCGCGTTCGCGGTGAGATTGCGTTCGCCTTCGCAGATGCTGACCACCTGGCGTACCGGCAGCGTCGTCATCGGGACGGGTGCTGCGTTCTGGATTGATGTGCATGGCGGGATCGAAAGTGCTTGGCGAAAACCGCTATTTTACAGCCAGCGCGTCCGATCCCTGCATGCACCGACAGATCGGTATGCATTCGACATCTTGCATGCAAAGCTGCTATGAGACCGTTGTGAAGGGGCCACCTTTACTTGCCTGTTTTTCCTACTCTTTGGAACGTTTTTTCCGAGGCGAGGCGGTTGCTGGTCGGGAGTAGGAGTTATCTTCCGGAAACTCTTCGCTATGTGTAGCGCCCGCTTATTCACACTCCGTTGGCCAGACTCATGAAACTATCGAACCTCAAGATCGGCACCCGTCTCAGCGGCGCCTTCGCCGTCCTCCTTCTGTTGCTGGGCACGATGCTGTTCAGCGCCCTGCGCCAACTCGATCGCATCGATGAGGCCAAGGCCGACGATGGTCGGCAGACGAATTACAAGGCCAAGCTGGCTGCGGCCTGGCGCGAGGGCATCGCGACGAATAGCGTGCGCACGCTGGCCAGGGCCAGGACCACGCGACCCGGCCGAGGAGCAGGCGCTCGACAGCGAAATGAAAGCGGTCAGCGCCCAGGTCAGCAAGGTGCAGGAGGAGCTCGAAGGGCCTGGTCACGAGCGAGCAAGGGCAAGGCCAACCTGCAAGGCCGTTGCCGAGCAACGCAAGGTGTACAGCGCGCTCGCGCACCGAGCTCTACAAGCGCAAGGCCGAGCAGGGGTTGACCGACGAATTCAAGGCGGCCGTCGACCGGCGAAGCTGGTACCCGAGCTGAACAAGTACCTGGCGCCGTCGAGGACGTGGTGCGCCTACCAGGACGCGCTGTTCCAGGCCGCGAACGCCCGGATCGACGCCGTGTATGCCGATTCGCGCAAGTTCCTGATCTGGCCCTGGGCTTGTTTGCCCTGGCGTGCGGCGTTGGCTCTGGGACTATGGCTGACGCGCAGCATCACGCGCCCGCTGGCGCACGCGGTGGGCCTGGCGCGGCAGGTCGCTTCCGGCGACCTGACCGCCGATATCCAGGTGACGTCGACACGATGAAGTCGGCATGCTGCTGGCCGGCGCTCAAGGACATGAATACGAGCTTGCTGAAAACCGTGTCCGAAGTGCGCTCCGGCACCGATACCATCGTCACGGCGTCCCAGCAAATCGCCGCCGGCAACCTCGACTTGTCGGCACGCACGGAACAGCAGGCCAGCTCGCTCGAAGAAACCGCATCGTCCATGGAAGAGCTGACCAGCACCGTGCGCCAGAACGCCGACAACGCACGCCAGGCCAACACGCTGGCGCAGGACGTCCTCGGGGATTGCCACGCAGCGGCGGCCAGGTCGTTTCGCAGGTGGTCGAGACCATGGGCGTCGATTAACGCCTCGTCGAAGAAGATTGCCGACATCATCGCGGTGATCAATGGCATTGCCTTCCAGACCAATATCCTGGCCCTGAACGCCGCGGTGGAGGCGGCGCGCGCCGGCGACCAGGGGCGCGGCTTTGCCGTGGTCGCCTCGGAAGTGCGCAATCTGGCCCGGCGTTCAGCGGATGCGGCGAAGGAGATCCACAGCCTGATCGCCGGTGTGGTCCGCGTGGTCGAAGGCACGGGCACTGGTGGACCAGGCCGGCACCACCATGCCCGAGATGGTGAAATGTATCTGGCGCGTGACCGACCTCATGTGCGAGATCCCAGCGCGAGCACCGAACAAACGATGGCATGTCGCAAGTGGGTGAGGCGATCGCCCAGATGGACGACGTGACGCAGCAGAATGCGGCGCTGGTCCCGCAGGCGGCCGCCGCGGCCACCCTCGCTTCGAGGACCAGGCGGCCACGCTTGCACAGCTGGTCAGCACCTTCAAGCTCGACGGCGCGCAGCTGGCGCAACCGGTGTTGAGAGACAGCGCCAAACTGGCGCTGCGTCTGAATCCCGGGCAGGTATGCGCGTTCAGCTGCCGACCAGCCTCGCGCCGAGAGCACGCAGCAGCTGCGCGCCGTCGCCGCGCCAGGCGCTGCCGTGCATGCAGGCCAGCGTGCGCGGGCTTCGCGCGCCAGCCGCTCGATCAGCGCGGCCGCGTGTGCGGCGCGTGCGCGAAGTAGTCCATCGGCTGGCGGAACGCTTCGCTCGGGCCCAGGATGTCGGCCTCGGTCAGGCGCCGTCGCCGTGCGCCCGCTGCGTGAACAGGTCGCCGCAGAACAGCGTGCTCGTGCGTGGTGTCCATCAGGAAGCCGCATTCCCAGCCGTGCGGCAGATGCGGCGTGTCGAGCCATGCACCGATGTGCGCCCGAGCGCGAGCTCGCTCGCCGTCGGCCAGCGCGCGCGGCGGCCGGTCGGCGACAGTCGCCGACCGACACCATCGCCGCGACCTGGCCGCACAGCGGCACGGCCTGCGGGCGCGACGGCGAGCCACTCGTTCAGCGAGCCGCATTCGTCGGCCTCGAAGTGCGAGAGCGCGACGTAGCGCAGCCGCTCGACGGGCAGCACGCGTTCGACGGCTTCCCGCACGAGCGGGAACATCTTGCGCGGACCGGTGTGGAACAGCAGCGGCTCGTCGTCGACGATCAGGTACTGGTTGAACGAGAAGCCGCCCGGGATCGAGTCCACGGCGTGTTGATGCGGTAGATGCCGTCGGCGATTTCCTGGACATTCGTGCCGGACGCTACATTGGTCATGGTCATCTCGGCCTCCAGCAAGCGCGGATCGCGCTTTTTTCGTGATAGACCATGGACTACGACCTGTCAAGAACGACGCCGCTCAGTCGTTGTTCGCCGGCGCCACGTCGACCAGTTCGAAATGCAGCGTCACGAACTCGAACCCGTCATGCAAATCCAGATGCGGCAAACAGCGGATGTGCACGTCGCGAAATTCCTGCGCGCTCGAAAACGTCTCGCCGCGCCAGACGTCTTCCGGAATGTCGCCGAAGCGGATCACGCGTACTTCAAGCGCGCGGATCGTGCAGCGCGGCCGTCCCTTCAGGTCGAGCACGTCGATCAGGTCGCCGGCCACATAGCCGCCGTCACCCAGTTCGCCATAGCCCCGGTAGTAATCCTCGACCGTGTCCGCGGTGACCGTCTTGCGCCCGGCGATCACGTCCTGCACCAGGCTGTCGTCGTTCTCGTCGGCGCCCCAGAAGGTCAGCTTTTTTACGGTGCGTCATGGCGTCACGCTCTCATTGCTTGACACCGCCCGCTCCAGGTCGTCCAGCGTGGCCGGCTTGGTGAGGTGGAGGTCGAACCCGGCCCCGGCGGCGCGGTCGACATCGGTTTTCTGGCCGTAGCCGGTGAGCGCCACCAGCCGCGGCGCCGCGCCCGTGCGGCGGATCGCGGCGGCCAGCGCGTAGCCATCCATGTCGGGCAGGCCGATGTCGAGGATCGCGACCGCCGGCTCGATAGTGCCCGCAGCGTTTCGAGCGCCGTCGGCGGCGCTGTGCGCGACGCGCACCTCGTGGCCGAACTGTTCCAGGATCAGGGCCGTCATCGCGGCCGCGTCGACGTTGTCGTCCACGACCAGCACCTGCTTGCCGGCGCGCCGGCTGGCGCGGCCTGTCCGGCGCGGCGCGCCTGCGGCGCCGCGGCCAGCGGCAACTCGACCACGAAGCGGCTGCCGGTGCCGAGTCCCTCGCTGTGGGCCGATACGCGTCCGCCATGCAGCTCCACGATCTTGCGCACGATGGCCAGTCCCAGGCCAAGGCCGCCGGTGCTGCGCGCCACCTGCTGCGGCGCCTGGTAAAACGGTTCGAACACGCGCGCCAGCAGTTCGGGATCCATGCCGATGCCGCCGTCGCTGACTTCCAGCCGCGCCGTGTCCGCGCTGCTCGACAAGGCGACGCGCATCTCGCCGTTGCCGAAGCGCTCCGCGTTCGACAGCAGGTTGTTCAGCACCTGGGCCAGGCGGCTTTCGTCGCCTTCGACCCAGACCGCGTCCGGCGCGGCCACGGCTCACCTGCGCTGCCGGGGCGGCTGGCCGCGCGCATGGCGCACCACCTCGGCCAGGTTCAGCGGCCGCATCTCGAACTGCATCTTGCCCGAGGTGATGCGCGAGACGTCGAGCAGATCGTCGACCAGGCGCTTCAGGTGATTCACCTGGCGCCGCATGATGGTGCGCTCGCGCAGGCTGGCGCCGTCGGCGCGCAGGTCCATCAGGTCGAGCGAGGCGACGATCGGGCTCAGGGGATTGCGCAGCTCGTGGCCGAGCACCGCCAGGAATTCGTCCTTCACCAGGCTGGCGTCGCGGCTGGCCGCCAGCG
This sequence comes from uncultured beta proteobacterium, assembly GCA_963729765.1. Taxonomy (GTDB): domain Bacteria; phylum Pseudomonadota; class Gammaproteobacteria; order Burkholderiales; family Burkholderiaceae_D; genus Telluria. The sequence continues at coordinate 18,503 of CAVSPL010000002.1, read as the reverse complement.
CTTCTTCCAGCGATGCCGAGCAGGCGCGAGCGCTCCTGCTCGTGGGTGGCGTGCTGGCCTGCCGCCGCTTCCAGCGCCCGGCCCATCAGGTCGAGTTCGCGGATGCGCGACGGCGGGACCGCGACTGCCTTCCCCGCGCCCAGCGCCGCCGCGCCGTGCTGCAGGTTGGCGAAGCTGCGCGCGATGCGGTTCGACAGCAGCGTGCCAGGCCGATGCAGGCCAGCAGCGACGCGCCCAGGCCCCAGGCATACAGGCCGATGCCGCGCAAGGAAGCGGCGCCGATCGCCGGCTGCGGCACGCCGATCGCCACCGTCCAGCCGTAACGCGAGACGCGCGTGAAGACGCTGACCAGCTTGTCGCCCTCGATGTTGACGGTATTGCCCACGCCCTCGGGCGCCGCGCCGCGCGATCAGCCGCGCCAGCGCGGGGCTGGGCGGACCGGCGACCCGCCTGTCGTGGTCCTTCGAGCGCGCCACGATCGACCCGGAGGCATCGATGATGGCGATCACCGAGTCCGGCGACACGCGCTGGCGTTTGAGGACATTCAGGATGCGGTCGGGCTTGATGACGGCGGTCAGCGCATACAGGCGCCCGGCCTCGTCGCGGATCGGCACGCGCACCGGAAACGCCACCTTCCCGCGCTGCCCGCGCGCCACATGGCCGACCAGCGGCTTTTGCACCGCCAGCAGCTGGCGCAGGCTTTCCGGATCGGTGGCCTGCCCGGCCGGCTCGCCGTAAGGCGTGGTGGTGCGGAACAGGATCTTGCCGGAGGCGTCGGACAGGATGACGGCCAGCCACTCCGGCTGGGCCGCCACCTGGTCGCGCGCGATGTCGTAGAAGGCGCGCAGGTCGCCCGCGCCCATGGCCGGCGTACGCGCCAGGCTGGCCAGCGTCGCGATCGAGCCGTCGAGCTCCGCATCGACGGCGCTCGACAGCGCGCGCGCCTGGTCGAGCAGGACGCGGCTCTGTTCGCGTTGCTGGTACTGGCTGGCCGTGTGCAGCGACCACAGGCCCAGCAATGCCAGGGGCAGCAGGCCGATCGCGCTGAGCAGGATGAGCAGCCGGCGCAAGGAAAGAGTAAAACCGGGGGACGACCGCATGGCGTATGCTTTTTGGCAAAAAAGCATTATATGTTGAAATGATGGGCATCCGACCGGAGGAGCGCAGTGAAAAAAACCATTCTCATCACCGGCGGCGGGCGCGGCATCGGCGCCGCCTGCGCGCGACTGGCGGCGCAGCAAGGCTACCGGGTCTGCATCAACTACCGCAGCGACGAGGCTGCGGCGGCGCACAGGTCGTGCGAGCCATCGAGGCGGCCGGCGGCGAGGCATTCGCGCTCCGCGCCGACGTGGCCGAGGAAGCCGAGGTCGTCAGCATGTTCGCGCAGTTAGAGGCGCGCTTCGGCCGGCTCGATGCGCTGGTGAACAACGCCGGCATCCTGGCGCGCCAGATGCGCGTGGACGAGATGGACGCGGCGCGCATCGCACGCATCATGATGACGAATGTCGTCGGCAGCTTTCTCTGTGCGCGCGAAGCGGTGCGGCGCATGTCGACCAGCACGGCGGCAGCGGCGGCGCCATCGTCAACCTCTCCTCGCGCGCGGCGGTTCTCGGTTCGCCGGGCGAATACGTCGACTATGCGGCCTCGAAAGCGGCGGTCGACGCGCTGACGATCGGGCTGTCGAAAGAAGTGGCGGGGGAGGGCATCCGCGTCAATGGCGTGCGCGTCCGGGGCTGATCCATACGACGATGCATGCCGATGGCGGCGAGCCGGGACGGGTGGAGCGGTTGCAGTCGTCGGTGCCGATGGGGAGCGGGCGGCGAGCGCGGACGAAGTGGCGCGCGGCCGTGACTGTGGCTGCTGTCGGATGCGGCCTTCGTACTACGACTGGCAGTTTTAGTCGACGGTGTCGGGCGGGCGTTGAAGGTCGTTACGTCGCCTGTCCAGCACAGACGCTGCGGGCGGCCGTATACCCCTTCGCGCTCGCGCGGTGACCAGCGCTTTTGCGCCGTCCACGCGTTGCATCGAACGGGCGATTCTGCCGTCAGAGGTTTCAGACTGATGGTTGACACGCGTGGGCGGCATTCGAGCTGCGGGTAGTGAATGCGCGCCTGGGTCAGACCTGACCCCAGCTGTTCTGTACTCAGCCAATAAACGAATCAAACTGCATATCGAATTCCTGCAACGCCTTCTGCGCATTCTGCATCTTCTTGCGGAACTCCGGCCCGCGCTGCAGCGCCAGTCCCACGGCCAGCACGTCGATCACGACCAGATAAGCCAGGCGCGCCGAGATCGGCGTGTAGGGGTCGATATTGAAAACCAGGTCGATCGGAATCAGCACGCTCGCCATGTCCGCCAGCGGGGTGCCGGACGGCGCCAGCACGATCACGTCGGCGCCGCCGCGGCGCGCCAGTTTGGCGGAACGCACCAGCTGCGGGTTGTTCCCGCGCTGCGAGATCGCCACCACCGCATCGCCTTCGCGCAGCAGGGCGGCCGCGATCGAGTGGATCGCCGGGTCGGCGTAGGCCACCGTCGGCACGCCCGAGCGGAAGAACTTGTGCTGGGCGTCGGCGGCGACGATGCCCGAGGTGCCCTGGCCGTAGAACTCGATTTTATTTGCGCGCGAGAGGATGTCGAGCGCCTTCTGCACCGACTCGGCATTGAGGTTGTTGCGCAGGTCGAGCAGGGTGTTGATCGAGCGGCTGCAGATTTTATTCACCAGGTCCGCGGCCAGATCGTCCTGGGCCGGCTGCTCGTTCGCGCTCGGCAGGGCCAGCGCCAGGCCCTGCGCGAGTTTCAGCTTGAACTCGTGCCAGCCGTCGTAGCCGAGCGTGCGGCAAAAGCGCACGACGGTCGGCTCGGACACTTGCGCGTTCTTCGCCAGCGCCGTGATGTTCTGGCTGACGGTCGCGCTCGGGGCTTCCAGCACGGCCAGCGCGACTTTGCGCTCGGACTTCGAGAGCGAGTCGAGCTGGGTGCGGATCGAGTCGAGCAGCATGGCGTCAGTCTTCCGGCAGCGCTTCTTCGCGCCACTGCAGGCCGTCGCGGCCGATCAGGGCGGAAGACGAGGCCGGGCCCCAGGTGCCGGATGCGTAAGGCACCGGCGCGGTGTCGTCCTGCTCCCAGTGATCCAGGATCGGTTCGACCCATTCCCAGGCCGCTTCCAGTTCGTCGCCGCGCATGAACAGGGTCAGCTGGCCGCGCAGCACGTCGAGCAGCAGCCGTTCGTAGGCTTCCATGCGCGGCGCCTTGAACTGCTCGCGGAAATCGAGTTCGAGTTCGGCCTGCTTCAGGCGCATCGAGTCGCCCGGCGTTTTCGCCATCAGGTTCAGCGACAGGCCTTCGTCCGGCTGCAGGCGGATCACCAGGCTGTTGGGCTGGAAGCTCGACGTCGGCTGGTTGAAGATCGAATGCGGGATCTGTTTAAAACGCACCACGATCTCGGCCAGGCGGTCGGACATGCGCTTGCCGGTGCGCAGGTAGAAGGGCACGCCGGCCCAGCGCCAGGTGTCGATCTCGGCCTTCATGGCGACGAAGGTTTCGGTCTTCGACTGCTTGGGTGCGTCCGGCTCGTCGCGGTAGCTCGGCACGGCCTGGCCGTCGACGAAACCGGCGCGGTACTGGCCGCGCACGATGTTCTGGCTCAGCGTGGTCGGCGTGAAGCGCTTCAGGGAGCGCAGCACCTGCAGCTTGGCGTCGCGCACGGCGTCCGGCGAAATCGAGGTCGGCGGCTCCATCGCCACGATGCACAGCAGTTGCAGCAGGTGGTTCTGCAGCATGTCGCGCAGCGCGCCCGAGTTGTCGTAGTAGCCGAGGCGGTTGCCGACGCCGATCTTTTCGGCGATGGTGATCTGCACGTCGGAGATCCATTCGCGGCGCCACAAGGGCTCGAACAGCACGTTACCGAAGCGCAGGGCCAGCAGGTTCTGCACGGTCTCCTTGCCGAGGTAGTGGTCGATCCGGTAGATCTGCGATTCGGCGAAGACCTTGCCGACGTCGCGGTTGATCTGCTTGGCCGATTCGAGGTCGCGCCCGAGCGGCTTTTCCAGCACCACGCGCGAGGCCGGCGTGGCCAGGCCCGTGGCCTTCAGGTTGTCGCAGATCTGGGCGAACAGTTGCGGCGGCGTGGCCAGGTAGTAGACGCGCGTGATCGCCTCGTCCTTGCGCAGCACCTCGACCAGCGGGCCGAAGGTCTTGACCTTGGTGGCGTCCAGCGCGACATAGGTGATGCGCTCGAGGAAGCGCTTCCATTTGGCGTCGTCGACGCTGTCCTGGTCCTTGATGTGCTGCTTCGAATGGGTGTCGACGAAGTTCAGGAATTCTTCCTGCGTGCTCTCGTCGCGGCCGACGCAGATGATGCGGGCGCTCTGCGGCAGGTCGCTGCAGACGTCGCGGGCGTACATCGCGGGCAGGAGCTTGCGCATCGCAAGGTCGCCGCTGCCGCCAAAGAGGACGAGGTCGAAATCGGAAAGAGCCATAGTGTGTTCGGAGTCGCAGAAAGTGATGGAAGCGTATTCATGTAAATTTACTACATGAATATGCGCTTAGCAAGAAATTCTACTACGCAATTGGATCAGCGGATGCGCCACGGCGTGGGGCGTCACGCGACATCAATTAACGTTTGTATTCGGGCTGCACGACGCCGGCCACATCCACCTTCATGCACAGCACCTTGCCCGTCAGCGGATACTGCGCCAGCTCCTCGGCCGAGCGGCCATGGCTGGCGCTGGTGACATACAGCGTGCGCAGGTCGGCGCCGCCGAAGGCGACCGAGGTCGGGCAGCGCACGCGGCAGCTGGACTTCGCGCAGCAGTTCGCCGCTTGGCGAGAGCTTGAGCAGGCGGCCGCCTTCGAACATCGCGACCCAGTAATTGCCCTCGGCGTCGACCGTCGCGCCGTCCGGACGGCCGCCGTAATCCGCCGCGCTCTTGTCGGTCGAGAAGGTGACGAGGTTGCGGCCGTTCGCCACGCTGCCGGTCGCGGCATCGAAGTCGTAGCAGTCGATGCGGTGGCTGGTGGTATCGGCGTGGAACATGGTGCGGCCGTCCGGCGTCCAGGCCAGGCCGTTCGAGTTGGTCATGCCGCCCGACCAGGCCAGGCGCAGCTTGTCGCGCTCGAGCACGTACATCTCGGCGGCCGGCTTGTCGCGCGGCTCGTACATGGTGCCGACCCAGAAGCGGCCGGCCGGGTCGACCCGGCCGTCGTTGAAACGAACGATCGTCGGATCGTAGGGGGCGGGGCAGATGTCGGTGATGGCGCCGCTGGTCGTGTTCAGGCGCACGAAGCCCAGGCGCGTGGCCACGACCAGGTTGTTGTCGCCGTCGGCGGCGATGGCCGAGGGTTCGGAGGCCATCTTCCAGGACGAGAACTTGCCGCTGGCCGGGTGCACGCGGTTCACGGTGAGGCCGTTGATGTCGACCCAGTACAGGGCCGATTCCACGTCGTGCCAGAACGGGCGATTCGCCCACCTGCATCGGCTCGTCGTGGAGGACGTCGATCTTCGAGGTTTTCATGGTGCTGTCGCTCATACGGCGGCCTTCGCGCGGGCGATCAGGCCGTTGGTGGAACTGTCGTGCTGCGCCGGCTGCGGCTCGCCGGCCAGCTCGGCCTCGATCTTCTTCGCCAGCACCTTGCCCAGCTCGACGCCCCACTGGTCGAAACTGTTCAGGTCCCACAGCACGCCTTGCACGAAGGTCTTGTGCTCGTAGAGCGCGATCAGCGCGCCCAGGCTGGCCGGGTTCAGGTATTCCATCAGGATCGTGTTGCTCGGACGGTTGCCCGGGAAGGTCTTGTGCGGCGCCAGGCGTTCGATCTCGGCCGGCGCCAGGCCTTGCTGCTGCAGGTCGGCGCGCACTTCGTCGATCGTCTTGCCCTTCATGAAGGCTTCCGATTGGGCGAAGCAGTTCGCCAGCAGGGCGGTGTGGTGGTGCTGCAGCTCGTGCGCCGGACGCAGGGCGGCGATGAAGTCGATCGGCGTCACGTCGGTGCCCTGGTGCAGCAGCTGGAAGTAGGCGTGCTGGCCGTTGGTGCCCGGCTCGCCCCAGATCGCAGGGCAGGTCGGGGTGTCGACCGGCGCGCCGTCCTTGGTCACGCGCTTGCCGTTGCTTTCCATGTCGAGCTGCTGCAGGTAGGCCGGGAAGCGGTTCAGGTCCTGGTGGTAGGGCGCGATCGAGACCGAGGTGCAGCCGAGGAACTGGCGGTTCCAGAAGCCGACCAGGGCCAGCAGCATCGGCATGTTCGCCTCGACAGGCGCGGTGCGGAAGTGCTGGTCCATGGCGTGGGCGCCGGCCAGGAAGTCCGAGAAGTAGCCGAAGCCGACGCTGAGGGCGACCGGCAGGCCGATCGCCGACCAGACCGAATAACGGCCGCCGACCCAGTCCCAGAAGGGGAACATGTTGGCCGGGTCGATGCCGAAGGTCTTGATCGCTTCCACATTCGTCGAGACCGCGACGAAGTGCTTGGCCAGGGCCGATTCCTGCGCATGGGCCAGGAACCAGCGGCGCGCGGTCTGGGCGTTCATCATGGTCTCGGCCGTCGTGAACGTTTTCGAGGCGACGATGAAGAGCGTGGTTTCCGGGTCCAGCTTTTCGAGCGCCGCGTCCATGTCGTGGCCGTCGACGTTCGAGACGAAATGCATGGTCAGGCTCGGGTGGCTGTACGGGCGCAGCGCGAGGCAGACCATCTTCGGGCCGAGGTCGGAGCCGCCGATGCCGATGTTGACGATGTCGCTGATCGGTTTGCCCGTATGGCCGCGCCAGTCGCCGCTGCGCACGGCATCGGTGAAGGTTTTGACGCGGGCCAGCACGGCGTGCACGTCGGCCGGGACGTCCTGGCCGTCGACGACGAGCGCCGCATCGCGCGGGGCGCGCAGGGCGGTGTGCAGGACGGCGCGGTTTTCGGTGTTGTTGATCTTTTCGCCGGCGAACATGGCGTCGCGCTGCGCCTCCACGCCGCGCTCGCGCGCAAGGCTTGCGAGCAGTTCAAGCGTGCGCCCGTCAAGGCGGTTTTTTGAATAGTCTAAGAACAGGCCGGCGGCCTCGATCGACATGCGCTCGAAGCGCTGCGGATCAGCTGCGAACAGCTGCCGCATCTCCCAGTCTTCGGCCTCGGCGGCGTGGGTTTCGAGGGCCTGGAAACTGGTCGTGCTGGTGAGTGGCGTGGTCATGATGAGAAAATAAGGCGTCGCGATGTTGTTTTAAACAGATTATCGAATGATACAGGAATGGGAAGTAAATTCACTACAGATGAGGCGTTTTTGGGGTAGGCGATACGGGCGGCTGTACGATGATCGACCGCTGCACCGCGTGGACTCGGGAGTCCACCCTACGGTACGCGACCGTCGAGCTCATCAATCGTCGATCAGTGCATACCGTAGGGTGGGCTCTCGAGCCCACGCGGTACACCGCCTCCGATGCCGCAAATTTCGAGCTCGCCACCTCCATTCCCACTTTGTAGTAAAATTTCATAAAACAATTTCGAAGGAACGATTATGGCGCTGCACCCCGTAGTTGAACAGGTAACGAACCGGATCATCGAGCGCAGCCGCGTCTCGCGCGCGGCCTACCTCGCGCACCTCGAAGCGGCGCGCATCGGCGGCGTGCAGCGCGGCGCGCTGGCCTGCACCAACCTGGCCCACGGTTTCGCCGCCTTCCCCGAGAACGACAAGCTCCGCCTGCGCGAGCAGAAGAAGCCGTCGGTGGCGATCGTTTCGTCGTACAACGACATGCTGTCGGCGCACCATCCGTTCGAATACTTCCCGAAAATTATCAAGGACGCGGTGCGCGACATCGGCGCCGTGGCCCAGTTCGCGGGCGGCGTGCCCGCCATGTGCGACGGCGTCACGCAAGGCCAGCCGGGCATGGAGCTGTCGCTGTTCTCGCGCGACACCATCGCCATGTCGACCGCCGTCGCGCTCTCGCACAACATGTTCGACGCCGCCCTCTACCTCGGCATCTGCGACAAGATCGTGCCGGGCCTCTTGATCGGCGCGCTCCACTTCGGCCACATCCCGGCCGTGTTCGTGCCGGGCGGTCCGATGACGACCGGCCTGTCGAACAAAGAGAAGGCGCGCGTGCGCCAGCTCTACGCGCAGGGCAAGGCCACGCGCGAAGAACTGCTCGAGTGCGAATCGCAGTCCTACCACAGCGCCGGCACCTGCACCTTCTACGGCACCGCCAACAGCAACCAGATGCTGATGGAGATGATGGGCCTGCACCTGCCGGGCGCCGCCTTCGTCACGCCGGGCACCCCGCTGCGCGATGCGCTGACCCGCGCCTCCTCGCACCAGGCGGTCGCCATCTCCCAGCAGGGCGGCAACTACATGCCGGTCGGGCATGTCGTCGACGAGAAAAGCATCGTCAACGCCATCGCCGCGCTGCACGCGACCGGCGGCTCGACCAACCACACGCTGCACCTGGTCGCGATTGCACGCGCGGCCGGCATCGTCATCGACTGGAACGACTTCGACGAACTGTCGAAAGTCGTGCCGCTGCTGACCCGCATCTACCCGAACGGCGAAGCCGACATCAACCACTTCCAGGCCGCCGGCGGCCCGGGCTTCGTGATCCGCGAACTGCTCGATGCGGGCCTCGCGCACGACGACGTCAACACCATCCTCGGCCACGGCCTGCGCAAGCACTGCAAGGAGGCTTTCCTGGACGAGAACGGCAACGCCGTCTTCCGCGACGTGCCGGCGCAGAGCGGCGACGAAGACGTGCTGCGCCCGGCCACCAACCCGTTCAGCAGCAACGGCGGCATGGTGCTGGTCAAGGGCAACCTGGGCCGCGCCGTGATGAAAGTCTCGGCCGTCAAAATCGAACACCAGACCGTCGAAGCGCCTGCGCTGACCTTCAATTCGCAGGAAGACTTCATGCACGCGTATAAGGCGGGTCACCTGAACCGCGACTTCGTGGCCGTGATCCGCTTCCAGGGCCCGCGCGCCAACGGCATGCCGGAACTGCATGCGCTGACCCCGGCGCTGGCGAACCTGCAGGACGCCGGCTTCAAGGTGGCGATGGTGACCGATGGCCGCATGTCGGGCGCGTCGGGCAAGGTGCCGGCGGCGATCCACGTGTCGCCCGAGATCCTGGCCGGCGGCCCGCTGGGCCGCGTGCGCGACGGCGACATCATGCGCGTCTGCGCCGCCACCGGCACGCTCGAAGCGCTGGTCCCGAGCGACGTCTGGGAGGCGCGCAAGCAGGTGACGGCCGATATCTCGTCGTCCCACATCGGCATGGGCCGCGAGCTGTTCGCCATGTTCCGCAATTCCAGCAGTGCGGCGGAAGAGGGCGCGGCCACCTTCCCGCTGCCCTCGCCGAAGCAAACCACCGTGCCTTTGCATGAAGGCGCCGACAGCGGCGAAATCATGCCCGGCTCCGACGAAGACTTTTTGTTCAAGACCCCGAAGTGACTACTACCATGACCATGACCGTACTTGACATCATGCGCTCGGCGAGCGTGATTCCCGTGATCGCCATCGACGACCCGGCGCACGCCGTGCCGCTGGCGAAAGCCCTGGTTGCCGGCGGCATCCGCGTGCTCGAAGTGACGCTGCGTACCGCGCACGGCCTGCAGGCGATTCGCGACATGGCGCAGGTCGAAGGCGCCATCGTCGGCGTCGGCACCCTGACCCAGGGCGAGGAATTCGCCGCCGCGCGCGACGCCGGCGCCGTGTTCGGCGTCTCGCCGGGCCTGACGAACGCCCTGATCGAAGCGGCAAAGAAAAGCGGCCTGCCGCTGCTGCCGGGCGTGATGACCCCATCCGAAGTGATGGCCGCGCGCGAAGCCGGTTTCCGTCAACTGAAACTGTTCCCGGCCGTGCCGGCGGGCGGCGTCGGCATGCTCAACGCGATCGCCGGCCCGCTGCCGGACGTGACCTTCTGCCCGACCGGCGGCATCTCGATCGAGACCGCGCCGGCCTTCCTGGCCTGCAAAAACGTGGCCTGCGTCGGCGGCTCCTGGTTGACGCCGAAGGACGCGATCATGGCCGGCGACTGGAACCGCATCACCGAGCTGGCGCGCGCCGCGTCGGCGCTGCGCAAGTAAATCGTTATGCAAGCGCCGTTGGCGGCTGCCGACGGCGGCCGGCATCGCGATGCTGTCGCTGCTGGCCTCCTGCGGCGCAGCTGGCGCCGCCAGCGCCTGGCCCGGGAGCCGAACCAGGCGCGTATCGCGCGCGGGACGGCTGCCGGTGCCGCCGTCTACGCAGTCGATCCGCATGCCTCGCTGGTCGCCGTCACGGTACGCCGCGCGGGCCTGATGGCGCGGCTCGGGCACGACCACGTCGTGGCCAGCCACACGCTGGCGGGCTTTGTCGCGCCTGACGCGGGCAGCGCCGACCTTTCTTTCCGTGTCGACCAGATGACCGTCGACGAGCCGCAACTGCTGCGCGACGCGGGCATCGACAAACAACCGTCGGCGCAAGCGGTCGAGGGCACGCGCACCAACATGCTCGGTCCGGTACTCGAGGCGCAGCGCTATCCGCTGGTGACGCTGCGTGCGCAGCAGCAGGCCGACGGCTTGCTACGCGTCGCCGTCACGCTGCACGGCGTCACGCGTTCGCTGGCGCTGCCGGCCACGGTGCGGGTCGACGCGGCGCAGGTGACCGCGAGTGGAACGGCGCGCCTGAAGCAGACGGATTTCGGCATCACGCCGTTTTCAGTCGGGGGCGGACTGCTCTCGGTACAGGACGAGCTGGAGGTGCGCTACCACATCGTCGCGCGGCGCTCAGACGGCGGTGCGCGCCATCCGCATGTTACCCTCGGCGAATGCTACATCGCCTCTCAAACTTGCTGTTGCTCGTGGTGCGTCTTGTCGGTCTCGGGCACTGCCCTGGCCGCGGCGCAGGCTGGCATGCCCAAGTTCGAACTGAACGTGGAGCGCGTCGATGGCGCAGAAGGCGACAAGGCCTACCAGATCACGTCGAGCGGCACGGTGGAGGCGACGCCGGCCGCTGTCTGGCGCATCCTCACCGACTACAACCACCTGGCCGACTACCTGCCGAACCTGAAAAGCACGCGCGTGGTGTCCCGCGAGGGCGGCAGGGTCATCGTCGAACAAGTCGGCGCCGCCCGCTTTCTATTTTTCAGCCGGACGATCCGCTTGCTGGTGCAAGTGAACGAACGGGCGCCGGATCGCATCGACATCGGCCTGATCGAAGGCGACATGAAAGTCTACCGCGCCAGCTGGGAGCTCAGTCCCTTGGCCGGCGCCACCGGCACCAGGGTGGTGTACACCGCGACCATCGTACCGAAGTTCGACGTGCCGGGAATCGTGGGAACCAAGGTGGTGAAAAAGGATATTGCCGAGATGATGGCGGCAGTCTTGTTGCGCCTGGATCGGCCGGAGTAGCATAGCGAAACGGAGGACATGATGGGACTTTTAACCTTCAGCATCAACATCACTCTGGACGGCTGCGTCGACCACCGGGAAGGGATCGCCGACGACGAGACACATGCCTTCTTCACCCGCCTCATGGACGAGAGCGGGGCGATGCTGTGGGGCCGCGTCACCTACGAGATGATGGAGAGCTACTGGCCAGCGGTCGCCCGCGGCGACGAGGAGGCGCCGCCAGCGATGCGCGAGTGGGCGGTCAAGCTGGACGCCAAGCCCAAGTACGTGGTGTCCTCGACGCGCACGGACTTCCCGTGGACCAACAGCCACCACATCGCCGGCGACCTGCGCACGGGCGTACAACAGCTCAAGGACGCGACGCCGGACGGCGTGCTCCTCGGTAGCGGCAAGCTCGCGACCGAGCTGGACCGGCTGGATCTGATCGACGAGTACAAGTTCCTCGTCCACCCCAGGATCGCCGGCCACGGCCCGACCCTGTACCAGGGCGGACTGCCCGGCACGCGACGGCTCGAGTTGATCTCGGCGAAGCCGCTCCACAACGGCGCGGTCGCGATGCACTACCGGCGCGCGCGCTAAGGCGGAGCCGGAACAAGTCGAGCCTGTCGGAGTCTGCAATTGCACCTGCTGCCGGAGCACCATGGATTTCATGTTGAATCAACCGGAAAAAATGCATTTGGTCCCATTTGCTTTTTTTCTGGGGGCGGCAGTTTCAGTGTACACGTCTCTGCAGCAGGCTTTGCTCTTCGGCGTAGCCTCGTTCGAGCTGATCCTGGTCATGAGCCTTTCCCTGGGAATGGGTATGCAGGTGGTCGCTGAAGGCGTCGAAACCGACGTACACCACGCTGCGCTGGCAAAGATGAGCATCTCGGCACTGCAGGAGTATTACATCGCCCGGCCAATGGACAAGGACGCGTTGTTGGGCTGGCTTGTCGAACACTACGAAGCAGTCTGACCGTTCGGCTGCAGCGCCCATCCGGCAAACGCGCTGCAGCAAGCGACGCGAACGTTTTCGACACCGTTTTAGTCAGGCATCCAGACCACGGTCGTATTCATATTGCCGGCACTGTCGGCGCCGATCACTAGCAAGCGGTTGCCGACTCTTACCAAGGTTTGCACAAACACGGCTGGCGAGATGCGGGCCAGCAGTATGGGCTCGCTGGCCGCAAAGGGGCCGGTGCCGGCAGTCTCGAAAAGTGTCGTGAAGCCGCCGTCGCTCCTGCCTTTGGGCCAGAATTGCCCGCTCTGGAGTGTGCTCGCGGTTAGTTGTCCAGAAGTGCCGCCGTACACACCGGCATTGCCGCGCACCGGTAGCAGCCATGGCGCTTGCAGGGCGCTGGCTTCGAGCTTTGCGCCTGGCAGGAGGACCGGGTTACCATTGGCGTCGAGGCCGGCCGCACTGATGCCGGACAAGTCCGAGCACGTCATCGCCAGTCCCGGCTGCAGGGCGATCGTATTCAGGAATCTGCAATTTTCGTCGTGATTCCCAGGACCTGGTCGGTGACGCTGGCGCCGTGCCGGTATCGATCATCGCCAGGCGCCAGCTGGGCTGCAGGTTGCTTGCATACCAGGAAAACGCAAGCCGGCTGCCGTCAAGCGCCATTTGAAGGCTCCGCATATCGGCCGCAGCGGGCGCGGTCGCGGTCGACACCGTACCCAGCGCCAGGCCATTCGCGTCGAAATGCTGGGCTGCGAGCCAGCGGCGGGATGTTTGGCCGTCCCAGGTGGAACGCACCCAGCCGACCCAGATCCCAGTGCTGTCGCTGGCTACACGGTAGCTGGTATTGTCGGTGGTGCTGCCATCTGGGCATCGTTCACCACTTGCACCGCCGGCCGCACAATGCGCTGGCCGGTGGCGTCCAAGGCAACCATCGACAGGTGCTGATTGTTGGTTTGCGCAAAGATCCTCACTTCGCTGCCGACGCGAATGGCATGCGGCTCCCGGAAGAAATCCGTCCCTGGGAATAAATCCGTGCGCGCATAGGTGCGCGCGGCCACGACTTTTCCGCGAGCGTCGAGCTGGGCTACCGCCAGGCCCTGGTTCGAAGGCTGGTTCGGAATCAGGCCGATGGCAACCGCCGAGGTGTCGAAGCCAACTACGTCGACTACATATTGCAGTGGCGCGCCGGACAGCGAGGAGCCGGCAGGCGAGGCCGCCACCACGGTGTCCGTATGGCCGAGTCCTTCCGTCAAACCGTCCCAGTTCTCAAGGAGTTCGGTGACGACGCGGTTTGGCAAACCGACCGTTTCGTTCGGTTCTTCCATCCGGCTCTTGACGATCCCGATGCCAGGCGCATACCAAGTGCTCTGGAGCGACTCGTACACAGGCGACACGGTACCGGTCTTGCTGTACTTGACGCGCGCGCGCAAGCGCTGTCGACGTGGACAGCCTTGACCTGGCGTCGGTTTGGCAGTTGAGGATTTCTTCGCCGATCACCGTGCTGTAGAGGGCGATGTCGAGCGCATCATTGACTTTGTCGTCATCGAAGTCGGCGCCGCTGTCGGCGATGTGCTTGTCGATGCTGGCGTACTGATCGTTGACCTTTACCGGCGAGCGCAATTCAATCAGGTCGACGGCCTGAGCCGGCGTGTTTGCAGAGAATGCGATCTGGTTGGTCGAAATGTAAGCGCCGCCTTCGAACCGGATTGGGTTGCTTTCTCCCTCTTCGTTGAACGGGTGCGTGCCGCTCTCCGTAACGCCACTGCTGGATGCTACATGGGTAATTGTGTTTGTATAGGGATTGAAGTCCGTGGCAAGTTCGCGGCGGGCTTCTCGACCTCGTGGTAGCTCCAGACCGCGTCGGCACGCAAAACGCGCAGGGATGCCGCGCTTGCATACAGCGTGGCGCCTACCGCTGGTGCCGCAGGAACGAGTCCGCTGACGACAAGCGCCGGTGCCGGTGCCGGCGGGCTTGGCGGGCATCGTGCCCGACGTGCCGCTCCCGCTGCCGCTGCCGCTGCCACCGCCGCCGCCGCCGCATCCGCTAAGCAGAGTTACTAACGTCACAATTAACAAAAACCGATTTGAAACCATGTGCTCTCCACTACCATATTGATTATCGGAAAGCATTTTAAAGTATAAAAACCTTAATAACTATATCTGTATTTTTGATGAGAAAAAACTACAGCTGATAGAATCGCGCCTTGAACACGAGGTTCAGCAATATGGGGTGCGGCCGGGCTCCGGGAAGTCGTTGAATCGAGTATTCCGGCAGTCTGCATTAGGATGGCCATTTCCCGAAGAACTGCGCATGAGCGCCGAACGGCAGCATCAACTTTCACCGTTCTGCTTTCTCGATAATCACGCGCAGGCCAAGGTCATGGGCCAGAATTGGTCCATGTACGAGATAGTGCTGTTGTGGCAGTTTGCATACCGCTAATCCGAGTGCAAGTCCGTTGCGCTGCGATTTCTTCAATGTCCTGCGGCGCCAGGCGGAGCGCTTCCTTGAAGTCGACGCTGCAGCAGGTCCTTGGCCACCGCAAACGCGTTGTCCGGCGTCGCTTCGATATCCGGAATAACGTCCACGCCCCCCCCAGTTGGTATGGGTAATGGGACTGATTGACCGCTGGCAGCGTTTAGCGTCAAACCCTGGCGCAACGTGCGGTTTCAAGCAAGGTGCGGAAGGGGAAGCACTGTCAGTGGACGCTCTTCTTGATGGAATGCCAGTTGAAGATGCGCTCGGATAAACTTAATATCCAGGCAGTCCTCAGGAGCGATCGCCGGGGGGGCTCTTGTGGAGCGCAAGGGCCTATCAATCATCATAAGGAGTAGAACTTGATCGAGCTTGACAGCCAAATCGTTTCGGATATCGCCGCGCTTGAAGGGATTTACGGAATGCCTGGTGTGGGTCGATGAAAAAAGAAGTGGCATACATTCATCCGCACTATCGAAAATTCATCTAGGCGGCGCCGTTTGCACTCCTGGCAACAAGCGGACCGGATGGCCTCGATGTGTCTCCCCGCGGTGACCCCGCTGGTTTTGTCCGGGTTCACGACGAATTCACCTTGCTCCTTCCCGATCGTCGCGGGAACAATCGAACGGATAGTCTGCGGAACGTCCTGCATGATTCCAGGGTCGCTCTAATCTTTTTGATACCTGGGATTGGAGAAACGTTCGGGTCAACGGTACTGCATCGATTCAAGTCGATCCGGTTTTGCTGTCAAGCTTCAGTATCGACGGCAAATCGCCGCTTTCCGTATTGGTCGTGAAAGTCAACGCGGTGTTCTTCCAGTGCTCACGCGCGATACTTCGTTCGCATCTGTGGGACCCGTCCATGCATCGTGATCGTGGGGATTTGCCGAGCCTTGGAACAATCTTGCGGGATTTGAGTAGCGATGAAATTGACGGCCAAAAATATGATGCCGATTTGCCCGGGCGTTTATCAACAACGCTTTATTGATCTAGGCGCGGTCGCTGACTCGTACACTTGGTGCCGATTTGTCCTGGCATTTTGTATGATGCCAGCATCGCTCAAGACGTTGTCAGGACGACGCTTACTACCGACCCATACGAATGAACAATAGAAGACTTCTACTTGGGGCGTTCGTGCTTGCATTACTGTTCGTCGTGGGCCTGTGGTTGCGGAACGAAGCGCGAATAGATAGCTGTTTGGACCGTGGTGGCAGGTGGGATGAAGAGCGACAGATGTGCGATGGAGCCAAGGAGTAGTGCTCTTGCGAGGACGTTCAAAAAACGTCATTCGAGCAATCTACATTAAGATTGCCATGCTCTCACTCTCGCAAAAGTCACCGATGGATGCCGTACCTGTTCGCCGCCCGCACTCGCAGCGCTGGCGCCCCCTGACCGCAGGCGAAATCGCCATGGCGAGACTGCTGTTCGGCGACGCTATCGACTATCGACGCGTGCGTATCCACGCCCGCCGATACATGCCCTTCCAGCCGAAGAACTGCTGCATGACGCCGAACGGCAGCATGTACTTTCATCGTTCTTGCTTTTTGCCGGATTACTCCTCTGGTAATCCGTTAGCAATGCACTGGTTCCAGCACGAGATGGTGCTGTTGTGGCAGTCTGCACACCACCTTAATGCTTGTCATGCTAGCAACAACACCATAGACTGAGGCAGCCCTACCGTACGGTATCGGCTAATGGCAAAGCTCTAAGTGCCGATCACGCAACTAGGTTCGAATGAGTGAGCGGCGTTTCAATCTGACAAGGAAGTTATGAATCAAGTAATAGGTGCGTTCTTAACAATTATCAACACTGATCTTGGGAAGGTTTCGGTAACGTCCGGGTTAGTGTTAGCGGTTCTCTGGCTGGCGCGTAATTTGATCGCGGTGCGTCTGAAGAGTAGCGTACAAAGCGAGTTTGATACTAAGTTGGAGAAGCTTCGTAGCGAGCTGCGGCAATCCGAAGAGTCATTCAAAGCTATCGTGCGAGCGAAGGAAGCGGAAATCGACTCATTGCGAGAAGCTGCTATGTCAGCACTTGCTACGAGACGTGTGGCGTGGGAGAGCGCGCATGGACGCTTGCGACCATCTTTGGGGGCAAGTTAGCAGTCTCCAGAAATTTCACGGCTTGGTCCAGCTTATTTCGATAATGAATACGGAGGATGTCAGACAGAAAGCACGGGCCAATGCAGCATTTCGTGAGCAAATTCGACAGATGACTTCCACATTTAAGGACGAGGAGTTCTACAAAGTCGAAGCTAGCTCTGCCCAGCCTTATTTGTCGGAGCTCGCTTGGGCGCTTTTGACGCCTACAAGACCGTGGTTGCTCTTGCTTTCGCCCACCGAACCGTCTTAGTCAACGGCATCGAAGGCAACCTTCTGAATGCGCACCAGTTAGTACGGCTTTTGACTACAGCACTTCCCGAACACGCTGATGAGATCGAGCACCAAGGCGATCTGGCTGGTGCCAAATTCCTTCCGGTTCTTGGGCATAACCTGCTCATCGAGCTGAAACGAATTCTCGATGGTAAGGCTGACGATGAGGCTGGAATCGTACGAGCGACAGAGTTAGCACAACGCATCCGCACAGTTCAGGGCACAATCGACGACGTACGAGCATAGGGGTAGAGCGTGCCAAAGCGGTCTCCGAGCACTTACATTAAGATTGCTGCGTCACTCACTCTCGCAAAAGTTACCGATGGATGCCGTACCTTTTCGTCGCCCGCGTTCGCGTGGCTGGCGGCCCCTCACCGTAGGCGAAATCGCGTTGGCGTCCTTGCTGTTTCGCGATGCCATCGATTATTCGCGCGTGCATATCCACGCCCGCCGTTACATACCGTTCCAGCCAACGAACTGTTGCATGACGCCGAATGGCAGCATGTACTTTCACCACTCGTGCTTCCAAGAAGACTACGCCAAGGCCTCCGCCAGCAGTCAGCACTGGTTTATTCATGAACTCGCGCATGTTTGGCAACATCAGTTGGGATACGGGGTGCGGCTTCGGGGGGCTGTGCGCCTCGGGCTGTCATACGACTACGATCTTGCTCCGGGCAGAACGCTAGCGGACTACAACATGGAAGCGCAGGGCGATCTGTTGGCGGATTACTTCGCACTCAAGCACTTGCGTTCTCCGTCAGCCATGCGGCAGCAACGCTACGCAGGCAGCCTGCGGCTGTACGAAGCTGTACTGGCAAGCTTTCTTGCTGACCCGGATAGCGTGACGAACCTACCGCACGATTGTGGTCGCTGGCTGCTGCATCTGAAACGCAATAAAAACTACAATTAGATACCTTATTGGTTACACAATTAATTATACTTTGGTCAACGGTTGCGGTCATCCTGGCTGCGGCGAACTTCGAAGGTAATTATGTATCGTCTTATTGTTGGGTTGCTCTTTTTGCAGCTGCATTTTCCGGCTGCGCCTCTCCACAGCGCGCGCCTGTCCAAGTTGTCAAGTCATCGTCACCGTCACTAGCAGCGGCCAGTGTAGCTCAGCCATTACTGCCGAACTGCTTAATAGTTTTAGAGCATTTTCGAAAGATGGGAAGGTCATTCCTACTGCGTACCGATGCCTCACTGTAGAGCCGTTGGCAGGTGTGCCAGCAGGAATCTGCACAAGTGAGTTTGGCTACTATCTGAAAGATGGTACATACGTCCCGTCGCATCAGCGGTGTGAACTTTATGGCTTCCGTTCCTATCTCGCTGAATCAGCGCAAAGTAATTACGGCAGCACCGGCGCGAGCGGT
>CAVSPL010000001.1:0-244738 GCA_963729765.1 uncultured beta proteobacterium | reverse complement strand
CGATCGAGCAAACATGACGCATGCGAAACAAAGTACATCGACGGCCTTACAAAAAGATTAAGTGGCCAATTCTACGCTTTTTGTTTCTTTGCGTCACTTATTTGATGTGACCGATCAGTAGCTTGCCGACTGAACTTTGGCGCGACCGAACCGGTCTATCAATGGAACTCATCCACGACGCCGAGAGACCGCCATGCGCAATTTTTTTCACTCATACTGGAAAATCATCCTTGCGCTGATCCTGCTGATCTTCCTGGCGGCGCTGTACCTGCGTCCCGGCCCGGCCTCCGCCGCGCAGGCGCTGGCCGAGCGGCTGGAGCACCATGTCGGTGCGATCGCCTCGACGGAGCACAACACGCGCACGCCGCGCTCGCTCGAAAGCGCGGCCGTCTACATCGAGAAGTCGCTGGCCGAGGCCGGTTATCGCAGCACGCGCCAGGAATATGCGGCCGGCGGCGGGCGCGTGCGCAATATCGAGGCCTCGATCGGGAACGTCGCGCAGGGCCGGCGGCCGGAGCGCATCTTCATCGTCGGCGCCCATTACGATGCGGCGCAGGGAGCGCCCGGGGCCAACGACAACGGCAGCGGCACGGCGGCCGTGCTGGAACTGGCGCGCCTGCTGCACACCATGCGGCCGAGCGCCGGCACCGAAGTGCGCTTCGTGTTTTTCGTGAACGAGGAAGCGCCCTGGTTCATGGGCGAGGAGATGGGCGGCATGGTGCACCCGGCCGAGACGACGGGTTATCACACCGATACGGCGGTCAGCCGGCAACTGCCCGCAGGCCTCGAAGGCCTCGAAGGCCGTATCCGGACACGGGCAATTTCATCGCCTTTGTCGGCACGCTGGAATCGTCCCAACGCGTGCGCGAGGCGCTGGCGGCGTTTAAGGCGGCATCCGACTTCCCGGCCGAGGGGCTGGCGGCGCCCGCGCACACCATCGGCGTCACGCTGTCCGACCACACCGGGTACGCACGCCACGGCTATCCGGCGCTGATGATCACGGAGTCCGCCTTCATGCGCTATCCCTACTACCAACACGGCCGAGGACACGCCGGACAAGCTCGACTACGAGAGCATGGCGCGCGTGGTCACGGGCCTGGAGAAAACCATCCGCGCGCTGGCGGGCGCTGCGCGCGGCTGATTACTTCGTCTCGCCCAGGAACATCTCCTGCAGATCGTTCAGGAAACGCTGACCCAGTTCGGTCGGACGAATCAGCTTGAAATCGCGGTACAGCAAGCCCTTCGCTTCGGCCGCATCGAGCGCCTTGCCGATCGCCGTGATGCTCATGCCGGTGCGCTCGTTGAACAGGTTCGGATCGAAGCCGCCCGTCAGGCGCAGCGTGTTGAGCATGAATTCGAAGCCCATGTCGGCGCGCGCGATTTCGTGCTCTTCCTGCACCGGGTTGCCGCGCTTGGCCGCTTCCATGAAGGAGGCCGGCTGCTTGAAGCGGGCCTGGCGCAGGATGCGGTGCGGGAACGAGATCTTCGAATGGGCGCCGGCGCCGATGCCGAGGTAGTCGCCGAAATTCCAGTAATTCAGGTTGTGCTTGGCGCGCCGGCCCGGCTGGGCATAGGCCGAGACTTCGTAGTGGTCGAAGCCGGCGGCCGCCATCCTCTCCGCGATCATGTCCTGCATGTCGGCGCTGGCGTCGTCGTCCGGCAAGGCGGGCGGATACTTGGCGAAGACCGTGTTCGGCTCCATCGTCAGGTGATACAGCGACAGGTGCGGCGGCGCGAACGCGAGCGCGGTTTTCAGGTCGTGCTCGGCCTGCGCCAGCGTCTGCGAAGGCAGCGCGTACATCAGGTCGAGATTGAAATTGTCGAACGTCGAATGCGCGATCTCGACCGCGCGCAGCGCTTCGCGCTCGTCGTGGATGCGGCCCAGCGACTTCAAATGGTCGGCGTTGAAACTCTGGATGCCGATCGACAGGCGGTTCACGCCGCTGTCGCGGTAGTGGCGGAATTTCTCGATCTCGAAGGTGCCGGGGTTGGCTTCCATCGTGATCTCGGCGTTGATTTCCAGCGGCAGCAGCGTGCGCACGTCGGACAGCAGGCGGTCCAGGCCGCGCGGCCGACATCAGGCTCGGCGTGCCGCCGCCGATGAACACCGTGTGGATCTTGCGGCCCCAGATCAGCGGCAGCGACTGTTCCAGGTCGAGGCGCACGGCGTCGAGGTATTCCTGTTCCGGCAGCTCGCCCTTGGCTTCGTGCGAATTGAAATCGCAGTAGGGGCATTTGCGCACGCACCACGGGAAGTGGATGTAGAGCGACAGCGGCGGCAAGGCGGTGAGGTTCAGCGCGCCCGGCTGCAGGTATTGCAGCGCGGCCTGGGCCGAACGCGGTTCGCTCGTTGTGTTCGCCTGCGGCGCCCGCGACTTTAATCGGGATCATCGCAGTTTCTCGACCAGTGCGCGCAGGGCCTGGCCACGGTGCGATTGCGCGTTCTTTTCCGCCGGCGTGAGTTCGGCCGTGGTCTTGCCCAGCGCGGGAATCAGGAAATACGGATCGTAGCCGAAGCCGTTTTCGCCGCGCGGCGTGTCGATGATTTCGCCATCCCAGCGGCCGTCGGCGATGACCGGCTGCGGGTCGTCGGCGTGGCGCACATAGACCAGCACGCAATAGTAATACGCCGATTTATCCGCTTGGCTGGCCAGGTCCGCGACCAGCTTTTGGTTGTTGCGCGCGTCGGACTTCGGCTCGCCGGCGAAGCGCGCCGAGTACACGCCCGGCGCGCCGCCGAGGGCATTCACGCACACGCCCGAATCGTCGGCCAGCGCCGGCAGGCCGGTCAGGCGCGCGGCGTGGCGCGCCTTTTCCAGCGCGTTCTCCACAAAAGTGGCGTGCGGCTCCTCGGCTTCGGGCACGTCGAATTCGCCCTGCGGGTGCAGGGTGAAACCGATGGGGCCGAGGATTTGCTGGAATTCCTTGAGTTTGCCGGCGTTGTTCGAGGCGAGGATGAGGCGTTGGGTCATGGTGTGGTCCGGCGGACGAAACGAAGGGCGTATTTTACCCGTTCGCCGACATTTTTTCGTCCGGGCGCAGCGTGAGCACCCGCACGCCATTGCGCGTCACGGCCACCGTATGCTCGAACTGCGCCGACAGCTGCCCGTCGCGCGTGACGACCGTCCAGCCATCGTCCTCGGTGCGCACGGCACGCCGCCCCTGGTTCAGCATCGGCTCGATCGTGAACACCATCCCCTCTTCCAGCACCAGGCCCGTTTGCGGCTTCCCCCAATGCAGCACCTGGGGCGGCTCGTGCATTTCGCGGCCGATGCCGTGCCCGCAATATTCGCGCACGACCGAATAGCCGTTCTTACGGGCGTGGCGCTCGATGGCATGGCCCACGTCGCCCAGCCGCGCGCCGGGACGCACGGCCTTGATCCCCTTCCACATCGCCTGGTAAGTCACTTCCACCAGCCGTTCGGCCAGCGGCGCCACCTGGCCCACCAGGTAGGTCTTGCTGGAGTCGGCGATATAGCCATTCTTTTCGAGCGTGATATCGAAGTTCACGATATCGCCGCTTTGCAGCAGTTCGGTCGTGGATGGCACGCCGTGGCACACCACGTGGTTGCGCGACGAATTCAGCGCGTAGGCATAGCCGTACTGGCCCTTGCTGGCCGGACGCGCCTGCAGTTCGTTGACGATGAGGCTGTCGACCAGGTCGTTGACCTGCATGGTCGACATGCCGATCAGGTCGAGCCGGTCCAGGTGGCCGAACACGGACGCCAGCAATTTGCCCGACTCGGCCAGCAGGGCGATTTCCTCGGGGCGCTTGGTCATGGCTAGGCCACCCTGACCGTTTGCGGCACCAGTCCCGCCGCGCGCATTTCGCGCGCCACGATCTCGTTGAAGCTCTGGGTCGGATTCATTTCGCAGAGCATGCCGATCTTGATCCAGAAGGCGGCCTGCGCGTTGATCGAGCGGCAGGAGACGACGCTGCCTTTGCGCACCTGGTCGTGCAGTTCGTCGTCGATGTTAACAATACCCATATGCACTCCATATACGAAACGTATACGGAGTATATATTCAGGGTAAAGCGCCGCCGCAAGCGAATCGTTGCCGATTCGACACACGGCGGGATGATGCAGATCAGCCGGCGATGCCGAGCGCCTGCTTCTGCATCTGTCACCAGGTCGGCGATCCCGCCCTGCGCCAGGTCGAGCAGGCGGTTCATGCCGGCGCGATCGAACGCCGCGCCCTCGGCCGTGCCCTGCACTTCGATGAAATGCCCCGCTTCCGTCATCACCACGTTCATGTCGGTGTCGCAGCCCGAATCCTCGACGTAATCGAGATCGAGCACCGGCATGCCCTGGTACACGCCGACCGAGATCGCGGCGACGAAATGCCTCACCGGCACCGCGGTCAAGCGCGCCGCGTGCGACCAGCGCATTGAAGGCGTCGTAGGCGGCGACCATGGCGCCGGTGATGGAGGCGGTGCGGGTGCCGCCGTCGGCCTGGATCACGTCGCAATCGAGGTGCAGGGTGCGTTCGCCGAAGGCTTCGAGGTCGAAGGCGGCGCGCAGCGAGCGGCCGATCAGGCGCTGGATTTCTTGCGTGCGGCCGGACTGCTTGCCGCGCGCGGCTTCGCGGTCCATGCGCGTGTGGGTCGAGCGCGGCAGCATGCCGTATTCGGCCGTCAGCCAGCCCTGCCCTTTGCCCTTCAGGAAGCCGGGCACCTTGTCCTCGATGCTGGCGGTGCAGATCACCTTGGTGTCGCCGCACTCGATCAGCACCGACCCTTCGGCATGCTTGGTGTACTGGCGGGTGATGCGGATGCTGCGCAGCTGGTCGACGGCGCGGCCGCTCGGGCGGGATTCGAAAGGTCATGGGAGCTTTCTTTATTTAAGTAATTGGGACGATTTCTCGATCGCCTGGTTGATCTCGGCGATCGCCTTTTCGATCTCGTCTTCGTCGAAGGGATCGGCGTTCGGGATCGACCTCGGCCGCGACATTGCTGATTGTGCTGCTGACCTGGTCTTCCGGCAGCAGCTGGGTCGAGATCACGTTCGGGCCGCTCGCTTGCGCATTGTCGGCGCCCTGCCAGCTGATCGCCAGCGCGGTCGTGTTGTCGGCGCGCGGGCCGCCGATGGCGACCGCCATCGACACCAGGTCGGGCACCGCCTGCACCACGGTTTGCGTGGCCAGCTTTTGCACGATCTCGGCGTCCGGCACCATCGCCCCACAGGCCGTCGGAACACAGCAGCAGCACGTCGCCCGGTTCCAGGCTGGCCTGGCGCGACAGTTCGATGCGCGGCGCGCTGGTGGCGCCGAGGCAGTTATACAGCTTGTTGCGGTCGGGATGGCTGCCGCGATCGGCGGGACTGGCCAGGCCCTTGGCGATCAGGTATTCGAGGTGCGAGTGGTCGCGCGTCTGCGCCAGCACCTGGTTGCGCCGCACCCAGTACAGGCGCGAGTCGCCGCAGTGCGCCCACACGGCGCAGTTGTGCTGGACCAGGCAGGCGACGACGGTCGTGCGCGGGCTTTCCGGCAGCCGGTGGCGCGCGGTATAGGCCAGGATGTCGCGGTGCGCCTGCTGCAAGGCTTCCTCGAGAAAGCGCTCCGGCTTCTTGATGTAGGGACGCGCCTGCATCTGGAACATCATCGACAGGGTCTGCATGGCGATGGTGGCGGCGATCTCGCCGTGCTGGTGGCCGCCCATGCCGTCGGCCAGCACCAGCAGCAGCGCGTCGCGCGTGAAGCAGTAGCCCATCCGGTCCTGGTTGACCTTGCGCCCGCCGATGTGACTGTGCTGGTAGACGGAAAACTGCATGGTGTGATTCCTTGTGAATGAGTGGCTAATCGCCGCGCTTGAGGACGCCGATGCGCCCGAGCAGGCCGCGCAGTCCGCCGGCGGGCGGCGCCGTCGCCGGCGGGCTCGGCCGCAAGCGGCTGGACGGGCGCCGTCTGCAGCACCTTCTGCACCGCGAACACGCTTTGCGGGCGCGCCATCGGGTCGAGTGCGAGGCAGGCGCGCACCATCGCGATCAGTTCGGGCGAATACGCGCCGGCCAGTTTGTCGAACTGCGCGCCGCAGCTTGTCGTCGAGTTTGACGCGCATCGGCCGCCTGCGGCGGCGCACCCGTCATGCAGGCGAACATGGCCGCACCCAGGCTGTAGATGTCGGACCAGGGACCGAGCGCCAGTCCCTTGATGTACAGGTCGGGCGGCGCGAAGCCCGGCGTGTACATGGGCGCGAGCATGGGCGCGTCCAGCCCGACCGCCTGGCGCGCCGCGCCGAAGTCGAGCAGGATCGGCGAGCCGTCGCTGCGTAAATAGATGTTGGCCGGTTTCAGGTCCAGGTGCAGCAGCTTGTTGGCGTGGGTTTCGCGCAGGCCGCGGCAGACGCCGTCGAAGGTCTTGCGGATGAATCCTTCGCCGAGGCGGCTGCCTTTGCGCCGTTCTTTTCCCTGTGCGCGCGATGTGTTCCTGCAGCGACTGGCCCGATTCGTAGGCCATCACCATGTAGACCGTATCGTTGGCGCGGAAGAAGTTCACGATGCGCACCACGTTCGGATGGTTGATGCGCGCCAGCGCCCGCCCCTCTTCGAAAAAGCACTTCAGGCCGATGCGAAACAGCGGTTGATTCGGCCTGGCGATGATGGGCGCGAGCTCGCCCGGCTGGCGCAGCGCCAGGGCGCTCGGCAGGTATTCCTTGATGGCGACGGCGCTGCCCTCGGCATCATATGCAAGATAGACAATACTGAACCCGCCAGACGCGATTTTCTTTACAATGCGATATCCGGCAATCTCCAGCCCTTCCGGCAAGGGTGCGTTATTTTGTGCGGCCATACTGAAGAGTTCCTTGCATAACACGGCGATTGTGTGGATAAATGTCGGCTTTGTAAAGAATAAAAAAACCCGGGGACTTTATTGAGCATTTCAAGCATGACAGGCTATGCGGTGGCCACCAGCGAAGGCGCTGCGGGCACCCTCACGATCGAAATCAAAAGCGTCAACTCGCGCTTCCTCGATCTTCAGTTCCGCATCAACGACGAATTGCGCGCGCTGGAACCGGACCTGCGCGCCGCCATCATGGCAGCGATCACGCGCGGCAAGGTCGAAGCGCGCCTCTCCTTCGGCCGCAAGGTCGCCGGCGGCGCCGCGGCGCTGAACCAGGAACTGCTGGCCGACCTGGCCCGCCTGCAAAGCGAGATCGCGCAGCATTTCGCCCAGGCCGCGCCGATGACGGTGGCCGAACTGCTGCGCTGGCCGGGCGTGGTCGAGGAATCGCATATCGGCCAGGAGTCGCTCCAGGCCGACGTCGCCGCCCTCACCGCCAAGACCATCGCCGCCTTTGTCGACAGCCGCCGCCGCGAAGGCGCGGCGCTGGAAACGATGCTGCAGTCGCGCATCGATTCGATGGAAGCGATCGTCAAGCGCATCAGCCCGCTGATCCCGCAGGTGATCGCGCAGTTCCAGCAAAAGGCGATCGAGCGCATGCAGGATGCGCTGGGCCTGGCCGGCCATGGCAATCCGTCGGTGCTGAGCGCCAGGAAGTGTTCGAGCGGATCCGCCAGGAAGTGACCTTGTACGGCATCCGCATCGACGTCTCGGAAGAATTGTCGCGCCTGTCGGCGCACCTGAACGAGACGCGCCACATCCTGAAAAAAGGCGGGCAAGTCGGCAAGCGCCTCGACTTCATGATGCAGGAACTCAATCGCGAAGCCAATACGCTGGGCGCCAAGGCGTCGGTGAAGGAACTGGCGGACGCGTCGATGGAATTGAAGCTGCTGATCGAGCAGATGCGGGAGCAGGTGCAGAACCTGGAGTAAATACACCGCTAGCTTGAACCGCGTGGCGCACACAGTGCCGCTTGAACGCGTGGACGGAAGTGCCGTCCACGCGGTGTCGGCACTTTAGGGTGACCGCCACGCGGACTATGATGACAATCGCGAATAATCCGCAACAGAAACAAAGGAATACCCCATGATCACCACCGCTTTCTCCGGCAGCCTGTTCGTCGTCGCCGCCCCTTCCGGCGCCGGCAAATCGACCCTGGTCAATGCGCTGCTGGCGCAGGAGCCGGGCATCCAGCTGTCGATCTCGACCACCACGCGCCCGCCGCGTCCGGGCGAGCAGGATGGCCGCGAATACCATTTCACGACGGCCGCCGATTTCGTGGCGCGCGCCGACCGCGGCGAGTTCCTGGAGTGGGCTGAAGTGCACGGCAATTACTACGGCACCAGCCGCCTGACCGTGGAAGAGAAAATGAAGACCGGCACCGATATCCTGCTGGAAATCGACTGGCAAGGCGCGCGCCAGGTGAAGAAGCAATTCCCGGATGCGTCCGGCATTTTCATCCTGCCGCCGTCGATCGAAGCGCTCGAGCAGCGCCTGCACAAGCGCGGCACCGACGAACCGCACATCATCACGCGCCGTTTGCTGGCTGCCGGGGGCGAGATCGCTCACGCTCCCGAGTTCGAATATGCTATCATCAACGAAGAGTTCAATGTCGCCTTGGCCCAGCTACAGGCGATTGTCCAGGCGACACGCTGCCGCTTCGCCCAACAGGCGGCCCGCAATGCTTCGCTGTTTGCCCAGCTGGGTATCCACGTCAACACCCCAACGTAACAGACGCGATATCCACGCGTCGAGAACATTGTCCAATTCAGGAGCTACACATGGCCCGTATCACCATCGAAGATTGCCTCAAGAATATCCCTAACCGCTTCCAGCTGACCCTGGCTGCGACCTACCGCGCGCGCCAGCTGCTGCAAGGTCACACCCCGAAAGTCGAAGCCAAGGACAAGCCGACCGTCGTCGCCCTGCGCGAAATCGCCGCCGGTAAAGTCGGCGTCGAAATGCTCAAAAAAGTACCAATGTAAGCCCCCGGTGCGCCTGACTGTGTCGTCCCCCAATTCTGTTATTCTGTCACTACACTGCTGATCGACATAACATGAACCTGCTTCCCCCGGACTCGACACTTTCAGGCAACACCACCACCCGGGCCAAGCGCCCGGGCAAGCCGCAAGAAGTCCCTGAGCCCTCCGCCATCGGCGTCGCCTCGGTCACGCACCTGATCGACAAGCTCTCGGACTACCTCACCCCCGCCGAACTCAAGAAAGTCCGCGAAGCCTACCGCTTCTCCGACGAGATGCATCTCGGCCAGGTCCGCAAGTCGGGCGAGCCCTACATTTCCCATCCGATCGCCGTCGCCGAGATTTGCGCCGAGTGGAAGCTCGATGCGCAGGCCATCATGGCCGCCTTGCTGCACGACGTGATCGAAGACCAGGACGTCAAGAAGGAAGAGCTGATCGAGCGCTTCGGCGCGCCGGTGGCGAACCTCGTCGACGGCCTGTCGAAGCTGGAAAAGATCGAGTTCCAGAGCCTGGTCGAAGCGCAGGCGGAAAACTTCCGCAAGATGCTGCTGGCGATGGCGTCCGACGTGCGCGTCATTCTCATCAAGCTGGCCGACCGCCTGCACAACATGCGCACCCTGGGCGTGATGGCGCCGGCCAAGAAGCGCCGCATCGCCGGCGAGACGATGGAAGTGTACGTGCCGATCGCGCACCGCCTCGGCCTGAACAACATCTACCGCGAACTGCAGGACCTGCCTTCTCGCACCTGTACCCGCTGCGCTACCGCACGCTCTCGAAAGCGGTCAAGGCGGCGCGCGGCAACCGGCGCGAAGTGGTCAAGAAGATCCTCGAATCGGTCAAGCACACGCTGGCCGTCAGCGGCATGCACGCCGAAGTCTACGGCCGCGAAAAGACCCTGTTCGGCATCTATAAAAAGATGCGCAACAAGCACCTGTCGTTCTCGCAGGTGCTCGACGTGTATGGCTTTCGCGTCGTGGTCGACACCGTCCCGAACTGTTACGTCACGCTGGGCACCCTGCACGGCCTGTACAAGCCGATGCCGGGCAAGTTCAAGGATTACATCGCGATCCGCAAGCTCAACGGCTACCAGTCGCTGCACACGACCCTGATCGGCCCCTACGGCACCCCGGTCGAATTCCAGATCCGCACCCAGGACATGCACCGCACGGCCGAAGTCCGGCGTGGCCGCGCACTGGCTGTACAAGACGGGCGACCAGAACATGTCGGACCTGCAGCAGCGTACCCACGCCTGGCTGCAGTCGCTGCTCGACATCCAGCAGCAGACCGGCGACTCGGCCGAATTCCTCGAGCACGTCAAGGTCGACCTGTTCCCCGATTCGGTCTACGTCTTCACGCCGAAGTCGAAGATCATCGCCCTGCCGCGCGGCGCCACGGCGCTCGACTTCGCCTATTCGATCCACACCGGCATCGGCGACCATACGGTGGCGGTGAAGATCAACAACGAAACCCAGCCGCTGCGCACCGAGCTGCACAACGGCGACATCGTCGAGATCGTCACCGACGCCGAATCGCGCCCGAGCCCGGTCTGGCTCGGCTATCGTACGCACCGGCAAGGCGCGCTCGGCGATCCGCCACTACCTGCGCACGATCAACGTCAACGAGTCGGTGGAACTGGGCCAGGAACTGCTGGGGCAGGCGCTGGCCGCACGCAACATCGAGCCGACCCTGTCCGCTTCCACGATCGACCGGCTGCTGGCCGAATCGTCGGCCAAGTCGATGGACGAGCTGTATGCCGACATCGGCATCGGCAAGCGCATGCCGGCGCTGGTCGCGCGCCACATCTTCGGCCTGATCGAAGGCGAATCGGCGGCGCTGCCGTCGAACATGCCGCTCGGCCGGCGACATCGATCCGGTCACGATCTACGGCAGCGAAGGCGTCTCGGTGCAGCTCGCGCCCTGCTGCCTGCCGATCCCGGGCGACCAGATCACCGGCCAGTTGCGCCGCGACCAGGGCCTGGTCGTGCACACCTGCGACTGCCTGCCGGCGAAACGCCAGCGCGCCAAGGAACCGGACCGCTGGATCGCCGTGCAGTGGGGCGAAGAACTCAACCGCCGCTTCGACTGCCGCATCCGCCTGTTGATCAACAACGAAAAAGGCATCCTCGCGCGCGTGGCGGCCGAAATCGGCGAGTCCGACGGCAACATCACCTATGTCGGCATGGACGAGGACGACGAGAACATGATGACGCAGCTGCGCTTCACGATCCAGGTGAAGGACCGGGTGCACCTGGCGCATCTGATTCGCAACCTGCGGCGGGTGGCGGGCGTGAATCGGGTGGAGCGCGAGCGGGCCTGAATCATCCGGTTTCGAGTGCTCCGTAGTCGCCATGCGGAACGACTAGCGGCACACTTTCAGTCAGTGGGCTTCATTCATTAATGTGAGCGCATTAGCGCGTGTGATCTTCGCCTGCCAGCGAAAATGCGAATTTGCTGACGAACTGGGTCATGACAAATGGCCGACTACTGCCAGGCGTTGTAGGAATTGCTTTGGTCAGACTGCTCGAGCCATAGGGCGTCGGCTCCACGGCGACTGAGCGACATGATGCCGGACATCCGACAGGCGCCATCATGACAGGTGATGAGAAATCTGGGCGAGCAGGAGGCGTTTTGCGGTCGGTTTGAATACATTCTCGGTAAAGTGCGGGTGCGCAGAACGGCAGGCTTTATACGAACCCGCCGACACCGATCGCTTAAATAAACAAAGAGGGTGATGTCAGAGCGTTCGCGCGCGAGCGACACTACCCTGCATACACACGGCGCGCCGGACAATGACCACACCGGCCAAGAATTTTATCGACATGCGCACTGTAGCGTTCGCGGCGTCTCAGGTCAATCATAAGAAACCCGTAGTGTAGCCTTTGGTCGGCCTGTAGCGTGAAATAAACCGGCCTCATGCCGAAGGACGGTGCGACGATAGCCGCTTACTCACCTACACCGGACGCACTGATGAAAAAATTCCTCTGTAACAGTCTGCGGCTAGCCTTCAGCGCGATGAGCGCTGCCCACGCGCCAGGTGTATTTCGATTCCGGCAGCGATCGCCCGAAAAATCCGCAAGCAGCGCAATACAACGCTCCAGAAGCAGCATCGCGCGCAATCCGACGGTGCGCCCGCGTGAGCGCCTGGTGCGTTGCCGCGACGGCGCGCGCCGCGTTGCGCGCATGTGCCGTGGACATGGCGGGGTCGCGCGTCGTTAATGTGAATCCGGACCGAAAGCCAGCGCCAGGATGCGGTCGAACGCATCGCAGGCGCCCGCGCAGGCTTCGACGCTGGCCTCGGGCGTCGTCACCTGCTCGCGCAGCGCCAGCATGAAGGCGCGCCAGCGCGGGCCCGGCCCGGCCTCGCCCGCGCCGCGCAGGTAGCGCAGCGGATGCGGCGCCAGTTGCCCGGCGAGGCGTTTGTAGAGCACGGCGCCCCCTAACTGCGACCCTTCGACCACATAGGCCACGCCCCAGCGGTAGGCGGCGCTGGCATCCAGCGGCCAGGGCATCGCATCGAGGTGCGCGGCGCCGTCGTAACCGGCCAGCGCAGACTCGGCAAGGTCGGCCTCGATCAGCGCCAGGTGCGGCGCCGGCGCCAGCCCGGCCGGACCCTGCGGCCCGTCGCCATAGCCGTTCAGCCAGGCCTGCAGCGGCAGCAGCCAGTCGCGCAGCAGGTGCAGGTGCGAGGCGTAGTCGGCCAGGGTGGCGTCAGGGCGGCGAGCGGCAAGGCGCTGTCGAGACGCTCGTGGCGGGCGGCGGTGGCATGCCGCAGCGCGGCCAGGACGTCGGGCGCGTGGGCGGTGTCGGGGGAACGGTTCATGTGGTACGGGCAGTAGAGCAACACGCCATCTTACCAGCCTAGTCCGCGATCGGCTCCGGATACGCGACCGAGACGATTTCGAGCTCTTCGCTGCCCTGCGGCGTCTCGAGCGTGATGACATCGCCCTCGCGCGCCTTGGTCAGCGCGCGCGCCACCGGCGAGACCCAGCTGATCTTGCCCTTCAGTGGATCGAGCTCGTCGATGCCGACGATGTTGACCGTGTGCTCTTCCCCGGCCTTGTTGACATAGGTGACCGTGGCGCCGAAAAACACCTGGTCGTTCCCGTGATGCACGCTCGGGTCGACGATGAAGGCCGAATCCATGCGCTTGGTGAGAAAACGGATGCGGCGGTCGATTTCGCGCAGGCGGCGCTTGCCGTAGATGTAGTCGCCGTTTTCCGAGCGGTCGCCGTTCGAGGCGGCCCAGTGCACGATGCGCACCACTTCCGGACGGTCGACGTCGATCAGCTGCAGCAGCTCGTCCTTGATGGTCTGGTAGCCGGCAGGGGTGATGTAATTCTTGGCGCCCGGCGGAATCGCCTGCGCCAGGGCGACGGCGTCTTCATCGTCGTCGTTCTCGGACTCTTTTACAAATGCCTTGTTCATTCGTCCATTGTAGCCGCAGTTCGCGCGCCTTGAGAAACCGTTGCCGACGCTCAGCGTGGCCTAAGGTTCGGGCGCGCCAATGCCGTATCATGCACGTAATGACAAGCCCTCATCCCACGCGCGCGCTGCTGCTGGCCCCACTGCTCTACCTGGTGGCCTTGCTGCTGCTGGCCGAGCAATGGCTGTGGGAAGTGGGCAACCGCTGGGCCGCCGCGATCGGCGCCTGGCCGCCCTTCGGCGCGCTCGAGTCGCTGATCCGGCGCCTGCCGCCCTACCTGGCGCTGCTGGTGTTCATCCTGCCCGGGCTGCTGCTGCTGCCCATCAAATTCCTGGCCCTGCTGGCGATCGCCCACGGCCATCCCTTGATGGGGGCGGCGGTCTTCGTTTTTGCCAAGCTGGGCGGTGCGATGGTCGTCGCGCGCATCTATGTGCTGACCCTGCCTTCCTTGCTGGCGCTCGTCTGGTTTGCGCGGTGGCACAATCGCTTCATTATGTTCAAAGACAATCTCATCGCCCGCCTGCGGGCCAGCCCGACCTATGAGCGCACGCGCCGCACGATGGCGGGGGTGCGCCGCGCCCTGCGCCGCCTGCGCCAGCAGCTGCGGCCCTCGGTTCCCTTCGGCAGCCGCCACGCCACGCGCAGCGCGCGCGCCCTGCGCCGCTTCGTCTCGCTCTGGCGCCGGCGCCGCAAACCGGGCAGCGAACAGCCATGACGGCGGTCGAACCCCTGCTGGCGGCGCCGATGCACGCGGCCCCGGCCGAGATCCTGCTGATCGATGCCGCCACGTTCGCCCTGGTCGACCTCAACGCCAGCGCGCGCGCGAACCTCGGTTACGCGGCCGAGGCCTTGACGGGCATGCGCGCGTCCGACATCGCGCCCGCCCTCGACGAGGGCGCCCTGGGCTCGCTGCTGGCCAGCCTGGGCGAGGACGGCGGCGACGACATGGCCAGGCAATGCTGCGTGCGCACCGAACTGCGCCGCGCCGACGGCAGCAGCTATCCGGCCAGGCTGACTTTCCTGCGCACCCGGCGCGACGGCCGCGCCCTGCTGCTGGTGATCGGCGACGACCTCTCGCCGGAGCTGGCGGCATCGAACACGCTGGCCCAGTACCAGGCGCGCTTCAATGCCATCGTCAACCACACGCCCGGCCTGGTCTACCAGTTCCTGCTCGGCGCCGACGGCCGCCACGCCTTTCCCTACCTGAGCGAAGGCTGCGCGCCGCTGCTCGGGGTGCAGCCGGCCGAGCTGCAGCGCGATCCCGACCTGTTCCTGCGCCTGATCCTGCCGGAAGACCGCAAGGGCTACCTGGAAGCGATGGCGGTCTCGAAAATATCCTTATCGAGCTGGAACTGGGAAGGCCGGATCTGGATCGATGCCTGGAAAGACGTCAAGTGGATCAACCTGCGCGCCACGCCGCATGCGGCCGGCGCGGGCGCGGTGCAGTGGGACGGCATCATGACCAATATCACCGACAGCAAGATCGAGCAGCAGGACGCCTTGCGCTCGCGTGCGCGCCTGGCCGAGCTGACCGACCACATCGAGCAGGTGAAGGAACAGGAACGGGCCCGCATCGCGCGCGAGATCCACGACGACCTGGGCGGCAACCTCACGGCCATCAAGATGGCCTTGTCGATGCTCTCCGCGCGCCTGCCGCCGGAGCAGCCGGCCCTGCTCGAAAAGGCGGCCTATCTCGACGACCTGGTCGACCGCACGATCGAGGCCGTGCACCGCATCTCGCTCGACCTGCGGCCGTCGACGCTGGACCTCGGGATCGTCGCCGCACTCGAGTGGCAGGCGCGCGAATTCGAAAAGGGTTCCGGCGTCGCCTGCATCTTCCGCAGCGCCGAACGCGAGATCGAACTCGATGCGGACCATGCGGCGGCCCTGTTCCGCATCTTCCAGGAAGCGCTGACGAATGTCGCCAAGCATGCGGGCGCGACCCGCGTGACCGTCACCCTGCGCCGCCAGCGCCAGCACCTGACGCTGGCCATTTGCGACAACGGCCGCGGCATCGCGCCGGCCGACCGCCTGAAACCGGCCTCCTTCGGTTTGCGCGGCATGAGCGAACGGGCGCGCGCGCTGGGCGGCACGTTGACCTTGTCGGCGGCGCCCGGAGGTGGCACGATGGTGACGATCAAGATCAGGCTGGCGCCACCCGCGCCGGCAGCGAACAGGGACCAATGACCGACAAAGCCACCATCCGCGTATTCATCGCCGACGACCATGCCATCGTGCGCGAAGGTTTGAAACAGATCCTGGCCGAGCAGCGCGACATCGTCGTCGCCGGCGAGGCCGAGAACGGGCTCGATGCCATCAAGCTGTTCCGCAAGTCGCGCTGCCACGTGATGCTGCTCGATATCTCGATGCCCGACCGCAACGGCATCGAGGTGCTCAAGCAGATCAAGCAGGAGCGCCCGGACCTGGCCGTGCTGATGCTGTCGATGCACCGCGAAGACCAGTACGCGATCCGCGCCCTGAAGGCCGGCGCCGCCGGTTATCTCACCAAGCAGAGCGCGCCGCGCGAGCTGGTCACCGCCATCCGCCAGGTCGCGGGCGGCCAGAAATACGTCAGCGCGACCCTGGCCCAGGCGCTCGCCAGCCAGGTCGGCGCCGACCACGAAGGCGCGCCGCACGACGGCCTGTCCGACCGCGAATTCCAGACGCTGACCATGATCGCGTCGGGCAAGACGGTGAGCGAGATCGCGCGCGAGCTGTCGCTGTCGGTCAAGACGGTGAGCGAATACCGCGCGCGTCTGCTGGCGAAAATGAACCTCAAGACCAGCGCCGAACTGACCCATTACGCCATCCGCAATCAGCTGGTCGGAGTAGGCATTGCCGTTAAGTAAGGTGCTTTCAAGCCTCTTTTCCAAAGATGACGCCAGGAAAAGATGCTTATCATTGCGCAATAGTAAATACGTAGCGTTTGCACCATGCCGAATCCCTCCCACCACCCGCCCAGAATCCCGTCGACATCGCACGCGAGGCCTTCAAACGCCTGGCCACGCGCCGTATCGCGCCCACGCCGGACGCCTACCGCGACATCTACGACGAGATCGCCGGCATCGACGAAACCGCTCGCCGCCGGCGCCCGCGCACCGGCGTGGCCGAGGTGGTGCTCGGCGACTTCGCCACCCAGCTGACCGATACCCCGGGCGAGCTGGCCGAATACGGCCGCCGCCTGAACCGCGCCGTCAAGGGACGCGACTGGGACGGCTATGCGCGCGCCCTGTCGCAACTGGTCGAAAAGCACCTGCGGCGCGGCATTCCGCCGGGCGTCACCTATGGCATGGAGAGCAAGGACACGCAATTGCTGCGCGAGCTCCTGAGCCGCACGCTGGCCTTCGCGCTGGCGTCCCTGCTCCCGGCCAGCCCGACGCTGTCGAAAGAAGCCGAGTCGCTCGGCGCGGCCGTGAAAGTCGCGCATGGCGAAGCGGCGCTGCAGGAAATCGCGACGCGCCTGAAAGAACTCTGCTTCCAGATCGAGCTGCACAACGGCGACGCCGGCGAACAGCAGGAGCTGCTGCTGCGCCTGTTCAAACTGCTGCTCGAAAACGTCAGCGAACTGCTCGACGACGACAGCTGGATGCGCGGCCAGATCGACGCGGTGCAGGAGCTGATCGCCGGCCCGATCGACCAGCGCGCGCTGGAAGACGCCACGCGCAGCCTGAAGGACGTGATCTACAAGCAGGGCCAGCTCAAGCACTCCCTGTCGGACGTGAAGGCCACCGTCAAGAACATGATGATGACCTTCATCGACCGTCTCGGTTCGGTGGCGGCGTCGACCGCCGATTACCACGACAAGCTGGGCGGCTTTTCGGAGCGCATCCGCCACGCCGGCGACATCACGGAACTCAACGAGGTGCTCGACGAAGTGCTGCGCGAGACCAAGCAGGCGCAGGCCGAGGCGCTCGCCTCGCGCGACCGCATGCTGGCCGCGCACCGCGAAGTGCAGGAAGCGGAAAGCAAAATCAAGGAACTGGAAGCCAAGCTCCAGCACATGAGCGAACTGGTGCGCGAAGACCAGCTGACCGGCACCCTGAACCGGCGCGGCCTGGACGACGTCTTCGAGCGCGAAAGCGCGCGCGCCGACCGCCGCAACACGCCGCTGTGCGTGGCCCTGCTCGACCTCGACAATTTCAAGCGCCTGAACGACACCTACGGCCACCTGGCGGGCGACAACGCGCTGCGCCACCTGGCCAAGGTGGTGAAGGCGACGCTGCGCTCGATGGACGTGATCGCCCGCTTCGGCGGCGAGGAATTCCTGATCATCCTGCCCGAGACGCCCATCGAGGCGGCGGAGCTGACCATGACGCGCCTGCAGCGCGAACTGACCAAGCATTTCTTCATGCACGATAACGAGAAGCTCCTGATCACCTTCTCGGCCGGCGTCGCCTTGCGCCTGCCGAACGAAGACCAGGCCAGCCTGCTGGCGCGCGTGGACCGGGCGATGTACCAGGCCAAGCAGACCGGCAAGAACCGGGTGGTGGTCGCCGACTGATGATCCACCTCTGCATCCAGCAGCCGTCCGGCTACGTCCATTCGCTCGGCTTTATCGACCAGGCGCGCTACTTCCGCTACCAGTTCCGCCGCCTCGGGGCGCAGGTGTCGATCTGCGAAGAACCGGCTGCGCCACGATGCCGTGAACTTCGTCTTCGGCGCCCACCTCGGCTTCGATGCCGCGCAGCGCGAGCGCCATGCCTGCATCTTCGTCAACCTCGAACAGCTCGGCGAGGGCGGCGCCAAGGTGTCGCCCGACTACCTGCAGCTGCTGGAGACCTCGGCCGTGGTCGACTACGATCGCCGACAACGTCGCCGCCTATTCGAGCGCGCCCGGCGCGGTGCCGGTGGTGCCGCTGCTGCACGCGCCCTACCTCGCCCCCCTGAGCCCATCGCGCTGGAGGAGCGGCCGATCGACCTGCTGTTCATCGGCAGCATGAACGAACGCCGCCGCGCCTGGATCGAACGCATCGAAGCCTGCGGCGTCGCCGTCTCGCTGTTCGACGGCCGCTGTATGGCGCCGAACGCGACGGCTTCATCGTGCAGGCCAAGGCCGTGCTGAACACGCCACTTCTACGCAGCAGCCGCTTCGAGCAGGCGCGCGTGTCGCACTGCCTGTCGCTGGGCACGCCCGTCATCTCCGAGCGCGCCGCGCAATACCGGCCGCACCCGGCCTTCGAAGACAGCGTGCTCTGGCTCGACGACGACCGGCTCGAACAGTTTTTCACCGACGACTTCGCCTCGCCCGCCTTCTTCGCGTCGGCGCGCGCCGCGCTGCAGCGCTTCGACGCAGGCCGATCCGATCGACGCCTATGCCGACCTGCTCGCCTTCGCGCTGCGACGTGCGCGAGCGCCATCACGCGCGCCGCCCGACCGAGCCCTGGCAGCCCGCGCGCATCAACCTCGGTTCGGGCAAGGACTACAAGGCGGGCTGGCTGAACCTCGACATGCTCGAGCGCGCCGAACCCGACCTGGTGCTCGACCTGGCGGCGCCGCTGGCCCTGCCGCATGCGCGCGAGCCAGCCACGGCGCCGGCCCGATCCTGCTCACCGAAGGCAGTATCGAACTCATCAACGCGAACAACGTGCTCGAGCACGTGCCCGACCTGCCAGCCTGATGGGCAACTGCCTGCGCCTGCTGCAGGACGGCGGCCAGTTCCGGATCGAAGTGCCCTACGAGCACGCGGCATCCGCCTGGCAGGACCCGACCCATGTGCGGGCGATGAACGAGAACTCCTGGATCTACTACACCGAATGGTTCTGGTACCTGGGCTGGTTCGAGTACCGCTTCGACATGGTCCAGTTCTGCTACCTGGACGTGAACCTGAAGGAATGCGGCGCGAGCAGGCCGCCTTCATGCGCCTGGTCCTGCGCAAGGTGGCGACCACGCTGCGCGAGCGCACCACGGCGCGCACGATGCAGGCGGACCTGCGTTTGCCGGACGACCCGGTCGCTTAGCAGGACTCGTCCAGGGATGTACCCCTACGTGTCTGTGCTTCGTACAACCAGACCTCGCACGCACGCCCGCCAACGGGCGGTATTGCGCCGCCTGTTCTTCCATTCCCAGGTTTTCGTAGAGCACCACCAGGTTGTGCGCGGCGAGATAACTGCCGCGTCCCGTCACGGCGCCATTCAGGTCCTCGCGCTCGCCCAGTTGCAGGCAGCGCTGCCAGCATTCTTCCACCATCGGCAGCAGTTCGCCCGCCCTGCCCGGCTCGCCGGTCGCCCAGTCGAGCAGCACGTCGCCCAGCACGAAATAAAAATCGGGCGACGCGCTCCAGCGCGCCATCTCGGCCTCGGCCAGCTGCACGGCATCCGCGTGGCGCGCCGTCTTCTTCAGGCAGAACAGGGTGCGCACGACCAGGTCGTGGCGCCAGCCGGCGTCAAGACCGCAGGCGGCCAGCGCGCCTGCGTAATGGCCGGCGGCCGGCGCGAATGCGCCATACACTTCGTCGTTCTTGCCGAGCTGGTAGAGCAGATAGGGATTGCCGGGTGCATCGGCCAGCGCGCGCCGCAGCAGCGTGTCGTTGCGGCCATGCTTGCGTTCCAGCGCGTCGTTGCGGTAGCCGTCGTGATGCACCGGCAGGGCGACGCGCCGGCGCGGCAGGTCGGTATCGGGCTGCTCGTGGATGCGGCCGGTGTAGCGCACGCCGCGCGGCAGCAGGCGCGGGATCCACAAGGTCGAGGTCTCGACGCGGCCCTGCAGGTCGAAGCTGCTGGCGACCGGCACCAGGCCGATGCAGGGCGCGCCATCGAAGACCGGCGCCAGCACGGCGCGGGCGGCGCCGGCGTCGAACCACTCGTCGGCGTCGAGCACCAGGTTCCAGTCGGCGTCGGAATGATCGAGCGCGGCGTTGCGCGCGGCGGCGAAATCGTCGCACCAGGCGAACGAAAAGACGCGCGCGCCGTGGGCGACGGGCGATGGCGGCGGTGGCGTCGCGCGAGCCGGTATCGAGGACGACGATGTCGTCCACCAGGGAACGGGCGGAATCGAGGCAGCGCGCGATGCGCGCGGCCTCGTCGCGGACGATCATGACGAGGGCCAGGCGTGTCATCGGCAGTTCAGGGAGAAGAAGAAAAGAAGGCCGGCGCCGAGGCGCCGGCCGGGGGAGCCAAGATTAATAACCGTTGCTGGCGGCCAGCGCCGACAGCTGCTGCGTCATGTAGCTTTGCATGCTCTGCATGCTGGTCATCATGGTGTCGAGCGCGACGAACTGCGCGCGGTAGCGCTTCTCGGTCTGCGCCCAGTTGCTGGAGTCATCCGGTCCTCGCTGTCCTTCAGGCCTTCGATGGTCGCGTTCAGGCCATCGGTGCGGTTCTTGAACACGCCCTTGGTGCCGAGCATTTCATCGGTGACCTTGGTCAGGCGCGTGGCAATGCCGGTGGTCGACGAGAACAGGCTCGAGACGTTCTCGAAATTCGTGGCGAGCGCCGTTTCCAGCTTGGCCGGCTTTTCCAGCTTCAGGGTGCCGTCGCGCTGGAAGGCGATGCCGATGTCCGACAGCGTCGTCAGGCCGCCGGCGCCGCTGACCGCCTTGGTCAGTTCGCCGCGGATGCCGGTCAGGATCGAACGCGCCGACGCGTCGCCGTTCAGGACCGCGCCGGTCTTGGTGGCGGCGTTGTAGGAGGTCTGCTTGTTCACCGCGGTGGCCAGCGTGTTGTAGGCGTCCACGAAAGCGGTGATCGACTTGCTGATCGCCGTCGTGTCTTTCGCCAGGCTGACCGTCACCGGGCTGCCGACATTGGTCTGCGCCAGGTTCAGGGTCACGCCCTTGATGGCGTCGGTGACCGTGTTCGAGGCTTTCGAGACCGCGATGCCGTCGATCTTCATCTCGGCATTCTGCGCCGTCTGCGAGCGCGTCATGGTGGTCGTCGCGGCGGTGGTGTCGAAGGCCGCCAGGCTGCCGGTGGCGGCGATGCTCACGCCGTTGGCGCTGCCGGTCTGGCTGCCGGTGATGACGAGGCGGTCTTGCGTGCCGTCGTTCAGGATGGTGGCGGTGACGCCGGCGTTGGCCTTGTTGATCGCGCTGCTGATGCCGGCGAGCGTGGTATCGGTCAGCACCAGGGGCGTGGTCTTGCCGCCGATGGTGATCGCCATCGAGCTGCCGGCGGCGGCGAAGGTCGCGCCCGGCGCGACGCCGGTTGATACCAGCTTGTCGGCTTGCGCCAGCTTGCTCACTTCGATCGCATAGCTGCCGGCGGTGGCGCCGCCGTCCTTGGTCGCGGTGATGCCGACCACGTCGGACTTGGTGGAGCTGGCCGTCAGCGCGCGCAAGGCGTCGCCGCCGAGGGCCTTGACCGCCGTCTGGAAGGTCGACACCGCGCTTTTGAGCGTGCCGAAGGCGGACAGCTTGGCATTGAAGCTCGTTTGCTTGGCCTGCAGGTTCGCCAGCGGCTGCTGTTCGATCGCATCAGCGACGACACCATCGCAGTCGACGTCGAGGCCGGATACCATTCCCGATGCGCTAATACCCATTCGATCCTCCTATTGGCTGCGCTCACGCCTTGTCGCGCAACATCACGCCCTGCATCTGCTCGATCGAGCGCCACAGCTTGAGCGCTTCGACGCTCGGGATCTGGCGCAGCACGGTGTCGGTCTGGGTGTCGACCACCTTGACCACGGTGCGGCCGGTGTCCTCGTCGACCGAAAAACGCACGCCCTGGGCGTTTGCCTGCGCCACCTTGTTGAGGTCGGCGACGACATTGCCCAGTTCGGTGCGTCCCGGCGCGCGCTCCACCTGCGCAAACGCCGCGACGGGCGCGGCATTCGAGACAGGTTTGATCGCGGCCTCGGCAGACGGCCGCGCCGTGTTGCCGGCGACGGCCGATGGGCTTCCAGCTTGTATTGGTTGCATCATCGGAACACCTCTCTACAAACAACCGTGCGGGGCTTCAGCCCCGCACGGCTGGAATCATCAATTATACCGAGTCGATTATACCGTCTGATTAACCACGCAGCAGCGACATGACGCTGTTCGGTGCCGAGTTGGCCTGGGCCAGCATCGCGGTACCGGCCTGCTGCAGGATCTGCGAGCGGCTCAGCTTGCTGGTTTCAGCAGCGTAGTCGGTGTCCATGATGCGGCTCTTTGCTGCCGACTGGTTCTCGATCGAGGTAGCCAGGTTGCTGATGGCGTAGCCCATGCGGTTCTGTGCGGTACCCAGCGATGCGCGCTCGGTGTTCAGGGCGGTCAGGGCGCCGTCGACTGCGGCCAGGGCGGTCGACGAGGTCGTTGCGTCGGTCATCGACGGCGATGGTCAGGCCGGCGAAGGCGGTGTTCGCGCCGAAGCTGACGGTGATCGTCTGGCCCGAATCGGCGCCGACCTGGATGTTCTTCGTCGCGGCGGTCGAGCTCAGCACTGCATTGCCGTTGAACTTGGTGTCCTTGGCGATACGGGCGATTTCCTTGTTCAGTTCCTGCATCTCGGTGTCGATGTTCTTCCATTCGTCGGTACCGTTGGTGGCGTTGGCGCCCTGGACTGCCAGTTCGCGGATACGCTGCAGTGCATCGCCGATGTTCGACAGTGCGCCGTCGGCGGTCTGGATCAGCGAGATGCCGTCGTTGGCGTTACGCGATGCCTGGGTCATGCCGCGCATCTGGGAATCCATCTTGGTGGCGATCGACATGCCGGCAGCGTCGTCCTTGGCGCTGTTGACGCGCAGGCCCGACGAGAGGCGCTGCATCGAGGTCGACAGCTCGCCGGCCGACTTGGTCAGGTTGCGTTGTGCGTTCAGCGAGGACAGGTTGGTGTTAATCGTCGTCATGGTCATTCTCCAGTGGGCAGTTCAGTTTGGTGCTGCTATCAGGGTTCGGTGTGTCGCTTGCGGCGCTGTTGCTGCCCGCTTGTATTCTTTAACGGAGGCCTCTGCAAAACCTTGAGGATTTTTTTAAAAAAAATGTTTGTGAGCAACTTCGCATTTGGCGGACCGCTTATGAACCTGACCGCGCCAAGGAGGTCAACGGCAGCGCCAGAGAAATATTTAGGGGTAATTTCCCCTCCTGTTCATTGCTTCCCGCCGGCAATGCTGCGCTACACTCGGTGCTCGCAGTGACTTACCAGTAGGAAAAATCATGAAGAAAACGCAATCCACCGCCGACCGCCTGTTCAGCGCCGGCCTCGCCGCGCACCAGCAGGGCCAGCTCGAGCTCGCCTTTACGCCGTTACGAAGCGGCGCTGCAGAGCGACGCGCGCCATTTCGATGCCCTGCACCACATCGGCATCCTCGGCTACCAGAGCGGCAACCATGAGCTGGCCCTGCAATTCATGAGCGAAGCGATCGACGTCAATCCGCGCGTCCCCACTGCCTACAGCAACCTGGGCAATATCTTCAAGGCGATCGGCGAACACGAGTACGCCCTGAACAGCTATGGCCAGGCACTGGCCCTGGCGCCGGACACGGTGGACGCCTTATATAACCAGCGGCAACGTGCTGCAGCACCTGAAGCGCTACGAGGCGGCGCTGGCCAGCTACCAGCGCGCCCTGGCGCTGGCGCCGCGCGACGTCGAGGCCTGGAACAATTGCGCCGTCGTGCTGCAGCACCTGAAACGGCACGACGAGGCGCTCGCCAGCTGCGAGCACGCGCTCGCGCTCGCGCCCGGCGCATGCCGAGGCCCTGAATAACCGCGGCAATATCCTGCTCGACCTGGAACGCATCGACGAAGCGCTGGCCGCCTATGCGCACGCCTGCGCGCTGCATCCCGATTACACCGATGCGCGCATCAACCACGCCAAGGCGCTAGCGCGCTCGACCGGCAGGACGAAGCCCTGGCCAGCTACGACGCCATCCTGGCGGACGCGCCCGAGGCCGCCGCCGCGCACCATGGCCGCGGCACCGTGCTGCGCCTGCTGCGCCGCCTGCCCGACGCGCTCGCCAGACTTCCAGCGCGCCGCCGAACTCGATCCGGCGTCGGCCCCGCTTCCGCGTCAGCCAGGGCCATTTATTGACCGAACTGGGCCAGCTGGACGCCGCCCTGAAATGCTTCGAGGTCGCGCGTCGCCCTCGACGCCACACTGGTCACGGCCCTGAACGGGCGCGGCATCGTGCTGCACCGCCTGCGCCGCCTGGAGCAGGCGCATGGCCAGCTTCGAGCGCAGCATCGAACTCGATCCCGACGTATACCGACGGCTTGCTGAACCGCGCCAACGTGCTGCAGGACATGGGCCGCAGCAGCGAAGCGCTGGCCGCCTACGATGTCGTGCTCGGCCATGAAAGGCGATAACGCGGCGACCTGGAACAACCGCGGCAATGTCTATGACGCCATGCGGCGCCTACGAGGACGCGCGCGCCTGCTTCGACAAGGCCATCGAGATCAACCCGACATTCGCCACGCCGCACTGGAACCGCAGCCTGCTGAACCTGAAGTACGGCAACCTGCTCGATGGCTGGCGCGACTACGAGTGGCGCTGGAATACCGAAGTGCTCAGCTGCTATGCCGAGCGGCGCGACCTGCAAGCAGCCGCTGTGGAACGGCCAGCAATCGCTCGAAGGCAAAACCATCCTCGCTGTACGCCGAGCAGGGCCTGGGCGACACGCTCCAGTTCTGCCGCTACGCGCCGCTGGTGAAAGCGCGCGGCGCGCACGTGGTGCTCGAAGTGCAAGCGCCGCTGCTGAGCCTGCTCACCGGCCTGGAGGGCGTCGACCAGATCATCGCCAAGGGCGACCCGATGCCCGCCTGTCGACTTCCAGTGCTCCCTGATGTCGCTGCCGCTGGCTTTCGGCACCGAGCTCGACTCGATTCCGGCCGCGCCGCGCTACCTGGAGTCCGATGCCCAGCGTTACCTGGCGCAGTGGGAAGAGCGCCTCGGTCCGCGCCGTGCGCCCGCGCGTCGGCCTGGTCTGGAGCGGCAATCCGCAGCACACGAACGACCACAACCGCAGCATTCCCTTCCCGCTGCTGGCGCGCCTGTTCGACCTCGATTGCGATTTTATTTCGCTGCAGAAGGAATACCGCGAGGCCGACCGCGCCGCCCTCGACGCCGGCGGCGCCGTCCAGCGCATGGACGCGCAGCTGCACGATTTCCGCGACACGGCGGCCCTGTGCGAGCACATGGACCTGGTCATTTCGGTCGACACCAGCGTGGCCCACCTGGCCGGCGCGCTCGGCAAGCCGCTCTGGGTGATGCTGCCCCAGGTGGCCGACTGGCGCTGGCTCACCGAACGCGCGCGACAACCCGTGGTACCCGAGCGCGCGCCTGTTCCGCCAGCCGCGCAAGGGCGACTGGGAGGGCGTGATCGAGGCCGTGCGCGCGGAGCTGGGCGCCCTGCTTCGACACCTGAGCACGTGACTTGTATTTACAACAGAAACAAATTTTAACAATTCAGGCAGGTGCGGGCCGTTGACATGGATATCATTGTATTAACGCGACACGGAGGGACGTATGCTACGTCCGGCCGGCTGTCGATCCAGTTCATGGTGTGGGTTTTATGATGCAACGAAGAACCGACGAGCAAACGGCGCTCACCGCCGAATACGCGCTCTACCTGGTGGACATCCGCGGGGTCGAGTTCGCGCTCGACTACCTCGACACGTGCAATGTCTCGCGCTCCATCCTGACGCGCGCACTGCAATCTCCCGACTGCGGCGCCACCACGAACGGCGCCAGCGTCCGCGCAACGACTGATTTATTTCATCCGCGCCCCGCGCGCACCGCCTCCCTCCTGTTCTCCCCAGTCGCCCCCACGCTGCCTCATTCCGTTATCGGGATGACAAAGCCGGAAAAAGCCGGGTATTCCTGCCTCTCAAGTCCGGTTAGAACCTGCCGTTAAGCAAGTAAACTACCCTCGCTGAAGAATGGCAGGCCGGCCCCACAAACCGCCCCGACCAGCTGCAGCACGAACTTGGAGGAACGCCCAGCGGCGCGGGCCTCCCACAATAGAAGCAACTGGAGGTCATGATGTTTGGATCGATGCAGCGCGGCGTGAATGCTTACGCCAAAGTAGGACTGGAAACCTCGGTGATTTCGGCGTCGCCGCATAAACTGATCGTCATGCTGTACGACGGCGCCCTGGCCGCGATCAAGAGCGCCGCCAGCCACATGGCCGCCGGTAACATCGCCGAGAAAGGCGCGGCGATTTCGAAAGCGCTGGACATCATCAACAACGGCCTGCGCGCCAGCCTCGACAAGAAGGCCGGCGGCGAAATCGCCAGCAACCTCGATTCCCTGTACGTGTACATGACCGAACGCCTGCT
This sequence comes from uncultured beta proteobacterium, assembly GCA_963729765.1. Classification (GTDB taxonomy): domain Bacteria; phylum Pseudomonadota; class Gammaproteobacteria; order Burkholderiales; family Burkholderiaceae_D; genus Telluria. The sequence continues at coordinate 218,306 of CAVSPL010000001.1, read as the reverse complement.
TGACCGCCAACCTGCAGAACAAGCTGCCGCTGCTGGACGAAGTGCAGACCCTGCTGGCCGACCTGCGCGACGCCTGGACGCAAATCGGCGAAAAGCCGGCCGCGCCTGCCGCCATGTCAGCACTACCCTGTGATGGCGAGCGCCTGATGATGACCGGCCAGGAAGTGCTGTCTGAGTACGCCGCGGTCGCCGACCTGACCGGCCAGATGCTGGCCGCCGCCGAAGCCGGCGACTGGGACCACCTGGTGGTGCTCGAGCAGGCATGCACGGCGCACGTCGACGTCCTGAAACGCGCCGAAGCCGCGGTCGAACTCACCCCGACCAGCCGCCAGGCGAAGATCGACTGCCTGCGCCGCATCCTGGCCGACGACCGCAAGATCCGCGACCTGACCATGCCCTGGATGGCGCAACTGTCCGCCCTGATCAACAATTCCGGTACCCAGCGCCGCCTCGCCAACGCCTACGGCAGCGTCTGATCCAGTAAGTCCCCATGGTCGAGCGCATCCCCAGCCCCGGCGTCAGCGCCCCGCTGCCGGTCCGGCCGCTGGCGCCGACCGAACGCACGGGCGACGCCCGCCTCGACGCCTTCCAGCGCACCCTTGCCACCATGCTCGGCAGCCAGGTACCGGTTTCGGTACTGGCGCGCCTGGGCGACGGCAGTTTCATGGTGCGCGTGGCCGACACGCCGGTGCGCATGGCCCTGCCCCCCGGCACGCAGCCCGGCGCGCAACTGGCGATGACGGTGCTGGCCGCCTCGCCCCAGCCGACCTTCGGCCTGGGCGACGCCACCCTGCAAGGCACCCTGCTCCCGCTTTCCGCGCAATGCCGCCTCGCTCGCGGCCAGCGTCGCCGCCGCCAGCGCGCCCTTGCTGCAATACGGCGGGCAGCCGCAGGCGGCCGACCTGAGCCCCGCCGCGCGCCTGCTGGGGCAGGTACTGCACAGCGCCGCCGGCGCCGCCGCCCCTGGCGACCCTGAACCCGTCCACCCCGCTGGTACCGCAGGGCGCGCCCGATCCGGCGCAGCTGGCGCAGCAATTGCAGCAGGCCGTCGCGAAAAGCGGCCTGTTCTACGAATCGCACCTGGCCCAGTGGGCCGAAGGCAAGCGTCCGCTGGCCGAACTTGATGGCCGAACCGCAGGCGCGCCAGGCGCCCGGGACGCGCGCCGACCGAACCCGCCGCCGCCCAGCTGATCAACCAGCAGCTGGCCACCCAGGAATCAGGCCAGCTCGCCTGGCAGGGCCAGCTCGGGCCGCACCAGGCGATGCGCTGGGACGATCGGGCGCGAACGAGGAAAGCACAGCGCCAGCCCGGAACGCGATCCGCAGGACGGCCGGCTGGCAGAGCAGCCTGCGCCTGCGCTTTGCCCTGCTGGGCGAAGTGGAAGCGAGCGTCAGCCTGCGCGGCGCGCGCCTGCACATCGAATTGCTGGCCGCGCCCGGCGCCGCCGAGCTGCTGCGCGCCGGAGCGCCGCGCCTGCAGGAAGCGCTGGAAGCGGCCGGCAGCGAACTGGCGGCATTGCGCGTCCAGGACCGGGAGGCACGCGTGACCGATAGCGCGCCGCAGCGCCAGCAGCGCGCCGTCGCCCTCGCCTATGCCGCCGGATCGAGCGCGCCGACCGTCGTCGCCAAGGGCCGCGGCCTGGTGGCCGACCAGATCATCGAGCGCGCCAAGGAGGCCGGCGTGTTCGTCCACGAATCGAAGGAACTGGTGTCGCTGCTCATGGACATCGACCTCGACGGCCAGATTCCGCCCGCACTGTACCGCGCGATTGCGGAACTGTTAGCATGGCTTTATCATATTGAGTCAGCGCAACGACTCGGCCAGTCACTCCCGGCACCGCCTGACACTGCCCTCCATATCGACTCACCTGCACTATCGGCGGAACAAGATGCAAGCAATGCATGACGCAGAACTGGAAAACTGGCACGACTACGAGGTGCAGTCGCGCCGCGAGATCGTGGTGCTGCTGCGCCAGATCGGCGAAAAGAAACAACTGATCCGGATGAAGATCAAGGGCGAGGCCGATGTCTGCGTCACCTCGATCCTCGACGTCGACCCCGACGAAGGCGTGTTCGTCCTCGACCGCTCGATCAACCGCGAGCAGAACGAGCGCATCGTCAACGCCAAAGGCGTGATGTGCGAAACCTTCCTCGACAAGATCCGCATCCTGTTCAGCGTCAGCGGCGTGCAGCGACACCGAGTTCAAGGGCTCGGGCGCGCTGGTGGCGGCGATCCCGGAATCGCTGATCCGCCTGCAGCGGCGCGAGTTCTACCGCATGCCGACGCCGCTGACCAATCCGGTGCCGGCCCTGGTGCCGATGCCGCTCGACCTGGGCGGCGGCAACGCCACCTTCCCGCTGGCCGACATCAGCTGCGGCGGCGTCGCCCTGCTCGACAACAAGATGATGCTCAATTCGACGATCGGCCAAACGTTCACGAATTGCCGCATCGATTTGCCGGAGATCGGGCAAGTCACGACCTCGCTGCAAGTGCGCAATGCGCTGGATGTGACGATGCTCAACAACAAGACCAGCCGCCGGATCGGCTGCATGTTCGTCGATATCTCGAAGCGGGAACATGGCGGCGGTGCAGCGCTATATCACCAGGCTCGAGCGGGAACCGCAACGCCAAGCTGGCCGGGCTCGTCGTAAATTCAAAAACGCAATACAATGAAAAACGGGCCGCGTTCCCTCCGGAAGCGCGGCCCGTTTTTCATGGTGCGATCACGCTGGATCACACCTGCATATTCATGATCTCGTGATACGCCGACACCAGCTTGTTGCGCACCTGCACCGTCGCCTGGAAGGAAATACTCGACTTCTGCATCGCGATCATGGTGTCCGACAGGCTGACGCTGTCGTCGCCCATGGCGAACTTCTGGCCCAGCTCTTCGGCATGCTTCTGTGAATTGCTGACCTGCTCGAGCGAATTCTTCGAGGGCGTCGGAGAAGCTGACCTTCGACGGCCCTTCGTTCAAGGCCGCCGGCGCGCCCAGTCCATTGATGGCGCCCGCGCCCGAGCGAAGGCATGGCCGGCTTCGTGGCCGCGGCCTTGAGCTGGGCCATCATCGCTTCGATCCGGTTGCTGTCGATTCCGCCTACGTTCATGAGCATTTCCTTTTGTCAGGCTTACAGGTTACCAGCCTGCAAGCAAGCGGCTTGATCGAGCAGGAGGGGAAAGCGCCCCCTATTCCCGCGTTTGAATGTTGCCGCAAGGCTTCATAATTCGTTCCTGATCTCCTTACTCCCCCTGGAAACCCACATGGCCGCGACCGCCGACGACTTGCTCGACACTCCTGCTGCTCCACAACCGTTCCTGAAAACCGCGATGGGCCGCAATGTGCTCATCGGTGGGGGCGTGGCGGCCGTGCTGGCGGTGGTCGTCGCGATCTGGATGTGGAGCAAGGCGCCGGATTACCGCGTGCTGTACGCCAATTACAGCGACAAGGACGGCGGCGCGATCACCGCCTCGCTCGACCAGATGGGCGTCAAATACAAATTTTCCGAAGGCGGCACCGCGATTCTGGTGCCGGCCGAGCAGGTGCCCGACCTGCGCCTGAAACTCGCCTCGCAAGGCCTGCCGAAAGGCGGCAACGTCGGCTTCGAGCTGATGGAAAACCAGAAGCTGGGCGTCTCCCAGTTCCTGGAACAAGTCAATTACCAGCGCTCGCTCGAAGGCGAGCTGGCGCGTTCGATCCAGTCGCTCGGCTCGGTCGCCGGCGCGCGCGTCCACCTGGCGCTGCCGAAACCGTCCGTGTTCGTGCGCGACGCGCAAAAGCCGACCGCCTCGGTGCTGCTGAACCTGCAATCGGGCCGCGCCCTCGATCCGGGCCAGGTCAGCGCCATCGTCCACCTGGTGGCGTCGAGCATTCCCGAACTCACCATCGGCAACGTCACCGTCGTCGACCAGAACGGCAACCTGCTGTCCGAGCAGCCGAAAGCGAACGCGCTGCGGCAAGCAGCTCGATGCGACCCAGCTCAAATACGTCGAGCAGGTCCAGCAGAACATCATCAAGCAGGTCGAGTCGCTGATCACCCCGATCGTCGGCAAGGGCAATGTGCGCGCCGAAGCGACCGCCGACATCGATTTCGCCCAGGTCGACACCGCCGCCGAGATGTACAAGCCGAACTCGCCGCCGGAGCCGCAGGCGATCCGCAGCCAGCAGACCTCGGAGCAGACCGGCGCCACCACCGGCCCGGCCAACGGCATCCCGGGCGCGCTGTCGAACCAGCCGCCGGGCGTGGCCACCGCCCCGCTCGAAGGCGGCGCACCCGCCGGCGCGGCGCCGGCGACGACCGGCCCGGCCAGCAAGAACGCCACCACGAATTACGAACTGGATAAAACGATCCGCTACGAGCAGCGTCCGATGGGCGGCATCAAGCGCCTGACGGTGGGCGTGGTCGTGAACTACCGCCGCATCGGTCGACCCGACCACCGGCAAGGTCACCGTCAAACCGCTGGCGCCGGCCGAAGTGGCCCAGATCAACGAGCTGGTCAAGCAGGCGATGGGCTATTCGCAGGCGCGCGGCGACACGATGAACGTGGCGAACGCGCCGTTCGACGGCGTCGACCGTCCGGACGCGAACGGCCCGGACTGGTACAAGGACCCGTCGAACCTGCCGCTGGCGATGGAAATCGGCAAATACCTGTTGATCGCCGCGGTCATCGCCTTCCTCTGGTTCCGCATCCTGCGCCCGCTGCTGCGCCCGGTCGTGCGCAAGTTCGACGAAGCGACGGCCGAGCCGGAAGAGGAAAAGAAGGACGACGAGGAAGACGAGGACGCCATCGTCGACATCAACGGCAAGCCGCTGCTGGGACCGGACGGCATGCCGCTCGAGGAAGAAGAGGCGCCGCGCGAACGCAGTTACCGCGCCAACCTGGCGATGGCAAAAGAGATGGCGATGAATGATCCGCGCATCGTGGCAAACGTAATCAAGGCATGGGTGGGTTCGGAATGAGCGACAAGGACAAGGACGGCATCACCAAGGCCGCCATTTTGATGCTGGCCATGGGCGAGGTGGAAGCGTCCGAGGTCATGAAATTCCTCGGCCCGCGCGAAGTGCTGAAACTCGGCGCGGCGATGGCGGCGATGAAATCGGTGCAGCACGAACAGGTGGTCAGCGTGCTGGAAGCCTTCCGCGACGAAGCCGACGCCCACTCGACGGTCGGCCTGGATTCGGACGAATACATCCGCGAGGTGCTGACCAAGGCGCTGGGCGACGACAAGGCGGCCGTGCTGCTGAACCGCATCCTGGGCGGCAAGGACGCCTCGGGCATCGAAAGCCTGAAGTGGATGGACTCGCAGTCGGTGTCGGAACTGATCCGCAACGAGCACCCGCAGATCATCGCCACCATCCTGGTCCACCTCGAGCGCGACCAGGCCTGCGAGATCCTGACCCACTTCACCGACCGCCTGCGCAACGACGTCGTGCTGCGCATCGCCACGCTCGACGGCGTGCAGCCGGCCGCACTGCGCGAACTGAACGACGTGCTGACCAAGCTGCTGTCGGGGAATGAGCATATCAAGAAGTCCTCGCTCGGCGGCGTGCGTACCGCGGCCGAGATCCTGAACTTCATGGCCGGCGAGCAGGAAAGCGCGGTGATGGAAAACATCAAGAACTACGACAACGACATGGCGCAGAAGATCATGGACGAGATGTTCGTGTTCGATAACGTGATCGACATCGACGACCGCGGCATCCAGCTGCTGCTGCGCGAAGTGCAGTCGGACATGCTGATCATCGCCCTGAAAGGCGCCTCGCAGGACTTGCGCGAGAAGATCTTCCGCAACATGAGCCAGCGCGCCAGCGAAATGATGCGCGAAGACCTGGAGTCGAAAGGCCCGGTGCGCCTGTCGGAAGTGGAAGCGCAGCAGAAGCAGATTCTGCAAATCGTGCGCCGCCTGTCGGACGAAGGGCAGATCGTGTTGGGTGGCAAAGGCGAAGATTCCTTCGTCTGATAGATGCGGATAACGATGAGCAAAGACACGCAGGGCGCCTTCAAGCGCTGGGAAATGACCTCCTTCGGCGACGAGCGCCCCAGTTCGCTGGCGGCGCGCATCCAGGCCGAAGAGCGCGCGGCCTCGATCGCCGCCGCGGCTGCCGCAGCCGCCGCCGCGCCGACGGTCCCGATGACGCCGGCGATGCAGTTCCCGACCGCGGCCGAACTCGAAGCGCTGCGCGAGGATGCGCGCGCCGAGGGCTATGCCGAAGGCCGCGAAGAAGGCCGCGCCGCGGGCCACGCCGAAGCGCTGGAAGCGGGCCGCCAGGAAGTGGCGCTCGAAATGGAAACCCTGCGCGCGATCGCCGCCACCTTCAGCGACGCCGTCACGGCCGCCGACGAAACCATCGCCGCCGACGTGCTCGATCTCGCCCTGCACCTGGCGCGCTCGATGGTGCGCACCGCCTTCACCGTGCGTCCCGAACTGATCATCCCGATCGTGCGCGAAGCGATCGACTATCTGCCGGTGCTGCAGCAGCCGGCCATCCTGGCCCTGAATCCCGAGGACATCGAGATCGTGCGCGCGGCCCTGTCCGACGAACTCGATAAAGGCGGCTGGCGCGTCGTCGCCGATCCGCAGGTCGGGCGCGGCGGCTGCAAGGTCGATACCGCCAGCAACCAGATCGACGCCCAGGCCAGCGCGCGCTGGGCACGCCTGGCGCATGCGCTGGGCAAGAACGTCGAGTGGCTGAACTGATGACGTGCCGCGCCTCGACCGCCACACGGCGCGCTGGAAATCCTATCTGGCCGACTGCGATTCGCTGATCGGCTTCGTCGAGCCGATGCAGGTCTCGGGCCGCGTCACGCGCGTGGCGGGCCTGGTGATGGAATGCGTCGGCCTGCGCCTGGCGGTCGGCAGCGCCTGCACCATCCCGCTGCCGAACGGCGCCAAGATCGAGGCCGAAGTCGTCGGCTTCGAGGGCGAGCGCCTGTTCCTGATGCCGCAGTCCGACGTCGAAGGCGTGGTGCCCGGTTCGCGCGTGCATCCGGTCGAACCGTCGATCCCGCGCCCCGGCTCGGTGACGCACCCGCGCCGGCGTCCGAGCGACCGCGCGCGCCACCTGCCGGTCGGCTGGAAGCTGCTCGGGCCGCGTGGTCGACGGCGCCGGCCGTCCGCTCGACGGCAAGGGACCGCTCGGCACCGACGAAGTCGCGCCGATCAACGCCCGCCCCGTCAATCCGCTCGACCGCGCGCCGATCAAGGACACGCTCGACGTCGGCGTGCGCGCGATCAATGCGATGCTGACCGTCGGCCGCGGCCAGCGCCTGGGCCTGTTCGCCGGCACCGGCGTCGGCAAATCGGTGCTGCTCGGCATGATCGCGCGCTACACGACGGCCGACGTGATCGTCGTCGGCCTGATCGGCGAACGCGGGCCGCGAAGTCAAGGAATTCATCGAGCAGATCCTGGGGCCGGAAGGCATGGCCCGTTCGGCCGTGGTCGCCGCCCCGGCCGACAGCCCGCCGCTGATGCGCCTGCAGGGCGCGGCCTATGCCACGGCGATCGCCGAGCATTTCCGCGACCAGGGCAAGAGCGTGTTGTTGATCATGGATTCGCTGACCCGCTACGCCATGGCCCAGCGCGAAATCGCGCTGGCGATCGGCGAGCCGCCGGCCACCAAGGGCTATCCGCCGTCGGTGTTCGCGAAACTGCCGGTGCTGGTCGAACGCGCCGGCAACGGCCTCGAAGGCGGCGGCTCGATCACGGCCTTCTATACCGTGCTGTCCGAGGGCGACGACCAGCAGGATCCGATTGCCGATGCGGCGCGCGGTATTCTCGACGGCCACATCGTCCTGAGCCGCCACCTGGCCGAGTCCGGCCACTATCCGGCGATCGACATCGAGCAATCGATCAGCCGCGCCATGCACGGCATCACCACGCACGAGCACCAGCTGGCGGCGCGCAAACTGAAACAGCTGTATTCGCGCTACCAGCGTGCGCGCGACCTGATCAGCGTCGGCGCCTATGCCCCCGGCAGCGATCCGGTGCTGGACCAGGCGATCGCCCTGAACACGCAGATCGAGGAATTCCTGTGCCAGGAAATCCACGACAACACGAATATGGGCCAGAGCTTGGGGCAATTGACCTCTCTGTTCAGCTGATCGGGTTAATGTTGCCGCCGGTATACTTTGTTCACCATGGCAAACCCTTCCGCACTTGAAACCCTGATCGAGCTGGCCCAGCGCGCGTCCGACGACGCCGCCAAGCGTCTCGGCGCGGCCCTGAAGGGTGTGGAGGAAGCGGAACAGAAACTGAAAATGCTGCTGGGCTACCGCGACGATTACGCGCAGCGGCTCGACCAGGCGCAGATGGCGGGCATCACGCCTTTTGCCTACGCCAATTTCGTCGCCTTTGTCGGCAAGCTCGACAACGCGATCAATGGCCAGCAGGAAGTCGTGAAACACGCGAAATACAAGAGCGAGCTGGAAAAGACGGCCTGGCAGGAAAGCGAACGCAAGCGCCTGTCCTACCGCACCCTGAACGACCGCGCCGCCGCCGAAGCCTTGAAGATCGAAAACAAGCGCGACCAGAAAATGATGGACGACCATGCGGCGCGTACCGTCCGCACCAATCGTTGATAACGAGATGACCATGCATACCACCAATTCCCTTCCGATCCAGCTCAACGTCACGATCGCGCCGGCCCAGAACCCGCGCGTGCCGACCGCCGGGCAATCTCGACGGCGTGAATTTCGGCGCGACGCTGACACGCCAGATCGAACAGCGGCAGCTGGAACAGCGCCAGGCGCCGATACGGCCGCAGGCGCAGCCAGGCGCAGCCGAACATGGCGCCGCAGCAGGCCGTGGCCGGCCCGAAACCGCAGGCCGCCGCCAAGCCGGCCGCGAACGACGCCAAACCGGCGCCGCGCACAGCGGACAAGCAGCCGGCCAAGGACGCGGCGCAGGCCGACGCGCCCGAGCAAGACCGAGAGCGCCAAGGCCACGACGGCCGAGGACAAGACCGCCGCCGCCGAGAAGGCGAGCCCGAAGACGCGGCGACCTCGGCCGATGCGAAAGCCGCCGATGCCGTGGTCGACATGCTGGCCCTGGTCGCCAGTTTCAACCAGGTGCAGCAGGCCGCGGCGGCCGTCGTCCCGGCCGCGCCCCAGGCCGCCGCGGCACAGGCCGACGCGCTGCTGGCCGGCATGCAGGGCAAGCTGGAAGATGGCGCCGAACCGCTCGTCAAGCTCGACACCGACGCGGATCGACCGCCACCGACGCGCCGCAAGAGAAGGCGCAGCCAGGCATCGACCTGCGCGCCCTCGACCTGGCGCAAGGCGGGCGAGGCCGGCCAAGCTGCCGGTCGGAGAGCGGCGACTTCGCCGTCGACGCTGCGCGACAGCGCGGCGCAGCGCAGCCGTGCACGAAGCGCCTGCCAGCACCGAAGCCTTGACCAGCCTGACGGCCCAGGCCAGCGCCCTGCAGACCGCGCAAGCGGCCGGCAGCGTGCCGACCGACCGCCTGAGCGCGCGCGTCGGCACCCCGGCCTGGGACAACCAGGTCGGCCAGAAAGTGATCTGGATGGTCGGCGGCGAAGACCAGAGCGCCACGCTGGAACTGAACCCGCCGGACCTCGGTCCCGTGCAGGTGGTGCTGAACGTATCGAACGACCTCGCCAGCGTGACCTTCTCGTCGCAGCAGCTCGAGGTACGCCAGGCGCTGGAAAACGCCTTGCCGCGCCTGCGTGAAATGATGAGCGAAAGCGGCATCGCGCTCGGCAACGCATCGGTGAATGCCGGCGCCGAGGGCCGCCAGGGCCAGGATGGCCAGCCGTCGGGCCGTTCAGGGCGGCAGGGCGGCAACGGTCAAGGCGGCGACAGCGCCATCGCCGAAGTCACGCCGCGCCAGCGCACGAGCATCCTCGGCGGCGCCGGCGCGGTCGACACCTTCGCGTAATCGGAGCGCGTGTTCGATGACGGCCGCCGCGCGCGGCCGTTTTTCATTTTTGGTTGCCGCGCATCCACAAACTTCAAGGTGAGCCCCCTTCCCCTCTCTTTTCGAAGCTTGCCGGTGCGCACTTTTTCTCGATAATGACATAATCACGCAACCCCACATCAGGCACCAGAGGCAACTTGAAAGCGAATCCGAAAATGAAGGCTGACCCGAAGGCCGACGCGGCACCGGCAGCAGGCTCGAAGAAGAAGCTCATGATCATGGCGATCGCGGGCGTGCTCGTGCTCGGCGGTGGCGCCGGCGCCGGCTGGTTCTTCCTGCACGGTAGCGGCGATGCCGAGGCGGCCCATGCCGAAGAAGCGCCGGCCAAGAAGAAGAAAAAGAAGGACAAGGAACACGCAAAGGCAGAATATGTCCCTGTCGAATCCTTCACGGTGAACCTGCAGCCCGAGAACGGCGACCAATACCTGCAAGTCCAGTTTACACTGCAGGTCGAGGGCCCGGAACAGGTCGCGCTCATCAAGGACAACATGGCCAAGGTGCGCAGCCGCGTCCTGCTCCTGTTGTCGGGCAAGAAGGCCTCGGAGATCAATACGGTGGAAGGCAAGCAGCAGCTGGCGGCCGAGATCAAGGCCGTGGTCCACGAGCCCTTCGACGAGGGCGGCGACGAGCAGGACGTGTCGGACGTGCTGTTCACTTCCTTCATTATTCAGTAAAGAAACGACATGGCCGATAATTTCCTCTCACAGGAAGAAGTCGATGCCCTCCTCAAGGGGGTCAACGGCGATCAGGACGAGATTTCCGCGCCTGAAGACACCTCGGGAGTCCGCACCTATAACCTGGCGACCCAGGAGCGGATCGTGCGCGGCCGCATGCCGACGCTCGAGATCATCAACGAGCGCTTCGCGCGCCTGCTGCGCATCGGCCTGTTCAACTTCCTGCGCCGCAGCGCCGAGGTCTCGGTCGGCTCGGTGCGGGTCTCCAAGTACAGCGAATTCATCCGCAACCTGGTGGTCCCGACCAACCTCAACCTGATCCACATGAAGCCGCTGCGCGGCACCGCGCTGATGGTGTTCGATCCGGGCCTGGTGTTCCTGCTGGTCGACAACCTGTTCGGCGGCGACGGACGCTTCCATACCCGCGTCGAAGGCCGCGACTTCACCCAGACCGAGCAGCGCATCATCATGCGCATCCTCGACGTCGTGTTCGAGGCCTACGGCAAGTCGTGGGAACCGGTGTATCCGATCGAGTTCGAGTACGTGCGCTCGGAGATGAACACCCAGTTCGCCAACATCGCGACGCCCAACGAAGTCGTGGTATCGTCCACCTTCACGATCGAACTCGGCCCCGTATCGGGCCAGATCCACTTCTGCATGCCGTATTCGATGATCGAGCCGATCCGCGATGCGCTGACCTCGAGCATCCAGGGCGAGGCGCTGGAAGTGGACAAACGCTGGATCCGCCTGATGACGCAGCAGATCCAGGTGGCCGAAGTCGAACTCGTGGCCGAACTCGGCCATGGCAGGGCGAACTTCGACGATATCCTCAACATGAAAATCGGCGACGTGATCCCGATCACCGTTCCGGACATGGTCCAGGCGACGGTGGACGGCGTGCCGGTGATGGAATGTTCCTACGGCGTCTTCAACGGCCAGTACGCGCTGAAGGTCGAGAAATTGCTGGCCAATAGCGACAGCTTCAAGTAATTCAGGAGAAACACCATGTCTGACAACCAGGACGACCAACTTCTCGACGACGATTGGGGCGCCGCCATTGCGGAGCAAGCAGCAGCCGAGGCCGCCGCCTTGCAAAAGCAGCAGACCGCCAGCGCCGCCGTGTTCCAGGACTTCGGCACCAAGAACGTGCGTCCGGACACCCCGAACGACATCGACTTCATCCTCGACATCCCGGTGCAGTTGACCGTGGAACTGGGCCGCACCAAGATCGCCATCAAGAACCTGCTGCAGCTGGCGCAGGGCTCGGTGGTCGAACTCGACGGCCTGGCCGGCGAGCCGATGGACGTGCTGGTGAACGGCTGCCTGATCGCCCAGGGCGAGGTCGTGGTCGTGAACGACAAGTTCGGCATCCGCCTGACTGATATCATCACGCCTTCGGAACGGATCAGAAAATTGAATAAATGATGTCGACGCGCGCCCCTGCCTTCCTTTCAGCAAACATGGTCGCAGCAAGCGCGCTGCTGGCATCGATGCTCCTGCTGCCGCTCGCTGCCCTTGCCGAGCAGCCGGCAAGCACGCCGGCGCCGGCGGCAAGCACGCGCCTGCCGCGTCCCGCCGCTGCCCGCTCGCCTCCCCTTGCCGCCCCGGCTGCGAGCACGCCGCCGCTCCGGCCGCGATGCCCGCCACGCCGGCCCGGCTGCCGCAGGCGGCGCCCGGTCCCTCGGCCGGTTCGCTGCGTGCAGACCATCTTCGCCCTCGTGCTGGTGCTGGCCCTGCTGGCGGCGCTGGCCTGGGCCGCCAAGCGCTACGGTCCGCGCATGGCCGGCAACTCGGCCAACCTGCGCATGATCGGCGCCCTGAACATCGGCGGACGCGAACGCATCATGGTCATCGAAGTCGGCGACCAGTGGATCGTCGTGGGCGCCTCGCCGGGCCGCGTGAATGCACTGGCCACGATGCCGAAAGGCGATGCGGCGGCGAATGCCACCCTCGCCGGCCACGACGCCGTCGGCCTCGAATTTCGCCGACTGGCTGAAACAAACGATCGATAAACGTAATGCGAAATAAGAAGAAACTCCTGCTGGCGGCGGGCCTTGCGCTCTTGCCGCTGGCCGTGCTGGCCGCACCCGGCGTTCCCGCTTTCACCACCGCGCCAAGCCCCGGCGGCGGCACCACCTACACCCTGCCGGTGCAGACGCTGCTCCTGATGACGGCGTTTACCTTCCTGCCGGCCGCGCTCCTGATGATGACCAGCTTTACCCGCATCGTCATCGTGCTGTCCCTGCTGCGCCAGGCGATCGGCACCCAGACCGCGCCGCCGAACCAGGTGATGGTGGGCCTGGCCCTGTTCCTGACCCTGTTCGTGATGGGCCCGACCTTCGACAAGATCTATACCGAGGCCTACCTGCCGCTTGCAGGAAGACCGGATCCAGATGACCGAGGCGATGAGCCGCGGCGCCCAGCCGCTGAAGGACTTCATGGTCAAGCAGACGCGCCAGTCGGACCTCGCCATGTTCGTCAAGATTTCGCGCACGCCCGCCCTGCAGGGTCCCGAAGACATCCCGCTGCGCGTCCTGATTCCCGGCCTTCGTCACGAGCGAACTGAAAACCGCCTTCCAGATCGGCTTCGCGATCTTCATCCCGTTTTTGATCATCGACATGGTGGTCGCCTCGGTGCTGATGTCGATGGGCATGATGATGATGTCGCCGGCCGTGATTTCGCTGCCGTTCAAGATGATGCTGTTCGTGCTGGTCGACGGCTGGCAACTGCTGCTGGGTTCGCTGTCCCAGAGCTTCAACTAGGCGCGCCCCATGACTCCCGGAAACCGTCATGACCATGGGCCGCCAGGCCATGGAAATCACGCTGCTGGTGTCGGCGCCGCTGCTGCTGGTGGCCCTGATCATCGGCCTCGTGGTCAGCATCTTCCAGGCCGCCACCCAGATCAACGAAGCGACCCTCTCCTTCATCCCGAAGCTGGTCGGCGTCTTCATCGCCCTGGTCGTGGCCGGCCCCTGGATGCTGTCGGTCATGCTCGACTACATGCGCCAGGTGTTCACCGGCATCCCGGGCATGGTCAGCTAGGCCGTCCTTCGTGCTGACGCTGACCTCGCTCGAGATCAACGCCTGGATCGCGGGCCTGCTGTGGCCGCTCACGCGCATCCTCGGCATGCTCGCCTCGGCGCCGCTGTTCGGCCACGCCAGCGTGCCGAACCCGGTCAAGCTCATCCTCGGCGTGCTGCTGGCGCTGATCATCGCGCCCACCATCCCCGCCGTGCCCGCGATCGACCCGATGTCGTATGCGGGCCTCCTGATCCTGGTGCAGGAAATGCTGGTCGGCGCGGCGATGGGCTTTTCGATGCGCCTCGTGTTCGCCGCCATCGAGTATGCGGGCGAACTGGCCAGCTCCACGATGGGGTTTTCGTTCGCATCCTTTTTCGACCCCACCACGCAAGGCCGCTCGGCCGCGATCAGCCAGTTCCTGTCGATGGTCGCGACCATGGCCTTCCTGGCCGTCAACGCCCACCTGGTGCTGCTGGCGGCGCTGTCGGAAAGTTTCATCAGCCTGCCGATATCCGCCACCCCGCTCTCGCTGGCCGCCCCGCTGGAGCTGGCGCGCCTGGGCAGCCGCATCTTCTCGGCCGGGCTGCAGATCTCGCTGCCGATCATCGCCGCCCTGCTCATCACCAACGTCGCACTCGGCATCCTGACGCGCGCCGCGCCGCAATTGAACATCTTCGGCATCGGCTTCCCGATCACCCTCGGCGTCGGCATGCTGACGCTCTCGGTGGCCCTGCCCTATTTGAACACGCCGATCCAGAACCTGTTCAACGAGGGCATCGAAGCGGGACGCCGGATTCCGCGTGCCGCGGCCGCGCGCGTGCCGCCGGCGCTGGCGCCGCAAAGCCCGGCGCCCGCCGCGCCCTGAACGTTTCCTGTTCTAAATTTTCAAACGAAAATCGCTCGCCCCTGCCCGGTCACTGGACTATCATTGCCTGTACATACAGATTTGCGATCGGCAAATCACGGCAAGCCAGTGCAGGAGGACGTGTTGAATTTTTCGCCGTTACCACTCGCCGTTTTCGTTGTCGACGCCAGTGGCGCTATTGCAAGTTGGAACAAGGCCTGCGAAAAGCTGGCCGGCTATACCGCCGCCGACATCCGCAGCAAGACGCTGGAAGAAATCATCGAATTCGATGCCGTGGACGGCGCGCGGCCGTCGATCGCCGAGCGTGTCGAACTCGATTCGACCGGGAAGCTGTGCTGCGCCGACGGCCGCAGCCTGCCGGTGCGCGTCACGATCGCCCCGCAGTCGCTCGACCCGGACCAGCCCGGCACCTTCAGCGTCATCGTCATTCCGCGCAGCGGCCTGGTGCCGCCGCGCTATGCGCTGATCCAGGACTTGCCGACCGCCGACATCATCGAAGGCCTGCCCTGCGTGTTCTATGTCATCGACCAGAGCGGCCGCCTGCTGCTGTGGAACCGGCAGCTCGAAGGCGTGCTGGAAATGGCGACCGAAGAATTGCCGACCTGCGATGTCCAGAACTTCTTCGACGAAAAGGACCGCGACGAGGTGATCCAGCAAGATCCTCGAGGCCTTCGAACACGGCCATTCGTCGCACGAATCGGAAATCGTCGGCAAGCACGGCAAGCGCACCAGCCTGCTGTTTCACTGCGCCCGCACCAGCCTGGGCCAACTGCCCGTCATCTTCGGCACCGGCCTCGACATCAGCGCGCGCAAGCAGAGCGAACAGGGCCTGCGCGTGCGCGACCGCGCCATTTATTCGAGCGTGAATGCGATCATCATCACCTGCTGCGACCACGGCAAGCATCCGATCGAATACGTCAATCCCGCCTTCGAGCAGATGACCGGCTACAGCCTGGCCGAGATCAAGGGCCGCGACCCGCGCTTCATGCGCATCGAGGGCTGCGACGTGCAGGAACAAAAGCGCATCCACGAGGCGCTGAAGAACAGGGAAAGCGTGCAGGTCATCCTGCGCAATGCGCGCAAGAACGGCGAGGTGTTCTGGAACGACCTGCGCATCGACCCGGTCAGCAATGCCGACGGCGAGGTCACGCATTTGTCGGCGTCCTCAACGACATCACCGAAGCCCGCCATTACGAACGGCGCCTGCACCACCTGGCCCACCACGATCCGCTGACGGGCCTGGCCAACCGCACGCTGCTGCAGGACGAACTCAAGTTCTCCATCGATTTCGCGGTGCGCAACGAGGTGCTGGGCGCGCTCGCCTTCCTCGACCTCGACAACTTCAAGCACATCAACGACAACTTCGGCCACGACGCCGGCGACCTGGTGCTGCGCGAAATCGCGGACCGCCTGAAAGCTGAGCGTGCGCGAGAACGACACGGTGGCGCGCGTCGGCGGCGACGAATTCGTCCTCGTGATCAACAACCAGCCCAGCCACGAACAGCTGGCCGACCTGATCGAACGCATCCGCGAGCGCGTGGGCGGCCCGATCACGGTGAACGGGCGCGACATCCTGCCCAGCACCAGCATCGGCGTCTCGCGCTTCCCGCACGACGGCGACACCGTCGACCGCGTGATGCGCGCGGCCGACGCGGCGATGTACCACGCCAAATCGATTGGCAAGAACAATTGCCAGTTCTATTCCGACGAACTGAACCAGATCGTGCACCAGCACCTGATGCTGGAGGCGAGCCTGTCGCGCGCGATCGGCAACCAGGAAATGATGCTGGGCTACCAGCCCAAGGTCGACCTGCGCTCGGGCAAGGTGGTCGGCGCGGAAGCGCTGGTGCGCTGGAACCATCCGGAAAAAGGCATGGTGCCGCCGGATGCCTTCATCCCCGTGGCCGAGGAAACCGGCCTGATCGTCCCGCTCGGCGAATGGGTGATCATCGAAGCCTGCGGCGCCCTGAAGGCGCTCGAAGCGCTCGGCATCACCGACTTCGTGATCTCGGTGAACCTGTCGGCGCGCCAGCTGCGCCAGCGCCAGTTCGCGGCCCAGCTCTCGCGCACCTTGACGCGCCTCGGCGTGAACCCGGCCAACCTCGAACTGGAAGTGACGGAAAGCCAGCTGATGGACCATCCGGAAGAAGCGATGGAAGCGCTGGCCGACCTGAAGGCGCTCGGCGTGCGCCTGTCGATCGACGACTTCGGCACCGGTTACTCGAGCCTGTCGCACCTGCAGAAATTCCCGGTCGATTTCATCAAGATCGACCGTTCCTTCCTGGGCGACGTCGCGCAGGACGGCCATGCCGTGATCGCGCGCGCCATCATCGCGCTCGGCCACAACCTGAAGCTGAAAGTGATTGCCGAAGGCGTGGAAACGCTGGAACAGCTGACCTTCTTGCGCGATAACGACTGCGACCAGATGCAGGGCTGGTATTTCAGCCCGGCGCTGTCGCAGAAGTCGCTCGAGGAGATGGTCTGCAGCGACACGCGGCTGCCGGGCTAGCGTGCACTTTGCATGGTGCAAAAGGCTGGCCGCCATGCTACGATCCGGCTCCGATTCCAAGTGAGCCTAATACGACGTGAACTTCGGCACCCGCTTCATCCATCGCTATATCGCCGCCATCCGCTGGTTCATTCCCCTCGAGGTCCGGGAAGATGCCGCGACCCTGACGCGCGCGCAGAACGTGATCAACGCCGTCGTCATGGCGGCCCTCTCGGGTCCCTTCTATGCGTACGTCTACCATGCGCTCGGCTACAGCGCGGCGGCCAGGGTGATCCTGACCTGCTGCGCCGGCATGTTCGTCGCGCCCTTCCTGCTGCGTGCGACCAAAAGCATCGTGGTGGCGCGCGAAGTCTTCCTGTGCGCGGTGTTCTTCAATTTCAGCTGGCTCACCTACGCCATGGGCGGCGTGGCGGCGCCGACGGCCGGCTGGATGGTGGTGCCGCCGATGGTCGCCCTGTTCCTGGGCGGCTTCGCCACCGCCATGTTCTGGCTCGGCCTGACCTGCGCCACCATCGTCCTGATCTACGCCCTGCCGCTGCTGGACATCCCGCTGCCATCGAACCCGATCGAGGACATGGCGCTGCTCTACCTGTTGTGCGACTTCGGCCTGTACGTCGTCATCGTCCTGTTCGTGGCCTTGTTCGACCTGACCAAGACCCAGGGCTTCATCAAGCTCCAGCACGCGCTCGACTTCCTGCATGAACAGGCGATCCGCGATCCGCGCACGGGCAGCCACAAGCGCCGCCACCTGCTGGCGCTGGCCGAGGACGAACGCGAAAAGCAAGGGCAACACCGATCTTCAGCCTGTGCCTGATCGAAATCGATCACTTCCGGCGCATCAACGAGTCCCATGGCCACGCCAAGGGCGACCAGGTGCTGCGCGAAGTGGCGCTGAGTATCAAGGCGCGCCTGCGCGCGCTCGACGCGCTCGGCCGCTACGGCGCCGCGCAGTTCCTGTTGCTGCTGCCTGCGACCACGCAGGAAGAGGCGCGGCTGCTGGCCGAGGAGGTACGCCAGGGTGCAGCATGCGCTTCGCCGGCAGCGCGTCGGAACGTGACGGTCTCGATCGGGCTGGCGCAGTTCCGCGCGGGCGAATCGATCGGCCAGACCATGGCGCGCGCCGACGACGCCCTGGTCCAGGCCACGTCGAACGGGCGCAACCGCGTGTTCGCTTGATGGACAGGCGCCCGGGCCGGGCGCGGACCAGGTCGAGCGCCGACCTGTTCGACGCCACCCGGATCGACGCCCTGACGGGCCTGCTCAGCCGGCGCGTCCTGCGCGACCGCCTCGCGCATGCCATGGCGCGCGCCCTGCGCAGCGGCCGCCAGGTCGCGCTGATGCAGCTGCACGTGAACAGGTTCGGGGAACTCAACGAAGCCTATGGGCGTCGCGGCCGGCGACGAGATCCTGGTGCAGGCCGCCCGCCACGTGCGCGCCTGCCTGCACGTAGCGGACACGATTGTCCGCTCGGGCGGGAACGAATTCATCGTCATCCTCGAAGACCTCGAAAAGCGCCGACGAAGCGCGCCAGGCAGCGGAAAAAATCCTGGACCGCTTCGCCTTCCCGCTGGTCGTGGCCGAACGCGAATGCGCGGTCAGCCTTGCCATCGGCATCGCCCTCTTCCCGGCCCCGGGCTGCGACATGGACGGCCTGCTGAAACGCGCCGACGTCGCCATGACGCGCGCCAAAAACTGGGGCGGCAACAACGTCGAGCTCTACGCCCTGGACGCCGCCGCGGCGCCGGGCGAGCAGCCGACCCTGAAGAAGGAGCTGCACGAGGCGCTCGCCGCCGGCCAGTTGCGGCTCGCCTACCGGCCGCAGGTCGACCTCGCCAGCGGGCAGCTGGCCGGCGTCCAGGCCTGCCATCGGCTGGGCCCATCCGCGCCATGGCCTGCTGGAGGCGGCGCGCTTCATGCCGCTGGCCGAGGAAGCCGGCCTGGCCGTGCCGATCGGCGAATGGGCCTTGCGCAGCGCCTGCCTGCAGAACGTCGCCTGGCGCGCGGCCGGCCTGCCCGCCTTGCGCATGACGGTGAAGCTGTGCGCCCGCCAGCTCGCGCATCCCGGCATGGCCGAGAGCATCCTGGCGATCGTCAAGGAAACCGGCATCGACCAGCGCTGCCTGGACCTGGAAATCGCCGAAGACGCGCTGGCCGGCGACAAGGTGCTCAAGAGCGCGCTCCTCGGCCGGCTGCGCCGTGCGCGGCGTGCGCATCGTCGATCGCCGGTTTCGGCACCGGCGGCGCCAGCCTGCACGCGCTGGCCGAGCTGCCGCTGGACGTCCTCAAGCTCGACCGCAGTTTCGTCGCGCGGCTCGGGCAGCCGGAGCAGGACGAATCGGCCTGGGCCCTGGCCGAATCGATCATCCACATGGCCCACCGCCTGCAATTGAGCGTCGTCGCCGAAGCGGTCGAGAGCGCGGCGCAACTGGCCGACCTGCGCGCGATGGGCTGCGACCTGGCGCAGGGCGAGTATGTCGGGCAGCCGCTTGGCGCCGACGAGATCGCGCAGCTGTGCAGCCGGCCGAGGATCATCCCGCTCGCGGCTTAGCTTCATTCGATGCCATGACGCCGATCCACGAGATCATCCACCGCATCATGTGGGATGCCGAATACGGCAACGCCCACTTCGTCATCGGTTACTACGACCGGTGTTCAAGCGCATCGTGCGCGTCTCGTTCGAGCGGATCCGCCTCGAACGCGGCCAGCATTTCGGCTTCGACCTGATCGGCAGCGACGGCGAGGCGCGCATGGTGCCGTTTCACCGGGTGCGCGAGGTGGTGCGCAATGGGGAGCTGGTGTGGAGCCGGCCGGGACCGGCTAGCCTAGAACGCTCCAGACCGTAGGGTGGGCGGCTCTACCCGCCCACGCGTTCAACCAGACCAGCACGTACAGCGATTGCGACATGCACCCGTGCGTCAAGCGTGTGGCCGGGAGCGGGGGCCGCCGAGGCCCACCCTACAAAATCAGCCGATGTAATTGAACAGCGACAGGCTCGACATCGTCTTGAACGATTTCTGCGCCGCTTCCAGCGTCGTCTGCTGGGTCGCGTACTGCGAGATGGCCTTGACGATGTCGAGGTCCTGCAGCTTCGACAGGGTCGCGTCGTACTGGATGCCGAGGTCGGAGCCGGAGCTGTCGAGGTAGTCGAGTTCCTTCATGCGCGAGCCGACCGAGGCGCGCACCGTCAGGATGTTGTCGAGCGAGGATTTGAGGCTTTCGCTGGCCGTGTTCAGCTTGTTCGACAGCGTGGCGCGGCCGGCGGTGTCGTCGGTGGAATCGCGCAGGGCTTTCACCAGGCTGGTCATGGTGGTGAAGATCGACTCCTTTTCGCTCGGCTTGACCTCGAACTTGTCGCCATCGGCCGGCGCGCCGGTGATCGCGAACGAGGTGCCGTCGAAGGTGATCTGCTTGCCGGCCACATACGGCTCGTTGGTCGGCAATGGGACCGGCGGGCGTGCCGCTGCTGTCGGTGACGGTGTAGGTGGTCACGGCCGGCGTACCGGCCACCTTGAATTCGAGCTTGTAGTCGTGGCCGGTGAGCTTGGTGGCGTCCGACACCGAACCGGTGGTGGCGATCCCGCTGCCCGTGTTGCCGTCGACCATGACGGTCTGGTAGCTGCCGTTGCCGGTGCGGTTGTTCTCGAAGATCGAGCTGCCCGAATCGCTGATCGCGACCGCGCGCGAGGAGCCGACCTGCAGCTTGCGCTGGCCCTGGTCGCCCTGGTAATTCGGCGCCGGTATCGGTCTGGATGAAGGGGATCGTGGTGCCGCGGTAGCCCGAGAACAGGTAGCCGCCGGTGCCGTCGGAGGTGTTGGCCACGCCCAGCAAGTCGTGCATGCGCCCTTCGATCTCGGTGGCGATCATGTCGCGGTCGGCTTTCGAGAGCGTGCCGTTACCGGCTTGCACCACCAGCGTCTGCACGTCCATCAGCAGGTCGCCGCTGTCGCTGAGCGCGCCTTCGACCAGCGACAGCGAGCTGTTCGCGTTCGAGCGGTTCGCCGCGTACTGCGTGTTGAGCGATTTCGACTGGGTCACTTCGAGCGCGCGCGCCGAGGCGATCGGGTCGTCGGCCGCGCTCAGCATGCGCTTGTTGGTCGCCAGCTGGTTCTGGGTGCGCGCCATGTTCGACTGCAGCGTGTTGAGCTGGGTCGTCGCGTTCTCGTAGATGCTTTTTGTGCTGATGCGCATGTTCTATTCCTTCGCGGCGCTTAGCGGCCGATCGACAGCAGCGTGTCGAAGATGGTGTTGGCAATCTGCATGACCTTGCCGGCGGCCTGGTAGGCCTGCTGGTACTTCAGCAAATTGGTCGCTTCTTCGTCCAGGTTCACGCCCGAGACGTCCGAGGCGGCGCCCTGCACTTGCTTGAGCAGGGCTTCGCCGGCGCTGGCGTTGACTTGCACTTCGCGCGTCTTGTTGCCGACCGCGCTGACGGTCTGGGCAAACGCCGACTGGTAAGTGGCGCTGCCGCCGTTGAAGATGTTCTTGGTCTGCAAGGCGCCGAGCGCCTGGATGTTGCGCGTGTCGGCGGTGCCGGCGGTATTCGCGCTGATGGCGAAGGTGTCGCCGTTCGCGGGCGCGCCCGACATCGTCACGTTCACGCCCGAAAAACTGTAGCTGGCGCCGGCCTTGAAGGGCGCGCTGCCGCCGGTATGGGTGGTGGTCGTGCCGTTCAGGGTCATCGACACCGTGGCGCCGGCCGGGAAGCCGGTCAGCTGGCCGCCGGCGCTGCTGTCGAAGCTGAGCGCAATCGGCAGCGACGGCGGCGCCGTGAAATAGTTGGCGCTGACGCTGCCGGCGCTGATCAGGCCCGTGCCCTTGTTGGCGATCGGGGCGCTGGTGGCGACCGGCGAGCCGGCGGCGATCTGGCTGACGTCGGTCAGCGCCAGCTGGAAATTCGAGGCGCCGTAGGCGGTCGGGCGCACCAGGTAGTTGTCGCCCGAGGCGGCGTTGCCCTTGAAGGAGAAATCGACGCCGTCGACGGTTTGCGTGGTGCCGGCCGGGTTGTACGGATCGACCTTGGTGCGCTTGTTGTCGGAGAGGCGGGTAATGAAGAAATTGCTGCCGTCGGACTCGACCTTGTAGTCGCTGTCGGTGAGCTGGGTCGGGTCGCTGACGACGGCGCCCACCACCGCCGTGGTCGGCTTGGTGTTGTCGACCGCGGCGGCCACATAGGCCGGGGCCTGCACGAAGAAATCCTTGCCCTGCTGGCCGGCGCCGTCGATGCCGAGCTTGTGCTGGGCATTGAAGGTGGCCGCCATGCCGATCGCCAGGCGGCCGATCGAATTCTGGACGCGGTCGAGGGTGCCGCTGCGGAACTCGAGCAGGCCGCCGAGCTCGCCGCCGGAGATGGCGTTTTCCGGCAGCGGCGTGACCTTGTCGCCGGTGACGTAGCCGACGGTCAGGCGCGTCAGGTCGGTCGGCGACTTCACGGTCGCCAGGGAGAAGGCCTGCTGGCCGACGACCAGCGGCTGGCCGTTACCGATCGACACGTTCAGCGCATTGTTGGTGCCGGCCGGTGACGCTGGCCTTGACGTGCTTGTTCAGCTCCATGACGAGCTGGTCGCGCTGGTCGAGCAGGTCGTTCGGCTGGCGCTGCTCGATCGAACCGTAGGAGCCGATCTTCGCGTTGATCTCGGCGATCTGCTTGGCGTAGGTGTTGATCAGGCCGACGTTGGTCTCGATCTGGCTGTTCACGCCGTCGCCGATTTCTTCCAGGCGCGCGTCGATCTGCTGGAAGCTGGCCGCCAGCGTTTCCGACGAGGACAGCAAGGCCTGGCGCGACGGGATCGAGGCGCCGTTGCCGGTCACGTCCTGCACGCTGGAGAAGAAGTTCTGGATCGCCGGCGACAGGCCGGAGGTGGTGTCGGCCAGCAGGTTGTCGATCTGGCTGATCTGGGCGTAGTAGGAATCGAAGGAGGCGCCCGAGGCGGTGGCCGTGCGCACCTGCTGGTTCAGGAAATCGTCGCTGTAGCGCTTGATCTCGGCGACCTTGGTGCCGCTGCCGATGAAACCGACGCCCGACTCCATCGCGGTCGCGGTCGCCTGCACCACGCCCTGGCGGCTATAGCCTTCGACGTTGGCGTTGGTGATGTTATGGCCGGTCGTCGTCAGCGCGGCTTGCGCTGCGAACAATCCGCTTTTACCGATGCTGAGGAGGTTTCCGGCCATGTTCTTTTCTCTGGTTGACTGATTCTTCTACGGCAGTAGCGCGCAAAAACTTGAGCGTTAATTACTGCCTGTTGACTCTTATGCCAATGAATTCTTGATAATCTTCGACAGCTTGGCGCCATACTGCGGGTCGGTCGCATAGCCGGCGCGCTGCAGGCCGTGGGCGAAGGCCGACGCGTCGCCGGCGTGATCGAGCACCTTGTCGTAGCGCGGATTGTTGGCCAGCATGCGCGCGTAATCCTTGAACGAATCGGCCGGGGTGTCGTAGGCGCGGAACTTCTCCACCTTCTGGCGCGCGTGGCCGTTCACGTATTCGGTGGTCACGGCGGTGGCGACCTTGCCCTTCCAGCCCGGGCCGGCCTTGATGCCGAACAGGTTGTTGGCGTTGCTGCCGTCGGCGTTGCGGATCATGCGCTTGCCCCAGCCGGTTTCCAGCGCCGCCTGGCCCAGCATGAATTTGGCGGGCACGCCGGTGGCGGCTTCCGCTTCGGCCGCATGCGCGCCGAGCTTTTCCTGGAAGGCGCGCACGTGCGGCGCCTGGGTGCGGCCGCTGGCGCTGACGCCATTCGTCTGCGCCTGGGCGCCCTCCATGCCCTTCAATGGGCCGAGCTTTGTTCTGCAGCAGCGGGATGTCGAGCGCGCTGGCCGCGCCGTTGGTGCCGGCCGCGCCATCCGCGCCGCCGATCGCCAGCGCCTTGGCATCGTTCTGGTTCGACAGCTGGCGCACCAGCACGTCGGCCAGGCCCATGCCGCGCTTGGACATGTTCTGGCTCAGCTGCTGGTCCAGCATCGAGGTGAACATTTTCGTTTGCTGGTTGTCGGTCAGGCCGTCCTGCGGCGTGGCGTCGCGCATGCTCTTCATCATCTGGTTGATGAACAGGGCCTCGAACTGCTGGGCCGCACCGCGGGTCGCGTCGCTCGAGCCGGCTTTCGCCGAACGCTTCAGGTCGCCGAGACCCTGGGTGTCGAGCGCGAAGCTGGTGGTGGCGTCGTTTTTGGAAGAAATCATGACTGCGGCCTTAGATGATTTCGAGTTCGGCGCGCAGCGAACCGGCAGCCTTCAGGGCCTGCAGGATGGCCAGCAGGTCTTGCGGACTCGCGCCGATCGAATTCATGGCTTTCACCACTTCCGCCAGCGAGGCGCCGCCCTTGACCAGCAGCACCTTGCCCGGATCCTTCTTGATTTCGACGCTGGGCGTCGTGGTCACCGCGGTCTGGCCGCGCGAGCCCGGCGCCGGCTGGCTCACTTGCGTGTCGGCGCCCACGGTCACCGACAGGTTGCCGTGCGAGATCGCGCAGGTGTCGAGCGTGACGGCCTGGTTCATCACGACCGAACCGGTGCGTGCGTTCAGGATGACCTTGGCGGCGGCCGCGGCCGGCTTGACGTCGATGTTTTCCATCAGGCCGATGAAGCTCACGCGCGCATCCGACGAGGCCGGGGTGCGCACGCGGATCACGCGCCCGTCCAGCGCGGTGGCGGTGCCGACGCCGAACTGGTCGTTCAGGGCGGTGACCACGCGGCTGGCGGTGGCGAAATCGGTTTGTTTCAGTTCGAGGCGGATCTGGTTGTTTTCGCCCAGGTTCGAGGCGACGGCCTTTTCCACCGTGGCGCCGTCCGAGATCTTGCCGACCGACAGGTGATTGACTTGCACCTGGGCGCCGCCGCTGGAGGCGCCGACGCCGCCGACCAGCACGTTGCCCTGGGCCATGGCATACACCTGGCCATCGGCGCCGTGCAGCGGCGTCATGAGCAAGGTGCCGCCGCGCAGGCTTTTCGCGTTACCGATCGAGGACACCGTGATGTCGATGTTCTGGCCCGGCTGGGCAAAGGCCGGCAGCGAGGTCGTGACCATCACGGCGGCGACGTTTTTCAGTTGCAGCTGGCCGGCCGGCGGCAGGTTCACGCCCTTCTGCTGGAGCATGGCGATGATCGACTGCACCGTGAACGGGGTCTGGCTGGTCTGGTCGCCCGTGCCGTCGAGGCCGACCACGAGGCCATAGCCCGACAACTGGTTCTGGCGCACGCCGGCGATGCTGGCCATGTCTTTCAGGCGCTCGGCCTGGGCGAACGGGCTGGCGACGAGGGCGGCGCAGAGGGCCAGCAGCGGGAATTTAGAACGCATGGTCATTCCGTTAGAACGGCAGCAGCGACTGGAAGAAACGCGACATCATCGAATTCATTTCGGCGCGGTCGACACGGCTGTTGGTGCGGTATTCGACGCGCGCGTCGGCCACCAGGGTCGAGGACACGATATTCCCGTTCTGGATCGTGTCGGGGCTGACCAGGCCCGAGAAGCGGATGAACTCGACGCCCTTGTTCATCGCGACCTGCTTCTCGCCGGCGACGATCAGGTTGCCGTTCGAGAGCACTTCGGTGACGGTGACGCCGATGGTGCCGGTGAAGGCATTGCTCGCGCTCTGGTTGTCGCCGTCGGCGAACTTGATGCCGCCTTCGGTGGCGATATTCGCGCCCAGCTTCGACTGCAGCGGGCCCGGCAGGCCGAAGCTGGCGCTGCCCGACTTGTTGCCCGAGCTGGTGCCGGCCTTGTTGGCCGAGGTCTTCTCGACGATGTTGATCGTCAGCAGGTCGCCGATCTGGCGCGCGCGGCGGTCTTCGAACATCGGGCGGTAGCTCCGTGGCGTTGTAGATCGCGCCGTCGGTGCGGCGGCGCGACTTCGGCCAGCGCCGGACGCGCGCTGCGCGTTTCCTGGACGATGGTGCTCGGCGTGACGGCGCAGCCGCCAAGGCAGCGCCAGCAAGATCGAGAAGAGCAGTGTTTTCATAGCTGGGACAGTTTCTGCAGCATCTGGTCGGAGGTCGTGATCGCCTTGCTGTTGATCTCGTAGGCGCGCTGGGTCTGGATCATGTTGACCATTTCCTCGACCACGTTGACGTTCGAGGTTTCGACGAAGCCCTGCATCAGCACGCCGGCGCCGTTGGTGCCCGGGGTGTTCGCGTTCGGGTTGCCGGACGCGGTCGTTTCCATGTACAGGTTCTCGCCCTTCGACTCCAGGCCGGCCGGGTTGATGAAGGTCATCAGCTGCAGGGTGCCGATCTGGGTGGTGGCGGTGGTGCCGGCGACCTTGATCGAGACGGTGCCGTCGCGGCCGACCGTGATCGATTCGGCATTCGCCGGCACGGTGATCGGCGGCTGCACCGGATAGCCGCTGGAGGTGACCAGGGTGCCGTTGGCGTCGGTCTGGAAGGAGCCGTCGCGGGTATAGGCCTGGGTGCCGTCGGGCAGGAGCACGGGGAAGAAACCGGCGCCGTTGACCATCACGTCCTTCGAGTTGCCCGTCTGCTGGGGATTACCCTGGGTGAAGATGCGTTCGGTCGAGACGGCGCGCACACCGGTGCCGAGCTGCAGGCCGGAGGGCAGATTGGTTTGCTGCGACGATTGGGCGCCGGGCTGGCGCACGGTCTGGTACAACAAATCCTCGAACACCGCACGCGAACGCTTGAAGCCGTTGGTGCTGACGTTGGCGAGGTTGTTGGTGATGACGTCGAGGTTGGTCTGCTGTGCCTCGAGGCCGGTCTTGGCGATATACAGCGAACGAATCATGGGTTTCTCCTATTGGTGGCACGAGCCGACAGGCCGCCATGCACAATAGAATTATGCTGGAGAAACACTTAATTCAAAGCAAGGATCTGACTGGCTTTCGCGGCGTTATTCTCGGCGTTCTTCAACAGGCTCATTTGGGTTTCGAAAGAACGCGCCAGGCCGATCATTGACACCATGGCATCGACCGCATTGACGTTGCTGCCTTCCAGGGCGCCGCCCGCGACGCGCACCGTCGGGTCGGGCTGGGCCGGCGGCGCCGTCCTTCAAACGGAACAGGCCGTCGTCGCCGCGCACCATGTCCTTTTCGGATGGATTGACCAGCTTGATGCGGCCCAGGATCACCGGGGCGGCCGGGCGTTCGGCGGTCGAGACCGTGGAAATGGTGCCGTCGCCGCCGACCGTGATGGTGACGTCGGGCGGGATCGTGATCGGACCGCCCTCGCCTGCGATCGTCGCGCCGCCGGTCGTGGTCAGCACGCCGTTCGGGCTCATCTGCAGGGCGCCGTTGCGGGTGTAGGCTTCGCTGCCGTCGGCGTTTTGCACCGCGATCCAGCCCGGGCCCTTGATGGCGACGTCGAGGTCGCGGCCGGTCAGCTGCAGCGGGCCGGAACTGAAATCGGCGCCGACGGTGTTGTTGACGACGAAGGTACGGGTCGGCAAGCCTTCGCTTTGCACCGGCACGGCGCGGAAGGTGTCGAGCTGGGCACGGAAACCGGTGGTGTTCAGGTTTGCCATGTTGTTCGAGGTCGTGGCCTGCTGCTCGAGGATGTGCTTGGCGCCGGAGCCGGCGGTGTAGATTAAGCGATCCATTTGTTTTTCCCAGTGATGCGTTTCGATGTGCGAATTTTGTAACGCGTGGAGTCAGGAGGCTCGGCGCCCCCCTCCACCCTACGAAACCCGCCTATGCTTACCTGATCAATTAACGCATGCTGACCAGGGTCTGCAACACCGAATCCTGCGTCTTGATCGTCTGCGCATTGGCCTGGTACACGCGCTGCGCGGTGATCATGTTGACCAGTTCGGCCGTCAGATCGACGTTCGAGGTCTCGACCGCCGACGACTGCATCACGCCGAAGCTGCCCGAATTCGGGGTGCCGATCAGCGGCGTGCCCGAGTTGGCCGATTCGGCCCAGGCGTTGTTGCCGAGCGGCTCGAGGCCGTTCGGGTTGGCGAAGTTCGCCAGCACGACCTGGCCCAGCGGCTTGGATCTGGCCGTTGCTGTACTGGCCGAGGATGATGCCCTCTTTGCCGATCGAGAAGCGCTGCAGGTGGCCGGCCGTGTAGCCGTCCTGGACCAGCTTCTTGTCGCTGGTCGCGGTGCCGTATTGGGTGGTGCCGGTGAAGGCGATTTCCATCGTCTGGGTCGGCTCGGAACCGGTGGACGGGAAGATCGGCAGGTCGATGCTGAACTTGCCGCCGTTGGCGGTGGTCGCCGCGTTCAGGGCGCCGTTGGCGTCGAAGTTCAGGGTGCCGACCGGGACTGCGGGCACCTTGACCGAGGCCAGGATCGCCTTGTCGACCAGGTCCGGCGTGTTGCCGGCGATCAGGGCCGCATCGCCGCCGGCGGCAACGATCGGCCGCTTGGGCGGCGGCATCGGCGCCGGCCGTACCGGCGGCGCCGGCGACGACGCCGGAGGCCGCGGTGGCATAGGTGCGACAGGGCCGCCGCAATCGTCGCCGCCACCGGCGGCACGGCTTTGGTTGCCGCATCCCAGGCGGCGCGCGCCGTGGCGACCGTCGGCGTCGCCCTGCGCGGCTTGCGCCACTTTCAGGTTGCGTCACTTCGGTGCCGTCGTTGGCCGCATACACGTCCCAGGTGCCGGAACCGTTCTTCACGTAGAAGGTCGACAGCACGTGCGGGTTGCCCAGCGTGTCGTAGACGTCGACCGGCGACTGCTTGTTGTAGCTGTTCGGGTCGGCTCGGCGTCGAACGGGGTCACGTTCGGCGCGGCGACGCGCGAATCGAGGTTCATTTCGATGCCGACCTTGGTGGTCGAGACCGGCTTGATGTCGCCGGTGCTGATCTGCACCGGGGTCGGCGCGCCGGCCAGGATCTCGCCGCTCGGTCCGGTGCTGGTAGCCGGTCAGCTTGGCGCCCTGGGCATTCGTCATGTAGCCGTCCTTGTCGAGCGAGAACTGGCCGTTGCGGGTGTATTGCACCATGCCCGAGGACACGGTACGGAAGAAACCCTGGCCGTTGATGGCGACGTCGAGCGAGTTGTTCGAGGATTCGATATTGCCCTGCGTGAACTGCTGGGCGATGGTCGAGACCTTGATGCCGATACCGGCCGTCACGCCGCCGGCGCCGTTCAGCGAACTGGCATACACGTCCGGCAAACTGCGCCTGGGCGCCCTTGAAGCCGACCGTGCTGGCGTTGGCGATGTTGTTACCGATGACGTCCAGCGATTTGGCTGCGCCGTTCAAGCCGCTCAGGCCTTGTTGGAAAGACATGTGATGCTCCTGTATAAGTGATTGGAGCTTACAGGACTTGTTTGATATCGGCCAGGGTGATGGCCCCTGCCCCGGCGAGGTTCAGCTTGACGCCGTCCTTGCCATTCGTGCTGACGCTGGCGACCGTGTCGAGTGTCAAGGGCTTTGACATCGGTCAGCGGCTGGCCGCCCTGGGTGGCAACCACGCGGAAGCTGTATTTGCCGTCGGCCAGCAGCGCGGCGTCGACGCTGTCGCTGCTGCCGTCCCAGGCCAGCGGCACGGCGCCGGCATCGAGCGCGCCGAGCTCGATCGTGGCGACATCCTTGCCGGTGCGCGGATCGGTGACGATCACCTGCACGTTGTCGGCGGCGGTGGCCAGCTCGACGCCGAACACCGATTTGCCGCCCACCAGGTTCAGCTTGTTGCCCTCGACCAGCACGCCATGGCCGATCAGGTTGGTGGCCGACATCGCCTCGGTCGACTGGTAGCTCGACTTGAGCGTCTCCAGCGTTTCGTTCAGTTTGTTCACGCCGGTCACGGTCTGCAGCTGGGCCAGCTGGCTGGTCACCTGGGCGTTGTCGAGCGGGTTCAGCGGATCCTGGTTCTTCAGCTGCGTCACCAGCAGCGTCATGAACTTGTCGGTATCGGCCTGCACGCTGTCGGTGCTGTCCGGCTTCTTGGCGTTCATGGTCGACATCAGGTCGGTGATCGAGGTGCCGGCGCTGGCGGTGGTATTGACGGTGGACATGGTAATTATTGACCGAGGGTGAGGGTTTTGAGCAGCATGCTCTTGGCCGCGTTCATCGTTTCGACGTTGTTCTGGTAGGAGCGCGAGGCCGACAGCATATTGACCATCTCGTCCACCGGGTTCACGTTCGGCATCGAGACATAGCCCTTTTCGTCGGCCATCGGATGCTTCGGGTCGTAGACCTGCTTCAGCGGCGACGGGTCGTTGACGACTTCCTTGACCTTGACGCCGGTGCCGCCGGTGGCCATCGGCACCGCCTCGAACACGACCTGCTTGGCGCGGTAGGCTTCGCCGGTGGAGGACGTGGCGCTGTCGACGTTGGCGAGGTTGCTGGCCACCGTGTTCAGGCGCTGGGCCTGGGCGCTCATGGCCGAGCCGGAGACGTTGAAGATATTAAATAGGGACATGATTATTATTGACCGTTCTGGATCGCCGCCATCAGGCCGCGGATCTGGTGGTTGATCATCGTGATGCCGGCTTCGTAGCGCAGCGCGTTGTCGGCAAACTGGTTGCGCTCGACGTCCATGTCGACCGTATTGCCGTCGACCGCGCCCTGCACCACGCCGCGATACAGCACCGGCGTGCCGTCGGGCAGCGCCTTGCCGTCGGCCGCGGGCTGGATGTGGCCCTTATTGGTGGCGGCCAGCGCAGTGCCCGGGTTGCGCCTTCGCCAGCGCGCCCTGCATGGCGCTGGCGAAATCGATGTCGCGCGCCTTGAAGTTGGGCGTGTCGGCATTCGCGATGTTGGACGCGATCAGTTCCTGGCGCTGGGCGCGCAGCGAGAGCGCCGATTCGTTGAAGCGTAAGTAGTTGTCGAGTTTGCCGATCATGCCGCCTCCGGGCTGATTTCTTGTTGGGACAGCGTGAATCATACGTTTGAGCAACACTAGCCCATCGAAGGATCAGGCCCTCAATACCCCCCCTATTCAAAGTTTCACTGCGGCATCAACACGCCTAAGATGGCAGCCATCGTGAAAGGGCTGTCTGCCATGTTCAAGTTGTTCGCATTGTTATTACTCGCCACCCCGCTGGCCTTCGCCCAGGGCGGCGCCGCGCCAGGACGGCGCCGCGCTGCGCAAACTCGCCGAAAGCTATCTGCAAACGCAGAGCGCCGGCCAGCCGGGCAAGGTCACCATTAAAGTCGGCGCGGTCGACCCGCGCCTGGCGCTGGCCGCCTGCCCGGCGCCGGAAGCCTTCCAGCAACCGGGCGCCCGCCCCTGGGGCAAGACCACGGTCGGCGTGCGCTGCACGGCGCCCGTGTGGACGATGTTCCTGCAGGCGCAGGTGAGCGTGGTGGCCGAGTACGTGGCCGCCGCCGTGCCGCTGGCCCAGGGCCAGGCGATCGAGGCCGGCCAGCTGGCGACCATGCAGGGCGATATCGCGGCCATGCCGAACGGGATCATCACCGACATCGAGCAGGCGATCGGCCGCACGCCGACGGTGTCGCTGCCGGCCGGCACGCCGCTGCGGCTCGATTCCCTGAAGAGCAAACCGGTGGTGCAGCAGAACCAGGCGGTGCGGATTATTTCGCGCGGCGAGAATTTTTCGGTCTCGGGCGAAGGCAAGGCGATCGGGAATGCCGGCGAGGGCCAGGTGGTGCAGGTACGCACCCCGCGCGGGGCCGATCATCAGCGGCACGGCGCGCGAATGGCGGCATCGTGGAAGTGGCGTTGTAAAAAAAACCTTCTTTTGTTTCAGGATCGCGCTAAAGTTTGTCGGCGAACAGCCGTTACACCTTGCAGATCCCGGAGTTCCTGCTCCGAACAGAGAAGGATGATGCTGTGAAAATTAACGATACCCTCAAAGGGGCGCAAGCCCAGCAGCTGACGAACACCACGGCAGCCAATGCCAAGCAGGCCGAAAAGGCCGCGGCAACGGCGCACCCCGGCGCAGACCGACAGCGTCCGCCTGTCCTCGCAAGGGCTGGCGGCCAGCGGCGTGTCGCAGCGGCAGCCAGGTGTTCGATGCCAAAAAAGTTGAACGTATCAAACTGGCAATCGCCGATGGGCAATTCCAGGTCAATTCCGAACGAATCGCGGACGGCTTGCTCGACACCGTGCGCGACCTGCTCCACTCACGCAACCGATAACGATCCATGACCCGTCCAGACGCCACCCTCCCCGTCGAACACGAGCGCATCAGCGCGCTGGTGGAACTGATGAAGCAGGAACAGCAATTCCTGGTGGCGGCGGATGCGGACGCCCTGGCACGGCCTGACCCCACGCAAGACGCGTGCTGGTGCAGGAGCTGGCCCAACTGTCGCGACAGCGCCACGGCGCGCTGGCCGGCGGCCGGCTTCATGGCCTCGGAAGCGGGCATGGAACCCTGGCTGGCGACGCAGGGCGACGATCCCTCCGTACGGCAGCCTGGGAGCAGCTGCTGGCGCTCACGCTCGAAGCAAAAGAACTGAACCGCGTCAATGGCATGCTGATCAACCGGCAGATGGCGCATAACCAGACCGTGCTCAATGCCCTGCGCACGCCGACGGCGGGTGCGGCGGATTCGACGCTGTACGGGGCCAAGGGGCAGACCTTCGGGAGTGCGCCGTCGAGGCGCTTCGTGGTGGGTTAATTCAGTACCTGTTTCTCCGAATAACGGCCGCTCGATGCGGCCGTTGTTTTTCTGGCGCTGGCGTGACCCATCCAATAAAACCTTGCCGAAGCGCAAGCGTCGCACTGCTAACAAGCGGAAAGTATTCCTGATTGTCATATCTCTGACGGAGGAATCCATGCACCGCACCAACTACCTGGTCGCCACCACCCTGCTGGCGGCGCCCGCCGCCTCCCAGCCCGCCCACGCCGACATCAGCGTCACCATCACGCCCGACCGCCCCACCCTCGGCAAGCGCGACGACGTCACGGTGACCGTCACCCTGGCCAATACCGGCACGACGCCCGACGCATCGCCACCGGCCGCACGCCCTTCGGCCCGGAAGAAGCCGCCGCTGTTCGACATCACCCGCGACGGCCAGCCGGTGCGCTACCTCGGCCGCAAGGTGAAACGCGCGCCGCCGGGCGAGGCCGATACCCTGCTGCTGGCGCCCGGCGAGACCCGCAGCGCGCGCGTCGAACTCTCAAGCACCTACGACATGGCCGCCACCGGCGCCTATGCGGTGCGCTACCGCGACGCGGCGCCGGCGAGCATCGCCAGGAGCCCGGCGGCATCGTCTCGAACACGGCCGCCATCTTCATCGAGGGCCGCCTGCCGCGCGGCACGGCGATGCAGCTGCTGGCCGCCCCCGCCGGCAGCGGCCTGAGCTACGCCAACTGCTCGAACGCCCAGCAAACGACGATCGCCGACGCGCTCGCCGCCGGCAGCGCGATGGCCGCCAGCGGCCACGCCTACCTGACCAGCGGCAAGGAACAGGGCCAGCGCTATACCAACTGGTTCGGCGCCCTCGACGCGGCGCGCCAGGGCACGGTCAACCAGCACTTCACGGCCATCAAGGATGCCTTCGAGACCAAACCGGTCAAAGTCGACTGCGGCTGCGACGAGGATTATTTCGCCTATGTCTACCCGGCCCAGCCCTACACGATCTATGTCTGCAATGCCTTCTGGACCGCGCCGATGACGGGCACCGATTCGAAAGGCGGCACCCTGCTGCACGAGATGAGCCATTTCGACATCGTCGCCGGCACCGACGACCACGTGTATGGCCAGCAAGGCGCGGCCGAGATGGCGCGCACGGCGCCGCAGCGGGCCATCAACAACGCCGATTCGCATGAATACTTCGGGGAGAATTCGCCGCCGCTCAATTGACCTTCGTCAATATGCGCTAGCACGAGGCGAAAAAGAAATCCAGCGCGACTTAAACAAAATGCAGGATTGTTACTTTTTCGCAAATGCAAGCCACACATGATCCGATTTGCATTGCCCTGAGCTCATGAATTCGCCAGTATGGGGATGAGTTTTCGCTAGATCCATATCAAGTTTCCTGCGAAAACTTGTCAAAAAAATGGCCAACCAGGCCACGACAAACACCTACGGAGAAACACATGAGCTTGAACAGCATCTGGAAGTCGGCATTCGGTATCGCAGCATTGAGCGTCGCCGTCGGCGCGCATGCAGGGTCGAACGGCGTCAAAGTGACCGTCGAGCCTGAAAAGGCCGCCCTCGGCGCCAGCGACGACGTGGTGGTCAAGGTCACCATGACCAACACCTCGTCCTCCCCGCAATACGTGCTCAAGGCGCGCACGCCCTTCGACGGCCTTTCCGCGCCGCTGTTCGACATCACGCGCGACGGCGCCAAGGTGGCCTATACCGGCGCCATGATCAAGCGCGGCAAACCGACCCAGGCCGATTACTATGTGTTGAAACCGGGCGCCTCGCACACGGTGAAGGTGGAACTGTCGGCGCTGTACGACCTGAGCGTGAGCGGCGACTACGCCATCCAGTACCGCACCGCGTCGCCGGACCTGTTCCTGCCAGCCAATAACGGCCGCGCCACGGCTGCCGCCGCCAGCGACATCGGCGAACTGCAGTCGGACGCGGCGCGCGTCTACATCGACGGCCGCCTGCCGCGCGGCGCCGAATCGCCGATCATGAAGGCCTCAAGCAAGGCGGCGGCATGCAGCCCGCACCGGCAGGGCCTGAGCTACGCCTCGTGCACCGCCTCGCAGCAGACGACGATCGCCTCGGCGATCTCGGCCGCGAAGACGATGTCGAACGGTTCGGTCACCTACATGGCGCAAACGACCATGGGCCCGCGCTACACGAAGTGGTTCGGCGCCGTCACGTCCTCGCGCCAGTCGACCGTCAAGTCGCACTACACGGCCATCAAGGATGCCTTCGACAACAAGTCGGTGGTGGTCGATTGCGGCTGCAAGCAGAGCTATTACGCCTACGTGTACCCGACCCAGCCGTACCGCATCTATGTCTGCAAGGCGTTCTGGACGGCGCCGACTGACCGGCACCGACTCGAAGGGCGGCACCCTGGTGCATGAGATGAGCCACTTCAACGTGGTCGCCGGCACCGACGACCACGTGTATGGTCAAAGCGGCGCCGCCAGCCTGGCGATCAGCAATCCGACCCAGGCCATCGACAATGCCGACTCGCACGAGTACTTCGCCGAGAACACCCCGGCGCTGAACTAAGCCGCGGCTTATTTAAGCCGGTCGTAGAATGAAGGACGACAGGCCGCGCGGGAAACTCCGTCCGGCCTTGTCGAGCTGTTTGATGTCCGCCAGCACCGGGCCGGCTATAGCCGATGTTGTAGTTGTGCCGGCCCTTCCGAACGCATAGGTTTTCGTGATGTCGATCGTGTTCATCAGCATCTTGCCGGGCTCGAGCGCCTGGTAGTCGGCGCTGGTCAGCGCGGCGCGCTTGACCATCTTGCCCGTGTAATCGACCGGCTTGCCGCCGGCGTCGCGCACGTCGAAACGCGCGCCCGTCAATTCATCGCCCGCCGCCAGTTCGCGCGGAATCCAGACCGTGGTCTTGCCCTGGTTGTCGAATGTCAGTTCGACCAGCACCTTGCCGGGCGGCGTTGGTTCGATGTCGATGCTGTGTTTGACGCTCACGGTCGGTTCTCCGGCGGCGCCCGCGAACAGGGGCAGGAAGGCTGAGCGCGCCGAGGGCGGCCAGCAGGAAGGGTCTGCGCTGCATTGTCAGCTCCGTATGGTTGTGTCGCCCATTGTGCGGGCGCAGGAGCGAAAAACCAAGGGTGCGCAGAGCAGTGAAACAATATTTCAAACAAGCGGCAATATTGAAATTTTATTTCGCCGCTGCGTCAGTCGGCAAGGCCGCCAGGATGGTCACCGCGACCCGACGGTTCCGCGCCCTGCCCGCCTCGTCCGTATTCGGCGCAACCGGCAAATTCGCCCCGTGCCCGACCGCCGTCAGCCGCCCCTCGGCCACCCCGCCCTCGATGAACAGGCGCACCACGCTGCTCGCGCGCACGGCCGACAATTCCCAGTTCGACGGAAACGCCGGGTTCGCAATCCTGACGTTGTCGGTATGCCCTTCGACCTGGATCGCATGCGGATCGTTCCGCAGCAAGGTGGCGACCGCGCCCAGCGTGGCGCGCGCCTCGCCGCCCAGCGCAGCCTGCCCTTCCTCGAACAGGACTTTGGCATTGATCTCGACCGTCACCCCGCGCCCGGTCTGGGTCACGCGCACCTGGCCGTTCTTGACCAGCGGCGCCAGCGAGGCATTCAGTTCGCGCGCCAGGGTGTTCAGGCGCTCGCGTTCGCGGCGCGCGGCTTCCGCGCGCTTGCGTGCGATCAGGTTAGTCAGGGGAAGTTGTTCGATGGTGGTGCTGGCCTGCGGCGTCTCGGGCCGGCCGCCGAAGGCGTCGCCGAGCGCATCCGACAGCACCTTGTACTTGCCGACGTTGACGACCGACACGGCGTACATCACGACAAAGAAGGCGAACAGCAGCGTGATGAAGTCGGCGTAGGAAATCAGCCAGCGGTCGTGGCTTTCGCCGCTTTCGTCGTAGCGCTTGCGTGGCCATGTCAGCGCTTCGCCAGCAGGCTCGCCACGCGTTCCTCGACCACGCGCGTGTGGTTGCCGCTGGCGAGATCGTGGAACACTTCGAGCAGGATTTCGTACTGCGCCACCTGGTCGGCGACGATCGCTTTGAGCTTGTTCCCGACCGGCAGGAAGAACAGGTTGGCCAGCCCGACGCCGTACACGGTCGAGACAAAGGCCACCGCGATGCCGGAACCCAGGCGCGCCGGATCGGACAGGTTTTCCATCACGTGGATCAGGCCCAGCACGGCGCCCAGGATGCCGATCGTCGGCGCGTAGCCGGCGGCCGATTCCCAGACGCGCGCGGCCTGGCGTTCGGCGAATTCGATGGCGGTGATTTCCGTTTCCAGCAGGCCGCGGATCTTCTCCGGCGTGATGCCGTCGACCACCAGGCGCAAGCCCTTCTGCACGAACAGGTCGCGGGTAGACCATGTACTGCTCGAGCGACAGCAGGCCGTCGCGGCGCGCCGTATGGCTCCACAGCGTGATTTCGCGCGACAGCGGCTGGCGCCGGCTCTTTCGGCGGGAAAAACACCCAGCGCAGCATGCGCATGCCGCGCCGTGAAGGTGCGCGCTTCCGATTGCAGCAGCACGGCGCCGAAGGTGCCGACCACGACGATCGCAAAGGCCGCCGGCTGGATCAGCGACGCGAAGCGCCCGCCGTCGAGCGTATGCCCGACCAAGAGACCGGCCAGGGCGAGGCCCAGGCCGATCAGGCTGGCGAAGTCCACAGCTTTTCCTTGAGGGTGGCGCGCATGCGGGCCACCGCTTGCGTATGCAGTTGCGAGACGCGCGATTCGGACACGCCGAGCACCGCACCGATTTCCTTCAGGTTCAGTTCTTCTTCGTAATACAGGCCCATCAGGATCTTCTCGCGCGGCGGCAAGGCGTCGATCGCCTCGATCACGGCCGAGCGGAAGTCGGTGTCGAGCAGCGCGCGCAGCGGGTCGTCGTCGGACACGGCATAGCGGTCGAGGAAGCTGTCGTTGCCGTCTTCATCGTGGAAATCTTCGTAATACACGAGTTGGTGGCCGCCGCCTTCGAACAGCATTTCCTGGTAGTCCGAGAGCGGGATGTCGAGCGATTTCGCCACCTCGAGCTCGGTCGGCGGACGCCCGAGCTTCTGCTGCAGCGAGGTCATCGCCGTCTCGACCTTCTTCATGGTCGAGCGCGTGCTGCGCGGCATCCAGTCGTTGCTGCGCAGTTCGTCGACCATGGCGCCGCGGATGCGCAGCACGGCATAGGTCTCGAACTGGGCGCCGTGGTTGTCTTCGTAGCGGTTGATGGCGTCGAGCAAGCCCATCATGCCGGCCTGGATCAGGTCGTCCACCTCGACCGAAGGCGGCAGCTTCGCCTTCATCTGATGCGCGAGGCGCTTCACGAGCGGCGCGTGCTCGGTGAGGAGGTGGTTCTTGTCCGCTTTCCCTTTGACGGTATACATGCTTGTTCTTTTTTCTCAGGAACCAAAATGCGCACCGCGCGTCATCCCTGGCAGCGCAAAGCGCCCGGCCAGTTGGCGGAAGGCCACCGAGGCCCCGGCCATGCGGGAAGGCATCGACCACCGAGCGTCCCAGACGCGCGGCGCGGTGCAGGTATTCGTCGGCCGGTACCGAGCCCATCGAGCTCAACGTTACTGCAAGGTAACGGCTTGCTGCCGCCGACATATTATCGTAAACCACTTTCGCCTCGGCCTCGGTGGCGCCGGTGACCAGGATGCCGAACGGACGCCGCCCGAATTCCTGCGCCAGGCGCTTGATCAGGCCATACGCATTCGTGATCGAGGTCGCGCTGGTCGACACCTGGATCACGATTTCCGAGTCGGCCAGCAGCGGCACGGCGAAGCCGCC
This sequence comes from uncultured beta proteobacterium, assembly GCA_963729765.1. Lineage (GTDB taxonomy): Bacteria > Pseudomonadota > Gammaproteobacteria > Burkholderiales > Burkholderiaceae_D > Telluria. Next base: position 180,069 of record CAVSPL010000001.1, on the reverse strand, counting down.
GTCGCGGTTCAGTTCGCCATCGACGATGACGATGCCGCCCTGCTTTTTCACCAGCACATCGAAGGCTTTCGACAGGCGGCGCGCTTCGTCGCTGCCAGCTGGCCGGCGCCTCGCCGTCGCGCGCCAGCAGCGCCACGTTGAAACCCTGGGGCGCGCTCTGCACCACCTGGTTCAGCGCGCATTCCTGGCGCGCCACCTGCAGCAGGCTGACATGGCGTTCCATTTCCAGGCGGCGGGCAACGCCATAGTCGCGCTGGCAGGCGTCGACGATCAGCACTTCGTTGCCGCCCTGGACCAGCGAGGCGCCCAGGTTGACCAGCATCGCGCCCTTGTCGTCGGACGGCGTGGCGGAGAGAAAGGTGACGATGCGTGGCTGGGGGCCGGCCAGCATCCGGCGCAGGCCTTCGGCCTGGTCGAAATCGAAACTAGCCAAGGCGCACCTCGCGCAGGCTCTCGTCGCGGTTCAGGTTGCTCGTGCCGGCCATCATCAGCGGCAGGTCGGCATCGTCGATATTGTTCGCGGCATCGCGGCGGCTGCGGAAGGCGCGGTCGACCAGCATCGCGCGGTCGGCCAGGTGCAGGTCTTCCGGCACGCGCTGGCCGTTCGAGATGTAATGCAGATTCAGTTTCTGGCGGATCACGACGTCGAGCACGTTGCCGATCGAGGCGGCTTCGTCGAGCTTGGTCATGATGCAGCCGTGCAGGCCGCTGCCCTGGTAGGCGCGCACGACTTCGGCCAGGGTTTCGTTGGTCGAGGTCGCGTTCAGGCAGAGCAGGCGTTTGACGTCGGCGCCGGCGCCCGTCAGCATGGCGACCTGTTCGGTCACCATCTGGTCGCGCTGCGACATGCCGATGGTGTCGATCAGCACGGTGTGCTTGTTCTTGAGCTCTTTCAGGGCGATGCGCAGGTCGGCTTCGTCCTTCACCGAGTGCACCATCACGCCCAGGATCTTGCCGTAGATGCGCAGCTGCTCGTGGCCGCCGATACGGTAGGCGTCGGTGGTGATCAGGGCCAGCTTTTCCGGGCCGTGGCGCATCACGCAGCGCGCGGCCAGTTTGGCGGTGGTGGTGGTCTTGCCGACGCCGGTCGGGCCGACCAGGGCGAACACGCCGCCCTTGTCGAGCAGCGTGTCTTCGTCGGCCATGGTGGTCAGGTTGCGCGCCAGCACGGTCTTAATCCAGCGCATCGCTTCGGCCGCATCCTTGTTGGCCGGCATCTTGTCGATCAGGTAGCGCGACAGCGAGGCGGAAAAGCCGGCGGCCAGCATTTCGCGCAGCACGACCGCCTTTTGCGGCTCGCGCGCCTGGGTGCCGCTCCAGGACAGTTCGGCCAGCTGGGATTCCATCATGCCGCGCATGGCGCGCAGTTCGCTCATCATGCCGCTCATCTCTTGCGCGGCCGATTCCTTGGCCTGGGCGATCGCGGCCGACATCATCGAGGTCATCGCGTTCATGTCGAAGGCCGGCTCGGGCTGGGGCGCGCGGCGGTTGGCGTAGCTGTGTTCGGCGGCGAATTCGGTGTCTTGCGCGGCGCGGCGGCTGTGAAGCTGGCTGGCGATTCCGGCGCGGCTGGGCGCGGCGGCTGGCGTAGATCTGTTCCGGGGTGGCGGCGGCGGGCGCGGCGCTGCGGCGGTTCACGAAGGCCGGGGCTTCGGCGTCGAAGGCGTTCAGGTCGAGGCGCGGCGCCGGCTGGGACATCTCGGAACCGGGCGCGGGGGCGGACAGCGAGGCGACGTCGTCGTTGTCGAGCGCCAGGATTTCGACGACGCCGTCGACGGGACGGTTCGAGAGGATGACGGCATCGGGGCCGAGCGCATCGCGCACCTTGCGCAAGGCTTCCCGGGATGTTGCCGCTGTAAATTTCTTCACATTCATCTTATTCTCCGCACTGCTCTATTCGATTGGTACCGGCACGCACGCAGCCGGTCTATGGGATAGATTATTGACGATGCCGTGAAGCAACCATCGGGGGAAAAGGATGGGGAAAGTGGGTTAATTCGATTTAGATGAGATAAAGCGGTGGGTTCGACGTACGGGTTGGACGCTGCGGCAGCCGTCCACGCGTCCTACATGACACGTTAACCCGCGCCGACCAGGCTGGTGACGCGAATCGTCTTGGTCTCCGGAATCTCCGAATGCGACAAGACCTTCAGCTGCGGCAGTGCGCGGCGCAGGAAGCGCGAGAGCAGCACGCGCAGCGGGCCCGGCACCAGCAGCACCGGCGTGTGCCCCATCGCTTCCTGCTGCTGCGCCGCATTGTGCGCCTGCTGGGCGATGGTGTCGGCCAGGCCCGGCTCGATGCCGGTGCCGTCGCCGCCCGCACCCAGCGCCTGCATCAGCAAGCGCTCGAGGCGGTTGTCCAGGGTCATCACCGACAACTCGTTGGTGCCCGGGAACAGCTGCTGCACGATCGCGCGGCCCAGGGCAATCCGTACCAGCGCCGTCAGGTCGCTCGGGTCCTGCACGCCGGCATGCTCCGACAGGGTCTCGATGATGGTGCGCATGTCGCGGATGTGCACGCCTTCGACCAGCAGGTTCTGCAGCACTTTCTGCAGCGTCGCCAGCGACACCACTTTCGGCACCAGGTCTTCGACCAGTTTCGGCGTTTCCTTGCCCAGGTGATCCAGCAGCGCCTGCACTTCCAGGCGGCCCAGCAGTTCCGAGGCGTGGGTCGTGATCAAGTGGTTCAAGTGGGTCGCCACCACGGTGCCGGCGTCGACCACGGTATAGCCCAGGTTCTGCGCTTCGTCGCGCATGCTCGCTTCGATCCACACGGCCGGCAAACCAAAGGCCGGATCGGTCGTGACCTGGCCCGGCAGCGTGCCGCTGGCCATGCCCGGATTGATCGCCAGGAACTGGCCGTTGATCGCCTCGCCGGTGCCCACTTCCACGCCCTTGAGGGTGATGCGGTAGGCCGACGGTTTGAGTTCCAGGTTGTCGCGGATGTGCACCGGCGGCGCCAGGAAGCCGACTTCCTGGGCGAATTTCTTGCGGATGCCCTTGATGCGCTTGAGCAGCTCGCCGCCCTGCGTCTTGTCGACCAGGGGAATCAGGCGGTAGCCCACTTCCAGGCCCAGCGTGTCGACCGGCATGATGTCCTGCCAGGTCGCTTCTTCGGTCTCGGCCGCGCCGCGAACGCTCCGCGCCCGCGGCGGCCTCAACGGCGGCCGCTTCCGCTTCGCGCTCCGGCGCATTGCGGGCGCGCTTGGCCAGCAGATAGCCGCTGCCGCCCAGCACGCCGCCCAGCAGCAGGAACACCAGGTTCGGCATGCCCGGGATCAGGCCCATGCCGGCGATGATGCCGCCGGTGATGTACAGCACTTCGGGTTTGGCGAACAGCTGGCCGATCATCTGGCCGCCGATGTCCTGCTCGTTGGCCACGCGCGAGACGACCATACCGGCCGCGATCGAGATGATCAGCGATGGAATCTGCGCCACCAGGCCGTCACCGATGGCCAGCAGCGTGTAGGTCTTGGCCGCGTCGCCGGCGCTCATGTCGTGCTGCACCACGCCGACGATCAGGCCGCCGATGACGTTGATCAGCGTGACCATGATGCCGGCCACGGCGTCGCCCTTGACGTATTTCGAGGCGCCGTCCATCGCGCCGTAGAATTCGGCTTCCTGCGCCACTTCGGTACGGCGCTTGCGCGCTTCCGGCTCGGCGATCATGCCGGCGTTCAGGTCGGCGTCGATCGCCATCTGCTTGCCCGGCATCGCGTCCAGCGCGAAGCGCGCGCCGACTTCGGCGATCCGGCCCGCACCCTTGGTGACGACGGTGAAGTTGATGATGGTGAGAATGACGAACACGACGATACCGACCGTGTAGTTGCCGCCGATCAGGAAGTGGCCGAAGGCTTCGATGACCTTGCCGGCCGCGGCGCCGCCGGTGTGGCCTTCGGTCAGGACGATACGGGTCGAGGCGACGTTGAGCGACAGGCGCAGCATGGTCGACACCAGCAGGATCGCCGGGAAGGCCATGAAGTCGAGCGGGCGCACCGTGTACAGCGCGGTCAGCAGCACGATCACCGACAGCGCGATATTGAAGCTGAAGAACAGGTCGAGGATGAAGGCCGGCAGCGGCAGGATCATCATCGCCAGCAGCAGGATGATCAGGATCGGCGCCGCCAGGGCATTGCCCTTGGCGCCGATGCCGCTCATCCAGCCAGGCAGTCTCAAACTATTCATCAAACGGCTCCGTTATCGGGTTTTACTTGTGAGGCAGGGTTCAGCGGGTCCATCTCCGGCGGCACCGGCAAGCTGGTCGGGCGATCCGGATACTGGCCGGCGCCCTTGCTGTAGTTACGCAGCTGGAACACATACGCCAGCACTTCGGCCACCGCCGAGTACAGCTTCTCGGGAATTTCGTCGTCGATCTCGGTGTGCTTGTACAGGGCACGGGCCAGGGCCGGGGCTTCGAGCAGCGCCACCTTGTGCTCGCGCGCCAGTTCGCGGATCTTGGCGGCCACCTCGTCGGCGCCCTTGGCCACGACGCGCGGCGCGCCGCCCTGCCCGTCCGTGTACTTCAGCGCCACCGCATAGTGGGTCGGGTTGGTCACCACGACGTCGGCAGTGGGCACATTCTGCATCATGCGGTTGCGCGCCATTTGCCGCTGCATCTGGCGAATCTTCCCTTTGATCTGGGGATTGCCGTCCGATTCCTTCGATTCCTGGATCATTTCCTGGCGCGTCATCTTCAGCTTATTGCTGTAATGCCACATCTGGTAAGGCGCGTCGATCAGGGCGACGACGCCGAGCGAACCGACGATGAAGAGGAAGGCATGCGCGATCAGGTCGGCCACGTGGCCGGTGCCGGCGCCCAGCGGCTCGACCGCCAGCCCGAGCACGGCTTCCTTCTCGCTCATGACGACGATGTAGGCGACGCAGCCGACCAGCACCGTCTTGGCGACGGCTTTTAACAGTTCGACCAGCGCGTTCGCCGAAAAGATGTTGCCGAGTCCGCTGATCGGGTTGAGCTTGCCGAAGTTCGGCATGAAGGCTTTGGACGTGAAATTGAAGCCGCCGATCGCCATCGGCGCGGCCAGCGCGACCAGCATGATGGCCAGCGCCAGCGGCAGGCAGGCCAGCAGCACGCCGCCGATGTCGTTCGTGATGCGTTCGATCAGGACGGTGGGATTGTAGATTTGCTCGCGGGTGAGCGACAGGCTCGAGGCCAGCATGGTCGACAGGTGGCCGGCCAGGTTGCCGCCGGTGGTCCAGAGGCCGGCGCCGGCCGTCATCAGGACGGCGAAGGTCGCCAGTTCCTTCGAGCGCGGAACGTCGCCGTCCTCGCGCGCCTTCTCCAGTCTTCTGGGGGATGCGTCTTCTGTCTTTTCCGCGTCGCTATCGCCTGCCATATCCCGCTTCCCCGTTCGCCATTACACCAATCCAGGACGGGATTATCGCCGGTATTGCCGTAGGGCTATATGGGGAACAGGGAGGGAAAGCGCCGCCAATTCGACGGCCGCCGCTCAGGCGAAGACCTCCGCCAGGGCCAGCGGCAGGCCCTGCTCGTCCTTTGCCGACAGCACGCGGCGCGCCGTCGAGCGGCCAGGCGATCGCCAGCGCCGGATCGTTCCAGGCAATGCAGCGCTCGTGTTCGGGCGCGTAGTAGTCGGTGCTCTTGTAGAGGCATTCGGCCGACGCGGAGAGCACCAGGAAGCCGTGGGCGAACCCTTCCGGCACCCACAGCTGCTTCTTGTTCTCCGCGCTGAGGACTTCGCCGACCCACTGGCCGAAGCTGGGCGAGCCCTGGCGGATATCGACGGCGACGTCGAACACGCTGCCCTGCGATGACGCGGATCAGCTTGCCCTGGGGCTGGTGCAGCTGGTAATGCAGGCCGCGCAGCACCCTGGCCGCGGATTTCGAGTGATTGTCCTGGACGAAACGCACTTCGCGCCCGATGGCGTCCTCGAATCGGCGCTGATGAAAGCTTTCGAAAAAGAAGCCGCGCTCGTCGCCGAAGACGCGGGGCTCGAACAGGACGACGTCGGGAATGGCAAGGGGAACGGCGTTCATCGGAAAACGAGTCGCTTTCACAAAACATTTCATAATTGGCCCGTCCGCCGCCAGCTCGGCAACGAGTCGATCGACGTGGTCGCGCCAGTCCGGCATGCGCAAGCCGAAAGTGGTTTCGAACAGGCGCGTGTCGAGGCGCGAATTGCGCGGCCGCGCGGCCGGGGTCGGATATGCGCGCTGGCGACCGGCAGCACCGCGCTGCGGCCTCGCCCTGCAGCCGGGCGCCCTGCGCCAGCGCCTGGGCCAGCAGGTGCTGCGCATAGCCATGCCAGGTGGTGGCGCCGGCCGCCGCCAGGTGATAGGTGCCGGACATGGCGTCGCGCCGCCGGGCCGGCATCGCGCAGGCGGTGCAGCGCCAGCGCGGTGGCGTCGGCGACCAGCGCGGCGCCGGTCGGCGCGCCATGCTGGTCGGCGACGACCTCCAGGCTGGTCGCGCTCCCTTGCCAGGCGCAGCATGGTTTTCGCGAAGTTGCCGCCGCGCGCCGCGAAGACCCAGCTGGTGCGCAGGATCAGGTGGCGCGCGCCGGCGGCCCGGATAGCGCTCCTCGCCTTCGCACTTGGTGCGGCCGTAGACCGACAGCGGATTGGTCGGATCGTCTTCGACCCAGGCGCCCTCTTTCGTTCCGTCGAACACATAGTCGGTCGAGTAATGCACCAGCCAGGCGCCGCTGCGCCGCGGCTTCCTCGGCCAGCACGCCGGGGGCCAGCGCATTGACGCTGCGGGCCGTGGCGGCGTCGCTCTCGGCCTTGTCGACGGCCGTATAGGCGGCGGCGTTGACGATCACGTCCGGGCCGAAGGCGGCGATCGGCGCGCGCAGCGTCTCGGGGTGCGCCAAGTCGGCGTCGGCGCGGCCGAGCGCGCGCAATTCGCCCAGCGGCGCCAGCGCGCGTTGCAGCTCCCAGCCAACCTGGCCGTCTTTTCCAAGCAGGAGAATCTTCATGCTTGTGCGCTTCCCGTTTTTACGTCCCTGCATTGAAAGATAGCGGCTGGCGTCATGAATTGAGCAAATTCAGGCAGGCGAGCGTGTTTGTTGTAGTTGAGCGAGAAAGACAATATATCGAAATCGCTAATTCTATAAGATTGTAACGAAATGTGTCCGGGGCATGCTAGACTCTATTTGAACAAGGAAACGACTTTCGGCGACCCATCTGAGAGGTAAAAAATGAAAACGAGATTGCCAAAGCGCCCGCTGCCGGATTCGTCCGAGGTTATTGTCGCCGTTTCGCATTATTGCGAGCGAATCGATCGCGCGGTTCCTCTTCTGAGAACCCTTTTCCTGATTGCCGGCGTGATGGCCGCCGCGCTCAAGGCGGGTGCGGTTGCCGACTATCTGTTCGGTGGCGGCCTGCTCCTGCACTGGGCCATCTGGTTCCAGCGCTGGTGGACCGGAGGCTGGCGCCGCTGAACCGACATCCAGGAACATTCAATGAAAAAAGAGCCGCGTCGTGTTGATCGACGCGGCTCTTTTTTATTTATCTAACGGTGCAAATGCCGTGTGGCGCAATCAGCTGACGGTGCTGACGTCGTCGACGTCGAGCTCGGCGACATTCAGCAGTGCCGGGCGGCGCGGACGGACGCTCCAGCGTCCGCGCACCACGCGGCCATAGGCCGCCACGTACAGGGCCAGTTGGATCAAGACCAGGACAATGGCGCTGGACACCGTATCGCCCAGGAATACACTGGCGGCGATGCAGAGTGCGACCACCGGGCTGATGAACCAGACCACGCCGGCATTGCGCATCCACGAGCGGTCCGCGTTGTGCCGCACGTGCTTGAACACCACGCGGCGGAACACGAGCGTATGCAGGTGCAAGGCATCCGGCGCGCCAGGACTCACATTCTGGATAAAGCGGCGGCGGTAAATACTGAACAGGACTTCGATAATCGGGTAAGCGCAGACACCCAGCACTTGCCATGCATTGATTTCGGTATGGCGGGCCAGCAGCAGCACAGCCATCTCGGCAACCCAGAAACCCAGGAAATACGCGCCGCCATCACCCAGGAATAATTTACCTGCCGGGTAGTTCAGCAGGAAGAAGCCGGCCGAGGCGCCCGCGCTCAGGGCGGCCAGGGTCATGACGAAGCCGTCGCCGTGTTGCCAGGCGATGGCGCCAAGGCCAGCCGACATCAATACGATCGTGCTGCTCGACAGGCCATTGAAGCCGTCGATGATATTCACCGCATTGGCCGCGCCCGCAACGATGATCGCGGTCACCATGATGGCAATCGGTGTGTACACCAGCAGGCTGTCGACGCCCCAGATATTCAGGTCGCCAAGGGTCGCGCCGAGCAAAGCGCTGGCCAGCAGCGAGCTGGCGACCGTGGCGACGAGACGCATGCGCACCGACACCTTCTTGGTGAAGTCTTCCACGACGCCGGCCACGAATGCCGGAACGCTGGCGCACAGCAGCAGCATAATCAGGCTCAGCTGGGTGTCATTCAAATGATCGGGCGACGCATACATGAACGCGCCAATCCCGCATAACAGGCCAGCCATCACACCGAGGCCGCCGATGCGGGGAACGGCGGTCGTGTGTACTTTTTGTACGCTGCCCAGATCGTGATCGTGCGTCAGCTTTCCATGCCAGCGTTGCGAACCGACGATGAGAGCATTAAATGCGAAGCTTGTGCCAGCGGTGAGCAAACCAATTTCCAACACTTTTTCAAGAAGCATTCTTATGTACATCCTTATTTTACGCACTGAATCAGCCAGAATCCGCTCACAAGGGCGCATAACATTCTGACAAAGATACGGCGCAGTGCGCCTGAATTTCTAACCGCCACCGCGGCATGACTGTCAATATGGACTGCGTTTGATCAGCTAGGCCGGATCAAACTGTTGAGGCAATGCAAGATTATACTAGAGTAGCAGGCTCAGCAGCCACGATTCGTACTTCTCTGTCATGTATTTGTCTTTTTTTAGTCATCGCATTACTGCCTGCCGCGGGAGAATCGTGCAAATTCGTTATTATATAAATCCGATATCCCACCATGCATAACGCGATCTCGGAATCAAAACAACACTGCATGCTTTTTTTGAAGTTAGGCAACTTTCGTTGATATAATCATGCGGCAGTCTTTGCATCCCGAACAGCTAGCTGTTTATCGTCGATAAGGAAAACCCCATGAAGAAGTTTCTCGCCCTGAGCGTCGCCCTGAGCCTGGTTTCGGCCCAGGCATTCGCGCAAACCGCGCAAGCCCCTGCCGCCAACACGACCCCAGCGCCTGCCGCTCCAGCCGCAGCTGCTCCAGCCGCTACCGGTCCGCTGGCTGGCCTGTCGGCCGCTACCGGTCTGTCGACCGCTGCCCTGGTTGCCATCGGCGTCACGGTTGCTGCAACCGCAGCTGTCGTTGCCGACAACAACGATTCGACCCCGTCGCACACCACGACGACCCACCACTAATCCATGTGGGCGTCATGCCCACGGATGGTTGATGGAAAAAAACTGGCCGCGCAAGCGGCCAGTTTTTTTATTGCCTGGTCAAACCACGATCAGTAGGCGGTGCTCCAGCTGACGCTCAGGGATTTCGCGCCGGGCATGACCGCAAACTGCGATCGCGAATCGTCGCGCTGCGCTTGCCACAACCAGCTGCCCATCGCATACCCCACGATGCTCCCCGCGACCACGTCCGAGACCCAATGCTGGCGATCGGCGACGCGCCCCATCGCGCTGAGCGCCGCCACGCCATACAGCCAGGGCGCATCGTATTCCTGGGCAAATGGCGTGACGGCGGCGAACGCCACCGCCGCATGATTCGACGGGAACGAAGCGTCCGAGCGGTTCGCGCTGCGGCTCCAGGGTCCCTGCTCCTCGACCGGGCGCGCGCGCTGCACCAGGCGCTTGCCGACCATCGACAATCCGGCCGAGGCAGCGATCGACTGCAGCGAAATGATGCCGATGTTTTGCATGCGCGAATCGCCGAACGCGACCGCCGCGCCGGCGGCGCCGACCAGCACCACCGGCATCGCCTTGCCGACATTGCCCCAGGCATCGAACGCGCTGCGCATCCTGGTGCTTGGCGACGAAGCGGTCGACCGGCTTGTCGAGCAGCGGCGCCGGCCAGCACCGCGCCGCCGGCCAGGATCGCCGCCCTTGACCCATTCCGGCAAGGTCGGCGAAGTCGACACCGCCTGCTTGCACGCGCCAGCGGAATGCCGGCCACGGGTTGCGGGATCGCGCGTACCGGGGGATTGACCGCCGGATGGTCCTGCTCGTCCTGGCGCTCGGCAAAATTGCCGAGGCCGTCCACCGTCGTCAGGTCGCGCCGCGGTATCTTCCATCATCTCGTACAGGTCGCCCGGACTGGCAACCATCTGGCCGACGTCGCGCGTCCACGGCGAGATCGCGATGCCGGCGGTCGCCTGGGTATCCGTCAGCAGCATGCTGTTCAGCGGAATCGAGAGGAAGACGCCCTTGTCGTTGTACGGATTGGCCGGCGTGCCCGGGCTGGTGATGTCCTTGCCGTTGGTCTTGGTGTACCAGGCGCCGATCTCGATGCCGGACGGAAGCGCCGCTTGAACTCGAGCCGCACGCCTTCGTCCTTGCGCGAGGAAGCGCCCGGCCCTTGCCGTCACGGTGATGTCATACGGCAGGCGGTAATGCAGCGCGCCGAGCGCGGTGACGGTGCGGTAGTCGCGCTTGTCGAACCAGCCCTTGTAAGCCGCGCTGCTGCAGCGCGTCGACCGACAGGTCGGCCGCCCAGCGGCTGTCCTTCGGCACGTACAGCAACTGGCCGCCGGCGCCGCGGTACATTTCCTCGTAAAAGCCGCCCGACAGCGCGCGCGTACCAGCGTTCGTCGAGCATCATGTATTGGTTGATCATCAGCTTGTTGAGCTTGAAGCGGCTGCCGCGCTTGTATTCGGCGATGTCGGTGCGCACGTGCGGCAGCAGGCTGTTCGATGCCTGCGTCACGCCCGAGATGTTCTCGAACAATTTTGCGCTTCAACGCGCTGTTCAGGTACAGGCCCGTCGCCGAGGCGCTTGTCGTAATTCGCACGCGCCGCCAGCTCGTAGCGCAATGCGCCGCTCGGATCGTTGAAGAACAGGCCCAGCTTCGGGCGCGATCCGGAAGCGGTTCGCCTCGCGGTCTTCCGAGCGGATCTGCACCATGTTGCCGTCATGGCCGACGTCGACGCCGAGTCGCGGCGTCCTCGTGCAGATCGCCGCCAGCAGGCCGGCTGGTCGTCGCCTCGATGCGGTCGGCCGGCGTCGCCTGCGCGCACCAGCACCGTTTGCAGGAACGCGTCGCGGTCGATCAGGCCGGCCATGTAATCGCGTCAGCGCGTACAGGTCGAAAAATTCGTAGGTCGCGACCGGCTGCTCGTTGCTGGGTGTAGGTGATGTGGAACGCGCGCGTGCCCGGCGGGCGCGAACGCCAGCGCGGTGCGGCTGGCGCGGCCGACCGCGCGGCCCAGGTTCGAGATGCGGTTGTTGGTCAGCGTCAGCTTCAGCATGCCGCTGTCGAGTTCGACCCGGATGTTCTTGAAGTCCTGCTTGGCCAGCGCCTGCACCAGCTGCGGCGCCCGGCGCGGCCGTCCTTCTGCCACTCGGCGGCGCTGACGCGCGCGCCGGCGCATCCTTTTGCTCGAACGGCGCCGGCTCCTTCAGTTTCGGCAGGAATTCGCGTTCCGAGAACGGGATCGCTGACGTAGGCATTGGCGCTGAAATGGTCGCGATGGCGCGCGATCTGCGCGCCCAGCCAGCCCCAGCGGTACTCGAGCCCGACCGCCGGGCCCTTGCGGCGCTTGCCGGCGTCGGTGCTGCTCGGCACGGAAGTCCTTGGGGTAGTCGTTGGCGTCGTATTCGGCCACCACCGCCCAGTCCGGGCACGCTCACCGGCGCCCAGCGCACGCCGGCGAACACGCCGTCCGGACGCTTGCGGCCGTAGCCGACGCTCGCTTCGATATTGCTGCGCGCTGCCGAAGGTCTTAGTCGCGACGATGTACTGGCCCTTGAACAGCTCCGTGCCCAGCAAGTCGGTGGCGCCGACCGCCACCGACGGCAGCCAGGTCGCTCTCCTCCACAGCGCGCAGCTTGGCGTCGAACACCTTGTCCTTGTAGCGGCCGTATCGCTGCCGTAGTCGCCGCGCCGGCTGGAAAAGCCCGGGATGCCGTTGATCGAGACGTAGCGGCCGGTCACCTGCAGGAATGGCAACATTGCCGACACCCAAAGCGTGCCATAGGGCCTGTCGTAGCTGTAGCCGACACTGAAGGTGCCGTCCGCTTCGACGACCGCGTTCGGCATGTTGATGTAACCGGACTGGCCGTTGGAGGCCGGTGTGGCCGCACTGGCGATATTTGCAGCGCTGACGATGACACAGCCGTGCCACGTATTCTTGCCTAACTTACGAATAAATGAGAACAATGCAATAACCTTTAATTCACTGACTGGTCCGGGAAAACCGAACTCTACCTGACAAAATTTTAAAAACGCCAGAAACGCAAGGTTTCAAACCGTCTTGTGACGTCCCCCAGCAAGATACAAGCCGCGATTGTCAGCCCCAGCAGAGGCAACACCATGACTAGGGAGCCATGGAAGACTTTGAAGCAGATGACGCTGACCATCGGCATGACAACCGGTGCGTGCCAGACGTAGATCGCTGACGAATGTTTTCCGAGACGCGAACATTCAATGCGTCTCGCCGCGCGGGATAACGGCCGAACAGAGTGAACATCAGCGGCGCTACGCATACATAGAGAATAACGGGCGCCATATAGAGCAGCGCCGCGCCGATGGCAAATGCCAGGACGATCCCCAGGTTCCCGGCGCGCAGGCGTGGGCCGCGCTCCGACATCGCACGGCCGGCGACATACGAGAATAAATAAAGCGGCCAGAGCGAGGTGCTGGCGCCGTAGCCAATGGGCGGAAGCGGGATCAGTGCGTACACGCAGAGAAGCACGAGGCCACCGAGGCATGCCAGAAGCGGCGGCCGGATCCGGATTTCGACAACCGCAACGAGCACGGAAATGACATAAAGCAGTGGAAGGAAATAAAACTGTGGACCAACGGGCATGAACAGGAAGTCAGCGAGTGCACCTCGCCGGGTTCGGCCCGATGCCGGCAAAACCGAGCAGGAGCAGCAGCAATTTATACGTCAGGCTGAAGACCAGGCAGGGGATGATCAGGCGCTGGAACCGCGACACGGCGAATTCCGTCAGCCCAGAACGACTTTTCACCGGGGCGCGTGAGTAACCCCGACGCAAAAAAGAAGGCGAGCACAGCCCAGCCGAACACGATCTGGAGGATGCCGATGGCATCCAGCGCCGACGCCGTCATCCGGCTTTTGAACGACATGTGGAGGATCAGCACACCAATAATAGCCAGTGCTTTTATCGCATCGACCTCGACAAGTCGAAGCGATAAATTGCCTATTGAAGGGTCATTTACCCTGTCGTATTTCGTCATCGCTTCGTATTGAAAGTCGGGCGAACGTGACCAATGCAACCACACCGGGTCGCATTGGCCGCTTCGCAATACCTTGCACCTCCATCAACACTGGAGGAAAAGAAGGGTGCTATGCGCTTTGCTGCATCCTAAGTAATGGAGATACCGCTGAACCGGCACGCCAGAGCGTTTCTCCCCAGGCTGACATAGACGCTATGGAAGCTGCTATCCGCCGCCGTCACGCTCGTGCCGTTGCTGCCATCCGCATTCAGACGGGTCAGGCTGATTGCAGACGGCGTCACGCCGATACGGTAACGGACTTCTTCGCCATCCGAAATCGGGACGCCAGCGGTCGCCCGTAGTAAGGCCGCCTTGACGCCCAATGCCTTCTTGTGGATCTCGACCGCCCCGTTCTTGCGCAACACCAGACTATAGCCTTCGGACCACTCACTTCCTTCAAGAAACGGCCGGTCGTCGCTTCCCAAGAAGACCGATGCATAGCGGCTGCCGTCATTCGCAAGCGCTTCGTCGAATGACACCTTGAGGTCGACGGTGTACCCGCGCGTCCCGGCCGCGTTGGTTATCGGGCACAGATAGCCATGCAGGCAGCTCATGTAGCCCGACTTCGATGAACGATATCCCCAATAGCCGCCGCTGAAGAATTCGCCGCGCAACTCACGTGAGGTATCGCTTCCGTTGCCAAGCATGCCCGGGGCCCAGTTTCCGGTCGAGAACTGATCGGTGGTGGCCAGGGCGTTTTTTCCCTTCAGATAAGTCAGGATCATCCGAAAAGAAACCGCGGACATTAACGCCCAGCGCTTCATCACGCTGGAAGCGGCGATTGATCGTCCATACCAGCACTTTCAAGCCCGTATCGGTCCATTTCTTCAGCTCTGCGGGGGGGCTCATGGGCAAACCGATCCAGCCTACGCCGGATGCCTGCACAGTGGCGATACTGGTGGCCGAGTTATTATTCAGAAAACATGCCTGGTAACCGGCGGAGAGCGCCAGTTTCAGCGGAGTCAGCGAAAAGCACTGCAACAAGACCTTGTCACGGTTCAGCTTTAACTCGTCGAACACCTTCAACATCGGCTCCATCGACCGGCTGTCCTTATCTTCCGGGACAAAAATGGCGCTGCTACGGTATTTCTGGATCCAGTCGCGAAACAGCGGCACGTTCAGGTTATCGCCGTAGTTTGAACCATGCCAGGCATTACCGTCGGCACGCAGGGCATTCCAGCTTGTCGCATCAAATGCGCTCAGGCTACCCGTAGCCGTCGTGGTACGGTCGACCGTTGCGTCATGCATGATGGCAAGGCTACCGTCGCCAAGAAGGGCGACGTCCCCTTCGAGGAGTACATTGCCGCTACGAATGCTCTCGTCATACGCCAGATACGTTTCTTCCGGATACATCGCGGCACTGCCCCGATGCGCGATGTAGTAGAGGTTGGCCGGCGAAGTCGCTTAACGTAGGGCCCACTACGACCGGTGGAGGGACTGCACCCGCTGGACTGCCTACGACCGGCGCCGATGCAGCCGGGGCTTGCCCGCTGCCGCCACCGCCCCCACAACCCTGGACGAAACTGCCTGCAATCAATGTCCCAAGAATTTTGCGCCGCTTGATATCTGTTTTCACTTGCTCATCCTGATTTCGGAAACTATGACTGCGTGGTTTGCCCGTTGCCGCAATGGCGCCGATTACCCGGGGTCAGGTAATCTAAAAATCACCGCGTCATCGACAATCGATACCAGCATTCATATGCTATTCAGGCTGCACGGCAAGCTGATCATTATACAAGAAGCGTCAATACAAAATTGCCTTTGGGCATAGCAATCCCCTGCTTGCAACACCCTGACAACACGGAGCGTGCGTGGCGCTATGCAAGCGGCGCCGAAACAGTCGACGCCCATTGCTCGTCCCGCTTTTCCCGCGTGCTGCTGGCGACCGGCGCGTCAAGCAGTCCGTGCACCACTTGATGGACTGCGGTTTCTGCCGAAAACAAACGCTCAAACAGGGCTTTGCAACGCACCGGGAAAGCGACGTCGTCATCCAGGCATTCCAGCAATTCCTGCGCCATGGCGTACAGCGCATCGGCATCGTTGTTTTCACACACGATGCCGACTTTTTCCTTGCGGATGATTCCTGCAAGGTCATTTCCAGCATTGATGTTCGCCAGCACGGGCAAACCGCTTTGCATATAGGTCAGGAATTTTCCTGGAATGTTGTGCGACTTGTGGCGCGGATCGAGGGCAACCATGCCGACGTGACATTGGGCGTAGAGATCGGGAATTTCATCGGGATCGATCTCGTCGCGGAACAGGACGTTGTCCAGCCCGCGCGCCTGGGCGAGCGATGCCAGCCGGCCGGCGTCGGTGCCCCGTCCGACGAAAAGGAAACCAACGTCATCGCGCGAGCGCAGCCGCTCCGCGAGGTCCAGCAGAATATCCATGCCCTGCGCCACGCCCATATTGCCGGCGTAGACAAAAATCTTGCGGCCTGCCAGCGGGGTGTCCGCAATCCGGATCGTGCAGCGCATATCGGCCGCGTCGCCCAGCCAGTTGGGCAATACTTCCAGGGTTCGGCCGGGAACCTGCTTCCACTCCGAAAAATAGCTCAGGTTTCCCGGGGTCTGGACGCCGATGGTATCGGCCACCGAATACTGGTAGCGCGCCACGGCGTCGAAGAAACGAAACGGCAGCATTCCTTTCCTCATCAATCCCATGTCCGCCGCCCATTGGGGGAAAATATCGCGAATGATGAGGTAGCCCTTGCATCGACTGGCGCGTTTCAGCGCATTCGCCAGCGGACCGTGAAAGATCGACGGGGCATACCAGACGACGCCGTCCCATTTCACGCCGGCGAGGGGGCTGCCTGCAAGGTTGCGGCGCATGACGAACGGCATCAGGAATTCGCCAAGCGTGCGCCGCACGTAGCCGATGTCTTTCGTGCGCGGGGCTTTCAGGCGCACGATGCGGGCGCCGTCCACGTCTTCGATCGACCATGGCCGCTGCAAGTCGGCATCCGGAAGAATGACGGTCAGTTCGTGTCCTTGACGGACGAACTCGCGCGACAAGTCGCGCAACTGTACGGCGCCCGAGGTACGCAGGGGAGGAAAGGTGTCGGCAATGAGCGCAATACGCATGGGTCTTCCTTAATACTTTTTCCAAACGACACGGTTCACGTAATCCGTATAGCTGTGAATGATCCGCACTACTTTGTCTGACACATTTGGCATGCGTAGTCGGCGACCAGCCGCAAGCTACGCTCGGTCGCCGCGCTGGCTGCGTCGCCAGGATCGCCAGCCCCTGGCAGCACGCGCTCGACCTCCAGGCCCGACCATCATCACCGCGGCCTCTTCCATGCCTTCCGGGCGCTCGTGCGCTTCGCGCAGATTCAGTGCCGGGAAATTCAGGATCGACGACTCTTCGTTGATCGTGCCGCTGTCCGACAGCACTGCCCGGGCCGACAGCTGCAGCTTGACGTAGTCGTGAAAGCCGAGCGGCTTGAGCAGGCGCACCAGCGGATGGAAGGTGACGCCCGTGCAGTCGACGCGCTTCTGGGTGCGCGGATGCGTCGAGACGATCACCGGCAAGCTGGTAGTCCTCGGCCACGCTGTTGAGCACCTGCACCAGCTTGGCGAAGTTGCCGGTCGGATTCGATATTTTCTTCGCGGTGCGCGCTGACCACGAAATAGCTCCTGCTCGGTCAGGCCGAGCCGCTGCAGCACGTCGGACGCATCGATACGCGGCACGGTAATGCGTCAGCACCTCGAACATCGGGCTGCCGGTCTTGATGACCACGGTCCGGCGGCAGGCCTTCGCGCAGCAGGTATTCGCGCGCGATGGTGCTGTAGGTCAGGTTGATGTCGGCGGTATGGTCGACGATGCGGCGGTTGATTTCCTCGGGCACGCGCTGGTCGAAGCAGCGGTTGCCCGCTTCCATGTGGAAGATCGGAATCTTGCGCCGCTTGGCCGGAATCACCGCCAGGCAGCTGTTGGTGTCGCCCAGCACCAGCATGGCGTCGGGCTGCACCTGGCCAGCACCGCGTCGACCGCGATGATGACGTTGCCGATCGTGTCGGCGGCATCTGCTGCCCGCGGCTGTCAGGAAATGGTCGGGCTTGCGCATGCCCAGA
This sequence comes from uncultured beta proteobacterium, assembly GCA_963729765.1. Lineage (GTDB taxonomy): Bacteria > Pseudomonadota > Gammaproteobacteria > Burkholderiales > Burkholderiaceae_D > Telluria. Next base: position 162,529 of record CAVSPL010000001.1, on the reverse strand, counting down.
TCGTCGAAGAAAATCTGGTTCAACTCGTAGTCGTAGTTCTGGCCGGTATGGACGAGCACATGCTCGCAATGTTGGTCCAGGGCGGCAATGACGCGCGACAGGCGAATGATTTCGGGCCGCGTGCCGACCACGGTCATCACTTTCAATTTTTTCATGCGTCATTTACAAGGGAAGTGCGTAAGTATCGGGATGGGCCCGGTCGAAAATCTCGTTTGCCCACAGCATGACGATCATTTCCTCTTCGCCGATATTGGTGATGTCATGCGTCCAGCCCGGAACCGTTTCGACGATCTCCGCCTTCTCGCCACTGGTGCGCACCTCGTGTGTTTCGCCGGTCTGGATATGTCGGAAACCGAAAACGCGCCTCACCTTTGATGACCAGGAATTTCTCGGTCTTGGAGTGGTGATAATGCCCGCCCCGGGTGATTCCCGGGTGGGCAGTGAAGTAGGAGAACTGCCCGCTGTCCGGCGTCTTGAGCATCTCGACGAACATGCCGCGCTGGTCGGCATGTTCCGTCACGCCGTACACAAATCGCTCTGTCGGCAGATAGCTGACGTAAGTGGAATACAGCGCGCGCACCAGCCCGTGCCCACGCGCTCGCGTGACCAGGCTGTTGCGGCTGTCGCGAAACGCCTCGATCTGGCGCGCCAGGTCACCCACGGTGGTCTGCGTATTCGCGGCGCGACCAGTGCAAAACCGCGGCGTCGCATGCGCAGGCGTGCCGTCCATAACGCGCAGGAAGGCGTCGACGACATCGTCGATATACACCAGCTTCAGCGGGGCCGCAGGATCGTTGATCTGAATCGGCAGGTCGCGTGCGATGTTGTGGCAAAATGTCGCGACGGCCGAATTGTAATTCGGCCGGCACCACTTGCCGAACACGTTGGGCAGACGGAATATGTACACCGGGCTGCCCGTGTGCGGCGAGCGCGAGCAGCGCTTGCTCGGCCGCGCGCTTGCTCTGGCCATACGGGTTGTCGAGCGCCGCCTGGGTCGACGATGCATACACGACCGGCACCATGCGGCCCGCCGCTGCCGGCGCCGCACACAATGCATCGGCCGTCAGCCCGGCATTGCCCTCGACGAACTCCTGTGGGTCCTGGGACGGTTGACGCCGGCCAGATGGAACACGATATCGGCTGCGCCGACGCTGCTCGGCCAGCTCGCCGTCGCTCGTCGCGCGTGAAGGCAATACCTCGACGTCCGTGCCCGCTCGCGCAAGCGGACTCGCAGGTTCTTGCCGATGAAGCCATCGGCGCCCGGTGATGAGTACTTTCATCGATCTAGTCCTCTGCGATCAGCGTGTTCGCCACGCGCGATGGCTTGCATGAATTCCAGCTTGAGCAGCAGCTGCTTCATGCCGCGACATCCAGCCGCCGGTGTTGTGCGAGTTGTAGTCTTCGGCGCGGCTGAAATCGTCGTCTTCGCCTTGCTCGACGAACTTGGTGTAATTCAGGTCCCGCAGATCCGGCGGCACGCGGAAATATTCGCCCATGTCCTCGGCGCAGGCCATCTCTTCGCGGCTCAGCAGAGTCTCATACAGTTTTTCGCCATGGCGGGTGCCGATGATGTGAATCGCGTGGTCCGGCTTGCCCAGCAGCTCCAGAAGCGCCTGCGCCAAGTCTCGACCGTGGCGGCGGGCGCCTTCTGGACGAATATGTCGCCGTTGTTGCCGTGCTCGAACGCGTACAGCACCAGGTCGACGGCATCATCAAGCGTCATCATGAAGCGGGTCATGGCCGGATCAGTGATCGTGATCGGCTTGCCCGCCAGCACCTGCTCGACGAACAGCGGAATCACCGAACCGCGCGACGCCATCACGTTGCCGTAGCGCGTGCCGCAAATGACGGTCTTGGTCCCGTCCAGGTTGCGCGACTTGGCGACCATGACCTTTTCCATCATGGCCTTGGGATGCCCATGGCGTTGATGGGATACACCGCCTTGTCGGTGCTCAGGCACACCACCCGCTTGCACGCCGTCGGCAATCGCCGCCTCCAGCACGTTCTCGGTGCCGAGCACATTGGTCCGACCGCCTCCATCGGGTGGAACTCGCAGGACGGCACCTGCTTCAGCGCCGCCGCGTGGAAGACGTAAGTCGACGCCCCGCATGGCGCTGGCACGCTGCGCGAATCGCGCACGTCGCCGATGTAGAACTTCAGCTTGGGATTGTTGTAGCGCTTGCGCATGTCGTCCTGCTTCTTCTCGTCGCGGCTGAAAATGCGGATCTCCCGATATCAGAATCGAGAAAGCGACGCAGCACGGCATTGCCGAACGGCCTGCCACCGGTGATCAGCAGGGTCTTGTGTTTGAACATTTCTTCTCCTAAACATTATACATTACGTGCTGCGACGACAGACAACATTTCGATATTGCTGCGCCCGGATATCCGGGCCGGGCATTTCCATCAAATGACGGTAAGCCGCTTTTACTTTTTCTTCGGTCGCCGCAGGCACGCAGATACTTGCGGAAATGGCAGCAGCCGCACTGTACGGATCGATGGGATCGAAATAAAACGCATGATCGCCGCAGACATCCCGATTGAATGCACGGTCTGACGCGAATAGCGGCCGCCGCATCGCCATCGCTTCCAGTGGCGTGGCGGAAAAGCATTCCAGCAAGCTGGGGAAGATGACGCCGTCAAGCTGCTGATAAAACCCTGGGCATTGCGCCACCGTCAACGAGCGGGCATTAACGACGGCATCGCGAAACGCGGGTGGACAAGCAGCCCACTCCTCATCGGAAAAGGTGACGTGGATACTTACGTCCAGGCCGAACTCACGCTTGAGAATGTCGCGCGCTTCCCGGAAAAATGCGGGTGTTCTTGTGCGCATAGTCGCGGCCGACAAAACCCAAACGAAAACCGCCGGTGGGCGCGAGTTGCGGCGCCTGCTGCCAGCGGGCGGGGTCGCCGTAAATCGCCGAAAGACAGTTGCGCACGACACTTACCCGGCTTTCGGCCGCAATTCCGAGCGTGTCAAGTCGCCTGCGAACATGCTCGAGTTCGACGAGCAGGAGATCGGCTTTCCGAAAGAACAGGGACTGGACGGCAAATTTGAGGCGCGTGCGCCACCTTGCAAGGCGCGACATGGCGCTTGCAATTTCGTTGTCCGGATAAATGATCCACGGCTGGGCGAAACCGACGATGCATGGAATTGATGTCCGCAGCCTGTACAAGGGGCCGAAAACCACCAGCATTGCCTGCACATCCTGCAAGTCCCGCCGCAAATCCGCCGTTATGGCACCCAGGCCGTGATGATCTTCGACGCGGTAACTGCGAAAGCGCTGAAGTGGCACACCGATGCCTTGCAGGTTTTTGTCCACTTCGACGACCCAGCAGGCTGAATTCGCCGGCGTCCTGCAGCGAGGCGGAGAGCTCGTCGATCACCGACGTCGCTACCTGAACTGCGCCCCCGACATGCAAATTTGCAGCGTACAAAAGAAAATGCGGCACCAACGACTCCTGCTTGAATCAAAGCGTTAAAACAGACGCTTCAGCGTTCCGACAACAGGTCCTGCTTGATGACACTGGTCGAAATCTCCGGGGTGCGCCCGAGGTATTCAACCTTGCAGTAATCAGCCAGGAAATCGAACTTGTTTTTCCAGTCGTCGCCCATCACGAACACGTCGGCCCTGAAATTTTTCACATCCTCGACTTTCTGGTCCCACGAAAACTCGGGAATGACCATATCGACATGGCGAATCGCTAGGCATCGCCTTGCGTTCCTCGTAGCTGAAATAGCAATTCTTGCCTTTGAGCGCATTGAATTCATCGGTCGAGACGCCGACGATCAGGTAGTCGCCCACATTGCTCTGCGCGCGGCGCAGCAGATTGATATGACCGTAATGCAGCAAATCGAAGGTACCGTAAGTCAGAATTCTTCTCATCTTTATTCCTTGCCAAAATCTATTTCTACAAATTCCATGCAGGTTGTATCTGCTCGCCAGCGGCGGCAGTTGCATATAGTCCCGATACAGGTTGGTCAGGTAATCGCGCCAGTGCAGTGGGCACTTGAATGGCGCGCCGCCGAAGTCCAGCACAACCGATTCCGCAACCCAGGCGCGCGCGATCGTTTCGCGCTCATAACCATAAGCGCCACCAGTCGCCATGACGGCGGCGGTCGCACTGCCGGAATAGCGCCTTGCCAGGTGATCAATCAGGCCGACCTGCAGGCGGCGCGGTAGCAGGCACGCCACGGGACGAATGATTGCGCCGTAGACGACTTTCTTCAGTACCGAAGTCTCGGCCGCGCCAGGATTGAACCCGCATTTCACCAGCAGCGTTCGTCCGATGACATACAGCGACCATTTATGCAGGCGGCGGAGGATGCCACTCGCGGGAACGCCATCAAACGGGAAAATGTAATAGAAAATGCCCGCATTCCACCTGGAATCGCGTGATCCGGCTTCACGCAAAATCGTTCCATTCATGCGTACCTTGGCAAATGGCAGGGGCATCCATGGATCAGTATCGTAAGTTTGCACGAAATACCGCGGGCCGAGTTCTTTTTGCGCTACAGAAATAAAACGATCGTAGTCGGGGCGCAACATTCCGATGTCCAAATCATCATCCCAAGGAATAAATCCCTGATGACGCACTGCCCCCAATAGGGTTCCTGCGATGAGAAAATAGTTAATCTTGTGTTTGTCGCACAGGTTACAGACGAGCAAAGCCATGCTCATCTGACAGCCTTGCAGTTTTTCCAGATCAGCTTGTGTAACGGGTTGGTTATTCTCATGTCTTGATTCCTTTACTGACTCGTTCCCGGCACTGAGGACGTTCGCGCCGCTGAAGCGCTCCGACAGCAGGCGATGCCCTCCTTCGCCGATACGCTTGTGCGGCGCGGGCTGGCCGAGCAACGCCGCGAGGCCCTGCCCCACAGCGGCGGGGTCCGTGCAGGCGACGTAGTGCTGCCAGTTGACACCCTCGAACGCGTCCATGATTTCCGTGTATAGCCGATGACCGGCAAACGCGCGGCCATTGCGTCGCGCACCTTGGTGTGCAGACCCCCGCGCCGGCACGTAGCGGATAAAAGTAAATCCAGTTCCTGCTGCCGAGAAAAGCGAAATAGTCATCCGCGAAATTGACAGCCTCGGCTTCGATGTAGGGCAGCAGTTCCGCCTGCAGGCGGCGCGCGCTCTTGCCGAACAGCGTCACGCGCAAGCCGGGGAACTGACGGGCCAGCGCCGGATAGGTATCGCGGAAGAAGTCACGCAACGCATCTTCCTGAAACTGATGATGGCTTCGCCGGCACCACGCACAACAGTTCCACCGCCATCGCGTCGCGACCGGGTGCGATGGGCATTGGATTCCTTCGCGCACGGGCCAGCGGCAAATAGTGCACGTTGGTGAGTGCGGCCTGCGCCAGGTATTGCTGGTCGACGGGCGAAACCGTCAGGGCAGCGGCGGCTTTGGCGAACAGACACGGTGTCGAATGCCTGAACGTGAGGAAGCGCACCAGTGCCCGGATTTTTTGACCTGCACCGTCCGCCTGCGCTTACCAGGTAACGCTTCTGGTACAACGAGTAGGCGTCATGGCAATGCGACTGGACCGGGCGGCGGGGCTGCACCGCCGCGATCGACGGCGCCAGCGTGAAATACTCGAAATGCACCAGGTCGCTCGTCGGCGATACTTGCGCAGCAGCGCGGGCAATGCAGGCGAATCACCGTCGGCCAAGCTTTGGCGGCAGCCACGACAGCGCATAGTGCAGGCGGGCCAAGCGGCGCGCCCGGCCCAACAGGGGGCGGCAGACATGCACCTCGCACAGCGCGGGAAATGCAGGTATTGCGCAGGACGGCTTCGTCGAGCGCAGGGTCATCGCTGACGACGATCAGCACCACGTCGTGGACGGCCGCAACCAGGCCGATCAGCGGCTCGCTGACATTCTTGGGTCCTTGTGGCCCTTTCGATCCCGGTAAGGGGTTGTAGGGCACGACGAAGAGAATCTTGTTCCTGTTGTTATTCATGAGTAAAAAGTCATGGCACGCCATATCGCTATTTCGGCAAGGCCGCGGTTGCGCATTGAAGAGATTGCTATTCGACCGCGACGGGACGCAGTTTGGCAGCGACGCGCAGGAAGAAGTAAATCGCCACGGTCGACAGGACGAGGGAACGAATCAGCTCGAAACGCAGCCCATCGGTAAAGAAGATCAGGCGGTAAGTCAACAGGAGAGGCGCAATGAACTTCAGGCGCACATTCCCGTGCCAGAATCGCCTGATGGCCGCCGACAGCATCAGGACCGTACCAGCAGTCATCATGAAAAGGGTAAGTAAAGCTGCGCGAGACGTAAATAGAACCTGCCGAGAAACCCGGGGCTATATACCATCGGGTCCTGGAAATCGAGAATGTCATATGTCAGGAATTTATCCAGGGTTCCCGGACTGGAGATACTCGACAAGCGATCCCGGATAGGGTTTTGCCTGCAACAGGATCATGAGTGGGTCGTACCCCACAAAGCGCCCGAGGATGGCGGAAACAGCAACTTTCCAGGGCACTGTGATAAGATGAAATCGCTGGCGGCGCGCTCGCTGGCGTACATCTTGGCAATGGCGGCAATCAGGTCGCCGGGTGCGATGCCCAGCGCAATCGCCGAGCGATACAGGTTCAGGAACGGGTAGGCGATGACGAACACGCCGCCCATCAGCAGCAAGGTGCGCATTGACGCCACCCGGCGCTGCAGCAGATATTGGCAGATCAACAGGAACAACACCGGAAAGATCAGCGACAGCTTGCTCGTAAACAGAATGTAGTTGTACAGGCCCAGGCCGGACCAGAATCAGCGCCAGTTTCCTTGCCTTCGCTGCGTTTCCCTGGTGCAGGGCGAAGAAAAAGCGGCACATGCAGAGTTTTCGGACCGATATACGCACTCGCAATGTTCATCAGCCCGCCCAACCCCATCGGCAGACCACTTGCTGTCGGTGATTCGAGCCCGAACAATTGCGCAGGAAGCCGAACAGGACGGTGCAAGAGGATTGCCGGATTGCCGAGCGTGACGGGATTCGAAATGACCAGCATGGACGCCCGGCGCTGTGACGGCAACGGCCATGCCCGGCGGGTTGCGGCTGGCGGCCCAGGCACAGCGAGGCCGCCAGGATACCGAGGAAGCCGACGAGAACAACAAGCAGCGAACGTTCGATTTCGGCCGGGGCCGCACCCAGGGCGGAGAGCGAGAAGGATTCGAACGGATACCGATAGCTTCGCCCCCAGCGACGTGGCCGCGCTGCGCGCTGTTTTCAGGTAAAGGATCGACTGCGCCACATTGAGAGCGACCATGAAGATCGACGTTGCAACGACGACCATCAGGTTGTCCGAGGACTGCGTTTGCCAATATGCGGGCGTATACAGCAATAGGCGCAGACGAAACACAGCAGCAGCAGGCTCGCCTCGATAAAGCTGAACTGGCCACTGCTCCAGAAGAACAGACCAATGGCGAGCACGGCCGGAAGCGGCCAGGCCTGGTCAGGCTGCGATACGCTGGAGCGATTGTGCCCACCCATTTCCGTAGTCGTTCCCAGTCTGCCCTTCAATACGTGAGCCCGCCGCGCCCACCCCTTCTTGCCAGATGCCGTTCCTGCAGTTTCCAGGGCCGCGCTCAGTTTTTGCCAGGTCCCGCACATCGCCGCTCTTGACGACATAGCCGTTCTCGCCTGCAGTGACGAGCTCCTTGGCGCCGGTCATATCGCTGACGACAACGGGCAAACCGCACGCCAAGCGCCTGGCTGACGACCATGCCCCAACCATCGGACAGCGAAGGCGGCGAACAAGTCGCACTGGTGATACAGCGAATTGAGCTGGGCCTGGGCGACCGGGCCGATTACCTTTCGCGCCCCGTTCCGCTGCGCGCAGTCGCCGAGCATTTTCTTCAGGACCGGATTGGACGGCAGAGGCGCCGACCAGCCATAGTTCGGTATCGGCATCGAGACGTGCGAAGGCGTCGAGCAGGTAATGCAAACCTTTCAGCGGCGTCATTGCGCCGACGAACAGAAGACGCGTTGGACCCGGCGCGCGGGCGCGGGAAGGCTTCGCGAGAACTCGTTCAGGTTCACGCCGAGTTTGTGCACGACGATCTTCTCGGCGGCGACGCCATGCCGCATCATGGTTTGGCGGGCCAGTTCGGAACAGCAGACGACATGCGTTGCTCAGTCAATTCGTCGCGCATCCTCCGTACAGCCAGTCGTACTGCCAGTTGCCGAAGGCCGAAAAGCCAAATCGCGCGCATTCCTCTTGCAGGATGCGCCGTTCCGCTTCGATGTGCAGGCTGCCATGGTCGACGATGGTCGGCCGCTCGGCTGCGGCGCGGGAGAGCAGCACCTCGCGCATGTAACCGGACAGGCCGTACACCGCCTTCGCCTCGCTGCGGCGCGCCGCGCGTGCGACCGCCGCCGACCAGCGGCTGTACACCATCTCATGTACCGGCGAACTAACCCGGGCGCCGACAAGCTGCTCGAGCTTCAACGAAGCCTTGCGCGCCAGGGCGAAGTGCACGCGCGACACCACGCGTGGCGCCAAGTCTTCATAACGGCCGAGCTTCATGCGCGGGTACGAGGTCACCAGGGTCCCGAGTTGCGCATGCTGTTGCAGCTGCTGCGCAAGGTCGAAGACATGGTAGCGGGTGAGCGCGGAGAGGAGAATGGTCATGGTCGTCACGGATTCAGGCCGGGCCCGGCAAGGCGCTAACGCCACCGCGCAGGGCGTTCACCAGCAGCGCGCCCAGCACAAGCATCGCGGCGGCGGAAGAAGCCGCAAGGTAGTAGCCGGCGATCGGCCAGCTGCGGTCGAACAGGTAGCACGCGGCGAAGGTCGCCGTCCAGCCCGCCCAGGACAGGTAGACGCCGGCAAACCGGTGTTCGGTAATCAGGTAATTGGTCACGACGACCAGCGTGCCATGGGTAAAGACGTACAGGCCGAGCCAGGAAAAAATAGTCGCCGATTCCACCCAGCGCGGACCATAGATGATCGAAAACAGCGGCTTGCCGAAGAGGAAAACGAACCCACCCGCCAGCGCATAGATCATCAGGACGCCAGCCAGGTATTTCAGTTTTCCGGCGCGTTCGCCGCGGCAAAAAACGCATAGGCAAGCTTGTCGCCGACGATGGTCAGCACGTTCATGATTTGCGACACCAGCTGGAACGCGACCCCAAACTGGCCCAGGCTCGTTACGTTACCGCTGCTCATGACAAGGGCAGGAACACGGTGGTTGCTCACCTCGATCACCTTGAGCGTATGGCGCTTGAACAGGAAGCCGAGGAAGGCCGAACGCCCTTGCTGGTCGAGAGGTGTGACGCCACGCAATTGGGGCAGGAGGTCGGTGCTGTACAGCGCCAGGGCGAGCAGGATAAAGGCGCGCGCTACATCGCGGATCACCATGCTGAAAATACCGCCGTCCAGCGCGAAAACGGTCACCGCGATGGCGAGCGAGACGACATTGCTCAAGGCGGCGCTGAGACCGAAAGACTTGTAGTCGAAGGTATAGTCGCAGACCGAGAAGCACAGCGAAGCAAAATAATTTGCGAGGCCGGCGGCAGTAAGCCACGCGATGAAGCTCAGGGTTTGCCCGCGCGAGGCTTCGTCGGAAAACACGACGAAAACGAGCACGACCAGCACCGCCAGGCCGGCGTTGACCAGCCCGAAACGGCGGCTGTAGGCGAACAGCTGCCTGAAAGCGGCATCGTTCCCGGCCAGCGTGATGCGCTGGGCAACCTGCAGCAAGGTGTACGACATGACGGCGTCGGTGACGAACACGGCGTACATGTACGCCGACACCTCCGCGGCACCGGAACGTCGAATGACGAAGATCGACAGAACGATTACGCTGAGCATGTTCATGACTTGAACCATGCTCAGCCACGACGCCGCGTTGAGGATTTTTTTTACCATCGTTACCAAACAAAAGGCCGTAGCCTGTTTTCGAAGCCGCTTGCCCGGAGCATCGCCGCCGCATCGAGTGCGTGCCGCTTTTACTGTGGAGCGATTCCAGCGCCGGCTTTCGGCATCGTTCCAAGGCTCGCGACGAAAGCAAGAATTTCTTGTTCGTCCTGCATTGCCGGGGTCTCGGTGCTGCCGTAGCGTCGCACCAGTATCTGCTGCAAGCTGTCCTTCCCGAGCGTCCACCACTGCGATTCGGCAAGCCCGGTGCAGGTCTCGGGCGAAAAGCGGTAACCGATCAGGCGCGCGGGCACCCCGACCATGATTGCGTACGGCGGCACGTCCTTCAGCACCACGGTATGGGCGCCGATGATGGCGCCGACTCCGATGCGCACGCCTTTCCTGATGAAGGCATTCGCGCCGATCCACACATCCGGACCGATGTCGGTATGGACGGCGCGGTGCTCCGCATAGCCGGTACGTGCCATGCATTCGAACAGAACATCCGAGGTGCTGAACAAAGTCTGTTGGTGCTCGTTTTCGCCGATCGTTACCCTGGGGCCGATCGAGGCGTAGGGACCGAGATGCACACCGAACAGCCGCGCCTCCGGCCCGACGTAGGCGTCATGCCCGACGAGCGAAGCAATCACTTTCGCACCGCTTTCGATGCGCGCCCCCGTCTCGACAGTGCTTCCCTTTATCGTCGCGCTGCCACGTCGAAACAGCGAGCGTGCGATTTTCTTGATAATCCAACGCATAGGTTTGACACATTCTTTCGTTGATTCGCAACCCGGTGGCCGGCGCCGTCGGTCCAACTCCGGTTCCTTCTCAGGAACGCAAGGGGCGCGATTGCGGCCGCCGCAGTATTGCGAACAGACGCTGTTTCACAGCGTCGGTATGTTTTTCGAACAGCATCCAGCACGCTTGTGCAATCAACACCAGGCCGCCCAGCAGCCCCCCGAAGACCAGGTAGCTCAGCGCGCCGGGCACGGCCTGCTGCCCTCTGAACCATGCAGCGTAAGCCCATATGACCAGTGGAAAATGCACCAGATAGAGCGTGTACGAACTACGCGCCAGCCAAGCAGTCATGGCGGCGAGCGGCCGCGACATCTCGGGCAAGGCGCGCAAGGCCAGGATCAGCAGGCTAGCCGCAAGCCCAAGGGCAGCCATGTTCAGTGACTCGGGCAGGTGCGCGGTCTTGCTCAGCACCAGCGCCAGCGCCAGCAGGGGCAAGGCCAGGGCCAGCAATTGCGACGGCCGCATCAACCGGTGGTGACGCGGCATGCAGTACAGCGCCGCGCCGAGCATCCATACCAGAAAACCCGTCATCCGGTCCTGCAGCACCGTCAACCCCAGCAAGGCAATTGCCAGAGCCGCGAAAATCCGGGTGATTCCCCCTGCCTTGCGGTCGAACAGGAAAAAGAAGAGCGGGAAGCAGACGTAATACCAGAATTCGTTACATAAGCTCCAGAGCGGGCCATTGCTGCCGAAGACAGGTGCGGTGATCGTCTGCAGAAACAGCATGTTTTGCAGGAAGGTTACGAGCGTGCCCGAATACTGCCCGTTCGGACCGGAATTGATCGTCGCAAAGTCGGCACCGGCCAACAAATCCGGCGCCGACAGGGCAATGCAGCGGTCAACCAATAGCGTCAGCAACAATGCGGGAACGAGCACGATCCACAAGCGCGACAGCCGTGCCAGCATGTAATCCGCGAAGTTGAATTGTTGCCAGCGCTTGATGATCGAACCGCCGACGAAAAATCCGCTCAGCACGAAGAAGACAATCACCGATTGGCTGCCCAGGCCCGTCAAGAAATAGAAGAGCTTCACGAACAACGAGCTGTCCTGCAGGGCGGAATAGTCGACGAACATCGCGGCGCGCAGGTGATTGGCACATACCAGCAATGCGCTTACGCCACGCAACAAGTCCAGCCATTGGTATTTCATCTGGGCTGCCCGTTCAGCGTCGCAGGCTCAGTGAACTGCGCAGCTGTGCGTACCGGTCCTTCGTGGCGCTGGCGCGCGAGGCGCGCCCTGCTGCTTCCGACAACAGGATCCACAGGCAGGCCAGCGCGAACGCCCCGAGCGTCGCGCCGATCACGATTACCGAGCGCTTTGGCTTGAATTTGCGTTCCGGCTGTACCGCAGGATCGAGCACCTGGATGATGCCCGGATTTTTCGCTTCGTCGAGACGCGCAATCTCATACTGCTTGGCGAGCAGTTCATAGAGTGCCTGGTGGTACTTCAGGTCACGCAGCCGCTGGACATTTTCCACGCCCTGCGTCCTGTCGGACACTACTTCTCCCGCCGCGCCGGCACGGCCGCTCTGCAGGTTGACGAGTTCGCGCCGCATGCTGCCCAGCTCTTCGTCCGCGCGCTTGAAGTCGGGGTGGTTGGTCGTCATGAACGGCCGCATCGAATTCAGTTCGATCTCTTTGGCTGAAATTTGCGCGCGCAGGCGCGCCACGGTTTCGAGGACGGCCCTGCTTTCGGTCTCGACGCTGCTGACGCCGCGTGCCTCGAGGTTGTTCTTGAGCGAAGCTTCGGCGCGCGCCAGGTTATCCTTGGCGTCCTTGAGCTGGCGTTCGTAGAAGACGCGGCGCTGGGAGGCCTCGGTCACGGCCAGCAGCTTGGTCAGGTCGAGCAGTTCGTTCGCATAGGCGTTGGCCAATTTCGGAACCAGTTTCTGGTCTTCGTCCTCCACCGAGATCACAATCAAACCATCCTTGCCGGAAGCGATGTCGGTACTGGCCGCCAGGCGCCCACGTGCGAGTTCGGCCGAGTCCAGCCCGTAGGCTTTCTTCAGATTGAAGCCAGCCACGATCCGGTCGGCTACCGTCCGGCTTTTCAGCATACCGATATACAGATCGTTCGGATTCTTGATGCCCCCATTCCGCCGACAGGCCCAGCCAGGCCGCTTAGCTGAGAGAGCATGGCGGCGGCGCCCGATTGCGCCTGCTGCGGCGGGAGCAAGGTTGTCGAAGCCAGGTAAATATTCGGCAGCGCAAGACTAATGCCGACGGACAGGAGAGCTCCTGCAGCAGTCGCGGCAATGATGGTTTTCTTGCGCCTGAGGAGCGTGATCAACAGATCGAGAAGACTCAATTCGTCATCCGGCAGCGCGGTGGTGGTCGAGGACACGTTGTTCATGCTTGTCTATGCCTTGTTACCGGCATCGCTTCAAGCCGAAGCGATGCCGCACTCACTGTTAGTCACGGAGCGTCTTAATTGCGGCCGCGCCCAAGCCAAAGTTCGCGAAAATCTGCGCCCACTCGCGGGTACCCTTGGTGAACTTGGTCCAGGCCGTTTCCTTGTCGAGCTTCTCCGGAATGACGATGCTATCGCCCGGCATGACTTCCATGCCGCCGATGCCGCTCGAGAGCCAGCTGGCCGAACTCTGCGGTGACCACGGTGCCGTCGACGCGGATGACGAAGACGTTGTCGACGTCGGCATCCGCCGTCAGGCCGGCGATACGCAGGTAGTCCTTCACGCGGCTGTTCGGGCGCCACAGCGGCGACGCTTCGGCATTGACCGCGCCGAAGACGTGCACGAACTCGGGACGTGCCGGCACCACCAGGCGGTCGCCGTTTGCCAGTTTGAGCTGCGGCAGGCGTGCAAACGACTTTTCGCTCGGATCGAGGCCGAAGGCGATCCGGCCGGTCGGCTTGAGCTGGCGGAAACGGCGAATCGTCTCTTCGGCGATCTGCAGCTCGGCCTGGCGCTGCGCCTCGGCAGCTGCGGCATCGGCGGCGCTCAGCGCGCGACGTTGGCAATCCCCTTCGCCTGCTGCGAACGCAGCTGCGATTCCAGGCGCACGGCCGCCTTTTCCAGGTTGACCTCCTGTTCCTTGCGCACCTGCTCGCGGTAGAACGCGGTGCCGAACAGATAGGCGTTCGCGGTCGGGCCGCCGGCGCGCGCCAGCAGCGACTGCAGCGTTTCGCCGGCGCTCATCTGGTACACGCCCGGCACCTGCACTTCGCCTTCGACGCGCACGAACACGCGGCGCTTGTCCATCGGCACCGCGACGTCTTCCTGCGAGAAAATGGTGACGGTGTCGCCCGGCTGCAGCTGGACGTTGTCGGGGCCGGCCGGATTGGTGAACACCTTGCCGAGATTGAACGGGATCAGGCTGACGCTCAGGTCGGCGCGATTGATGCGCTCGACGACCGCGTAGTCCCAGTTGATTTCGTCGATCAGGCCGCCGATGCGCGAGGCGATCGAACGCTCTTCGCCGTCGGCGGTGCGCTCGCCTTCGCCCAGCGCTCGCGCTGCGCTCCGATGCCCATCTGTTCGCGGTCCTTCTCGGTCAGGCGTGGCGTCGCTGCGCAGTTCGCGCACGTCTTCGCTGGTCGTGACCGCATTGTTCTGGCGCTTGATCGAGCTGCGGGTGATCAGATATTCGCGGCTCGGGATCAGGTCGCTCACGCGCATGCCCGGCTTGAACGGCACGCGCACGGCCTGGTCGACATTGCCGCGCAAAACGACCGCGTTCGAGAAATCCGGCGTGATCGAGGTGATGTTCAGGACGTCGCCGTTCTTCAGGCTGCGCTTGCAGGCCTTCGCCGTTGAGCGCGAATTGCTCGACGCTGCGCGGCTGGCTCGTGTTCGCGATCGATGCGCTCGAGGAAGGCGCGGCGCGGATCGGCCACGACCGGCAGGCCGCCGGCGAAGTCGAGCAGCGATTCGATCGTGTCGCCGCTGCGCTTGAGTTCGTAGATGGCCGGCGTGTTGACCTTGCCGACCAGCGCAACGAAACCGCCCGCCGGCGGGATGTACGATCGAGTCGCCGTCCTGCAGCTTGATGTCGGCCGACTTGTCGCCCTTGGCGATGAAGGCATACAGGTCGAGTTCGGCCGACGATCTTGCCGCCGCGCTTGACCTGCACGCGGCGCATGCTGCCGTTGGCGTTCGGGCCGCCGCTGGCGAACAGCGTCGTCACCAGCGTCGACAGGCTCGAGACCGTGTAGGTGCCCGGCCGCTTGGCCTGGCCCACCACGTACACGGTCATCGCGCGCAACTTGCCGAAACTGACGTTGACGTTGACGCCCTTGTACAAACGCGCAACCGCCGCGCGGATGACCCCTTCCGCCGTCGCCGGCCTTGACGCCGGCCAGCGACGACGGTGCCGATGGTCGGAATCGAAATCATGCCATTGCGGTCGATCGTCGCGCGGTAATCGATGTCGATGGTGCCCGTGCCGCGAATCAGCAGTTCGTCGCCAGGCCCGAGGGGCTGGTCGGCCGGCACCGGCGCCGCCGCCGATGGGCGCGAACTGGGACTGCGCGGACTCGAAGAAGCCGGCGCCGAAGACCGGCAGGATGCGCCCGGTGCTGTCCGACAGGAATTTCTGGAACTCGCTGACCACCTCGGCGTCACGCGTGCGCGCGCCGTTCCGGGGCGCTGCGCCTTCGCCACGCTCCTGGCTGCGCTGCGCCGACGGCACAGCGTTCGGCAGCGTACCTGCACGATCGCCGTTCGTGATCCGGACCTTCGGCGGCGCACTCGGTGCGGCGGCCGGCGCGGCGATGGCTGGCACTTCCTGGCCAAACATATCGTCCCGGTTGGCCGAGCTCTGCGCCGCTGCGCCAATGCTGGAAACGGCCAGGGTAATGGCCAAAAAACCGGTGCTAAATTTGAACATTGATGATGGGAGCGCGGTGCGCGGTGGACTTATATGAACAGCCCGCTATCTTAACCGAATTCGTTGGCATGGGGAAATGGGATGGCAAGCCTGCCGGTATAAAAACGCTTTTTCTGACCTTCTTTTCGGCACATATACCACATCGCCGCATTACGTTATCTCAATGACAGTATGTATTAACAAGGCGTCGCCAGCCCTGTAGAGCGGATGCAACGGAGGGAGCGCCTCAGGACTGCAAGGCTGAGATTGCGCAGAAGCAATCGTGCTGATCTGATCAGAATACCGGTTGTGTCAATTCTTTCATTCTTGTAGCTTTTTTGAAATGAAATAAGTGATAAATGGAGAGAAATGAAAACAGGTTCTTTATGAATAAAAACCACATGTCGATAACCGGACGATTCTGTTTTTCTTTTATTCCCTTGCTTATCGCGGCAGCGGGATTGACGTTTTCGCATGCCGCGCAGGAGCCCAGCCGATGGCGCCCTGCAGGAAGCCGAACTGCGCAAGGCGCTCGCCGAGGCCGAGCGCGCCGAACTGCTGGCCCAGCTGCCGCCGGCCTCGAGCCGTCCGCTCGAAGGCAAGCTCGACACACGCCAGTTCGGCGCCGCCGGCCTGGTACGCGCGGTCGACCTGGCCAATGCGCTCGCCGTCGAGGTCTGCGCCGCCCTGCCGCTGGATGCGCGCACCGCCGTCTACGACGCGGCGACGAGTACCGGCATCGTTGCCGCGCGCAGTGTCGACGATGCGCTGCTGCGCCTGGCCGACGAGCTGGCGCGCCGCAACAAGGACCTGCAGCTGTATATCGACGCCCACACGCCGCCCGGCGCGCGTGCCGGCGACGCTGGCCCTTGCCCTGACCGTGGTCCCGGCCGTGCTGCGCGCCTCGGCCGACACCGCCGCCCTGTTCAAGACCGATGTGACGGCGTCAGGCCTGGCCTATGGCGAAGGCGCCAGGGCGCTGTTCGTCAGCGCCCTGGCCCAGGCCTGTCCGCAGCGGATCGCCGGCCTCGGCAGCGGCTACCTGGGCGAACTCGACGGCGCGCAGCACGAGCGCCTGCTCGGCAAGCTGCGCTCGCTCGCCACCCACCGCGCCGACTACGCGAACCGGATCGCGACCCTGCAGCGGCTGGTCGACGGCGCCAAGGGCGACGAGAAACGCGACATGGCGGCGGTGGCGACGAGCGCCGGGGCCGTCCTGAAAGCGGTCGACGCCTTCATCGACTCGCTGCGCGCCGGCGAAACCGGCGACAGGAGTCCGCTCACGAACGCCGCGCGCTATCTCGGCTATGCCCAGCGCACCGCGGGCGCCCGGTGCTCGACTTCGACCTGCGCCTGGAAGGCATGAGCATCGTGAAGGACAGCCTGTTCGGCGGACAGAAGCTGCGCTTGTCGGCCGTCGCCCTGCTCTGGTATCGGGTGCATGCGCCGGATGGGCAGCTTGCGCCTGGCGCGCACGGTCAGGCGGATGGCGGAGCCGGTCGAAGTGGATTTACGGGGCGCGGCGGTTGGCGGCGGGTTCTGGGAGGGGCGCTAGGGTTTAGCCCCTTGCCTGACCTTCTGCTCGATCGCCCCGAACACCGACTTGCCCTTCTCGTCCACCATCTCGATCCGGATCGTGTCGCCGAAGCGCATGAAGGGCGTGCCCGGCGCGCCGTCGGCAATCGTTTCGCTGCTGCGCTGCTGCGCAATGCACGAATAACCCGGCGCCAGCGCGCCGCGTTTGCTGCTTTCCTTGTTCGACACCGGTCCCGCGCACGACGATGCTGCCGGCCTGCAGGGCGCGCGTCTTGCACAGGTGCGCGATCAACTGCGGGAAATTGAAGGCCATGTCGGCGCCGGCGTCCGGCTGGCCGACCAGGTTGCCGTTCCAGGTCGATTTGATGCGCAGGTGCAGCTTGCCGCCGCGCCAGGCGTCGCCGAGTTCGTCCGGCGTGAGCGCCACCGGAGAGAAGCCGGTGGCGGGCCTGGCGTGCAGCGGGCCGCCGCCTTTGGCGACTTCGTCGGGCATGAGATTGCGCAGCGTCACTTCGTTGGCGAGCATGAGCAGGCGGATGCGCCCGTGCGCCTCGTCGGGCGTCGCGCCGGCCGGCAGGTCGTCCACGATGGCCGCGATGCCGGCGCCGAAATCGATGCCCCACTCTTCATGCGCCAGCACGATGTCGTCGTGCGGGCCGAGCAGCTCGCCGCCGCCCTGCGTCATCAGCGGCTCGTCCAGCAGCGCCGCCGGCAATTCGGCGCCGCGTGCACGGTATCCAGCGCGAGATGATGCGGCCAGGCCGCGGCGCTGGCCAGGGCATGGGCGCGCGGCAGCGGCGCCATGCAGGCCGCCGGGTCGAAATCGAAGGCGCGGCGCGCCTGCCCGGCGTTCAGCTGGCGGTACAAGGCGTCGAGCTGGGGCGCGATGAAGGCCCAGTCATCGAGCGCGGCCCGCAGGGTCGGGGCGATGGCGTCGGCCATGTGCGCGGTTTTCAGGTCGCGCGCGACGACCGCCAAGCTGGCCGTCGCGGCTGCCATCCTTGATTGTGGCAAGTTTCATTGGCGGAAAGAAAAATTCTCAAGCCGCCATTCTAACGGGACATGATCAGAAGGTGCCCATCATCCCCAGGCCGACCGAGCGCTGGAAGTAGTTATAGTCGACCAGGCTCTGGCCATAGCCGGCGAAGGCCTGGGCATAGCCCTTCAGGTTGCCCGACAGCGGGAAGGCCCAGCCGGCCTGGATCGCGCCCTGTCGGTGTGGAAGTTGTAGCGCAGTGGTCGACGAATAGATATTGCCGTTGCGGCGGTAGGCCAGCGCCAGGTCGCCGCGGCCCATGAAGTCGACGATGTCCGGATTGTCGTCGTCGGTCTTCGCTCAGGCGCTTCCAGACGCGGCCGGTGGCCGAGAAGCCGTCTTTCTCGACGCCGAGCTGGGCATAGACGCGGTTCCAGCTGCGCGAGAGCGTGCGCCGACTGGCCATTCGACTGGTGATTCAAGCCGAGGCCGGCATGGGTGAGTTTCAGGCCGCCGAGGTCGATCGCCAGGGGCGCGATCGCCATGATTTCAGGCTGGTAATTGGTTTCGCGGAAAGGGCTGGAAGCCTTGCTGTTGGCGGCTTGCCAGAAGCTGTTCTGGGTATAGCCGAACCACAGGTCGACCGGTTTGCCGAACGCGCCTTCCATCATTTTCAGCTTGAAGCTGAGCTGGTAAGCCAGTTCGGCTTTCGACAGGTGGATATCCTCGCCCGCAATCTCGCGGTACACCTGGTAAGGCTGCTCGTTCGGACGGTGGGTAGCGGGTGCGATCAGGTAGTTGGCGTGGTGCGGACGGAACTTGAACACGCCGCGCTGGTACGGCTGCGTCCAGCTCCCAGTGGTCGAGCTGGCTGAACTTGGCGCTGCTCTCGGCCGATGGCTGCGCCGTGGCAACCGCGACGGTCGTCGTGGTGGCCGGTGCGCCGTCGACCGCGTTGACGACGACGGCCGCTTCGGTGCGCGGGGCGGGCGTCGCGGCCAGCTTGTCGAAGCAGGCCAGGCGCGTGACGTTGTCCCCGATGTTGGCGCAATCGGCGAGCAGCTTGGGGGCGTCCTGTGCAACAGCGTTGGCGGCGACCAGCAGGGGAAGGGAAATCAGAAGGGTACGGTAAGGGAGGGGCATCTTGAGCGGTGAGCGGTTGCGAAAAATACGCCGTCGCGTCCGACTGCACCTGTGCGCCGACTACGAACTGACGCGAGTCAATACGCATTTTGCCGGATATGGGCGGTTTTCGTCGCACGGCATGCGGCATGCATAGTGCTCGTACCGCGTGGAGTCAGGACTCCACGCGTTGCAACATCAGCCCTGTGCCGGCACCAGCAAATCCAGCTGCGCCTGCTCGAGGAAACACCACTCGCCCTTCTTTCAGCCCGAGCGATTCCAGGGTCAGCCCGCCAATCGCCGAGCGATGCAGCGCACTGCAATGATTCCCTGCCGCAGCCAGCATGCGCTTGACCTGGTGGTATTTCCCCTGCTCCAGCACGATTTCGATACCGTGTCTCGCCATGCGCCACGCAGGACAGCGCGCGCAGCGGCGCCGGTTCGTCGTGCAGTTGTACGCCCGCCAGCAATTGTTCGACCAGCTCGGGCGTCACCGGCTCGGCGGTCGTCGCCTGGTACACCTTCGGCACGTGCCGCTTGGGCGAGGATTGGGCGTGGATAAAGGGGCCATCGTCCGACATCAGCAGCAAGCCGGTGGTGTCGTGGTCGAGGCGGCCGACCGGCTGCACGTCGCGCCAGGTGAACTGTTCCGGCAGCAGCGTCAGTACGCCCGGATGGTGGCTCGGTTTGCGCGAGCACTCGAAATTGGCGGGTTTATACAAGGCGATATACACGCGCTCGCGGTAGACCCATTCGTCGTCGAACACCGTCAGCACCAGGCCATCGGTCTCGACCGTCAGCTTGTAGTTGTCTTCGATCGTGCCATTCACGGCGACATCGCCGTCTTCGATCAGGGCGCGGCAATACTTGCGGGTGCCGAAACCCTGCGATTGCAGGATCCGGTCCAGGGATAATTTACTCATGGGCGAGACTTTAACAGAAGGGTCGGTGGCGGCAAAGTTGACGAGGCGCTGTTTCCACACGGATCGGAAATCATGCACGCGTTTGCGCTAGATCAATCGGAACGGGAGATCCATTGATAGACTTCAATCCCATTAGGAATCGACCTACAGCGCCTACGGAATCCAAAAGTCCGTTAGGACAAATCACCGACAAAAAGAGGACAACATGCAAGCAGTGAACTCAATGCCCCGACGACGCCGCCCTGCCGACCGTCGCTTCCGCATCGATCCGGGCGGCCCGTCTTTCGCTGGCGCGTTCGCAGTGCGCCCAGTTTCCTGCCCGCCTGGCGCTGGCACGCTGGACCAGCGGCGGCAACGTTCCCCATTTGCGCGGACAGTCCACCTGCCGCTGCGCGCGGCCTGGTTTGACCGGGCACAGCGCGATTTCCAGGCCTGGCTCGAGCAGGGTGGGTTTGTGCAGCATGAAGAGGCTGTGCCAGACAACAGCGCCAGTCCTGATCGACAGGCAGGCGACGGCTGCCCGTGATCGCCACGTGCTAGCCGCCCACGCGTTCAACCACCCTGTCTTCGCGACATGCAGCGTGCGTTGAACGCGTGGGCGGCGTCACCGCAGCGTGGTACCGCATTCCGGGTGTAGCCGTCCAATCCTACGTCGCCAGTAATTAATATCACGCGGAACTCATGCAGCAGCTCCATAAATGAAAACGACGGCTTGCGCCGTCGTTTTCGCTCCCAGGAGGGACTGTTACTAGTGAGGAATTGAATTCTCTCGATACCGCACGCATGCGGTTGTGTAGTGTCACCAGATTTTAACGATTGCGAACAGGTTGGCACGTGTTATTGATCGCCCCTCCTGGAAAGAACTACAAGCTTCACTATAGTGCATCTTGAGGAACATTCAAGGAGATATTGAGGAGAATCAGTTAAGTTTCGGAAGTGTGGTGTGCGACATTGCTTTCAATGCGCCCTCGCCCACCGAGGCGCCGAACTTCTTCAGCACCCGCTCCGGC
The DNA here is from genome assembly GCA_963729765.1 of uncultured beta proteobacterium. Lineage (GTDB taxonomy): Bacteria > Pseudomonadota > Gammaproteobacteria > Burkholderiales > Burkholderiaceae_D > Telluria. Next base: position 141,476 of record CAVSPL010000001.1, on the reverse strand, counting down.
AAGCCTTCATGCGCCGTGTAGTCGACGATGTCTTCGGCTTTCACGATGTCGCGCGCCACCGTGTCGACCGTCCCGAAACCGTCGGCCAGGCCCATCTCGACGGCTTTCGCGCCGGTCCAGTACAGGCCCGAGAACATTTCCGGCGTTTCCTTCAGGCGCGTGCCGCGTCCGGCGCGCACCACGGTGATGAATTGCTGGTGGATTTCGTTGAGCATTTCCTGGGCGTGGGCGCGGTGCTTGTCGGACTGCGGGCTGAACGGATCGAGAAAACCCTTGTTCGCGCCGGCCGTCAGCAGGCGCCGCTCGACGCCCAGCTTTTCCATGGTGCCGGTAAAGCCGAAGCTGTCCATCAGCACGCCGACCGAGCCGACGATGCTGGCCTTGTTGACATAGATGCGGTCGGCCGCGGCGGCGATGTAGTAGCCGCCCGAGGCGCAGATCTCGTCGACCACGACATACAGCGGCTTGTCCGGATAGCCGCGCTTGCAGGCGCCGCATTTCGTCGACGATGATGCCGGCCTGGACCGGGCTGCCGCCGGGGCTGTTGATGCGCAGCACCACGGCGGCCGAGCCGGCGTCGGCGAAGGCCTTGTTCAGCGAAGGGATGACATTGTCGGCCGCGCCGCTGCCTTCTGCTTCGATCTCGCCGTTAATTTCGATTAACGCGGTGTGGCGGCCGAGGTTTTCGTCGTCGCCGCCGAAGTGACAGGTCGAGATAGGTCCACAGGCCGACCACCACCACGGCGAGGAAGGCGAGCCGGAAGAAGATGCTCCAGCGCCGCGCCGCGCGCCGCTCCTTGATCGTGGCGAACACGAGCTTTTCGAGCGTCTCGCGTTCCCAGTTGCCGGCCGTCGGATTCGCGACAAAGCCGGCCTTCGCCGTCGTCATGCTTGATGTGCTCGCTCATTACGGTTTCTTAGGGCCCCGTGAATTAAAGAATGATTTCTAAACTTTGTCGGCCGGCAGCTGAACCCGCTCGTCCGGCTGCCACTACACTTTGCCGTCCGCCTCGCGCACCGCGATCGGGCGCAGCTTGCCGCCGCGGCAAGGTCCGCCCGCGCAGACGCCGGTCTCGGGCCGGTAGACGGCGCCGTGCGTCGCGCACATCAGGAATTCGCCGCCCGACTCGAAAAACTGCCCTTGCACCCAGTCGAGTTCCATCGGCACATGGGCGCAGCGGTTCAGGTAGGCATAGGCTTGCCGCTGATAGCGCACGACGAAGCCGGCCGCCGCCTCGCCGAAGAGCGACACGGGAAAGCGTACGCCCTCCCCGCCATCGACGAGGCGCTCCGAATCGCAGATGACTGGACGCTCAGGCATCGCCATCACGCGTACTCGGCCAGCCAGGCGTGCAGTTCGACCGCGGTCTTCGCCGAATACAGCGGCCGGCAGGCTTGCAGCTGGTCGACCGGATGCGCGCCGTATTCCACCGCGATACGCGGCGGCGCCGGCATTTTTTGCCATCAACAAATCGTGCGTGGTGTCGCCGATCATCACGGTGCGCCGCATGTCCTGGCCCAGTTCGCGCGTCAGTTCCTGCAGCATGGCCGGATGCGGCTTGGAGAAGGTTTCGTCGGCGCAGCGCGTGGCATCGAACAGCGACAGCAGGCCGGCCGCGTTCAGCGCCCGGTTCAGCCCGACGCGGCTTTTTCCGGTCGCCACCGCCAGGAAATATCCCTGCTGGGACAGTTCGTTCAACATCTCGCGAACGCCCTTGAACAGCACCAGTTCGTGGTCCTTCGTCAGGAAGTGATAACGGTAGCGCTCGACCATGCGCGGGTACATCGCCGGCGCCATGTCGGGCACCGCCGCCTGCATCGCTTCGGGCAGCGCCAGGCCGATGACGTGCGCTGCCGCCTCGTCGCTCGGCACCGGCAGGCCGACGTCGCGCGCGGCTGCCTGGATGCACTTGACGATGGCGACCGTGCTGTCCATCAGCGTACCGTCCCAGTCGAAGACGATCAGATCAAATTGCTTTCTTGGCATTTCTTCCGGCGTAGCTGCCGGCTCCTCTGTTGTTTTTTACCTGGTGGCTTGGAACGGACGTTCAATTGCAAGTTGCTTGCCCTAAGCTTAACAAGAAACGGTCGCATTCCGCAGGCAAGGGCGCGCTGCAGGGTCATCGGCTTGCCGGTTTCCGGGTGCGTAAACGTGATTTTGTAGGCGTGCAGGAACATGCGGCGCAAGGCGCCACGCGTCGCATCGGCCTTTTGCAATTGCTTGTTCAAGGCGAAATCGCCGTATTTCTCGTCGCCCAGGATCGGGAAGCCCGACGAAGCCAGATGAACGCGGATCTGGTGCGTGCGCCCCGTCTTCAGCTCCGCTTCCAGCAAGGCGAAATTTTGCCATTTGCGCAGCAAATTGAAAATCGTGTGCGATTCCATGCCGCCGGCCTGCACCACCACGCGGCGCTCGCCCTCCGCGCGTCGAGTATTTATGCAGCGGCAAGCTTACGTGCTGGCGCTTGTTGACCCAGTCGCCGGCACGGCCGCCAGGTAACGCTTGTCGGTATGGCCGTCGCGCATTTGCTCGTGCAGGTTGGTCAGCGCGCGAACGCTTTTTCGCCGATCAACAAGAGGCCCGAGGTTTCGCGGTCGAGGCGGTGCACCAGTTCCAGGAACTTGGCATGCGGGCGCGCCGCGCGCAATTGTTCGATCACGCCATACGACACGCCCGAGCCGCCGTGCACGGCCACGCCGGCACGGCTTGTCGATGACGAGCAGGTGCGTGTCTTCATAGACGATCGGCGAATTCGGCGCCGGGCACGGCGTGCCGTGTGCGTCTTTTCGGCGATGCGGATCGGTGGAATGCGCACCAGGTCGCCCTCGACCAGCCGGTACAACTGGTCGATGCGGCCCTTGTTGACGCGCACTTCGCCGGACCGCAGGATGCGGTAAATGTGGCTTTTCGGTACACCTTTACAGACGCGCAGCAGGTAGTTATCGATGCGCTGTCCGGCTTCTTCTTCGGTGATCGTGACGAACTGCGCTTGCAGTGCTAACGCCTGTGATGAAGGGGGAACAACATCGTTTTGCATCTTCATTGGCCTGTCTTCCCAGAAATTCTCTCTAAGTCCTTCATTTTGAATATATAATCGACAGGCGGCGGTCAAACCTCTGCAGGTGTAAGAATTAAAACGATATTTTACACAGGGGCGCGCTCCATCGGCCCCGCAGGCATGCAAATTCGATGGAAAAAACGTGTACGCACATTCCTGCGTCGATCAGGGTTGCACCGCAGTTGTAATCGGATCGCGTGCAGGAGTGCCGGATTGGATTGTTTGGAACTGTAAGGATAAGTACCGGAAAGCTTGCCTTTTCAAAGTAGCTCGCCGGTTGATGGTGTCGATAACGCTTGTCGTTTCGCCGACCCGTTGCAAGCCGCCCCAGGGCCAGAGAGTCAAGGCTGATCAGATCGCCTGTCATCGAAGTCCTGATGTGTTCGCTGTAAACGGTCAGGCTGGTTTTGCGCGCACCGTCTGCACCCTGTCGTACCGCTCCTCGACGAGCAGGCCCAGGTGCGGCGTGCCCTCGGCATGACGATCGGCCCCATTTGCGCCCCGTGGCGGCAGCGATGATTTTCCATCGCCGCGCCGCCCGCCCGGGCATACACCCCCTCCAGCTCTCCCCTCCCGCGTATGTCCCTGTATTTTCGCCGCCCTGACAAGGCGGCATGGATACGGCCCATGGGTCGCGGAGTAAAAAATGAAACGTATGTTGTTTAACGCTACGCAGCAAGAAGAATTGCGCGTAGCGATCGTCGATGGACAGAAACTGATCGACATCGATATCGAAACGGCCGGACGCGAACAGCGCAAGTCGAATATCTACAAGGGTGTCATCACCCGCATCGAACCCTCCCTCGAAGCTTGCTTCGTCAGCTACGGCGAAGACCGCCACGGCTTCCTCCCCTTCAAAGAAGTTGCCCGCACGTATTTCCGTGAAGGCGTCGACGTGCGCAATGCCTCCATCAAGGAAGCGCTGCGCGAAGGCCAGGAAATCATGGTGCAGGTCGAAAAGGAAGAACGCGGCAACAAGGGCGCAGCCCTGACCTCGTTCATCTCGCTGGCCGGCCGCTACCTGGTCCTGATGCCGAACAACCCGCGCGGCGGCGGCGTGTCGCGCCGTGTCGAAGGCGAAGAACGCCAGGAACTGCGCGAGACGATGGACAAGCTGGACCTGCCGCAAGGCATGTCGGTGATTGCCCGTACCGCCGGCATCGGCCGCAACGTCGAAGAACTGCAGTGGGACCTGAATTACCTGATGCAACTCTGGCGCGCGATCGAAGGCGCCGGCAAGTCGGCCTCGGGCGCCTTCCTGATCTATCAGGAGTCGTCGCTGGTCATCCGCGCGATCCGCGATTACTTCCAGCCTGACATCGGCGAAGTCCTGATCGACACCGACGAGATCTACGAACAGGCCCAGCAGTTCATGAGCCACGTGATGCCCGACATGGCGCACCGCGTGAAGCGTTACAGCGACGACGTGCCGCTGTTCTCGCGTTTCCAGATCGAACACCAGATCGAAACCGCCTACGCGCGCACCGTGCCGCTGCCATCGGGCGGCGCGATCGTCATCGACCACACCGAAGCGCTGGTCTCGATCGACGTCAACTCGGCCCGCGCCACGCGCGGCTCGGACATCGAAACGACCGCCTTCAACACCAACTGCGAAGCGGCCGACGAAGTGGCGCGCCAGTTGCGCCTGCGCGACCTGGGCGGCCTGATCGTCATCGACTTCATCGACATGGAAGTGGCGAAGAACCAGCGCGAAGTCGAAACCCGCCTGAAAGACGCCCTGCACCACGACCGTGCACGCGTCCAGATGGGCAAGATTTCCCGCTTCGGCCTGATGGAACTGTCGCGCCAGCGCCTGCGTCCGTCGCTGTCCGAAGGCTCGCACGTGACCTGCCCGCGCTGCTCGGGCACCGGCCACATCCGCGACACCGAATCGTCGGCCCTGCAAGTCCTGCGCATCATCCAGGAAGAGGCGATGAAGGAAAATTCGGCCACGATCCACGTGCAAGTGCCGGTCGACGTCGCAGCCTTCCTGTTGAACGAAAAGCGCGGCGAAGTCCTGAAAATCGAGAACCGCCACCGCATCACCGTGATCCTGGTGCCGAACAAGCACCTCGACACCCCGCACTACAAGCTCGAGCGCATCAAGCACGACGATCCGCGCCTGGAAGAAGCCGCCGCCAGCTACACGCTGGCCGAATCGGCCGAAACCGACATGGCCTACAGCAAGCGCCAGAAGGAAGAAGCCAAGCCGCGCCAGGAAGCCATGGTCAAGACCATCACCCCGGCCCAGCCGGCGCCGGTGGTCGACCGCAGCGAAGCGGCGAAACCAGTCAAGCCGGTCGAAGTGGCAGCCGCCCCGGCCGCGCCGGTCGTGGTGGAGCCGGTCGGCTTCTTCGCCAAGCTGAAAGCCTACTTCTTCGGCGTGCCGGAACCGGTCGCCCCGGCGCCGGTCGTGGCCGCGCCGGTCAAGCCGGCCGCACCAGCTTCGGGCGAGCGCAATGCCCGTGGCCCGCGTGCCCGGAATGGCCGCAACGAGGGCCGCAACGAAGGCCGCGGTCCGAAACCGGAGCGCAACCGCGAAGAGCGCGATGCGACGGCCAAGGCCGGCGTCGACGAGACCGCCAAGGCAGGCGAGTTCGAGGGCAAGCCGGCACGTCCACCGCGTCCGCCACGCGAGCCGCGCGCTCCGCGTGAAGCACGTGAAGGCGCCGAAGCAGCAGTCGCGGCGCCGCGCGCCGAACGTGGCGAGCGTCCGGAACGCGACGCGACGCACGCCAGCCACGCGAACGCACCGAGCGCCAGCAGCCGGTCGACGCCAAGCTCGACGAGTTGAATGTCGCCGGCTGCCGCCGTTGCGATCGCGACGCCCGAATCGGAACTGTCGACCACGACGCCGCACGGCGACGTGCTCGAGCACGCGGTGAAAGCCGTCGCCAGCACCGGCCCGCAGGGTGAAGAGATCGAAGGCGAAGGCGACGAACCGCGCCGCCGCCGCCGCCGTGGTGGCCGCAACCGTAACCGCCGCGACCGCGACGGCAACGAAGTCGAGTCGGGCGAACTGGGCGAGAACGAAGGCACGCCGGCATTCATGCCGGTGGCCGACGAAGAAGCCGCCAAGGTCGCCGCCGAGAAGCCGGGCCGCGGCCGTGGCCGTGGCGAAGGCCGCCAGCAGGCTGCCGCCAAGCAGCAGGCGCCGTGGCCGTTCCCGACGGCCGCCTCGGTCGCCGCGGCGCAAGCCAAGGTTGCCGCGGATGCAGCGCCGGCCCCGGCCCCTGCGCCAGTGGCCCAGCCTGCCGCACCGGCGCCGAGCTTCGGCGTGCCGGCAGCGACCGCGCAAACCTGGTTCTTCCCGACTGCGGCGTCGATCGCCGCGGCGCAGCCGAAGCAGCCTGCAGCCGAGCCGGTGCAAGCCGCACCGGTCTGCCCGAGGCGCTCGTCGCTGCTGCGCCGGTTGCCGCAGACGCCGGTGGCGGCTGCGCCGGTTGCAGCGCCTGCCGCACCAGCGCCGGTGGCTGCCGGCGCCGGTTGCTGCACCTGCGCCGGTTGCCGCACCTGCACCTGGCAGTCGCCGGCGCCGGTGGCCGCGGCTGCCAGCGCCTGCACCAGCGCCTGCACCGGCACCTGCTCCGCAGGCCGCTGCCGACCTGAGCGAAGTGCTCGGCGCCGCCGGCCTGACGCTGGCCGCGACCGATCCGGAAAAGCTGCGCGCAGCCCAGGAAGCAGCCGCCCAGGCAGCCGCTCCCGTGCGCGTCGGCCGTGCCCGCAAGCCGGCGCCGAAGCTGGCCGACGAGCCGCTGATCCAGGTCGACACGCGCCAGTAATCCGCCACGTTGATCACCAAAGGGAAGCTACGGCTTCCCTTTTACGTCGTTCCCTAGCGCAGGACGGGGGAACCCAGAGTTGATGACGCGTTGCGATGACGCCACGGCAACCTCGGGTTCCCGCGCTGCCGCGGGAACGCATGCCGCATTCCGGGCTGCCGTTAACACCTCCAGCGACACACCCTGCGCCCGGCAGTATGTCGCCGTGGCCGCACGTGCTATCGTATTGGCATGTCTGAAAAAATCATCATGCTCCACGACCTGCGCGCACCCGCGCTGGCCGTCCCGGCAGCGCCCGCGGCGCCTGTCGGCTACTTGGCCGATGCGCTGGCCGCGCCCCTTGCACGACCTGCGCATTTCCGTCACCGACCGCTGCAATTTCCGCTGCGTGTACTGCATGCCGAAGGAAGTGTTCGGCAAGGATTACCCCTACCTGCCGCATGGCGACCTGCTCTCGTTCGAGGAAATCACGCGCGTGGCGCGGCTGTTCATCGCCCACGGCGTCGAAAAGATCCGCCTGACCGGCGGCGAACCGCTGCTGCGCAAGAACCTGGAACACCTGGTGGCGATGCTGCGCGCGCTGCCCACGCCCTGGGCCGCCGCTCGACCTGACGCTCACCACCAACGGCTCGCTGCTGGCGCGTAAGGCGCGCGCCCTGAAAGACGCGGGCCTGGACCGGGTCACGGTTTCGCTCGACGCCCTCGACGACGCCGTCTTCAAGCAGCATGAACGATGTCGACTTTGCGGTGGCCGACGTGCTGGCACGGGATCGACGCCGCGCATGCCGCCGGGCTCGGGCCGGTCAAGGTCAACATGGTGGTCAAGCGCGGCAGCAACGACGACCAGATCGTGCCGATGGCGCGCCATTTCAAAGGCTCGCCGACGATCCTGCGCTTCATCGAATACATGGATGTGGGCGCCTCGAACGGCTGGAACATGGACGAAGTCGTGCCGTCCGGCGAAGTCGTGCGCCGCATCGGCGCCGAGCTGCCGCTGGCGCCGGTCGCCGCCAACTACACGCGGCGAGACCGCCGCGCGCTGGCGCTATCTCGACGGCGGCGGCGAAGTCGGCGTGATCTCGAGCGTCACCGCGCGCCTTCTGCAAGGATTGCAGCCGCGCTGCGCCTGTCGACCGAAGGCAAACTGTACACCTGCCTGTTCGCGACCCGCGGCCACGACCTGCGCGCGCTGCTGCGTGCCGGGCACGACGACCTGGCGCTCAGCGGCGCCATCGCCAGCTGTGGCGGGCGCGCACCGATCGCTATTCGGAGACCCGCACGGCGGCTACCTCGCGTGCCGAGCCGGGCGCACGCAGAGTCGAAATGTCCTATATCGGTGGATAACAATTAAAAGATGACACAACAAGCATCGATCAGCGGCTTGATCCTCGCCGGCGGACGCGGCACGCGCATGGGCCAGGTCGACAAGGGCCTGCAGCCCTTCCGCGGCAAGACCATGGCCGCGCACGTGCTCGAACGCCTCGCGCCGCAAGTGGCCAGCGTGGCGATCAACGCCAACCAGAACCAGGACACCTACGCCGCGCTCGGCGTGCCCGTGTGGCCGGACGACCTGGCCGGTTTCGCCGGGCCGCTGGCCGGCATGGAAACCGGCATGCGGCGCTGCGAGACGCGAGTTTCTGCTGACCGCGCCCTGCGATTCGCCCTTCCTGCCGCCCGACCTGGCCGAGCGGCTGCTGGCGGCGCTGCGCGAGCAGGATGCCGACCTGGCCTTCGCCATGACCCAGGAACCCGGCCAGCGCCCGCAGCCGCATCCGGTGTTCTGCCTGGTGAAGGCCGTCGCTGCTGCCGATCCTGTCGGGCTATCTGCAGGAAGGCGGGCGCCGCATGGATGGCTGGTACATCGGCCTGAAGGCGGTCGAGGTCCGTTTCGAGGATGCCGACGCCTTCCGCAACATCAACACGCTCGACGAGCTGCACAGCTTGGACACCACGCGCTGCGCCGCGCCTGGCCGACGTGACGAGCTGCCTGTCGGGCTACGATCCGGACGCGCTGCCGGTGAAGGACGCGCAGCGCATCATCCGCGAATTCGTCCAGCCGGTGCAGGCGGTCGAGCAGGTGGCGCTTGCGCTCGGCGCTCGGCCGCGTGCTGGCGCGCGACATCGTCTCGCCGATCAACGTCCCGGCCCACGACAACTCGGCGATGGACGGCTACGCGCTGCGCGGCGCCGACCTGCCGCGCGAAGGCCAGGCGCGCCTGAACGTGATCGGCACCGTGTATGCGGGCAAACCGATGGGTCTCGTGCCCGCGCCGGGCGAATGCGTGCGCATCATGACGGGCGGCGTCATGCCCGCCGGCTGCGACAGCGTGATCCCGCAGGAATTCGTGGCCGAGGAAGGCGACGCGGCGATCGTCATCGCGGCCGGCGTCATTAGCGCCGGGCGACAACCGGCGCTTCGCGGGCGAAGACCTGAAGGCGGGCAGCGCGGCACTCGCGGCCGGCAAGGTGATCCGCCCTGCCGACCTGGGCCTGGTCGCTTCGCTCGGCATTGCCGAAGTACCGGTGCGGCGCCGCCTGCGCGTGGCCTTCTTCTCGACCGGCGACGAGCTGCGCTCGATCGGCCAGCCGCTCGACGAAGGCAGCGTCTACGACAGCAACCGCTACACGATCTACGGCATGCTGCAGCGCCTGGGCTGCGACATCATCGACATGGGCATCGTGCGCGACGACCCGGCCGCGCTGGAAGAAGCGCTGCGCAGCGCCTGCGAGAACGCCGACGCCATCATCACCTCGGGCGGCGTCTCGGTCGGCGCGGCCGACTACACCAAGCAGATCATGGCGCGCCTGGGCGACGTCACCTTCTGGAAGATCGGCATGCGCCCGGGCCGCCCGCTGGCGTTCGGCCGCATCGCCTCGAACGGCCACAGCGCCTTCCTGTTCGGCCTGCCCGGCAATCCGGTGGCGGTGATGGTCTCGTTCTACTTCTTCGCGCGCGAAGCCCTGCTGCGCATGATGGGCGCCAACGCCCCCCTGCCCCTGCTGCGCGCGCGCTCGGTCGGCGCGATCCGCAAGAAACCCGGCCGCACCGAGTACCAGCGCGGCATCCTGGCGCAGGGCGAAGACGGCATGCCGCAGGTGCGGATCACCGGTTCGCAAGGCTCGGGCATTTTGCGCTCGATGTCGGAGGCGAACTGCATGGTGGTGCTGCATGATGAGCAGGGCAATGTGGCTGCCGGCGACATGGTCGACGTCTTGATGTTCGAAGGCCTGGTTTGACGTAGGGTGGACGGGTCCCCCGTCCACGCGTTCAACCGGCCTATGCTGCTCTGCATGCCTGCTACCGTCCCGCTTGATCTACCTCACCTCTCCGCTTCGCTCGATTACCGTGCGCGACGAACGCTGATTACGATTACGCGATGTCCCGATTCCGCCGCGCCCTCACCGGCTCCACCTACTTCTTTACCCTGGTCGCCTGGCGCCGACGCCCCATCCTGTGCGATGACATCGATCTCGCAATGCACTGCGCGATGCCATCCTCGCTGTTCGCGCACGCCGTCCATTCACGATCGACGCCTGGGTTCAACTCCCGGATCATCTTCACTGCATCTGGACCTTGCCGCAAGACGATCATGATTTCTCGCAGCGCTGGCGCGAGATCAAGCACCACGTTTCATACTCGTGCCGTGATTGATACGATTCGGCGTCCGATTTCATCGTGTATGAAACGACAGCGCGTAATCGCCAATTTGGCAAAGCGGTTTTGGGAACACCAGATCAGGGACGAACGTGATTTCAAGCGGCATATGGATTACGTTCATATCAATGCCGTGAAGCATGGGCACGTCAGGCATGCGTCGATGTGGCCGTATTCGAGTTTCGCGAGGTATGTGCGGGAGGGTTTGTATCCGGCGGATTGGTGCGGGCCGGTGGATGAATTGCCCGAATTGATTTGGGATTAAGCGCAGCGAACGCGTTTGCGGTCGAACATGCGTCCGGTTGAACGCGTGGACGGGGGACCCGTCCACCCTTCGGTTCACGGTTCTGTCCGGACCTAGCATCAGTTGCGCGGCTTCGGTCGGCAAGCGCCTCCACCGACTTCAGCTTCTTCGCCATCTGCCGGCTGCGCACCTCGGCGTTCTCGATGTTCTTGGCCGCCTTCTCCAGCGTCAGCTTGGTCGCGGCGAGCACGTCGCCGAACTTGCCGAACTCGGTCTTCACGGCGCCCAGCACCTGCCACACTTCCGACGAGCGCTTTTCCAGCGCCAGCGTGCGGAAGCCCATCTGCAGGCTGTTGAGCAGCGCGGACAGGGTCGACGGGCCGGCGATCGTCACGCGCAGCGTGCGCTGCAAATCGTCGGCCAGGCCGGGGCGGCGCATGACTTCGGCGTACAGGCCTTCGGTCGGCAGGAACAGGATGGCGAAATCGGTCGTCTGCGGCGGCGAGACGTATTTGTCGCAGATGGTCTTCGCCTCGGTACGCACCGCGCGTTCGAGTTCGGCGCCGTATTTCGCGACGCCCTCGGCATCGGCCCGGTCCTGCGATTCGAGCAGGCGTTCGTACTGCTCTTTCGGGAACTTGGCGTCGATCGGCAGCCACAGCGGCGCGCCGCCGTCGACCACGCCCGGCAGCTTGATCGCGAACTCGACCCGCGCATTCGTGCCGGCGACGGTCTCGACGTTCTTCGCGTACTGGTCGACGGTGAGCACCTGCTCGAGCAGCATTTCGAGCTGGACTTCGCCCCAGGTGCCGCGCGTCTTCACGTTGGTGAGCACGCGCTTCAGATCGCCCACGCCGATCGCCAGCTGCTGCATCTCGCCCAGGCCCTGGTGCACTTTTTCCAGCCGTTCCGACACCTGGCGGAACGATTCGCTCAAGCGCGTTTCCAGGGTCGTGTGCAGCTTTTCGTCGACCGTCTGGCGCATCTCTTCCAGCCGTTTGGCGTTGTCGACCTGCAGGTCGCGGATCTTGTGCTCGAGCGTGGCGCGCACTTCCAGCATGCGCTGGGCGTTCGATTCGGTGAGGTTGGCGAGTGTCTGCTGGAGCGTGTCGGCAAAGCGCTTGAGCGAACGCGCCTGCTCCTCGCGCCCGCCGGCGGCGTGCAGCTGCATCTGCTGGCGCATGCTGTCCAACTGCTGCACGGTGGCGCCCTGGTGCTGCACCATGTGGCCGGCCAGTTCCTGGCGCGTGGCCTGGGCGCTGTGCTGGAGTTCCTGGCGCACTTCGCGCTCGAGGCGTTCGAAGGCCAGGCCGCTGCCGTCGCGGCGCGCCACGCAGGAACAGCAGCACCTGCAGCACGATCACGGCCAGCAGGGCAACCAGCAAGATGGCGAATTCGAATGTGGACATCAGTCGGCCTTGTTGCGCATCCAGTCGGCGGTCTGGTAGAAGGACTGCATCAGGCGCAGGCGCAGGTCCTCGTCCATGCCGATGTCTTCCATCGCCCAGGCCATCGCGCGCAGCCATTGGTCACGCTCGCTGGTGCCGATGCCGAACGGCAGGTGGCGCGCGCGCAGGCGCGGGTGGCCGTGGCGTTCGACGAAGAGGTCGGGACCGCCCATCCAGCCGGACAGGAACATGAAGAGTTTGTCGCGCGAACTGTCGTTCGGCTTCGGGATGCAGGGCGTGGATGCCGGCAAATTCGGGCTCCAGCTCCATCAGGTCATAAAAGCGGTCGACCAGTTCGCGCAGGCGCGTTTCGCCGCCGATGATTTCGTACAGGGTTTGGTTCTCGGACATGGCGGCATGATAGCGCACGGGCCGGCCCCCGTGGGGCCGGCCGCCGCGTCAATGCAACGCCCGTTTTACGCTTCGCGCAGCGTCTGCAGCGGCGGCTGCCGCAGCACGCTGCGCAGTCCCAGCCAGCCGCCGACCAGCGCGCAGATCGACGCCGACCACGATCCCCGCCAGCCACACGCCCGGCTCGAAGGTCCACGGGAATTTGAACTGGTAAGTCGCCAGCGCCCAGCCCAGCAGCGCCGCGCCGCTCGCGGCCAGCAAGCCGGCCAGGCCGCCCACCAGCACGAACTCGATGCGCTGCGCCTGCGCCAGCTGCTTGCGCGTCGCGCCCAGCGCGCGCAGCAGCCCCGCCTCGCGCGTGCGCTCCGACTGCGACCCCATCAGCGCCGCATACAGCACCAGCACGCCCGAGGCCAGCGTGAACAGGAACAGGAATTCGACCGCGACCACCACCTGGTCGACGCACTTCCTGCACCTGGCGGATGATGCCGCTGACGTCGATCACGGTCAGGTTCGGATAGGTGCGCGCCAGCGTGTTGGCCAGTCCCGCGCCCTGCTGCGGCAGGTGGAAGGCCGTCATGTAGGTCGCCGGCGCATTCGCCATCGCCGCCGGATTGATGATGACGAAGAAGTTGGCGCGCATCGAGCCCCATTCCAGCTTGCGCAGGCTCGTCACCTTCGCATCGACCACGATGCCGGCCATGTCGAAGCGCATCACGTCGCCCAGTTTCAGGCCGAGGGTCTTGGCGATGCCCTGCTCCACCGAGGCTTCCGACACGCCCGGCGCATCCGTGTACCAGGTGCCGCCGACGATCTCGTTGCCTTCGGGCGCCTGCGCCATCGTCGACAGGTTGAACTCGCGGTTCGCCAGGCGCTGCGCGTCCTCGCTCGTATAGGTGCTCGCCGTGACCGGCTTGCCGTTGACGGCGGTGAGGCGGCCGCGAATCATCGGGTACAGCACGGGCTTGTCGACGCCGGCGCCGGCGATGCGGCGCGCCACGTCGTCCTTCTGGTCGGGCAGCACGTTGATGATGAAGCGGTTCGGCGCATTCTCGGGCGTGGCGCGCTGCCAGGCCGCGACCAGGTCGCCGCGCACCACGGTCAGCAAGCAGCAGCGCCATCAGGCCGAGCGCGAGCGACACCACCTGCACGATGGTGGCGCCCGGACGGCGCTGCAGCGAGGTGACGGCGAAGCGCCAGCCCTGGTGCGTCGACACGCCGCGCAGGCGGCGCAGCAGTTTCAGCGACAGCCAGGCGACGAGCGCCGAACACGGCGAAGCCGCCGAGGAAGCCGCCGGCGGTCAGCAGCGCCAGCTTCGGGTCCCCCGCCTGCCACAGCAGCAGCGCGACGAACACGCCGACACCGAGGCCGTAGGTGGCCAGCGCCATCGGCTGCGGCGCCGCCTGTTCGCGCCGGATCACGCGGTTATGCGGCACGTTGCGCAGTTGGAGCACCGGCGGCAGCGCGAAGCCGACCAGCAGCAGCATGCCGGTGGCGATGCCCTGCAGCGCCGGCAGCGGCGAGACCGGCGGCAGGTCGGTCGGCAGCAAGCTGCCGATCAGCTGCAGCAGCACGAAGTGCGCGCCGAAGCCGACCAGCACGCCGATGATGCTGCCGGCCAGTCCGACCAGCGCGAATTCGATCAGGTACATGGCGCCGACGCCGTTTTGCGTCATGCCCAGGCAGCGCAGCATGGCGCAGGCGTCGAGGTGGCGCTGCATGAAGCGGCGCGCCGCCATGGCGACGGCGACTGCCGCCAGCATGGCCGAGAGCAGGCCGACCAGCGACAGGAAGCGGTCGGCGCGTTCGAGCGTGGCCTGCATCTCCGGGCGGCCGTTCTCGAGCGACTCGATGCGCACGCCTTTCACGTTGTCCGCCTTGATGCGCGTCGCGCAGCCAGGTCTCGAAATCGCGCACCCGCGCCAGGTCGTTGTTCGAGGGCGCCGCCACCAGCAGTTTATAGGTCACGCGCGCAAAATCGTCGACCAGGCCGGTCGACTTCAGGTCCGACAAGGGCAGCATCACGCGCGGCGCGAAGTTGGCGAACGAGGCGCCGCGGTCCGGCTCGGCCGCGATCAGCTGGGTGATGGTGAAGCTGCGTTCGCCCACCTGCAGGCGCGTCGCCGACCTTGACGTTCACGCCGGTCAGCAGGTTGGCGTCGACCCAGACGGTGCCGGGCGCCGGAATCGACGCGGCAGCCACGCCGCGCGCCGCGCTGGCCTCGAGCGGATCGGTGGTGATGCGCAGGATGCCGCGCAGCGGATAGCCCGGCGAGACGGCCTTGATCGAGGCCAGCTGGGCCTGCGAGGCGTCGCCTTCTCCGCCCTGCGCCATGCTCGGGAAGGTCACGGTATCGGCCAGCAGCAGGCCGCGCCGCTGCGCTTCCTGGCGCCAGGCGGGCGGCACCGGATTGTCGGCATTGACCAGCAGGTCGGCGCCGAGCAGCTGGTTGGCGTCGCGCGCCAGTCCCGCGCGCATGCGGTCGATGAAGAAGCCGACCGAGGACAGCGCCGACGACGGCCACGATCAGCGCCACCAGCAGGAAGCGCAGTTCGCCGGCGCGCCAGTCGCGCGCGGTCATGCGGAGGGCCTGGGTCAGCATCGGCTGGGTTCCTTAACGGGTAGCGAAGAAAGTCGTCGACTTCGGCCAGGAAGGCGCGCTTCTGTTCCGGTCCGAGGAAGGCGGCGCTGAAGCTGTTGCGGGCCAGCTGGCGCGCGTGCGACACGTCGAGCGGCAGCGCCTCGAAGGCGGCGATGAAATTGTCGTTCATGTAGCCGCCGAAATAGGCCGGGTCGTCCGAGTTGACGGTGGCGACCAGGCCCTTGTCGAGCAGGGTGCGCAGGTTGTGCGAGCCCATCACGTCGAAGACGCGCAGCTTGATGTTCGACAGCGGGCAGACCGTCAGCGCCATCTGTTCGCGCACCAGGCGCTCGACCAGTTCCGGGCTTTCCAGGCAGCGCACGCCATGGTCGATGCGTTCGACATTGAGCACGTCGAGCGCGCTTTCGATATAGGCCGGCGGCCCCTCCTCGCCGGCATGGGCGACCAGGCGCAGGCCGAGCTGGCGCGCGCGCTCGAACACGCGCGCGAATTTTTCGGGCGGATGGCCCACCTCGGACGAGTCGAGGCCGACGCCGATGAACTTGTCGCGGTGCGGCAGCGACTTCTTCGAGCGTGGCGAGCGCTTCTTCCTCGGACAGGTGGCGCAGGAAGCACATGATCAGCGAGGCGCTGATCGGCCCTTCCTGGCAGGCGCGCCAGATGCCGTTGATGACGGTCTCGAACGGCACGCCGCGCGCGGTGTGGGTCTGCGGGTCGAAGAAGATCTCGGTATGGCGCACATTGTCGGCAGCGGCGCGCGCCAGATAGGCGGCCGTCATGTCGTAGAAGTCCTGTTCGGTCAATAAAACGCTGGCGCCGGCGTAATAGATGTCGAGGAAGGATTGCAAATCGCTGAAAGCGTAGGCCTGGCGCAACGCTTCGACCGATGGATAGGGTAGCGATACGCCGTTTCTTTGCGCCAACGCAAAGATCAGCTCCGGCTCCAGCGAGCCCTCGATATGGATGTGTAATTCGGCCTTCGGCATCTGTTCAATGGTCTGGCGCAGCTGCTCGTTCAGCATGGATGTTCTCCGTCAAAGGCGGTTTTTCAGGGCAAGGGCGGCCAGTGTACCGCATGCCGCCACGGCCCTGTTTTCATTGGATGAGACACCAAAAAAAGCGCGCTTGCACATGCTTCGCCGAGCCGTCGTATCATGCAGTATCGATGAATCGTTTTCGTCACCCCAGCAGTTAAGACCTGTGGAAATAGCCATACAGCACGCATAAATATTTTCCGCCGGTCAAGCGCTTTATCGCTTGCGGAAAGAGCTGAAATACTATTGTTTTTGGTTAATAATCAAACACTTACAGTTGTTACACACCCGGTCGCGAGACATGCTTTGACTTCGAGAACCAATAGGCACATAATAAATTTCAGAAACAAAAAAAGACCCTTCATCTACGGGACATCCGGCCACAAGCCGGCTCAAAAAGAACAATCCGCCTGAGCCGCCGCGCACGTCGCGGCGCTACCAGGACGACCCGCCTAACGGGTGGAGCTTCGCGAAACCGTCGCGAACGGATTCCAGGCCAATAAACCTTGGTCGATCCGGCGCGCAGCAGGTCTAACGAGGTACTCCGTACAACGCCAAGAAAATCGGGCCTTTGGGCAGTCGGCTTCATGCCGCCTGTCGTGACAGTGATCGTTGTTTGCAAACTAAAGGACATTCACATGACCATTTTTGACAACTACGCAGCCCGTTACGAGCGCACCCGTGAAGAAGAATATTCCCTGTCCGAATATCTTGCCCTGTGCAAGAAGGATCCGCTGACCTATGTCAGCGCGCCGGAACGCATGCTGGCCGCGATCGGAGAGCCGCAACTCGTCGATACCAGGCTCGATCCGCGCTTGTCGCGCATCTTCGCCAACAAGGTCATCAAAGTGTATCCCGCGTTCCGCGAGTTCTACGGCATGGAGGAAGTGATCGAGCAGGTCGTCTCCTACTTCCGCCACGCGGCGCAAGGCCTGGAAGAACGCAAGCAGATCCTGTATCTGCTGGGCCCGGTCGGCGGCGGCAAATCGTCGATCGCCGAAAAGCTCAAGCATCTGATGGAACAGGTGCCGTTCTATCGCGATCAAGGGTTCGCCCGTGAACGAATCGCCGCTCGGCCTCTTCAACGAAGAGGAGGACGGCGTCATCCTCGAAGAAGACTACGGCATCCCGCGCCGCTACCTGCGCTCGATCCCGAGCCCGTGGGCGGTCAAGCGCCTGCACGAATTCGGCGGCGACATCAACAAGTTCCGCGTGGTGAAACGCTACCCGTCGATCCTGAAACAGATCGCCATCTCGAAAACCGAGCCGGGCGACGAAAACAACCAGGACATTTCCTCGCTGGTCGGCAAGGTCGACATCCGCAAGCTCGAGGATTATTCGCAGGACGATCCGGACGCCTACAGCTATTCCGGCGGCCTGTGCCTGGCCAACCAGGGCCTGATGGAATTCGTCGAGATGTTCAAGGCGCCGATCAAGGTGCTGCACCCCTTGCTGACGGCGACCCAGGAAGGCAATTACAAGGGCACCGAAGGCTTCGGCGCGATTCCCTTCGAAGGCATCATCCTGGCCCACTCGAACGAGTCGGAATGGAAGACCTTCCGCAACAACCGCAACAACGAGGCATTCCTCGACCGGATCTATATCGTGAAGGTGCCGTATTGCCTGCGCATTTCCGACGAGATCAAGATCTACGATAAGCTGGTGCGCAACTCCTCGCTCGAAAAGGCGCCCTGCGCGCCCGGCACGCTGCGCATGATGGCGCAGTTCGCGATCCTGTCGCGCCTGAAGGATCCGGAAAATTCCAGCGTCTATTCGAAGATGCTGGTCTACGACGGCGAGAACCTGAAGGACACCGATCCCAAGGCCAAGTCGCTGCACGAATACGTCGACTACGCCGGCGTGGACGAAGGCATGAACGGGCTGTCGACGCGCTTCGCCTTCAAGATCCTGTCGAAGGTCTTCAACTTCGACAATACCGAAGTGGCCGCCAATCCGGTGCACCTGCTGTACGTGCTGGAGCAGCAGATCGAGCGCGAGCAGTTCCCGCCCGAACTCGAGCAGCGCTATCACTCGTATATCAAGGAGCACCTGGCGCAGCGCTATGTCGACTTCATCGGCAAGGAAATCCAGACCGCCTACCTGGAAAGCTATTCGGAATACGGCCAGAACATCTTCGACCGCTACGTCACCTTTGCCGACTTCTGGATCCAGGACCAGGAATTCCGCGATCCGGATACCGGCGAGAGTTTCGACCGCGAGTCGCTCAATGCCGAACTGGAAAAGATCGAGAAGCCGGCCGGGATTTCGAATCCGAAGGATTTCCGCAACGAGATCGTCAACTTCGGCCTGCGCGCCCGGGCGACCAATGGCGGCAAGAACCCGGCCTGGACCAGCTACGAGAAGTTCCGCACCGTCATCGAGAAGAAAATGTTCTCGAATACCGAGGAACTTCTGCCGGTCATTTCGTTCAATGCCAAGGCGAGTGCCGAGGACGCAACGAAGCACGCCGACTTCGTCAACCGCATGGTCGAGAAAGGCTATACGGCCAAGCAGGTGCGGCTGCTGTGCGAATGGTATCTGCGCGTGCGCAAGTCGTCGTAAAGAAAGGGACGCGGCGGCGCCGGCAGCATGCGCCGCCCTTTCGACTGGGTGAACATGCTTGTCCGCATCGAAAGCGTCGCCTTGCAGTCTGCCAGTCGTCGTTTCGCGCGTTTTTGACCACCCTGCCAGCCGTGCATCTCCCGCTTATGCAGGCTGCGTATTAAGATAGGGGGACCGCGCGGCGAGTGGTTCGCAGTGGTCCGCCGCGGTTTTAACAGGAGGCATGTTTTGACTTACCTCATCGACCGACGCTTGCAGGGCAAGAACAAGTCCGCGGTCAACCGCGAACGCTTCCTGCGCCGCTACAAGGCGCAAATCAAGGATGCGGTCGGCCGCGCGATCAAGGGCCGCTCGATCACCGACATCGAGAACGGCGAGAAAGTCTCGATCCCCGTCAAGGACGTCAACGAACCCCACTTCGGCCATGCCCACGGCGGCGTCTGGGAAACCGTCAACCCCGGCAATACCGAATACCAGAAAGGCGACCAGTTCAACCGGCCACGCAGCGGCGGCGGCGGTTCAGGCCGCGGCCGCGCCGGCAACAGCGACCAGACCAGCGAGGACGATTTCATCTTCGAGCTCTCGCGCGAAGAATTCATGAATTATTTCTTCGAAGACCTCGAGCTGCCGAACATGGTCAAGACCCAGCTGACGCAGACCATCGACTTCAAAACCCAGCGCGCCGGCTACAACGTCTCCGGGCACGCCATCGAACATCCACGTGCTGCGCTCCCTGCGCGGCGCGCTCGGGCGGCGCATTGCCGTGGGCGGCCCCAGCCGGCGTGCGGCGAGCGGGCTGCAGGCAGGAGCTCGACGCGCTGTTCGAGGCCGAGGTGCCCGAGGACGACCCGCGCGTGCTGGAGCTGAGGAAGAAAATCCACCACCTGCACACGCGCATCAACGCGATCCCCTTCATCGACCCCTTCGACCTGCGCTACAGCAACCGCATCAAGGTACCGAAGCCCAGCACCCAGGCCGTGATGTTCTGCATCATGGACGTTTCCGGTTCGATGGACGAGACGCGCAAGGACACCGCCAAGCGCTTCTTCATCCTGCTCTACCTCTTCCTCAAGCGCGTCTACGAACGCATCGACGTCGTCTTCATCCGCCACCACACGGCGGCGGCCGAAGTCGACGAAGACGAATTCTTCCATTCGCGCGAATCCGGCGGCACCGTCGTCTCCTCCGCCCTGCACCTGCTGCAGAAGGTGATCGGCGAGCGCTATTCGAACGCCGACTGGAACGCCTACGTCGCCCAGGCATCGGACGGCGACAACTGGGACAACGATTCGGTGCTGTGCAAGCAGTTGCTGGACCACGGCATCATGCCGAAGGTGCAGTACTACACCTATGTCGAAATCACCGACGGGCCGCCGCAGAACCTGTGGGAACAGTACACCGAGGTTGCCGCGCACCATAGCAACTTCGCGATGCAGAAGATCGTGACGCCGTCCGACATTTATCCGGTCTTCCGCGAGCTGTTCAAGAAGCAGCCCAAGTAAACCAGAGGCACACCCATGCCAGACGACCTCATCAAGAATCCCCGTGCCCTGCCCGAACAGTCGGAGTGGACCTTCGACCTGATCGAGCAGGCGCACGAAGAAATCCGGCGCGTGGCCAAGAAATTCGGCCTCGACACCTACCCCAACCAGCTCGAGATCATCACCGCCGAGCAAATGATGGATGCCTATACCTCGGTCGGCATGCCGGTGTCGTATAACCACTGGTCCTTCGGCAAGCACTTCCTGTCGACCGAAAAGAGCTACAAGCGCGGCCAGATGGGCCTGGCCTACGAGATCGTCATCAATTCCGATCCCTGCATCGCCTACCTGATGGAGGAAAACACCCTGACGATGCAGGCGCTGGTCATCGCCCACGCCGCCTACGGCCACAATTCCTTCTTCAAGGGCAATTACCTGTTCCGCACCTGGACCGATGCCGAGGCCATCGTCGACTACATGGTGTTTGCCAAGAATTACATCGCCGAATGCGAGCAGCGCTACGGCATCGATGCCGTCGAGGACTTGCTCGACTCCTGCCACGCGATCCAGAACTATGGCGTCGACCGCTACAAGCGGCCGGCCAAGCTGTCGGTGGCGCAGGAAGCGGCGCGCCAGAAGGAACGCGAGGAGTACGCCCAGTCGCAGGTGAATGCCCTGTGGCGCACCGTGCCGCGGCGCGAGGAAGAAGAGCGCAATGCCCCGCCGCCGCGCTTCCCGCTCGAGCCCGAGGAAAACCTGCTGTACTTCATCGAAAAGTATGCGCCGCTGCTCGAACCCTGGCAGCGCGAACTGGTGCGCATCACGCGCAAGATCTCCCAGTATTTCTATCCGCAGCGCCAGACCCAGGTCATGAACGAGGGCTGGGCCACCTTCTGGCACTACACGATTTTGCAGGAACTATATAAAGAGGGCATCGTCGGCAACGGCTTCATGCTCGAGTTCCTGCAAAGCCATACCAACGTCGTCTACCAGCCGGCGGCCACCAGCCCCTACTACAGCGGCATCAATCCCTATGCCCTGGGCTTCGCGATGATGAGCGACATCCGGCGCATCTGCGAAAACCCGACCGAGGAGGACCGGGCCTGGTTCCCGGACATGGCCGGCAGCGACTGGGTCAAGACGCTCGACTTTGCGATGCGCAATTTCAAGGACGAGAGCTTCATCGCCCAGTACCTGTCGCCCAAGCTGATCCGCGACTTCCACTTCTTCGCCGTGCTCGACGACGACCGCAGCGACAAGCTCACCATCTCGGCGATCCACGACGAAGCCGGCTACCGCTACGTGCGCCAGCAGCTGGCCGAGCAGTACAACATCGGCAACCGCGAGCCGAACATCCAGGTCTGGCAGGTCAACACCCGCGACGACCGGGCACTCGACCCTGCGCCACACCCAGTTCCAGCGCCGTCCGCTCAACGCCCAGGCCCAGGAAGTGCTGAAGCACGTGGCCCGCCTGTGGGGTTTCGATGTACGCCTGGAAACGGTCGACACCAGCGGCCATGTCGTCAGCTTCCTCGACTGCCGCCGCGAAAAACGTCATCGTTAAGATTATTTGCTTTTGGTAGTCAAACTACAAAGATTTTCCTCCCGCTAGCGTCTGCACCAGCGTGATGCTACCGGGAGGCAAGCTCTGCACTGATGCAGGTCAAGATATAGCGACTCAGCAGCAAGCCATCACCTCCCCTCATACGCCACGCCCCGTAATTCCTTCCATTGTGTTAGCTGGCGTACGCCCGGCTTTCCAAAAACTGGCTATAGTTCGCGAAAAGCTGAGCATTGCACTATATGATATTTGCCGATAGGCAAAATCAACGTGCAATATTCGGCAAATAGCCAGTTTGCCCCACATCTTCTACAGTGCGTATGTATCAGGCTGCTATGTTGTATTTTTATACATGGAATACCTGCGTGATTTTGCACGGCGAAGGTGCATCCGGATGAGCAGGATCGCCTGTTTTTACAGGCATTTAAGCCCATTTTGCTGCCTCAAAAATACCTGTGCAAAAAAGAATTCGTAGGTATAATTCGCCGATGTCCCGGATACGGCCTTGTCATTTCGTCGTGTTTTGTGGGTTTAGTAGCAACAAAAAGAGTTGGTATTGGAGAAAGCAGGCATGAATTTTTCACATGAGAAGGAACCGGGGAAGAATCTCACTGGTATCACCATTGTGGTCCTGTTGCACGTCCTGGTCGCCTGGGGGATCATCAATGGTCTCGGTACGAAGATGATCACGAAGGTGCAGGAAGCAGTGGAGACAAAGTTGATCGAAGAGGTCAAACCACCACCACCACCGGAGACTCCTCCTCCGCCGCCACCGCCGGAAATGAAGGCCCCACCGCCTCCGTTCATCCCGCCGGTCGAGGTGCAGGTTAATCAGCCGCCACCGCCGCAGCAAACCATCACGGCTGCGACGAACACGCCGCCGCCGACGACCAGCCTGACGCCTCCGGCACCGCCGGCGCCGCCATCGGCCGCACCGGCCGCGGCACCTGCTGGTCCTAGCCGTACCGCGGCAGTAGCTGACTTCAGCTCCTGTGCCAAACCGGAATACCCGAAGGCCTCGGCTCGTAACGAAGAAGAAGGCAAGTCGGTGATTCAGTTCCTGATCGGTGTCGATGGTCGGATGGTTGATTCGAAGATCTTGAAATCGAGTGGTTCACGTGACCTGGACCGCGCTGCCCAGTCGGCGATCGGCAAATGCCGCTTCAAACCGGCAATGGTCAACGGTCAGCCTGAACAAGCATGGACCTCGGTCGAGTACGTCTGGTCGCTGGAACAATAACCGAGACGGCAAACCGTCTCACAACTGTGATTTTCGTTGTCTTTAGATCAGCGAACTGTCTATTTTTATATTTCTGGAGGAAGCATGTTTAAGAATACCCGTTTGTCCGCTGTCCTGGCGGCAGTCCTGTTCTCGGTTACGGCGGCATCGGCCCTGGTCTCGGCACCAGCCTTCGCTGACGCACCGAAAGAGGCCGCACCGGCCGCCGCGGCACCGGCAGACGCAGCAGCAGCTCCGGCCGCTGACGCAGCAGCCGCTGCTCCTGCAGCAGAAGGCGCAGCAGCTCCAGCACCGGCAGCAGCCGCTGGCGAAAAAGAAGAAGTCAAGAACCCGTACGGTTTCTCGGCCATGTGGGCAGAAGGCGACTTCGTCAACAAGGGCACCATCATCATCCTGTCGCTGATGTCGATGGGTTCGTGGTACATCATCATCACCAAGCTGATCGACCAGTCGAAGATCATGCGCCAGTCGAAAGAAGTTTCGGCCAAGTTCTGGAAAGCCAACTCGATCGCCGCCGGTTCGGCCGCGCTGAAAGAAGGTTCGCCATTCCGCTTCATCGCTGAAACCGGCACCAAGGCTACCCAGCACCACGATGGCGCCCTGCTCGAGCAGATCGACCTGTCGACCTGGGTCACGATGCAAGTCCAGCGCGCTGTGGACCGTGTTCAGTCGCGTCTGCAAGATGGCCTGTCGTTCCTGGCAACCGTCGGTTCGACCTCGCCGTTCATCGGTCTGTTCGGTACCGTCTGGGGCATCTACAACGCACTGACCGCCATCGGCATGTCGGGTAACGCATCGATCGACAAGGTTGCAGGTCCAGTCGGTGAAGCGCTGATCATGACCGCCTTCGGTCTGTTCGTCGCTGTTCCTGCCGTCCTGGGTTACAACTGGCTGGTTCGCCGCAACAAGTCGGCAATGGAAGATGTCCGTTCGTTCAGCGCCGACGTGCACTCGGTCCTGGTGTCGGGCGCGATGTCGACCTCGGAAGCTGCCCGTGCTGCTACCGGCGCTAAGAAGATTGGATAAATCATGTCAATGAGTGTCGGCTCCGATAGCGGAGATGAAGATGCCGTGATGTCAGAGATCAACACGACGCCGCTTGTCGACATCATGTTGGTTCTCCTGATCATCTTCCTGATCACCAGCCCAGTGGTCCTGCAACTGCAAAAGGTTGCTCTGCCGGCGGAAACGAACGAGGTCGCCAAGACCAAGCCGGAAGACATCAACATCACCGTCAACAAAGACGGCGAAATGTACTGGAACCAGCGCCGCATCGCGAACACGGACGAATTGTTCAAGTTCTTCGCGGAGCAGTCGGTGAAAGTGCCGCAGCCTGCAGTAAAAGTGCGTGGCGACCAGGCTACCCGCTACGAAGTCGATCGGTCGGGTGATCTACACGGCACAACGTGCTGGTGTGCAAAAAGTCGGCTTCGTGCTCGAACCACCTGACAAGATGTAATGTCAGCCGCGGTGCCCTGGGAAACCTGGGCGCCGCATCTTGCACCAGTCATTAAATAAGGAAACATTATGGGTATGAACGTAGGTTCAGGCGCCAAAAGCGCCGATCCGGAACCGATGATGGAAATGAACATGACGCCCTTGATCGACGTTCTGTTGGTCTTGATCATCATGTTGATTATCACGATTCCGAAGCAAAACCATGCGGTCAATCTGAACATGCCGGTCGGCAAACCACCGCCGCAGACCAGCGAACCACGCGTCGTCACCATCGACGTCGACTTCGACGGCACCATCAGCTGGGACGGCCAGGTAGTGCCTGACCGTGCGACGCTGGAAGCGAAGATGAACGAAGTGTCTTCGCAGCCAGACCAGCCGGAAGTGCACCTGCGTCCGAACAAGCTGGTCGAGTACAAGGTTGTTGCCGGTGTCATGGCAACGGCCCAACGTCTCGGCGTCACGAAGATCGGCATGGTCGGTAACGAGCAGTTCCAGTAATCGCATCACGCTTGACTAACACGGCAGGGTTTCCCTGCCGTGTCCATTTTCAAAGAGGATTTTCCACGATGAGCAAACTCCGTCTCGCACACCTCGGCCTTGCACTGGCCGCCCTCGGTTTCACCGCAGCCGCGCCGATCATCGGTGTGGCCCCTGCCCATGCCGCAGAATCCATGCGTCCCGAAATCGGCAAGCCACTGCAAGCAGCCCAGGCACTGATGAAGCAGGGCAAGCACAAAGACGCCCTGGCCAAACTGCGCGAAGCGGACAAGGTCCCCGGCAAGACCCCGAACGAAGCCTATCTGATCGAGCGCGTGCGCGCCGCTGCGGCTTCCTCGGCCGGCGACTACGGTACCGCCGCCGACGCATTCGAAGCCCTGATCGCTTCGGGCAAGCTGTCCGCCAGCGAACGCGCCCAATTCTCGGAAGGCCTGATCGGCATCTACATGCGCGGCGGCGAACTGGGCAAGGCGAACGAAGCCATCCAGCGCCAGCTGAAGAACGGCGACGATCCGAAACTGCGCGGTTACCTGATGCAGAACTATTACAAGCAGGGCAATATCGCCGCCCTGGAAAACGAGCTGCGCAACGCCGAGAAATCGGGCCGCATGAGCGAAGACATGCTCGGCATGCTGGCCAACATCCAGCTCAAGAAGAACGACAAGGTCGGCTACGTCAACACCATCGAAAAGATGGCGGCCAACTACCCGAAGGCCCAGTACTGGAACGACTTGCTGAACCGCGTGCAGGGCAAACCTGGTTTCTCGAGCCGCCTGGCGGTCGACGTGTACCGCCTGAAGCTGGCCAATGGCCTGCTGAAGAAGCCGAGCGAGTTCATGGAAATGGCCCAGCTGGTTCTGCAGGCAAGCGCACCGGCCGAAGCGCTGAAGATCATCGACAAGGGCTACAAGGCCGGCGCCCTGGGCACCGGCCCTGACGCCGCCGCGTCACCAGCGCCTGAAAGACCTGGCCGAGAAGAGCCTGGCCGAACAGCAACAAGGACGCCGCCGCCACTCGAAGCCGAGTACACGGCTGCCAAGGACAACGATGGCCTGGTCGCCCTGGGCTACAGCCTGGTGCAGGCTGGCCAGACCGACAAGGGCCTGAAGATGATGGAATCGGCAATCAAGGCCGGCGCCCTGCGTTATCCCGACGAAGCCAAGCTGCGCCTGGGCGAAGCCTATGCCGCAGCCGGCAAGAAGCAGCAAGCGATCACCACGCTGCGCACCGTCGGCGGCAAGGAAGGCACCGCCGACCTGGCACGCTACTGGATCATGGCGATCAACAAGCCGCTGGCTGGATAATCCCGCGATCGCTTCGCGCCACATGAAACGCCGCCTGTTCGCAGGCGGCGTTTTTTTTCGTCGGCACGACGCCCCGAGCATCCGCCGGGGCACAGCGTTCCGCTTCGTCTCGGGCCGCCATGCAACAAGCCTTTACCGTATAATCAGGGTTTCGCCCTGCGGCATCCCTTGACCACGACCTGTGTGGCAGGCTTGCCGGGCACTCTGGAACCACCAATGAAGGTATTTCGCGGACTTCCCAATGACGCGGCGCGCGCACCGTGCGCCCTCACGATCGGCAATTTCGATGGCGTCCATCGCGGCCACCAGGCCTTGCTGGCGCGCGTGCGCGCGCCGCCGATACGCTGGGACTCGAAGCGGCGGTCATGACCTTCGAGCCGCATCCGCGCGAATACTTTGCCCGCCGCAGCGGCGACCTGTCCCGCGCACCGGCGCGCATCGCCAACCTGCGCGACAAGCTCGGAAGACCTGGCCCAGGCCGGCATCGACCGCGTCATCGTCGAGCACTTCAACGAACAGTTCGCCTCCATCTCGCCGGAAGATTTTACCCAGCGCGTGCTGGTCGACGGCCTGCACGTCAAATGGCTGATGGTGGGCGACGACTTCTGCTACGGCGCCCGGCGCGCCGGCAATGTCGAGATGCTCAAGGAAGCCGGACGCCGTCACGGCTTCCAGGTCGAGACCCTGCCGACGGTGCGCGAAGGCGACCAGCGCATCTCGTCCTCCGCCGTGCGCACGGCGCTGGCTGCCGGCGACCTGGCGGCGACCGGCGCCCTGCTCGGCCACCCGTATGCGATGTCCGGCCACGTGATCCACGGCGCCAAGCTGGGCCGCACGCTGGGCTTTCCGACCCTGAACCTGCGCGTGACGCACCGCCCTGCCCTGCAAGGCATCTTCGTGGTGCAGGTGCATGGCCTGGGCGATCGCCCGCTGCCGGCGGTTGCCAGCCTGGGCGTGCGCCCGACCGTCGAGGACGCCGGGCGCATGCTGCTGGAAGTGCACATCTTCGACTACGACCGGCCTTGCTACGGCAAGCTGGTGCGCGTCGAGTTCCTGAAAAAACTGCGCGACGAAGAAAAGTACATCGACCTCGACACACTCACGGCCGCGATCCACCGCGACGCCGAACAGGCGCGCGCCTGGTTCGCCGGCCACCGCCTGCACCACGATCCGCGCAGCGCGGCACGCGCCGGCGCCCTGACCGCCACCGACCGAATTTGACGCGGACGCCATCGTCGCGCGCGGCTGCCGGTCCGACTACCGCGCAGCCAACACCTCATTCCCTTACCGAAGAAATTTATGTCCGAAAACAGCAAACCCGTCCAGAATGCGCCTGCTCAGAAGGCAGGCAAAAAGCCTGACAGCAAGCCAAGAGCAAATACCCGGTCAACATGACCGATACCCCCTTCCCGATGCGCGGCGACCTCGCCAAGCGCGAGCCGGGCTGGGTCAAGCAATGGCAGGACAAGCAGATCTATCACCGCATCCGCAAGGCAGCCAAGGGCCGCCCGACCTTCGTGCTGCACGACGGTCCGCCGTATGCGAATGGCGACATCCACCTCGGCCATGCCGTGAACAAGATCTTGAAGGACATGGTCGTCAAGTCGCGCACCATGGCCGGTTTCGACGCGCCCTATGTGCCGGGCTGGGATTGCCACGGCATGCCGATCGAGATCCAGATCGAAAAACTGTACGGCAAGAATCTGCCGACTGCGGAAGTCCTGCAAAAAGCGCCGCGCCTATGCGCTCGAACAGATCGACCGCCAGCGCGCCGGCTTCATCCGCCTGGGCGTGCTCGGCGAATGGGAAAACCCGTACATGACCATGGCCTACGGTAACGAGGCCGACGAACTGCGCGCGCTCGGCAAGTTGCTCGACAAGGGCTATGTCTACCGCGGCCTGAAGCCCGTCAACTGGTGCTTCGATTGCGGCTCGGCCCTGGCCGAAGCGGAAGTCGAATACCAGGACAAGCGCGACCCGGCGATCGACGTCGGCTTCCCGTTCGCGGAAGAGGAAAAGCTGGCTGCTGCCTTCGGCCTGCCGTCGCTGCCGACCATGAACGGCTTCATCGTGATCTGGACCACGACCCCGTGGACCATCCCGTCGAACCAGGCGCTGAACGTCAATCCGGAAGTGAGCTACGCGCTGGTGCAGACCGAGCGCGACGGCCAGCCGCTGCTGCTGATCCTGGCGCAAGACCTGGTCGAGTCCTGCCTGGCGCGCTACAAGCTCGAAGGCACAGTCATCGCCACCACCCTCGGCGCCAAGCTCGAAGGCATGCGCTTCAAGCACCCGCTGCACGCCGCCGATCCGTTCTACGACCGCCTGTCGCCGATGTACCTGGCCGACTACGTCACCACCGAAAGCGGCACCGGCGTGGTCCACTCGGCGCCGGCCTATGGCCTGGACGACTTCATCTCGTGCAAGGCGCACGGCATGAAGGACGACGAGATCCTGAAACCGGTGATGGGCGACGGCCGCTTCGCCAGCTCGCTGCCGCTGTTCGGCGGCCTGACGATCTGGGAAGCGAGCAAACCGATCTGCGCGGCGCTGACCGCCGCCGGCGCCCTGTTCGAACTCAAGATGTTCGACCACAGCTACATGCACTGCTGGCGCCACAAGACCCCGATCGTCTACCGCGCGACGAGCCAGTGGTTCGCCGGCATGGACCTGACGCCAAAGGATGGCGGCGCCACCCTGCGCGAAACCGCGCTGGCCGGCATCGCCAAGACCCAGTTCTTCCCGGACTGGGGCCAGGCGCGCCTGCACGGCATGATCGAAAACCGTCCGGACTGGACCCTGTCGCGCCAGCGCCAGTGGGGCGTGCCGATGGCCTTCTTCATCCACAAGGAAACCGGCGAGCTGCACCCGCGCACGCCGGAGCTGCTCGAGCAAGTGGCCAAGCTGATCGAAGCGAACGGCATCGACGCCTGGCAGGCGCTCGACCCGCGCGAACTGCTGGGCGACGACGCCGACATCTACGAGAAGAACAAGGACACGCTCGACGTCTGGTTCGATTCGGGCGCCACCCACCAGACCGTGCTGCGCGGCTCGCACGCCCAGCAGTCGACCTTCCCGGCCGACCTGTACCTGGAAGGCTCGGACCAGCACCGCGGCTGGTTCCACTCGTCGCTGCTGACCTCGTCGATGCTGAACGGGACGCCGCCGTACAAGGCGCTGCTGACCCACGGCTTCACGGTCGACGAGCACGGCAAGAAGATGAGCAAGTCGCTGGGTAACACGATGGCGCCGCAGAAGATCTCGGATACCCTGGGCGCCGACATCCTGCGCCTGTGGGTGGCCTCGACCGACTACACGGGCGAGCTCTCGATCAGCGAAGAGATCCTGAAACGCGTCACGGAATCGTATCGCCGCATCCGCAACACGCTGCGCTTCCTGCTGGCGAACACCTCGGACTTCGACCCGGCCAAGCACGCCGTCCCGGTCGCGGAACTGCTCGAGATCGACCGCTATGCGATCGCTTCGATGGCTGCGCTGCAGAAGGACATCAGCGCGCACTTCGACCGCTACGAATTCCACCCGGTCGTCTCGCGCCTGCTGAACTACTGCTCGGAAGACCTGGGCGGCTTCTACCTCGACATCCTGAAGGACCGCCTGTACACGACCGGCGTGGATTCGCTGGCGCGCCGTTCGGCCCAGACCGCGCTCTGGCACATCGCGAACGCGCTGCTGCGCGTGATGGCGCCGGTGCTGTCCTTCACCGCCGAGGAAGCCTGGGCCGTGTTCGCGGGCCAGCAAGCCTATGCGGACAGCGACGAGACCATCTTCACGCAAACGCTGTGGACCTTCCCGGAACTGCCGGATGCCGAAGCGCTGCTGGCCAAGTACGCGGCCTTGCGCGAAGTGCGCGCCGACGTCACCAAGCAGCTGGAAGAACTGCGCGCCTCGGGCGCGATCGGTTCGTCCCTGCAGGCCGAGCTGACCATCAAGGCGGCCGGCGCCAAGCACGACCTGCTGGCGAGCCTGGACGACGACCTGAAGTTCGTCTTCATCACCTCGCAGGCCAGCGTCGAGCAGGCCGCCAACGAGGCGGAGGAAGCGGTGCAGGTGACGGCGTCCGAAGCGCCGAAGTGCGAGCGCTGCTGGCACTACCGCCGCGACGTCGGCCACAACCACGAGCACACGGGCCTGTGCGGCCGTTGCGTGAGCAACCTGTTCGGCGCCGGCGAAGCACGCCGCTTCGCGTAACGGGTTCGACGCCAACCGCCATGCCGACTCACGCGCGGCATGGCGGTTTCCACATCTGACACCACATTCCAATGGCAACCAAGAAAAAACCAAGCATCTCGACCATTCACAAGTCAACGCCGGCATCGGCGCCTGGCTCGGCATCGCCTTCCTCGTCGTGCTGGTCGACCAGCTGACCAAGATCACCGTCTCGAAACTGTTCACCTACGGCGAAACGCTGCCGGTCACGAGCTTCTTCAACCTGGTGCTGGTGTATAACCCGGGCGCGGCCTTTTCCTTCCTGGGCAACCAGGGCGGCTGGCAGCGCTGGTTCTTCACCGCGATCGCCCTCGGCGCCATCGGCTTCATCCTCTACCTGCTCAAGCGCAACGCCGGCCAGCGCCTGTTCTGCTGGGCCCTGGCCCTGATCCTGGGCGGCGCCGTCGGCAACGTGATCGACCGCGTCGCGTATGGCCACGTGATCGATTTCCTCGATTTCTACTGGCGCGGCCTGGGCCACTTCCCGGCCTTTAACGTCGCCGACATCGGCATCTCGGTCGGCGCCTTCCTGTTCATCGTCGATGAACTGCGGCGCGTGAATAAAAACTGAAGCGAGTCCGACATGCGGCATGGACCTGCAAGGTAAAAAGATCGTCCTCGGCCTGTCCGGGGGCGTGGCCTGCTACAAGGCGGCGGAACTGTGCCGCGCGCTGATCAAGGAAGGCGCGCAGGTGCAAGTCGTGATGACCGATGCGGCGACCCATTTCATCGGGCCCGTGACGATGCAGGCGCTGTCCGGGAACACCGTCTGGCTCGATCAATGGGATGCGCGCATGCCCAACAACATGGCGCACATCGACCTCACGCGCGGCGCCGACGCCGTGCTGGTCGCGCCCTGCTCGGCCGACTTCATCCGCAAGCTCGCGCACGGCGCCTGCGACGACCTGCTCTCGACGCTGTGCGTCGCGCGCCCGGCCGGCGTGCCGCTGCTGGTGGCGCCGGCGATGAATGTCGAGATGTGGCAGAACCCGGCGACCCAGCGCAACGTGAACACCCTGCGCGCCGACGGCATCCGCATCTTCGGCCCCGGCGCCGGCGAGCAGGCCTGCGGCGAGACGGGCCTCGGGCGCATGCTCGAACCCGAGCAGCTGCTGGAAGAACTGATCGCCTCCTTCCAGCACAAGATCCTGGCGGGCAAGCGCGTACTGATCACGGCCGGGCCTACTTTTGAAGCGATCGATCCGGTGCGCGGCATCACGAATCTCTCGTCCGGCAAGATGGGCTATGCGATCGCGCGCGCCGCCCGCGAAGCCGGCGCCGAAGTGACGCTGGTGTCGGGGCCGACCGCGCTACCCACGCCGCATGGCGTGCGCCGCATCGACGTGCTCTCGGCCCAGCAGATGCATGACGCCGTGATGGCCGGCGTCGAAGGCCAGCACGTCTTCATCGCCGTGGCGGCGGTGGCCGACTGGCGCGTCGCGAACGCCAGCGACCAGAAACTGAAAAAGCAGGAAGGCGGCGCGCCGCCCCAGCTCGAATTCGCGCAGAACGCCGACATCCTGGCCGTCGGTCGCGGCGACCACCTCGCTGTCGGGCTGGCCGTATTGCGTCGGCTTTGCCGCCGAGTCGGAAAACCTGGTCGAATACGGCGCCGCCAAGCGCGAACGCAAAGGCATTCCCCTGTTGGTCGGCAATATCGGCCATCACACCTTCGGGCAGGATGACAATGCCATCGTCCTGTTCGACGAGCAGGGCCACACCGTGCTGCCGCGCGCCGACAAGCTGACGCTGGCGCGCCAGCTGGTCTCCGAAATCGGCAAGCGCCTCGAGCAGCGCTCGCTGCTTAACTGATTCACTGATTCACACAATGAAAACCATCGACGTCAAAATTCTCGACCCGCGCATGAAGGAACTGCTGCCGGCCTACGCAACGCAAGGCAGCGCGGGGCTCGACCTGCGCGCCTGCATCGACGCGCCGCTGGTGCTCGAGCCCGGCCAGACCGTGCTGATCCCGACGGGACTGGCCATCCACGTGGCCGATCCGGGCTATGCGGCGATGATCCTGCCGCGCAGTGGACTCGGCCATAAGAACGGCATCGTCCTCGGCAATCTGGTAGGCTTGATCGACTCCGATTACCAGGGCCAGCTGATGGTCTCGACCTGGAACCGCGGCCACGCCGCGTTTACCCTGCAGCCGCTGGACCGCCTGGCGCAGCTGGTGATCGTGCCCGTGCTGCAGGTGGGCTTCAATGTGGTCGACGAGTTTGCATCGAGCGAACGGGGCGCCGGAGGGTTCGGCAGCACCGGAAAACAATAATATTGAGGAGGACCATGATTCGTATTGATCGTCTGCGCCCGGCCGTGCTGGGCATCGCCATTGCCACGCTGCTGGCAGCCTGCGGCACCCAGGCCCCGATCCGCCAGCCCGGCATCCCGAGCACCCCGGTGACCGAAACGCCGGAAGGCACGCCGCTCACGCCGCAGATGGCGGCAGCCGCCGATACGCTGACGAAAATGGCGGCGCTGCAGGACCGCCTCTACCGCGTGGCCGCGCCCCTCCTGATCGACAATGCCGAGCTGTGCACGAAACACGCGCGCAACCTGCTCGGCTTCACGGCGAAGAACCGCCACTCCTACCCGGGCGTCTACAACGAAGCCGCGCACGTGGCCTTCGGCATGGACGAACGGCTGCAAGTGACCGCCGTGCTGGCCGGCAGCGGCGCGGCGAAAGCAGGCCTGCGCCTGGGCGACGACCTGGTCGCGGCCGGCGGCAAGCCGCTGCCGACCGGCCCGAATGCCCTGGCCGGCGCGGCGGCCGTGTTCGGCCCGATCGTCGCCTCGCAATCGAAACTGCCGCTGTCGATCGAACGCGACGGCCACCCGCGCGACCTGAGCATCCCCGTCACGCGCGCCTGCGGCTTCGGCATCGAACTGGGCAACGGCGACAACGTGAATGCCTACGCCGACGGCCCGCGCGTCATGGTCACGCGCGGCATGCTGGCCGTGACCCGGAACGACGACGAGCTGGCCTATGTGCTGGCGCGCACGATGGCGCACAACATCCTCGACCACCCGAAAGCGCAGCGCAACCAGGCCACGCTCGACAGCGTGATCGACAACCTGACGCGCATGAGCCCGGACACCGGCATGCTGACCGGCAGCGCCGGCATCAAGGCGATGCCGTCCAACCTCGACGCCGCCGCCGACCGCCTCGCCATCTTCCTGCTGGCGCGCGCCGACTACAACATCGAGGGCGCGCCGGCGTTCTGGAAGCGCTTTGCGGCGACCCATCCGGCCAGCGTGGCGAATGGGTTCACGGCCAACCACCCGTCGACCGCGGCAAGGCTGACGGCGATGGAGCTGGCGATCGAGGATGTGAACGCGAAGAAGTCGGCGAAGAAGCCGATCGTGCCGTAAAGCGTTTGTTGCGGGTGGCGCCGCTCGCACGCGTCCTCCCCGCCGACGTCCCGCGCGCTTTTTTTGTATCATTGACATCCCTCACCAGCAGCGCCCGCGCCCACCATGGATAGCCTCGACCTCGACGTACTCAAGACCGCAGCAAGCTGGCTCGATGCCGGACACCGCTGCCAACTGGTTACCGTCATCAAGACCTGGGGCTCCAGCCCGCGCCCGATCGGCGCCACGCTGGCCGTGCGCGACGATGGCCGCGTGATCGGTTCCGTGTCCGGCGGCTGCATCGAGGACGACCTGATCGAGAACGTGCGCGCCAGGGGCATCGCCGCCGACGCGCGGCCGCACATCGTCAGCTACGGCATCAGCGCCGACGACGCCCACCGCTTCGGCCTGCCCTGCGGCGGCACCATCGAACTGGCGATCGAACCGCTCGGCACTGCACAGCGGCCTGCGCGAACTGCTGCAGCGCCTCGAAGGCGGCGAATTGCTGGAACGCCGGCTCGAGCTGGGCAGCGGCGCCATCACCCTGACGCGCGCCCAGCCCGGCGCCGTGCTGCGCCTCGAGAACGAAGTCCTGCACACCGTGCACGGCCCGCGCTGGCGCCTGTTCATCATCGGCGCCGGCCCGCTGTCGCGCTTCCTGGCGCAAGTGGCCACGGCGATGGATTACCGCGTCATCGTCTGCGACCCGCGCGAGGAATACCGCGCCGACTGGAACGTGCCCGGCACGGAACTGGTGCACACCATGCCGGACGACCTCGTGATCGAGGCGAAGCTCGACGCGCGCAGCGCGGTCGTGGCGCTGACCCACGACCCCAAGCTCGACGACCTGGCGCTGATGGAGGCGCTCAAATCCGACGCCTTCTATGTCGGCGCGATCGGCTCGCGCCTGAACAATGCGCGCCGGCGCGAACGCCTGAAACTGTTCGACCTCAGCGATGCGGAACTCGACCGCCTGCACGGCCCGATCGGCCTCTACATCGGCAGCAAGACGCCAGCCGAAATCGGCATCGCGATCCTGGCCGAGATGACGGCGATTAAAAACGGCGTGCCGACCGCGATGCTGGTGCCGCACGCCGCGGCGCCGCAGCCGGCCACGAGCGAAGTCTGCGCCCGCTGATACGCGCAATCACCGAGCAATAAACGGCTTGCGCGCCACGGCGCCTTGCGCCACCATGCGCTTCCGCCATTCGAGTCGACCATGAACACCGCTAATTTCCTGCGCCTCTTGCTGCTGGCCGCCATCTGGGGCGGCTCCTTCCTCTTCATGCGCATCGGCGCCCCCGTGCTCGGGCCCGCCGTGCTGATCGAATACCGGGTGCTGTTCGCCGCCCTGTTCCTGGCCGCCGTCGGCCTGGTGCTGAAGAAGCGCCTCGACCTGCGCGCCAACTGGAAGCATTACCTGATGCTGGGCTTCTTCAATTCGGCCCTGCCCTTCCTGTTATTCGCGTATGGCGCGCGCACCCTGACCGCCTCGGTGCTGTCGGTGCTGAACGCGACGGCGCCGATGTGGGGCGCGCTGATCGGCGCGCTGTGGGCGCGCCAGGCGATCACGCTCGAGCAGCGCCTGGGCCTGGTGCTGGGCACGGCGGGCGTGGCCCTGCTGGTCGGCTTCGACGATGTCGCGCGCCTGCCCGGCGCCGGCCTGGCGATTGCGGCGGCGCTGGGCGCGGCCCTCTGCTACAGCATCGCCAGCCTGTACGCGAAGTCGAGCAAATCGGTCGAACCCTTCGCCAACGCGCACGGCACGATGTGGGCGGCGACCCTGTTCGTGCTGCCGGCGCTGCCCTTCTTCCCCTCGCCCGCCACGCCGACGCCGGGCGTGTGGGCGGCCGTGCTCGCGCTCGGCGTGGTCTGCAGCGGCATCGCCTACCTGATCTATTTCCGCCTGATCGAGGAAGTCGGCCCGACCTCGGCCCTGACCGTCACCTTCCTCAATCCCGTGTTCGGCATCCTGTGGGGCGCGCTGTTCCTGGGCGAGGCGGTCGGCTGGCATACGCTGGCGGGCGCGGCGACCGTGCTGGTCGGCACCGCCCTGGTGACGGGCTTCGTGCCGCGCTTCGGACGTCCCGCCGCGGCGGCCGCCGGCAAGCCATGACGACGCAGGCGCTGTCGATCGTCCTGCCGCGCGGCCTACCGCAGCGCCGACGTGCTCGCCTTTCATGCGCGCGATGCCGAAGGGCTGGCGGAACAGGTGCGCGGCGAGCGATCTGCGCAAGGCCGTGCTGCTGGACGGCGTGCCGGTGCTGCTCGACGTGACGCTCACGCCCGAGCGCGCGCGAGTGCCGGATCGAGGCCGATGGCGAACTCGATCCCGGCACCGCTGGCGCTGGCCCACGAAGCGCTGCGCAGCATCCTGGCCTTGCGCATCGATCCCGGCGCCGTTTGCCGCCTTCGTGCGCGACGACCCGCTGTTCGGGCCGCTGGTGGCGCGCACACCTGGCCTGCGCATCGTCCAGTCGGCCACCGTGTTCGAAGCGCTGACCTGGGCCATCATCGGCCAGCAGATCAACCTGCCGTTCGCGATCAGCCTGCGCCGCACCTTCATCGAACAGGCGGGCCGTGCGCACAGCAGCGGACTGTGGTGCTATCCGGAAGCGGCGGAT
Source organism: uncultured beta proteobacterium (assembly GCA_963729765.1). Taxonomy (GTDB): domain Bacteria; phylum Pseudomonadota; class Gammaproteobacteria; order Burkholderiales; family Burkholderiaceae_D; genus Telluria. Next base: position 104,987 of record CAVSPL010000001.1, on the reverse strand, counting down.
GTCGCGCGGCTCGACCTGGAAGCCCTCACCAGCCGCAAGTTCTCGCGCGCCAAGGCGGAAACGCTGCTGCGGGTGGCGCGCATGGTGGCCGAGGGCGAACTGGCGCTCGACGCAGGACGACGATCCGGCGCGATGCGGCGCCGCTGCTGCTGGCGATCAAGGGGATCGGGCCGTGGACGGTGAATTACACGCTGCTGCGCGGCTATGGCTATGCGGATTGTTCGCTGGAGGGAGATGTGGCGATTCGCAGCGCGCTGGGCAAGCTGCTGGGCGAAACGGTGAAGCCGGACCAGGCGCGCACGCAGGCGTGGCTGGCGCAGTACGCGCCGCATCGGACGATGGCGGCGGCCTACTTGTGGGCGAGCCTCGGCTAGCTCAGCGCCAGACCATCGCGGCAAGCCCTCCAGGTGCTGGGCGCTCTCGCCTGAAAACCGGATCAGTTCGGACAGGGGCACGGTCGCCAGGTTCTCGCTGCCGTAATGGCCGCCGAGCGCGCTGGGAATCTTGAGGCAATAGGTGCGGTCGTCGGTGAGGGGGCCGAGCGTGGATTCGGCCAGGTCGACCAGTTCCGGCATGTACCAGTCGTTGAGGAAATCCTGGTTGTAGGAAAGCGCATCGAGCGCGGCGCGGTCTTCGGCGACGTGCTCGCAGCACAGGTCTTGCGGACGCACGCGCCAGTAGCTGCCGTCGGCGTCGCGCAGGATCAGGTTGCCGAAAGCGTTGGCGCCCAGTATCTCGACCGCCCGCAAGCCCATCCAGCTCCAGGCATCGTTGATGTCTTCAACAGTAATCATGATCGACCCCGTGAATGCGATTGACTGGTTGGACATTGCAGAGTTCGGCAAGTGCGATGCAACTTGCCTGCCCCTTGATCCAGGTCGCGTCCGCCAAGGCAGGCCAGAACGAAAAAAGCCGGTACTCCTTGTAGGAAGTACCGGCTTTCTTCTTGAATCTGGTTGCGGGGACAGGATTTGAACCTGTGACCTTCGGGTTATGAGCCCGACGAGCTGCCAGACTGCTCCACCCCGCGTCTGTGAAACGAATTATATACGGATTCAGCGATTTAGGCAAATCCAATGCCAACCGCATTAGCGATTGGCGTCTTGCATGGCCGGCGCATGGCACGCTGCTGAGCCGGCGCGGCGGCACAGTCAGCCGAATCGGGTGTAAAGTAGAGGGATATTCATTCTTCTCATCCTCTATGAACTTCTGTTCCGAGTGCGGCCATGCGGTCGCGCTGTCCATCCCCGAAGGCGACAACCGGCCGCGCCATGTGTGCACCCAGTGCGGCACGATCCACTACCAGAACCCGAAAATGGTGATCGGCTCCATTCCTGTCTGGGAACATGAGGGAACGCTGCAAGTGCTGCTGTGCCGGCGCGCGATCGAGCCGCGCCATGGCTACTGGACCTTGCCGGCCGGCTTCATGGAAAACGGCGAAACGACGGGCGAAGCGGCCGTGCGCGAGACCGAAGAGGAAGCCGGCGCCAATATCGAGCTCGGTCCGTTATTTACGCTGCTCAATGTCGCCCACGTACACCAGGTGCACATGTTCTACCTGGCGCGCCTGCTCGACCTCGATTTCGCACCGGGCGAAGAAAGCCTCGAGGTGCAACTGTTCGCCGAGCGCGACATCCCATGGGACGAGCTCGCCTTCCCGACAATTCGCACAACGCTGGAACTCTTCTTTGCCGACCGCGTCAAAATGCGCGAGGGGGTCGCGAGCGCGTATGGGGTGCACAGCCACGACATCCGGCGACCGATGCTTGCTCCACGCGAACCCGACTAAGAACCTCCAGACCATGATTCCCTGGCTTGACGCGCATACGCCGTTTCCCGACGTATCCGAGGCGTTGACGATCGACGCGCCCGGCCTGCTCGCGGCCGGCGCCGACCTGTCGCCGCGGCGCCTGCTGCTGGCCTACCAGAACGGCATCTTCCCCTGGTTTTCCGAAGGCCAGCCCATCCTCTGGTGGAGCACCGACCCGCGCATGGTGCTCTACACCGACGACTTCAAGGTCAGCGACAGCCTGAAGAAAACCCTGCGCCGCGTCGAGCGCAGCCGGCACGAGGGCGGGCGCTGGCAGGTGCGTTTCGACAGCGATTTCGAAGCCGTCATGCGCGCCTGCGCCGCCCCGCGCCGGGATGGCCCGGGCACCTGGATCTCGGAAGACATCATCGACGGCTATACCGGCCTGCATGCGCTGGGCTATGCGCACTCGTCCGAAGTCTGGCTCGATGGCGAACTGGTCGGCGGCGCGTATGGCGTCTGCATCGGGCACATGTTCTACGGCGAATCGATGTTCGCGCGCGTGTCGGACGCCTCGAAGGTGGCGCTGGCCTACCTGGTCGCCTTCCTGCGCGCGAACGGCGTGCGCATGGTCGACTGCCAGCAGGAGACCGGGCACCTGGCCTCGCTCGGCGCCGCCCCCATTTCGCGCGCAATTTTTCTCCAGCACCTGCGCGCGGCGATCCGTGCGCCGGCGATCACATCGTGGCAGCCGGTGGCGCCGTTTTGAGTGCGCGCGATTACCTGCGCGCGTGGTCTTTCGTTAGAATAGCTCCATCACGTCGTCCCGAGAGCTCTGCATGACGCACCTTAATGACCTGCCCTTCTCCACCCTGCAGTTCTATACGACCGCGCCCTACCCGTGCAGCTACCTCGACGCGCGCCAGGCGCGCTCGCAGGTCGCCACGCCCTCGCACCTGATCAATGCGGACGTGTATTCCGAACTGGTGAAGAACGGCTTTCGCCGCAGCGGCATCTTTACCTACCGTCCGTATTGCGACGGCTGCCAGGCCTGCATCCCGGTGCGCGTGCGCTGCGCCGAGTTCACGCCCAACCGCACCCAGCGCCGCGCCTGGAAGCGCCATGGCGACCTCACCGCCATGGTCGCCAACCTGTCGTTCTCGGACGAGCACTACGCGCTCTACCTGCGCTACCAGACCACGCGCCACGTCGGCGGCGGCATGGACCAGGACAGCCGCGACCAGTACGCCCAGTTCCTGCTGCAAAGCCGGGTCAACACGCGCCTGGTCGAATTCCGCGAACCCGACGGCCTGCTGCGCATGGTGTCGATCATCGACGTCCTGTCCGACGGCCTGTCCTCGGTCTACACCTTCTTCGACCCGGACGTGCCAGGCGCCTCCTTCGGCACCTACAACGTGATGTGGCAGGTGGCGCAGGCGCGCGAACTCGGCCTGCCCTTCGTCTACCTCGGCTACTGGATCGAGCAGAGCCCGAAGATGGCCTATAAAATCAACTTCCGGCCGCTGGAAGCGCGCATCGGCGGCAGCTGGGGCATCCTCGACCGCTAGCAGTCGGGCCGCGCACGGTACAATAATGCGACCCCATTCTCGAGTGCTCCATGTCTGCCAAGATCCTGTACACCCTCGCCCGTCCCCTGCTGTTCACGCTGCCTGCGGAAACCGCCCACAACCTGACCCTGCCGGCCCTGCGCGGCGCCGCCCAGCGCGGCCTGGCGGGCGCCTTCAGGAAGCCCGAGCCGGACCCGCGCACGGTCATGGGCATCACCTTCCCGAATCCCGTCGGCCTGGCCGCGGGCCTGGACAAGGATGGCGCCTATATCGACGGCCTGGCGGCGCTGGGCTTCGGCTCGATCGAGATCGGCACCGTCACCCCGCGCCCGCAGGCGGGCAACCCGAAGCCGCGCATGTTCCGCATCCCGGCCGCGCAAGGCATCATCAACCGCATGGGCTTCAATAACCGCGGCGTCGACGCGTTTGTCGCCAACGTCCAGGCCTCGCGCTTTTACCAGGAAAAGCGCGGCGTGCTCGGCCTGAACATCGGCAAGAACGCCGACACCCCGATCGAACGCGCCGCCGACGATTACCTGGAATGCCTGCGCAAGGTCTATCCCTATGCCAGCTATGTCACGGTCAACATCTCGTCGCCGAACACGAAGAACCTGCGCCAGCTGCAGGGCGCCTCGGAACTCGACTCCCTGCTCTCGCAGCTGAAGGCGGAACAAACGCGCCTGGCCGACCAGCATGGCCGCTACGTGCCGCTGGCCCTGAAAATCGCACCCGACATCGACGCCGACCAGATCCGCGACATCGCCGGCGCCCTGCTGCGCCACAAGATCGACGGCGTCATCGCCACCAACACCACCCTGAACCGGCGCGACGTCGAGCGCCACCGCGCATGGCATGGAAACCGGCGGCGTCTCGGGCGCACCGGTATTCGACCTGTCGAACATCGTGATCCGCGCCATGAAGAAGCAACTGGGCGACGCGATCCCGATCATCGGCGTCGGCGGCATCCTGTCGGGGAAGGACGCGCAGGAAAAAATCGCGGCCGGCGCCCAGCTGGTGCAGCTCTACAGCGGCCTGATCTACCGCGGCCCTTCGCTCGTGCGCGAATGCGCCGACGCCCTGCGCACATAAGGACGACACGCATGCAACGCACACGACTCGGACGCAGCACGCTGGAAGTGTCGAAGGTCTGCCTCGGCACCATGACCTTCGGCGAGCAGAATACGGAAAGCGACGCCCACCGCCAGCTCGACTACGCGCTCGAGCGCGGCATCAATTTCATCGATACCGCCGAGATGTATCCGGTCATGGGCCGCGCCGAGACGCAAGGCGCGACCGAGCGCTTCATCGGCAGCTGGCTCAAAGCACGCGGCCGCCGCGACGACCTCGTCATCGCCTCGAAGATCGCCGGCCCGAACGCGAGCATGGGCTGGATCCGCGGCCCCGCGCACAACCTCGATGCGGCGAATATCCGCGCCGCCGTCGAGACCAGCCTGCAGCGCCTGCAGACCGACTACATCGACCTCTACCAGATCCACTGGCCGAGCCGCAACCTGCCTATCTTCGGCGCCAACAGTTTCAATCCGAAGCGCGAGCGCAGCAGCGTGCCGATCGAGGAAACGCTGGGCGCGCTGGGCGAACTGGTCAAGGCGGGCAAGATCCGCGAGATCGGCGTGTCGAACGAGAGTTCTGGGGCGTGTGCGAGTACGTGAAGCAGGCCGAGACTGCATGGCTTGCCGCGCATCGCCACGATCCAGAACTTGTACAACCTGACGGCGCGGGCGTTCGAAACCTCGCTGCTCGACGAGACCTGCTTCCGGGAAGAGGTCAGTTTGCTGGCCTACAGCCCGCTGGCCTTCGGGCAGCTCACGGCGAAATACCTGGACGATCCGAAGGCGCATGGCCGGCTGACGGTATTCCCGGAGAACTGGAGCCCGCGCTACGTGCGGCCCGAGGTGCTGGCGGCGACCGCGGAATACGCGGCGCTGGCGCGCGCCAACGGAATGACGCCGGCGCAGATGGCGCTGGCCTGGTGTTATTCGCGCTGGTTCGTGGGCGCGACCATCATCGGGGCGACCAACATGGAGCAGCTGAAGGAGAACATCGACGCGGCGGCTATCGTCTTGCCGGAGGAAGTGGTGAAGGCGATCGATGCGATTCACGGACGGATCACGAATCCGGGGCAGTAAAGCCTCCGTGGATCGTTGACGTTCGTTGAACGCGTGGGCGGGAGACCCGCCCACCCTACGTCCCTACGATCGGTGGTGACGTCTCCCGCAGGGACGTAGGTGGACGGGTCCCCCGTCCACGCGTCATCGTTACCGGTCGCGTATTCGCGACGGCGCCAATACCTTAAATCCCCGCCGCCTCGTCCGCCACCAGCGAGCGCTCGATATCGGCCCGCGTAAATCCCGGCGCGAAGCGCTCGATGAAGTGATACGCATACGCCCTCAAATACGCCCCGCGCCGCACGGCGAGGCGCGTCACGTTCGGCGCAAACAGGTGCGACGATTCGATCGCCCTCAACCCCTTGTCGCGGCCATGATCGAAGGCCATCGAGGCGATGATGCCGACCCCCATCCCCAGCGACACATACTGCTTGATGACGTCCGAGTCCATGGCGGTGAGCACCATGTCCGGCGCCAGCCCGGCCTTGGCGAAGGCCGTGTCGATGTGGCCGCGGCCCGTGTAGCCGACGTCATAGGTAATCAGCGGATACTCGGCCAGGTCTTCCAGCCGCAGCGGCGTTTTAGTCAGCAGCGGGTGCCCGTCCGGCGCCACCACCACGTGGCTCCAGCGGTAGCACGGGAACGACACCAGGTCCGGGAAGGTGGACAAACCTTCGGTCGCGATGCCGATATCGGCGCGCCCCGACAGCACATACTCGGCGATGTGTTCCGGCGCGCTTTGCTGGAGGGCGATGCGCACGTTCGGGAAGGCGTTGCGGAAGGCCTGCACCACCTGCGGCAGCGCGTAGCGCGCTTGCGTGTGGGTGACGGCGATGGTCAGCGTGCCGCTGTCCTGGGCCGAATACTCCTGGCTCGCCTGCGCCAGGTTTTCCGCTTCCACCAGCAGGCGCTCGACGATTTTCAGGATGCCCTTGCCCGGCGGCGTGAGGCCGGTCAGGCGCTTGCCGTTGCGCTCGAAGATGACGACGCCGAGTTCGTCCTCGAGTTCGCGGATCTGGCGCGACACGCCCGGCTGCGAGGTGAACAGCGCGCTGGCCACGTCGGTCAAATTGAAATTGCGGCGCGCGGCTTCGCGCACCGAGCGCAACTGCTGGAAGTTCATATCCCGCCCCCTTCGTCGACGAACACCTGGATCTGGCGCGGACGCACCAGCAGGGTCTCGCCCTCTTTCAGCTCCAGGCGGGCGAAGCGCTCGTTCGGAATCACCGCTTCGATCAGCTGCGCGTTGTCGGCGCGCTCGAGGTCGAGCTGGGCCAGCGGGCCGATCGCATGCGCGCGGCGCAGCTTGACCACGATGCCCGGCTGTCCCGCCGCATAGCGCTCGACGTCGAGGTCGTGCGGACGCACATAGCCGATGCCGTCGGCGTTCTGCACGGCGCTGTGGCCGGGCGCGTCGAACAGGGCGTCGCCGCTGGCCAGCACGCCATCGTGCACGCGGCCATGGAACAGGTTGACGTTGCCGAGGAAGCTGTAGACGAAGGGCGAGGCGGGCGCGTTGTAGACGCTGGCCGGCGTGCCGAGCTGCTCGACGCGGCCCTTGTTCATGACGACCACCTGGTCGGCCACTTCCAGCGCTTCTTCCTGGTCGTGGGTGACGAAGATCGAGGTCACGTGCAGGTCGTCGTGCAGGCGGCGCAGCCAGCGGCGCAATTCCTTGCGCACCTTGGCGTCCAGCGCGCCGAACGGCTCGTCGAGCAGCAGCACGCGCGGCTCCACGGCCAGCGCGCGCGCCAGGGCGATGCGCTGGCGCTGGCCGCCGGACAGCTGCGGCGGATAGCGGTCGGCGATCCAGTCGAGCTGCACCAGTTCCAGCAGCTGTTTGACCTTGTCGCGGATCTGCTGCTCGCTCGGACGCTCCTTGCGCGGACGCACGCGCAGCCCGAAGGCGACGTTCTCGAAGACCGTCATGTGCTTGAACAGCGCGTAGTGCTGGAACACGAAGCCGACCTGGCGCTCGCGCACGTGGCTGCTCGAGGCATCCTGGCCGTCGAGCAGCACGGAGCCGCTGTCGGGGTGCTCGAGGCCGGCGATGATGCGCAAGAGGGTCGTCTTGCCGCAGCCGGAAGGGCCGAGCAAGGCGGTCAGTTCGCCGTCGGGGAACTGCAGCGAAACGTCGTCGAGCGCCTTGAACTGGCCGAACTGCTTGCGGATGTGTTGGACTTCGATCGTCATTCTGTGCGCTCCGTGGTACCGGCGTCGGCACGCATCGACAGGTGCAGACGCCATTCGATAAAGGACTTGATGGCCAGCGTCACCAGCGCGAGCAGCGCCAGCAGGGACGCGATCGCGAACGCGGCCGTGAAGTTGTATTCGTTGTAGAGGATTTCGACCTGCAGCGGCATGGTGTTGGTCTCGCCGCGGATATGGCCCGAGACCACCGACACCGCGCCGAACTCGCCCATCGCCCGCGCATTGCACAGGATGACGCCGTACAGCAGGCCCCATTTGATGTTCGGGAGCGTCACGCGGCGGAAGGTCTGCCAGCCGGAGGCGCCCAGCACCAGCGCCGCCTCTTCTTCCTCGTTGCCCTGCTGCTGCATCAGCGGAATCAGTTCGCGCGCGACGAACGGGAAGGTAATGAAAATCGTCGCCAGCACGATGCCCGGCACCGCGAACAGGATCTTGACGTCGTGGTCCATCAGCCACTGGCCGAACCAGCCCTGGGCGCCGAAAATCAGCACGTAGATCAGGCCGGCGATCACCGGCGACACCGAGAACGGCAGGTCGATCAGCGTCAGCAGGATGCTTTTGCCGCGGAACTCGAATTTGGCGATCGCCCAGGCCGCGGACACGCCGAACACCAGGTTCAGCGGCACCGAGATACCGGCCGCGATCAGGGTCAGCTTGATCGCGGAAATGGCGTCCGGATCGAGGATCGCCGCGAGATAGGTGTCCCAGCCTTTTTTCAGCGCTTCGGCGAACACCGCGACCAGCGGCACGAACAGGAACAGCGTCAAAAACGCCAGCGCGATGCCGATCAGGGTCCAGCGCACCCAGTTCGGCTCGAAGGCATTGGTTTTGACGGGACGGGCGGCACGTGGCGGCTGCAACCGACGGGTTTATCAAGCACGGCGCTCATTTCTTGCCTGCCCTTCTGCGGGTCCAGGCCTGCAACAGGTTAATCGTCAGCAGCAGGATGAAGGAGACGACCAGCATCACGACCGCGATCGCGGTGGCGCCGGCGTAGTCGTACTGCTCGAGTTTGGTGATGATGAAGAGCGGCGTGATCTCGGACACCATCGGCAGGTTGCCGGCGATGAAAATCACGGAACCGTATTCGCCGGTGGCGCGCGCAAAGGCCAGCGCGAAGCCGGTCAGCAGCGCCGGGATAATCGTCGGCAGGATCACGCGGAAGAAAGTTTGCAGGGGGCTGGCGCCCAGGCTGGCCGCGGCTTCTTCGAGCTCGCGCTCGGCTTCTTCCAGCACCGGCTGCACGGTGCGCACGACGAAAGGCAGGCCGATGAAGGTCAGCGCGACGACCACGCCGAGCGGCGTGAAGGCGACCTTGATGCCGAATTGTTCGAGGTATTTGCCGATCCAGCCATTGTTCGAATACAGCGCGGTCAGCGTGATGCCGGCCACGGCGGTGGGCAGCGCGAACGGCAGGTCGACCAGGGCGTCGATGAAGCGTTTGCCGGGGAACTTGTAGCGCACCAGCACCCAGGCCACGATGCCGCCGAACACCACGTTCAGGCTCGCGGCAATGAGCGAGGCGCCGAAGCTGAGTTTATAGGAAGCGATGACGCGCTCGGAGGTGACCGCGCTCCAGAACGCTTCCCAGGTCATGGTGAAGGTTTTCAGGAAGACGGCCGACAGCGGGATCAGGACGATCAGCGCGAGATAAAAAATCGTGAACCCGAGCGACAGTCCGAAGCCGGGGATGACCCGGCCTGGCGCGCGCGGCTGAAGTGTTGGCATGGCGTCCTTATTACAAATTCTTCTAATGGACTGTAATAATCGCATTGCCAACTCATAAAACAAACGAACGAATCTTCATTTGCATAGATGAATTAGGCTATTAGGCCGGTGAACTAACTTCCTTCAGCTTGCTTGCATCAATACACCAGCTTGAAGGCGACGCCGGTCAGCGTCAGCGCCAGCAAGGCGCGCAGGAAGCGCTCCGGCACCTTGCGGGCCAGCATCGAACCGAGGGTGATGCCCGGCAGCGAGCCGATCAGCAGGGTCACGAGCAGCATCCAGTCGATCGAGCCCAGCCACCAGTGGCCGACCGCGGCAATCGCGGTGAGCGGCACGGCGTAGGCGATGTCGGTGCCGGCCACTTCGGCCGGGGTCAGCTTCGGATACAGCATCACCAGCAGGGTCGCGCCGATGGCGCCGGCGCCGATCGAGGACACCGTGACCAGCACGCCGAGGATGACGCCCGAGACGACGGTGGCGGTGGTCAGTGCCCCGCCCTGCAGCTGGCGCGAGGGCTTGGCGTGGATCCAGGCCAGCATGCGTTTGCGAAACAGCAGCGCGACGACGGTCAGCATCACCGAGCCGGCGATCGAATAGCGGATGATCTGGCCGATTTCCTTGTCGAGCGCGCCGAAATGGCGCAAGGCCAGCGTCGCCACCAGCGCAGCCGGCAGCGCGCCCAGGCACAGGCGCCGGACGATGGTCCAGTTGACGGTGCCGTTGAAGCGGTGGGTGATGGTGCCGGCGCCCTTGGTGATCGAGGCGAAGGCGAGGTCGGTGCCGACGGCAACGGTGGGCGACACGCCGAACAGCAGCGTCAGGAGCGGCGTCATCAGCGAGCCGCCGCCGACGCCGGTCATTCCCACCAGCAAGCCGACTGCGAAGCCGGCGGTAATATAGGTAAGCAGCATGACCCAAGGGTAAGCCGGGTCAGCCGTGGGACAAAGGACGGGTTTCTTATTTACTTATGCGAGGAGTGGACGGGCGGCGAACGCTCCTGAGTCCACGCGGTTAAGCCGTTGCATGTCGAAACGCATCCGTCCGACGCGCCCGCCGCGATGATTTACCGTTGTACCGCGTGGACTCGGAGTCCACCCTACATATTGCGCCGTGCTTACTTGTTTGGCTGCGGCGTCAAGCGCAGATACGGCCGTGGCGCAGTAAAGCCCTTCGGATACTTTTCGGCAATCACCGCCGGATCCTGCACCGTCAGCGGAATGATCACGTCATCCCCATCCTTCCAGTTGCCCGGCGTCGCCACCGAATAGCCATCGGTCAGCTGCAGCGCATCGATCACGCGCAGCACTTCGTCGAAGTTGCGGCCGGTGCTCATCGGGTAGGTAATGGTCAGGCGGATCTTTTTCTTCGGGTCGATCACGAACAGCGAACGCACGGTGGCCGTGGCCGACATTTCCGGGTGGATCATGTCGTACAGCGTAGAGACCGAGCGGTCGGCGTCGGCGATGATCGGGAAGCCCACCACGGTCTGCTGGGTTTCTTCGATATCCTTGATCCAGGTTTTGTGCTGCTCGGCCGGATCGACGGAGAGCGCGATCGCTTTCACGTTGCGCTTGTCGAATTCGGGCTTGAGTTTGGCCGTCAGGCCCAGTTCGGTCGTGCACACCGGGGTGAAATCGGCGGGATGCGAAAACAGCACCACCCACGAATCGCCGGCCCATTCATGGAAGCGAATGGTGCCGATGGTGGAATCCTGCTCGAAGTCGGGGGCGGTGTCGCCGAGGCGTAAGGTCATGGTCATCTCCGGGAGTTGTCAGGTAGGCAGGCTATTCTGCGTCATTTCCGACAAGCTTGCTACGCCGTCACATAAATCGGCTGTACAGCACGGTTCCCCAGGTCATGGCGGCCAGCAGCACCGTCAGGCCGACCGCGGCGCTGCCGAAGTCCTTGGCGTTCTTCGACAAGGGATGGCGCTCGAGCGAGATACGGTCGACGATGGCCTCGATCGCGGAGTTGATGAGCTCGACGATCAGCACCAGCAGCAGCACGCCGATCAGCACCAGTTTCTCGAAGCCCGAGACCGGCAGCATGAACGCGAAAATCACGCCCAGTACGAAGACCAGCACCTCCTGGCGGAAGGCGTGTTCGATGCGCCAGGCCATGGCCAGGCCCTGCACGGTATAGCTGGACGCGGCCAGGATGCGCTTGAGGCCGCCCTTGCTCTTGAATTCGCTGGTCGGTTGTTCCATCATATTTCCAAGAAGACACGAAGAAGTGTCATTATGCCCGTTCCGCCGCGTGGCGCGATAGACCTCTGTTCTAGATGAACTGTACTAGGGAAATGGTCGCCGCTTTTCGCATTATGGTATAAAGTAGACTGAATACTGCACTGCACCAACCACATCATGAAAATCGAAACCCTTGAAGCGCCCAAGACATCGATCCAGGTGATTGAGCGCATGGTCGCCCTGCTCGACGCGCTGGCCACCTATCCCGATCCGGTGAGCCTGAAGGAATTGTCCAAGGTCTCAGGCCTGCATCCCTCCACCGCCCACCGCATCCTCAACGACATGGTCGTCACGCGTTTCGTCGACCGCGTCGAACCCGGCACCTACCGGCTCGGCATGCGCCTGCTGGAACTGGGCAATGTGGTGAAAAGCCGGCTCTCGGTACGCGAAGCGGCGCTCGACTTCATGCGCGCCCTGCACAAGAAAACCCAGCAGACGGTGAATCTGTCGGTGCGCCAGGGCGACGAGATCGTCTACATCGACCGCGCCTTTTCCGAGCGCTCGGGCATGCAGGTGGTGCGGGCGATCGGCGGGCGCGGTCCGCTGCACCTGACCTCGACCGGCAAACTGTTCCTGTCGGTGGACGAGGCCAAGGCGATCCGCGCCTATGCCACGCGCACCGGTCTTGCCGGCCACAACAAGAATTCGATTACCGATCTGACCAAGCTCGAGCGCGAGCTGAGCCTGGTGCGCTCGCGCGGCTATGCGCGCGACAACGAAGAGCTGGAACTGGGCGTGCGCTGCATGGCCGCCGGCATCCACGACGACAGCGGCAAGCTGGTGGCCGGCCTGTCGATCTCGGCGCCGGCCGACCGCCTGCAGGAAGAATGGCTCGACGACCTGGTGCAGACCGCCGGGCAGATTTCGGCGACGCTGGGCTTCCGGCCCGTCTCGGTCGCCTGAGCCTGCTCCTGCAAACGACAACGGCGCCCTCGGGCGCCGTTGTCGTTTCAGCGTTTCTGCAGCAGCGTGGCGGCAGAGACGGCGGAGAATGAACTGGGGCGGACCTCGGTCGCGCTGACCGGACTCGCCGCCGGCATGGCCACGGCATCGGGCGTGAGCGCTTCCAGCCAGCGCCGCATGCGGCCGGCGTCGGCGGTACGCGACATCTTGCCCTTGGAATCGAGGAAGACCATGATCACGTTGCGGCCCTGGATCATCGCCTGCATCACCAGGCAGCGCCCTGCTTCGTTGATGAAGCCGGTCTTCTGCAGGCCGATGTTCCAGTCCGGCATGCGCACCAGGTAGTTCGTATTGTTGTAGCGCATCGGACGGCCGCTGGCTTCGACCACCCAGTTCGGATCGGTCGAATACTGGCGCAGCAGCGGTTTCTGGTGCGCATAGGCCACCAGTTTCGCCAGGTCGCGCGCGCTCGACACGTTCTGGCTCGACAGGCCGCTCGGATCGACATAGCGGGTGTCGTTCATGCCCAGTTCGCGCGCCTTGGCGTTCATCGCCGCGATGAAGGCGTTGATGCCGCCCGGATAGTTGCGGCCGAGCGCGGCGGCGGCGCGGTTTTCCGAACTCATCAGCGCGATATGCAGCAGGTTGCCGCGGGTCATGCGCGCGCCGACGGGCAGGCGCGAGCTGCTGTACTTGTGGCGGTCGACGTCGTCTTCGCTCACCGTCAGCGTCTGTTCCATGTCGAGGTTCGCTTCGACCACGACCAGGCCGGTCATCAGCTTGGTGATCGAGGCGATCGGCAGCGCGACATTCGCGTTCTTTTCGAACAGCACTTCCGAACTGTTCTGGTCCATCACGAAGGCGACGTTCGAGGCCAGCGACAGCGGATCGCGCGTCCGGTTCAGGCCGGCCATATCGCCGGCGGTGCGTGCCGCGGGAATGCGCCAGCAGGACCGGCGCGGCGCGGCGCGCGAGCACGTAGCTGACGCGGCGCTTGCCGCGCACGGTCTCGACGCGGCGCACCATGCGCCCGCGGTTGTCGTCGGCAACGACTTGCGCCACGTCGCGCGCCGCGCTTGCCCTTGCGCGCGGCCTTGGCCGCCGCGGCCTTGCGCACCGGCTTTTTAGCGACGGCCTGTCGCTTTTGCTTGCTTGAAGCAGCCTGTGCGCCTGCACCGGCGCCAGCGGCCGACACGGGCTCGACGACGAGGAACAGCGATACCAGGACCGACAACAGGAGCTTCAACATTTCTACTTCCTTCAATACGAAAACCGGTGCGCGTTTACTGAAGTGTATTCGCCCACAACTCGACTGCAAGCGAATTTACCACTGACTTGCCCATTTTGCCGCACAACAACGGACTGAGCGCATGCCGCACACGCCCTGATTCGCCGATCTCCTTCAATTGTGTAACGAGCGCAACACCTTAGTTAACAAATTGAACAAAGCCCGCCACCGGTTCGCGTTCGGTAATCGAGCGAATTTTCGATCTTGTCGGGATCGGCCCAGCCCAGCGCCATGCCGCAGACCACGGTTTCGTTGGCCGGCAGGTGCAATTGTTCGGCAATGATGCGGTGGTATTGCGTGAACGCCGCCTGCGGACAGGTATCGAGCCCGCGCCCGCGCGCCGCCACCATGATGTTCTGCAAGAACATGCCGTAGTCGAGCCAGGAGCCCTGCTCCATGACGCGGTCGATCGTGAAAATGAAGCCGACGGGCGCATCGAAGAAGCGGAAATTGCGCGCGTGCTGGGCCGCCATGCCGGCCTTGTCTTCGCGCGAGAGGCCAAGCAGGCCATACAAATCCCAGCCGACCTTGCGGCGGCGGTCGATGAAGGGCGAGACCCATTCGCGCGGGTAGTAGGCGTATTCCTCGCTGTGCTCGCGCGACCTGGCCGGGTCAAGGTGCACGGCCAGGATCGCATCGGACAAGGCCACGCGTGCCTGCCCGGTCAGCACATACACTTTCCACGGCTGGGTATTCGTGCCGGACGGGGCGCGCGCCGCCACTTCCAGGATGCGTTCGATATCGGCGTGCTCGACCGGCTTGTCGAGGAAGGCGCGGATCGAGCGGCGCGAGGTGATGGCGGCATCGACCGCCTCTTGTTGCGGGCTTGAGATAGTCATGGAAGCTCCTTTTTCTTGACGACGAATGCGACGCCGGTCGACGGCCACCGCCATGCCCAGCAGCCCCAGCGGGCTGAGCGACTCGCCGAAGATCAGCCAGGCCATGATGGCCGTGGTGGGCGGGGTCAGGTACAGCAGGCTGGTGACTTCGGTGGCATTGCTGCGGCGGATGAGTTTAAAGAGTAAAAAGATGGCGCCGATCGAGAGCGCGAAGATCGACCACAGGAGCGCCCCGACAAAGTTGGCGTTCCACGTTACCTTAGACAAGGATGGGTCGAGCTGTTCGAACAGGATCGCGCAGGGCAGCAGCGCCGCCACGGTGGCCGCGAACTGGATCACGGTGCCGGTGCGCAGGTCGAAGCGCGGGCAATAGCGGCGCTGGTACATGGTGCCGGCCGTGATCGAGACCAGCGCGAACAGGCAATACCCGATCGCGCGCACGCGACAATCCCGCCAGGTTGATCTTGGCCGCCACCACCAGCGCCACGCCGGCCAGCCCGAGCAGCAGGCCCAGCCACTGGCGCGGACGCACCCGCTCGCCGATCAGGGGCGCGGCCACCGCGGTGAGGATCGGCTGCATGCCGACGATCAGTGCCGACAGGCCGGCCGGCATGCCGATCTTGATGGCGCACCAGACGCCGCCCAGGTAACCGGCCTGCAGCAGCAATCCCGCAACTGCAACATGTTTGATTTGTCCGTGCGGCCAGGGCGCGCGCCAGATCAGCACGATCGGAACGAGCACCAGCAGCACGCCGAGGCAGCGCAGCAGCAAAAAAGTGAGCGGCGGCGCGTAGGGCAAGCCGAACTTGGCCACGATGAAGCCGGTACTCCAGAGGAAAACGAAGAAGGCCGGCACCAGCCAGCGGAACCGGGTGGTGGATGCGCCTGCGGATTGCGGTGGTGTCGGCCATGGTCAGAGTCAGAGTCAGGCGCTCGACCCCGGATGGCGAATAGCGCAATGACAAGTCTAACATGCGCGTCAAAACGTTTCCGGAGCACCATCCGATGCGCGGAAAAGATGGCAAACAGACGATATAAGTTAATCGAAAAGTATTTCTTCCGATGCAATAACCCAACAATTTATGCCAGCGTGGTGCGACGCACCAAAATCGCTTGACTCAGGTTCCAAAATGGGCAAAACTTCGTTCTGTTGCGGTGCACCATTCGGAATAGCACCGGTTTCTAGCAGCATACCTTCCTATAACGTTTGTTTGGAGATCCACATGTTTGCAATCCCAGAGCAGTTCTCGAACGCCACCAAAGCCAATTTCGAAACCCAATTCGCCCTGTTTTCGTCGCTGACCGCGAAAACCTTCGAAAGCGTTGAAAAGCTGGTCGAGCTGAACATCAGCACCGCCCGCGCCGCGCTGGAGAACAATTCGAACGCCGCCCGTCAACTGCTGGCTGCCAAGGACCCGCAAGAGTTCTTCCAGCTGTCCGCTGCCCAGGCCCAGCCTAGCGCCGAGAAAGCCGTCGCCTACAACCGCCAGCTGGCCGCTATCGCCACCGGCACCGGCGCCGAATTCTCGAAGGCCGCCGAAGGCCAGATCGTCGAAGCGAACCGCAAGGTCATCGCCCTGGTCGACGAAGTGAGCAAGAACGCCCCTGCCGGTTCGGAGACCTTCGTCGCCGCCGTCAAGACCGCGATCAGCAACGCCAACGCAGGCTACGAGCAGTTCAGCAAGACCACCAAGCAAGCTGTTGAAGCCATCGAAAACAACGTCAACGCCGCCGTGTCGCAATTCTCGCAAGCCGCTGCCAAGGCGCCTGGCGCCGCGAACTTCGCCGCTGCCGCTGCTGCTTAATTTCACTGGCCCGCTATCGAAGCGGGCTGTGAGAGACAAAAAGGGCCGCCTGATCACTCAGGCGGCCCTTTTTTACGTGCCGCGCACCGTTTATTCGCCCAGATACGCCGCCTGCACCCGCGGATCGTTCAGCATCGCATTCGCATTGCCCGTCATCGTGATCAGCGCCCGAATCCATCACATAGCCGCGGTGCGCGGCCTGCAGCGCCAGCTTGGCGTTCTGCTCGACCAGCAGAATCGTGATGCCCTGCTTCGACACGTCGCGGATCACTTCGAAAATCTTCTCGACCATGATCGGCGCCAGGCCCATCGACGGCTCGTCCAGCAGCAGCAAGGTCGGATGGCACATCAGCGCGCGCGCCATCGCCAGCATCTGCTGCTCGCCGCCCGACAGGGTGCCGGCCAGCTGCCCGGCGCGTTCCTTCAGGCGCGGGAAGACGCCGAACCATTTCTCGATATCGCGCATCGATCGCCGCCTTGTCATCGCGCGTGTAGGCGCCCATCAACAGGTTTTCCTGGATGCGTCATGCGGGTGAACACGCCCCGCCCTTCCGGCACCATCGCCAGCTTTTGCTGCACCAGGCGGAACGATTGCGTGCCGGCCAGCGGCTGGCCGAGATAGGACATCGTCCCCTCGACCTTGCAGGCCGGCAGCGTGCCGGTGATGGCTTTCAGGGTCGTCGTCTTGCCGGCGCCATTGGCGCCGATCAGGGTGACCAGTTCGCCCTTGTTGACTTCCAGGTCGATGCCCTTGACCGCCTTGATGCCGCCATAGGCCACCTTCAGGCCCTGCGATTTTCAGAATGTTTTCACCCATCAGTGGGCACCTCCCAGGTAGGCCGCGATGACCGCCGGATCCTTCTGGATCTCGGCCGGCACCCCTTCGGCGATGCGCTTGCCGTACTCGAGCACGGTAATCCGGTCGCACAGGCCCATCATCAGTTTCACGTCGTGTTCGATCAGCAGCACGGTCTTGCCGCCATTCTTGATTTTCACCAGCAGCTCGCGCAGGGCCAGCTTTTCGGTGGCGTTCATGCCGGCCGCCGGTTCGTCCAGCGCCAGCAGTTGCGGGTCGGTGGCGAGCGCGCGCGCGATTTCCAGGCGGCGCTGGTCGCCATACGACAGGAATTTCGCGGTGCGGCTGCCGAACTGGCCGATGCCGACGAAGTCCAGCAGTTCCTGGGCGCGGGCGCGGATCGCCGCTTCTTCCACACGCGCGGCCTTGTGGCGGAAGATGGCGCCGAACACGCCCTGCCTGGTGCGCACGTGGCGCCCGACCATGACGTTTTCCAGCGCCGTCATTTCGCCGAACAGGCGGATGTTCTGGAAGGTGCGCGCGATGCCCGCCTTGGCCACCGCATGCGGCGCCGAGGGCGAATACGGTTTGCCGGCCAGCTCGAAACTGCCGCTGTCGGGCTGGTACAAGCCCGTGATGACGTTGAAGAAGGTGGTCTTGCCGGCGCCGTTCGGCCCGATCAGGCCGACGATCTGGCCGGGGCGGATCTGGATGCCGACATCGGTCAGCGCCTGCAAGCCGCCGAAGCGTTTATTCACGCCGGAGATATTCAGTAAAAGTTGTTCGCTCATGGATATCCGGCGCCTCAGACGGCCGCCGCCTCCTTTTCTTCGTCGAGGGCCAGGGCCGCGCTCGGGCGGTCTTCGCGGTTCGGCGACGGCCACACGCCCGCCGGGCGCACCAGCATGATGGTCACCAGCGCCAGGCCGTACAGCAGCTGGCGCAGCACTTCGGCCTCGATGATCACCTTGCCGAACATCGCCATCTGCGCCGGTTCGACCACGTGGCGCAGCACTTCGGGCAAGGCCGCCAGCAGCACGCCGCCCAGCACCACGCCCGGAATGTGGCCGATCCCGCCCAGCACCACCATCGCCAGCACGGCGATCGATTCGGTCAGCGAGAACGACTCCGGCGAGACGAAGCCCTGGAAGGCGGCGAACATGGCGCCGGCCACGCCGCCGAAGGACGCGCCCATCGAGAACGCCAGCAGCTTGACGTTGCGGGTATTGATGCCCATGGCTTTGGCCGCGATTTCGTCTTCGCGGATCGCGACCCAGGCGCGGCCCAGGCGCGAATGCTGCAGGCGGCTGGTGACGAAAATCGTCGCGATGCACAGGAACAGGAACAGGAAGTAATACGCGTTCACCGAAGGCATGCCGTAGCCGCCGATATACACCGTCGATTGCGAGCCCGCCTCGCCGGCCAGCGAGACGCCGAAGATACGGATCGGATCGATCATGTTGATGCCCTGCGGCCCGTTCGTGAAGTTGATCGGGTCGTTCAGGTTGTTCATGAAGATGCGGATGATCTCGCCGAAACCGAGCGTGACGATGGCGAGGTAGTCGCCGCGCAGTTTCAGGGTCGGCGCACCGAGCAGCGCGCCGAACAGGGCCGCCACCAGGCCCGCCAGCGGCACGACCGCCCACACCGACAGGTGGATGCCGTTGGTCTGGATGTCCTGGCCGAACACGCCGACCAGGGCTTCGCCGATCGCCGGATGGTAATTCACGACCGACTCGAGCAGCGCCGCGAATTGCGGCGAGGCGAACAGCCCGGTGAGATAGGCGCCGACGGCAAAGAAGGCGATGTAGCCGAGATCGAGCAGGCCGGCGAAGCCGACCACGATGTTCAGGCCGAGCGCCAGCATGATGTAGAGCAGCGCGATATCGATGATGCGCACCCACGAATTGCCGAACTGCGCGGCAAAGAAGGGGAAGACGAGCATCAGCACCAGCAGCGCGGCCATGCTGATGCGCGCGCGGCGCGGCTGGTGCTGCAAATCGAAGGAAAGGAGTGCCATGATCGTGTCCTTATGCGCGGTCGGCCACGCGCTCGCCCATGATGCCGGACGGACGCAGGGTGAGCACCAGGATCAGCACGACGAAGGCGAAGATGTCCTGGTAATGGCTGCCGAGGAAGCCCCCGGTCAGGTCGCCGATATAGCCGGCGCCGAGCGCCTCGATGATGCCGAGCAGCAGGCCGCCGATCATGGCGCCGTAGATATTGCCGATCCCGCCCAGCACCGCGGCGCAGAAGGCTTTCAATCCGGGCAAGCACACCCATCGTGAAGGTGATCGAGGCATAATTCGCGCCCCACATCACGCCGGCCACGGCGGCGAGCGCGGCGCCGATGGCGAAGGTGGCGACGATGACGCTGTTCGAGTCCACGCCCATCAGGCCGGCCACGCGCGGGTTTTCGGCCACGGCGCGCATCGCACGCCCCATCTTGGTGCGCTCGACCAGCAGGACGAGCCCCACCATGGCCAGCGCGGCGAGCACCAGCAGCAAGACCTGGGTCTGCGAAATCATCGCGCCGCCCAGCATGATCGGTTCCGACGACAGCAATTGCGGGAAGGGAAGCGGGCTGCGGCCCCACCATGGCATCGCCATGACGAAGGTCTGCAGCAGGATCGAGACGCCGATGGCGGTGATCAGGGGCGCCAGGCGCGGCGCATTGCGCAGGCGGCGGTAGGCGATGCGCTCGATGAGCACATTGACCAGCATCGCCACGGGAATCGCGCCGAGGATGGCCACGGCCAGCTGGACGAAGCCGGGCAAGCCGGGGAAATAGTGGTCGAGCAGCTGCAGGATCGACAGGCCGACCATGGCGCCGATCATCAGGACGTCGCCATGGGCAAAGTTAATGAGGTTCAGCACCCCGTAGACCATCGTGTACCCAAGCGCCACCAGTGCATACATACTGCCTAGCACCAGCCCGTTGAGTATCTGCTGGACAAAAGTCTCCATCGTTTCCGCGCCTCTTTATTCCGATAACAAAAACGGCACCCGGGGAATCCCGAAGTGCCGCTCCTTGAGCCGACCTGAGTCAGCAAAACAGTTGCCACGACAAAAATTCCGAGCGTCGCCATCATAGCGAGCTTTTTGAAAAACTAACAACGGAAATTGTTGTCGGGTTTTATGCTATCGAAATACTTGCAAGAGTTATGCCAGCTCGGCCTTGACGCCGTCCAGGCCCTTCGGCAGCGGGAAGGTCACGTTCTCTTCCACGCCTTCGAGCGCACGCACGCTGGCGGCGCCCAGTTCCTTCAGGCGGTCGATGACGGCCTGCACCAGCACTTCCGGCGCCGAGGCGCCGGCGGTGACGCCGATGCGCTTCTTGCCGACGATCCAGGCGGGGTCGATCATGTCGGCCCGGTCGACCATGTAGGCCGGCGTGCCCAGCTTGTCGGCCAGTTCGCGCAGGCGGTTCGAGTTCGAGCTGTTCGGGCTGCCCACCACGACCACGACCTCGACCTGGGGCGCCATGAATTTGACGGCTTCCTGGCGGTTGGTGGTGGCGTAGCAGATGTCGCCCTTTTTCGGCTCCATGATGGCCGGGAAGCGCGCTTTCAGTGCCTCGATGATCTCGGCGGTGTCGTCGACCGACAGCGTGGTCTGCGAGACATAGGCCAGCAGCTCGGGATTGGCCACCTGCAGGGTCGCCACGTCGGCCACCGTTTCGACCAGGTGCATGCCCTCTTCCGCCTGGCCCATCGTGCCTTCGACTTCCGGGTGGCCGTCGTGGCCGATCATGATGATCTCGGCGCCCTGCTTGCGCATTTTCGACACTTCCACGTGCACCTTGGTGACCAGCGGGCAGGTGGCGTCGAAAATTTTGAGGCCGCGCGATTCGGCCTCGAGGCGCACCGCTTTCGAGACGCCGTGGGCCGAGAACACCAGCGTGTTGCCGGGCGGGACATCGTCGAGGTCTTCGATGAAGATCGCGCCCTTGTTGCGCAAGTCTTCCACGACATAGGCGTTGTGGACGATCTCGTGGCGCACATAGATCGGCGCGCCGAACTGCAGCAAGGCGCGTTCGACGATCTCGATGGCACGGTCGACGCCGGCGCAAAAGCCGCGCGGCTGGGCAAGCAGAATCTCGTTTTCCAGGTTTTCCATCGTCATTTTTCCTGTTACAGCACCGAAATCAGTTTCACTTCGAAGTGCAGGTTCTGGCCGGCCAGCGGGTGGTTGAAGTCGAACAAGGCGGCATCGTCGCGCATTTCGCGCAGCATGCCGGCAAAGCGCCCGCCGCCCGGCGCGGCGAAGTCGACCAGGTCGCCCGCCTTGTAGTCGGCGCCGGGCACCGAATTCTCGTCGAGCGTGGCTTTCGACACCCATTGCAGCAGTTCCGGATTGCGCTCGCCAAACCCGTCGGCGGCGCTCAGGGTGAAGGTTTTATGCTCGCCTTCAGCCATGCCGAGCAGGCGGTCTTCGAGGAAAGGCGCGAGCTGGCCCTGGCCCAGCATCAGCGTGGCCGGGTTGGTGCCGAAGGTCGTGACGATGTCGGTACCGTCCGCGCCGGCGAGGCGGTAGTGCAGGGTCAGGTAGGCCGATTCGGTGACGACAGCAGGGGAAGCGTTGGACATGATAATTGTTGTGGCGGGCAAACCGCTATTGTAAGCCACCACCGCGCTTGCCGCCTGCGGGCGCTGCTTTTTTCGGCAGCGCGGCGCCACGCCGCCAGAGTTATTTACCGATCGTTCCATAATTATTATTGACCATTCGTTCCACAATCGGCAGAATGGCGTTATCACCGCACCCATCGGGATCCGACACATGGCACGACCCAGGAATTTTGCCGAAGAGACCGTTCTGGCCCAGGCCGCCGAGGTATTCGCGCGCCTGGGCTACAACGCCGCTTCCATCGACGATTTGCTGAGCGCCACCGGCTTGCAGCGCGGCAGCCTGTATAAAGCCTTCGGCTCGAAACGCAATCTGTTCGAGAAGGTGCTGGCAGGCGCACTGGCGCCTGGCTGGATGGCACACCCCGCGTCGATCGACCTCCTGATTGTTGCCTTGAAAGAGCTGGTGCCCGGGGACGCGCCCATTGCCGGGCTGTGCCGGCTGGCGCTCGCCGAATCCGGACCCGCAAGCGCGCAGCTGCTGGGCGCGCGACTACTCCATCACCTCAACTGAAAGGAAGGCCATGCCTGCACTGGAACTGACGAAGGACGAACTGGTCGTGCACCTGCACGCTTGGGAGGCCGTGGCCTCGCTCCACCGAACCATCCGCATACCGCTGGCGAACGTGCGCGGCGCCACCGAGGACGAGGGCTTTCGCGGGCGCGAGCTCGGCCTGCGCGCGCCGGGAACCAGCCTGCCCGGCGTCCTGTCGGCCGGTACCTATTACAAGGACGGCGACCGGCAGTTCGTCTTCATTGGCCCCGGCACCCATCCGGTCGTCATCGAACTGGCGAACGAGAAATGGCAGCGGATCGTGCTCGGCGTCGAGGATGCGCGCCGCACGGCGGCCGAGGTGAGCGCCGCCATCGCGCCTTAAGGGTGCGCCGCATTGCAGCGCTGCCGCGCATGATGCTACCGTGGTTCGCGGCCAGTCCGGCCGCCTACCTGGAGCCTGACAGTGGTCGATGAAACACAATACGAATATGCCGGCTTCTGGTTGCGCGTCGGCGCCGCCCTGATCGATACGATCCTGGTGTCCTTTATTACGATACCGCTCGTGACGGATCGTCTACGGCAGCGCTTACGGGCAGCGGCAACATTTTCCAGGGTCCGGCCGACATCTTCATTTCCCTGGCGCTGCCGGCGATCGCTTCGGTCGCCTTCTGGGTGGCGCGCGGCGCGACGCCCGGCAAGATGGCGATCTCGGCCCAGGTGGTCGATGCGCGCACCGGCCTCAAACCCTCGCTCGGCCAGTCGATCGGCCGCTATCTCGGCTATTACGTGTCGACGCTCCCGCTCGGCCTGGGCCTGATCTGGGTCGGCATCGATCCGAAAAAACAGGGCTGGCACGACAAGCTGGCGGGCACGGTCGTCATCCGGCGCAAGGGCGGCTCGGTCCAGCCGGTCAGTTTCGAGCGCTCCACCAAGGAAACGTCGCTGTAATGCGCATGGCGCACCTGCGCGCCAGATCAAACCGCCTGCGCCACCGATCCCCATAATCGGCCCTCCCCTTCACCTACTGTGGAGCGCTATGGGCATCAACGATTGGCCGGAACAGGACCGGCCGCGCGAACGGCTGGCGCGCGAAGGCTCGGCCGCCTTGTCGAACGCCGAACTGCTGGCGATTTTCCTGCGCGTCGGCGTGCGCGGGCGCAGCGCCGTCCAGCTCGGCGGCCACATGCTGGAGCATTTCGGTTCGCTGCAGGCGCTGCTGCATGCGACGCCGCAGGAATTCTCGCAAGTGCATGGCCTCGGCCTCGCCAAGTATGCGCAGCTGCAAGCGGTCATGGAATTGTCGCGCCGCGCGATCTCGGAAGAATTCTTTCGCCATGCGCTGTGTTCGCCGGACGTCGTGAAAACCTATTTGCGCGGCAAGTTCGGCTTGCAGGCCTATGAATCCTTCGTCGTCCTGTTCGTCGACGTCAAGAACCGCCTGATCGACGCCCAGGAAATGTTCCGCGGCACCCTCACCCACACCAGCGTCTACCCGCGCGAAGTCGTGATGGCGGCGCTGCGGCGCAACGCCTCGGGCGTGATGCTGGCGCATAACCACCCGTCCGGGATGGCCGAGCCGAGCGAGGCCGACATCAAGCTCACGCGCAGCCTGACCCAGGCGCTGGCCCTGATCGACGTGCGCGTGCTCGACCATTTTGTGGTGGCGGGAACACAGGTGCATTCCTTTGCCGAGCATGGGCAGCTGTAGCGCCATTGTTCAATTACCTGCGCCAAAACAAGGCCCTACCCGCGATTTTACAATTGTTAAATTTATGCGCATGAGTAAGACACAATTGTTTTCTGCAAGTGATTGATTCCGCGATGGTTTTCACGCTATACTCTCGTTTTTCCGAATTCGGAAGTTTATTTCTAAGGAGTGCGCTATGGCACGTGTCTGCCAAGTTACTGGCAAGGGTCCGATGGTTGGCAACAACGTCTCCCACGCAAACAACAAAACGAAACGCCGTTTCCTGCCTAACCTGCAGAATCGTCGCATCTACGTCGAATCCGAAAACCGCTGGGTCTCGCTGCGTTTGTCCAACGCCGGCCTGCGCGTCATCGACAAGCTGGGCATCGACGCAGTTCTGGTCGACATGCGCGCTCGTGGCGAAAAAGTCTAATTAGGGAGCTATCATGGCAAAAACTGGCCGCGACAAAATCAAGCTGGAATCGACCGCAGGTACTGGTCACTTCTACACCACCACCAAAAACAAGCGTACGATGCCGGCGAAGATGGAAATCATCAAGTTCGACCCAAAAGCACGTAAGCACGTTGCGTACAAGGAAACCAAGATCAAGTAATCGATCCTGGTGTTGTACAAGAAAAGCCGCCCACGCAAGTGCGCGGCTTTTTTGCATTTAGACGGCCATTGTGACAATCGGTGATTTTTTGACAAGCACCGACGCGTATAGTGAGGGGGTTTCGAACCCGACATTACCTCCTCCATGGCCTGTCGCCCCCTTGTCCTCCGCTGCGCCGCCCTGGCCGCCCTCTTGCTGTGGCATGGGCAACGTGGGCGCCGCCCAGCCGGCCATCCGCCCCTATCCGAACACCGAGGGCTTCGGGGTCGACTTTCGACAAGAACGAGGACTGGTATCGGCATTGCATGCGCGTCCAGCGCCTGGCGCCGCCGCGCGCCGCGGCAAGCCGGGCAAGCTGCGCTGCGATGCCACCGCGCTGTACTACCTGAAACACGACCAGGCAAGCACGTCCGCCGCCGAGTGGGGCCAGGTGCGCGCCTGCGCCGAGGCCAGCGGCAACGATGCCGTCCTGATGATGTTGTATGCCAACGGCTATGGCGTGGCCCGCGATACCGACCGCGCCATCTATCCATGCCTGCAGGCTCGACACCGCCAAGGCCGAGATGGAAGCGCGCGTCGCCCACCTTGCCTCCGGCTGCCGCCGCCGACGGCCACCCCTTCGACCTGTGCGACCACATCACGAGCGGACGCATGGGCGGCGTCTGCGCCGCCATCGGCGAAGAACGCGACGACCGCGTGCGCGCGGCGCGGCTGGACCGGTTCGCCGCAGCCCTGGCGCCCCAGGCCCGCCAGCCGTTCGCGCGCCTGCGCAAGGCCGCCGACGCGTTCGCGCAGAAGTCGGCCGACGAAGTGGACATGAGCGGCACCGGCGGCGCCGGCTTCGCGTCCCGGCACACCGGACGCCGCGACGAGGAATTCATGGAAACCCTGCTCAAGGCGGCAAGCGGCAAGCTCCCGCGTGCCGATGCGGCGCAACTGGCGCGAGCTCGACCGCCAGCTGGATGCGCACTACCGCAAGGTGCTGGGCACCGCCGTCGGACAACGAGAACCATCCGGAGCGGCTCCGCTACTCCACCGTCGAGCGCGAGGATGTGCGCAGCACCGAGCGCGCCTGGCTCGCCTACCGCGATGCCTGGGAAGCCGTTTACTTGCCGCCGCACGCCTGCCGACCGACGTGATATCGATCAAGGCCATGCTGACGCGCCAGCGCATTGCGCAGCTCAAGCGCATCTGATCCGCCCATGAAAAACGGCTCCCCGCAGGGAGCCGTTTCGGTCAAACCGGCTTGACCCGTTACGCATAGCTACGCAGGCGCAGCGAGAAGTCCTGCAGCGACTTGATCCCCGACGCTTCGGCGC
Organism: uncultured beta proteobacterium; assembly: GCA_963729765.1. Taxonomy (GTDB): domain Bacteria; phylum Pseudomonadota; class Gammaproteobacteria; order Burkholderiales; family Burkholderiaceae_D; genus Telluria. Next base: position 78,986 of record CAVSPL010000001.1, on the reverse strand, counting down.
GTACGCACCAGTCCTGCAGCTGATGCAGCAGCTGGTCGCGGGTCGAGTGCGAACGTTCCCAGATCGCGCCGAGTTCGACGCGCATGTGGTGCATCGTTTCCAGCGCCTTGCTGTGCTTGAACAGCTCGATCAGCTGTTCTTTCTGCGACAGTTCCAGCTTGCCCGGCTCGCGCTGCAGCAGCTTGCGCGACGATTTCAGGAAACGCTTCTCCAGCTCGGCCTTGTCTTTCAGGTGCTCCAGCTCTTCGCGGAAGGCATGTTTGACCGACTTGGCATACTTCGCCATGACGTCGTAGCGGTTGGTGATGACCGATTGCAGCGTGTCGAGGTCGGCAATCTGCTTGTCCTTCGCAAACTTCGGCTCCGGCGCGACTTTCTTGACTTTCGCCAGGCCCATCATCTCGAGGGTGCGGATATACGCCCAGCCCATGTCGATCTCGTACCACTTGCTCGACAGCTTGGCCGAGGTGGCGTGGGTGTGGTGGTTGTTGTGCAGTTCTTCGCCGCCGATCAGGATGCCGAACGGGAAGATGTTGGTGGCAGCATCGGCGCAATCGTAATTGCGGTAGCCCCAGTAGTGGCCCAGGCCATTGATGATGCCGGCCGCGGTGATCGGGATCCACATCATCTGGACGGCCCAGATCGTGATGCCGATGACGCCGAACAGCGCGAAATTAATGACGAGCAGCGCCGACACGCCGAGCAGGCTGTGCTTGCTGTAGACGTTGCGCTCGAGCCAGTCGTCCGGCGTGCCATGGCCATACTTGGCCAGGGTTTCCGCGTTCTTGCTCTCGATCTTGTACAGCTCGGCGCCTTCGAACAGCACCTTCTTGATGCCGCGCGTGACCGGGCTGTGCGGATCTTCCTCGGTATCGCATTTGGCGTGGTGCTTGCGGTGGATCGCCGCCCACTCCTTGGTGATCTGGGCCGTGGTCAGCCACAGCCAGAAGCGGAAGAAGTGACTTGGAATCGGCGTGCAGTTCCAGCGCGCGGTGCGCCTGGTGGCGGTGCAGGTAAATGGTGACGCTGGCGATCGTGATATGGGTCACGACCAGGGTATAGAGAACGACTTCCCAAGCGGAAAGGCCGATGAGACCGGTATTCATGAATTCCAACACGGCGTGCAGGGTGTTGCTAAAGCTCATTAAGGCTCCAAGGTAATTGCTGTCTGGGGGCGCCGTCCTTTCTGGGAGAAGGTCGCGAAGGGCCGGTCACAACCGGGCCACCAGCAGCATTCTACGCACTTCTCATGACGCACGGCACGATCGACGCAGTAAATTGCCTCCGAGCGGGATATGTGCGACACATTCTTGCCAAGTATGTATCAGGTCGTGGGGGATTTGTGGCGGTAAACCCAAACGAATGGCCCCGGAATGCACCAACGCATGGATATTCGTGTTGACCGCGGAGATCACGCTGCCCGTGCCCTTCTCCGGGTCGATGATGGAAAAGCCAAGTTCCAGCTCGTAGCCGACGGAGCCGAAGGCGTTCAGCTGCACCGAGGGCGCCGGGTCTTCGATGACGCGCTCGACGCCGTCGGCCTGGCGCACCAGCAAGTCCATCACCTCGTTCAGGTCGCTGTCGTAGGCGACAGTGACGCGCGTGCGTCAGGCGCACGGCCTTGTTGGTGCCGGACTGGTTCAGCACGACGCCGGTGATCAACATTTCGTTCGGCAGCAGGGTTTGCGTGCCGTCGAGCGCCTGCAGCACCGTGTAGCGGGTATTGATGCGCGTAACGCGGCCGGAATACTTGTCGACCGTGATCGGGTCGCCGATCGACAGGCTGCGTTCCAGCAAAATGATGAAGCCGGACACGTAATTACTGGCGATGCGCTGCATGCCCAGACCGAGGCCGACGCCGAGCGCGCCGCCGAACACCGACAACACGGTCAGGTCGAGCCCGACCAGACGCAGGCTGAACAGCACCGACACCACGATCAGCAAGGCGCGGCTCATCCGCGCCAGCACCACCCGCAGCGAGGTATGCAGGCGCTCGCAGGCCCATCAGGCGGTCTTCGAGCGCGGCGCCCGCCCACAGCGCCAGCATCATCAGGACGACGACCGAGACCAGGCCCTGCAGGATTTCCAGCAGCGAGGCACGTGCCTTGCCGATCGGCAGTTCCTTGTGTTCGAGGAAGTGGATGATGTCCGGCCACATGCCGGTGAGATACAGCGCCACGCCGACCCAGACGACCAGCGCCAGGATTTTCTCGAAGGTTTGCAGGGCCGAGCCGATCTGCCCGTGGCGCGCGAACACCCGCCGCAGCAGGTAGAACACGATGCGGATCAGCGCCATCGAGGTGAACAGCGGCAGCGCGACCCGCAGCAGGTGCACGCTCTGATGCTGTTCCAGCGGCGATCTTCGCGCCGCCACACCAGCCCCGCGTATCAGGAGCGGCGCCAGCACCCGGCCGAAACCTTCCACGCCGATGCGCTGGAGCGCATTGCGCGCATCGTCTTCGTGCAGCCAGCTGCGCCGGATGAAGCGCGCCAGCAGCAAACCGACGACGACCGCACCGATGATGGCCAGTGCCTGCCACAGGATGCGTGGATTGTTGATGTCTCCCAGCAGGTCCTGCAGCAGGTCGGTCAATGGCATCTTGGCGCGTTCCTTTACGATTACTCTTCGACAGCGTCGTTGTCGGCCGGGACAGGCTCGGCCTTCGGCTTTTTCGGCGCCATTGGCTTGCGTTCCAGCACGGCAGCGAAGAAACCGTCGGTCTGGTGCTTGTGCGGCAACAGTTTGAGGTATTGGTCCATCTCGAGCGCGATCTTCTGCTCGGCCAGCACTTTGCTCATCGGCACCAGATCGAAATCCGGGTGCGCGGCGAGGAATTGCTCGACGATGAATTCGTTCTCTTCGTTCAGCAGCGAGCAGGTCGCGTAGACCAGGCGGCCGCCGCCCTTCAACAGGCGCGCGGCGCCGGCCAGGATGGATGCCTGCTTTTCCTGCATCTCGGCCACGGCGGACTCGGGCTGGCGCCACTTGACGTCCGGATTGCGGCGCAGGGTACCCAGGCCCGAGCACGGCGCGTCGACCAGCACGCGGTCGATCTTGCCGGCCAGGCGCTTGATTTTCGCGTCGCGTTCGTGCGCGATCAGCACCGGGTGCACGTTCGACAGGCCGCTGCGCGCCAGGCGCGGTTTCAGCTTCGACAGGCGCTTTTCCGACACGTCGAAGGCGTACAGGCGGCCGGTGTTGCGCATCGTCGCGCCCAGGGCCAGCGTCTTGCCGCCGGCGCCGGCGCAGAAGTCGACCACCATCTCGCCGCGGCGCGCGGCCACGATCTGGGCCAGCACCTGGCTGCCCTCGTCCTGCACCTCGATCGCGCCGTCCTTGAACAGCGGCAGGTTTTGCAGGGTCGGCTTTTTCATCACGCGCAGGCCCAGCGGCGAGTACGGCGTCGGCTCGGCCAGGATCGGCGCTTCGGCCAGGGTGGCGATGACGTCGTCGCGGTTGGCCTTGATCGAATTGACGCGCAGGTCGAGCGGCGCCGGCGTGTTCAGCACGGCCGCCAGTTCCTTCGCCTCGGCTTCGCCGTATTGCGCGACCAGCTTGTCGTACAGCCACTGCGGCATGTTCGCTTGCGCCAGCGGCGGCAGCAGCTTGCGGTCGATTTCCTTGATGCGGGTAAGGAATTCGGTTTCCTCTTCGGTCAGGCCGCTGAGCGACTCGATACCGGCCGTTTCCGACAGGCCCAGCAGGGCCAGGCGGCGCATCGACGGGCGTGCCGCCGGTGCCGCCGAAATCGGTGAAGAAGGTCTTATTGCGCAGGACGGAATACACCGCTTCGGCAACGACGCCGCGCTCGCGCGAACCGAGACGCTGGTGGTCCTTGAAATAACGCGACAGGGTGACGTCGGCCGGGGCCGTAAAGCGCAAAATCTCGCGCAATACCTCTTCGGTACTGCCGAGAATTGCTGGTGGCAATCTCATGAAAATCCTTGACTTATTTACTGATTAAATACGTGTGGTGTCGGCGCGCTGCGCATCCAGGATGCGCACGTCGCCATCTTCAATACTGAGCCTGTCTTCGACGAACAGGCGCACGGCATAGGGGTAGAGCTTGTGTTCTTCGACCAGCACGCGCGCGGCGAGCGTGTCTGGCGGTGTCGCCCGGCAGCACGGGCACTTTCGCCGCCGCGACCACCGGACCGTGATCGAGCTCGGCGGTGACGAAATGCACCGTCGCGCCATGTTCCGGCACGCCGGCCTCGAGCGCCTGGCGATGCGTCGCCAGCCCCGGGAAGGCCGGCAGCAGCGACGGGTGAATATTGAGCATGCGCCCCGCGTAATGTTCCACGAACGGGGCCGTCAGGATCCGCATGAAACCGGCCAGTACGACCAGGTCGGGTGCAAGACGGTCGATTTCCTGCTGCAGGGCGGCGTCGAATTCGGCGCGGTCGGCAAATTGCTTGACTCGGCACGACGGCGGTGGCGATGCCCCGCTCCTGCGCAAACGCCAGCCCGGCGGCATCCGGCCGGTTGCTGATCACCGCCGCGATCCGCGCCGGCCACCCTTCCGACTGCGCCGCACGGACGACCGCTTCCATGTTGCTGCCGCGGCCGGAAATGAGGATGACGATATTTTTCATGGCGCGCATTGTACCGCAAGCCCAGTCGGCCTTCCGCCGCCCGGGCCGGCCGCTCAAGCTTGGCGCGGCGCCGCCAGGTCGACTTCGAAGGAATAGAAAACGCGGAACGGGACTTTCTTTTCGGCCCAGAATTCGGCCGCGTCGCGGAACACGTCGAGCAGGGTCTCGCGCGCTTCCTTGTCGAATTTCTGAGTGTTCGGCAATTGCTCGAGTACGACCAGGAAGCCGGGCTGGGGACCGGCCTCGGCAACCGTATTGGTCAGGCAGTTGCGCAGGGCATCGAAGTTCTTGCTGCAGGGCTTGTTGAAATAAAAACTTTCGCCGATGCGGGCGCACACCTGTTGCTTGGTCAGCGTGTTCGCGCAATGCGCGTACAGGAAATGGTGGCCCAGTCGCGCCGCTTCCTCCTGCAGTTCCGGCACACGGTAGGCGCGAATGGACTGCACAAGATTGGACGGCACTCTCATCAACATACTCATTTTTCCCTCAAGTCGACCTGGTGTATGGTTCGAATCGCCGGGCCGCCATGCGCCGTCTGCCTCTCCTAAATCGTTTCCAGGCGCCAATAACCCTTAGCGTGTAAGGGTAACGTTTTGTAGTAACCGAAGCAACCCGAATGTGTCTCGACGGCGTAAATTTGAAAGAAAATGCCGCTTTTCGCGCAGAATCGGGCCCTTTTTGCGTGTTTTCCATTCTGCTGCTCCTTTCCCGGTATCCGCAGGCGCTGTTACATTTTGTTGCCACACAGATCGTCGTTACAGCTCGCGCCCGCATTAACATGCATGGGTGGACGTGATTTCCGTCTCCCCCTGACTTGCAGCACCAACGACGAGGTTCTGAATATGAACATGCAAACCAAACTGATGATTTCCGCCCTGGGGCTGTGCGCCCTGCCGCTCGCCCAGGCTGCCGAATTCGAAGACTTCGGCCGCGTGGTGCGCGTACAGCCACGCGTCGAACAGATCCGCCAGCCGCGCCAGGAATGCCGCACCGAATACCAGCAGGTACCGGTCCAGCAGCAGCGCAGCGCAGGCGGCTCGATCGTCGGCGGCATCGCCGGCGCCCTGCTCGGCAGCCAGGTCGGCGGCGGCAACGGTAAAGTCGCAGCGACCGCCGCCGGTGCGATCGCCGGCGCCGTGGTCGGCGACCGCGTCGACAACAATGGCCGCCAGGATTACAACGGCGTGCAGGAACAGGCCGTGCGCCAGTGCCGTAATGTCGATTCCTACGATTCGCGCACCACCGGCTACGACGTGACCTACGAATACCGCGGCCAGAACTACACCACCTTCACCCAGCGCGATCCGGGCAACCGCATCCGCCTGCGCGTCTCGGTCGAGCCGGTGCAGTACTGATTCTCATCGATTGTCCCGGGCGCGGAGGAAGCCCCACCTTCTCCGCACCGCACTATTCCCGTTGCACTTGCGCAGCGGGAACCCCGATAATAGGGCGATTCAATCAGGTCGCCCTATGCTCATCAAACGCAAATCCATCGAACAAGCCGAATCCTCGCGCCGTCCCGCGCGCAAGCCGAAATTCGCGCCCGTGACGCTGTCCGAACAGGACGGCGTACGCTATCTCCACTTCGGCACCGAATGGGTGCAAGGCGCCATGCGCATCCGCAAGCCGGACTGGCCGGAACTCGAATACGCCCAGCAGATGATGGCCTGGATGCTGTTCCTCGACGCCCCGCGCAGCATCGTCCAGCTCGGCCTCGGTTCGGCCACGCTCACCAAATACTGCTTCCGCCAGTTCCCCGAGGCGCAAGTCACGGCGGTCGAACTGAACCCGTCGGTGATCGCGATCTGCACCACGATGTTCAAGATGCCGCCGCAGGACGAACGCCTGCAGGTGCTGGAGATGGATGCGCTCGACTTCGTCGAAGACCCGGCCAACCACGGCGTGCATGACGTGCTGCAGTGCGATTTGTACGACGCCACCGCGCGCGGCCCCGTGCTCGACACGCCCGAATTCTATGCCGCCTGCAACGCTTGCCTGACCGAGCGCGGCATCATGACGGTCAACCTGTTCGGCGACCATCCCAGCTACAACAAGAACATCAAGGCGATGAAATTCGCCTTCGACCACGTCATCTGCCTGCCGGAAGTACACGACGGGAACGTCGTCGCGCTGTGCTTCAAGACGCGGCCGGAACTCGACAGCGGGGTGCTGGCCGCGAAAGCCGCCCAGATCGTCGCCGCCACCAAGCTGCCGGCGAAATCCTGGGTCAAGGGTATCGAGTCGCTCCGCACGCTAGTCATTTGCTGAAAGAGGGAACATGAACGCCAACACGCAACCCGCTTCCCTCCCCCGCAGCCCTGCGCGGCCGCGCAAGCTCGATTTACAGGCCATTTTCTCGTGGCTGCTGGCCGACGGCATCGTCGAAAAGGACAAGGTCAAGGCGCACTTCGCCCAGGCCCAGGGCATCCTGAAAAACGCGGCCGGCTCGATGCATCCGCTCACCGCCGTCGCCCAGTGCAAGCTGGTCTCGCACCAGCCGCCGCACCGCCTGCTGACGCTCGACATCCTCACCGAATGGTGCGCCGCCAAGGTCGGCATTCCCTTCATCCGCATCGATCCGCTGAAAATCGACTTCACCAAGGTGGCGGACGTGATGTCGGCCAGCTATGCGGCGCGTTTCAATATCCTGCCGGTCGACATCAGCGCGACCACGCTGACGGTGGCGACGGCCGATCCGTTTTCGATCGAGTGGGAAGGCGAGATCGCCAAAGTGTCGCGCCGCCGCATCGAACTGGTGCTGGCCAATCCGCTCGACATCTCGCAATACATTTCGCAGTTCTTCAGCCTGGCGAAATCGATCCGCGACGCCAGCAAGACGAACGCCCAGGACCTCGCGCTGCGCAGCAACTTCGAGCAGCTGGTCGAGATGGGCAAGGCGAATAAACAGTTCGACGCCAACGACCAGCACATCGTCAACATCGTCGACTGGCTGTGGGGCTACGCCTTCGAGCAGCGGGCGTCGGACATCCACCTCGAACCGAAGCGCGAGATCGCGGTCATCCGCTTCCGCATCGACGGCGTGCTGCACCAGGTCTACCAGGTGCCGGCCGCGGTGATGCTGGCGATGACGGCGCGCATCAAGCTGCTCGGCCGGATGGACGTGATCGAAAAGCGCCGCCCGCAGGACGGCCGCATCAAGACGCGCACCCATACCGGCCAGGAAGTCGAGCTGCGCCTGTCGACCATGCCGACCGCGTTTGGCGAAAAGCTGGTGATGCGTATTTTCGATCCGGAAGTCGTGGTCAAGACGCTGCCGGAACTGGGCTTCCCGCCGGACGACGCCGCGCGCTGGGATGCGCTGACCCAACGCCCGCACGGCATCATCCTCGTCACCGGACCGACCGGCTCGGGCAAGACGACGACGCTGTACACGACGCTGAAAGCGCTGGCGACCAACGAAGTGAACGTCTGCACGGTCGAAGACCCGATCGAGATGGTCGAGGCCTCCTTCAACCAGATGCAGGTGCAGCCCGGCATCGACCTGTCCTTTGCCGATGGCGTGCGCGCGCTGATGCGGCAAGATCCCGACATCATCATGGTCGGCGAGATCCGCGACCTGGCGACGGCCGAGATGGCGATCCAGGCCGCCCTGACCGGCCACCTCGTGCTGTCCACCCTGCACACCAACGACGCGCCCTCGGCCGTGATGCGCCTGCTGGAACTGGGCGTGCCCGACTACCTGCTGGAAGCGACCTTGATCGGCGTGATGGCCCAGCGCCTCGTGCGCACGCTGTGCGCCGAGTGCAAGGCGCCCGATGGCGAGCTGAGCGACGACGTCTGGAACAGCCTGGGCGGATCGTGGAAGCTTCCCAAGCCGGCGACGGTGTATCGCCCGATCGGCTGTCCCGAGTGCCGCCAGACCGGTTACCGCGGCCGCACCGGGCTGTATGAATTGCTGACGGTGTCGGAGGAATTCACGCGCTTGATTGGCGACGCGGCGGATCTGGCGGGGCTGCGCCAGCAGAGTGTTGCCGACGGCATGAAGCCGCTGCGGATTGCCGGCGCGATGAAGATCATCGAGGGCGCGACGACGGCCGAGGAAGTGCTGAAGGTGACGGCGGCGCTGTCGGCTTCTTGAGCTTGTCCTTCGTTGGCACTAGCGCAATCGCGATTCACCGGCTATAATGCTGCCTCTTCCGGGTCGTTAGCTCAGCTGGTAGAGCAGCGGACTTTTAATCCGTTGGTCGCAGGTTCGAATCCCGCACGGCCTACCACGAATTTGTTGTACACATTGAAGGCGTCATGAGTGATCATGGCGCCTTTTTTGTTTTATTAACTCGGCGTTGATCCTACTAACAATGATGTTTTTAAGAAAACCTCCGTATTTACAGAACCTACAACTTTGCAGCTCTAAGTGAAACGACTACTGAGTCCCACAGTAGAATAGCGTCCTCCTTCGATATCAGCGTCTTAGTCGGCGAGCCTCTTCCAACGCCTGTGCCGTTTCGAACGTTAAGCTGATGTTCGGCGCTACTTTGCTGGGTACTGGTCGCATTGTCTCTATTGTGAACTTAAAAGCATTTCATGTTCGCTCCTCGGTTGTCTGAGCCGAACCCGAGCCATTCTTGCGCGCGCATGCCTCCAACCGATATAGTTCCCCAGCGCGATACACAGTATGACGAACGTTAAAAATATTGAGTAGGGAACGTAGGTCCTGACATCCGCTCAAGTAACGGTACTCGATCATCCGCAACGTACGTATCAACTTTACCTCAAACTCGCGCTCCACGACCGTTCCTGAACAAAAAACTACCTTTTTCGATACCAAAGTCACCATCTATCTTCACTGTACCCAAACAGAACCCTGCGTGGTTTTTCGAAGATTTTTCGCTATCTAAAATTTCGACACCTTTTGCAAAGCGCATCAACGTTTCCTCAGCGTTAAGATATTGTTCCTGAAACGAATGCATCCTCGCAGTAACGAGATTCGCTCCTCGCAAAAAAACGATCTCGCTAAGATACGCGTCTTCAATGCGCTGCACGCGGAACAATGCAGCAGTGTCACTTAGCACTTTCACTTCACGAAGAATGTCCACAGTAGGAGTACCCAGCGCTTCTAGCTCAGCCTTCCGCTTTTGGACTTCGAGTGAAAATTTCGCCGGATTTATACCTGCGCGAACAAGTACGTCCATGGGCCCATCATGCCCGCCATTGTTTTTATTTTTGAAAATTCCCATAATCACAACTGGCGCTGTAAACGAGCTTGGTAATTCAATGATGCTTCTTCCAACACAGTGCGGCACTGCAGGCTCTCTATTTTTTTCCGTCATTTTTTTTACTCCACTTTCACGAACGCACCCGGACATTATCGAAAGAACTGCCAGCGTAAGCATAATATTTTTCATATCATTTCATATTGTTTCGGCGAGCGCTGCAAGTTTCGTTATTGCGTAATAAGCCACCTTTTGAGCTATCGGAGAGTCCCTATATGCCGGCTCGTGCGCGACCCCGCTTAGCGCAAATTGCTGCAATACATTACTCCCACCTCCATTACGTGGCTCTTTCCCCGACCGGACTGGCACGGTTCCGTCGCCCGATTCATCATGCATTCCGCAACGAACTTCCCAAAAGCTATTCTCGACACCAATAGCGATTGAGGCATCAGCACGCGTTGTAGTTCTGGTCGTACTTTGACCACCTACATACCGATTGTTGGAGCCGTCGGTTCGAAAGTCATGGTGGCTCATACTTGGAATACCAAGGACTCCAACTGCACCATCCTTTAATGGCAAAGATCCCCTCTTAATGCGCCATTGAATTTTTGAAAAACTCTGCTTGGCAGCTACCGCCACCATAAAATACATACGTTTTTTTATGATATTTCCCAGCAAGCGCGCGATGAAAATCTTGAGCGAGAAGTATATTCAACTTGAAAACATTCCAAGCGATGGGAATTCCACCTTCTGGTTTTAACCAATCTTCGCAGACAAGGCCCCACCATTTTTCGCGTTCCAAATAAATTTCCTTGTAGGGATCGGCAACTGGAAGCGACGTCAAAATTTTCCCGGACGGATCAGATATCTCCAACCAACCAGGACCGTATGATTCCGAAGGTAGGAGCTGCAAAGCACCCGGTGACTGAGCGAACACTGCAGTTACTTCTTTACCATCGGACCCAATCACTAATCCGGCCTTGAAATCCTCGTCTCGCATCCCAACCTTACAACGCCTATATGCCACAGCAGCGCCTGTAGCCGGCATTACTCCATGTACTATCCCTACTATCTTTTCCGCCATTTGAGGAAGCTGACTACAAGCTCTAGCAACCAAACCGCCCATAGAATGGGTTACCAAGATTACTTGAGTACATTTGACTGAACCAATATTATTTTCACGAATTATTTTTTCAATTCTTTCCTTTAATGAGGTGGCAGCGTCCTTGTTTGACGCCAACCAATTATAGCCAAACGCATAGACTGGAAAACTCGACTTCGAACGTTTAAGCAATTCGTCGGACTTGACTGGATCTACCGGATATCCGCTCTCTGCAACATCAGGCAATTCGGTCATTTTCATAACAAGCCCAGGCGGCAAAGTTCTGATTAGCACTTCGCCTACGGTCGATGACGCTGGCAACGAGGAATGGGAAAAATCCGGCCAATTAGCAGGATTTCTCTCCATATTCATCTTTTCTTCAAGCCACACAAGAAATTTGTGATAGCTACACTCCGAGACCTCCCCCCATCCTCTGGATCGATAGTGCTGCTCTGTGTATACGTTTGAACCTTGCTTTTTGGGGACAGCTCCGCCCGTGTAAACTTTCGTACGTTCAGGATGAAGAATCGTTTGGCGTTCGCCAGCTGTTTTCTTAGCCCAACCTATTGCTAGACTCAGTGGGGCACCTGCGACACTGTTTAACAGCCAAACAGGTTTATTATTAGAATCACATAGGTTTGAACCCATAATTCCAGGAACGAAAATGATCGGTACCGCACGCATCGGCGGCACACTCAGCCTGACTGCATCAATCAGCTTACTATCAGTAAGCTGCCAATCTGTCTGCAGCCGCCCGTTTGCTCCTGGATACAGTTCCTTGGATCGCTGCTTCGTCCATTGTGAATAGTCCACTTTGTATTCTCCCTATTTCGTCAAACGTCCTAAAATCGTTATCCTCACTTGCTCCGGGGAAAATCCTTGTTGAAGTGAAATCATGCCATTATTATCCGTAACCCCTTCAATCGTTCCCCCATCCGCGCGCGCTATTGAATAGCGCATGTTCTTGAGCGGATCCCCGGCCGGATCGACAAGCTGAAATTTTTCATCGAATTTCATCGACCCTCGCGGCAAAGTAGGCATTTCAACGCCCTTATTGGCGGGCTCCGTAAAACTCTTCTTCCCCGCATGCACCTTGATCTTCCCCGGACACTGCACCGTAATATTCCCGCCCTCGATCGTGATATTCGCCCCGCCCGCCGTCGACAAACTGATCTTCTTCGCCGCCGCCCAGTCGATATGCGCATTCGCGCTGATCACATTCACCTCGTCGCGCGCCTGCACCTTCAGCTCATCGGCCTGGGCCTGGATATCGATCGCATCCTTCGCGGCGATCAGCTGCAGGCCAAGCCCTCCCTCGCCCGCCTTGACCGCGCCGCCCAGCACGCCGATCGCCTGCCCGCTGTGCACGCGCATCTGCCCACCGCTGACGAACTGCGTGTCCTGCCCGCTGACCAGCGCAACACTCTCGCCATTGGCCAGCTGCGATGCTTTGCCCGGCAACCGCGCCAAAGCCATCCTTGGCGGCGATGGCGATGATCGGATCGGTGGAGTGTGGCGTCTTGCCCTTGCCGCCCCCGGTCGCCTTCGCAGCCGCATCCGCCATGGCCGCATCCAGCGAATCCGTCCCCACCATTCCCGACACCGCCGTCAGCAATGCCTTCAGCGGCGCCGCCTTGTCGTCCAGTACGCTGGCATTCGGCTTTCGCCGCGCCCAGGTGCGCCGCCAGTCCAACCGTCTGATGCGTGACAGCGGCCGAACTGAAGGACTCGGCCAGCTTGGCCGCAGCGCCAAGCAGCGCGATGCCCGCCGCGTTCTCGCCGGCCGGATCACGCTGCGCCGGCGCTGTGGTTGATCTTGTAGCTCGACACCAGCAGCCCCCTGCCCGCCCGCACCGCGCCATAGGCATCGGTGCGCAGTTCAGCGCCCAGGCCGCGAAAACTGCCGCGGTAGTTGTCGGCGGCGTGGATCAGGTGCCCGAGGTTCAGCTCGCTCGCGGCGTGGGTGCAGCGCAGCTGGACCCGCCCCTGGCCGTCGGTGTCGTCGAACAGCAACTGGCTATAGCCCGCGCCGCCGAATTCCTTGCTGCGGATGCCCCACTGGGCGGCGCCGTTGCGGTGGCCGGCGCTGTCGCCGGAGGCGCCATGCCAGACCGGGCTGTTGCCGCCGGCGAGGTTGCCTTGCGCCGAGGGTGCGTGGTCGTGTGCACGCGCGAAAGGATCCGGATTGAGATCCACGCCACCCGAATGCCGCCCGGCGTCGGCGCAATGCCGCCTTCGCCCTGGCCGTTGTAGAGGGCGCCGACGATGATCGGGCGGTCGATGTCGTTTTCGAGGAACTGGACCAGCACTTCCTGCCCGATGCGCGGCAGGAACTGGCAGCCCATGCCGCCGCCGGCCGAGCGCTGGGCGACGCGCACCCAGCAAGTCGCATTGCCGCTCTCTTGCCAGTGGTAGCGGATGCGCACGCGTCCCAGGCGGTCGCAATGGAGTTCGTCGGCGCCGTTCGGCTGGTCGTTGCCGTCGGCGCCGATCACGATGGCGGTTTGCGTGCCGTGCGCCGTGGGGCGGACGCGCTGGCGGCTGTCGTTGTCGTCGCATGCCGGGCGCCACGGCACGTCGGACGGGATGGCGTCGAAACAGTTGGCGTAGCCGGTCTCGCGGGCCTGGGCGATCGCCAGCGCGAAGCCGTCCGGGACGTCGCGCGGCAGTGGTTTCTTCCAGCAGTTCCGGAATCGGCCCGAACAGTTCCGCCAGCGCGTGCTGGGCCGGCGGCGGCATGTTGTTCACGCCGACACTGATCACGCGCAGCAGGGTGAACGGCCGCCTCGCGGCTGCGCGCAAGCGGCAGGCCGGTGACCGTCAGCCGGGTGCCGGCGCGCAGGGTGCGCACCGTCGAGCGGCCGTGCCAGATGGCGGCGCGCGCTTCCTGGCGCTGCATCTGCAAGTCGGCATGGCGCTGCGCCTGCTCGCCGTTGGCATAGGCGTACTGGCCGGGCACGTCGAAGGATTCCAGCAGCGGCAGCTTGCTGCCCTGGCGCATGCGGGTGGGCGAGCTGGCGGCCACGGCCTGCTTGGCCTTGTAGTTGGCGCTGAGCACGGTGGTGAGCGAGGCGTGCAGGCGGCGCTGCGCGATCAGCGACTGCACCGTGTCGCTGCGCCTCGCCGAGCGCGCGCGCCGTGAAAGCGCACGGCGCCGCTGGCATCCTCGGGGACGGCGCCCTGCCAGGTGCTGTCGGCGAACAGGACGATGCCGGCACGCGTCGCCGTCCTGTTCGCAGCGCCAGCCGAGGCCCTCTTCGGCCAGCAAGCGTTGCACGAAGGCGAGATCGGTTTCGCGGTACTGGCAGCAGTAGCTGCGCGGCATGGCGCGCGCCATGAAGGAGCTGGTCTCGCCGCTCCAGCGCCAGCGCGCCTGCGGCTGGTAGGCGGTAAAAACGGCGTCGACGATATCGATCACGCTCTTGTCTTGCCATACCCGGCTGTTGCGCACCTGTCCCAGGCGCCAGATCCAGGGCAGGAGGCGCAGCCGGTAGCGCGCCAGGCCGCCGTCGCTGCCCAGCATCGCCACTTCGCCGATCTCGCCGCCAAACTGGCTGCGGCTGCCGTCGGCCAGGCTGATGGCAAGCTGCGCCGGCTGGCCCAGCAGCGCGTCCAGTGTCGATCCGGTCGCTGGTCGACAGGACGATCACGTCGCGGTAGCCGATCTCCTGCACGGCGTCGCTGCGCGGCGAAGGCTTCCACCAGCAGGCTGCCCGCAGCCGGGCCGGCGCTCACCCTCGCCGATGCGCAGTTCGTACAGCCTGCTCCTGCTTGAAAACGCCGCCAAGGCATCGGTGACCTGTCGAACCAGCGCAATAGTCATGGATAAACGCACTCCTCATGCATGAGCAATAACGGTGAAGTAACGCAAACACAGCCTTCAATCTGGAAAGGCGTTGCCACGATACAAGCACCGTCCATGAGGACGTTTGCGCCGGATCATGCCGCTCCGGAGGCGCGATGATTTGGCAACACTTGCGCGTTGCCGGGGCGTTTGTCAGGCCGCCTGCGCCACCGGATGCGCCTGCTTGCGATACAAGAACTCGAGCACGGCCTTGCGGTGCTCGGTATAGCGCGCATCCTGGGCCAGCGCGACGCGGTCGCGTGGCCGCGCGAGCTGCACCTCGACGATCTCGCCGATCGTCGCGGCCGGGCCGTTGGTCAGCATGACGATGCGGTCCGACAGCAAGACCGCTTCGTCGACGTCGTGCGTGACCATGACGACGGTCGACTTGGTGGCGGCGACGATCTTCAGCAGCTCGTCCTGCAAATGGGCGCGCGTCAGCGCATCGAGGGCGCCGAAGGGCTCGTCCATCAGCAGCACCTTCGGCTGCATCGCCAGGGCGCGCGCGATGCCGACGCGCTGCTTCATGCCGCCCGAGATTTCATGCGGGCGCTTGGCGCCGGCGCTGGAGAGGCCCACCAGCGCGAGCGCGTCCAGGGTGCGCTCGCGCAGCTGGGCGCGGGTCTCGGTCACGGCCGAACACGCGCTCGACGCCAAGGTGGATGTTCTCGAAGCAGGTCAGCCAGGGCAGCAGCGAGTGGTTCTGGAACACCACCGCGCGCTCCGGCGACGGTCCGGCGATTTCGCGGTTCGCGCACAGCAGCACGCCCGCGGTCGGTTTCAACAGGCCGGCGATCAGGTTCAGCAGGGTCGACTTGCCGCAGCCGGAGTGGCCGATCAGGGTGACGAATTCGCCCTTGCGCACGGCCAGGTCGATGCCGTGCAGCGCCTGGAACACGCCCTGTTTGGTGTGGAAGGCCATCTCCACACCCGCGATGTCGATGAATTTTGGAGTCGAAGCGTTCATGGCCGCGTCCCTTTCAGTTGGCTACTTGTTCGTGGGTGAGTGCGCGGGCCAGCGCCATCAGCGCCTGCTCCAGCAGCAAACCGACCACGCCGATGATGACGATGGCGATGATGATGTGCGAGACGTTCAGGTTGTTCCACTCGTCCCATACCCAGAAGCCGATGCCCACGCCGCCGGTCAGCATTTCCGCCGCCACGATCACCAGCCAGGCGGTGCCGATCGCCAGGCGGATGCCGGTCAGGATGTAGGGCAGCGCCGAGGGCAGCAGGATCTTGGTGAGCACCTTCCATTCCGACAGGTTCAGTACCCGCGCCACGTTCATGTAATCCTGCGGCACGCGCTGCACGCCGACGGCGGTGTTGATGACCATCGGCCAGATCGAGCAGATGAAGATCGACCAGATCGCGGCCGGGTCGGCCGACTTGAACACCAGCAGGCCAATCGGCAGCCAGGCCAGCGGCGACACCGGTTTCAACAGGCTGATGATGGGGCCGAACATGCGGCCGATGAACTGCACGCGGCCGATGAGGAAGCCGAGCGGGATGCCGACCAGCGCCGCCAGGCCGAAGCCCATCCCCACGCGCTTCAGCGAAGCGAGCACGTTCCAGCCGATGCCCTGGTCGTTCGGGCTGTTGCGGTAGAAGGGGTCGGCGAACAGCACGAGCGCTTCCTTGAAGGTGGCCAGCGGCGTCGGGAAGGCGGTATTGCGGGCGGCGATGATCTGCCACACCAGCAGCACCAGCGCGATGCCCACCAGCGGCGGCAGGATCAGCTTCACCGCCGTGGCGACGGGCTGCATGCCGCGCGCGGCCGCGCGCTGCCGGCTTGCGCGCCGGGCGTGCGGCCGCCCTGGACGCGGCGTTCGCTAGGCAGCTGCTGCTTCGGATTTCAAGATGGCGCTCATGGCGTTTCCTTTTTAGGACGAGGGGTGATCAGGTCTTGATCTTGAACGAGGCGGCGTAGGCTTTCGGGTTCTTGCCATCCCAGACGGCGCCGTCCATCAGCTTCGAGGTGCGCAAGGGGCTTTTCGGAATCGGCGTCTTCGTCATGCGTGGCCGCTTCCTTGTACAGGTCGACCTGGTTGACCGCGCTGGCCACGGCCAGGTAATCCGGATCGTCTTTCAACAAACCCCAGCGGCGGTGCTGGGTCATGAACCACATGCCGTCCGACAGGTAGGGGAAGTTGACCAGCGCCCTCGTTGTAGAACTTCATGTGGTTCTGGTCGTCCCAGGTCTTACCGAGGCCATTCTGGTAGCGGCCCATGATGCGCTGGTCGATGGCGTCCTTGCTGGTGTTGACGTAGGACTTGGCGGCGATGACCTCGGCCATCTTGTTCTTGTTGGCCAGCGAGGAATCGATCCATTTGCCGGCCTCCAGGATGGCGGCCATCATGGCGCGGCAGGTGTTCGGGTTTTTCTTCGCGAATTCCAGCGTGCTGCCCAACACCTTCTCCGGGTGGTCGCGCCAGATGTCCTGGGTGGTGGTGGCGGTGATGCCGACGCCGTCCATGATGGCGCGGTGGCCCCAGGGCTCGCCCACGCAGAAGCCGTCCATGTTCCCGACCCGCATATTCGCCACCATCTGCGGCGGCGGCACGGTGATGACCTTGGCGTCCTTCATCGGATCGATGCCGTTGGCCGCCAGCCAGTAATACAGCCACATGGCGTGGGTGCCGGTCGGGAAGGTCTGGGCGAAGGTGAATTCGCGCTTTTCGGTTTTCATCAGCTTGGCCAGCGAGGCGCCGTCGACCGCGCCCTTGTCGGCCAGCTGTTTCGAGAGCGTGATCGCCTGGCCGTTGTTGTTCAGGCCCATCAGCACCGCCATGTCCTTCTTCTGGCCGCCGATGCCCATCTGCACGCCGTACAGCAGGCCGTACAGCACGTGGGCCGCGTCCAGGTCGCCGTTGGCCAGCTTGTCGCGCACGCCGGCCCAGGAGGCTTCCTTGCTGAGCACGAACTTGACGCCGTATTTCTTGTCGAGGCCCAGCACCGAGGCCATCACGACCGATGCGCAGTCGGTCAGCGGGATGAAGCCGATCTTGATTTCTTCTTTTTCCGGCTTGTCCGAACCCGCCGCCCACACCCCGCCCGTGGCCAGGCCCAGCAGACTGCCTGCCCGCCACCAGGCCGGCGCCATGAATGATGTTCCTGCGCGCGAGGTTGACCTCGTCGGCGCCAACCGGCGCGGCACTCTTCGCTTCGAGTTTCTTGTATGTCATCGCAATCCTCAATGGTGTGAGGCAAAAAAAATGACGCCTACCCGACCATGAACGGATTCATGTTCCGGTAGACGTCATTGTCTTGATGGCGCTACCGCCATTGGCAGGCCATGCGTGCGCTGCATTGCGCCTTGGTCAATACGCAAGCTCCGTGCCAGCCAGCGCACAGAGGGAGAAGGCCGTCGATTGCCCGCGCGGCGCAGCATGCAATGGTGCAAACGACGCACTCGCGATTGTGCGGCGCATCATTTTGGACAGACGGCGTCCTGCCGAACAGAGCAAGGCGCGCAATGATGCTAAAGTTTCTCACACATTCAGATATAAGGCTTCCTTGTGAAATTCCTGCTAAAAATTGGCGCCCTCGGCTATGTACTGATCGCCCTGCTCTTCTTTATCTGCGGCTTTGCGCTGATCGTGCTCGGCGCGATCGAGATCTGGTCGGCGCTGTTTCCCGGCGAGGAACAATCGGTGCAGGAACGCTTCCGCCAAATCCTGGAATGCGTGGCCTTGCTGACGATTGCCGTGGCCGCCCTCGAACTGGGCCAGACCGTGCTGGAAGAAGAAGTGCAGCGCGCGGTGCACGTGAGTTCGCCGACCCGCCTGCGCCGCTTCCTGTCGCGCTTCCTGATCGTGGTCGTGGTGTCGCTCGGGGTCGAGTGCCTGGTCGGGGTGTTCCAGTTCATGCATACCAAGCCCGAGCTGCTGCCGCATGTGGCGTCGATCGGTGTCGCCGCGGCGATTCTGCTGGCGTGCTGGGGCTTCTTCGTGCGGATGAACGTCGCCGCCGAGAAGCTCGAACCGCAGGCGATGCACGAAGCACAGGCGGAAGACAAGAACGTGGAAACCTGACTTCGTGAACGATCGCACAGGAAGTACTTGGACATTCGCAAGAGTCCGGCTATAATCTTGCCTTCTTCGGGTCGTTAGCTCAGCTGGTAGAGCAGCGGACTTTTAATCCGTTGGTCGCAGGTTCGAATCCCGCACGGCCTACCAAAGATTCAGCGAAAACGCCAACCTTCACGGTTGGCGTTTTTGTTTCCATGCCCTATACCCTTACCTGCTCCCGTCCACCACGAACTCGTTCATCAAGAAGAGCCGTTTCATCGCCTGCGTGCAGCCGATGACGGACCGCGCCAGTGCGCAGGCGGTCGTGGCCGGCCTGCGCGCCCGGCATCCGCAGGCGGCCCACGTCTGCTGGGCGCTGCTGGCGGGCGGACAGTCGGCGGCGGTCGACGACGGCGAACCGAGCGGCACGGCCGGGACGGCCGATGCTCGACGTGCTGCGCCACCAGGACCTCGAAGGCGTGCTGGCCACCGTGGTGCGTTACTTCGGCGGCATCAAGCTCGGCGCCGGCGGCCTGGTGCGGGCCTATACCGACAGCGTGGCCCAGGCCTTGCTGACGGCCGAGAAGGTCGCGATCGTGCGTCAGGTGCAGCTGGCCTGCACGGCGCCGTATGCGCAGGAAGGCATGATCCGGCGCGAGCTCGATGCCGCGGGCGCCACCCTGCTCGCGGTCAGCCATGGCGAGGCGGTCGTCTTCACGCTTCAGCCTGGCCGAGGCGCAGGCGCCGCTGCTCGTCGCACGCCTGAACGAGGCCGGCCACGGCCGCATCGGCTGGCTGCGCGACGACGACGGACTGAAGCCGCGCTATCAGGCCGCCGAATACCCGACATCACGAGCCGAAAGCGGACTGACTGCGCGGCAGGCGGACTATAGTGATCGGTTCCACTCGGCCCGGCATGGCGCCCGGCTAGTGTCACTACTATAAAGACATCCTTATTTTGATCAAGAAAAGCCTGCTCCCGCTGGCCCTTGGCGGCTTCGGCATTGGCATGACCGAATTCGTCATGATGGGCATCCTCCCCGATATCGCCGGGGGTCTCGCACATCACGATTCCGCAAGCCGGTTACCTGATCACCGCCTACGCGCTGGGCGTCGTGGTCGGTGCGCCGACGCTGGTCAGCCTGCTGGCCAAGCGCCCGCCGCGCACCGTGCTGATCTGGTTCATGCTGATGTTCGCGGTGTTCAACGGCTTGTCCGCGCTGGCGCCGAATTTTGGCTTGATGCTGGTCTCGCGCTTCCTGGCCGGCTTGCCGCACGGCGCCTTCTTCGGCGTCGGCGCGGTCGTCGCCAGCCGCCTGGCGGACGAAGGGAAAGTGGCCGCGGCGATGGCGACCATGTTCACCGGGCTGACGCTGGCGAACGTGCTCGGCGTGCCGCTCGGCACCTGGCTCGGCCACAACATGAGCTGGCGCCTGGTGTTCCTGATCGTGGCCGCGATCGGCCTCGTGACCGCCATCTGCCTGAAGCAATGGGTGCCGGTGATCGAGGCGCGCCCGAGCGCGGGCTTGCGCAAGGACCTGGCGCATCTTCCGCAAGCCCGGCTTGTGGATGGCGCTGGCGATCACCTCGATCGGCACCGGCGGCTTCTTCGCCTGGTTCAGCTATATCGCGCCGCTGCTGACCGACCTGTCGCGCTTCGCGCCTGGCCAGATCCCGATGATCATGACCGTGGTCGGCGTCGGCATGACGGTGGGCGTCGTGGCCGGCGGCCGGCTGGCCGACCGCTTCGCGCCGATCCACGCGATCGCCATCCTGCTGGTGACGATGACCGCCCTGCTCCTGATGAACGGCATGTTCGCGTCCTCGCAGCCGATGATGGTGGTGCTGGCCTTTGCCACCGGCGCGAATGCGCTGGCGATGGGGCCGCCGATCCAGATGATGCTGATCGAGCATTCGCGCGAAGCGGAGATGCTCGGTTCCTCGCTGGGGCAGTCGGGGTTCAATATCGGGAATGCGACCGGGGCCTTCCTGGGCGGGATTCCGCTGACGCTGGGCTACTCGTATGCGGCGCCGCAGTGGGTGGCGGCGGGGCTGGCGTTTACGGGCGTGCTGCTGGCGCTGGGGATGCTGGGGATGAGGGCGAGCGCGGCGCCCTTGAAGTTGCAACAGGACCCAGAGCTGCTAACGTCGCCTCCCTTCATCAGGTTGGAGAGCATATCCACCGGTAGCGGGAAGACGATGGTCGCGGTCTTGTCGCTGGCGATCGTGGACAGGGTTTGCAGGTAGCGCAGCTGCATCGCGCCATCCTGGCGGGCCAGCACCTGGGCTGCCTGCATCAGCTTTTCCGAGGCCTGCAATTCGCCTTCGGCATGGATCACCTTGGCGCGCCGTTCGCGTTCGGCTTCGGCCTGGCGGGCGATGGCGCGGATCATCGATTCGTCCAGGTCGACGTGCTTGATCTCGACATTGGCGACCTTGATGCCCCAGGCGTCGGTCTGGGCGTCGAGCACCTGCTGGATGTCGATGTTCAGGCGCTCGCGTTCGGCCAGCATGTCGTCGAGCTCGTGCTTGCCCAGCACCGAACGCAATGTCGTCTGCGCCAGCTGGCTGGTCGCCTCCAGAAAATTCGCCACCTGGATGATGGCGCGCTCCGGGTCGACCACGCGGAAATACAGCACGGCATTCACCTTCACCGAGACGTTGTCGCGCGAGATCACGTCCTGCTTCGGCACGTCGAGCACGACGGTGCGCAGGTCGACCCGCACCATCTGCTGCAGCACCGGGATCAGGATGATCAGGCCCGGCCCCTTCACCCCCCAGAAGCGCCCCAGCTGGAACACCACGCCGCGCTCGTACTCGCGCAGCACGCGCACCGACATGGCGAACAGCACCAGCAGCACCATCACCAGCAAGGACAGGCCGAAACTCAGTTGGAACATCGCAGTTCTCCCGGTGTCAGTTGGCGGGCTTTTCCTTGCCGTCGTCCCTCGGGTCCGGCGGCGCACGCGCCGAGGGCGCGACCAGCAGCACGCGCCCGCGCCGGCCCACGACGCGTACCCGTTCGCCGCGCACCAGCGGCGTCTCGGACGCCACCTGCCAGGTTTCGCCGCCCACATTCGCCCAGCCCTCGCCCAGCATTTCGGCGATGCTGCCCTCGAGCGAGGCGAGCGCGCCCACGCGCGGCCTGCGCCGCGTGCGCAGCGCGACCTGGGCGGTGGCGCCGACCAGCAGCGCGGCCGTGATGCCGATACCCGCCACCAGGCCGAGCGGCACGCCGAAGCCCGGCGCTTCGCTGTCGAGCAGGAGCAGCGCACCGATCACGAAGGCGATCACGCCGCCCAATCCGATCACGCCAAAGCTGGGCAGGAAGGCCTCGGCGACCATGCAGGCCAGCCCGAAGAAAATCAGCCCCAGTCCCGAATAATTGATCGGCAGTAGCTGCAAGCCGTACAGGCCGAGCAGCAGGCAGATCGCACCGACCACGCCCGGCAGCACCGCGCCCGGACTCATGAACTCGAACAGCAGGCCGTAGGCGCCGAGCGACAGCAGGATCAAGGCCACGCTCGGGTTGGTGATGACTGCCAGCAGGCGCGTGCGCCAGTCGGGCGGCGCATCGAGGATGGCGGCGCCACGGCTGTCGACGCGCCAGGGCTGGCCGCGCACGCTGACGCTGCGCCCGTGCGCCTGCGCCAGCAAGCCGGCGGTATCGCGGGCGACGATGTCGATCACCTTGGCCGCCAGCGCATCCTCGGCCGACAGGCTCAGCGACTGGCGCACCGAGGCCTCGGCCCAGACCGCGTTGCGCCCGCGCAGCTGCGCCAGGCCGCGCAGGTAGGCGGCGGCGTCGTTGACGGCCTTGTTTTCCATGGTCGAGGGCTTGTCCGGCTTGGCGGCGCCCGGCGTGGCGACGCCCGGGGGATCGGGCCCGGCGCCGAACTGCACCGGCGTGGCCGCGCCCAGGTTGGTGCCCGGCGCCATCGCGGCGATATGGCAGGCGTACAGGATATAGGTGCCGGCGCTGGCGGCACGGGCGCCGCTCGGCGCGACAAAACAGGCAACCGGAATCGGCGCGGCCAGGATGGCGCGCACGGTGATGCGCATGGCGGTGTCGAGCCCGCCGGGCGTGTCGATCTGCAGGACGACGAGCTTGCGCCCGCCGGCGGCCGCCTGGGCGATGCCGCGTTCGATGTAGTCGGCATAGGCCGGGCCGATCGGCCCGTCGACGGTGAGCAAGGCAGCGGAAGGCGCTTGCGCGCGCACGGCCTGCAGCGCCAGCAGGCAGAGCAGGAAGAACAGGCACAGCGGCTGCACGATGGCCGACGGCCAGCGCCGTCGCATGACGATTCACGCTCTCCTCCCGTGGGATAAGCTCCCTACGGTTAGAAAGGCTGGCCTCGCCCTTGGTTCCCGATCGTGGTTTGAGCTGGGATCAGACCAGCAGCGGCCCGCCCATCGCCTTGCAGG
Organism: uncultured beta proteobacterium; assembly: GCA_963729765.1. Taxonomy (GTDB): domain Bacteria; phylum Pseudomonadota; class Gammaproteobacteria; order Burkholderiales; family Burkholderiaceae_D; genus Telluria. The sequence continues at coordinate 55,834 of CAVSPL010000001.1, read as the reverse complement.
TCTCGGCAGCCTCTTCCCGGATCGACGCCAGCAATTCCTCGTCGACGACGAAATCGAGGGCGCTGTCGGCGTGCTCCGGCAAGGCCGGCCTGGCCGCGCCGAGCGGAGAGGCGACCGGTGCGTACTGGTTCGCCAGCAGCAAGGTATCGAGCAAGGTCGACGGCGGCATGTTGATCCAGGCGCGGCGCAACTGGCCGATGGCGTCGGCCACCGGCGCCGGCACCGACAGTTTCTTCACGACTTCGAGACCCACCACGTCCTCGCACAGCTCGCCCCACTTTTCCGGATCGTCGTCGAGCAGCCCCGGGAATTCGTCGGCGCGCGAGAGCAGATAAAAGCCGCCCATCTCGTGGATGATGCCGGCGAACAGGGCCGTATCGGGATTGGCGCCCGTGACGTGGCGCGCCAGCGACCAGGCGAGCGCGGCCACATGGGTGGTGTGCTCCCACAGCTGCTCGGCCTTGGCGCGCAGGCCGGGATCCTTGATGCGGCTGCCGAACTGGCGCACCACCAGGCTGGCGACCAGCCCCTGCAGGCGCCGGTAGCCCATGCGGGTGACGGCCGCGCGGACATTCGTCACGGGCGGGCCGCCGCCGCTGAAGGCGGCCGAGTTGGCCAGCGCGACGGTGCGCGCGGCCAGCAAGGGTTCGGCCAGCACGAGGCGGATCGCCTCGTCGAGCGGACAGTCGGGATCGTCGAGCGCCTGCTGCAGGCGCAGCACGGCATTCACACTGGTAGGGAAAGAAATATCACCGCGGGAGGCTTGCGCCACGATGTATCCAAAGGCTTCGAGTTTATTCACCCGAAAATTATAACGGCCCGGAGCCCTGCCGAGGGAGCGAATGCGGCCTGCATACGTTTATATGCGACAACGCGCGCAGCCACCGGGGTGACTGCGCGCGTTTGCTTCCTGCGTTTATCGGCTTACTTGACCTTGATCGCGCTCTTCACGCTTGGCCACGCCGTCGACTTCCTTGGCGGCTTTCACGGCCTTGTCGGCCTCGGCCTTCGATTCGACGAAGCCGCTCAGCATGACGACGCCCTTCTCGGTCTCGACGTGGATGCCCAGCGATTTCAGTTCCGGCTGCGCCAGCAGGCTCGCTTTCACCTTGGTGGTGAGCGCGGTGTCGGACGCGGCAACGGCGGTGGTGCGGCCGGCGTCGCGGGTCTTGTCGGCGGCGCGGTCGGTGGCGTTGTCGGTCTTCGCGGCGGTCGTCGCTGCGGCGTCCTTCGTGTTTTCCCGGGCGTTGGCGGTGACGTTCTCGGTCTTCTGAGCCACGGTCGAGGCCATGGCCTTGGTCTTGTCGACCACGGTGGCGGCGACTTCCTTGGTCTTCTCGGCAATGGTCGAGGCAGCGGCCTTGGTGTTGTCGGCGGCGCGCTCGGTGGCGTTCTCGGCACGGCCGCCCATCGTCGTCACATTGCCTTTGCTGTCGACCAGGCAACCGGTTTTCGAGCCGCCGGCAGCCTGCTCGCACTTGGCGACGGCCGAAGCCTTGACCGGATCCTTGGTGTCGGTGCTGGCAACCAGGCCGGCGCTGCCGCTGGCGCCGACGGCGGTGCTCGCGCTGTCACGGCCGGCCTTGGCGTCGGCCACCGCGGCGGTGCGCACCGACTTGGCGTTGTCCATGCAGCTGTCCTTGTCGGCGCCGCTCATGGCGTCGCACTTGGCCTTGGCCACGTCGTATTCGGCTTCGGCCACCTTGTTGCGCGCAGCGGCGCGGCCTTTTTCGGAATTGTTGTACTTGGCGAGGGCGTCCGATTCGGTACGGGCACGCGACGCTTTCGCTTCGGCCATGCAGACGTCCTTGTCGTTGCCGCTCTTGGCATCGCACTTGGCGGTCGCGGCTTTGTACTCGGTGGTCGCCTTTTCGCTGACGTTGCGGTAGGTCGCTGGATCGTGGTTCAGGGCAGCGGTCGGGGCGGCGGCGAAAGTAGCGCCGGCTGCGGTAGCCAGCAGGGTGGCGAGCAACGATTTCATGGCAGTGTCCCTTGTGTCGGTTGTTGTGATAGCGCTATTAAACGCTGCGCCATCCACACTATCTGTGCGACACCGAACACTTGCCGAAAATACCATACATACACTGACGATCAATCCTGCAACAGGCCCTCGCGCCAGAGCGGCGCCGCGTCCGTCGAAGGGCGCAGCGGCCTCGCCGAAACGCGCGCCGTCGCGCGCCAGCGCCACCCAGGCGCGGGTGTCGTGGCCGCCGCGCGGCGTCTGCCCTGCCCTGTACCGTGGCCAGCCATCCATGGACGCGCGGATAGGCTTGCGGGTTGTTGTGGCGGGTCCAGGCCAGCGCCGCCAGGTCGGCATAGGCTTCCTCGCGCCGCGATTCGCGCAGCGCGCGCGCGACGGCCAGCAACGAACCGTCGCTCGCCGTTTCCTCGCCGACTTCGGTAAACCCGGCCGGCAGCGCATTCCAGGAACCCTGGGCATGGCGCCAGCAATGGGCGATCTCGTGCGCGGCCATCGCCTCGATCAGTTCGCCCTGGCTGTCCTCGGGAATCCCGGCGAATACGGCTTCGGCCTGCGGATTGCCGCGCAGCGACAAGACCAGCTTGCAGCGCCCGCGGTCGTAGCCCATCGCCAGCGGCACGTCGCTGGCGCGCGCCTGCGGCTGGACGATGATGTCGATCGGCAGTTTCAAGGTTGTGGGAATAGACCAGGACCGGGGATGCCGCTTGCAGCCAGCGCGCTTCGAGCGCGGTCAGTTCGGCGGCCTGGGCAGTTGCGCCGGCGAGCAGCGCGACTGCAAAACAAAGATTTGAACATGGGAGACTTCCGGGTTCGAAGAAATGCTTCAAAGCAATTCTAGAACCCAGAATATCTTCCCATGCGGGAATATTTTTGCGGCTGGTTAAACCTGCAACGTCAAGGCCCGGCGCTGCGGCGCGGACGCAACAGTGCGGGCGCCCTGCTGTTCCATTTTGAAGACACTCACGACCCCGGCCAGCGCCGCCGCCTCGTCCTGCAGCGAGGCGGCGGCGGCGGCGGCCTGTTCGACCAGGGTGGCGTTCTGGCGCGTCGCCTCGTCCATGCGGCCGATGGCGCCGTTCACCTGCTCGATGCCGGCGCTCTGCTCGGCGCTGGCCGAACTGATCTCGGCCATGATGTCGGTCACGCGCTTGACGCTGGTGACGATCTCTTCCATCGTGCTGCCGGCCTCGTCGACCAGTCTGGCGCCGACATCGACGCGTTCGACCGAACTGCCGATCAGGGACTTGATCTCGCGCGCGGCGGCGGCCGAGCGCTGCGCCAGGTTGCGCACTTCGGTGGCGACCACCGCAAAGCCGCGGCCCTGCTCGCCGGCCCGGGCCGCCTCCACCGCCGCGTTCAGGGCCAGGATATTGGTCTGGAAGGCGATGCTGTCGATCACGCCGATGATGTCGACGATCTGTTTGGACGACGCATTGATCGAGGCCATGGTGTCGACCACCTGCGCCACCACGGCGCCGCCGCGCGAGGCCACTTCCGAGGCCGATTCGGCCAGCGCGTTGGCCTGGCGTGCGTTGTCCGCGTTCTGGCGCACGGTGCCGGTCAGCTCTTCCATCGAGGCGGCGGTGTCCTTCAGCGTGTCGGCCTGGTTCTCGGTGCGGCGCGACAGATCCTGGTTGCCGGCGGCGATCTCGGTCGAGGCATTGGCGATCGTCAGCGTGCCGTTGCGGACCTGCGAGACGATGGCGACCAGGCTGTCGCGCATGCCCACCATCGCGAACAGCAGGCTCGACTGGTCATCCGGTGCGGTGCTGATGCGCACGCCCAGGTTGCCGGCGGCGATGCTGCGCACGATATGGGCGGCGTAGTCCGGCTGGCCGCCAAGCTGGCGCAGCAGGCCGCGGCTGATGAACCAGGCGCCCAGGCTGCCCGCGGCCACGGCAATGGCGCACAGCACCGCCATCCAGGTGAGGAAGCTGCCGGTCAGCGCGCGCGCTTCGGCGGCCGAGTCCTTGTTGAGTTGTTCTTCGAGGTCGATCAGGCGGTTGACGCTGGCCAGCCAGGAGACGAAGGCCGGGGCGGCGCTTTTCCCCAGCAGCGCGCGGGCGCCGTCGACATCGCCGGCCAGGCGCAGTTCGCTGACTTTCGCGATCAGCGGCTGGGTCTTGCGCTCGTCTTCCTTGATCGCGGCGAGGGCCGCTTTTTCGTCGGGCAGGATGTCGCTGCGCGCGGCGAACAGCGCGTCGAGGGCGACGCCTGCGCGTTCGTAATTGGCGGCCAGGGTACGGATTTGTTCGATGGCCGGTTGCGCGGCGGCGTTGTCGCCCGCCAGCACCACATCGCGCAGGGCGATCGCGCGGTCATGCACGCTGCCGCGGAAATTGATGGCGTGACGCTGCTTGACGTTGTTGACGTCATTGATGCGGTTCAGGGTGGCGTCGATGTTGCCGACGCGGCTCACCGCCAGCGCCGTCAACACCATCATCAGCGCCAGCACGGCGCCAAAGCCAAGCGCCAGCCTGGCGCCGATCGTCATTTTCGAAGAAAACATGGAAGCTCGCTAAAGTCAGCCGGAACAACGCGCCGGTCACGCCGCACGGAAATATTGCCGAACGGAAAGTGTCAAGACTATAGCAGAACGACCATGTGATTTCGTCAAATACCTTTAGATAACAGACTCCAGCGTTGTAATTTGCTGAATTTGTTGATCAATCGCTATTATCGCTTGTCGCCTCCCGTCAAGGAAGCCGCCGTCACGAAGGCCGGGCGGATATCGTTCGGCACCGTCTTCATCTTGTCGAGCGCCTTCTGCACGTCCGGGCGGATGACGACATACTTCGCCATCAGCGCCTTGGCGCGCGCATAGTCGCCGGTCGCCTCGATGGTCAGGAATTCGCGGTCGAGGTCGATGACGGCCTGCTTGATCTTCTTGAAGTCCACCGAGAAGGTGCCGTCGCCATGCGAGACGAACGCGCCCTTGTCGAGCAGGTAGTTCACCTGGATCGCCATGCCGCGCGCATGCGAATCCGTCAGGCCGAAGTGCAGCGTGCGGAAGCACGACGCCAGGAAGGTGTTGTACAGCTTGCGTTCTGCCTGTTCGCCCTGCCCCAGCGTGTCCTTCAACTGGCCCTTGTCCATCATGTAGGCCAGCGCCCAGAGGCCGGTGACGTCGGCTTTCGCTTCCTCGATGGTCGAATAGGCTTCCTTCAAATCCTGGCGCGGGGTCGATTCCTTGCCGCCCACCTTGGTGTGATGCGGTCCGAGGCCGTGGGTGATTTCGTGCGCCAGGATGTGGGTGAAGAAGGAATCGAAATCGAGGTCCTTCTGGTCTTGCGGGCGCAGCACCAGTTTCGTGATCGGTTTCAGGGTCGAGGCGAACTTCGCTTCCTGGATGTTCTTGAGCATCACGCGCTTGGAACCGCGCTCGCGGATGATGCGCTCGTCGTTCGGCAGGTTGTAGGCGGCCGTCTGCACGCCCATGTTGCCGTCGCCGGCGCCATACACCTGGTTCACCACCACCATCGGCGCCATCGCCCCGACCTTCGGGTTGCGGTACTGCTTGTCGAGCGGCAGGTTGTCTTCCAGCTCCTGCATGTGCTTGCCGAAGAAGTTCAGCTTCTGCGTCTCTTTCGGATCGCGCACGCTGACATAGGCCTCGAAGGCGGCCTTGTAGCCGAACAGCTCGTCGTTATAGGTCTCGTAGGGTCCGATCGTGATGTCGACCGGCGAGTCGAGGTCCATCCAGGCGAAGTCGGAGGCCAGGTAATCGTTCGACAGGAAGGCGTCGGCGCGCAGCAGCAGGAATTTTTTCAGGGAGGCGTTGTCGGTGCTGGCGGCGGCGTCGCGCAGCAGCTTGGCCAGCTTCTCCAGCTCCGGCTTGTATTCCTCCGAATATTTGACGGTGCGGAATTTGCCGTCCTGGCCGGCTGCGGATCACGGTGAAGAACCACTGCGCTTCTTCCTTGTCCTTGGCCGGCAGCGCGTTCATCCAGCTTTCCAGTGCCGCCTTGGTGGCGCCGGCCGGATAGAAGTTCGCGCCGTCCGGCTTGCGTGCCGGGATCGTGATGCCGGCATACGTCGGCGGCATGAAGGAGGCGTTGCCGTCGATGATGGACCACGGCCCCTTGTTCAGCCAAAAGTAGTGCTGGCGCGCCTTGCCGAGTGGTGTCGTGTCCTTCTGCAGCGCCGCCCACAGCGCTTCGTTGCCGGCCCAGCGCTGGCGCAACTGCAGGGTGTCGACGATCTTCGCCGCTTCGATCAGTTTGCCGATCGCCGCGCGGTCGCCCTTCGACAGCCCGGCCGTCTCGGCGCGCAGGTCGACCGGGGCGAAGCGCTTCGCCATGGCGTTCAGTTCGGCGGCCGTGGCCGCCTGCGGTTTGGCGGCGGGCGCTTCGGCGGCGGTGGACGGCGCCGGCCGCGATGGCCAGCACGAGTGGAGCGAGAAGGTGTTTCATGGGTCCCCTGGTTGGTTGAATGCAACCAGGGGATTGTAATACGTCCGTCAACGAAACGGCCGGCGCGGGAAGCATCCCGCGCCGGCCTTTTATCATGCGAAAAAAATCAGCGCACGGTTGCCAACGGCGCCGCTTGCGACCAGCCGCCGCCGAGCGCGCGCGCCACGGCGACCGATGCCAGCAGGCGCTGGGTGCGGATCTGCGCGGCGGCGCGGTCGGCCGCGAGTGCGCTGCGCTGGGCGTCGGTGACGTCCAGGTAGGTCGAGATGCCGCGCTCGTAGCGTGCCTGCGCGACCAGCAGCGCGCGCGCCGAGGCTTGCTGCGCCTGCTGCTGGACGTCGCCCTGCTTCTGGCGCTGCTGGGCGTCCGACAGCGCGTCTTCGACTTCGCGCAAGGCGGTCAGCAGACGGTTTTCGTGGTTCGCCAGCGCTTCTTCGTAACGCGCCTTGTAGAGCGCCAGGTTGGCCTTGTTGCGGCCGCCGTCGAAGACCGGCAGCGACAGCGCCAGCGGGCCGGCCGAGAACTGGCGCGCGCTGCCGCCGGCCAGGTCGCGCAGCGATTCCGAGGCGTAGCCGAAATTGCCGGTCAGCGTCACCGAGGGATAGAACATGCCTTCGGCAACGCCCACTTGCGCATTCGCCGCGCGCAAATTGTCCACGCTCGCGGCCAGGTCGGGACGCTGGGACAGCAGGCTGGCCGGCAGGCCGACCGGAATGGTCGGCGGCAGCGGCAGCCGCGGCTTCGCTTCGCTCGCGAGCAGCGGCGTGCTCGGCGAGACGCCGACCAGGACCGCGAGCGCGTGCTCGACCAGGTTGCGCTGGCGCTGCACTTCGTGCATGTCCGCTTCGGCGTTCGCGCGTTCGACACGGGCGCGCGACACATCGAGTTCGTTGGTCAGGCCGGCGTCGAAACGCGCTTCGACCAGTTCCTGCGCCTCGCGCCGGCCGGCCAGCGCGTCGCGCAGGATGGCCTGCTCGGCGTCCAGGCCGCGCAGCTGCCAGTAGCCCTGCGCCACCTGGCTCGACAGCATCAGCAGCACGCCGTCGCGGTCGTCCTGCGCCGCCATTGCCTGGGCGTCGGCCGCTTCGACGATGCGCCGCACGCGGCCCCACAGATCGAGCTCGTACGAGAGCGCGGCGCCCACGCTGAAGGTGTTGCCTTCGATCGAACGCCGGCCCAGCGCGATACCCTGCGGGGTTTCGGCCGAGCTGCGCGAATTCGACAGGCCGGCATTCACCGACAGCGCTCGGCGCCTGGCCGGCGCGCAGCACGCCCAGTTGCGACTGCGCCTGCAGCAGGCGCTGCGCGGCGACCTTCACACCCGGATTGTCGCGCAGTGCGCGCTCTTCCAGGCCGCTCAGGGTGGCGTCGTTGAAGACGGTCCACCAGGCGGCGGGCAGGCGCGCGGTGTCGGCAACGACGGGCGCGGCGGCGGCGCGCCGTCTCGACGTGGCGGTAGCTGGGCGTGTCGACCGCTTTCGGCGCGACGAAATTGGGGCCGATGGTGGAGCAGCCGGCCAGCAGGCCCAGCGCGGCGGCGACGCCGGCGGCAAGCGCGCGGCGCGGGAACATCGTGATCAGGGAATCGAACATCGTTTTTCTCATCTCTTCAATTCAATTAAATCAGTGACCGCCGCCGCCGGCGCCGCCGGGGGACTTGACCTTGTCGGCGAGCCAGACAATGGCGATGCACGAAATCAGGATCGTCCCGACGATAAAGAAGCCGTCGTTATAGGCCATCACATACGACTCGCGGCGGACGATGCGGTCGATCGCGGCCAGGGCCTGGTTCGCGGCCGTGGCCGGGTCGATGCCGCTGGAAATAAAGGCTTGCGTGATCTGCTCCAGGCGTTCCTGGGTCGGCGCCGCGTAGCTCGAGATCGATTCGCCCAGGCGCGCCGAGTGGAAGTGCTCGCGGTTGGTGAGCGAGGTCGCCAGCATGGCGATGCCGACCGAGCCGCCCAGGTTACGCGTCATGTTGAACAGGCTCGAGGCCGACGGCATGTCTTTCGGTGCGATGCCCTGCATGGCGAAGTTCGACAGCGTCAGCATCACGAAAGGCTGGCCGATGGCGCGCACCACCTGGGTCCACATCAGCTGGTCGTAGCCGGTATTGGCGTCCATGTAGGCGTTCATCAGGCAGGAGCCGCCGAACAGCAGCAGGCCGAAACTGCACAGGATGCGGTTGTCGACCTTCGAGGACAGGGCCGCGGCGAAGGGCATGATCAAGAGTTGCGGCAGGCCGACCCAGGCGATGACTTCGCCGATCTGCATCGGCGTGTAGCCGGCGATCTGGCCCAGGTAGAGCGGCAGCAGGTAGGACGAGCCATACAAACCCATGCCGGTCACGGCCGACAGCACGGTCGCGACCATGAAGTTGCGCTGCCCGTACAGGCGCAGGTTCACGAAGGACTGCTGCCGCGTGAAACTGGTGGCGACCCAGCCCAGGATGCCGACCAGCGCCAGCGCGGCGAAGGTGATGATGAATTCGGAATCGAACCAGTCCTTCGAATTGCCCTCTTCCAGGAAGATCGTCAGGCAGCCCAGGCCGAGCGCCATCAGGCCGATGCCGAGCCAGTCGGCGTTGACCAGGGTGCGCACTTGCGACGGTTCGCGGTCCAGGCCATACACCATGCCGGCGATCAGCAGCACGCCCGGCACCCAGTTGATGTAGAAGATCGACGGCCAGCCGTAGATCTCGGACAGGTAGCCGCCCAGGGTCGGCCCCATGGCCGGCGCGAGGGTCGCGGTGAGGCCGAAAATGGCCATGCCGACCGCGCGCTTGGAACTGGGCAGGCGCGTCATCACCAGCGTCATCGCCATCGGGATCAGCGCGCCGCCGGTAAAGCCCTGCAGCATGCGGAACACGATCATGCTTTCCAGGTTCCAGGCCGCGCCGCACAGGGTCGAGAAGACCAGGAACAGGCTGGTCGTGCCGATCATGTAGCGGCGCACGCCGAAGGCGCGCGCGAACAGCGCCGTCATCGGGATGACGACGATCTCGGCGCACAGGTAGGCGGTCGAGATCCAGGAACCCTCTTCCTGGGTCGCCGAGAGCGTGCCCAGGATGTCGCGCAGCGAGGAATTGGTGATCTGGATGTCGAGCACCGCCATGAAGGCGCCGAGCATGCCGGCGGCCACCGCGATCCAGGTGCGTGCATCGACGCGCGAGCCGGCGGCGGGCGCGCCGGGGAAGACGGCGGGCGCCGCCTTGGTGGTACTCGTCATGAAGCGTCCCTTACTTCACCGGCTGCGCTTGCGCGGTGCGGGCCGGTGCGGCAGGCTGCACCTTCTGGCGCAGGTCGACTTCGGCCACGACCGACATGCCCGGCACCAGGCGGCCCGTGAGGCGCTGGACGTCGGCTGGGGCCAGCGTGATCTTGACCGGCACGCGCTGCACGATCTTGGTGAAGTTGCCGGTCGCGTTATCGGCCGGCAGCAGCGCGAACTGGTTGCCCGAGGCCGGCGAGAAGCTGTCGACGCGGCCGACCAGGTGTTCGTTCGGCAGCGCGTCGATCTGCAGGTCGACCGCCTGGCCGGGCGCTCAGGCCGGCCAGCTGGGTTTCCTTGAAGTTGGCGTTGACCCAGACCTTGTCTTCGACCACGGCCACCAGTTGCTGGCCCGGCTGGACGCGCGCGCCCACTTCCACGCTGCGGCGGCCGATGCGGCCGTCGACCGGCGCCAGCACGCGGCTGTAGCTGACCTGCTGCTTGGCGTCCTTCAGCTGCGCCTGCAGCACCTTGATCTGGGCCTTGAACACGTCGCGTGCCGAGGACGGCGGCATTGATCTGGGCCTTGGCGGCGCTGGCGTTGTCGCGGCGCGCATTGACGTCGGCGGCGGCGGCGCTGCGCGCGGCGTTGGCGGCGTCGACTTCGGCTTTCGAGACGGCCTTCATCTGCTTGGTGTACAGCTGGCCGAAACGCTCGGCGTCCTGGCGCGCGCGCAAGGCCAGCGCCTGCGACTGGCCGACCTGGGCCTGGGCCGCCTGGGCCTGGGCGCGCACCTGCTCCACCTGGGCGTCGGCCTGGATCACCTGCTGCCTGGCGCTGGCGATCTGCGCTTCGATCTGCTCGACGCGCACGTGCTGGTCGGCCGGATCGAGTTCGGCGATGACGTCGCCCGCCTTCACATGCTGGTTGTCTTCCACCAGCACGCGCGTGACGATGCCGGCGATGCGCGCCGAGACCGGGTGCACGTGGCCGGCGACATAGGCGTTCTCGGTGTCGACGAAGTTATGGCTGCGGTACCACATGCGCCCGCCGGCCACGCAGGCGGCGATCGCGATCAGCGCCGACCACGACGAGCACGCGCTTGTTGGGCGGGGTCTTGCCGGCGGCGGCCGGGGCGGCCGGGGCGGCGGGGGAGTGCCGAGCGGCTTCTGCTCGAGCGAAGGCTGCGTTTGGGACATGAAGCAACTCCGAAAAATGACTAAGGGTATTTCACCATTATTCGACAAGCGCTTCAGTTCGTCAAGAAATGAAACGGTTGCATTTCATTTCTGCGTGATTTACAGTGACGCCATGAGCAAAACATCGCAAGAGAGCCCCCTGCCCTGCCTGCGCGGCGCCGGCCGCCCCAAGGCGAGCGACGTCGAAGCACGCACGCAGGACCTGATCGACGCCGCCGCGCGCCTGTTCCTGGCCAACGGCTATACCCGCACCAGCCTGGAAGCCATCGCCCGCGCCGCGCGGGTGGCGGTGCGCACCATCTATGTCAAATTCGGCGGCAAGGCCGGCCTGCTCGACGCCGTGCTGATGTCGCGCCGCGACGAATTCTTCCGCATGCGCGACATGGACAAGGACATGCGCCCGTTCCGCGACGTGGTCGACGATTTCGCGCACCAGTTCTTCGACCTGCTCTGCCAGGATCAGTTGATCGCGATGCAGCGCGTGGTGATCGCGGAAGCGGCCGACAACCCGGAACTGGCGCGCGCCTTCTACGACGCCGGCCCGCGCCTGACGCGCGAAATGCTGGAACGCTTCTTCGCCCGCCCCGACATCCGCGCCCAGTTGCGCGCCGACCTGCCGCTCGACCAGCTGCCGTCTTTCCTGACCAGCTGGATTTCCGGCGACGCCATGCAGCGCTTCGTGTTTCCGCACGATCAGCCGACGCGTGCCGAAGCCCATCGCGTGCTCGACCAGCGCCTCGACTTGTTCTATCGCGCCGTGCTGAGGTAGCTGTACTGGCTGAGCGAATGTGCGTCATCGCACCGATTCGCCGCTCACCCATATGAGATACTGACCCTCTACTTCAACGAGGATGTCATGGACATCAACAAGAACATCTCACTGGTTCGCACGGGGGAATTATGAGCAGGGATTCACGTTACGAATGGCGCGACCAGCAGGCTTCCCTGCAAGAGCGCGTAAAAGGTTTCCTGCTCAATCCGGGTACCGAGCAGCTCGACGCGGTGGTCGCTGAAATGCGCGCCTATGCCGATTCGGCCAAGTCGGGCCATATCGAGATCCCGAAAAGCTGGACCAGCTACGATTGATTGCCGACCGGCGCCTTTGTCGGCGCCACCATAAAAATGCCGCCCGGCTTGCGCCCGGCGGCATTTTTTATTGGCGGGACAAGCTCGGGACATCCTGCTGATTCACCTCCAAAAATCCTCATATTTGACGAAGAATGACCCTGAAACCGGACCGCACTGCTGAACATTGACGATTTCCTCAAGGCCGAATCCGGTATGATCCATGGCAAATTAAGCAATTTTCGTCATCACCATTCAGCACAAGGAACGGCGCATGACTACGATGACTGGACGGCTCACAGGACGCGAGATGGACATGCGCGGCGATCCCTGGCTGAAGGAACTGGCCGGCATCCGCCATGAGTTCGAGACGCGCATGGCGCAGCTGCTGCCCGACAGCGCCAACGGCGCCGACGCCCTGGCCGCGGCGATGCGCGCCGGCACCCTCGGCGCCGGCAAGCGCATGCGCCCGCTGCTGCTGATGCTGGTGGCGCGCGACCTCGGCTGCGCCTCCCCTGCCCTGTTCGACATCGCCTGCGCCGTCGAGATGGTGCATGCCGCCTCGCTGATCCTCGACGACATGCCCTGCATGGACAATGCCATGCTGCGCCGCGGCCAGCCGACCATCCACGTGCAGTACGGCGAAGACGTCGCCGTGCTGGCCTCGGTCGCCCTGCTCAGCCGCGCCTTCGGCGTGCTCGCCACGGCGCCCGGGATCCCGGCCGGTGGTGCGCGCGCGCCTGGTGGCGAAGCTGGCCGAGACGGTCGGCACGCAAGGCCTGGTGCGCGGCCAGTTCGAAGACCTGCGCGCCAGCGGCCAGCGCTCGGAACAGGAAATCGCCACCACCAACGAGTTGAAGACCGGCGTGCTGCTCGGGCGTCTCGGTCGACATGGCCGCCATCCTGGCCGAGACCGACGACTGCGTGGCCGAATCGCTGCGCGCCTTTGCGCTCGCCGCCGGCCACGCCTTCCAGATCCGCGACGACTTCCAGGACGACGTCTCCAACGACAGCGCCGTGACCGGCAAGGACACCGGCAAGGACCTCGGCAAGGCCACCATGACCAACGTGCTCGGCTTCGACGAAGCGAAGAAGCGCCTGGCGACCCACCTCGACGACGCCGACCGCTACCTGACCGACGCCATCGGCAGCAAGCAGCGCACGCGGCGTTTTGTCGACACGCTGTTCGGGCAAGGCGCGGGGTTCGCGCGTCGCCGCCGGCGCACGCGCCGCCGCGCCGGAACGGCATCAGGTGCACCATTGAACCTGGTTGAGTCGAGGCTAACCCGTGGCGCATTTCGGCGTAATCGCTCCCGCGTTCTACAGTCACTTCAGCGCGCTGTCGGCGCTGTCGCTGGCATTGCACGCGCGCGGCCACCGCATCACCTTCCTGCAGCGCCCGGACGCCGCCGCCTACCTCAACGATGAGCGGCTCGGCTTTCACGCGCTCGGCGCCGCGAGCCACCCAGCCGGGTCGCTGGCGCAGTCGCTGCGGCGCGCCGCCAATCCCGGCAGCCCGCTCGGCCTGCGCCGCGTCATCGACGACATGGCCGGCACCACGACCATGCTGTGCCGCGAGCTGCCGGCCGCCTTCGAGCGCTTGCAGATCGATGCCGTGCTCGGCGACCAGATGGAAGCGGCGGGCGGCCTGGTGGCCGAAGCGCTTGGCCTGCCCTTCATCTCGGTGGCCTGCGCGCTGCCGGTGAACCGCGAAGCGGGCATCCCGCTGCCGGTCATGCCCTTCGATTAGACGTCGGCGAACGCGCCCTGCACATGTTCGAGGGCAGCACCCGCGTCTACGACTGGATGATGACGCCGCACCGGCGCGCCATCGAAGCCGAGACGCGCCGCCTCGGCATCCCCGTGCGCGGCGCCCTGCACGAATGCCTGTCGCCGCTCGCCCAGATCAGCCAGACGGTGGCCGCCTTCGAGTTCCCGCGCAAGCAGCTGCCCCCCGGCTTCCACCATGTCGGTCCGCTGCGCGCCGCCTCGCACCAGGCGCCGGCCCGCATCGAGGCCCTGCCCGCGATCGACCCGGACCGCCCCTTCATCTTCGCCTCGCTCGGCACGCTGCAGGGCCACCGCTTCGACCTGTTCAAGCGCATCGCCAAGGCCTGCCGCCAGCTCGACGCCCAGCTCCTGATCGCGCATTGCGGCGGCCTGGACGCGCGCCAGGCGGCGGCACTGGAAGCGCATCGGCGCACCTGGGTCTGCGCCTTCGCGCCGCAGGAAGCGGCGCTCGCGCGCGCCGACGCCGTCGTCTCGCATGCGGGCCTGAACACGGCGATGGATGCGGTAGCGGCAATACGCCGATCCTGGCGCTGCCGATCGCCTTCGACCAGCCGGGCGTGGCGGCGCGCATCCGCCACGCGGGCGTGGGCCTGTCCGCCTCGCCGCGCTTTGCGAGCGCGACGCAGCTGGCGCAGCAAGCTGCGCCGCCTGTTCGACGAGCCGGGCTTCAAGGGACGCTGCGCCTGGCTTGCCGACAGCGTCAGGCAGGCAGGCGGCAGCGCGCGCGCAGCAAGCATCGTCGAGCACGCCCTGAGCGTCGATGCACGGAGCCCTGCCCATCTTGACTAAGCGCGACGACGTTCTTCCTTACGACCTGATCCTGGTCGGCGGCGGACTGGCCAATGGCCTGATCGCCTGGCGCCTGCGCACGCAGCGCCCGGAGCTGAACATCCTGCTGCTGGAAGCGGGCGACGCCATCGGCGGCAACCACACCTGGTCCTTCCACGACGGCGACCTGACTGTCGAACAGCGTGTCTGGATCGCGCCGCTGGTCGGCACGCGCTGGCCGCGCTACGAGGTCGTCTTTCCCGGCCACGCGCGCACGCTCGAGAGCGGCTACGCCAGCATCGCCTCGAGCGACTTCGCGCGCGTGATTTCGGCGGCGCTCGGCCCGGGTGCTGCGCACCGGCGTGCAGGTCGAGGCCGTCACGCCGACGACGGTGCGCCTGGCCGGCGGCGAGACCTTGCAGGCCGGCGCGGTGATCGACGGCCGCGGCCCGCAGGCCAGCACCCGCCTGGCGCTCGGCTACCAGACCTTCCTCGGCCAGGAAGTGAGACTGACCGTCCCACATGGCCTGACGGCGCCGGTCATCATGGACGCCAGCGTGGAGCAGCAAGGCGGCTACCGCTTCGTCTACCTGCTGCCCTTCGGCCCGGACCGCGCTGCTGATCGAGGACACCCATTACGTCGACACCCAGGCCTGGGAACCGGAGCGGCTGCGCGCCAACATCGCCGCCTACGCGAAGGCGCGCGGCTGGGAGATCGCGCGAAGTGCTGCGCGAAGAACACGGCTCGCTGCCGATCGTGCTGGCCGGCGACCTCGACGGCTTCTGGCGCGACCTGGGCGGCCAGCCCGCGTCCGGCCTGCGCGCCGGCCTGTTCCACTCGACGACCGGCTATTCGCTGCCGCATGCGGTGCGCCTGGCCGAGCGCATCGCAGCCTTGCCCGACCTGCGCGCCGCCGCCCTGTTCGACGCGATCCGCGCTCGAAGCGCAGGCCACCTGGAAAAGCCAGGGCTTCTTCCGCCTGCTCAACCGCATGCTGTTCTTGGCCGGCAGCCCCGACCAGCGCTGGCGCGTGATGGAACGTTTCTATCGCCTGCCGGCGCCCTTGATCGCACGCTTCTATGCCGCGCGGCTGCACCTGTTCGACAAGGCGCGCATCCTGAGCGGCAAACCTCCCGTACCCGTGGGCGCCGCCATGAAGGCCGCCCGCATGATTCAACCGAACCAGATCAGGAAACCAGAATGAGTGGAGCAAAAACCGCCGTCGTCGTGGGCGCCGGCTTCGGCGGCCTGGCGCTGGCCATCCGCCTGCAGGCCGGCGGCACCCAAACGACGCTGCTGGAAAAGCGCGACAAGCCGGGCGGGCGCGCCTATGTCTACGAAGACCAGGGCTTCGTGTTCGACGCCGGCCCCACCGTGATCACCGATCCGTCCTGCATCGAAGAGCTGTTCACGCTGGCCGGCAAGCGCATCGAAGACTATGTCGAGATGCTGCCGGTGACGCCCTTCTACCGCCTGTGCTGGGAAGACGGCAGCCATTTCGACTACGCCAACGACCAGGAAGTCGCTCGACCGCCAGATCCATGCGATCAACCCGCCCGACGTGGCCGGCTACCAGCGCTTCCTCGCCTATTCGAAGGCCGTGTTCGAGGAAGGCTATATCAAGCTCGGCACCGTGCCCTTCCTCACCTTCCGCGACATGATCGCGGCCGGCCCGCAGCTGGCCAAGCTGCAGGCCTGGCGCAGCGTCTACAGCATGGTCTCGAAGTTCGTGCAAAACGAGCACCTGCGCCAGGCCTTCTCCTTCCACTCGCTGCTGGTCGGCGGCAATCCGTTCGCGACCTCGTCGATCTACACGCTGATCCACGCGCTCGAGCGGCGCTGGGGCGTCTGGTTCCCGCGCGGCGGCACCGGCGCGCTGGTGAACGGCCTGGTGCGCCTGTTCCAGGACCTCGGCGGACGCATCGAACTGAATGCCGCGGTGGCGCAGATCGAGACCAGGGGCGAGCGCGCCAGCGGCGTGCGCCTGGAGGACGGGCGCTTGTTCCCGGCCGACGCCGTGGCCTCGAATGCCGACGTGGTGCACACCTACGCCTCGCTGCTGAACCAGCACCCGCGCGGCCTGGCCGAAGGCGCGCAACCTGGCGAAGAAGCGCTTCAGCAATTCGCTGTTCGTGATTTATTTCGGACTGAACCACCACCACAGCCAGCTGCAGCACCACACGGTCTGCTTCGGCCCGCGCTACCGCGAACTGATCGACGAGATCTTCAACGGCGATGCGCTGGCCGACGATTTTTCGCTCTACCTGCACGCGCCCTGCGTCACCGACCCCTCGCTCGCGCCGCCGGGCTGCGGCAGCCATTACGTGCTGGCGCCCGTGCCGCACCTGGGCAATGCCGACATCGACTGGGACGTGGTCGGCCCGATCTACCGCGACAAGATCTTCGAGTATCTGGAAGAGCGCTACATGCCGGGCCTGCGCAGCCAGCTCGTCACCAGCCGCATCTTCACCCCCTTCGACTTCCGCGACCAGCTCAACGCCCACGTCGGCTCGGCGTTTTCGCTGGAACCGGTGCTCACGCAAAGCGCCTGGTTCCGCCCGCACAACCGCGACAAGGACCTGGCGAACCTGTACCTGGTCGGCGCCGGCACCCATCCCGGCGCGGGCGTGCCGGGCGTGATCGGCTCGGCCAAGGCGACGGCCGGCCTGATGCTGGCGGAGGCGCTGGCATGACTGCTGTTCCAAATGCGGCGTTGCTGGCGCACGCGACCGAAACCATCAAGGTCGGCTCGAAGAGCTTTGCCGCCGCGGCCCGGCTGTTCGACGCCGGCACCCGGCGCAGCGTGCTGATGCTGTATGCCTGGTGCCGCCATTGCGACGACGTCGTCGACGGCCAGGAGCTGGGCTTCGGCGTGGCCGCGCCCGCGCACGATCCGCAGGCCGAACTGGCCCAGCTCTACGAACAGACGCGGCGCGCGTATGCCGGCGACGCCATGCTCGACCCGGCCTTTGCCGCCTTCCAGGAAGTCGCGCTGCGCCATGCGATCGCGCCGCGCTATGCGTTCGACCACCTGGCCGGCTTCGCCATGGATGTCGACGAGCGCGCGCTACGAGACGATCGACGACACGCTGCGCTACTGCTACCACGTGGCCGGCGTGGTCGGCCTGATGATGGCCTCGATCATGGGCGCGCGGGACGACAAGGTGCTGGACCGCGCCTGCGACCTGGGCCTGGCCTTCCAGCTGACGAACATCGCGCGCGACATCGTCGACGACGCCGGTGTCGGGCGCTGCTATCTGCCGGCGCAGTGGCTGCGCGAGGCGGGCATTCCCGCTGGACGAGATCGCGCTGCCGCAGCACCGCGCGGCGCTGGCGCGGGTGGCGGCGCGCCTGGTCGACCATGCGGAGCCGTATTACGACTTCGTCGCTCGACGGGCATCGGCGCCCTGCCGCTGCGTTCGGCCTGGGCGATCGCCACCGCGCGCAATGTCTACCGCCAGATCGGGATCGAGGTCAAGGCGCGCGGTCCGCGTGCCTGGGACGAGCGGGTCGGCACCTCGAAGGCGACCAAATTGAAACTGCTGGCGAAGGGCGGCGTCGAGGCGCTGCTGTCGCGCCTGCGGCCGGCTAGGGCGCGTCCTGCGGGTTTGTGGCAGCGTCCCGGGAGCACGCTGCGGCGCCCCGCCATGCAGGGCCTGCAGCTGGCGCTTCAGGCGCGTGACCGGCGGCGCGTACAGGAAGCCGAAGGACACGGCGCCATCCTTGCCCTCGACCGCGTGGTGCATGCGGTGCGCCTGGTACAGCCGCTTGGCATAGCCGCTGCGCGGCGTGTAGTGAAAGGGCCAGCGCCGGTGCACCAGGCCGTCGTGGGCGATGAAATACAGGGCGCCGTAGGCCGTCATGCCGGCGCCGATCCATTGCAGCGGCCAGGCGCCTTCGGTGCCGAACCAGATCAGGGCGATGGCGAGCCCGGCGAAGACGACGGCATATAAATCGTTTTTTTCGAACCAGCCGGTGCGTGGCTCGTGGTGCGAGCGATGCCAGCCCCAGCCGAAACCATGCATGATGTACTTGTGCGCCACGATGGAAAAGATTTCCATGAAGATGACGGTGGCGACGACGATGAGCGTATTGAGCAACATGAAAGCAGCCTACCATATGGCGCCCGCGTGCACGGGAAGTTGTCCCGCCCTTGCACCGGCAATCCAACAAGGAGAATTCGAATGAACCAGCTGTCCCGCACCATCCTGTCCGGCCGTCCTGCTGCTGGGCGCCGCCACCGCTCAAGCGGGCACGGTCGAGGTCCGCGTCGCCGGCGTCACGGCGAAAGGCACGGTCAAGGTCGCCGTCTGCGACAAGGAACGTTTTCTGAAACAGTGCGCCTACAGCGCCTCGGCGCCGGCGCAGGCGGGCGAGACGACGGTACTGGTCAAGGGCATCCCGGCCGGCACCTGGGCGGTGCTGGCCTACCAGGACGAAAACGGCAACGGTGAGCTCGACCGCAACCTGATCGGCATCCCGAAGGAGCCCTACGGCTTCAGCCGCGACGCGCGCAGCAAGTTCGGTCCGCCGGGCTTCGAGGATGCGGCGATCGAGGTGGGCGAGACGCAGGCGACGACGAACGTGCGCCTGCGCTGATCCGGCTGCACGGCGATGGTGGCCGCTTCCTGCGGCGCCGTCTGCACCCCGCCATCGATCACCCGCATCAGGAAATGCACCTTGCGCGGCGCGCGGTGGCGCTCGTGGGTCTCGCGCGTGAGGATCTCGACGCGGCGCGGATGCAAGGCCAGCTGGCGCGCATCGATGTGCTCGCCGGCGGCATCGTTGCCGGCGAACTGCGCCGCCAGGTGCTGGGCCACGGTCCCGGTCAAGGTGACCGGCACGCCGTGCAGCGTCGTATTGAGCTCGAAGGCCCGCGTTGCGGGCAGGACGAACAGCGTCCCGACATATTCAGTGCCGTGCTCTTCCATGTCAGTCTCCCGTGACACGCATTCGCTGCGTTCGCACCTCCATCATAGCGCGCAGGCAGGCGGGCTGCTGTACGAATCGGCTGGCATCTGGCTGCCCAGTGCCTAGAATGGAAGGTGCGCGCGCCGTCCCTGGCGGCCGGCGCGGTCCTCTCCCTTTCCTGAAGGAGTAGCCATGTTGCGCAAGTTGATCGCCGAATTCATCGGCACTTTCTGGCTCGTGCTCGGCGGCTGCGGCAGCGCCGTGCTGGCCGCGTCGTTCCCCGAGGTCGGCATCGGCCTGACGGGCGTCTCGCTGGCCTTCGGGCTGACCGTGCTGACCGCCGCCTATTCGCTCGGGCCGATCTCGGGCGGACACTTCAACCCGGCGGTCACGCTCGGCCTCTGGGCCGGCGGACGCTTCCCCGCCAAACACATCGGTCCCTACATGCTGATCCAGGTCGCCGGGGCGATCGCCGCCGCCGGCGTCCTGTATGCGATCGCCAGCGGCAAGCCCGGCTTCGACGTGGCGGCCGGTTTCGCCGCCAACGGCTATGGCGAACATTCGCCCGGCGGTTACGGGCTCGGCTCGGCCCTCATCACCGAAGTGGTGATGACCTTCATGTTCGTGCTGGTGATCCTCGGCGCCACGCATACGCGCGCGCCGGTCGGCTTTGCGGGACTGGCGATCGGCCTGGCGCTGACCCTGGTCCACCTGATCAGCATCCCGGTGACGAATACCTCGGTCAACCCGGCGCGCAGCACCGGCCAGGCCCTGTTCGTCGGCGGCTGGGCGATCGGGCAGCTGTGGCTGTTCTGGCTCGCGCCACTGCTGGGCGGCTCGCTGGCCGGGGTGCTGTACCGGACCCTGCTCGAGCGCGAAGCAGGCGAGCCGGCGGTGACGGGCGAGCGCGAAAGCGCGATGATGCCGGGCTACCGATAAGCGCGAGCAGCGGGGCGAAAAAAAACCGGGACACTGGTCCCGGTTTCGGTCTGCCGCAGCCCTGACGGATCAGCGCTTGCGTGCCGGCGGCAGGTCGGTGCAGACGCCCTTGTAGACTTCCGCCGCCATGCCGATCGACTCGCCCAGCGTCGGGTGCGGGTGGATCGTCTTGCCGATGTCGACGCCGTCGGCGCCCATCTCGATCGCCAGCGCGATCTCGCCGATCATGTCGCCGGCATTCGTGCCGACGATCGCGCCGCCGATGATGCGGCCGGTTTCAGCGTCGAACAGCAGCTTGGTGAAGCCTTCGTCGCGGCCATTGGCGACGGCCCGGCCCGATGCGGCCCACGGGAAGTGGCCCTTCTCGACCTTGACGCCCTTTTGCTTGGCTTCGTCTTCGGTGATGCCGGCCCATGCCACTTCCGGATCGGTGTAGGCCACCGATGGAATGACCTTCGCGTCGAAGTAGGCCTTCTCGCCGTGCGCCGCTTCCGCCGCGACGTGCGCTTCGTGCACCGCCTTGTGCGCCAGCATCGGCTGGCCGACCAGGTCGCCGATGGCGAAGATGTGCGGCACGTTGGTGCGCATCTGGCCGTCGACCGTGATGAAGCCGCGGTCGGTGACGGCGACGCCGGCCTTGTCGGCCGCGATCTTCTTGCCGTTCGGGCTGCGGCCGACGGCGACCAGCACCATGTCGTACAGCTGCGGTTCCGGTGCGGTGGCGCCGGCTTCGGCGGCTTCGAACGTGACCTTGATCCCTTCCGGCAGCGCTTCCACGCCGACGGTCTTGGTCTTCAACATGATCTTGTCGAAGCGCGCTTCGTTGTACTTCTGCCAGACCTTGACGGCATCGCGGTCGGCGCCCTGCATCAGGCCGTCCATCATTTCGACGACGTCGATGCGTGCGCCGAGGGTCGAGTAGACGGTCGCCATTTCGAGGCCGATGATGCCGCCGCCGATGACCAGCATTTTCTTCGGTACCTGGCGCAGTTCGAGCGCGCCGGTCGAGTCGACGATGCGCGGGTCTTCCGGCACGAAGGGCAGTTTCACGACGGCGGAACCGGCGGCGATGATCGCTTTCGCGAACTTCACGACCTTCTTGGCGCCGTCCGGGCCGGTGACTTCGATGTGGTTCGGGCTGAGGAACTGGCCCACGCCCTGCACCACATTGACCTTGCGCGCCTTCGACATGCCGGCCAGGCCGCCGGTCATCTTCTTGATGACGCCGTCCTTGTAGGCACGCAGCTTGTCGATGTCGACTTCCGGCTTGGCGAAGGCCACGCCGAGGTCGGCCATGTGCGCGGTCTCGTCCATGATGTGCGCCACGTGCAGCAGCGCCTTCGACGGGATGCAGCCCACGTTCAGGCAGACGCCGCCCAGGGTCGCGTACTTCTCGACCAGCACCGTGTTCATGCCGAGGTCGGCCGAACGGAAGGCGGCCGAATAGCCGCCGGGACCGGCGCCCAGCACCATCATCTCGCATTCGACGTCGACCTGGCCGCTGTAGCTGGCGGCGCCGGGGATCGGTGCGGCAGCGGCGCGGCAGCCGGTGCCGGTGGCCGGCGCCGGTGCAGCGCGGCAGGCGCCGCGGCGGCAGGCGCCGGAGCAGCAGCCGGAGCAGCCGGCGCAGCAGCACCGGCACTCTCTTCGATCATCAACAGCAGCGAACCTTCGTTCACCTTGTCGCCGACCTTGACCTTCAACTCCTGCACGACGCCGGCGTGGGTCGATGGAATCTCCATCGAGGCTTTATCGGACTCCACGGTGACCAGCGACTGGTCGACCTTGATCGTGTCGCCGGGCTTGACCATCAGCTCGATGATTTCGACGTCCTTGAAATCGCCGATGTTCGGGACTTTTACTTCAACAGTGCTCATTCTCGGCGCTCCTTACAGAAGGGTCTTGCGCAGGTCGGCCAGCACTTCGGCCAGGTAGGCGGCGAAGCGGGCAGCGCCGGCGCCATCGATCACGCGGTGGTCGTAGGACAGCGACAGCGGCAGCATCAGGCGCGGCTGGAAGGCGGCGCCATCCCAGACCGGCTTCATGGCCGACTTCGACAGGCCCAGGATCGCCAGTTCCGGCGCATTGATGATCGGCGTGAAGGCCGTGCCGCCAATGCCGCCGAGCGACGAAATGGTAAACGTCGCGCCCTGCATGTTCGCCGGCGACAGCTTGCCGTCGCGTGCCTGGGCCGAGAGTTCGCCCATTTCGGTGGCGATCTGCGACACCGTCTTCTTGTCCGCATCCTTCACGACCGGAACCACCAGGCCGTTCGGGGTGTCGGCCGCGAAGCCGATGTTGTAGTACTGCTTCAGGATCAGGGCCGCGCCATCTTCGCTGAGCGAAGCATTAAATTGCGGGAATTTCTTCAGCGCGGCGACCGATGCCTTGATCACGAAGGCCAGCATGGTCAGCTTGACGGTCGACTTCTGCTTGGCCAGCGACGCGTTCGAATCGACGCGGAACTGTTCCAGGTCGGTGACGTCCGCTTCGTCGAACGTGCGTCACGTGCGGGATCATGACCCAGTTGCGGTGCAGGTTCGGACCGCTGATCTTCTTGATGCGCGACAGCGGCAGCAGTTCGGTCGGGCCGAACTTCGAGAAGTCGAGCGACGGCCATGGCAGCAGGTCGAGGCCGACGCCGGAGCCGCCTTTCGACGGTGCGCGCCGGCAGGCGCCGCCATCACGCCCTTGACGAAGTTCTGCACGTCGACTTGCGTGATGCGGTTCTTCGGACCGGTGCCCGGCACGCGCGACAGGTCGACGCCGAGTTCGCGCGCGAACTTGCGGATCGATGGCGATGCGTGGGCTTTGCTGGCATCGCCGGCAGGGGCGGCAGCTGCAGGCGCAGGTGCGGCGGCTGGTGCAGGTGCGGCAGCAGGCGCTGGCGCCGGTGCGGGGCCGCAGCGGCAGGCGCAGGCGCAGGCGGCGGCAGGCGCGGCGTGCAGGCGCAGCTTCGGCAGCCGGCGCAGCGGCAGCGCCGCCGGCCGCTTCCTCGAGCAGCAGCACGAGCGAACCTTCGGCAACCTTGTCGCCGACCTTGATCTTGATTTCCTTGACGACGCCGGCGTGGCTGGACGGGATCTCCATGCTCGCCTTGTCCGATTCGACGGTCACGAGCGACTGGTCGACCTTGATCGTGTCGCCCGGCTTGACCATCAGTTCGATGACTTCGACTTCCTTGAAGTCGCCGATGTCCGGGACTTTGACTTCCACAATGCTCATAGTGTTAGCTCCGTTATTTATTTGTATGGCTGCACTCGACGCGCGCCCAGCCACGAAGGCAGGCGCGTACCATGAGCATTTACTGGGTCACAGGATTCGGCTTGTTCGGATTGATGCCGTACTTGGCGATCGCCTGGGCCACCACCGACATGGCGATCTTGCCTTCGTCGGCCAGCGAACGCAGGGCGGCAACCGTGATGTAGTAGCGGTTCACTTCGAAGAACTCGCGCAGCTTGACGCGGCTGTCCGAGCGGCCGAAACCGTCGGTGCCGAGCACTTTATAGGTGCGGTCCTTCGGCATGAAGCCGCGGATCTGTTCGGCGAACAGGCGCATGTAGTCGGTCGTCGCGACGATCGGGCCGGTCGTGTTCTGCATCAGCTGGGTCACGTACGGCACGCGCTGCTCGAGCTCCGGGTTGACCATGTTCCAACGCTCGCAATCCTGGCCGTCACGGGCCAGCAGCGTCAGCGACGGCGCCGACCACACGTCGGCGGCGACGTTCCAGTCGTTCTTCAGCAGTTCGGCTGCGAAGATCGACTCGCGCAGGATGGTGCCGCAACCGATCAGCTGGACGCGCTGCTCGGCTTCGCCGCCCGGCTGGAGCAGGTACATGCCCTTCAGGATGCCCTCTTCCGTGCCTGGCGTGAGGCCTGGCTGCTCGTAGTTCTCGTTCATGATGGTGATGTAGTAGAACACGTCTTCCTGTTCGTTCCACCATGCGGCGCAGGCCGTCATGAATGATCACCGCCACTTCGTGACCGAAGGTCGGATCGTACGGCAGGCAGTTCGGCACCGTCGCCGCGATGATGTGGCTGTGGCCATCTTCGTGCTGCAGGCCTTCGCCGTTCAGCGTCGTGCGTCCCGCCGTGCCGCCCATCAGGAAGCCGCGCGCACGGATGTCGCCCGCCAGCCAGACCAGGTCGCCCACGCGCTGCATGCCGAACATCGAGTAGAAGGTGTAGAACGGGATCATCGTGCGGTTGTTCGACGAGTACGAGGTCGCCGCGGCGATCCACGAGCTCATGCCGCCCGCTTCGTTGATACCCTCTTGCAGGATCTGGCCGGCCTTGTCTTCGCGGTAGTACATGACCTGGTCTTTATCGACCGGCTCGTACAACTGGCCCTGCTGGTTGAAGATGCCGATCTGGCGGAACAGGCCTTCCATGCCGAAGGTACGCGACTCGTCGACCAGGATCGGCACGATGCGCTGGCCCAGGCTCGCGTCTTTCAGCAGGCTCGTGATGACGCGCACATACGACTGGGTCGACGAGATTTCGCGGCCGGCGGCGGTTGGCTCGAGCACGGCCTTGAACGAGGACAGCGGCGGCACGATCAGGGTTTCGTCCGACTTCTGGCGGCGCGGCGGCAGGTAGCCGCCGAGGGCCTGGCGGCGCTCGTGCAGGTACTTCATTTCCGGCGAATCGTCGGACGGCTTGAAGAACGGGATCTCGGCCAGCTTGTCGTCCGGGATCGGGATGTTGAAGCGGTCGCGCATTTCGCGGATCGCCTCGTCGTCGAGCTTCTTGGTCTGGTGCGCGGTGTTGCGCGCCTCGCCCGACTTGCCCATGCCGAAGCCCTTGACGGTCTTCACCAGCAGGACGGTCGGGGTGCCCTTGTTCTCTTGCGCGTTCTTGAACGCGGCGTAGATCTTGTGCGGGTCGTGGCCGCCGCGGGTCAGGCGCCAGATGTCGTCGTCGCTCATGTTGGCGACCATCTTCAGCAGCTCCGGGTGCTTGCCGAAGAAGTGCTTGCGCACGTAGGCGCCATCCTTGGCCTTGTAGTTCTGGTATTCGCCGTCGACGGTTTCCATCATCACGCGCTGCAGGATGCCGTCCTTGTCTTTCGACAGCAGGGTATCCCAGCCCGGGCCCCAGACCACCTTGACGACGTTCCAGCCGGCGCCGCGGAAGTCGGCTTCGAGTTCCTGGATGATCTTGCCGTTGCCGCGCACCGGACCGTCCAGGCGCTGCAGGTTGCAGTTGACGACCATGACCAGGTTGTCGAGCTGCTCGCGCGCGGCCATGCCGATCGCGCCCATCGATTCCGGCTCGTCCATCTCGCCGTCGCCGCAGAAGACCCAGACTTTACGCGCTTCGGTATCGGCGATGCCGCGGGCGTGCAGGTATTTCAGGAAGCGCGCCTGGTAGATCGCCATCAGCGGGCCGAGGCCCATCGAGACGGTCGGGAACTGCCAGAAGTCCGGCATCAGTTTCGGGTGCGGATACGAAGACAGGCCCTTGCCGTCGACTTCGCGGCGGAAGTTCAGCATCTGCTCTTCGGAGATGCGGCCTTCGAGGAAGGCGCGCGCATAGATGCCGGGCGAGCGAGTGGCCCTGGATGTAGAGCAGGTCGCCGCCGTGGTTGTCGCTCGGGGCTTTCCAGAAGTGGTTGAAGCCGATGCCGAGCATGTTGGCCAGCGAAGCGAAGGACGAGATGTGGCCGCCCAGGTCGCCGTCGGCGCGGTTGGCCTTGACGACCATCGCCATCGCGTTCCAGCGCATCCACGAGCGCAGGCGCTCTTCGTATTCGAGGTTGCCGGGGCAATGCGCTTCCAGGTGGGCCGGAATCGTGTTGACGTAGGCGGTGTTGCTGGAGAACGGAACGTGGGCGCCGCGGCGGCGCGCCAGGTCGACCAGGCGCTCCATCAGGTAGTGCGCGCGGTCGGTACCTTCGTTTTCGATGACCGCTTCGAGCGCGTCGAGCCATTCCTTGGTTTCGAGCGAATCGGGGTCGTTAGCGGCCTTGGCCGTCAACTGATCGAGTTGAGCTGACATTAATGCGTCTCCTTGGTTTCGTGGCCCACGTCGATCTCCCTGATCGCCGGCGGCGGTTTGTATTGAAATCTACACTGACAATAAAGCTACGAGATTCTACCAGCGGCGCCATTCTTTTTCAAATTACGATATATCATTTCATAATATGGAATTCCTATGCGCGATTGCGGTTTCGGCGTGCCGTGTCGACGCCGCCATCCATGTTAACCCTATAAATATGACAACGAACCATGGAGCGCGGCGCGCGATACCGGGTGTTCCTGCGCCACGCGCCGTATAATTTCATTTTTGTCCAGTGATGAGCCCCACCATGCCAGCCCAACTGATCGACGGAGTCCAACTTTCCCAGCAACTGCGTGCCGAAATCGCCACGCGCGCAGCCAAACTCACCGCCGCCGGCCAGCAGCCCGGCCTGGCCGTGATCCTGGTCGGCGAAGACCCGGCCAGCCAGGTCTACGTGCGCAACAAGGTCAAGGCCTGCGGCGACGTCGGCTTTCATTCGGTGCTGGAGAAATACGAGGCCGACCTGACGGAAGCGGCCCTGCTCGCCCGCATCGACGCCCTCAACAAGGATCCCGCCATCCACGGCATCCTGGTGCAGATGCCGCTGCCGCGCCACATCAACCCGAGCAAGGTGATCGAAGCCATCTCGACCGCCAAGGACGTCGACGGCTATTCGGTGCTGTCGGCCGGCGAACTGGTCGCCAACCTGCCGGGCTTCCGCCCGTGCACGCCTTACGGCTGCATGAAGCTGATCGAATCCACCGGCACCGATTTGCGCGGCAAGCACGCGGTCGTGATCGGCCGTTCGAACACCGTCGGCAAACCAATGGCGCTGCTGCTCTTGCAAGCCAACGCCACCGTGACCATATGCCATAGCGCGACGCCGGACCTGGGCGTGTACACGCGCCAGGCCGACGTGGTCGTGGCCGCCGTCGGGCGCCGCAATACCCTCACGGCAGACATGGTGAAACCGGGCGCGATCGTGATCGACGTCGGCATGAACCGCGACGACGCGGGCAAGCTGTGCGGCGACGTCGATTTCGCCGGCGTGCGTGAAGTGGCTTCGCACATCACCCCGGTGCCGGGCGGCGTCGGACCGATGACGATCACCATGCTGCTGATGAATACCGTCGAGTCCGCGGAACGCGTGCTCGGCAAAACCCAGGAACGGCTTGCCCCGCCTGCGGGAATGATTCCCGCGCAAGGCATTGCCTGAACTTTTGGAAGGAACACGCATGACCACCGATACCAGCAATCCCCTCCTCGATTTCTCGAGCCTGCCGCGTTTTGACGCCTTCCGTCCGGAACACGTCACGCCGGCCATCGAGCAGCTCATCCAGGAAGCCACCGCGTCGTCGCCCGCTCGAAGCGCCGACCGACCAGGTCACCTGGGACAATTTCGTGATCCCGCTCGAGGAAGCCACCGAGCGCCTGGGCCGCGCCTGGGGCATCGTCAACCACCTGAACCACGTGGCCGACACCCCGGAACTGCGCGCCGTCTACAACGAGAACCAGCCGAAAGTGACCGAATTCTGGACCATCCTCGGCCAGAACGAAGTCCTGTTCGACAAGTACAAGGCGATCCGCGCCAATCCCGACTTCGTCAACCTGACGCCGGCCCGCAAGCGCATCGTCGAGAACGCCCTGCGCGACTTCCGCCTGGGCGGCGCCGAGCTGCCGGGCGACAAGAAGGAACGCTTCGCCGCGATCCAGGAACAGCACGCGGCGATTTCGACGCGCTTCTCCGAAAACGTGCTCGACGCGACCAACGACTACAAGCTGATCATCGAAGACGAAGCCGAACTGGCCGGCATTCCCGACGACGCGAAAGCCGCCGCGCGCGCCGCCGCCGAAGCCAACGGCAAGACCGGCTTCCAGTTCACGCTGCACTTCCCGTCCTACTTCCCGGTCCTGCAATTCGCCGACAACCGCCAGCTGCGCGAGACGATTTATCGCGCCAGCGCGACCAAGGCGTCGGACATGGGCGCCGTGTTCAGCGAACTGGAGAAATGGGACAACACGTCCAACATCGCCCAGCTGCTGAAGCTGCGCGACGAGGAAGCCAAGCTGCTCGACTACCGCAACTTCGCCGAAGTCTCGCTGGTGCCGAAGATGGCCGAGAGCCCGGACCACGTGATCAGCTTCCTCGAAGACCTGGCGCGCCGTGCCCGTCCGTTCGCCGAGAAAGACCTGGCCGAGCTGCGCGCCTTTGCGAAGGACGAACTCGGCATCGACGACATGCAGGCCTGGGACGTGACCTACGCGTCCGAAAAACTGCGCGAGCAGCGCTACGCCTTCTCGGCCCAGGAAGTGAAGGAATACTTCCCCGAGCCGAAGGTCATCGAAGGCCTGTTCAAGGTCGTGCAGAGCCTGTTCTCGGTGCAGATCAAGCTCGACGCGGCGCCGGTCTGGCATCCGGACGTGCGCTTCTACCGCATCGAGCGCGACGGCCAGCTGGTCGGCCAGTTCTATTTCGACCTGTACGCGCGCGCCGGCAAGGGCCAGGGCGCGTGGATGGACGACGCGCGCGGACGCCGCATGACGACCGGCGGCATC
The DNA here is from genome assembly GCA_963729765.1 of uncultured beta proteobacterium. Taxonomy (GTDB): domain Bacteria; phylum Pseudomonadota; class Gammaproteobacteria; order Burkholderiales; family Burkholderiaceae_D; genus Telluria. The sequence goes on along the minus strand of CAVSPL010000001.1, from coordinate 26,997 downwards.
GTGCAGACGCCGGTGGCCTACCTCACCTGCAACTTCACGCCGCCGGCGACTGTCGACGGCAAGCTGCAGCCGTCGCTCTTCACGCACGACGAAGTCACGACCCTGTTCCACGAGTTCGGCCACGGCCTGCACCACATGCTGACCGAAGTCGAGGAACTGTCGGTGTCGGGCATTTCGGGCGTCGAATGGGATGCGGTCGAGCTGCCGTCCCAGTTCATGGAAAACTTCTGCTGGGAGTGGGACGTGTTGCAGGGCATGACCGCCCACGTGAAGACGGGCGAGCCGCTGCCGCGCGCGCTCTACGACAAGATGCTGGCCGCGAAGAACTTCCAGTCCGGGATGCAGACCCTGCGCCAGGTCGAGTTCTCGCTGATCGACATGCACCTGCACTACGATTTCGATCCGAGCAGCCAGCAATCGGTGCAGCAGCTGATCGACGACGTGCGTTCGAAGTTCTCGGTCATGATTCCGCCGGCCTTCAACCGCTTCCAGCACTCGTTCGGCCACATCTTCGCGGGCGGCTATGCGGCCGGCTACTACAGCTACAAGTGGGCCGAAGTGCTGTCGGCGGACGCCTATGCGGCCTTCGAGGAAGCGCTCGAGGCCGGCGGCGGCGAACTGTCGGCGGAAACGGGCCGGCGCTTCCAGCGCGAGATCCTGGCCGTCGGCGGCTCGCGTCCGGCGCTGGAATCGTTCAAGGCCTTCCGCGGGCGGGAGCCGTCGATCGACGCCCTGCTGCGTCATAACGGCATGAACGCGTAATTTTGAGCGACCTGTGCACCGGCGCGAAGTTCGCCGGTGCACAGCGACGCAAACCAACCGCCACGCGGCGGACCGGTTTACAATCTGATCCATGACCCGGATCGACTTTCACACCAATATTCCCGACAAGCTCGCCTACGCCTGCCGCCTGGCGCGCAAGGCCTATGCGGCCAAGGCGCGCATCGTCCTGCTGGCCGAAGACGCCGCCCAGGCCGCAGCCCTGAACGAGGCGCTGTGGACGCTGTCGAATGTCGACTTCCTGCCGCACGTGATGGCGGACGATCCGCTCGCGCCGCAAACCCCGATCATCATCACCGACAGCGAAGAGGCGGCCCTGCCGCACCACGACATGCTGGTCAACCTCACGCGCCGCACGCCCAGCACGTTTGCCGAGTTCGCCCGCGTGTTCGAGATCATCTCGATCGACGAGCAGGACGCCGCCGCCGGGCGCCAGCGCTACGTCGCGTATAAAAAACAATCCTATCCGCTGACCCACTTCGTCGCAGGACAATCATGAGCCAGAACCCGAGCTTCGATAGCAGCATTCCCGTGTTGACTGAAGTGGTGCTCGAGCCAGTCGGCGCCGGCCGGGCAGGCCGAGGCGGAGGCGGCGATCGCCGTGGCGGAGGAACTGGCCGAAGCAGAGGTCGGCGCCCGCAGCCCCTGCCGCGCCCGAGACTGCGCTGCAAGCGCTGCCGGAACCCGACTGGGATGCACTCGAAGCGCGCATCGCCGAGCGCGTCGTGGCGCAGTTGCAGCCGCAGATCGATGCCGTCGTGCGCAATGCCCTCGCGTCGGCCGCCGACCAGATCCACATCGGCCTGCGCCAGGCAATCGAACAGGTCGTGGCGCAGCAGGTTGCGGCCATCCAGTTCGGACAAAAATAAACCGGCTTTTTGGGTGGCCCGCCCACCCAAAATGGGTGCATCGCCCTCCGCATTCGCCTTCAAACGGTGCACACTTCTCCGTGCACGCCCCACGCGTGAGCACCCCGCGCAATACCCCTTTCCCACCGCCCCAATTTGTTGTACCTTTTGCTCTGCATAAATTGCAACAGGCGCTCGCCGGCGGTGGTTCGGGGCGCTCGTCATCCCACTATTTGGAGAACGTATGACCAACAAGCTCATTCCCCTTGCCATCGCGATGCTCGTTGCCGGTAGCGCCAGCGCCCAGCAGGTCGTCAAGATCGGCCACGTCGGCCCGGTCTCCGGCCCGAACTCGCACCTTGGCAAGGACAACGAAAACGGCGCCCGCATGGCGATCGACGAGCTCAACGCAAAAGGCTTCACCATCGACGGCAAGAAGGTCACGCTGCAGCTCGTGGCCGAGGACGACGGTTCCGATCCGAAGCAAGGCACGGCCGTCGCCCAGAAACTGGTCGACGCCAAGGTCAAGGGCGTGATCGGCCACCTGAACTCGGGCACCAGCGTGCCGGCCTCGAAGATCTACAACGACGCCGGCATCCCGCAGATTTCGCCGGCCACCACCGCGACCCAGTACACCAAGCAGCGCTTCCCCGGCGCCTTCCGCGTCGTCGCGAATGACGCCAAGCTGGGCGGCACGCTGGGCAAGTACGCGGTGGACACGCTGAAGGCCAAGAACATCGCCATCATCGACGACCGCACCACCTACGGCCAGGGCGTCGCCACCGAGTTCGCCAAGGGCGCCAAGGGTCCGGGCGTGAAAATCGTCGGCAAGGAATTCACCAGCGCCACGGCCACCGACTACACGGCGATCCTGACCTCGATCCGCGCCAAGAAGCCGGACCTGGTCTTCTTCGGCGGCATGGATTCGGTCGGCGGCCCGATGCTCAAGCAAATGAAGGCGCTCGGCATCGACGCGCGCTTCATGGGCGGCGACGGTATCTGCACCGAAGCGCTGGGCCGCCTGGCGGGCGACGCCGTCGGCGAAGGCAAGGTCATCTGCGCCGAAGCCGGCGGCGTGACCGGCGCCGAGCAGGAAAAGGCGATCGCCGACTTCCGCACCCGCTTCAAGCAGAAAACCGGCACCGAGGTGCAGCTGTACTCGCCTTACGTGTACGACGCGGTGATGGTGATGGCGGCGGCGATGCAGGCGGCCAAGTCGGCCGAGCCTGCCAAGTACCTGCCTGAACTCAAGAAGATCAACTACCGCGGCGTGACCGGCCAGATCGCCTTCGACGCGTCGGGCGACATCAACAACGGCGCGCTGACCCTGTACACCTTCAAGGGCGGCAAGCGCAGCAAGATGGAAGTGATCCGCTGATGCGGATAGCCGGGCCACGCGCCCGGCATAAAAAAAGCGCGCCTGCTTCACAGCGGCGCGCTTTTTTATTGCGCCTGCCTCGCGGCAGGCTGCTGGCTGGCGATTACTTGGTCGCCAGCACCCATTTCACGAGGCTGCGCGCTTCCGCTTCGCTCACCTGCGGATTGGCCGGCATCGGGACCGGGCCCCAGGAGCCGGAGCCGCCCTTCATGACTTTCGCGACCAGCTTGTCCTCGGCGCCTTTTTGACCGGCATACTTGGCGGCCACGTCCTTGTAGGCAGGACCGACCAGCTTGGTACCGATCGCGTGGCAAGCCATGCAATTCTTTGCTTTCGCCAGGTCGGCTTGCGCGAACGCGCTCGAGGATGCCAGCACCGACAACACACCGCACAAGATCAAGGACCGTTTCATCGAATTCTCCAGTAGTAATGACAGCATTCTACCGCGTTTCCTGCAAGTGACTGCTCGTCGTCACACTCTGTAACCTCGCTTACGTTTTGAGGTTGCATGGTTTCCACGCCAGGCCCATATTTTGCCACAGAGCACTAAATTCTTTGTAAGATGGCCGCATTCTGGAGAATAACCATGCCCTTGATCCTGTTGATTGCCGCGCTGCTGGTGCTGCGCTTTTTTGAAGTCTGGAAGTTCGCGGACGCTGTCCTGGTGGTGGATCGTCGGCTTGATGGCGTTTGCCTTCGTCTGGTTCGAGTATGTGGAAAAGATGCTCGGCTGGGACAAGAAGAAGGCGCACGACGTGGACGAACAGCGGCGCAAGGCGCGCGTGAAGAATTCGTTCGACAAGCGCAAATAAATAACAGCTGGGGTCAGGTCTGACATTCGGACACGAGCTCTGCTTTATCGAGCTTGGTATTGTTGAGGCCGTGTCTAAATGTCAGACCTGACCCCAGCCTTTTACAAGGTCAACCGGTCACCGCGCCTTTGCTCGCGCTCGACGTCAGCGCCGCGAACTTCGCCAGCACCCCGCGCGTATAGCGCGGCGCGGGACGCTTCCACTGCGGCGCGGCGGCGGGCGATTTCTTCATCCGGCACATTCAGCTGGATCAGCAGCGCGTTCGCATCGATCGTGACCGAATCGCCCTCCTGCACCAGCGCGATCGTGCCGCCCTCCCAGGCTTCCGGCGACACGTGGCCGACCACCATGCCCCAGGTGCCGCCCGAGAAGCGCCCGTCCGTGATCAAGCCGACCGATTCGCCCAGGCCCTGGCCGATCAGGGCCGCGGTCGGCGCCAGCATTTCCGGCATGCCCGGCCCGCCCTTCGGGCCCAGGTAGCGCAGCACCAGCACGTCGCCCGGCTTGATCTTGCTTGGCCATGATCGCGTCCATCGCCGAATACTCGTCCTCGAACACGCGCGCCGGCCCGGTGATGGCCGGGTTCTTGAGGCCGGTGATCTTGGCCACGCAGCCTTCCGGCGACAAATTGCCCTTCAGGACAGCCAGGTGGCCCTGGGCGTACAGCGCCTTGTCGAGCGAACGGATCACGTCCTGCCCGGCGGGCGGCGTCGACGACACCCCGGCCAGTTCCTCGGCCAGCGTGCGCCCGGTGATCGTGATGCAGTCGCCGTGCATCAGGCCGGCGTCGAGCAGCAGCTTCATCACCTGCGGCACGCCGCCCGCCTTGTGCAGGTCGGTCGCGACATACTGGCCCGAGGGCTTCAGGTTGCAGATCACCGGCACCTGCAGGCGGATGCGCTCGAAGTCGTCCAGCGTCCATTCCACTTCGGCCGCGTGGGCGATGGCCAGGTAGTGCAGCACCGCGTTGGTCGAGCCGCCGGTGGCCATGATCAGCGCCACCGCGTTCTCGATGGCCTTGCGGGTGATGATGTCGCGCGGCTTCAGATCGCGCTTGACCGCTTCGACCAGCACGCGCGCCGATTCGGCGCAGGAGCCCACTTTTTCGTCGTCCGGATTGGCCATCGTCGACGAATACATCAGCGACATGCCGAGCGCTTCGAAGGAAGACGACATGGTGTTGGCCGTGTACATGCCGCCGCAGGACCCGGACGACGGGCAGGCGTTGCGTTCGATGCCGTCGAAATCTTCCTGGCTCATGCGCCCGGCCGTGAATTCGCCGACCGCCTCGAAGGCCGACACGATGGTCAGGTCCTTCCCCTTCCAGTTGCCCGGCTTGATCGTGCCGCCGTACACATAGATGCCCGGCACGTTGGCGCGCGCCAGGGCGATCATCCCGCCCGGCATGTTCTTGTCGCAGCCGCCGATGACGACGCACGCCATCCATCCACTGGCCGTTGACGCAGGTTTCGATGCAGTCGGCAATGACTTCGCGCGAGATCAGCGAGAACTTCATGCCCTCGGTGCCCATCGACATGCCGTCCGAAATGGTCGGCGTGCCGAACACCTGCGGATTGGCGCCGCTCTCCTTGACCGTCGCAATCGCGATGTCGGCCAGCTTCTGCAGGCCGGAATTGCAGGGCGTGATGGTCGAATGGCCGTTGGCGATGCCGATCATCGGCTTGGTGAAATCGTCCTTTTCGTAGCCCATCGCGTAATACATCGAGCGGTTCGGGCTGCGGGCGATGCCTTCGGTGACGTTGCGGGATCGGCGGTTGTAGCGCGGCTGGTCGGCCATGATGGACCTCCTTCAAGACGGTCTTGCCAGAATGCCTTGCGCAACAAGTGGCGTCAAATTAAGATTCGCGTGCCTGTGATTCTCAAAACATATCGCAGCCGCATAAATCCATGGAAATGCATATCGATGAACCTTGAACTGCGCCAGCTGCGCTATTTCGTCACCGTCGCCGAAGAGCTCCACTTCGGCCGCGCCGCCGCGCGCCTGCACATGACCCAGCCGCCGCTGTCGCAGACCATCGCCGCGCTCGAGGAAACGCTGGGCGCGCCCCTGTTCCTGCGCAACCGGCGCCAGGTCGAACTGACGAGCGCCGGCGCCGCCCTGCTGCCGGAAGCGCGGCGCCTGCTCGAAGGCGCGGCGAGCTTGCCGGAACTGGTGCGCCGCGCGGCCGCCGGCGAATCGGGCCGCCTGGCGCTCTCGTTCGTGACGCCGGCCGACTACAGCGTGCTGCCCCCCCTGCTGCACGACTACAGCGCGGCCTATCCGAACGTCCAGCTCGTCCTGCAGGAAGCGACCACCGACGTCCAAGTCGACGACTTGCTGCACGAACGCATCGACGCCGGCCTGATCATTCCACCGCTGTCGGACAAGGCGCAAGCCCAACTCGATTACCTGAAACTGCTGGAAGAGCCGCTGGTGCTGTGCGCGCCGAGCGGCGTGCTGCCCGCATGGCGAGGCGCCGGTCGACCTGAAAACCCTGCGCCAGCTGTCCCTGATCATTTTCCCGAGGAAGAGCGCGCCGAGCCTGTACGACGCCATCCTCAGCTGCTTCCACGAAGCCGGCCTGTCTCCCGAGATCGGCCAGGAAGCGATCCAGATGCAGACCATCGTCAGCCTCGTTTCCGCGGGCATGGGCTTGGCACTTGTGCCACAATCCGTGTCGAACCTGAGGCGCCCCGGCGTAGAATACCGAGCCCTGGCCGGCCCGACGCCGCTGGTCGAACTCGGCCTGGCCTGGCGCCGCGACAATGCCTCGCCCGTGCTGCGCGGCTTTTTGGAATTATTAAGAAAGAATTGAATATGCTGGTACACCCGAATCCGGATCCGGTCGCCTTCTCGATCGGCCCGGTGGACATCCACTGGTATGGCCTGATGTACGTGGTCGCGTTCGGCCTGTTCCTGTTATTGGGGCGCGTGCGCATCAAGCAGCCGCACATCGCCGCGCAGGGCTGGAAGGCCGAGGACCTGGACGACATGCTGTTCTACGGCATGCTCGGGCGTCGTGATCGGCGGGCGCCTGGGCGAAGTGCTGTTCTACCAGCCGGCCCATTTCTTCGCCAACCCGATCGAGATTTTCCAGGTCTGGAAGGGCGGCATGTCCTTCCACGGCGGCTTCCTCGGCGTGATGATCGCGATGGCCCTGTGGGCGCGCAAGGCGAAACGCAACCTGCTCGACGTGTACGACTTCATCGCCCCGATGGTGCCGCTCGGCTATGCCGCCGGCCGCCTCGGCAATTTCATCAACCACGAACTGCCGGGGCGCATCGCCGACCCGAGCCTGCCGTGGGCGATGCTCTGGCCGACGCCTTCCGGCGTCGGCTACCTCGAAGGCCTGCGCCATCCGTCGCCGCTCTACCAGATGCTGATCGACGGCATCCTCGTGTTCCTGATCCTGTGGCCGTTCGCGCGCAAGGCGCGTCCGCGCCTGGCGGTGGGCGCGATGTTCACGCTGCTGTACGGCTGCGCGCGCATCTTCACCGAATACTTCCGCGTGCCGGACTGGGAGACGACGGTAGCCGGCATGCCGATCACCTCGGGCCAGGTCCTGTCGCTGCCGATGATCGTCGCCGCGCTGGCCATGCTGGCCTGGGCCTATTCGCGCGAAGGAAAGACAAGCCGGTACGCGCGTAAGGTTTGTCTTACCGCGCCGCCTTCCAGAACATGTAGGCGGCCAACGCGTACAGGATCACCGCAAACACCTTCTGCAGGCGCCGCACCGGCATCCGGTGCGCCGTCCGCGCCCCCAGCGGCGCCGTCGCCACGCTCGCCAGCACGATGATCAACAGCGCCGGCACATAGATATAGCCCAGCGCATAATCCGGCAAGCCCGGCTCGCCCCAGCCATAGAAGACATTCGCCAGCGTGCCGGCCAGCGCGATCGGAAAGCCGAGCGCGGCGCTGGTGGCCACCGCATTGTGGATGCGCACGTTACACCAGGTCATGAAGGGCACCGAAATAAAACCGCCGCCCGCGCCCACCAGTCCCGCCAGGATGCCGATCAGGCCGCCGGCGGCGAACATGCCCGGCGTGCCCGGCAATTCGCGCGCCGCGGCCGGCTTCTTGTTGACCAGCATTTGCGTGGCCGAGAAGGCGACGAAGATGCCGAAGAACCAGGCCAGCGTCCCCGCATTCATCTGCTTGCCGATCCACGGCCCGATGGTCGAGCCGACCACGATGCCGGGCGCCAGCAAGCGCGACGATGCGCCAGACCACCGCGCCATGCTTGTGGTGCGCGCGCACCGAGGACAGCGAGGTGAACATGATGGTGGCGAGCGAGGTGGCGATCGCCATGTGCACCACCAGCGCCTCGGGCACGCCGCGCGCGGTCAGCACCATGGTAATGAAGGGCACCAGGATCATGCCGCCGCCGATGCCGAGCAGGCCGGCGGCAAAGCCGCCGAAGGCGCCCATGGCCAGCAGGGCCAGGATCATCAGCGGATCCATCACGCTGCCTCACGCGCGCCAGCACGGAGATCAGCTCGGCTGTGTCGACGGGTTTGACGAGATGATGATCGAAACCGGACTGCAGCGAACGTTGGCGGTCGTGCTCCTGGCCGTAGCCCGTGACCGCAATCAGGACTGCATCGCGCGGTTTCCGGTTGGCTGCGCAGCCGCTGCGCCAGCTCGTTTCCATCCATCTCGGGCAGGCCAATATCGAGCAGGCATGCGTCGGGGGCCGCGGCACGCGCGCGCTCCAGCGCGCGATGCGGATTGTGCTCGACGAGCACCTCATGGCCCGCGCTTTCCAGCAGCATGCCCAGCATCGCTGCCGCATCGACATTGTCATCCACCACCAGCAGGCGCAAGCTGCGGCTCGCCGCCGGGGGCGAAGCGATGTCAGGGCCCGCCTCCGTGGCGGATGTCGATACGCCCAGGCAAGGCAGGGTCACGGAAAACGTCGCTGCCCTTGCCCGGCGCCGGCGCTTTCGCAGCCCACCGTGCCGCCATGGCAGTTCGACAATGCTTTTGACCAGGGCAAGCCCCAGCCCCAGGCCACCGGAGGACCGGGCCGAGGTGACTTCGGCCTGCGCAAACAGTTCGAATATGCGTCCGCATCATCCGGGGCTCGATCCCGATGCCGTCGTCGATCACTTCGAGGACGACATGACCGCCGCGCACAGCGGTGGCGACCGCGATGTGTCCCCCTTCGTGCGTGTACTTGGCAACATTGTTGACCAGGTTGGCAACCACTTGCGCCAGGCGCTTCCTGTCGCCAAGGACGGTTGTTGCCGCCGAGCGACAGATGCAGCGTCAGGTGATTGGCACGCGCCTGGATCGAGCGGCATCGACTGCTCGACTGCCTCGGTGACGATTTGCCGTACGTCCAGGGCGGCGTTGTCGAGCTCCACCAACCCCCTGGTCACGCGCGACACATCCAGCAAGTCGTCGACCAGGCTGCGTCAATGTGCCTGACCTGCCTGCACGATGATGTCGCTCGTTTGCTGCACGCGCGCCTTGTGCCAGGTTGTCGAGCCGCAGCAGCTGGGCAGCGGAACTGATCGGGCGCCAGCGGATTGCGCAGCTCGTGCGCGAGCATCGCCAGGAATTCGTCCTTGCGACGGTCTGTTTCCTTCAGCTTTTCCTCCGCCAGCTTCGCTCTCCGTGATGTCGCTGGCCGCTCCGATCCACTCATAAATTTCGCCGTGGGCATCCAGCATCGGTACCGCCCTGGAATATGCCCTGCCGGACTATCACGCGCAACATCGCTGTGCTCAGCTCGAAAGCTTTTGCCGCGCCTCGCCTCGTCGGTCGCCTTCCTGCAAGCGCCAGGTCGTCGGGATGCACGTAGTCCTCGATCCGGTAGGCGGCCATGCTGGCGGTGGTTTTCAAAAACCCGCGCCCGTCGAGCTCATGCATGTAGGTCCAGTCCGGACTCATGCGGTAGACAACATCCGCGGTGGCCATGATGAAGGCCCGTAACCGCCCTTCGCTCTGGCGCAAGGCCAACTCGGAGCGAAATTGGTCGCTCACGTCGGTTGTCGTGTGCAGGATGCAGGCAAGTTCGCCAGCCGCATCGAAGACCGGCGTATTGACCGCGCTCCAGAAACGTTCGTCGTAATGGACCTCTCCACCCGGCAGCCTTACCTGAATCGGATAGCGTTGTGCCGGCATGGCCTGGGCAGTGCGCGTGGCAATCGCCTGTCCGATCGACGCACGCAAAGCGGCCTCGCCGTTATCCGAAGGATCGCCGCGGTCGCCCGGGAAGGCATCGTAAATGCTGATGCCGATGAAATCTTCGCGCCGGCGGCCGGCAAACTTCAGCAGTGCGTCATTGACCGCGATGATGGTCGCCTCGGCCGTCGGCGATAGCAGACAATTGCCTTGAGGACCACAGTTGAAGACCGCGTCGAATGAAACCGAGGAAGACATGCCGGTCGGCAGGCCGGGCTGGCCAGCGATCGCAGAGGGGACGGCGCGCTCTGTCATCGCGCGGCCGCCATATCCCCGTCCTGCACACTGAGCTGCTTCGAGATCAGCTCGGCAAACAGGCGCATGGTCGTGACCGTGGTCTTGTTGCTCAGCGCTGCCGGGGCAGGATCGAGGCCGCAGAGCGTGCCGAAATAGCTGCCGCAGGGACGGAACAGGGGAACCGAGAAATAACTCTGGAACCCATACCGGCGCGGGATAGGGTGCTCCCGGTACTGCGCGCTGTCGTCGACGCAGTCGATGACGATCGCCAGTCCCGTGTCGCGCACGTCCTCGCACAGCGTGGTGCTGACGTCGAGCGGGTCACCCGGCTTCAGGCCGACCCCAAGGCGATCCAGCACCGCGCAGGCAGTCCACGCCGTCTCGGTGACGTGGGCGACACAAATCAAACCCAGCCCGGTCAGCTCGGCCAGAGTGTGCAAGATATCGGGGACGGCACGAATGGCCTGGATCTCTTCGACACAAGACTGCATTACGGTTGTCAACGCCTGCTCCGGATGATGTTTGATGAATGCCAAATCCTAACACCTCCAGTGTGGTACAGGCCGGTTTCGAGCATGCCCGCAGTTCTACCTCGCGCGGCGCTGTTACCGACGCCGAGGCAGCGCAGCACCGCCGCCGCCAGGCCACGGCGAGGATGGCGCCGCCGATCAGATGCATCAGGCACGGGCGGCGCCAGCAGCATGGCGAGGATATAACCCAGACCGCCCAGCACCAGGCTCCAGCCGGCGAAACGGCGCGCCGCCTGCTCCGCCGCGGGAGGAGCAGCGCAGGCGCGCCAGGCTGGTGAGCGACTTCGGAATCACGTTGGCTAAACACGACCACAAAGCCCAGCATCGCGCCGGTCAAGCGCTGCGCCCATTCGGGGGACAGGTATTCGGGCGCCGCCCATTTCAAGGCGGCGGACGTCGCGAGGATCACAGCGCTGCAAACAACGCGCGGCCCAGCGGGAAAGCATGTTTCATGACTTCTCCTTCTTCGATTCGACTTCGGGATGGCCCTCTTCCGGCCGCGTGACCTGCAATCCAAAGGTTTGCGCAAACGCGAGCAGCGCTTCTTCCAGCACCGACAATTTGAGGCGATAGGTAACGTTGCGCCCCTGCTTCTCGGCTTCGATCAGGTCTGCATTGACGAGCACGGCGAAGTGGGCCGACATGGTGGGCTTGGAGACATCGAACATCTCGGCAAGTTCCCCCGCACCGATGGGTCCGGCCTGCAGCAATTGCAGGACCTTGCGGCGGGTCGGATCGGACAGGGCTTTGAATACAGTGCTCATGTGATCGATTATTAGCTAACAATCTAACTATTGCAAGCACTTTCGCGCGCTTGGTGCGCGATGCGGGATCAGCCTTTGGTGCGAATCAATGTCGAGGATCGCATTCCACTGCGCGCCCGTCACCGGCGAAATGGAAAGCCGGCTGCCTTTCTGCAGCAAGACCATGTCTTCAAGGCGGGATTCGAGCGCATTTCGGACAGCGGCAAATAGCGCCCCTTTTCTTTTGCCTGGACGTCGACCGATATCCAGCGCGGTTGTTCCGGCGTGGCTTTCGGGTCGAAGTATTTGCCGCCGCTGTCGAATTGGCTGGCGTCCGGATAAGGACCGCTGACCACTTCGCGCAATTCCCGCGACGCCGGGAACGGCGCAACTGGAGTGATAAAACAGGATGCCGTCGCCGACCTGCATCCCGTCGCGCATGAAATTACGGGCCTGGTAATTGCGCACGCCGAACCAGGCGACGGTCTGCCCGGGGGCGGCGAGAACGTCGTCGAAACTGACTTCATCGGGCTCGGATTTCATCAGCCAGTACGCATCGCACTGCATCTCCATAAAAAAAGACGTAAAAAAACGGCTGCGTGCAAATGCCCGCAACCGCTTTCTGGAATAAAGCCCCGCCTGTGCCGTTTTTGCCGGCATCCCGAACCTGATGGCTCAAGGTGGTCACAGTCAGTTCAATTTCGGGTTCGTCGAACTAGCGACGCTCACGCCCATCAAACACTATCCCGCAACCTATGCATGTAAATGGTTCAAGGAATATATGGCAATCTCGAACACCGCAGGGTGAGACGGAGTTTACTCCCTTGAAGCCTCATGTCAAACGAATTTGGCCGCTCAGGATAAATTTTCTTGCGGCGTCAGGGCCTGGTCGAGGACGCTGTGCATCACTTCGAGTTTTTGCTTGACTTCGAGCATCGACATGTCCGAGAGCGGCCCTTGCGGCGATTTGACCGACAGGAATTCCGCAGCGACGCTGAGCGCGGCCATGACGGCGATGCGGTCGTTGCCCTTGACTTTGCCCGAGTCGCGCAGCGCGGTCATCTTGCCGTCGAGATAGCGCACGGCGTCGCGCAGGGTGCCTGCTCGCCCTCCTTGCAGGCCAGGCGGTAAGGCTGGCCCATGATCGTCACATCCAGGTAAATCATCGGGCGGCCTCGGTATCTCGATGGATTCGGCGTCTTCTTCGGAATCGTGTCCGGCGTCGACTTCCGGCGCAGGCAATTGCTCGATCACGGCTTCGACCCGTGCTGGACTTCGACAATGCGCTCGACGAGCGCCATGTTCACTTCATTCAACAGCAGATTGGTTTGGCGCAGTTGCGCATTCTCGCTGCGCAGCGACACGACCAGCTCTGCGAGCCGCTCGATTTTGTCGGATAAGTCTTGGAATTCGGAAATCATTCGTAACTATAGGCTGGATAAGGTTTGACAGTCAACAGGATAGCGTGTTGTGGGCCCGGGGGTTGGTTCATAGCCGGACGCCTGCGCGCCCAGGCCTAGCGCTTTTTCAAGTACCGGCCGGGGTCGAAATCGGCGATGTCGATCTTGCCGTAGTCCCTGGGCGGCACGTGGACCTGCGTTTCCCAGCTCGTGTCGGGGTCGGTGGCGTCGTAGGTATCGACTTGCGCACGCACCAGCTGCCAGGTCTTGTCGCGGCGCGAATACGCGAAGGTGAAACTGTTCGCCCAGCGCTCGCGCGAGCCGCCCGCATTGGCGACCGTAAATCCCCTGCCCTCGACGGTCAATTCCTGGAACGGGTCGCCCATCATCCCGCCGCAGCCTTCGCAGCCGACGATCCGGTCGTTCGTCTTCGCAGCGCCAGTGCGCCGGCCTTGTCGCGTTCGATGATCAGGAGCGGCCGCGTGCCTGTCGCATCGCCGCGCTGCAGGACGACGAGATAGTCCTGCGTGCCGTCGCCGTTCAGGTCGGCAGCGTCAACGCTCAGCAGCCGGGTGCCGGGTTCGACGAAACGCTTCAGTTCGAGGGGCGGCGCGGCCCGCATGCGCCGGCAGGCTTGCGAGTGGCAGGCAAGAAGAGCCAGCACGCTGCGCCAGGCCGGATTCATGGCTTTTTTCCCTGATGCGTCTCGGTGCCGGCTTGAATTCGCATGAAGACCATGACTGTGCTTCTCCGTTACTCGTTGGTGGTGAGCTTTTGGTTAGACCGTACAGAATAGCGCTATTTACAATATTTCCAAAACACATTATTTAGGTGGAGAAACAAAATAATGCGCAGGGTCTTATTTCCCCGGCAGCGCGTTTCGGCGAGTCCTTTTGATCTCGATCAATTTCTCCCCAACGGTGCGTCAAGCCCCGTAAGTTCGGTGCTAGTCTCTCCGCTTTGTGCCTGCGCCATGGCAAGGAAGCAACCCATCTCGGCTGCATATTTTGAGCACCGTCAAGCGCGCAAAGTTTATTTTGCAACATGGCCGCTTGAATTACCCCTATATCGTCCCTATAATTAGCACTCGTTAGTTGAGAGTGCTAACAACCCTTTCAAGCCGCAACGTGTCAACGCGGCGGCAACCGAAGCAAACAACAGCTAGTCCACATCACTGAATAAGGAGTTCTGCATGAACCTTCGTCCATTGCACGATCGCGTCATCGTCAAGCGTCTCGACCAGGAAACCAAAACCGCCTCCGGCCTGATCATCCCTGATGCAGCCGCTGAAAAGCCGGACCAGGGCGAGATCCTGGCCGTCGGCAACGGCAAGGTCCAGGACAACGGCACGCTGCGCGCGCTGGAAGTCAAGGTCGGCGACCGCGTCCTGTTCGGCAAGTATTCGGGCCAGACCGTCAAGGTCGATGGCCAGGAACTGCTGGTCATGCGTGAAGAAGACATCATGGCCGTGCTGGTCAAGTAATCCTCCTTCAGAAAATTCTCGAATAAATCGGAGCTATAACATGGCAGCTAAAGAAGTAATTTTCGGCGACGCAGCGCGCGCCAAAATGGTTGAAGGCGTCAACATCCTGGCCAACGCAGTCAAAGTCACCCTGGGCCCTAAAGGCCGCAACGTCGTGCTGGACCGTTCGTTCGGCGCCCCAACCGTCACCAAGGACGGCGTGTCGGTCGCGAAAGAAATCGAACTCAAAGACAAGCTCATGAACATGGGCGCGCAGATGGTCAAGGAAGTCGCTTCCAAGACCAGCGACAACGCCGGCGACGGCACCACCACCGCAACCGTGCTGGCACAAGCCATCGTGCGCGAAGGCATGAAGTTCGTTGCCGCCGGCATGAACCCGATGGACCTGAAGCGCGGCATCGACAAGGCAGTTGCTGCCACCGTCGAAGAGCTGGCGAAGATCTCGCGTCCATGCACCACCACCAAGGAAATCGCCCAGGTCGGCGCCATTTCCGCCAACTCGGACTACTCGATCGGCGAGCGTATCGCTGAAGCGATGGAAAAAGTCGGCAAGGAAGGCGTCATCACCGTCGAAGACGGCAAGTCGCTGAACGACGAACTCGACATCGTCGAAGGCATGCAGTTCGACCGCGGCTACCTGTCGCCTTACTTCATCAACAACCCGGACAAGCAAGTCGCCATCCACGACAATCCATTCGTCCTGCTGTGCGACAAGAAGATCTCGAACATCCGTGACCTGCTGCCGGTACTGGAACAAGTCGCGAAAGCCGGCCGTCCGCTGGTGATCGTTGCCGAAGACATCGACGGCGAAGCGCTGGCGACCCTGGTCGTCAACAACATCCGCGGCATCCTGAAGACCGTTGCCGTCAAGGCGCCAGGCTTCGGCGACCGTCGCAAGGCCATGCTGGAAGACATCGCTGTCCTGACCGGCGGCCAGGTCATCGCTGAAGAAGTCGGCCTGACCCTGGAAAAGGTCACGCTGGCAGAACTCGGCCAGGCCAAGCGCATCGAAGTCGGCAAGGAAAACACCATCATCATCGACGGCGCCGGCGCCGCTGAATCGATCGAAGCACGCGTCAAGATGGTCCGCGTCCAGATCGAAGAAGCGACCTCGGACTACGACCGCGAAAAACTGCAAGAGCGCGTGGCCAAGCTGGCCGGCGGCGTTGCCGTGATCAAGGTTGGCGCAGCCACCGAAGTCGAAATGAAGGAAAAGAAAGCACGCGTCGAAGATGCACTGCACGCTACCCGCGCTGCCGTTGAAGAAGGCATCGTGCCAGGCGGCGGCGTTGCCCTGCTGCGCGCCCGTGCTTCGATCAACGTCAAGGGCGACAACCCTGACCAGGACGCTGGCATCAAGATCGTCCTGCGCGCAATGGAAGAGCCGCTGCGCATGATCGTCCAGAACGCCGGCGAAGAGCCATCGGTCGTCGTCTCGGCAGTCCTGGCCGGCACCGGCAACTACGGCTACAACGCCGCCAACGGCACCTATGGCGACATGGTCGAAATGGGCGTGCTGGACCCAGCCAAGGTCACCCGCTCGGCACTGCAAAACGCAGCGTCGATCGCCGGCCTGATGCTGACCACCGACTGCATGGTCTCGGAACTGGCTGAAGACAAGCCAGCCGGCGATGGGCGGCATGGGTGGTATGGGCGGCATGGGCGGTATGGACGGCATGATGTAATTGATCGCGGCGCCGCTCAAGCGGCGCTCCGGCGCCTGCTGCAGAAAGCCCGCAAGGTTTGCGCCTTGCGGGCTTTTTTACTTTTTTGGAGAATGCGATGCCTGTTGTGAATGCAGAAGAACTCGAAGACGCCGTGCTGATGGTGTCCGATCCGGGAACCACGGATGCGGCCTGGGTGTCGCTCGATACCGGCGCGGTGCATGTCCGTTCCGAACTCGTGGACGAGGCGCTGGCGCCCCTGCCGGAGGATATCGATACGTCGGACCGCTACGTCCCGGTGCCGCAGGTCGGTACGCTGGCACTCGGGCTGGAAGTGGTGTTCGATTTCGTCGGGGCCGCCATGCCGGACGATGAGGCGCGCGTGCGCCGGATGTTCAAGAAAGCGGGCGGCTACCGCGTGTTCGGCGAGCTCGTTGCCGAGCGCGGATTGACGGACCGCTGGCATGATTTCCGCGAGGCGCAGACGCGCGCGGCGCTGGCCGGGTGGTGCGAGGAGCAAGGGCTGGAGCTGGGCTGAGGGCGACCCTTACTTGCCGGCCCGCGCCCGAAACCGCGCCAGCTCCTCGTTCATGTACACCGCGCTCGCCACTGGCTTCCCGCTCCCGCATCTGACGAGATAATCCTTGCCGCTCATGCTGCTCCCGGTGGCCGCGCCCTTGATGAAGGACTCGGCATCCGTGACCAGGTCGCGCTTGACGAGGTAATCGTATTTCTTCCGCAGGTGGCTGCGCGCCTCCGCCCCTTCGTGCCAGCTGCCGTTGCGGTTGAACTGGCAGCCGGGTGTGGCGACGTAATCGAGCAGGTGCGCGATCTCGGCCTGGGCGCGTGCTTCGGGCGCCGCCAGGGCCGCGCCGTGCAGGGTGAGGGCCAGCAGCATGGCGCCGGCGCTTCGGTACAGGTTCATCGTTGATTCTCCATGGTGGGTGCCGCGGACAGAGGCCGAGTCTACCACCCCGTCGCGCCGGGATTGCCCGGCGGTCGGGCATCGGCTAGTATGGCCGCAGGCTTTTCCATGAGGTTCGAACATGATTTCACGCGGCGCATCCTTGACGTTCTCCCTGCTGGCGGCCATCGCGCTGGCCGGCTGCAAGGACAAGCAGCCGCCGCCCGCGCCGCCCTGCAGCCGCAGCCGGCCAAGCCGATCGTCCAGCAGAAGGCCGAGCCGGCGGTGACGCGCGAACAGGCGATGGCCTCCCTGCTGGCGCTGCCGGAAGTCAAAAGCTGGTCGCAAGAGATCGAAAAGCGCTCGCGCGGCAAGGCGCACGGGGCCGTGATCGAAGACGACCCGACCCCGCGCGTCATCAACGGCCGGCCCTACTGGCAACTGAGTTTTGTCGAGAACCGCGCCGACAAGGTGCACCGGCGCGAGAGTTTTCTCGTCGCGCGGACGGGCCAGGAGATCCTGGTGGAAGACACGGCGAGCGACACCGTGGTGCCGCTGGACGACTGGCGGCGCAGTATCCGGCGCGTGGAGTTGAAGTCGGCGGATTGAACGTGACGTTGCCACGGCCGCGTTGCTCAGCTGTCGAGGTGCGAAATCAGCAGCCTGCGCTGCTCCACATCCGCATCCGCCCCATCCCGCCCATTGTGCGCATCGACCGACAGGCCCACCGCCATGATGTCGATGAACAGCAGCTGCAAGATCCGCGAAATCATCGACAGGAACAGCGTGCTGTCCTCCGCGTGATCGACCGCCAGGCACACGGTCGCCTTGCGCGCCAGCGGCGACTGGCTGTTGCCGATCGCGATCACGTCGGCCCCGCGCGAGCGCGCGATGTCGACCGCCTGCAGCAGCTCCGGCAAGCGGCCCGAATTCGAAATCGCGATCACCACATCCCCCGGCCCGAGTAAATCGGCGGCCAGTGCGAACAAGTGCGAATCGCCGTACAGCGCCGTCGGAATCCGGAAGCGGAAGAATTTGTGCTGGCCATCGAGCGCCACCACGCGCGCATTGCCCATCGCGTAGAACTCGACCCGGCGCGCACGGCTCACCAGGTCGATCGCGCGGTCGAGCGTGTGCACGTCGAGCCCGTCGCGGAATTTCAGGATCGCCGACACCGTGTTGTCGATCACCTTGGCCGACAGATCGTGGGTGCTGTCGCTGTTGCGCACCTGGCTGTGGCGCACGGGAATCGCGCCGGTCAGGCTGCTGGCGAACTTCAGCTTGAAATCGGCCAGCCCCAGAAAGCCCAGCGAGCGGCAGAAGCGGATCACGGTCGGCTGGCTCACTTCGGCCCCGCGCGCGATCTCGGCGATCGGCTCGTTCAGCACCAGGCGCGGCTGCTCCAGCACCAGGGTGGCGACGCGCTGCTCGGCCGGCGTCAGTTCGTGGCGCAGCTGCTTGATGCGGTCCATCAGCGTGTTGGCGCCGCTGCGTCCGCGCAGGTGTTCGGAGAGGATGGTCGCCACGCCGTGGAAGGCGGGATTCGGCGTGGTGATGACATAGGTCGGGATGTCGGCCAGGTAGTGCGAGAAGCGCCCCTTGGCTTCGAAGCGCGCCCGGAACGGCGAGCGTGCGAACCACTCCCGCATGCGCGGCACGATGCCGCCGCCGATGAAGATGCCGCCAAAGGCGCCCAGCGTCACGGCGAGATTGGCCGCGGCGGCGCCCAGCATGCCGCAGAAGACCTCCAGCACCTCGATGCAGAGCGCGTCGTCCTGGTCGAGCGCACAGGCCAGGATCTCGGCGGACGAGCGCGCAGGCGCGGCGACGCCATTGCGCAGGGCCAGCGCTTCGTGGATCAATTCCATGCCCGGCCCGGAAATCAGGCGCTCGTTCGACACGTGCTGCCAGGCGCGCCAGGCGTGCTGCAGGATCGCGAACTCGCGCTCGTCGCCGGGCGCGAAGTTCACGTGCCCGCCTTCGCTGCCCAGGGTGACGAAACCGTCGGCGGTCGGAATCAGGCCCGAGACACCGAGCCCGGTGCCCGGCCCCAGCACGCCGATGACGGCATTCGCCGCCGCCTTGCCGCCGCCGACCTGCATCAGGTCGTCCTGCGTGAGCACGGGAATGGCCATCGCCAGCGCCGTGAAGTCGTTCACCACCAGCAGCGTCGACAGGCCCAGCTCGCGCCGCACCGCCTCGGTCGAGAAGGCCCAGGCGCGGTTCGTCATGCGCACCTGGTCGCCGTTGACCGGGTTGGCCACCGCGAAGGCGGCGTGCTGCAGGTTCAGGTCCGCGTGCTGCGCCAGGTAGAAGCGCAGCAGCGGCACGACGCCGTCGAAGTCTTCGCACTTCAGCACGGCGACGTGGCGGAACACGCCGGGCGCCGTCTGCAGTGCGAAGCGCGCATGCGTGGCGCCGATGTCGGCCAGCAGGCGCGGGCCGTCGGCAAAGGCGGTGCGCCCGAATTTCTCGAGCTCGGGCGCGTTGCCCATCAGGCCAGCGTGCCGAACCAGGCGCCGTAGGCCGGCAGCGTGACGCGGCCGTTCGACCGCTTCGCCCGGCAGGCCGTGGCCCGCAAGAATCTGCGCGCCTGCCGTCTCCGGCCAGTCGATGCGTCACCGGCTTCGGCCGACAGGTTGAAGGCGGCCAGCACGGTCGGCTTCGCCGTCGAGCGTGCGGCGCAGCGCCAGCACCGGTTCCGGCGCATCGAAGAAGGAGATGTCGCCGCGCGTGAGCTGCGGCAGGCTCTGGCGCCAGTGGATGATGCGGCGCGCGGCGTTCAGGGCCGAGGCAGGGTCGAACTCCTGCTGCGACACCGAGGCCGCCAGGTGCGGCACGGCGACCGGCAGCCATGGCGTGCCCTCGGTGAAGCCGGCGTTCGGCGCGGCGTTCGTCCACGGCATCGGCGTGCGGCAGCCGTCGCGGCCCTTGAACTCGGGCCAGAAGGTGATGCCGTACGGGTCCTGCAGCAGCTCGAACGGCACGTCCGCTTCCGGCAGCGCCAGTTCGTCGCCCTGGTACAGGCAAGGCGTGCCCTTCAGCGACAGCTGCATCGCCAGGATCATCGACGCGAACGAGGCCGGCGCGTTGTCGCCGCCCCAGCGCGTCATCACGCGGATGGCGTCGTGGTTACCGACCGACCAGGAAGCCCAGCCGCCCTTGACGCGCGCTTCGAATTCCTCGACCTGGGTGCGGATGTGCGCGGCCGTGAACTGCGGGGTCAGCAAATTGAAGCTGTAGGCCATGTGCAGCTTGTCGCCGTCGGCCGTGTACTCGGCCATGCAGGCCAGCGCATCGTCGGCGCCGACTTCGCCGATCGAGACGGCGCTGTATTCGTTGAGCAGGGTGCGCACCTTCTGCAGGAAGGCGATGTTCTCGGGACGCGTCTTGTCGTAGATGTGGGCCTGCATGCCGTACGGGTTGACGTCGGTGACCGAGGCCGTATCGCGCGTCAGTGCGGGCGGATTGCTGCGCAGTTCGGTGTCGTGGAAGTGGTAGTTGCAGGCGTCCATGCGCACGCCGTCGACGCCGCGCTCGAGCCAGAAGCGCAGCGCGTCCAGGTGGGCCTGCTGCACGTCCGGGTTATGGAAATTGAGCTGCGGCTGGCTGACCAGGAAGTTGTGCATGTAGTACTGCTTGCGGCGCGTGTCCCACTGCCAGGCGGAGCCGCCGAAGACCGACATCCAGTTGTTCGGCGGGTTGCCGTCCGGGGCGGCGTCGGCCCACACGTACCAGTCGGCCTTCGGGTTGTCGCGGTTCGAGCGGCTTTCGGCGAACCACGGGTGGGCGTCGGCCGTGTGCGCCATCACCTGGTCGATCATGATTTTCAGGCCCAGGCTGTGCGCCTTGGCGATCATCGCATCGAAGTCGGCCAGGGTGCCGAACAGCGGATCGACGTCGCAGTAGTCGGAGATGTCGTAGCCGAAGTCCTTCATCGGCGACTTGAAGTAAGGCGAGAGCCAGACGATGTTCACGCCCAGGCCGGCAATGTAGTCGAGCTTTTTGGTGATGCCGGGGATGTCGCCCACGCCGTCGCCGTTGGTGTCGAGGTAGCTGCGCGGGTATACCTGGTAGATGATGGCTTCGCGCCACCATTCGGTGTTGTGCGTGGAGGTCTGGGTCATGGCAAGATCCGGTTGGTGATTTTTACGCAATATACAGCAGGTTTTATGATTTTACAATCTGCGGCGAGCACCCGGTATTCGTGCATATATCCTTTGCATTCAACGACTTATATGCAAATAATATTTGCATGGCATGGCATCGAAAGTAGCAAAACTACGAGGCGTGCTGAAGCTCTGTCATTTAGCGGTTGCAAAGACCTCAGCGGCATCATAGGATCGCGTCTTACCCATTCCCAGGATGCGCCCATGAGCCAGCCGAAGACGACCGCCACCAGCGGCCGCATGCCCCGCCAGATCCCTACATCATCGGCAACGAAGGCTGCGAGCGCTTCAGCTTCTACGGGATGCGCAACATCCTGACGCCGTTCCTGATCTCGACGCCTGCTGATGTTCCTGCCGGAGGCCGAGCGCACCGGCGAGGCGAAGGACGTCTTCCACACCTTCGTCATCGGCGTCTACTTCTTCCCGCTGCTCGGCGGCTGGCTGGCCGACCGCTTCTTCGGCAAGTACAACACGGTCCTCTGGCTCAGCCTCGTCTACTGCGCGGGCCACGCCTGCCTGGCGATCTTCGAGGACAACGTCAACGGGCTTCTACGCCGGCCTGTTCCTGATCGCGCTCGGCTCGGGCGGCATCAAGCCGCTGGTCGCGTCCTTCGTCGGCGACCAGTTCGACCAGACCAACAAGCACCTGGCGAAGGTCGTGTTCGACGCCTTCTACTGGATCATCAACTTCGGCTCGTTCTTCGCCTCGCTGCTGATGCCGCTGTTCCTGAAGAACTACGGCCCGGCGGTCGCCTTCGGCATCCCCGGCGTCCTGATGTTCATCGCGACCATGGTGCTTCTGGCTCGGCCGCAAGCAGTACGTGCACGTGCCGCCCGCCGCCGCCGATCCCGCACTCGTTCACGCGCGTCGCGCGCACCGCGCTGCTGGCGCACGCGCCGGGCCAGGGCCGTCCGGGCCTCGATCGTCGCGCTGGCTCGGCGTCGGCTGGCGCCGTGCGTCGTCGCTGGCGATGACGCCGTGCGCTGGGGCTTCGTGATCGCGCGCCTGTACCGGCGCTGGTGCTGCTGCTCGCCTTCGGCGGCATCGGCACCTCGATGCAGCTCGAGCGCGCGCGCGGCCTGCATCCGGACGAGGCGGTCGACGGCGTGCGCGCCGTGCTGCGCATCCTGATCGTGTTCGCGCTGGTCACGCCGTTCTGGTCGCTGTTCGACCAGAAGGCCTCGACCTGGGTGGTGCAGGCCAATGCGATGATCACGACCTGCTCGGTCTTCGGCTGGTTCACGCTGCTGCCGGCGCAGATGCAGGCGCTCAACCCGCTGCTGGTGATGCTGCTGATCCCGTTCAACAACCTCGTGCTCTTCCCGCTGCTGCGCGCAGCTGGGCTTCGAGCCGACGGCGCTGCGCCGCATGACGGCCGGCATCGCCTTCTCGGCCCTGGCCTGGATCGTCGTCGGCGCCATCCAGCTCGTCGATCGACGCCGGCACGCCGACCTCGATCGCCTGGCAGATCCTGCCCTACGCGCTGCTGACGCTCGGCGAGGTGCTGGTCTCGGCCACCGGCCTCGAGTTCGCCTACAGCCAGGCGCCGGCCGCGATGAAGGGCGTGATCATGGCGCTTCTGGAACCTGGCGGTCACCGTCGGCAACCTGTGGGTGCTGCTCGTGAACGCGGCCGTCAAGAACGACACGGTGACTCAGGACGATCGCCGATCCGGGCGTGGGCGTGATCGCGCTTCCAGATAGGCGTGATCGCCTTCCAGATGTACTTCTTCGCCGCCTTTGCGCTCCTTGCCGCGATCGCGTTCGGGCTGTACGCGAAACGCTACAAGATGGTGGACCACTACCGCAGCACGGCGAGCGCGCAGGCGCCGGTGGCGGTCAAGGCGTGATATGCGCTCCCCTGCGCTGGGGGAGCCAGTTTCAAGGCTTTTTGACAAAAGCGAGGCAGAAGGTTTCCGCAGCCTGGTCGCCCTTCACGATGCGAAACAAATAGGTCCATAGTCGCCAGAGCATATGGGCAGGGAAGAAAAACGAAAAATAGGCGCTCTCGTAATAGGGGCGGAACTCGACTTCCTGGAGACCGTTTTCTTTCATTAATTGTCGGAATTCCCGCGGCGTGCAGCGATCGTAAAAGCTGCGGAAACCTCCATCGACGCGCGCCTGGGGAAATATCTGGAACAGCACCCAGCGCTTGAATTTTTCCGGAAGCAAAAGGTTGAGCCGGGCGAACACGGCATTGCGTGAGGGCACAAAAATGACGGCGCGCCCGCCCGGACGCAGGATCGATGCAAACGACCTGAATGCCGAGCCCACGTCGCTCACGTGCTCGAGCAAGGCCTGGCACACCAGCAGGTCCGCCGTTCCCGGGCCGGCAAACTGGGTGATATCCGCACAGACGACCTGGTCATATAAACCCTGCGGCGCGCGCGCCAGTTCATTCGCGTCGATATCCAGCCCGACGACCTTGAGCCCGAGTTTCTCCTTGGTTTCGCGGTTGATGTAGGGCTGTTTACCTCCGCCCACGTCGTAGACGGTGAGTCCCGGCTTCAGATACTTCCTTGCAAAATTGTCGATGAAGTCGCGATTGCCGTCTGTCCGGAATTTTTCAGGCACTATCGCGCCATCGAAGGCGCGACTGCAGCGCCGGTTCAGTTCAATAAAACCTCGTGCGATCGACATCGTTGACCTTTCTGTTGAGCAAGCTCTATCCGCCTGAACCAAGTTCGAGGCGAATAAATTGTCCTGCAACGATGAGGTGTCCTCGTTGCGCGTTCCCAAACGGTCAACATTCTTAGAATTTAATCAATTTTGTCAAATTCAGTTGCTGAACGAGGATTTTTTTGTGAAAATTGATGGTGGGCATGCGGAAGGAACCGTTCAGTTCTAGCTTTTAAGGAAATAATGAGCGATCAGCTACCAGAGCAGAAGCGCGTTTTGATTGTGGACGATAACCAGGAAGCTGCCGAGATGCTGCAAATGCTGCTGGATTTGCACGGGTACACGGTCGAAGTCGCCCATACCGGTGAAGACGGCCTGGCGCTCAATGCGCGGTTTTGCCCTCACGTGGTTTGCTCGGACATTAATATGCCGGGCATGTCGGGCTACGAGTTTGCGCAGCAGGTGCGATCGGCCCGCGCCTGCGGCGATCAATTCCTGATTGCGATCACTGGCGGTGGCGACGACATAATGGAGCGCATCCTCGGCGCCGGGTTCGACCAGCGCTTGACCAAGCCCTGCTCGCTGGACGACATCCTCGCTCCCATCGACACTTTTTTTGCAGTCGACGTCGCGGCAGTAAGCGCCACGGCGATGGCCGCCATTCGACGAGCAGTATTCACAGGAATGCATACATGGAGTGGCTAGCGCTGACATCGTCGGCAATCGCTTTCGGCCTTGGCATCGGCATGGGGCTGGCGGCGCGCGGCCGCCGGCAAGCGCCGGCAGGCACGAACGGCGTGGCCGGCGAGCGCCGCACGGACACCGTGACGCGGCTCGACGAGTACAAACACGTCATCGAATCGGCCGGGATCGGCACCTTTTTCTGGGATCCGCAAGCCGATACCATACGCTGGTCGCAGCACCACTACGCGATTTTCGGCTGGCCGACCGACATGCCTGTGACGCATTCCATGTTCCGCCAACGCGTGCATCCGGACGATCTGGCCGAAGTCGACGCAGCCATCGATGCCGCCATGCGCAAGGGTGACGATTACGCGATCCGGTTCCGGATATGTCTCGACGACGCGTCGGTTCGTTACGTGCGCGGCAGCGGCCGCGTCAGACTTGACGGCAAGGGTCAGCCTGCAGGCGTCAACGGCGCAATCGTCGACATCACGGAAGCGACCCAGGCGCGCAGCGCTTCACGCCAGCGCGAACTGGACCTGGCCTCGGTCGCCCTGTACCTGCCGGACATCATCGGCCGCTTCGACCGTGACCTGCGCTGCCTGTTCATGTCGCCGCGGATCGAAGCCCTGACCGGCCGTCCGCCCGAGTTCTACATCGGGAAGCGGCCCAACGAATTCGGCATGTCGTCCAACCTCGCCGCGCGCTGGGCCGCGGTGATCGAAGACGTGCTGCGCAATAATCGTGTGCGCGAATTCGACTTCACCCAGGCGGACCGGCATCAGGTCGAGCGCTTCTTCATCACCCGGGCCCTGCCCTCGCTGGATCCGGAAGGACAGGTCGAGACCGTACTCACGATTTCCAGCGATCATACGGAACGCGAGCACGATGCGCGCCAGGTGCGCGAAGACGGCGCTTCGCTGCAGCGCGCCGATCGGCGCAAGAACGAATACCTCGCGACCCTCGCCCATGAATTGCGCGGGCCGCTCGCGCCTATTTCGTCGGCCGCGCAACTGATCAGGTTTTCCACCGACCGCGCCGTGCGCAACAAGGCGCGCGAGGTGATCGAACGCCAGGTCCGGCAGCTGGCCGAGCTCGTGGACGACCTGATGGAGGTCGGCCGGATCAGCTCCGGGAAACTGGAGATCAACCGCCAGAGCGTCAGCGTACAGCACGTGATCGAGCAGGCACTGGAAAGCACGCGCCCACTGCTCGACGGGAAAGGCCAGCGTTTGAGCTGCGTCGTGCCGGACACGCCGCTCTGGCTGAATGGCGATGCGATGCGGCTGGTCCAGGTGTTCAGCAACTTGCTAACCAACGCGTCGAAATATTCGCCCCCGCTGGCGGCCATCGGCATCGAGGCCAGCGCCGACGACATGACCGTCATGATCACGGTGAGCGACGAGGGCATCGGCCTGAGCGCCGAATCGATGGCGACGATCTTCGATCTCTTCGTCCAGGTGAATGCCACCGGCGTCGAGGCGCAGGGAGGACTGGGCATCGGACTGAGCCTGGTCAGGCAGCTGGTCGAACTACATGGGGGCAAGGTGACCGTCGCCAGCAAGGGCGCCGGGACGGGAAGCCGTTTCACGGTCGTGCTGCCGCGCGCGCAGCACGGGGCCGCGCTGCCTTCGTTGGCGGCCTCGCCTGCGGCGCTCGCAACGGCGCCGCTCAAGGTGCTGGTGGTCGACGACAACGTCGACGGCGCCACCACCCTCGCGCTCCTGCTCGAAACACTTGGCCACACCGCAGTCTCCGCGTTCAACGGCCTCGATGCCGTCAGGCTGGCGGCGGAGGAACCGATCGACATGGCGTTCCTGGACCTGGGATTGCCCGACATTAGCGGGGTCCAGGTCGCCTTGCAGATTCGCGGAACGCCGAAGGGACGCAAGTTGCCGTTGATTGCGCTGACGGGACTGGGCCGCGACGAAGACCGTTACCTCACCAGGGCTGCGCAGTTCAACGAGCATGTGACCAAGCCGCTGCGGATCGATGACCTGGTGCGCATCACGCGCGAGGTCGCCGAACGGCGCGACAGCGCTTGACGACGGCGCCGGTCAGCGCGACAGGCGGGTTCCGGCATAGATGAAAGCCAGCCGGAGCGCGGCGCGTAGCTCGTGGCGATCCAGGGGGCTGTCGAGATACGCATCGACGATGCGCGCTTGGCGGGTACTGTTGCGCTGGCTGGCGCCGGCAATCACGCGCAGCGTCGGATAGCTGGCCTTCACCGCGACGATGAATTCTTCGAGGTTCGGGCTGTCCCGCGACAGCCCGGCCATCAGCACGTCGAAGCGGATGCCGGACAAGGCGCCAAGGGCGCCGGGAATATCCGCGACGCCGACCGGCTGGCAGACCGAATTGCTTACCATGGCCACGGTGTCACTGAGCAGTGCGGGATCGCTTTCAAGGATCAAGACATAAAACATGTAGGTCGATAGGAGTCATTTTTCGCTATCGTAAACGCCCGGTGCTCAGCAGTAGTGCAGGATCGGGGCGGCGCGTGTTGTCGGTTATCTCCTACGGTTACTGCCTGAATCGCGAGTGAAGGGCCAGGCT